>NZ_JALJRB010000042.1 GCF_022968795.1 Desulfatitalea alkaliphila
GTCGATTTTCATCCGGTTTCTTTCCTGACCCGTGCAGTTGATTAACACTACTATAACACGGGTTTTTGAAACCGGATTTTTCCTCCTGTAACGGCCACTGTCGAACGAACGATACCTTGATGGCAAAGGGCTACGCGCATTGTGAAAAGACAAGCCCTGAAGGCCCACACTTGCTCCTGTACATCAAACAGGAGCAAGTGTTGCTGCCACTTCATTTTTGCTTTTTTCGTGAAAAACCCTGTCAAGTCTTTTTTTGCTGTTTTTGAAAATAATTCGCTGAATAGTTACGATTTTTTTTGATGGAGCAACAGTTTTCTCATAAAAATTCGTACGTATTTAGGCCCTGGTCGATGACTGAAACGATAAGGTACGTCTCAGGTGTTTACATCAAATGGATCAATCGGAAAAATTGTTTAACCCATTCGTGTCTCAAGCGAAACGTTTAGTGTACACGTCGGAAACGCTGGATCATGACACGGTTGCCCCTAATAATTGTCTCTATTGCTCACTTAGCAATACCGCAAACCCATCCAACATCAATGCCGTCACATCAGACGCCCAATTTGAGACAAAACAATTAAAACCATTATATACCATGAACTAGCAATCACATTTATCAAAATTTCTTTTCTTATACCAAGGCCAACCGTAGCGCCTGGATTTATCACAAAAACTACGTGCCTTTTTTAAACAAGTATAAATTGATGATGTATTCCTACATTGTTCACGCATACAAATACAAAAGTCATCATCGCATTCCTTGCGAGTTTTACAACGGTAGCCATCTTTACCAGCATAGCAATCATCATGAGCTTTACAGCAGTCCGTAAACCACCAATCATAAACCAACGAGCTAAGTATCCCCGGCCCACAAGCAAGACCAGTTGTATCAATAAACTTTAAAGGATTTTGCATAGCATAACCATATTTATCCAACATAAGGGTAGCGAATCTAATGCTTACAAGAAATTGAACTCCGATGAAATCTTCTCCAAAGATGGGATCACTCCGCAAGTATCTACCTAACTTTGCATCATAATATCTCCAATGATTATAGTGGAACCCTGTTTCCTGATCGTAGTGTTGTCCCGGAAACCGCAACGGATTCTCCACAACCGATCCCGCATTAACGGACGCCAGGCCAAACGAGGTGTACCGCGCTGACCACACCACGGCTCCGCTTGAGCTGGTCATCTTCTGCGGGGTGCCCAGATGATCGTTGTGGTACCAGTAGTATTGCGAGCCGACTTTCATAAATAGCGGATCGGTGCTCCAGGTCGAGCCGGGTTTCCAGCCGTAGGCTTTGAGCTGGGCGCCTGCGGCATCGTACTCACCGATCAGGCCTTCGTCGCTGTAGTGAAAGTAGGTCCGTGTTCCGGCCACCTCTTTGTAGAGGCGGCGGCCGAACGGGTCGTAATAGTAGCGGGCGATCACGGTGCCATCGGCGTCCTCGACCCGCTCTAAGCGGTCTTGCAGGTTGTAAAGGAGCCGGGTGATGACACCGTTGTCGTTTTTCTCGATCAGGTTGCCGTTGGCATCGTAAGTGAAGCTGACGCCGTTGTACCCTTGCAGCTCGTTGTTGGCGTTGTAGCGCCAGGTTGTGGTCGTGTCCGCCGATGATAGGCGGTTGCCCACCGCATCGTAGCCGAAGGCCTCATCGGGCTGGTCGGGGGTTTCGGTGATGGTCAGCCGGTACAGATCGTCGTAGTCGTAGGCGTAATCACCGTGTTCGGTCTGCTTGGCGATGATGTTGTCCATCATATCGTAGGTATAGGTGTAGTTCAACTGCGGATTGTCGCCCGGATCGGTGGTGGTGATCCGCTTTATGCGCATGAGCGGATCGTGCTGGTAATGGCGCTGCGTGCCGCCGGGTAGCGTCTCTTGGCTCGGGCGCGTCCAGTTGTAGGCGCTGACGGTGAACATGCCGGTGCCCGGGATTTCGATGCCGGTGAGCTGGTTGTTGGTATCGTAGTGGTATCCGTACACCGTGCCGTCCGGGCTGGTGAAGATGCGCTGCAGGCCGTTATGATAGTAGGTGTGGGTATTGGTCAGGCTAAAGCCCGGATAGTGGACCGTCTCTTCGGTTTTGCGGCCGGCGGGATCGTAGGTATAGTCGGCGGAGGTGGTGCCGTCGTCGTAGCCGGTGATCTGCCCGGCGGCATTGTAGGTGAAGTTCACGCTTTTGACGGGAGTGACGTGGTCGTCGGCGCTGTAGTAGTGGATTTGTTCCATTCGGTTGGCGGCGTCGTAGCGGTATTCGGTGCGCTGGTTTTCGGCATCGATCTTTTCGATCAGGTTGCCGGTGCCGTCGTAATCGTAGGCGGTCACCTGTTCCAGGGGGCGGATCTGTTTGATCAGGCGGTTGTTGCGGTCGTATTCAAAACGGGTGGTCCGGTTTTCGGCGTCGGTGACGGTCAGCAGGTTGTCGCGGGCATCGTAGGTGTAAACGGTTTGGCCGTGTTGGGGGTCGACGACCCGGGTGAGCCGATGGCGCGCGTCGTAGTGGTAGGTGGTGGTGTGCCCTTGTCCGTCCGTTTGGGAGACCAGGTTGCCGGCCGCATCGTGGCTGAATTCGGTGTAGTAGGCCTCCATGGGGTCGAGCATGTCGCGTTCCATGGTTTTGCGGCCGCGGGCATCGTAGCGCAACTCCCGGGCGAAGGTGGGGTATTCGATGCGGCTGGGCTGACCGGAGCTGCTGCCGGCGCATGCGCTGCAGCCGGCCGTGCCGTTGGTGTCGTAATAATGGACGATTTCGTTGCCGTTGCCGTCAGTGATCGTCTCAAGTCGGCCGTGGCTGTCATATTCGTAGACCGTGATCTTGCCTTCGGGGTCGGTGTGGCGCACCAGGCGGTTGTTCAGGTCGTATTGCATGCGGGTGCGCAGGTTGCGGGTGTCGTCATCCGGGTCCACGATGCGGGTGGTTTCAATGACGTTGCCGCGCACATCGTAGTCGAAGGTGGTGACCTGGCCGGCGGCATCGATTTGGCGGATCTTTTGCCCGGCCGTATTGTAGACAAAGGTTGTGGTTTGCCCCAGCGGGTCGGTGGTGGTCAGTGGCCGCCCGGCGGCATCGTAGGTGAAGGTCCAGCGGTTGCCGCGCCCATCGATGCGGGTCAACGCGTTGCCCATGATGTCATGGTCGCTGAAGGTTTCGGTGTGGTTTTCGGCATCGGTGCGGCTGACCAGGTTGCCGTAATCATCGTAGGCCATGGTGGTCAGCGCGGTTTGCCCGGCCCCGCTGATGCGCACGGTGGTCATGTTGCCGGCGGCATCGTGGGTGTAGTCGCTGATGCGCTCGTCCGCGGTGCCGGCGGCATCGATTTGCTGAATCAATCGGCCGGCGGCATCGTATGCATAGCGGGTCACGATCCCGTTTTCATCGATGTGGGCACTTTTTTTCTGGTGAACGGGATCGTATTGCCACGATTCGCTGCCGCCGTCCGGATGGCCGATGCGGGTCAGGTTACCCCAGACATCGTACTCTTTTTGGGTTTCGGTGCCGTCGGCGGAGCTGATGGCGGTGTTGCGGCCGTCGCGGGTAAAGGCCTTGTCAATTTCACCGTTGACGGCCACCTTCTTGATGGCGCCATCACGGGTGTACCACAACTCCTTGATTTGCCCATCGGGGCTTTGCACCCGGGCGTAGTACTCCTGTTTGAAACTGTCATAGCCGTAGCGGAAGCGGTGCCCGTCGCCGCGGCTGTCCATGACCGAGGCCACCCGATCGTTGGAGTCGTAGTTGATGGTCCGCTGCTGTTCGGGGCCGTCGATGACGCTGACGATGCGCCCCTTGGTATCATAATCGTAAGCGACCTCATGGCCGGTGACATCGGTGACCCGGGAAAGACGCCCGTTCGTGTAGGCGTAGTTTACACTGCGGCCGGCCGCATCGCGGATCAAGATCAGTTGACCGGCGCTGTCATATTCGAACCAGATCAGCTGGCGGTCGTTGCGGTCGGCCATGCCGCTGGGCCGCTGGTCATCGAACAGGATCTTTCCGATGGTGCCGTTGCGATCGCCATAGGCGCTCATGGCGATGCGGTTGTTGCCCGCATCGTGGTCGAACAGCTCCCAGCGACCCTGGCGGTTTTCGTAACGAAAACGGTTTGCACGGCCCTGAGCATCGCGTGCCTGGATCGTGATGCGGTGCGTGCCATGGGTGAAGATACCGCCGTTGTTTTCGTACCAATAGCCGTTGTAGTTGATCCAGGATGGATCCGCCGGCGCCGGGTCTTCGGCCACCGGGTCATACCGGAGTTCGATGCGGCTGTGCACGTTCCAGTACCAGCGCCAATCGCTGTAGTTGCGAATCACGCCGAGCTCGCCACCCTGGACTTTGACGCGCAGCTCGGTTGCACCGAGCAAAAATTCGCCGGTCAGCGGCATGACCGATGAGCCCACCGGCTCGCAGCGATACTCGCCGCACTCGTCCCGCTTGAGCTCTTCGCATTCGCCGCACTTGGGCTCCTCGGACCCGCTGCTGCCGCCGCCGCCGCAGCCCAGGCAGCTGCCGTTGCCGCAACTGGGGCCGGGGGGAGGCGGCGGTGAAGGTGGTGGTGGTGAGGGGCCATCAGGACCTGGACCGCCGGGTGGCGGTATGCAACCGTCACTGCCGGCACCAATTGTTGAACTGGAAGCACCACTTCCCTCAGGCACCCAGTAGCGCCCGCCACCACAGCCGGTCCCTCCGCAGGAGGTAGTGAACACTCGACCCCCGCCGCCGCCGCTGGTGGATGTGCCCCCGCACGGCCTGCCGAAGCAGTGGGGCACTGCGCCCGAGTAGGGGCAGCCGTTGGAGTCCACGCCGCTGTAACTGGTGTAGGTGCACGAGCGGTAGCAGCCGCTGCCGCCGCCGCTGAGCACTTCTTCGGCCTGGCTCAGGCTCTGGATGCAGGTCAGCCGGTAGGGAATGGTCACCCGCTGCTTGGCGCCCAGGCTTTCGGGCACCGGGGCCAGCAACTGGTACTGGATGTACTGGTCGTCGGCGGGCAGGTGCACTTCAAGGTTGTCGGCGCGGATCAGGCCGTGGTTGGTCAGGGTGAACTCGCCGTTGAACACATCGCCGGCTTTCATGTCGGGCAGCGAGACGTAGGAGGGCTCGCACACCACCACCGGAGACGGCACATCGGTCTCGTAGGTGATGCTCAGCACGATTTCGTACTTGTCCTGGATGGTGGTCTCCACCACGCGCCACTCGACGGTGACGAAGTTGTACTCCAGAAACATCTCTTCGGCGGCGGTAATACCCGGCTTGATCCACAGTTGGCCGATTTTCTCCTGGTGGCCGGCGGCGGTGACCCGGTAACGGTAAAGCCCGGCGGCCAGGTTGCTAAACAGCGCCTCGCCCAGGGCGTCGCTGCTCTGCTCGTAAACCAGGGTGGGGTTCTTTTCGTTTTGAACCGTGATGCGCGCTTCGGCAAGGCCCTGGATCCGTTCGTTGCGCTCGTTGAGCGAGCCGGTGTAGACGTTTTTGATTTTGAACAGCGCGTTGCCGATGCCGTCGGGGGTGGCCGAAACATACAGCGGGATGTTCAGGGCCGGGTAGTCCTCGGCGGTCACGCGCAGGTAGAAGGTGTGAAAGCCTTCGGCTGCCGCGTTGCGCGGGGCGAAGGTGATCGGCACCTGAAGCGCCCGGCCCACGGCCAGGGTGCCGGCCTCGTTGTGGGTGTTGAGCAGCACCCAGTCGGGCGGCGCGGTGTTGTTTTCGCCCACCAGGGTGAGGGTCACTCCGTGCAGGTCGGCCAGGCCCTTGTTCTCCAGGGTGATGGTCTCGGTCACGGCCTGGCCGAGCACCACGCCGGTTTCCAGGTGATGGGGTGCGCTGGTCAGAAAAGGTTTGGCGGCTGTGAACTGCGCATCGATGCGCACCAGGGCCCAGGGGTGCACGCCGGTTTCATCGCTGACCAGGCGTAGCACCAGCGAGCCGTGGTCGGCGGCGGTGTTGTCCGCGGAGATGGTCAGATCCATGGTGGCCTTTTGGCCGGATTCGAGCACCTCGATGCTCCGGTCGGCCTGCCAGGTGACCCCTTGGTCGAAGGTATTGGGCGGCTGGTCCCAATCCTCGTAAACCAGGCGCAGGTTGTGCGCTTGGGTGCCTTCAGCGGCGGTCAATTGGATGGGGATGGTCTGGGTGTAGTTCTTGGGCAGGTTGAGCCGGATCAGGGCCGGGGTGACATTGATCTTGGTGACGGTGAAGGTGGCCTGCACCGGCCGGTCCAGCAGGTCGGGATGCAGGGCGGCCACCTGGTAGGTACCTGCTTCGGTCTCCAGGGGGGTGAAGCGGTGGGTGAAGGTGCCGTCGCTGCCGGTGACCACGTTGATGCGGCGCTCGAAGCCGTTCAAGGTGATGATCAGGTTCAGCGGGGCGTTGGGCACGCTCTGGTCGGTGGTGCGCAAGGCGGCCCGGCCGCTGATGACGATCGGTTGCCGGCCGTTGGAGACCGGCGGGGTGATGGTGTTGATCTGGCCGTTGTATGCGGTCTCCACCATGCGGGTGTCGCGGGTGGCGCTGAGCCCCCGCATGGTCAACTGTTCGGGCCGGCCCCGCTGATGGTGGATGTGGGTGATGGACGCACGCACGCTGATGTTCTCGGGGGCATTGGCGGGCACGGGGATCTGGACCGGGTCGGACTCGAACAAGGCGCCGGCATCGATGCGCGCCACGGTCTCGCCGTTGCTCAAGGTGGTTACCATTGGGCCCAGCACTTGCTGAAAATCAAGCCTGGACAGGATGTTGCCGTCGGTGTCGAGCAGGTGGAAGTTGATTTCATCGGAGGGCCGCCGGCCCTGGTTCTTGGCGGTGACGATCTCGATGGGCGCATCGCCGGTGTTGTCCAGGGTAAAGCGTACGGTGCCGGTACCGCCGCGGGTCATCTCCTCGGTATGGATTTGCAGTGCCGGCATCCCTTCGCCCACCTGGATTTGCCCGGTGCGCACGATGCGGGCGACCTCGCCGGGGTTGGAGGCGGCCTGGACGGTGACAGTGACCGGCTCGATGTCGTGCAGGTCGCTGTAGCCGGCCACCACCACGGGGATGTCCCGGCTCTGGTTGCCGGCCAGGGTGAAGATCTCTCCGGGGTGGTCGATGCCGTTGACGCGCACGATCAATTGCAGGCCGGTGACGGTCTGGCCGGTGAGGTTGGTGACCGTGTAATTCACCTGGTTCATCAGGCCGCGGCGCAGCAGCCGATCGTCGGCGCGCGCCACGGACAGGGCGGGCAGCACGATGGTGCGGGCCAGGCTTTCGACCCCGTCGGTGTTGACGGCGATGACGCTGTATTCGCGGGCATCGCCGGCATAGCCGGTGTCTTGCATCTGCATGTGGGTGACAAGGTCGGTGTTGACCTGGACATCCCGACCCACCGGGCCCATGTAGACATCGAAGCCGGCCAGGCTGCCGCCCGGATGGGTCCAGGAGAGTAGAGGCAGTTCGTCGTCGGTTTGCTCGACCGTGATGGTGGCCGCGGGCAGCAGGTGAAAATCGGCGTAGTCGGAGTTGGAGGGTTCCGATTCGTTGCCGGCGGCGTCCACGGCGGTCACCACGTAGGTGTTGGCAGTGGGCGACGGGTTCCGATCCAGGGCCTTGTTCTGGTGGAACCGGGCGTCCACGGGGGTCAGATCCTCCACCGAACGGATCTCGGTGTCTTCGGCGCGGTAGAGCCGGTAGGTAACCGGTTCGGCGGTCACCGGTTCCCACTGGGCCTCGATACCGACGGGCAGCAGCTGGAGGGCGAAGTTGCGGGGCGCCGGGGGCGGGGTGGCGTCGGCGTCGACACTTACAACGGCGCTGGGGCCGCTTTCGGCTTCCTGGTTGTTTTCGCCGCGCAGGCTGGCCACGGCATACAGGTAGGTGCCGTCGCCGGTGGTGGTGTCTTCGTATTGGGTGTTTTCGTCATCGATGCGCGCCAGGGCAGTCCATTCGTCCTGGTCGGGCCCCTGGCGGTAGAGCCGGTAGCCTATGGCTTCGGCCACACCGTTCCAGGAGAGTGCGACGCGGCCGGCTGGCAGGGCTCGGGCGGTCAATCCGGTGGGGGCGGCCAGGGGCGGCAGCTCGCCCTGGTACACCTGGAACTGGTTGGGGGCCAGGATGCGGTCGCTTGGGTTGCCCAGCTCATCCTCGGCCAGGAAGAGAAACCGCAGGGTTTCCACCTGGTCCCGGCCGGCGTCGGCCGGCAGTTGGAAGGTGGCCTGCCAGGTCTGGATGTCGCCGCCCACCGGGGCGACGGCGGTCAGGCCCGTGATTTGCACGGGGGTGCGGCCCGGTCCGGAGAGCAGGTAGTCAAGGGCCGGGGTGGTGCCGGCGGCCGCCGCCTCGTCCAGACCGATGGTGACGGTGATGGCGGCCGGGTCATCGGTGCTGGTTTGGATGGGTGTGGCCGGATCGACGGCCAGACGCCGGACGGCCGGGCCGTCGGTGTCGATCGGCAGGCTCAGGCCCTGGTCGATTTCAGTGCCCCGGTTGCCCACCCGGTCGCGGCCGGAAAAGACCGCGTAGGCGATGCCGCTGAGGGTGAATTCGGTGATTTCGAAGCGACCGCTGTAAGTGGTGTCACCGGTCCGGGTCAGGACGATGGGAATCGGCGTGCCCTCCTGGGGGGTAAGGCTCAGGAAAGGAACGGCCATCAGTGGTTCACTGACGGTCAGGGCCACATCCACTTGCCCGGGTGCCACGGCGCCGGTGACGGGGTCCACCGCGCCATACGGTGTGTACACCAGGGCGGTGACGCGCGGCGGGGTGCTGTCCGCCACGGCCGACACCTGGGTCGAGGGGTCGCTTTGGTTGCCGGCCTCGTCCTGGCTGGTCAAGCGGTAGTACCATGTGCCGTCGCCCGGGGTCAGGTCCCGATAGCCGTAGGCGCGGATGGGTTCGGCATTGATGCGCCTGGCGCCGGCCGGATCGGTGAAGGGCCGGTCGCTGCGAAAGATGTTATAGGCGGATACCATTTTGCCGGGTGGCTGGCGCCAGTTCAGGCGCACCACGCCCCCCTCAATGGCCTCGGCCGAAAGATCGGCGGGGGCCGAGGGCCGGTCGGTGTCCACGATGACCGTGACCTCCGGGCTCATGGGCCCGGTGCCGGCGCGGTTGCGCGCGGCGGCCCGGATGCGGTTGGCCCCTTCGGTCAGGGTCAGGGTTCCAGCGAAGCGGCCCTGGCGATCCACGGCCGATTCCTCCGCCACGGCGCCGCCTTCCAGGAAGAGGGTGACACGGCCCTCCTTTTCCGCCCGCCCGGCCACCTGGAGGGTGGTCTGGTTGGTCAAGAGGCCGTCGGCCGGCTGGTCGATCACGGGGGCCGCCGGCAGGGCCATGCTCACATTGAGGGTGTAGGATAGCGCGGTGCTGTTGTTCAGGGTGTCGAAGGCAGTGATCTCCAGGGTGTAGGTACCGTCATCGAGCAGCAGGATATCGATGGGCCGGCGGTACGGCGCCCGCATGGCGGCGTGCTGCAGTTCGCCGTTCAGCTTGAATTCGACGCGGCTCACACCGGATGGGTCGGCGGCCGACAAGGTGATCACGGCCGGGCGCTCCAGGGTGTGACCGCTGACCAGGACCTGGTCGTCTATCCGCACGTCGCTGATCTGCGGGCCTTCCTCATCCGGCGCCGGTTCGGCGGCCACGGTGATCACGTCGGGGCGCCGGCCGTCGGACCGGTTCACCGCGGTCACGGCAAAGTGGTAGGTCTGATGGTTAACCAGGCCGGCCACCCTGGCGTTGGTCCGGGTGGCGGTGAGCACGGGAGTCATGCCCTCGACGGAAGAAAAGGGGCCGTCGGGCGAGGCATAAATGGCGTAGTGCTTCAAGTGGGCGGCGGGTCCGACCGCCTGCCAGGTTAACTGTACAAAGCCGTTGAAGGCTTCTGCAGTCAGCCCGGCGGGATTGTCCAGCCAGGTGTAGCCGATGATGGTGACGCCGAGGTTTTCATTGCCCTGGGCGCTGACGCCGGTGATCCGGAATGGGTAGGCGCCGGACGGGGCCAGACCGGTGCGCTCGTAGTGGACGGCATCGGCGGGCAGCGCTTCGGCCGCGGTGTCGTCGAAGTAGACCCGATAGCCGGCCAAGGTGCTCTGAGGGCTGTCGGGAGGCTGCCAGGAGAACACCAGGCGGTCGGCATGGGAGGCAACGGCGAGTTGCCGCACCTCGCCGGGGGCCAGACGGTCGAAGGGCGTGGCGGTGACGGCGGTGACGGCCGGTGTGAATTGTCCGGCCAGGTCCACGGCCACCACGGCGAACCAGTAGGGGGTGCCGGTGGTGAGTTGACGCACCACATGGGTGAACAAGCCGGCGTTGACGTAGGCGACGGGGGCAAGGCCGGTAATGTCGCTGAACGGCTCGGCGGCACAATAGATGCGATAACCGGCGATGTCGCCGTGGGCGGCTTCGTCGTACCCGTTCCAGTTCAGAAAAACGCTCGCCCCGTCGCCGTCTCCGCCGGCGGTGAGAGTATCGACCGGCGGCGGTGGGATGTCGTCATAGACGATGGTCGTGCGGGCCTCGGGGCTCAGGTTGCCGGCCCGGTCCCGGGCCGTGAAGGCATAGAGGTTTTCGCCTTCGGACAAGGTGACGGTGTGCTGCCAGGTGGTGACGGCGGTGTGCCCGACGAGCTCCTCGCCGTTGAGCAGCAGGGCGGCATGGGCCTCCTTGCGGCCGGCGATGGTCTGGGTGAGGGTGTGGGTTGGGGATACGACCGGGTCGATCACCGGCGCGGGCGGCGGCACCGTGTCCACCGTAAAGACCGATGTCCTCAGGTTGGAGGCGTTGCCCATGCGGTCCACCAGGCGCACTTCGATGGTGTAGACATCGTCCCCGAAAGGCGCGGCAGGGGCAAAGTGCAGCCGGCTCTCCTGATCGCTCCAGGTACCGGGCACCGGGTTGAGCAGGCCGTTTTTCACGGCGTGGCTGACGGCATCGGCATCGATGCCGCTGCCGGTCTCGGTGTAGGCGATCACCACGGCGAGTGGCGGGACGTTCAAGAAGCTGTCGGCGGCCGGGGTGACGGCATTGATCGCCGGGGCAATGGAATCGACATGGATGTCCACATAGATCGGGTCGCTGAGGTTGCCGGCGGCGTCGCGGGTCTGAATTTCAAGGACGTTGTCGCCTTGACCGAGGCCGAGGCTGATGCTCCAGGGGCCGGAGCCGTAGTTGTTGTAATTGTAGCCGTTGATCCGGATCGACGTATTGTCCGGCCGGGTGCCGGTCAAGGTGATGGTGGATCGGTGGGACCGGTTTTCAGCGGGACGCGGGGCAATGGTGCCGGAAAGGACCTCGCCGCCGGTGATCACGGGCGGATCGGGCTTGTCGGTGACAACCGTGAATCCAAAGCTGTGAGGACGCTCGTTGCCGGCCGTGTCCCGGGCGATCAGGGATACTTCATATGCGCCGGGTGGCAGGGGAACGACGGCCGGCGTGAAGAAAAATCGGCTGCCGCTGACACCGGTGGTGCCGGCCACCGGCTGACCGGCCTGCATAAGGGACAAGCCGGCCAAGGTGCCCTCATTGTCCATGCTGCCCCCATGAGGGTCGCTGATATAGATGTCGATGCGGTTGACCTGCTGCACCAATGCGCCGTCGGCCGGGTTGGTGCTGGTAATGTTCGGCGAGGTGGTGTCGATGACCACACCCGCGCCGGCGTTGCGGCTGTTGTTGGACTCATTGTCTTCGTCGATCACGTTGGTGCTGTCCGCCTCCACGGTGACGTTGACCGGTCCCACCAGGGCGGTCCATCGGTGGGTGACTTGGATCGACTCGCCGGGAGGGATCAGTGCGGATACCCATTGATTGTTCACGAGGGTGTTGTTGACTCGAAAGTTGACGCGGAAGTTCCGTGTGGTAGCCCCGGCGCCGATGTTCCGGATGGTTGCGGTATAGGTTACGCTCTGGCCGGCCTCGATTCCCGTTGCCGGGGTCCACGTCAGGTCGCTGACCACCAGGTCGGGTTGGGGGTTGGCGGTGGTGAAACGCCAGACCGGGCTGGCGGTTTCGGCCCCATGGTTGTCCCGGGCCACCACGCGCCAGAAATAGGTGGTATCGGGTTGTATATTGACCACGGTATAGGATGCCGTGCTCAACTCTTCGTCAAGGGGCGTCAAGGCGTCGATGTCCTTCCCCCACAAGATGGTATATGCGACCGTATCGGAGGGGTTGGGATCGCCGCCCGTCCAGGTCAGCACCACGGCACGGTCAGGGAAGTCCACCCCGGTGGCTTCATGCGCGGGACCGGGATTTTGGGGCACGAAGGGCGGATCGTTATGCGGCACCCCTCCCGCACAGTCGCTGGGGACTGTTCGCCAGGGCGTGTATTCCACATTTCCCAGGGTGTCGTCACCGGTCTGGTTCGGCCCGTTAATGTCCCCCCACCAGTTGTTGATGGTTGATACAGGTACGCTGCTTGTATTGCGGACTCCGTAATCCCGGTTGTTGATGAAATTGTTGTTACCGATCAGTGGCTGGGCATTGGATGTGGTGTATATCCCCACGAGATTTCCGGTGATGTTGTTGCACGCGATAATGGTGCCGCTGCTGCCGGCGCCGGTCAGGTAAATGCCGTTGGAGTCGCTGTTGCGAATGGTGTTGAGCCGGATGGAAAGGTTGGTGTTGGAAACGTATATGTTGCCCTGTGACCCACTGCCGCCATATTCAACGATGCAGTGTTCCAACCGGGACCGGTCGTCCACCGCTGTATTTTGAAAGCGTATGCCGGACCAATGGCCGGCACCGGGCGTGGGGCTGTTAGCCGTAAAGCGCACGGGGGCGGTTTCGGTTCCTACCGCTATCAAGGCCCCCGGCGCACCGCTGGTGCCGCCGACATAGAGATAGCGGTTGCTGCCGAACCGCATTTGCACACCCGGTTCGAGGGTCAATGTGGTGACACCATCATCGCCGTCCGTGCCTTGGATGGTGAAGTAGTTTGTAATGGCATAAGGCACGGAGGACGGCCAGAGGCTATCTAGGCTCAGTCTGGTACCGGTCACTTGTAGAGCGCTACCCTCATTCAAGTCGCGAAAGGTCGTGGTGGCCACGAATGTCCCGACATTGTCGGTCGGCATGCGCACCGGAAATTCATTGTTCCAGTTGATGGTGTTGTTGTCGAAGGCGATATGGCCGGTGCCGGCAAAATGGATGCCGTTGCTGAAGGTGCAGTTGTAAACCGATCCGCCCACGGTACCCGAGTAGTAAAGGTCGTAGGTGCTGTTGTTGGTGAATCGGCACGAGGCCAATGTGGGGGCGGCATTTTGGATGCGAACGGGGTTTAAGCCCCCCCATCCGGCATACTCCACGATGCAATGCTCCATGCGCGTGGTGGCGTTGTGGGTCGTGGCGCGGAACTGTATTCCCGGCCAATGCCCCGGCTGGGGATTGGCGGAATTGGCGGTAAAACGGATAGGTTCGGCTGCGGTGCCTTGGGCGATCAGGGCCCCTGGTGCCCCGCTGGTGCCGCCGACATAAAAATAGCGGTAGCTGTTAAACCGCACCTCCACGCCAGGCGCAAGCGTCAGCGTGGTGAGTTCGTCATCGCCGTCCGTGCCTTGTATGGTGAGGTCGTTTGTAATGGCATAAGGCACGGTGGCCAGCCAGAGGCTATCCCGGCTCAGTCTGCTGCCGGTGACCTGAAGGGCGCTGTTTGGGCCCAGGTTGTTGAACGTGGTGGTGGCCACGAATGTCCCGACATTGTCGGTCGGCATGCGCACCGGAAATTCATCGTTCCAGTTGATGTTGTTGTTGTCGAAGGCCACATGGCCGGTGCCGGCTAAATGGATGCCGTTGTTGAAGATGCAGTTGTAAACCGATCCGCCCACTGCGCCCGAGAAATAAAGGTCGTAGGTGCTGTTGTCGGTGAATCGGCACGAGGCCAATGTGGGGGCGGCATTTTGGATACGAACGGGGTTTAAACCTCCCCATCCGGCATACTCCACGATGCAATGCTCCATGCGCGTGGTGGCGTTGTGGGTCGTGGCGCGGAACTGTATTCCCGGCCAATGCCCCGGCTGGGGATTGGCGGAATTGGCGGTAAAACGGATAGGTTCGGCTGCGGTGCCTTGGGCGATCAGGGCCCCTGGTGCCCCGCTGGTGCCGCCGACATAAAAATAGCGGTAGCTGTTAAACCGCACTTCCACGCCGGGCTCTATGGTCAGGGTTGCAACGCTGCCATCGGAATTGGTGCCTTGCACGGTGATATTGCCCGTTACGATATAGGGGCTGCCGTCCAAAGTCCAAGTCGTATCAGCGGGGATAGTTCCGCTGACCATGGTCTCGGCGCCTGCCCCCGCCGTGCAACACAGCAGCAGCGCGATCACGCAGGCCGCGATCCGGAAGGCGGATGTCTTGAGCCGGCAGGACGTCATGGGGTGTCGGAACCGTTTCGTGTACTTTTCCGGTGGAATCATTGTTTCCTCTCGAATTCTTTTTGTGGGGCGCAGGCCGTGCAAGGGCCGATGGTCACTTGGCGATCTTCCTTGGCGCGGGTGGCCAGCCGTTGGTCGTTCAGGTACTGTTCGTATGCTTGCCACCCGTTTTTCAAAAGGTAGACCTGCCGGATGCCGGCAGCGGTTAGCTGCCGGTGAATGAGATCCGTTTCATTGCCGTTGCGGCCCGAGATCAGGATGCGGAAGAAGGGGTCAGTGCGGTTCTTCACCCATAAGGCCGTGATCCGTTCAAGGTTCTGGGGGTTGTCGATGAGGGGGATGGGGTGAACGGACGTACCATGGATAGCCCCGCGATTTTCGCCGGACCCTCCGGCGTCGATGATCAGAAGGTGACGACTGCCCATCTCCCGTGCCAGCATGTGGGGGGGCACGATGATCATGCGATCCATGGCAAAAGGATCGCCCACCAGGGGGCCGCCCCCGGCCTGCCAGGCAAGCAGTCCCCCGGCCAGGATGGTGGCCTGGAAGCCTTGTCGGTTGAGCGTTTCGCAGGCATCGGCCAGGTGGCGGATGGAGAAGCCCTCGTTGACCAATACGATGGGTTTGCTTTTGAGAAAGGGCTTGGTGCGGATGGTATGCAAGGGCATGTGGATCGATCCCGCAATCCGGAAGCGTTGAAACTCTTCAAGGGAGCGGACATCGATCAGTTGCAGCGCATTTCTTTCAAGACCATCCATGGCGGCGGGCACCGAAACGGCCAATGCCGGGCTGATTGCCGGTGCGTCCGGTTCCGGAAACAAGCTGTGTCCATCCGCCCACTGCGACTGGGGCCATCCCAGCAAGACCGGTAGTATCAAAACGATCCAGAGCGTCGCGTAATTTCTTCTACAATGCTTCATTTTCGGTTTCCTGCCGTAATATCAAGGTGCGCCGCACCCCCCCGGTACCGACGATGTATTGATACGCATCGTAACCCGGGTGTCATTGACAACTTCGATGGGTTCGGTCCAATGGCTCTCACCGCGATACTCGACCCTGAGGGAGTAACGCCCCTCGGGCAGGTGGAATGCGGCAATGCCTTCGTCGGTGGTGGTCTGTTGCTGGCCGAGGTAATCGCCGTTCTCTCTGGACAGATAGACGGGGAGCCCCGGCATGGGGTTGGATGAGCGGTCCCACACGACAAGTTCGAGGCGGCCGCCGCCCGCATCGATCGGCACCTCCAGCGGGCCGGAGGTAGGAACGACAATGGTGTCGCTCCAGTAATGGCCCCCGAGAATGTCGGCCCGGAAGGCAAAGGCCGTATCCACCGGCAACTGAAAGTGGACCCGGCCGTGTGCATCGGTGAGCAGGTGCGGGCCTTGGTAAGAGTGATCACCATTGAACAGATGCACGGGTATGTCGGGAACCGGAACGGTCGTGTCGGGAGGTGGCGCGACATTGCCGCAGCCCCCGGGTGGCGGCGTCTCCTGATCCCCGTCGGCGGCCATGACCACGGTCACGGAAGCCGGCGCATGGGGAATCATCATCTCGCCGGAAAAGGCGTTGGGCACCTGGATCATCTCGCTCCAGAAGAGGTGCCCGAGATAATCGACGCAGATGCGATAAGCGCCATCGCCCAGGTCGAAAGTGAGCTGCCCGTCGCCATTGGTGATGCCGGACCGTCCCAGGTCGTTGCCATTATGGTCGAACAGGGTGCATGCGACACCGGCCAATGGTTGGCCGGGCCCTTGCAGCAGGGTGAAGGTGAAGTCGCCGCCGGTGGTGGAGATGCCGATGTCCAGGCGTTGATCCGCGTCAAGGGTTGCCATGCCGCTCAAGTACATTTCGCCCATGTGCGCGGCCCGGAAGCCGTAGGTGCCCACGGGGAGTCGGAACAGGCATCGCCCCTCGTTATCGGTGACAGCGGAAAGCCCCAAGTCGTTTCCTTCTTCGTCGACCGGGATCACCGACACGCCGGCCAGCGGCCGGCCGGCGGCGGTAACGGTGATCAGGGCTTCGGCCAACGGCACGATGATTGTCGCATCCTCCCAGGTGAATTCATCGGTCCAGAAGGAACCGCCAAGGGTGTCGGCGCGCGCCATGAAGGCCGCTTCGGGCAGCTCGAAAGCCACTTGCCCGTCGTTGCCGGTGATTTGCTGGATATCCAGGGATTCACCCGTCACTGCGTGGAGATGGACTTCGATTCCTTCGAGCGGCGCGCTCTCTTCCATGAATCGGCCGTGCACCGTCACTACGGTGGGTTGATGGGGCAGCTCTATGGTTGCCAGGGTGTCGGCGGTCAGTTGAATCGGCGCACTCCAGAATGCATGGCCCAGGTAATCGGCGCGCGCCCGGTAGTCGCCAACTGCCGGATGGAAGACGGCACGGCCTTGATCATCGGTATCGGAATGCATGCCAAGGTCGTTGCCCGTCGAATCGCAGAGTCGCACTGGAATGCCCGCCAGAGGTTCATCGGGCGCCATTTGCACGGCCACCGTCAAACGGCCGCCGGTGGAAACAGCCACATCCTGCGGACCGTCTCCGCTGACGTCCACCGGTTGGCTCCAATGGTGTTCAGCGCCGATATCCGCCCGGAATCGGAAGGTGGCGTCCACGGGAAGATCGAAGACCACCTGCCCCAGGCCGTTGGTAATCAGAACCAGCCCCAAATCCTCGCCCGAAGCGCTGAACAGATGGACCGGTACGCCGGCGGCCGGGCCGTGGGCGGTATGGACGGTGACGGTAACAGGCGCATCGATAACCGTAATGGGTATGGCCTGGGTGTCCGGCAACACCACGTCGGCGGACAAGAACGGACGACCCAAGTAATCGGCGCGGAAACGATAGGTTCCGGTGGTGAATGCGGCGGCGTCGAAACGGGCCTGGCCGCTTTCGTCGGTGGTGACGGTTTGACCGGTGGCACCGCCGGTTTCGGTTAAGGCGGCGACAGCGACACCTTCCAAAAGACGGCCTTGGGCGGTGCGCACCGTCACGGTAACAGTCGCTTCCGTGAAATCGTAGGTTTCGGTATGGATCTCGCTCTGGTTGCCCAGGGCATCGACAGCCATGAAACGCAGCGTGGTGTTCTCCGCAATGGTCAGCGGCGCTTCGTAGATCTCGGCGGCGATGTCGGGCATCGCGCCGTCCAGGGTGTAGTAGAGGACACCCTCCTTGTCGGCGGTCAGGGTGACCTGCACCGGTGCTTCGAAGGCGCCGCCGGGCGGCGTGGCGGTGACCACGGGCGGTGTGCGGTCGATGGTGACCGGTACCGGACAGTGGACGGTGACCACAGCCGCCGCATTGGCGATCACGGCGTGGATGTAGAAGGTGCCCTCCAGGGCGCTGATATCCCAGGTGTGGTATCCAACGCGCCCGTCGGGGTCATCCTCGAGGCCGTCGGCGATGAGGACGGCCTCTGTGCCGCTCGCATCGTCGGCGTAGTAGAGGGAAATGGCGGCATCGCCGTCAGGGTCCTCGTGATGCCAGCGGATGACAATGCCCTGGGCGTTGGTGTACAGCGGTTCGACCGGAGCGATGAAAGTGAGCCGTGGCGGCTGCGCGAGGCCGTCCGCCTTGGCGAAGAACAGGCCGTTTTCGGACCACTCGCCGGGAAGACCATGGGGATCCACGGCCTGGCTGCGCCAATAGTACCACGCGCTGGCGTCCAGTGCCGGCGGGTCTTGCCAGGTGCGGGTTTCGCTGACGGCATGGGCGATAGGTTGCGTGAGCGCCGCATCGGCATAAAGCTCGAAACGGTAGAACAGCGCCTCTTGTTCCGGATCCGGGGCCGGGTGGACGGAGAGCACCGGCGTCGCGGTGGCGACCCAGGCGCCGACGCCTGGATTGCGCAATTCGGGCCGACCCGGCGCTTCATTGATGGTGTTGACAAAAAACCGGCCTGCGGCCCAGGGGCTTTCGATGGTGCCGCGGCTGCTCTTGACCCGCCAGTAGTGCCAGGTGTTGTCCGTCAGGTCCTGAAGCGCCCAGCCCATATGAGGCGCCGCGGACGGAATGGGGTCGGAAACGACCTTGGCGTCACCGGCGAAAGTGGGGTCGGTGTCGAGTTCGATGCTGTATGTGATGCCCGGGTCGTGTGCATCGTCCCCGGGGGCGAAGGTCAACTCCACATAGGTCGTGGCGATTTGGGCGCCGTCCCCGGGAAATACCGGCAGCGGTGCGGGTGGCGCAGTATTGGCGGTGTTGACCCAGAAGGCGGCCAGGGGACCCTCGGTGGCGGCGCCTCGGCTGTCCACGGCCACGGCGCGCCAGTGATAGGCGGTGGCTTCCGCCAGGGCTACATCCACGGTCCAGGCGGTCCGATGGTCGCCGCCGGCGTCGAGTGCCCGGGCAGCCGTCACCAGTGTGGTCATGGCGCTGTCGGCGTAGACTTCCAATTCGTAGGTAACCGTCTCGCCTTCGGGATCCGTTGAATTGGTGATTTCCAGAACGGGATAATGGGTATCCACATCGTTGCCGTCGGCGGGCGCGCTGATGCCGGGAGCGGTGGGCGGGTCGTTCGCGGTGTCCGTTAAGAAACGTCCGTAGGCCCAAAGGGTTCTGCCGGTATCGTTGGCGGCGCGTGCCCGCCAGTGGTACATCGTATTGTCCGCCAAAGGTGTGGGCACGCGCCAAGAAGTGGTGCCGCCCGGCGCGTCATCGACCTCGGCGGCAAAAAGCCGCTCCTTGAAGGCCGGATCGCCGAAAAGTTCGAAGGTATAGACAATGGGGTTTCCATCGGGGTCGATGCTGTTGGCGATCACCAGTTCCGGTGTGAGGGTCTCCACGAAATGGCCGTTCAGGGGTTCGAGGATCACCGGTACGCTGGGCACGTTGTTGGGGCGTGTGGGATCGAAACCGTTAAGGTACTCGTCCAAATCACTGATACCATCCCCGTCGAAATCGCCCATGCCGTCCCGATCCAGGGTGCCGAAGTGCTCCAATTCCCAGCTGTCGGGCATGCCGTCGCCGTCGCTGTCGGCTTCCGAGAAGATCTGGATGACGGCCCGCCGGGAGGATTCCAGGAGTCCGTCGGCAGCAATAAATTCAATGGCGTAGCGCCCGGCCTGACCAACTGCCGGCACCCAGTCGAAGATACCGCTGCCGTCTTGCTGGTCGACGAAGGTGGCCCCCACGGGCAACGGACCGGTGCGCAACGTTGGTGTGGTGCCGTTGGGGTCCGTGGCTTCCACCAGGAAGGAGAGCTGCCGGCCCTCGATACCGGTGCGGTCCGGGATAAACTGAATCGCGGGCGGCTGGGGCATATCGGCCACGTTTTGCATGGCGATGGTGTATACGCCGGTGGTGTTGTGGTCGAAAATATTGAGAAAGTACTGCCAGGGGCCGCTGCCCGCCCGGGTTTTGGAAAACCATACATTTTGGGGCTTGATGCGCTTGCCGTCCGAGCGGATCGCTTCGCGAATCACCATGGCGCCTCGGGTTGGATCGGCCACCCGTGCGTACATGAAGCCGTCGGTGGGCGGTGTGGTCAACCGGTACCCACCGCCCACCAAATGGGTCAGGGCGGCAGCGGCCGATTGATCGGTCACCAAGGTGTCGATATTGTCCGATTCGTAGACCCGGTAGACATCGTCGTCCTTGGCCAAAAAGTCTTCGATATTGTCGCGTCCTTCAGCATCCACCAGCACGCTGTGCACCAGAAAATGGGTCCTTACGTCGTCCTGGCCGATCAGGGAGGTCAACTTGCCGCCCAGTTCCGCGGCGTGGGAAAACTCCGCTTCGAACCCCACGAAACGGCCCGAAAGGGAACTGGTCATGATCCAGTGGGCCACCCCGGCCTTGTCGGGCGCGATGTCGCCGAAATCGGCCAGCAGGCTGTTGACCGCCGGTCGACCGTTGACCGAGGTGCCCTCGATCTTGAAGCCGATCAACAATCCGAGTTCGTTCTCCACGATACGGGGTTGGGCCGACTCGACCTTCAGCGCACGGGCGTATCCATGGCCCTTATTGCGTATGCGCAGTCCGAGATGAAAGGGTACAGGGGCTTCGATGTCGCTGGTCCAGGGGTCGTCGCCGTACACATCGGTGGGCAGGAAGTAATCCAGCACCAACCGGGGCATGGGCTTGACGTAGATAAAATCGGGGGTCACGGTGATGCTTTCGCTTTTTCCACCGGCGGTGTAGGTAAGCGTGGCGCCGACAAAATAGAGGGTGCCGCTCTCGCGCCCGTTGGAAGCGCCCGGGCTGGGGATAATCAGCCAATGGATATCGGCCGAGGTTTCCGGCGCCACGGTACCGCTGCCGGTCAAATCGGCGATATGCTTCATGGTGTCGACACGAATGAAGAACAGCGCATTGCTGCTGTCCGGGTCGGATGAGGCCGTCACCGGGTTGCCGTGCTCATCGGCGAAGGTGACATCGACCGCCACATTCTGCAACGGGATGTGGGACAGGCCGTTATTGATACGCATGTACGCGTCGAAAGCCTGCCGCTCCAAGGTCAACTCCTGCCGGATTTCGATTTTTACTGTGGCACACGCGGCGAGACCGTCTCGGGGTGCCAGCAATGCCGGCTGGATGGCCAATAGAGCCCACAATAACAGCAGCGATAAACGAAACATACAGGCGCGCCGGATCATGAAGTCTTCCCTTCCGTGATTTGTCTCTGTGAATCAGGGCTTTTCAGCAACGTCATCGGTTGTACGCTCCCCCCTGCCCTTCCATTATTGCCGGCTTGCACGAATGACCAGCGGATCGCCGGCAATGACGGCGACCAGAGGCTTATCATGCGCTTTGCCGGCGGCATGCCAGTGGTCGAAGGCAACATAGGTCTGCTGTTCGCGCATCAGTCGCCGGCGCTGTGGATCAGCCACATGCCATCGGCCCTTATGGAAGAATTCGGCCCAATTATGATAGTCGCCCAAATCCAGCACGGTGTTTCGGGGGCAGACGAAGCCGCCCACCACGCGGGCTGGAATGGCGCTGGCACGGCAAAGCGCCACGAACAAACAGGCGAACTCGGTGCAGTCGCCCTGCTGGTGGTCGATGGCGTAAAGGGCGCCGCGGGCCTGCCGGACATAACCGATGTCGTCGATCTGCTTGCTGACCCAATCGAAGATATTCTCGATGGTTTGCAACGGCTTCGGCGCCGCAAGAACTGCTGCCTGGGCAATGATGCGCGGATGATCCGATTCGATGAACGGTTCGGGTTGCAAATATGTGCTCAGGTCCCGTTGCGCCGGCTTGCGGGGCGTTTCCCAAAGGTTGAGAGCACTTCTGATGGTGACGATTTTGGTGGCAAAAGGAGGGAAGATTTCCCACTCAAAGAGCAGTGCGTCTTCTGTTGCAAAACCTTGCGGATCTCTCGGAATTACTTGATAGGAGTGATCGGACCGAATATGCAAACGCTGCTGAAAGGCCGTTTCCGATGCCGGACAACCGACCTGTATAGAAGCATTACGAATCGCCTGGTTGGATGGGTTGTGCACACTAAAATTATAGCTTAAGTGGACCATCACTGGTGCCGGCGGTGGTCCGGTCTTCATCACAACCACGAATACGCCCGCTGCCGAAAGCAGCGCCGTAATGGCGACTACGAAATGTAATGCGCCTATCTTTCCTCGCGGAAAAGACATGGTTCACCATCCCGGAATAATAGTCCCGGTGCATGTGGCATGCACTACAATCCCCGAACCGTATCAACCAACCGCTAGAATGAAGCCTAACAAGTAAAAAAAGCCTTGGGGGGGGGGATGACCTTGCGAAGGGTCGAGACGTCGAGTACTTTATTTCGACACCAATCGCAACCCTTTTTTGCGACAATTGACGTTCATCCAAATCGATGACGACTGTCCGATAGTAGTAACTATCCGATCATAAAAAGATAATGTACTGAACAGTTGCATTCGTCATCGATTGTCAGCCTGGCATTCGAGGGACGATACTGCAAGACATGGAAGCCGCCAATTGTGGCGTGACTCTCGGCTCAAACGGGTTGGCAGGGCTGCCCATTGAGATGGATATCAAAAATTCCGTTAAGATTTTCAAGCAGGCGTTCCGGGGGGCCCGGCAGCACGATGAAATCCGCGCGCCGACCCGACACCAGGCTGCCGCGGTTTTGCAGCCCCATGAGGCGGGCGGCGTTGCGGGTGGCGCAGCGGATGGCCGCGGGGAGGGACAGGCCGGCGTCCATGAGCAGAAGCAATTCTTCCCGGACGGCTTGTCCGTGGTGCACCCCGTGACTGCCGGCGTCGGTGCCAAGGGCGATGAAGACACCCAAATCGTGGGCCTGGCGAATCTGGTCCAGTTGGTGGTCCAGGGTGCGGCGGGCCACGTCCCGTTGCTCTTGGGTCAGGCCTTCGGCGCGGGCCAGGGCGGCCATGGGTACGGCGGTGGGCACCCAGGTGACGGACCGGTCGGCCATGCGGCGCAGGTTGTCCGGGCCCATGAAGTAGCCGTGTTCGATGGAATCGCAACCGGCTTCCAAGGCCAGGCGCACGGGCAGGTCGCCGTTGGCGTGGACCATGACCGGTTTGCCGGCGGCATGGGCGGTTCGCACCGCCATTTGCAAATCGCTTGCGGAGAATTGGGGGCCGCCGACCGGGCCGCATCGTTTCAAACTGTTGATGCCCGACTGGAGAATTTTGAGGTGGTCGATGGTTGCCAGATGGGGGGTAATGGCTTCGGCCAGCGATTGGCCCGGCGCGGGGTGGCGGCCGATCATGGCGCCGTAGCGGCCCGCGGCATGCCATGCCCAGCCGGGGGTGAGAACGGTGACGGACGGTTCGGTTGCCAATCGGCCATCCATTTTGCTGTGCAGAATCGCCGCGCTGCGGTCGCCGCCGTCCCGCACGGCGGAAATGCCCCACTTGCGATGTGCGCCAAGGTGGTGTTGTGCGGTGGCAACGACCTGATCCGGGGAGGCTTGCAGTTGGGCGGCGCGGATTTCGGGATCTTCGCTGCCGGAAAAGGCCAGATGCACGTGGGCATCCATGAGTGCCGGCAGCACGGTGGCCCGGGAAAGATCGCGCACCTCGGCGGCCGGCGGATGATCCGGCTGAAGGGCGGTGATGCGCCCGTCCCGGATCTCCATGACCACATTTTGCCGCGGGGGCCCTCCCCGGCCGTCGATGAGCCGGCCAATGCGCAGCCACCGGGCTGCGGGCGGGGAGTTGTCCGGTGCACCGCTCATGGTTGGTCCGGTTGTTCCAGCAGCGCCCGGCGCAGCAGGTCCAGGGCGATCATGGCAAAGAGCCGTTTGTTCATCAAGCGCTGACCGAAGGAGAGGGTCACGGTGCGGCTGCGGGTGCCCATGGGGCCGTCCAGGCCGATACAGAGGGTGCCGACCGGCTTTTCGGCGGTGCCGCCGCCGGGCCCGGCGATGCCCGAGGTGGCCAGGCCGTAGGTGGCGCCGGCGATCCGGCGGGCGCCGCGGGCCATGCTTTGGGCGGTGGTTTCGTGCACGGCGCCGTACTGTTCGAGGGTTTCGGGTTCCACACCCAACACTTGAATCTTGCTTGGATTGGCATAGGTTACGGCGCCGAAAAGGAAGTAATCGGAGGACCCGGCAATGTTGGTCAGCCAGTTGGCGATGAGTCCCCCGGTGCAGCTTTCGGCCAGCGCCAGGGTAGCGTTTTGCTGCCGCAGCAGGGCGCCCACTTCTTCTGCCATGGTGCCTTCCCGGAGGGAAAAGACATTGATGCCCAGGGCTTCGGACACCCACCGGGCGGCACCGTCCAGCATGCGTCCGCCTTGCGCTTCGTCCGGGGTGTTGAGGTAGAGTTTGACCTGGATCTCGGGAAACTTGGCACGCAAACCCAGCTTGATGTCGGGAAAGTATTGGTGGATGGCGGCCACCTTCTCGCCCACTACGCTCTCGGGCAATCCAAAGGTGGAAATCACCCTGGTCAATCGAAAATCACGCACAGCCCCCTGCATGGTGTGCAGATCGGGCAGCACCTGCTCTTGCAGCATGCGGCGCATTTCGTGGGGCACGCCGGGAAGAAAATAGAAAGCACAGCCGCCGATGACGACGCGAAACCCCGGCGCGGTGCCGATGGGGTTGGGCAGCCGGCGGGCGCCTTCGGGAAACATGGCCTGCTTGCGGTTGGACGCTGTCATGGGGCGGCCGCGGCGCGTGAAGTAAGCCTCGATCTCCTCCAGGGCCTGCTGGTCCAACACCAATCCGACGCCCAGGGCCCGGGCGGCCGCGGCGGCGCTCAAGTCATCTTCCGTCGGTCCCAAGCCGCCGGTGACCACCGCCACCTCGGCCCGCGCGCCGATTTCGTGCAGCAGCGCCACCAGCACCGGCAGGTCATCGCCCACCGCATGGTGACGGGTCACTTCGATGCCGGCCTGTTCCAACTGGTCGGCGATATGGGCGGAATTGCTGTCCACCAGGGCACCGGTGCGAATTTCGTCACCGGTGGCCACGATTTCAGCGCGCATGGTCACACCTCCTCGCATGTGTCTCCCCGGCAACGGCACCTTGCAACTTCTGCCTGCCCTCCGGCAACACGGCGATAAGCGTTTGCCATGGTGTGTACCTGTCGAGGGGCCGGCGGTTCTCGCTTCCTTGCAACTCGATCCGAGCCGCGAACCAGCCGTTTCCGGATGAACACCAACAAAAAAGCCCGCGTCGGCAACGCGGGCTTTGTCTCGATTGCAACTGAAGGCGGCAACCGCATTCGATCCGCCTACCGCACAAGCCCACCAAGGGTCTATACCCCCGGCGCACCGAAAACGCAACCGTTGCCCGGTGCGCGCCCGGGCAATCGCTTGCAGAAATCAGGTGGAAAAGATTGTGATCCGGTCGCCATGGTCCTATGCCGCCTTCCCCTGGCGGGCAGCTTTGCGTGTTAAGAGTTTTAAGCAATAAATTCGTTTTGTTGGATGTGTGTGCAGGGGGTGCCGGGGTAGCACCGGCGACTGGTTGCCCGTGGCCGAAGGCCAAGAGGATTTCACAAAATCCGCGTCAACCGTACACCCACCGCCCGGTTCGACAGATACCGGGCGGTCCTGTGCCCAGGTAGCCGGACCAGCGGCAACCGGATTGTTTGCGCATGTGGCATGAACGCTATCCGCCTTGCGGTTGCGGCAGTAATGCGCATGACTGGGAAGGTTGCAATAACGAAGGCCAAGAAATCGGCACACCATCCAACTACCTGACCAATGGCAACAGGAGATCATGATAACCGAAACCTGTCCTTTTGGCCAGTCATCCGCTGCCCGTATGCTCAAGAGCGCCGAGAGAACCGCTTATCACCTGATCCAGGAGGGCAGGCTACGGGCCATCCGGGTGGCTGGCCAGGTCCTATGCATCCCCGAAACGGCCTTCAATAAAGACTTTGAATGCCATGGCGCGGATCCGGATGAGGGGCTTCGCTCGCCACGTCAGACGCAATAGCGGAGTTCAAGGCATCAAAGGAATAGCTAAAGCTTTTACCCGACCCAACAGCAGCCCGTCAAAGCATTACTGCCAGTTCACCTGATCCCAGTTTCCGTTGTCCCATGTGGCGGCAATCTCCGGGTTGCTCAGGTTCGTATCGCTTGAGCTGGTGCTCCCATCCCCGCATCCAGAGAGCATCGACAGGGTCAACAACAAGATTGCGATACGGTACAGGGCCTTTGTAATAGATGCTGTGATGGTTACCATGTGCCCCATCCTCCTATAGCCATAGGCCAGGGATACAGTACGTCTGGGGTATCAGGCGCCGTTACTCCTTGTAATCCGAGCACTACGCCATAGTATCCGAGAGCCGTGTTTTCCCTCCCTCCGCTGACGCTGCTGTGAATACCGGAGGCCGTGTTACTATACCCTCCGCTGACGCTGGCATAATCTCCAGAAATAGTGTTAAAGTGTCCTGCAACCAGACCGCCGTATTGCGAGTAGTTGAGTGCATCGCCCACCACGATGTTGTGGGATCCTCCTCGATCATTGCTGTCACCACCTCTCAACGCATTGTAACCTACAATCAGATTACCGGTCCCGTTTACCCACCCGGGTGCCCCTGCAAAGCCGTTGACGATCTGGAGGTTGACACCTGTGAATCTGGCGGTCTCCTGCCCGGTGTTGGGATCGGTAATCAACCCCAGGATGTTGTGCAGTGCCAGCACCGTATTGCCTTCAAGGCCGTCAACCCTCGCTGCCAGGTCCGCATTCTGGCTCGTCATGTCGTCAATCTGGTTCTGCAGGGCTGCGTTCTCAGCGGCAAGATTATTAGTCTGGGTCTGCAACCCGGTAACTGTTGCGGACAACTGGGAAACACGAGTGTCGGTGGCTGCCGAGCCCGAGGAAAGGCCGTTGTAGAGGCTTATCAACTCATTATCCTGGCTTTGCAGCGCAGTCACTCTTGCTTGCAAGGTGGCGTTGCTGGTCGTCAAATCGGCCACCTTGGTCTGCAGGGTTGTGTTCATTGCGGTTAATTCAGCGCTCTGGGTTTGAAGCGAAGCTACCGTCGCCTGAAGTGCGGCAAGCGCAGCCTCCAAGGCTTCGATACGTCCGTGGTTATCGTTGGTGGCGGTTTTCAGGGCATCGAAGTTGGCGTTGACTTCGGCAGCCCTGGCCGGAGTGCCAGAAACAAAGGTGTGAGGGATGGTAACAACATTTGCATGGGTCGCGGGGACGAGGATAAAAAAGGCAACGACAAGCAGAACCAGAAAACGGGCAGGTGGACGCATCTTGGGACTCCTTTGCAGTAAGGCTATAAGCAACAACTATCTCCACAGCATCTCAGATCGGCTGACATCTATAGGGATCATAAGTCCTACAGGAGCGGATTTTTCAATTTCCGAATACGGAATCTGTCAATGAAAATGGGACACTG
>NZ_JALJRB010000043.1 GCF_022968795.1 Desulfatitalea alkaliphila
GATCCGGGCTTCAATGATGGTGGGGCGCGTGCGGCGCTCCGACCTTTTTGGTATCGATCTGCCGGACGATCCAGGCCAGCCAGGGATCCAGCCCCTGGCCTGTTTTGGCCGAGAGTTGGAACACCGGCATGCCGGGGTGGATCTGCTCGATGCTGCGCAGCACCAGGTCGGTGTCGTACTCCAGGTAAGGCAGCAGATCGATTTTGTTGAGCAGCATGGCGTCGCATTCGCGAAACATGAGGGGGTATTTGGCCGGCTTGTCCTCGCCCTCGGTGACCGACAGCACCACCACCCGTCGATCCTCGCCGATGTCGAACTCGGCCGGGCAGACGAGGTTGCCGATGTTTTCCACGATCAGCAGGTCCACGGCGTCCAGGTCGATGGCGCTCAGGGCCTTTTCGATCACGTGGGCCGCCAGATGGCATTCGCCGCCGAAGGCGTCGGTGTTGATCTGCACCACGGGCGCACCGGAGGCGGCCAGGCGGTCCGCATCCTGGGTGGTGCAGATGTCGCCCACGATGACGGCGCAGCGCAGATTGGACATCAGGCGCGCCAGGCTCTTTTCCAGGAGGGTGGTCTTGCCCGAGCCGGGCGAGCTCATCAGGTTGAGGGTGAAGATCCCCTTGGCGGCGAACAGCTCCCGGTTGCGGGCGGCCTGCGCGTCGTTGGCATCCAGCACCCGGCGCACCACTTTGATCTCCCGGGTCCCGGAGCGTTGGGTGGCTACGGCGGTGTCGTGGCGCGAGGGCAGGGTGTCCGGCTTGTGTCCGTCGTGATGGCGCCGTCGCGGGCGCGGGTCGAAAAACGGCATGCTGGCCTCCGGGGGTGTCGCTGAACCAAGGGGTTCAGCGGTGCGGGTGATTCAAGGGGAAGGTTCGGGTGCCTCGTCGCCGACTTCGATGGAAACGATTTCCAGTTCCCGGCCGGCCAACAGTTCGGTGTTGCCGCTGTCGCAGACCGGACAGCGGAAAATGGGCGTCGCCACGGTCCACTGGTGACGGCAATCGTTGCAAAGGGCCGTCACGTCGATCTCCTCGATGGCCAGTTCCGCCCCGGCGGCGGCGGTTTTATCCGCCGCCACGCCGAAGCAGAACCTAAGGCTGTCCGGCACCACGGCCGACAACCGTCCCACCTTGAGGTTGACCCGCGCCACCCGCACGCCGGCCATCTCCGTCGGGATGGAGGCCTGCACGATCTCCAGGATCTCCATGGCGATGCCCATCTCGTGCATCTAAAACACCTTGGCGCACAGTTCGCCGAGGCGTCCCAGGTCTTTGCAGACGTGGATGCCGGCGGCTTCCATGGCCTCGATCTTGCCCTGGGCGGTGCCGCTCTTGCCGCTGATGATGGCGCCGGCGTGTCCCATGCGGCGGCCTGGCGGGGCGGTCAGGCCGGCGATGAAGCCCACCACCGGCTTGGACATCTTCTCTTTGATGAAGCGGGCGGCCTCTTCCTCGGCGTTGCCGCCGATTTCACCCACCATTACGATGCCCTTGGTCTCGGGGTCGGCTTCGAAGGCTTCGAGGCAGTCGATGAAGTTGGTGCCGTTGACCGGGTCGCCGCCGATGCCGATGCAGGTGGTCTGGCCGATGTCCTGCTGGGTGAGCTGGTGCACCACCTCGTAGGTGAGGGTCCCGGAGCGCGAGACCACGCCGATGGGACCACCCGGCTTGTGGATGGGTGCCGGCATGATGCCCACCTTGCACTCGCCCGGGGTGATGATGCCGGGGCAGTTGGGGCCGATCAAGCGCGAGCCGTGCAGCCGCATGTAGTTCTTGACCTTCATCATGTCCAGCACAGGAATACCCTCGGTGATGGCGACGATCAGTTCGATGCCGGCGTCCACCGCCTCCATGATGGCCGCGGCGGCAAAGGGCGGCGGCACGAAGATCAGGCTGCAGTCGGCGCCGGTGGCGGCGCGGGCGGCGGCCACGGTGTTGAACACCGGCACGTCGTCCATCTTCTGCCCGCCCTTGCCGGGAGTGACGCCGGCCACCACCCGGGTGCCGTAGGCCACGCACTGGCGCGCGTGGAACTGCCCCTCCTTGCCGGTGATGCCCTGCACCACCACCTTGGTCTCTTTATTCACGAATATGCTCATGGGTGTGCTCCATTGATCGCTTTCCGGTCCGAACACGGCGCGCGAGCGCTTCCGCGCCGGACCCTCGGCGTTTTCCTTTTATTGTTCATTGTCCGCGGGGTGGTCCCGCCGCCGATCAGCCGCCGACGATCTCCGCGACTTTCTGCGCCGCATCCTTCAGATCCACCGCCGCAATCAGGTTCAATTTCGATTCGTCCAGGATCTTGCGCCCCTGCTCCACGTTGGTGCCTTCCATGCGCACCACCACCGGCACCTTGATGCCCGTTTGGGCAGCCGCCTTGACCACGCCCTCGGCCAGCACGTCGCAACGCAATATGCCGCCGAAGATGTTGATCAGGATGCCTTTGACATTGGGATCGCTGAGGATGATGCGAAAGCCGTTCTCCACCATTTCGGCGTTGGCGCCGCCGCCCACATCCAGGAAGTTGGCGGGACGGGCGCCGGCCAGCTTGATGATGTCCATGGTGGCCATGGCCAGGCCGGCGCCGTTGACCATGTTGCCCACGTTGCCGTCCAGGTTGATGTAGTTCAGGTTGAACTTGGAGGCTTCCACCTCCAGCGGATCCTCCTCGTCCAGGTCGCGGTACTCGACGATCTCCTTCTGACGGAACAGGGCGTTGTCGTCGAAGGTGATCTTGGCGTCCAGGGCCAGGACGGTCTGCTGGGCGGTGATCACCAGGGGGTTGATCTCCACCAGGGAGGCGTCGTGGGCCATGAAGAAACGGTAGAGGTTGTTGAGCAGTTGCACGAAGGGTTTGACCAGGGCGCTGTCCAGATTGAGCCCGTGGGCCACCTGCAGGGCGTGATAGCCCTGGATGCCGATCAACGGGTTGATGCCCACCTTGATGATCTTTTCGGGGGTCTCTTCGGCCACGGCCTCGATGTCCATGCCGCCGGCCTCGCTGGCCATGATCACCACCTGGGCGCTGGCGCGGTCCGGCACGATGGACAGATAGAGCTCCTTGGCGATGTCCAGTCCCTGCTCCACCAGCAGCTTTTTGACCACCCGCCCTTCGGGGCCGGTCTGGTGGGTAACCAGGGTCATGCCCAACATCTCCTCGGCTACTCGGGTCACCTCTTCACGGGAATGGGCCAGTTTGACGCCGCCGCCCTTGCCGCGGCCGCCGGCGTGGATCTGGGCCTTGACCACCACGGGAAACCCGCCCAGGGTGTCGGCCACCTGCAGCGCCTCTTCGGGGGTGAAGGCCACGGCCCCTTCCGGCACCGGCACCGCGTAGCGTTTGAACAGGGTTTTGGCCTGGTACTCATGGATCTTCATAAACGTATGTTCTCCTGTTGCACGTACCGTGGCGCCCTGCTTGCGCACAGGCGCCACGGTCGTTTAAATACCGTCGAAAGATCGACCTTCGAGGTGCGTTATTCGATCACGCACAGCACATCGCCCTTGGCCACGGAATCGCCGCTCTTGTAATTGATGGCGCTGATCTTGCCGTTGGCCGGCGCGGGCAGGGCGTTCTCCATCTTCATGGCTTCCAGGATCACCACCGTTTCGCCTTGGCTGACCGCATCGCCCACGTTCTTCGCAAAACTGACGATCATACCGGGCATGGGGGCGCTCAGGGGCGTGCCCTTGCCGGGCGCCGCTGCCGGTGCCGCCGGCTTGGCGGGCGTCGGTTTTGCCTCCGGGGCCGGTTTGGCAGCGGGTGCTGTCGGTGCGGCCGGCGCGGCCGGCGCAGCAGGGGGCGCCGGGGCTGCCGGTGCGGCCTGGCCCATGGGCATGGCCATCTGCTGCTGGGCGATGGTGATCACCGGCGGGCCGTCCACCGGGTCCACATTGACCTCGAAGTATTCGTTGTCCACGAAGACATTGAAGGCCCGGGCGTTGTCGGTCTTGGTCGGTGCATCCTTCTTCTTTTCCACCAGCTCGCCCGCCAGCGCTTTCTTGACCAGCGCGTCGCGCTTTTTCACCTGCTCCATGGTGGTGGGCTTGACACTGGCCGGCGGCTCCTCGATGCCGTACTTCCATTGCAGGAACTTCTTGCCGGTGACCGGGTAGAGGGCGTAGACCAGCAGGTCGTCCAAATCCACGGCCAGGTCGCCGATCTCCTCCTTGGCCTTGTCCAGCTCGGGCTCGATCACCTCTGCCGGGCGGCAGGTGATGGGCTCTTCGCCACGGGCATAGCCTTTGAGGGCCTTTTTCTGTACTTCGGGGTCGATGGGCACGGCGGTCTTGCCATAGAGGCCGTAGCACAGGTCCTTGACCTGCCCGGTGATCATCTTGTAGCGCTCGTTTTCGTCATCGAACAGCACATTGTTGACCGTCTGGATGCCCACGATCTGGCTGGTTGGAGTGACCAACGGAATCTGCCCCAGCTCCTTGCGCACCCGCGGCAGCTCCTTGTACACCTCGTTGATCTTGTCCAGGGCGTCCATTTCGCGCAGTTGGTTGACCAGGTTGGAGAGCATGCCGCCCGGGGTCTGGTGCAGCAGCACGTTGATGTCGATCACCGACACCTTGGAGTCGTCCAGCAGGTGTTTGTACTTGGGCATCACCTCTTTTTCCAGCTTCTCGTTGATCTTGGCCAGCAGCTGGATGTCGAAGCCGGTGTCGCGGTCGGTGCCCAGCAGGGCCATGACCAGCGGTTCGATGGCCGCGTGGGAGGTGCGGTAGGCGTAGGGGGTCATGCAGGTGTCGATGATGTCCACCCCCGCCTCGATGGCCTTGAGGTGGCTCATGGGGGACATGCCGGAAGTAAAATGGCTGTGCAGGTGGATGGGCGCCTTGACCGCTTTTTTGAGGGCCTTGACCAGGTTGTAGGCGTCGTAGGGCGCGATCAGGCCGGCCATGTCCTTGATGCAGATGGAGTCGGCCCCCATGGACTCCAGCTCCTTGGCCTTGTTGACGTAGTAATCGATGTTGTACACCTCGCCGCCCATGCGCGGTTCGGTCATGGTGTAGCACATGCAGCCCTGGAAGTGCTTGCCGCACTCCTTGATCACCTTGACCACGGTTTCGAAGTTGCGGTAGTCGTTGAGGGCGTCGAAGGTGCGGAAGATATCCATGCCGTTGGCCGCCGCGCGGTCCACGAAGGCGCGGGCCGTGTCGTCGGCGTAGTTGCGGTAGCCCACCAGGTTCTGGGCGCGCAGCAGCATGGAGAAGGGGGTCTTCTTGATGTAGCGCTTGAGGGTGCGGATGCGCTCCCAGGGATCCTCGTTCAAAAAGCGGTGCATGGTGTCGAAGGTGGCCCCGCCCCAGGTTTCGATGGCCCAGAAGCCCACCTCGTCCATCATTTCGGCGATGGGGATCATATCTTCGGTGCGGCCGCGGGTGGCGAACAGGGACTGGTGGCCGTCGCGGATGCTCAAATCTTCGATCTTCACCGGGTTGGCCGCCTTGGGCCGATCCTTGGCGTAGTTCATGGGAGTCATTTTGACTTGATCGTGATCGCTCATTGCATGCGTCTCCTTCTGATAAGGCGTTAAATAGGGTGAGCTACCTGATGCGGGCGAAGGTTTTGAGCTGCATCAGGCTGCGTAGCTGCATCATACTCTGGCGGCCGCTTTGGCCCCACAAATTGGGCGGCTCGCACGGTGCCGGCGCTGGGGGCGGCGCCATGATGGCGGCCACCTGTTGGTGATAACTTTCCTCTTCCATCTGCATGTAAGCGGCCACGGCGGCGAGGGCGGCGGCCATTTGCTTCTCTTTCAATTCCATGGGCACCTCTGTTGTCTGCGTTACATGGGAATGTTGCCGTGCTTTTTGGGCGGGCGCAGTTCCCGCTTGGTGCACATGATCTCCAGGGCGTCGATGAGCCGCGCGCGGGTCTCGGCGGGTCGGATGACGGCGTCGATGTAGCCCCGGCCGGCGGCGCTGTATGGATTGGAAAACAGATCCTCGTATTCCTTGATCTTCTCCTGGCGCTTGGCCTTGGGGTCATCGGCCCCTTGGATCTCCTTGCGGTGGATGATGTTGGCCGCGCCGGCGGCGCCCATGACGGCGATTTCGGCGCTCGGCCAGGCAAAGGCCATGTCGGCCCCCAGGTGGCGCGAAGACATGGCGATGTAGGCCCCACCGTAATCCTTGCGGGTGATCAGCAGCAATTTGGGCACCGTGGCCTCGCTGTAGCACCAGAGCAGCTTGGCGCCGTGGCGGATGATGCCGCCCCACTCCTGCTGGCTGCCGGGCAGGTAGCCGGGCACATCGGCGATGGTGAGCAAGGGAATGTTGAAGGCGTCGCAGAAGCGGATGAAGCGCGTGGCTTTGTCCGAGGCGTCGATGTCCAAACAGCCGGCCAGCACCTTGGGCTGGTTGGCGATGATGCCGACCACCCGGCCGTTGAGGCGCGCGAAGCAGACCACGATGTTCTGGGCGAAGTGGGCGTGGGGCTCCAGGAATTCGCCCTTGTCCACGATGGATGCGATCACCGCCTTGATGTCGTAGCCGGCGTTGGGGCTGTCGGGGATGATTTTGTCCAGGGCCGGGTCGCTGCGGTGCGGATCGTCGCCGGTGTCGACGCGCGGCGGATCCTCCATGTTGTTGGCCGGCAGATAGGCGAGCAGCCGGCGGATCTGTTCCAGGGTGTCGGCGTCGTCTTCGCAGGCGAACTGGGCCACGCCGCTCTTTTCATTGTGCGCCAGGGCGCCGCCCAGATCCTCGAAGGTGATCGACTCGCCGGTCACCGACTTGATCACTTCCGGGCCGGTGATGAACATGTAGCTGGAGTTCTTGACCATGAAGACGTAGTCGGTCATGGCCGGCGAGTAGACCGCGCCGCCGGCCGTGGGTCCCATGATGGCCGAAATCTGGGGAATCACTCCCGAGGCCAGGGAGTTGCGATAGAAGATGTCGCCGTAGCCGCACAGCGCGTCCACTCCCTCCTGGATGCGGGCGCCGCCCGAATCGTTGAGCCCGATCATGGGCACGCCGGCCTTGATGGCCAGGTCCATCACCTTGCAGATCTTGCGCGCATGCATCTCCCCCAGGCTGCCGGCCCGGGAGGTGAAATCCTGGGCGAAGGCGAACACCGGCCGGCCCTCCACCAGGCCGTGGCCGGTGACCACGCCGTCGGAGGGGATCTCCACTTTCTGCATGCCGAAGTTGACGCAGCGATGTTTGACGAACATATCGATCTCACGGAAGGTGCCCTTGTCGAACAGGCGGTCGAGCCGTTCGCGGGCGGTCAACCGGCCCTTCTCCTTCTGTTTGGCCACCAGCTTGTCGCCGCCCATGGCCAGGATTTTGGCTTCTTGCGCCTTGAGCGCCTTGATTTTGTCATCCACACTACCCATGCTCGCTTCCTTTCCTTAAAAAATGAACGTCGTCAAAAAATGGAAGGATTGCCGGCGGCTCCCCATGTGTCCTGCACACCCACCATCCGGCGCGGCCGGTTTGGGGAGGTTACATTCCTTTCTTATCGCCGCGATCCTTGTCAAGCATAAAAAGCAGCTGCCGCGCGGCGTGCGTGGCGGCCGTGCGCCCTTCGCGCACCGCGGCGGTCATTTGCGGCAGTTGCCGTCGCACCTCCGGGTGGCGCACAAACCGCTCCTTGAGTCCCTCGTCGATCAGAGACCACATCCAATGCAGCGCCTGGTCCCGCCGCAGCCGCTCCATCTCGCCGCCGGCCCGCAGCTTCTCCCGATGGGTCCGAATCAGCGCCCATATATCATCCAGGCCGTTGCCCGTGGCGGCGCTGCAGGTCAGCACCGGCGGCGTCCAGTCGGCCGAAGTGGGCAGCATCAGTTGCAAGGCGCTCTCCAGCTCCTGGCGCATCTTTTCGGCCCGCGGCGCGTTTTCGCCGTCCGCTTTGTTGATGGCCACGGCATGGGCCATCTCCAGGATGCCCTTTTTAATCCCCTGCAGGGCATCGCCCGCGCCGGTGATCATCAGCAGCAGGAAAAAATCGACCATGGCCGCCACCGCCGCCTCGCTCTGGCCCACGCCCACCGTCTCCACGATGACCACGTCGAAGCCGGCCGCCTCGCACAGCAGCATGGTTTCGCGGGTCATGCGGGCCACCCCGCCCAGCGTACCGCCCGAAGGGGAAGGGCGGATGAACGCCTCGGGCGCCGCACTGAGCCGTTCCATGCGGGTCTTGTCGCCCAGGATGCTGCCGCCGGAGCGCTGGGAACTGGGATCCACCGCCAGCACCGCCACCCGGCGCCCCTGTTCGATCAGGTGCATGCCGAAGCTTTCGATGAAAGTGCTTTTGCCCACCCCCGGCACCCCGGTGATGCCCAGCCGCACCGCCTCCCCTGTGTGGGGCAGCAACGCCTCGATCAATGCTTGGGCCTTCTCCCGATGATCGGGGTGGCGGCTCTCGATCAAGGTGATCGCCTTGGAGAGGATCAGGCGGTTGCCTTGGAGAATCCCCTCCTTGTAATCCTTCAGCTCCATTCAACTTTTTCCAGCGCGTTGAGCACCTCGTTGGCCGACTTGACCAGCGGCGTGCCGGGGCCGAATATCCCCACCGCGCCGGCTTTGTACAGAAAGTCGTAGTCCGACGGCGGGATGACGCCGCCCACGGTCACCAGGATCTGTTCGGTGCCCTGGGCTTTCAAGGCGCTGATCAATTGGGGCACCAGGGCTTTGTGGCCGGCGGCCAGGGTGGAGACCCCCACCACGTGCACGTCGTTTTCCATGGCCATTTTGGCCGCCTCCTCGGGGGTCTGGAACATGGGGCCGATGTCCACGTCGAAGCCGAAGTCGGCAAAGGCGGTGGCCACCACCTTGATGCCGCGGTCGTGGCCGTCCTGGCCCACCTTGGCCAACAGGATGCGCGGCCGGCGGCCGTGCTTTTCCAGGAATGCGTCGGTGCGTTTGCGCAAACTCTCGATCACGGTCTGGTCCTTGTACTCGGCGGCGTAGACGCCGGAAATCACTTGGGTGGTGGCCACGAAACGGCCGAACACCTTTTCCATGGCATCGGAGATCTCGCCCACGGTGGCCCGGGCGCGTACCGCCGGCAGGCAGGCGGCCAGCAGGTTGTCGCCCGCTTCGGCGGCCCGGGTGATGCCCGCCAGTGCTTGGGCCACCTTGTCCGGATCCCGCTGCGCCTTGATCCGGGCCAGGCGGTCGACCTGCTCCTGGCGGACCGCTTCGGGCACCTCCAGCACCTCCATGGGGGATTTGTCCTCGGTCTGGTATTTGTTGACCCCCACGATCACGTCCAGCCCTTGGTCGATGCGCGCCTGGCGGCGGGCCGCCGATTCCTCGATGCGCATCTTGGGCATGCCGGTTTCGATGGCCTTGGCCATGCCGCCCAATTGCTCCACTTCATCGATGATCTTGCGTGCCCCGTCCACCATGGCGCCGGTCAGCGCCTCGACATAATAGGATCCGCCCAGGGGGTCGGCCACGTGACACACCTCGGACTCCTCCTGGATGAGCAGCTGGGTGTTGCGGGCGATGCGGGCCGAGAAGTCGGTGGGCAACCCCACCGCCTCGTCGAAGGCGTTGGTGTGCAGCGACTGGGTGCCGCCCAGTACGGCGGCCAGGGCTTCCAGGGTGGTGCGGATGATGTTGTTGTAAGGATCTTGCTCGGTGAGGCTCCAGCCCGAGGTCTGCACATGGGTGCGCAGCATGGTCGAGCGCGGGTCCTTGGGGTTGAAGCGGCTGATCAGCTCGTGCCACAGGAAGCGGGCCGCCCGCAGCATGGCGATCTCCATGAAGAAGTTCATGCCCACGCCGAAAAAGAAGGAGAGGCGCGGCGCGAAGGCATCGATGTCCATGCCCGCTTTGAGGGCGGCGCGCACATACTCCAGGCCGTCGGCCAGGGTGAAAGCCAACTGCAGCACCGAGGTGGCGCCGGCTTCCATCATGTGGTAGCCGCTGATGCTCACCGTGTTGAAGCGCGGCATGTTTTGCGAGCAGTAGGCGATGATGTCCGCCACGATGCGCATGGAGGGCTCGGGCGGGTAGATGTAGGTGTTGCGCGTGAGGTACTCTTTGAGGATGTCGTTTTGAATGGTGCCGGTGAGCTTGGCCTGCTCGACCCCCTGCTCTTCGGCGGCCACCATGTACATGGCCAGGATGGGCAGCACGGCCCCGTTCATGGTCATGGAGACCGACATCTGGTCCAACGGAATCTGGTCGAACAGGATCTTCACGTCCTCCACCGAATCGATGGCCACGCCGGCCTTGCCCACGTCGCCCACCACGCGGGGGTGATCGGAATCGTAGCCCCGGTGGGTGGCCAGGTCGAAGGCCACCGACAAGCCTTTCTGGCCGCCGGCCAGGTTGCGCCGGTAGAAGGCGTTGGACGCTTTGGCCGTGGAGAAGCCCGCGTATTGGCGGATGGTCCAGGGGCGGCCGGCATACATGGTGGCCATGGGACCGCGCACATAGGGCGCGATCCCCGGCAGGCCGCCCAAATGTTCCAGCCGTTCCAGGTCCTCGTCCGTGTACAGCGGCTTGACGGTGATGCCTTCCGGCGTTTGCCAATCAAGGGATTCCGGCGACCGGCCCTTGAGCTGCTTGGCGGCCAGGGTCTTCCATTGATCGATTGTCGGTTTTTGGACCATGCACCCCTCCTTTTGCATTGGTTGGGTATGAAGATGGCTTTATGGCGCTTCGGGGTTGGTGATGCCGCGCCACACCATGTCGAACAACACATTGGCCTGGCCCGCCAGGTGCTCCTGGCAGCCACGCTGGTTCCACATGACAAAGGTGCGCTGCACCAGGCCGAGCATGAAGTCGAGCAGCACCCCGGCCCGCACCCTGGGGTTCAGGATGCCCTGGGCCTGCCCGTTCTTGAGCACGTCCAGATAAAGGTGGATCATTTTCTTCTGCTGAAAGGTTTTGTCGGCCATCCAGGTGGCCATGGGCAATGTCATGAAGATGATGCGCCCCAGATGGGGATTGCGTTCGTAGTAGTCGAGCTGCAGCCAGAGCACCTTGCGCAGCTTCTCCTTGAGATCCTCGATGCCCTGCAGGTGGTCCGTGATGCGGTCGGTCAGGTGTCCCAGCCACACATCCACGAAGGCGAACACCAGCCGCTCCTTGCTGCCGTAATATTTATAAATGGTGCTGAAGCTGACCCCGGCGTGCTTGGCCACATCGCGGATGTTGGCCTTGTGAAAGTCCGATTGGGAAAAGATGGTCAGCACCGCCTGTTCCAGGCGGGCCTGCACGTCGGGCCGCAAGGGGGGCATCGCGGCGGCACGGTCATGGCGGGGGGGCTGTTCGCCATCGGTGGATCGCCCGGGGCGCGCGTCGGTCGCGCGGTGGCGGGGCCGGGCGGCGGCCTCGGTGGCGGCAGTTGTTTCGGGAAAAAGGTTACCTTTTGTTTCCATTTGTAACCTGTTGTTATTCAATAAATAAAATAAAAATCAAAAAAATATGAACGGTATTTAGTAACATTGTTATGCAGCACAGGTATACCGCCGCATAGGGAGGGATGTCAACTCAAATGTGGTTCACTTAATGATGACGGGTAACTTTTTTGGGGTCGTGGAATCAGTCGTTGCGCTCACACAGCTCCACCAGCACCCCCTGGGTGTCTTTGGGGTGCAGAAAGGCGATCCGCGCGCCGCCGGCGCCCATGCGCGGCGTTTCGTCGATCAGCCGGATGCCTTTGGCCTTCAGTTCGGCCAGGGCGGCGTCGATGTTTTCCACCCGGAAGGCCACATGCTGAAACCCCTGGCCCCGCTTTTCGATGAACTTGGCCACGGGACCGTCGGGGGCGGTGGATTCCAGCAGTTCCACCTCGCTTTGCCCCACCGGGAAAAAGGCGGTGGTCACTTTCTGTTCGGCAACCGTTTCGTTGCCTTCGTGGGGCAGGCCCAGGACGTCGGTCCAGAACGATTTGGCCTGATCGATGTTGTTGACCGCGATACCCAGGTGATCGATTTTGAGGATTTTCATGGCGGCTCCGTCGGTCGGCCTGGCGGCCGGTTTGGGATGAATGGCGGCTCCGGTCGCGCCGCAATCCCTTGGTACGGCGCTCCGGCGGGTCGGCACGAGGGGCGGCCGGTGCACCGGCCGCCCCGTTCTACTTGTATTGGGCCATCACCCGGGCGAATCCGGGCAACGCCCCGGTGATGGTGGCGTCGTCGACGCAAAAGGCGATGCGGAAATGGCCGGGACCGGCAAAACCGCTGCCGGGCACCGTCAGGATCAGCTCCTTTTGCAACGCTTTCACAAAGGCGACATCGTCGGCAATGGGGGCGCGCGGAAACAGGTAGAAAGCACCCGGCGGGGTGACGAATTCGTAACCGGCGGCGGCCAGGCCGTCGCACAGCAGGTCCCGTTTGCGTTTGTACTGGGTCATGTCCACGCTGGTGCCCTGGATACAGGCCACCACCCGCTGCATCAAGGCCGGGGCATTGACGAACCCCAGGATGCGGTTGGACAGGGTCAAGCCCGCGCGCAGCTCTGGGTTGAATCGGGCCGCCGGATTGAGGGCCGCGAAACCGATGCGTTCGCCGGGAATGGAAAGATCCTTGGAGTAGGAAGTGGCGATCAGGCTGTCGCGGTAGGCCTGAAAGATGCTCGGCACCGTGTGGCCGTCAAACACGATCTTGCGGTAGGGCTCGTCGGAGACCAGGTAGATGGTGCGCCCCGCCGCCTCGCCTTTGGCCGTCAGCAGCTCGCCCAGGGCGGCCAGGCTGTCGGCGCTGTAGATCTGGCCGGTGGGGTTGTTGGGCGAGTTGATCAGCACCACCTTGGTGCGCGGCGTAATGGCCGCCGCGATGGCTTCCAGGTCCAGGGTGAAGTTCGGATGGGTCGGCACCATGCGGATCTCGCCGCCGTGGTTGTCCACGTAAAAGCGATACTCCACGAAACAGGGGGTGGGCACGATCACCTCGTCCCCCGGATCGAGCAGGGTCTTGAAAATCACGTTGAGCGCGCCGGCGGCGCCGCAGGTCATGACGATGTCCGGGGCCGCCACCGCCACCCCCTGTTCATCGCTCAGATAATCGGCGATGGCGGTGCACACCTGGGGGTAGCCCGCCTGGGGCATGTAGCAGTGGTCTCCCGGCCCGCAGGCGGTCACCGTGTCGCGCAGGATGTCGTGAAATCGGTCGGGAGGCGGTAGATTGGGGTTGCCCAGGCTGAAGTCGAACACTTTATCGGCGCCGTGCACCGCCTTCAACTGCGCCCCTTCCTCGAACATTTTGCGGATCCATGACGACTGGGCCATGGTGGCACTGATCTTTTGAGCGACACTCATACGGATCTCCTTGAAGAACGATTCAGAATATAAAACCGCTTCTATTTAAATGATGCCGTCTCAAAATTCAAGGGCCGAAATCAGACCGAGACCACCGACTTGACTTCCGGAACGGTTTCCTTGATCACCCGCTCGATACCGTTTTTCAAGGTCATCTGGGACATTGGGCAACCGGCGCAGGCGCCCTGCAGGCGAACCTGAACCACGCCGTCGTCGCTGACATCGACCAGTTCCACATTGCCGCCGTCGGCCTGGAGCATGGGCCGGATTTTGTTGATGGCTGCTTCCACTTTGGCTTTCATTGCTTCATACCCTTTCATTGGTCGTCGTTGTGGCTGGATGCACCCCCGGGGGCGAAACGCCGCCGGAAGTCATCGAAAGTGCCCTCCAATATAGCCATGCGGGCTTGTTTGACAAGGTTCAAATAGAAGCGGAGGTTGTGCAGGGTCGTCAAGCGGTGGGCCAGGATCTCCTTGGCCTGCAACAGGTGGCGCACATAGGCCCGGGAGTAGCGGCGGCAGGTGTAGCAGTCGCACAGCGGGTCGATGGGGCCGGTGTCGGTGCGATAACGGGCGTTGTTGATGTTCAACGTGCCCGCGGAAGTGAACAACTGACCGTTGCGCGCATTGCGCGTGGGCATGACGCAATCGAACATGTCGGCGCCCATGGCGATCATCTCCACCAGGTCCTGCGGCGTGCCCACCCCCATCACATAGCGGGGCGCATCGGCGGGCAGCAGGGGCAGGGTATGGGCGGCCATCTCCATCATCAAGGGCTTGGGCTCGCCCACGCTCAGGCCGCCCACGGCATAGCCGGGAAAACCGATATCGACGATCTCCGCCACCGACTGCCGCCGCAGATCGGCGTACATCCCCCCCTGCACGATGCCGAACAACTGGTTCCGGCCGCCGGCGGCCTCCCAGCGCGCCTTGCAGCGCCGCGCCCAGCGGCTGGTCAGCGCCAACGCCGCCGCCGCCGTCGGATGATCCGCCGGGTGGGCGATGCACTGGTCCAGGCACATCATAATGTCACTGTCGAGGGCCATCTGCACATCCACCGCACCCTCGGGCGTCAGTACATGCCGCGCGCCGCCGTCCAAATGGGACTGAAACGCATACCCCTCCTCGGAGATGCGCGACAACTGCGCCAGGGAAAAGACCTGGAACCCGCCGCTGTCGGTCAGGATCGGCTTTCGCCACTGCATGAACCCATGCAACCCCCCGAACAACCCGATCACCGCCACCCCCGGGCGCAAATAAAGATGGTAGGTGTTGCCCAGAATAATCTGCGCCCCAACCCCCTCCAACTCCTCCGGCGTCACCGCTTTCACCGTCGCCTGGGTGCCAACGGGCATGAAAATCGGGGTTTCGATGGATCCGTGGGCGGTTGTGAGGATGCCGGCGCGGGCGGAAGTTGCGTTACATTGTGAGATTGTTTTGAATGGCATAGGGAAAAATAGTTTTAAGTTTTAAGTGTTAAGTTTTAAGTTAATGAATTCTATCATTATATTTTTAATGAGGTGATCAGGCCGTGGAGCATGCGCGATAGTTCTTTGAGTTCGGCGACCAAGGTGGATTGTGTTTCATCGGGTATGATGTTTCCGATTTCTACTGCGATGTAGATTTGGGTTCTTAGTTCGGCGGCCGAGCCTTTGGCAATGTGCAGGAATCGAATGAAATCTGCGGCGGATCCTCGCTCGGCACCTTCTGCAATGTTACTGGCGATGGAAATCGCGGAGCGCGCCATCTGATCCTTCAGTGGGTAAAAGTTGCATCCGACCAAGGCCTTGTGTACCTGAACCGCAACCCGACAAGCTCTCTTCCAGACTTCCAATTCTTCAAACGACCGATACCCCATCCCCCCGACCCCCTATAATCGACAGCATTCCTTAACTTAAAACTTAACACTTAACACTTAAAACTATCATCATCGATGATCATCGATGATGATCATTCCATCCCCATAACTAAAAAACCGATACCGCTCCTTCACCGCCTCCCCATACGCCCGCAATATTCTTTCGCGGCCGGCGAAGGCGGAGACGAGCATCAATAGGGTGGACTTGGGCAGGTGGAAGTTGGTGATCATGGCGTCAACCAGTTTGAAGTGGTAGCCGGGGTAGATATAGAGGTCGCAGGCGCCGCTGCGGGGGGTGACGGTGCCCTGGGCGGTGGCGCAGAATTCGAGTGTGCGCACGCAGGTGGTGCCCACGGCCACGACCCGGTGTCCTTGTTGCTTGGCGGCGTTGATGGCGGCGGCGGTTTCCGGAGGGAGGGTGAACCACTCGCTGTGCATGCGGTGTTGCCGGATGTCGTCGCAGCGCACCGGCACGAAGGTGCCGTAGCCCACGTGCAGGGTCAGTTGTACGGTGCGGATGCCCCGTTCGGTCAGCCGGTCGAGCAGGGGACGCGTGAAGTGCAGGCCGGCGGTGGGGGCGGCGATGGCGCCTTTTTGGGTGGCGTAGACCGTCTGGTAGGTGTCGCGGTCGGCGGCGCCATCTTCGCGGCGGATGTAGGGGGGCAAGGGCATGTGCCCGATGGCATCCAGGGTCTGTTCGAAATCGGCGGCGCCGCTGAAGGAAAGGGTGGCGGTTTGATCGTTCACCGCGACCACCTCCGCCGTCAGGCCGCGTTCGAAGTGCAGGCGGCTGCCGGTGCGGGGTCGCTTGGAGGCCTTGAGCATGCAGGTGAAAACGCCGCGGGCGGCGCCCTGGGCGTAATCGAGGATCAGCACCTCCACCTTGCCGCCGGTCTCTTTGCGTCCCAGCAGGCGGCCGGGCACCACGCGGGTGTTGTTGAGCACCAGCACGTCGCCGGGCGCCAGAAGGTCTGCAATGTCGTCGAAGCGGTGGTGGTGCACCGCGCCGGTCCGGCGGCACAAGCGCATGAGTCGCGAGCGGTCCCGCAGCGCCACCTGCTTTTGGGCGATCAGCTCTTCGGGCAGCACATAATCATAGTCGTCCAGACGGTACACGGCGCTGCCCTCAAACCATCCGGTTGGCGAAATAGAGCAGCACCAGTCCCGCCATCATCAACCCGAACCCCAACTTGCGCAGGACATGCTCGGGTGTTTCCAGCATCTGCTGCAACCACGATTTCATTTTCTCCGGAAAGGCGAAGTAGGGCAACCCCTCGACGATCATCACCATTCCGATCACAAACAGAAAAAAGCGCATGTTCAGTCGCTCCGATTTTCAAAAAGTCCCTGTTTTTAAACCAACCGGCGGCGGAACGCAAATCAGATGAACAAATCAGATGAATGGGTTTGTTGCGTTTGTTGAGTTGATGGGTCGTGATCATTGAACTCGAAATGTATCAACCCTGGCGGGCAGTTTAAAGTTTTAAGTTTTAAGTTTTAAGTTAATGAATTCTGTCGTTTAGATGTGTGTGCGTGTGGCGTCAACGCTGTCCGCCTTGCCGGTGGCGGCAGTGATGCGCATGACCTCTTGTTGCTGCGCAACATTGGCAACCAGTTGCCAGAGCCACCCGCGGAGCGAGTTTGCAGGCCGCCCGGCACCCAACACAACTATCTATAATCGATAGCATTCCTTGCTTTAAACTTTAAACTTTGATGGTCTCGTAAAAAGTCGGAATTTTCAATTTTCGACGCTGTAAGTACCTAAATTTATACGATGGCAATTTGCAAAAACACCGTTTTTGGGACTTTTTACGAGGCCATCAACTTTGAACTTTAAACTATTTTTTCCCAACCCAATAAACCCGAGCAAACGGTCCATCAACCCGACAAACTCAAAAAACGCAACCCCCACCCACCGCCGGTCCTGATTGACAACATCCACCGTTTCCTTTACATAGGATGCTGCTCTGACACCGGTGCCGCGGCGCCGGGAGCGGAAATCAACCTTTCAAGGAGAGCATGCGGGTATGAACGCTCAGCAGACCATTTTGATCAACGGCCGGGAGATGACCTTCGAAGGCGGCGAGACCATCCTCGAAGTGGCCCGGCGCAACCAGATCGACATTCCCACTTTGTGCCATTTGAAAGGCGCCACGCCCACCGGCGCCTGTCGCATTTGCGTGGTGGAGGTGGAGGGCGCGCGCACCTTGCTGGCCGCTTGTGCCACACCGGCGACGGCGGGCATGAAGGTGCAGACCGAATCGCCGGCGGTGGTCGAGGCGCGGCGCTTGATTTTGCAACTCATGCTCAGCTCGGGCAACCACAACTGCGCCGTGCGCGGTTCGGACAACCAGGAGTGGACCGCCTTTCAACTCAAGGTGCAGTCCGAGGACGCCAGTGACCAATTGTGTCCGGTGTGGGGCGATTGCCGGTTGCAGGACCTGGCCTACCGCTACCAGGTCAGCGGCGAGCGGTTCGACGCCACACCCACCCAGTATCCCATGGAGACGGTCAACCCCTTCATTGTGCGCGATTTTTCGCGCTGCATCCAGTGCGGCCGTTGCGTGCAGGCGTGCAACGAAGTGCAGGTCAACAACGCCATCAGCTTTGGCTACCGCGGCCCCCACGCCAAGATCATCGCCGCCGGTGACCGGCCCCTGAAAGATTCCGATTGCGTCTTTTGCGGCGAGTGCGTGCAGGCCTGTCCGGTGGGGGCGCTTGTGGAAAAGGACGCGCGTTACGAGGTTCGGCCGTGGCAGACCGAGAAGGTGCGCACCACCTGCAGTTACTGCGGGGTCGGCTGCCAATTGGATCTGCACGTGCAGGACAACCGGGTGGTCAAGGTGGACGGCGCCGATGTGGCTCCCAACCGCGGCAGTTTGTGTGTCAAAGGGCGGTTCGGCTACCACTTCATCGGTTCCCCCGAACGGCTCACCACCCCCTTGATCAAGGAGAACGGTGAGTTTCGTGAAGCCTCCTGGGACGAGGCCCTGGACCGGGTGGCCGACGGGTTGAAAAAGATTCGCGATAACCAGGGCGGCGACGCCATCGGCGTGCTCACTTCAGCGCGCATGACCAACGAGGAGAACTACATCGCCCAGAAATTCGCCCGGGCGGTGCTCAAAACCAACAACGTGGACCACTGCGCCCGGCTTTGACATAGCTCCACCGTGGCCGGTCTGGCCGCAGCGTTCGGTTCCGGTGCGATGACCAACCCCATCGCCGATATCGAAAAAGCCGATGTGATTCTCATCACCGGCTCCAACACCAGTGAAAACCATCCGGTGCTCTCCTCCTTCGTCAAGCGGGCCGTCAAGTTCCACGGCGCCAAGCTGATCGTGGTCGACCCGCGGCGGATTAAAATGACCGAATTTGCCCAGCACTGGCTGCGCCCCAACCTGGGTACCGACGTGGCCTGGATCAACGGGCTGATGCACGTGATCCTCAATGAGAAGCTGCAGGCCGGGGATTTCATCGAGGCGCGCACCGAGGGGTTCGAGGCGCTTCGCGAGCGCCTGGAAAAATACACCCCCGAGTTCGTTGAAGGGATCACCGGCATTCCGTCGGAGCAGCTCATCGCCGCCGCCCGCCTGTTCGCCGGCGCCAAGGCCGGCAGCATTCTGTATTGCATGGGCATCACCCAGCACATCAGCGGCACCGACAACGTCAAGTCCCTGGCCAACCTGGCCATGCTCACCGGCAACCTGGGCCGACCGGGCACCGGCGTCAATCCCTTGCGCGGCCAGAACAACGTGCAGGGGGCCTGCGACATGGGCGGCCTGCCCAATGTTTACACCGGGTACCAGCCGGTCAGCGACCTGGCGGTGGCCAAGAAGATGGAGGAGGCCTGGGGCGTCACCGGCCTGCCCACCCAGGTCGGTTTGACCGTCACCAAGATGCTGCCCAAGGCCCATGACGGCGAGCTCAAGGCCATGTACATCATCGGTGAAAACCCCATGGTGTCGGACGCCGATCTGAACCACGCCGAAAAGAGCCTCAAAAACCTGGAGCTCTTGGTGGTGCAGGACATCTTCATGACCGAAACCGCCCGAATCGCCGATGTGGTGTTGCCGTCGGCCTGCTTCGCCGAAAAAGAGGGCACCTTCGCCAACACCGAGCGGCGGGTGCAGCGGGTGCGCAAGGCGGTGGATCCGCCCGGCCAGTGCAAGGATGACTGGTGGATCACCTGTCAACTGGCCTCGCGCATGGGATACACCATGGCCTACGACAACAGCCGGGCCATCTTCGAGGAGATCGGCCGGGTGACCCCGTCCTATGCCGGCATCACCTATGATCGGATCGAAAGCGAAGGACTCCACTGGCCGTGCCCCACTGCCGATCATCCGGGAACCCCCATTTTGCACGCCCAGCAATTCACCCGCGGCAAGGGGATGTTTCATGCCATCGAGTGGATTCCGCCCGCCGAGCAGGTGGATGACGACTACCCGCTCTACCTGACCACCGGCCGGGTGCTCTACCAGTACCACACCGGCACCATGACCATGAAAACCGATGGGCTCAACGAACGGTCTCCCGAGTCCTACGTGGAGATTTCCCGCAAGGATGCGGCCGTTCATGGTCTGGAGGACGGCGCCATGGCCACCATCGCCTCGCGCCGCGGCGCGATTCAGGCCCGGGTCAAGGTCTCGCCCACGGCCGTGGAGGGGACGGTCTTCATTCCCTTTCACTTTGCCGCCGCGGCCGCCAACAAGCTGACCAACGCGGCCCTCGATCCGATCTCGGGCATTCCCGAGTTCAAGGTGTGCGCGGTCAAGATCGACAAGGCCGCCTGATCCATTTCCGAACCCGATGCGATGGCCGCCGCCGGACCGATCCGGCGGCGGCTCTTTTTTTGCAATACGGTCACTTTGCATCGCGATGCACCAATTTCAATTGACACCCCTCCACTTTTCCGTTTAGATAGGTAACTTCGAACCGGGCCGCCCCGTTGGAGCGGCCCTTGCAGTGGATCGAAGACGACAATGGAACCGAACGTTCGGTCCCCGGTGCCAGGCATCGCATACCGAACCGCCTGAAATACCAAGGTCGTTATCAACTTCTGGAGGTTTTGTTATATGGCTGAAGAGGCAATCAAACTTGGCGGCAAAAAACAGAGTACCTTCATCGACAAGGTCAAGGGACTGCTGCCCGAGGGTGGCAATCTCAATCTGTGCCTGACCTGCGGTGCATGCTCCTCGGGATGCCCGGCGACGGGCCTGGAAGGGATGGACCCGCGTAAATTCCTGCGCATGGCCGCCCTGGGCATGGATGAAGAGATCACCAAAACACCTTGGGTCTGGATGTGCAGCATGTGTACCCGCTGCGTTTACGTCTGCCCCATGAAGATCAATATTCCCCAGCTGGTGTTTTACGCACGGCAGACCTGGCCCCGGGAAGAGCGTCCCAAGGGTATTCTCGGCTCCTGCGACATGGCCCTGCGCAACGACACCTGCAGCGCCATGGGCGCCACCGAGGAGGATTTCCAGTTCGTGGTGGAGGATGTGCTGGAGGAGTACCGCGAAGCCCAGCCCGAATTCGCCGAAATGGAAGCGCCGGTGAACAAGGAAGGCGCCTACTATTTCCTCAACCAAAACTCCCGCGAGCCGGTCACCGAACCGGACGAAATGGTGCCTTTGTGGAAGATCCTGCACACCGCGGGCGCCGACTGGACCTACGGCACCAAGGGATGGGCGGCGGAAAACTACTGCATGTTCCTGGCCGATGACCCGGCCTGGGAGCACATCGTGCGCACCAAGGTGAAAGCGGTGGAGGATTTGGGCTGCAAAGTGTGGCTCAACACCGAGTGAGGGCACGAACTGTTCGCGGTCCGGTTCGGACTGCAAAAGTTCAAGATCGAAGCCAACTTCGAGATCCAGAGCATCATTCAGCTCTATGCCCAGTGGATTCGTGAAGGCAAGCTCAAGCCCAGCTCCGAGTGGAACCGGGAGCGCGGGATCAAGTTCACCGTCCAGGACCCCTGCCAGCTGGTGCGCAAGACCTTCGGCGATCCGGTGGCCGAGGACCTGCGCTACGTGGTCAAGGCGGTGGTGGGTGAAGAGAACTTCCTCGACATGCACCCCAACCGCTCCAACAACTTCTGTTGCGGCGGCGGCGGCGGCTATCTCCAGTCGGGCTACGCCGAAGAGCGCCGGGAATACGGCCGCCTCAAGGCGGAGCAGATTCTGGCCACGGGTGCCCAATATTGCATCACCCCCTGCCACAACTGCCACGCCCAGGTGCACGACCTGGCTGAAATCCGGCACCATCCGTGGCAAACGGTCCACCTGTGGACCCTGCTCTGCCTCTCCATGGGCATCCTGGGCCCCAATGAGCGGGTCTACCTGGGCGAGGACCTCAAGGACGTAGACGTCTTCCACCCTGAAAGCGAAATGTAAAACCCAATCTCTAGCGATACA
>NZ_JALJRB010000044.1 GCF_022968795.1 Desulfatitalea alkaliphila
AGGTGCGGGCCGAACGCCCTGCGCCCACCCCATAACGGCCCCTATGCGCCTGCACGCATTGCATCACCCGGCCCCCCGACCCACCCGCCTCCGTGCGGGAACAGGCGATGTCACTTTTACAATTGAAAAATACCCTTTGTAGTAGGTACGCCCATAGGCTGTAGGGGATTCCGCGTGATCAGCATCACAATCAATTGATGCAACCTTTCAACCCATATAATCGATAGAATTCATTAACTTAAAACTTTAAACTTAAAACTTAAAACTTGTTTACACGTATTGCATCACCCGGCCCCATTGTTGTTGATTGTGGCGATTCCGATCTTGACAAGTCAAACAGTCAATGATTAGTAATCCAGCGAAGCGGGTGCGACACGGTGAGATTCCCCTGGCCGTACCACGTGGATTCTTCGCGGAGGGCTATGCAGGGTTGCCGCGCCTAGCGGATGGGGGGCTCTGCCACCCGTTTCTTAAAGGGGTGGTATCATGCTTAAGGGAGAACGCACGTTTCAGGGCTGTGCCTGAATTGGCCAGTGAAAGTAACTTGACATCCACTCCCGGATCATGAGCTTTTACGGTCATATCCAAACGTCCTTCAGGGTGTTGTTTTTCAACACGGAATGTTCAAAGGACAGCACTGGCCCGTCTGGTGATGGATGCTTGGTGCAGGACAAATCAGCGCACCACGCCGTGGAGTACTCCGATTGGCCTATCGATGCAACGAACCAACTGCCTACCCACTAATACCCGAAGTGAACTCATTCTTGAAAATTCTACAGACCAAACTAACATTTTGCGCAAAGAGGGGGCGACGCTGGAAATTTTCGGTGCGCCAGCACGGACTCCCGGCAACGGGTTTCTGGATGGAGGGACAGCCGGCCTCCCGCCCCCTCGCCTTCAAACCTTTCCGTACTAGCTGCATATCTCGTTGACCTGTGCAGGGACTACCTTACCGATCTCGCAGAGGGCGGTTACCTACTTCCGGCTGTGGGATAACCCCATCATCAACCGCAGCCTTCGTTGGTGACATGAAGGACGTTTCGTCGCCGTTCTCCGCGATCTCTATCTTGACAAATCCGCCGCCCACGGCTTAATCATCCGCCTGGATCATCGGTGGCGGGTCGTGGCCCAAAGTCATCTGTGCGCCGTGCACGGCGCCGCGAAGCCGGGGCGTCCTACTCCCTCCACCTGTTTACAAGAATACCCCCTCCCTGCCGAGTGTTGCAATCCAGGCTCCCGCGCGGCGAGCGATGGCGGCTGATGCGCTCGGGCGAGGTGATGAAAAATGAAATGGTTTGGTAGCTCCGGGAGGGGCTCCCGTTTCACCCTCACGCGAGCCGCCTTTGATGGGCGTCCTACGGCAGGGAGATTCACCGTGTTTCCGAAGCTACCTTTTCGGGCGAAAGGGTAATTCTTGGCCGGCGGATTTGTCAAGAGGGAACTCATTCTTGACAAATCCACAAAGCAAAAACTAATATTTTGCGAAAAGAGCGGGCGACGCTGGAAATTTTCGGTGCGCCAGCACGAGTTCCCGCAAGGGTTCTTGGATGGAGGGACAGCCGGCCTCCCGCCCGCTCGCCATCAAACCTTTCCGTACATAGCTGCATATCTCGTTGACCTGTGCAGGGACTACCTTGCAGATCTCGCAGAGGGCGGTTACCTACTACCGGCTTATCAGCCGGATGCGTTTGTAGGAGGACACTACATAAGCACCGACGCGAATTTCCGGTCGCCGGATTGCTAAAGGGCAATCTGTTTAGGTGGGATGTTTACGGCCACCACAAAGTTACGGGAAGAATATTTTGGGGGCGGGAATGATCGAGCCCTATGCCGTCGCGGCGGCACGAGCGCCCGGCTGCAGGATAAGCCCGCGATCAACCGCAGCCTTCGTTGGTGCCATGAAGGACATCACAGCTTCGCGGCGCCGTGCGCAGGGCAACGGGTCAAAGGGCCGCGACCCGTCCTCGGTGCCCACGAACGAAGTTATTAGTTATGATCAGCAGATTTGTCAAGATTGAGATCGTAGACAACCAGGGCAATCGCGTGTAGCGATCAAGTGGAAAGGATTTTGATCAGGTAGTCATTTTCCCACGCCGTCGCCGGAAAGAGTGGAGATATATGGTGCTTCTGGGGTGTTGGGGGTGTCAGGGGTGGCACCGGCAACAGGTTGCCGGTGGCTGAAGGCCAAGCGGTTTTTCACAATAGCGACGCCAACCTTACTCCCATCGCACGGTTCAACAGATACCGGGCGGAAGAGCTGAATCTACACGGGCGGGGAGCGACGGCAAAAACGTCGTTGAAGATCGTTTTAAAACCCGTGTTTCAATCCACGCTCCCGCGCGGGGAGCGACAAGGACGATGCCGACCAGCTCATTTGCAAGATACTGTTTCAATCCACGCTCCCGCGCGGGGAGCGACCGCCGTCGGCGTCATAGGAATCGATCATGTCAGCGTTTCAATCCACGCTCCCGCGCGGGGAGCGACATTAACGCAGGGTTATGATCGTATAAATCAAGGGTTTCAATCCACGCTCCCGCGCGGGGAGCGACAGGGTAGCCCGACCACCTATGCGGCATGGTGCGAGTTTCAATCCACGCTCCCGCGCGGGGAGCGACTCAAGCCGCGGCTGCTGGCCGACCGGATCCGCGAGTTTCAATCCACGCTCCCGCGCGGGGAGCGACAGGGCGGCTTTCCGGGCCGCCCGTCAGGTTTTCAGTTTCAATCCACGCTCCCGCGCGGGGAGCGACCCCTTGGTGCGGCGATCTTCCCGCCGGATGATGATGTTTCAATCCACGCTCCCGCGCGGGGAGCGACATGGCTCAAATGCTCATGTCAAAGCTGTTCGGTGTTTCAATCCACGCTCCCGCGCGGGGAGCGACATAAAGCCTGGGACGATATGCGCGAGCGCGTAATGTTTCAATCCACGCTCCCGCGCGGGGAGCGACGTCCGGGGTTTTTTGATTTAATAGGAGAGTTGTCAGTTTCAATCCACGCTCCCGCGCGGGGAGCGACCGCCCGGGTCCACCACATAGACCCGCTTGGAGCCGTTTCAATCCACGCTCCCGCGCGGGGAGCGACCGGACCAGGTGGGTGTACAGGCGGCGACGATCATGTTTCAATCCACGCTCCCGCGCGGGGAGCGACTTGACTCGCCCAACTGATTAAAGTCGCGGATCTGGTTTCAATCCACGCTCCCGCGCGGGGAGCGACGATGCCGGCGGCTATGCATGTGACATCGAAGCCGTTTCAATCCACGCTCCCGCGCGGGGAGCGACCGCCTGATCGTTTGTATGCCTGCCTTGCCGCCCGTTTCAATCCACGCTCCCGCGCGGGGAGCGACCTGGAAGCCGTCGTTACCGGTGAGTCCATCACCGCCGTTTCAATCCACGCTCCCGCGCGGGGAGCGACCAGGTGCTACGTGCGGAGAAAGGGTGGGATAAATGTTTCAATCCACGCTCCCGCGCGGGGAGCGACGTCACATTGCGCAAAACGTACAAAGAGCAATGGGTGTTTCAATCCACGCTCCCGCGCGGGGAGCGACTTAATTAAGAGCGCAACCAAAAGGAGGACAACATGTTTCAATCCACGCTCCCGCGCGGGGAGCGACTACCGCTGATCCTTACTCTTGAGTTCCCGCTCGAGTTTCAATCCACGCTCCCGCGCGGGGAGCGACCAACGGCCAATATTGCCGCGCTATTGGGTATCTGGTTTCAATCCACGCTCCCGCGCGGGGAGCGACCAGGTGCTCGACTTCGGCCTGGACGGCCATGGTGTTTCAATCCACGCTCCCGCGCGGGGAGCGACAGAGTGCCACCTTCACACGGTCGTAATTTTAGCTGTTTCAATCCACGCTCCCGCGCGGGGAGCGACCGTGCCTTTCGCAATGCGTGATGGCGGCAAACTGGTTTCAATCCACGCTCCCGCGCGGGGAGCGACGGTAGTAGTCCTCCATGGTCGAAAGCTCTCCGGAGTTTCAATCCACGCTCCCGCGCGGGGAGCGACTTTCCCTCATTTCATACGACGTAATGCCGCCCATGTTTCAATCCACGCTCCCGCGCGGGGAGCGACGCGCCGATCACGATCAACACCCATCCGGGCATGGACGTTTCAATCCACGCTCCCGCGCGGGGAGCGACGGCGCAAAGTGCCCCGATCATCGGTGCGGGTCATGTTTCAATCCACGCTCCCGCGCGGGGAGCGACTTGCGGATAGCGGGGTTTTGCGGGTTGTTTAATCGTTTCAATCCACGCTCCCGCGCGGGGAGCGACTGCCGTCCGGCGCAAAGGAAAACACCGGCGAGATGTTTCAATCCACGCTCCCGCGCGGGGAGCGACCGCAAATTGTCCACAGTTACAAACGCATAACATCGTTTCAATCCACGCTCCCGCGCGGGGAGCGACTGGAAGTGCCGGCCGGCCGCGACCCCTATCGGTTGTTTCAATCCACGCTCCCGCGCGGGGAGCGACTGTACCTGGTCGCCGATGCCTTCAATATCAACTAGTTTCAATCCACGCTCCCGCGCGGGGAGCGACTTAGGGGGCGGTGAGATTTACGACGTGGCTCCGTGTTTCAATCCACGCTCCCGCGCGGGGAGCGACGTACTGCGTGGCGCCGGCGGCGCGGATATAGCCGGTTTCAATCCACGCTCCCGCGCGGGGAGCGACGCCTCCTCCATGTTGGCCTATTGTATCTCCCCAGTTTCAATCCACGCTCCCGCGCGGGGAGCGACGGCGGGCTGTGTCAACCACTGCAGGTACCAAGTGTTTCAATCCACGCTCCCGCGCGGGGAGCGACTGGACCCGTACCCGTAGGGCGGCGCCGGGTCCGGTTTCAATCCACGCTCCCGCGCGGGGAGCGACATCATTTTAGCCTTGAACTTATCGAAAACAGTACAGTTTCAATCCACGCTCCCGCGCGGGGAGCGACTTCAACATGGCCGAACGCGTGGCTTTCGACAATTTTGTTTCAATCCACGCTCCCGCGCGGGGAGCGACAGCAACGCGGCCCGAGGTGGTCGCGGCAAAGCTCGTTTCAATCCACGCTCCCGCGCGGGGAGCGACAGGCTTATGTACGGGCAATCGCCGCCCTTGACCCAGTTTCAATCCACGCTCCCGCGCGGGGAGCGACACGGCCTCGGCGTGACCATGCCGGACACCCGCGTTTCAATCCACGCTCCCGCGCGGGGAGCGACTCGTTGACGCTGGTGTTGCGCCGGATGCGAAGCTTGTTTCAATCCACGCTCCCGCGCGGGGAGCGACACCGCAGCAAGGCCGAGGGCGCCCTTCTTTCCAAAGTTTCAATCCACGCTCCCGCGCGGGGAGCGACTTGAGGGCTTGACATCCGGATTCGAGCGACAGTTGTTTCAATCCACGCTCCCGCGCGGGGAGCGACCGTATCCAAGGAGCAGAAGGCCCATAACGGAAAGTTTCAATCCACGCTCCCGCGCGGGGAGCGACTTGGCTTTCCATTGGTAGACGACAAGGTGCATGTGTTTCAATCCACGCTCCCGCGCGGGGAGCGACCACATAGTGCCGGTACTCGTCGAGCATGCGAGCTGTTTCAATCCACGCTCCCGCGCGGGGAGCGACTCGATTTCAATGCCGAGCTTTGCGGCGTCCTGCCTGTTTCAATCCACGCTCCCGCGCGGGGAGCGACCCCAGCCCGAAGTGCGCGAAGTGACCAGAGCGAGTTTCAATCCACGCTCCCGCGCGGGGAGCGACTTGAACGGTCAGCGCCTGCCCTACCTGGAGACCAAGTTTCAATCCACGCTCCCGCGCGGGGAGCGACCACCAAGCACGGCAAATCGGCGGACGACCTGCGCCGGTTTCAATCCACGCTCCCGCGCGGGGAGCGACGTTTGCCGGCTTTGCAGACGCCGCGAGGTCTCAGGTTTCAATCCACGCTCCCGCGCGGGGAGCGACCTCAATGTTTCCGGCGAACAGTGTTTTGCAATGGTTTCAATCCACGCTCCCGCGCGGGGAGCGACTTTTTAATTTTATCCCCACCGTATTTGATAATTTGTTTCAATCCACGCTCCCGCGCGGGGAGCGACATCAGATGCAACGGCACGGTGATGATTAACCCTAAGTTTCAATCCACGCTCCCGCGCGGGGAGCGACCGGACCCGGAATCAAACGCGCGTTGCATTATAAGGTTTCAATCCACGCTCCCGCGCGGGGAGCGACTTGCGGAGTGCGCGTGCATCGGCGGTATCCTCCGTTTGTTTCAATCCACGCTCCCGCGCGGGGAGCGACCACATAGTGCCGGTACTCGTCGAGCATGCGAGCTGTTTCAATCCACGCTCCCGCGCGGGGAGCGACTCGATTTCAATGCCGAGCTTTGCGGCGTCCTGCCTGTTTCAATCCACGCTCCCGCGCGGGGAGCGACCTTTTGCGTCTATGAGCCGTAGCATGTTGTTCAAGTTTCAATCCACGCTCCCGCGCGGGGAGCGACCATGCCCGCATGAGTGTCTTTGTCGAAGCAGATGGGTTTCAATCCACGCTCCCGCGCGGGGAGCGACCCGAGACGCGCGCCGACAGCGCGATCCGGCTGTGGTTTCAATCCACGCTCCCGCGCGGGGAGCGACTCATGATGGACTCCTTAAGTGGTTTCCCACGAACCGTTTCAATCCACGCTCCCGCGCGGGGAGCGACGATATTTGCAGTGCGCGACGCGGAAGTAATCGATATGTTTCAATCCACGCTCCCGCGCGGGGAGCGACACCACCGCCGAAGCGCAGGCCACAACCGCCCGCGTTTCAATCCACGCTCCCGCGCGGGGAGCGACCGCACCTGCATGGCGGGTCCACTATTGTCGCCGAGTTTCAATCCACGCTCCCGCGCGGGGAGCGACGCAGGAAATCATCCAGGCCCGCGGGCGCGATCCAGTTTCAATCCACGCTCCCGCGCGGGGAGCGACGAAACTGCAAGAGCGCATCGGGGTGTGGTGGCGTGTTTCAATCCACGCTCCCGCGCGGGGAGCGACCCCGCAGGCCACCGCCCAGCCACACACACAAATCGTTTCAATCCACGCTCCCGCGCGGGGAGCGACCGACGTTGACCGCAAGGTCGGCTATCAGGCCGGGGTTTCAATCCACGCTCCCGCGCGGGGAGCGACCGCTCGCAGATATTGGCAACCGGCATTTCAAGCGTTTCAATCCACGCTCCCGCGCGGGGAGCGACCTAATGCTTGAAGTCGCGGATCGCTTCCGAAGCATGGTTTCAATCCACGCTCCCGCGCGGGGAGCGACGGGAAACCACTTAAGGAGTCCATCATGACGCTATGGTTTCAATCCACGCTCCCGCGCGGGGAGCGACAAAAACATGGTCGAAAAGGCGGTACAGGACGCAAAGTTTCAATCCACGCTCCCGCGCGGGGAGCGACTTGTCAAGGCCGTCAACTGGCCGATAGTGTAGGAGTTTCAATCCACGCTCCCGCGCGGGGAGCGACGTGGATACTGGACGCACCCAAACAAGTCACGCTTGTTTCAATCCACGCTCCCGCGCGGGGAGCGACCCGAACTTGAGCGCAACAATATGGATTCAAGACTTGTTTCAATCCACGCTCCCGCGCGGGGAGCGACCTTGAAAATGCCGCGGACAAGATGTTCGATTGGGTGTTTCAATCCACGCTCCCGCGCGGGGAGCGACTCCCCGAAGATGTCGCTAATCGCCTGCCCAAGCACAGTTTCAATCCACGCTCCCGCGCGGGGAGCGACCCCGCATTGCAGCCCAAATCACTACACTACCCCCAGTTTCAATCCACGCTCCCGCGCGGGGAGCGACGCCCGGTGGAGGCGATGTGGTATAGGGCGTAGAAGTTTCAATCCACGCTCCCGCGCGGGGAGCGACTTGGCATCGATTGTGCTCTCATACACATTGCCGTTGTTTCAATCCACGCTCCCGCGCGGGGAGCGACACGGCTGGCGGCCTGACGGCACAGTATATCGACTGGTTTCAATCCACGCTCCCGCGCGGGGAGCGACCGCCAGCGGCAATGCTTTTATCGGGCCGCTGGATTGGTTTCAATCCACGCTCCCGCGCGGGGAGCGACCACGGAATGTGCCGTGACAATTACTGAGTTCGACGTTTCAATCCACGCTCCCGCGCGGGGAGCGACCCCTCGATGTCGATGGTGTCATCTCCCGGCCCCGTGTTTCAATCCACGCTCCCGCGCGGGGAGCGACTCGATGTGTCCGGCAAAAACTGCGTTGCCATTCTGTTTCAATCCACGCTCCCGCGCGGGGAGCGACAGGAACTGTTCGGCGACTTGATCGGAAAGTATCAGTTTCAATCCACGCTCCCGCGCGGGGAGCGACTCACGATGATGGAGAAGCCGCCCCAATGGACGAGTTTCAATCCACGCTCCCGCGCGGGGAGCGACCGCTCATCATTTATCAACTTGAAAACTCAATGAATTACTCACCGAATCCGCGAAGGAGCACTCTTCAGGATGATCCGTGGTTGTTTCGCCCCTCCCGAAAGCAATTTCTCTCTTAAATTCAAAAAGATGTGTTTGCGCGAACCTGCCGGGCTTTTTATGGGTACCGGGGGTTCGCGCGCGTTCAGACGATTAATGGGCCCTCCTGGTCGAAAGCGGCTTTGGCGCCAATGTGTTCGATGCGGCGCCGCCAATTGGCGCCGAGGAAATAAAAACGAAGACTGTCGGAGGTCGGGTCGATGGCCGTTTTCAATTGGTGCCGCAGCATGGTCCATTGTGCCGGCGTGACGACGCATTCGAAGACCGAGTACTGTACCCGCTGACCGTAATTTTTGCAGATCTTGGCCACATTGCGCAAGCGACGGGCACCCCCTTCTTCCGATGTGGCGACATCGTAGCTGATCAATACCATCATCTGAAATCACCTCCAGACAAAAGGCGGATAGCCGTCCAGATCGCCCCTGAGACAACGGGCCAGTAACAGCGCCTGAATGTGAAACAGTGCGCCCACGGCCACTTTCTCCTTGATGAACGGATGCATGATGGTGTCCTGTTTGCGTTTTTGATACGACAAGATGATTGCCTTGCGCGTTGATGCGGACATGGTCACGGCGCCGGTTTCGGATGTGTGGAAGCCTTTGGCCTCCACTTGGCCGAGGTTGATCAATGTAAGTGCCAGTCGATCAGCGAGGAAAGGGCGAAACTCCTCCATCATGTCCAGGGCCAGGCCGGGCCTGCCGGGCCGATCACGGTGCAGAAAACCGACGGCCGGGTCCAGGCCTACGCATTCCAAGGCTGAGCGGATATCGTTCAACATCAGAGTATACAGAAAAGAGAGCAAACAGTTCACATTGTCTCGCGGCGGGCGCCGATTGCGACCATTGAAGGCGAACGCAATTTTTTGATGAACGATCAGGTGATCGAACACACTGAAATAGCAGCGTGCCGTGTCGCCTTCAATACCGCGCAGGGTGTCCAGGTTATCGACATCAGGCAGCCGCTTGAGGGCGCCGGCCAACAGGGCGATGGCTTTTTGGATCGTATCGCTTGGGATTTTGTCGCCGTGGTCGCGCAGGGCCCGTTGCATTACGGTTCTCGTATTGGCGATTTTGCCGGTCAGGAAAAACCCGGCCATGGCCCCTGATGAGGCGGGGTCGTCCGCCCTGCGGTACTGTTCCCGTCGCAGCAGCACGTTGCCCGATACCGGTCCCTGCACACGGGCCAGGAAGCGCCCGTTATTCGTCAAAAAACTCAGGCCCACGTTGTTTTCCGCGCAAAACCCCATCAAAAACGGGCTGCAGGTGACGCGGCCGAAGCAGACGATGTTGTCGAGGGTGTGCAAAGGCAGCTGAATGCGCTTTTCTCCTTCGACGGACACCTTGACGGTTTCTCCTTCCTTGTTCAGGTAGGCGCCTTGGGTGGTGACGAAGAGTGTGTTTAGATGCTTCTTCACTGTAGGTCGATCACCTCCTTCAAGTATTGGCGCACCGATGAACGGCGATTCAAGGTTTTCGGCAGGCAGCTTTCAAGGAACGAACAGTTGTCGCAAGCAGGCGAATAGACGGCCGGTGGTGTCCGCCTCCCGGACACCAAGGCGTGCAACCGTTGGGCGGCGGCTTCGGTTTGGCGGCGCAGGGAGGCATCGAAAGCAACCTTTGTCCGTCGTCGAATTTTTCCATAGTACAGCGCTCCCTCGGGGACTTCCGTGGAGAGCATTTCTTCCAGGCATAGCGCCTGGGCACACAATTGAACCTTGTCATGGTTCCGCTTTTTGGGTCGGCCCCGCTTATACTCCACCGGAAAAGGCCGCCAACTGCGCGAACCCGCGGATGTTGTTTCAGTCTGGACGCGGTGAAATTCGACAACATCGGCTTTGCCCACTAAACCGAGCCGCGAAGAGCACAGCGCCACTGCGAAGGCTTGGCGGATGTCCCTGCGGGATTCGGAGCGAGGGATGTCCACGCGATCATGCAGCAAGCGTCCTTCGGCGGTATAACGGTTTTCCACCCATGCCTGTTCAATGTGGATCAAGGCGCACTGGCGCTCGCAATAGAGCAGGTGCTGAAGGGCTGAAAGCGGTAGAAGCGACGCTTCGCTGAACATGTGACCTCCCTTCCGGCGGTCGTTCGATTTTGCGTGCAAGGGAGAATCGACTACAGCAATTCCATTACTTCAACCCCTTGGGGGACCGCATTCTGCGCAATGGTGACTTCATAATCGCTGAAATCCCTTGGGGGTTTATCGTCAATTTGCTTGCGCACTTGCACCAGTTGGAACAGTTTGTGGGCCGGAGCGTTGCCCAGCTCGCCGGCATGCTTGAAAACAATCAGTTTCTGTGCGGCCATTTCACCCCGTGCCGCCGACCGGTCATGGTCGAACATATTGCGCAGGGCGTTCCAAAGATGGTCCAGATCATCTTCGCAAAATCCGGTTTGGTTTGCCAGAGGTGCCGATATAAAACCGTGGAGTCGATACAATCCGTAGGGCACATAGGTTTTGCGGCCCATGGTGCGGTTGTCGCCACCTTGTGCATCTGCTTCCTTGCGGGTTTCCACTGCCATGCGGGTAATGCTGGCTTCTAAAGAGACTATCGGGTCGATGCTTTGGGCGAACGCCAGTTGCACCGGCCCGCGAACCTGTCCGCAGTTGTTGTCTTTGGCCGACATCACCGCGCCGAATGTGCGAACGTCGAAAAAATTGTGACACATCCACGCTTTTGCCTTGCTGATTTTGGCGGCTTTGTCCTTTTCGTCGGCAACGGCTTCGTAGGCAGGGGCTCGGCGCTCGGTGAGTACGGCCTTTTCTTGCACATAGATGTGGTAGGGGGTCTGGTTCTTTTTGGTCAGTTCCGTGTAGTTGCGCACCTTCCGTTTCAGGCACACGTCCGTGACGATGCCATGGCCCGTCTCAGGATCTATGCGCGGCAGGTTCCCGGCATCGGGGTCACCGTTGGGATTTCCATTTTTAACGTCGAAGAGCAGCACGAAATCGTAGCGGTTCTTGATCCCTTCACCCATTGTTTTCCTCCTTCAGTTCATTTTCTATGTTGCGTTTGAAGAATGCGTTTTTTTGCTGGTAGTAGGCAATAGCGAACAAGCCCTGGTCTTCGAGCCCCAGGTGGCTCGGAAAGCGGTCGATGTGTTCCATGATGTCGGCGATGCGACGTTCGGACACATGGCCGTAGTCGGATTTTTCGATGTGGTGCTGGGACAGGCGCAGCAAACGGGGAAATACCGCGGCGGGTGTTGCGGATGCCGCGCTGAAGAAGCGGTCCTTGATGGTGGCGTTGATTTTGCCCAATGCATCCAGTTGTGCTTTCTCCAGGGCGGCGAACAGGCGTCCCAGTAAATATGCGACTTCCCTTCTCTCCGGGTCCAGTGACATCGGCACCTCCTTTTGATGGTTGCGTTGCAGTACGGCTTTCAATATGGATGCCCTCAAATAGGTAACGTTGGGCAAGGATTGACCGCTGTTGGTTTTCCGGGCTTGTTCGGCGCGGATGCGCCCCATGACGCCTTGAAACAGGTTTTGCGGATAGCGTCCGCCGGTGAGAATCGCTCGCGTCAATGCGCCGCCAAGCAATGGTGAAATGTCCTTGGTTTCGCGGGCGGTTTCATTGAGCAAATGCCATACCCCGGGAAAAGGCATGTCACGCTCCGAGCCACGCACCATTGCCAGTTGATGGAAGTGGGTTTGCAAGCGTCGCAGCATGTCGTCCACGGAGCAAACGTGCCAGAATCGTACGGCCAACCGGGCCTTGTTCAGGGAAAGACCCAGGATGTAGAACCGCAACGCGGCATCGTCCGCAATGGCCGATGGCATGCGGCCCGCGCGCACTGCTTCAAGGAATTTGCGCACTGGTAGATCGTCCGCGCTGGTTTGGGAGGGATTCAACACCTGGCCCATGAACGTCTCGACGGCGCTTTCCCGTTCGGTCCAGAACACGGTGGTGGCGTCGGCGATGCGCAGCCGTTGCGTTTTGCTGCGCAAAAGGTATTTCAATGCCGCGGCGCTTTTGAATTCCGCCGCGACGCCGATAGGTGCGTTGGCGCCCCGATTTTTACCATAAGATTCATAGGCCTTCTCGTTGAAAGAGACGAGGGAGGCGCCTGAACCGAATTTGAATTGGGCATATTGGCCCTGGATCGGCTGTCGGCGGCCGTCTACGAAGCAAACGCCTTCGGGATATTCACGTGCGGCGACGTGGGCCGACCACAGATCGCGCACAGCCGGCCTTTCATGGATGAAACCCCGCTCCCCTTCGAGGCGGAAGGCGACCCATTTGCCGTTGGGCCCGCACATCTCCTTCCAGTTGTCCAGATGGATGGCGTCCAGGGGATTCCAGCGTTGCATGAAATGCTTCACGGCCGCGACACCCGCATCGTTCGTATCGCCGCACACCTCGTGGATGAGTGCTTCGAAACTCTCGCGATGAACTTTTTTCTCAGTTGTGCCGGACATACCGAATATGTAGTCCGGTTTGTCCACCATGAAGTTGGGCACCTCGGCAGCCCCGCTGGAACGCACGTTGACACTGTTCGAATAGGGCACGAAGGAGGTCCGGTAGGCATAGCTGTTGGGATTGGTTTTGATGCGCAGGTCCTCGGGTTGGCCGATCAGGCGTCCTTCCCGGTCTATGGTGATGGCAAATCCGATGTCCTCTTCGCTGAACCCGAATGGAGGCACCTTACCGGCAGGGGCGAGGCGATCATAGAGAGCGATCAGGGACTGGAAGATCACGCCACCACCTCCTTTCGACAATCCATCACGCCGTTGTCCAGGATTGCCCGGAAAAAAGTGGGCGACATACCCTCCTCGAAGTCGATGTCATGGAGCATGAACCCCAGGTCCTGGCGGTCGGTCAAGGCCGAGGCAGGTGGTGTATCGCACCATTCGAAATCGGCGGCAAATTCGCGGCACCCCAGATAAGGCCGTTGAAAACACTGCCCTTTCCTTGCCCGGCGTTCAAACATGGCCAAGTGCTTGCCGGGGTCCTCCCGGTTTTTTCCGGCGGCTTCGAAATGGGCTTCGATGACATAGGACACATCCTGCAAAACCATGGAGGCCCTTTGCTGGCGGTCTTCTTCAATGAACAGATGCACCGGCCGGTCGCCCTCTTTCATGGTTTTGGCTGTGATGGCGGCCTTGCCGGCGACTTCGTTACGGCGGATGTTCGTGAATCGAATGGGCTTGAGCACATGGATGCGGTCCACCACCCAGCGGATTTCGGGTTTCCAGTAAACAGCTTCCAGAATACCTCTTGCGGCCGAGGGGGTCATCACATCATAGGAGACCCGTTCCACCTTCATTTCCGGTCGTGTAAACAGGGCATACGGCCCCCACACTTTCAGTTTGACGCCATAACTCATGGAATCCTCCTTTATCCGAAAAATACTTCCCCTTCCGGTGGCGCGCATTCAATCCCGGTGCGCGCCGAATAGCGTTGTTCGGAGCGCAACACCCACAGGCCCGGCAAGGGATTCTCCAGCCAGTCGTGGAGTTCGTTCATTTGGTGCGGGTAGATTTGTACGGTGTAGGGTTGCAGCTTGCGCAGAAGCGAACGGGCAGGACCGGCAAACGTCAATTGGTCCACCAGCGTTGCGGCTTCCGGTTCAAGAGCGACGATTATCGGCAGCGTCGCGCTTTGAATCATCTGGAAGGCGGCGATATCCTTGAATTGAATCTCCCCCCGGTATGCCGCGTTGCAATGTTCCAGGATGCCGTCGGCATCCATGCGGTGGGCGTTCTTCCAAAAGTAGTCGTCGAAATAGTCCCGGACGCATTGCGGCGTGGTCAGATCACCGTCGTAACGGTCGAACAGCTTGCGGGCCGATTGGGCCGCCATTCTGAAATGGCCATGATCCGAGGCCTCGGCCGGTTTGAAAACATACACGGGGCCGGCGGTTGCATTCCGACCGTTCCGATTACAGCGGCCGGCGGCTTGCGCGATGCTGTCGATACCGCTGATGGCGCGATAAACGCAGGCAAAATCCACATCCACGCCTGCTTCGATCAGTTGCGTGCTGACGACCCGACACGGGCGTCCCTTGTCCAACCTGTCGCGAATGGCTGCGAACACGCGGGAACGGTGCGCCGGATACATCAGTGCGCTCAGGTGGAAATGCCCATCTTCCGAGGGCAAGGCGTCGAACAGATCCAACGCCTGTTGGCGTGTGTTGACCACGCACAACGCCTGTGGGTGGGTCATCAGCGCCGAGGCCAAATCGGCCACGGTCATATCCCCGATGAAGGTTTCGCGGGTCCTTTTCAATGCGCTGAACAAGGCCGGTACATCTCTGATGATTTCACTCACCCCTTCGAGTCCCGCCGGGAAAGCGTCGCATTTGTGTACGGCCGGCTGCGTGGCGGTGCAAAGCACTGCGCTGACTTTGTAATTCAATGCCAGTTCGCGCACCACCTCCAGGCAAGGCCGCCATTTTTCGACGGGGATGGCCTGCACCTCATCGAAAATAACCACGCTGTCCGCCACGTTGTGCAATTTGCGGCACCGCGAAGGTTTACGGGCAAAGAAGGAGTCGAAAAATTGCACATTGGTGGTGACCACAATGGGAGCGTCCCAGTTTTCAGCCGCCAGACGGGTGTGTCGATCCGCGTCGTCGATGGTGAATTGACAGTGGTGTTCGAGTACGGCTCCCTCGCCCAACATGGACCGGAAGACGGCCGCATTCTGTTCAATGATGCTGGTGAACGGTATCACATAGATGATGCGCCGCTTATTGTGTCGCAGGGCGTGCGCCAGCGCGAAGGCCAGTGAAGCCAAGGTCTTGCCGCCGCCGGTGGGTACGGTCAGGGAGAAAAGTCCCTCGGGTGCCTCGGCCGCCGCCAGGCAGTCGGATAAAACCGTCTCTCTATGCACATTGACGAGCGTGCTTTCGGCGTTAGCGCGCAATGCATTGAAATGCTGCCGGAAGGTTCGGTGCAACGAGGGAAGGTCGGGATATTGGGATCGTTCTCCGGCCCTCAAGGGGTCCATGGCCGCTTCGGTGTCCAGGAAATCGGCGTCCACCAGACAGGAAAACAGCATGCGTACGAAAAATTGGATTTGAAAACCAAACCGCTCACCATTCGTGGCCGCCAGCGGCAATTGACGGGGAAACTCCTTCTCTTCCATGGATAAATGCGTTGGCGGCCATTGTTGTTCCAACTTGGCCTTCAACGAATCATCCTCGGGGCCGCACCAATTGCCCAATCCACCGTGGTGACCCGCTACGCAGTAGGCCAGCAGTTTTCCTGCTTCCGGAGCGTAGCGGAAAAGTTGTAGCGCGCCGATGGCGGCATGTTCGATCCGTCCGTTGTAATGCATCGCCAATTCATCCATTACGGCATTGGCATGGCGCAGATAGGCCTGCCAGACGAGGGTGCCCTTGCCGACATCGTGGTGCGCGCCGGCCAACCAGGCCCAATGGTGGGCGCCGAAGGGGCGCGCGAACTCCGCCGCCCGTTGGGCGACATTCCGCAAATGCACGTCAAGCGGCTGCCAAGCCGACACCGGTTGGCCCGGTATACTGTGCGCGAAAAGATCAGGAGCCATACCAGGCCTCTTTGCTGTTGTTGAAAAGTTGGTGGAAAGGCCATTTTAAGCGGATCATAGCAAACCTTTTTGACAGATCAGGTCACACGTTGGAAATATTTCGCCTGATTTTCAAGGTGCGCGGTCGTTTGGGAGGGAGGTCGCGTGACCGTCCGCACTTGCCATTGATTCCATGGATATTGGATGCTTGAACCATAATCGGCAAAGCACGCGAGGTCGAGAATTTTCTGACCCGTGGCGTGGTATTTTGTTCGAATCGCCATCACTTGCCGGCTCGACCGCCCGCAGGTGTTGCGGTTCGCGAGATCAGCAACTACAATGCCTTCAGAGAACCTAAACAGGTCACCCATCAAAGGAGGCACCATGGAACGGCATCCCTTCGTGGCCACACGACAGGAGAGCCTGCTGCTGATCATCGACGTGCAGCAGGCCATGCTCAAGGTGATGAACGGGTGGCAGCCGATTACCGCGAGGATCCGGCAATTGACGGCGGCCGCCGGTCAATTGGAGGTGCCGATTCTGCTGACGGAGCAGTATGCCAAGGGGTTGGGGGGCACCATCGCCGAGGTGCTGGAGGGGCGTCGATGCGGCCCACAATGTTCAACTCTTTCAGGAAAAATACCAAACAAAAGTTTTCCATAACGAGAGAACGATTCTCTATCGCGATTGGCCTTTGGCTAAGTCGAGCAGTTCAATTGCCACTTGAAGCAGATCTTGTTTCATATTGCAATCCTCAATGCGCGATTTGTGACTCGCGACGCATCATGTCGCACGGCCCGTGACCATTTTCCTGCCTTTTTCCGTTAACCGGTATTTCTGTAGGCGACTGTTCGGTTTGTCGGGGATAGTCATTTCTATCAGTTCGGCGTCCAGCGCGGGGCGAAGATATAGCTTTTCAAAATTGTCTCTGCCTGTAAGCCCCATGGTTTCCATTAATTCCTTTCGGCTCTGTTCCCCTTTAGCAACCTTGAGCAGGTTGAGGACTTGCCCTGTGACTTGCCCTGTGACTTGCCCTGTGACTTGCCCTGTGACTTGCCCTGTGACTTGTCCAGATACTTGGGTAGCGGAAACGATATGTGGAACCTCCGCCGGGTTTGCTCCGAATTCAGGTACACTGATCACCATGCGGAAGATTTCTCCTTCAGTCAGCTCGGGGTCGGCATCGCCATATATTTTACCGTAGAGCATCATTTTTCGCATCCCCGAGCCCAGTTCATCTGCACGGTCGATTTGCCTAAAGAACGCCCCGATCACCGGATTCTTTTGAAAAGGAACCGTTGTTGCCGGGTCCAAGCGACCAAAACCATGGGGACGGCTTGGGTTGTCGGTTACTACGCGACCATATTCGATGATAAGACGCGTCGTAGCACCACTGGTGTATTCACGGTGAATGAGAAGGTTTGATGCCACCTCTCGGAAGATGGAATCGCGTAGGCTGCGACGTTCGGTGCCTTCCAGATAGAAGGGATCGGGCAGGTGCTTTTTGACAAAGTCGAGGATGCGATCATAACTGTCGATGAGGTTGGTTATGACCAGATCGCGGTCATCGTAACGGTCGGTATTAACTTTGCGGAGAATCAGATCGGTTCGATGCGGCGGGCAGACCTTGAGGATAAGGTCGTCGGTTCCCAGCAGCATCACACCGGCCAATGTTACGCCCATCTTGCCAGTTTCCGGGTGCGCTTGATAGAGCTGGGCACTTTTAATTAAATCGATATCCTGCATATTCCCCCAAGGATGCCGCGGTTTGTTGATGCGAACATAACGGCGGCAACGCTCTATCAGATCCGCTCGAAGGTCACCCGGTTGTATCCATGGATAGATTCGGTTTTCGCTATAGTTGGCCTGCTTGCGTTGGTAAAGTTGAGCCACCTGCACGGTATGATCCGTAATGTCCAGATCGCCGTCCTCGTTGCGGTCGTAGATGCGTCCATTGCAGCGGTGGACCTGGGAGCTTTCGGGCACATAAATGTGAAGCAGCTTTTTGCCGTCCAGCTCGGCATCGTCCATGGAGAGGTAGGTCGGCGGCGTCAGCTTCTGCGGGTTGTTGATGGCGGTTACGAAATCCTTGCGCACCTGTTCGAGAGCATCAGGTACTATGCCCTGGATTGTCCCGTCGTCCAACACTCCGAGCAATAACGTTCCTCCATGGCGGTTCAGGAAAGCACAAACGGTCTCATACACCGATTTCGGAATCTGATCGCGGCAGGCCTTGAACTCGATATCAACTCCCTCGCCCTTGGCCAGCAACGCCAGCAATTTGTGTTCATTCGTGTCCATTCGTGGTTCAGCCTTCCATGACGATCCGCATAGGGGTCGATTTTCTCGTCGCTGAGCAGCTCCAGAGGGTCCTGCACGTCCGTGGCCGCTCCATATTTCTCAGCATCCAACTTATTGGGTTTTTAGAGCGTATCATCGGAGGATAATTGAAACAATGTCTGTCGCGATTGCCACCTTTACCGGTGTCGTTTATGATGATTCTGAATTAGCGAATTAGAAGACTGACCAGGGAGGTGCCCTATGGAGCGACATCTATATGCGGCCGAACGACAGGAGAGCCTGCTGTTGATCATCGACGTGCAGCAGGCCATGCTCAAGGTGATGAACGGGTGGCAGCCGATTGCGGCAAAAATCCGGCAGTTGACCGCGGCCGCCGGGCAATTGGGGGTGCCGATCCTGCTGACGGAGCAGTATGCCAAGGGGTTGGGGGGCACTATCGCGGAGGTGCTGGAGGGTATCGAAGCACCGCGCGTGTTTCACAAGGAGCACTTCAGCGCCTGCCTGGAGCCCGACTTCCTGCTCACGGTGCGGGCCTACCAACGCCCCAAGATCGTGGTCGTGGGCATGGAAACTCACGTGTGCGTGCTGCAGACCTGCCTGGACCTGATCCAGGCAGGCTTTCAGTTGCACCTGGTGGCCGACGCGGTGGGCTCCCGGGCGGTCGAAAACCGCGATCGGGCCATCGGCATCCTGCGGGATGCCGGGGCGATCATCAGCACGACGGAAATCGTCATCTTCCAGTGGGCCCGGCGGGCCAACACGGATGAGTTTCGCCGTATTTTGCCCATCGTAAAGTAGGAAGCGGCACATCCGGCCATTGATAGGGTTTCCTGTGTCGATTGTTTCTCGTCCTTATGACGGCTATCGGCCGGCCGGGCGCATGGCGTTCAGCACGGCATCCCACAGGGCGAGCTTCTCTTCCAGTCGTCCGTCTTCGGAATCCATCATAAAGCCGATGCGGGGATGATGATTGTCGTTTTCCCTGCCGGGATAATCCCATTGAAAGTTCAATGCGGTTTTGCCGTCCTCGGTACCCCTGATAATCAGCTCTTCGCCTTTGAGCCCGGCCACGATGCGTTTTCCGGCCCGAATTTTTTCAACCTTGACGCCAGGGGCGGAGATGGTCTATCAGATGGCACCTTTCACGCTTCGTAGGGGCACGGCACGCCGTGCCCGAACAGCCCCTATCAGCCCGCGAGGGCACGGCATGCCGTGCCTCTACGAGGGATAATCGACCCTGCAGCGATTTCGATGCAACAGAATCTCCGCCAGATATTGAATTCTCCGGCCATAAAGGGGTTTTTGCCATCGCAAAAGCGACACGGCTTGTTCTCGCACGGAGGCGGGTGGGGCGGGGGGTTGGGTGCTGCAATGCGTGCAGGCGCGTAGGGGCCGTAATGGGGTGGGCTCCGGGCGGCCCGCAAACTCGCTGCGCTCAAACAGGTGCGGGCCGAACGCCCTCCGCCCACCCCATAACGGCCCCTACGCGCC
>NZ_JALJRB010000045.1 GCF_022968795.1 Desulfatitalea alkaliphila
CGGCTCCCCCGGACCCACTCGCCTCTGTGCGGGAACAGGCCGATTTCACATTTTCGGTGGGAAAAATATCCTTGTAGTCGGAATATTCAACGGCTGGCGGGGATTCTGTTGCATCGATATCGCTATCGGGATCGAAATCGTCTTTGCATGCGTTCGCGGGCCACGGTGTTATTTCATTGGATAGCGTACTTAGGGGCACGGCATGCCGTGCCCTTGCGTGCCCCTGAGGTGTGTGGTGTGCCCGTGCCCGGTTGATCGGGGCTACCCGGGCACGGCATGCCGTGCCCCTACAGTACATGTTTTCGTTTCCGGATGGTCACAATTGCACCGGGTGATTGTTCAATCGGTCGGGGTGTTTTTTTTCAGGAAACGGCCGTACAGTTGTTGGGCGCAGTCGGGGCACATGCTGTGGCTGAATTTGGCCGTGGTCCGCTGCTGGATATAGGTTTCGATGCTCTCCCAGTAACCTTTGTCATCGCGGATCTTGTGGCATTGGGCGCAAATGGGCAGAAAGCCCTGGAGGGTCTTGACTTCGGCCAGAGCGGTTTGCAGTTCCGCAATCAGTTTTTCTTTCTGAGCGTCGATGCGCTCATTCTCTTTCAGGGCCGTGAATTCCCGCCGCTTGCTGCCGTTGATCGACTTCATAATGGTGATGCCCAGGAAATTGAGCGGTATCAGGAAAAAGAAGGAGGCCATCAGCTCGGTGGCGATCATGTCCAGAAAAACAAAGGCCCAGAGGATGGAGCCGATGCCCAGGAAGACGTTGGCGAACACGGTGCAGGCGAAGCGATTGTTTAGAAACTGGTAGAAGACCAGGGTGCAGAGAATGGTGTTCACGCCGAGATAGGCGGTGGGCATCTGACGCAGCAGGGCCAGCAGCCAAATGGTGACAGCGATGCCCATTTGGGTGGCCAGTAGCACCCATGGGTAGCGCTTGAAATAGTCGGTGTGGCGGCCGATGTGCCGGGCGGCCAGGACGATGCCCGCGGTGGTCAGGAGACGGACGGCCAAGAGATAGTAGAGCACCGGCTGCCGGCCCAGGGCCATGAGGTCCACGGGGACAAACACGATCACCAGGAAGGCCAGCACCAGCAGAGTGCGGCGGGTAAGGGCCCGGATATCGGTCCAGGCGAATCGCCGGAAGGCGGTCTCCATCTCCGCTGATTGGAACTCACCGGAGAACCGCAATTGGGGACGCAACTGCGGCAGGGTCATGTCGGCTCCCTGGTCGCTGTCGGGACGGCGGCCGGCTTGCGGAAGTAGAGCACCACGCTCTTGCCGCAGAGGGGATTGAGCCAGCGATCCAGGGTGCGGGTCAGGCGGGGCTTTTGCATGATGTCCCAGGTCAAGAAGCGGTGGTAGAGCCGCACCGGCGCAAGGGTGTCGCGCTCCAGCCCCAGCAGGCACTTGAGCCACCAGAAAGGGGTGTGCAGGCCGTGGGCGAAGTGGGTGCGCCAATGGCGCACGCCGTGGGCTTCCACTTGACGCACGAGGCAATGCGCATCGTAGATGCGCACATGGCCGCCGGGCATGCGGCGATAGGCCGGCGACAGCCGCCAGCAGATCCATTCGGGCCAACGGCGCGGCACGCTGACCACCAGGGGCGCGCCCGGTTGGAGCACCCGCACGATTTCCGCCATGGCGCGCCGGTGGTCGGGGATGTGCTCCAACACTTCGGAGCAGATGACCAGGTCGAAGGCGCCGTCGGCAAAGGGCAAGCGGGTGATGTCGGCGGCGCTCAGGGCCCAGCAGCCGTTGCCGTGGGCACCGCACTGGTCGTGGAAACAAAGCCGGCCCCGGGCCTGGCGCAGATCGCCCAGGTCGGGGTCGGCGCCCACCACGATGGCCTGATCCAGCGCGTAGGCGGCGGCCACGTGGCGTCCGGAGCCGCAGCCGATATCCAGGATGCGGCTACCGGCGGGCAGGTTCAGGCAGTGCAAGTCGACGGTAATCATCGATGGTCCTGCGGTATACGGCCACCGTTTTGCGGGCGGCGGCGGTCCAGGTGAAATGGGCCATGACCCTCTCGTAGCCGGCCCGTCCCAACGCTTGTGCCCGTTGGGGGTTGTCGCAGATCAGGGCGATGGCCTCGGCCAGGGCCCGGGGATCGCCGGGCGGCACCAGCAGACCGGCGTTGCCCACCACCTCCGGCAGGGCACCGCCGGTGGTGCTGATCACCGGAACGCCGCAGGCCATGGCCTCGCCGGCCGGAAGGCCGAACCCTTCGTAAAGGGAGGGCACCACCGCGGCCCAGGCCCTGGCGTATTGGTGCACGAAGGCTTCCTGGCGGATGCGCCCGGTGAATTGTACCCGTTGTCCCAATCCCAAATCCCGGATCAATCCGTGGATGGGGCTCTTCTTTTTCGGCATGCCCACCACCACCAGGCGCAACTGCGGCCGGCGGGGCGCCAGCAGCGCTAAGGCGTGGAGAAGGATGTGAAGCCCCTTCAGGGCGATGTCGGCGCTGTTGGTCACGATCAGGCGCCCCGGTTCCCGTTCAACGCCCGGCAGCGGGTGAAACAGCCGGGTGTCGATGCCGTTGGGCACCACGCTGAAGCGTTGGGCGGGAATGCCGAATTCGCGGCTGATATCTTTGCGCGCATGGTCCGATACGGTGATGATGCGTCGGAACACCGGTGCGACCCGTTTCTGCATGCCGATGAAGCTGTACCAGCGCAGGTGCTTGAATTTTTTCCACAGCACCCTCTCGGCGCGCACGGCCAGATCCCGATCCACCGTAATGGGGTGGTGGATGGTGGCCACGGTGGGCATGCGCCGTGCCAGGGCCCAGATGCCGTAGGAGAGGCACTGGTTGTCGTGCAGGATGTCGTAGCCGTTGCCGTTTCTGAGACGTTGGAAGGCCCGCAGACCGAAGGTCAACGGTTCGCTGAAGCCCATGGTGGAGATGCCGATCCACTCAACAATGTTGATGGGGTTGCACAATTCGCGTATGGAAGGGGTGCGGAACAAGGCCTCCGGGTTGTAGAGATCGAGGCTTGGCAAACGGTGCAGCCGGGCGCCGTTGTCCAGTTCGGGATAAGGCTGGCCGGCGATCACATCCACCCGGTGGCCCAATTCGCAGAGGGCCCGGCTCAGATGGCGGATATAGACCCCTTGGCCGCCGCAATGCGGGTTGCCCCGGTAACTGAGCAGGCCGATGCGCAAGGGGCGGTCGCTATCCCGGGCTTCGATGGGTGTTGGCAACGAATCGGACAAGGCGCTCACCATGAAAGAGTTACTGCCGTCAGCGTTCAACAGGGAGAGATTGTCGCGCCCCTGAATGGTGTTCTGGGTTTTTACAACCACCCGCCATAAATACAAACTGTATCAGATAGCCGGATGGGGTGGGGGCGTCAAGGGTTTTCCGGTGCGGGGTTGGAATGGGGGCGCAACGTGGGAGGTGGGGGATGGTATTGCCGGACAAGGTCGTGATTACCGAGGTGGGACCGCGGGACGGGTTGCAGATGGAGCGGCGCATGGTGCCCACCGCCACCAAAGTCGCGCTGATCGCCGATTTGGTGGGGGCCGGAGTGCCGGCGGTTCAGGTGGGCGCCTTCGTGCACCCGGACAAAATGCCCCAGATGGCGGATGTCGAAGCAGTCATCGCGGCGCTGCCCGATGTGGACCGGGTGGCCTACAGCGCCCTGGCCCTCAATCGACACGGCGTGGCGCGGGCCTGTCGCACGGCGATTCCCTGGGTCGAGGTCTCCTTTTCGGTCAGCGATGCCCACAGCCGCCGCAACACCGGGATGTCGGCGGCGGCGGCCTTTGCTGAAGCCGCGGCCATGGTGTCGCAGGTCATTGCCGCCGGGCGTCGCGTGAGGGGCAGCATCCAGTGTGCCTTCGGCCATGGTGCGGGCGATCCGCCGCCCGTGGCGCAGGTGTGCCGGGCGGCGCTTGCGCTGGCCGAAGGCGGCGTCGATCTGTTGGTATTGGCCGACACCGCCGGACTGGCCACGCCGGTCAGCGTGCGCCGTTTGCTGGAAGCAATTTCGTCCCGGGTCGGCGATCTGCCCGTGGGACTGCACCTGCACGACACCCATGGCCTGGGATTGGTCAACGTGATGGTTGCCCTGGAGATGGGCATCGCCCATTTCGACGCCGCCCTGGGCGGCCTGGGCGGCTGCCCTTTCGTGGCGGATGCGGCGGGCAACATCGCCACAGAGGACACCCTTCACCTGATGCACAGCCTGGGCGTGGCCACCGGCATCGATGCCGCCCGCGTGGCAATTTGGAGCCGTCGCCTGAGTGCCTTGTTCGACCATCCGCTGCCCGGCAGGCGGTATCGCCTGATTTGAGGGTTCGGGGCGCGCAAAAAAAAGTTCCCTGCACGGCATTAAGTTTCCCGCCCGATGACCGATAAAGACACACAGAACGTGTTGCGGCTGTGGTTTGGCCGCCGGGCAACATGCCTCACAGGATGCCGAATGCAAAACGACGCCAAAGAGACCATTTTGTTCGTGGACGATGAGCAGAGCATCATCGACATCGCCCACACCTATTTCACCGCCAAGGGGTACAATGTGCTGACGGCCGAAAACGGCCGGCAGGCCCTCGACGTGATGGGGTCCCATCGGATCGACTGTTGCTTCACCGACATCAATATGCCCGAAATGGACGGTTTGGCGCTGGCGGAGCATATCCGGCGGCAGGACAGCACCATCCCGGTGATCGTCATGACCGGCTATCCCTCCCTGGACAACACCATCCAGACTTTGAAAAACGGTGTGGTCGATTTTCTGGTCAAGCCGGTCAACCTGCACCAGATGGAGCTGTGCGTGCAGCGCGTGATGCGCGAACGGCGTCTGTTCATCGAAAACCTGATGCTCAGCAAGGAGCTGGAGGGCAAAGCCAAAATCGAGCAGCTCAACACGGAGCTGTTGTACAAGGTCGAGGAGTTGAACATCCTCAACCGTATCCTGAACGACTTCAGCTCGTTGCGCGAAAGCAGCGATGTGTTTCAACAGCTGGTGGACATGGCGGTGGAAATTGTCTCGGCCGATGCCGCCTGTTTCTACCTGGTCAACGACAGCGCCGTCAAGCCGATGCCCATCGCCCTGGCCGGCGATAAGTGGGTGGCCGGCGACGGGCGCCAAGCCGTCTCACGGCAGCATGGCAGCGCCGCCTCGGTGCTGCACTCCCCCGATGATCCCAAGCTCTACACCTTGGTGCGGGAGGTGCTCAACGATGACCGGCCGCTGATGGTGGCCAACAATAACGGCGGATCCCAGCGGCTGCCGCGCCGTTTTCGTTCCTGCATGCTGGTGCCCTTGAAGATCCGTGCCCGGGTGTTGGGGGTTTTGATGGCGGCCGTGTGCGACGATGGGCGCCGGTACAATGAGAAGGATCTCTACTACCTGGATTTCATGGCCAAAAAGGCCTCCACCAGCATCGAAAACCTTGCACTCTACGAAAACATTTACAACAATTTGCTCTCCACCCTCTATGCCTTTGTCAAAGCCATCGAGGCGCGCGATCCTTACACCCAGCAGCACTCCAGTCGTGTGACCCACCTGGCCGTCACGCTGGCCAAGGAACTTGGCTGCAGTGAAGAGGAGCAACAGATCCTCAATGTGGCCGGCCTGCTGCACGATATCGGCAAAATCGGCATCCGGGACGACATTCTGCTCAAGCCGGGCCGCCTGAGCGACGAAGAGTTCGACGTGATCCGCCAGCATCCGGTGATCGGGTTCGAGATCATGGGCCATCTCGGACTGTGGACGCGGGAAAAGCAGATCGTGCGGGCGCACCACGAACGTTTCGACGGCAAAGGCTACCCCGATGGCTTGCAGGGCCGTCAGATTCCCTTGCTGGCCCGCATCCTCAGCGTGGCCGATGTGTACGATGCCATCGCCTCGGACCGTGCCTACCGGGCCCGCATGCCCGAATCCCAAATATTGGATATCATGTACGGCGGCGCCGGCACCCAATTCGATCCCGCCATCATCGACGTGTTCCGCAATCTCTACGAATCGGGCGCACTGGAAACGGCCATCGCGGCCAATGCTTGACGGTAACCGTTGAAGGTCTGGTTAATCTCGGATGGCGCGGTGTTAATCGGGTAGTACAAAAATTAGAGTTTAAAGTTTGATGGTCTCGTAAAAAGTCGGAATTTTCAATTTTCGACGCTGTAAGTACCTAAATTTATACGATGGCAATTTGCAAAAACACCGTTTTTGGGACTTTTTACGAGGCCATCAAGTTTTAAGTTTTAAGTTGAAGGAATTCTGTCGGCTAGAGATGGTTGGGGTTGGTGGAGAGCGGTGTGAGGGCGAGAGAGTGTGTTTGTCCGGTGAGCCGATCGGGTTGGGTGGGTTGGTTGAATGAAAAGGCGTTGCCCTTGTGGGTGGTATTGGTTATCGTGGGCGTATTGGATGGATGCACCAACCCTAATGTGACAAGGAGATTTGCCGCATGTCTTCGTACAATCCGTTGGATGTTTTGAAGGAGGCCATTTTGCTTGAACGGCGCGGGCGCGCTTTTTACGAGCAGGTGGCACTCCAAGCCCATAATCCCGCCGTGCGCGGCTTTTTTCAGAATATGGCCGACGAAGAACACCGCCATATGCAGATTTTGGAAGGTCATTTCAAGGCCTACTCGCGGGACCAGGCCTTTGCCGGTTTCGATGCCGACAGTGCCGAAAAGGCGCCGGCGGCCGATGCGGTGTTGACCGACACCCTCAAGGCCGAAATCGCCGCCGCCGGGTTCGAGGCGGCCGCCATCTCCGCCGCCATGCTCTTGGAAGAGCAGGCGGTCAATCTCTATGCCGACCGTTCCATGCAGGCCAAGGATCCCAATGAGAAGGCCCTCTATCGTTGGCTGACCGATTGGGAGCACGGCCATTTGACCTATCTGGCCGCCCTGGACCGTGAAATCAAAAAGCAGATATGGCATGACCGCCAGTTCTGGCCCTTCTGATCGTTCTGCGGCCGGATCTTCGCCGGCCGCGGCCTATCCCGCCGGCCCCCGGCCGGCGGTGGGCGCGGTGGTGTTGCATGCCGGCCGGGTGCTGCTGGTGCGCCGCGGCCGGCCGCCGGGCCAGGGGCTCTGGTCCATTCCCGGTGGCTCCGTGCACTTGGGAGAGACCTTGCAGCAGGCCGCCGAGCGGGAGGTGATGGAGGAGACCGGCGTGGCGATCCGGGCCCGGCAGCCGGTCCATACCTTTGATCTGGTGGAGCGGGATGCGGCGGGCCGGGTGCGGTTTCACTATGTGATTGTCGATTTGGCCGCCGATTATCTGTCCGGCGAGCCGTGTGCCGGGGACGATGCCGCCGCCGTTTGCTGGGCGACGGCCGAGGATCTGGCGGGTCCGGACATCCACCCGGCCACCCGTGAATTGCTGCGGCGTTTTCTTCCTGCAACCCCCTCCAAGGTGACCCCATGACGACCAAAGCGGATGTGATCCGTCAAGCCCATGCGTGCGGTTTCGCGGATATCGGATTCACCACCGTGGCCCCTTTCGACGCCCACCGACAGCAGTTGAACGAGCGGCAGGCGGACTACGGCTGGGTGGCCCGGATGGGCCTGAACCTAATGCGAGGCAGCGATCCACTGGCCGTCATGCCCGAGGCGCGCACCTTGATCGTGCTGATCGAGCCCTACCTGCGCCACCGCTTCCCCCGCCGCCTGGAGGCCCACTTCGGCCGTTGCTACCTGGACGATGACCGCATCACCAAAAAAGGCCTGGCAGTGCGCTTCAAGGCCTTTCGCGGTTGGCTGCGGGACCGGGGGATCGCCTCCAAAAGCGGCATGCACATGCCCCATCGCGCGGCGGCCGCCCGGGCCGGGCTGGGCTCACTGGGCAAAAACTGCCTTTTCTATTCCCGCAAGGCGGTGCGCCAGGGTTCCTGGATCCTGCCCCTGACCTTGCTGGTGGACCAATCCTTCGCGCCGGATGCGCCCTCCTTTCAGATGGGGTGTCCCGATTGGTGCCGCAATGCCTGTGTGGCCGCTTGTCCCACCCGTGCCCTGAAGGGCGACGGCACCTTGGATCCGCGCAGATGCATCTCCTACCTCAGCTATTACGGCGAGGGGTTGACCCCCCGCGCGTTGCGCGAACCCATGGGCCTTTATGTCTATGGTTGCGACCGCTGCCAGGACGTTTGCCCCCGCAATGCCCCCTGGCTGGCCCTGGACCTGCCGGTGCACCCCGAGGCGGCGGTCCTGGAGGCCGATTTCACCCTGGAGCAGCTGCTGCACATGGACCAAGAGTACTTCAAATCACGCATCTGGCCCCGCATGTTCTACATGCCCGCCGAGCAGATCTGGCGCTGGCGGATGAACGCCGCCCGGGCCATGGGCAACACCCGCGACGACCGCTATGTGGACGATCTGGCGCGGGCGGCGGAAGATACCGCCGTTGATGAGCGGGTGCGGGCCATGGCGGTCTGGGCCCTGGGGCGCATCGGGGGAGCGAGGGCCGACGCCGTGTTGGCAAGGTTGCGGCCCGCGGCCGCGGGATTGGTTTTGGAGGAGTTCGCGCAGAGCGACAAGGGCAGGGGGTGATTGGGAGTAACCGGCATGATAAAAACACCAATAAGGGACGAAAGACAGGGGGATCCATGCAACTGAAAAATGGTGCCGAATATATGGAAAGTTTGCGCCGGCTTCATCCCCGGATCTACTACAAGGGGGAGCCGGTGAGCGATGTGACGCGTCATCCGGCCACGGCGCCCCATGTGCGGGCGGCGGCCATGACCTACGCCCTGGCGGCCAAACCGCAGTATCGCGATCTGGCCACGGCCGTCTCCCACTTGACCGGCCGCACCATCAGCCGCTTCACCCATGTGCACCAGAGCATCGAGGACCTGATCAAGAAGATCAAGCTGCTGCGGGTGCTGGGCCGCAAGACGGGCACCTGCTTTCAGCGCTGCGTGGGGTTCGACGGCATCAACGCGGTCTATTCGGTGGCCTATGAGGTGGACCAGGCCCATGGCACCGATTACCTGGAGCGGTTCAAACAGTGGCTGATCGCCATCCAGGATGAGAACAAGATGGTGGTGGGGGCCATGACCGACTCCAAGGGGGATCGCGCCAAGGGGCCGGCCCAGCAGGCCGATCCCGATCAGTACGTGCGGGTGGTGCAACGGCGGCCCGACGGCGTAGTGATCCGGGGCGCCAAGCTGCACATGACCGGCGCGGTCAACTCCCATGAAGTGCTGGTGATGCCCACCACGGCCCTGGACGAGAGCGCCGGCGATTACGCCATCGTCTGCGCCGTGCCCATCGATGCGCCGGGCATCACCCTGATTTTCGGGCGCCAGGCCGGCGATGACCGGCGGGATCAACTGGAGCGCATCGATGTGGGCAAGCCGCGTTTCGGCGCCGTGGGCGGGGAGGCGGTGATCGCCTTCGAGGATGTGTTCGTGCCCAACGAGCGGATCTTTCTCAACGGCGAGACGGCGTTCACCGGCAGCCTGGTCTACCGTTTCGCGGCCCACCACCGGGCCAACTACGGGGCGTGCAAGACCGGTTTGATGGATGTGCTCACCGGCGCGGTCACCTATCTGGCCCAGATCCAGGGCACGGCCAAGGGCTCCCATGTGCGGGACAAGGTGACCGAGATGATTCACTTGAGCGAAACCCTCTACAGCTCCTCCATCGCCTGCTCGGCCGAAGGCGCGCCGACCCCCTCGGGGGCCTATCTGGTGGACACCATGCTGGCCAACGTGTGCAAGCAGAACGTCACCCGCTTTCACTTCGAGGTGGCCCGGCTGGCGGTGGACATCGCCGGCGGTTTCATCGCCACCTTGCCCAGTGAATACGATCTGGAGAGCGAAGCGGTGGGCCACATCGTGGAGAAATACTTCAGCGGCGTCAGCGGCATCCCGGTGCGCGAGCGCATCAAGATCGGCCGCCTGATCGAGGCCATGACCGGCGGCACGGCCATGGTGGAGTCCATGCACGGCGCCGGTTCGCCCCAAGCCCAGCGGATCATGATCTTCCGCGAGGGCCGCTTGGCGGAGAAGGTCAAACTGGCCAAGGCCCTGGCGGGCATTCCCCAGCGCCGCCAAGGGAAGCAGAAAAGCGATTAGCGGTGCGCCCGGCATTCCGGGCGCATCCTGCAACCGGTCTCTTTTTGCTACCCGATGTAGTACTTGCGCGGGTCGAACAAGCGCAGCAATTTCAAGTCGTCCGCCCCCGGCAGCGCCAGGCGCCGCAGGTTGGGCGCCGTGGCCAGGGGCCAGCCCACATTGGCCTTGATCCGTTCCATGCACTGGGCTTCGCTCTCCTGGTCATGGGCGGGCAGGTAGGCGGTCAGGGTGAAGGTGGGGGCGCCGTCCAGTTTTTCGAAGAGACCGACGTCGGTGATCAGGGTGCGCACCCGGGTGCCGGCGTAGGTGATGTAGGGCACCTTTTCCACCAACCGCTTGGGCCCGGCGTTCATCACCACGATGGCTTCCTGGTTGGTGTTGGCGATGTCGTTGGAACCGCCTGAGCCCACCAGCAGCAGCTTGTCGCTGATCTTGGTGGAGTTGGCGTTGCCGGCCATGTCGATCTGGCCCGCGCCGAGCACCCCCAGGCAGCGGTTCTGGGCACCGCCCACGTTGACCCCCAGCACGGTCTCGATGTTGGAGAGCATTTTACAGGTGTGCATGTTGTGCAGGCTGAACACGGCCGGGTCCGAGGTGCGCGGCATGTAGCCGAACATCCCCACCTCGGCCATGACCTCCACCGCGTGCCCTTGGGCCCGCAGGTCGTAAAGGGCCAGCCAGGCCGCCAGGTTGGACAGGCCGATGCCGGCCAGCAGGGTGCTGTAGCCGCTGCGCACGCAGCGCTCGGCGATGACCCGCGAGGCGGCCAGCACCATGCGTTCCACCGGGTTGGGCGGCGCATTGAAATCGACTCCAGCCCCTTCCTTGAGGGTTTCGGCCTGCCAGGCGTCGGGGGCCGCCTTGCCCTTGAGGTAGACCAGGCGGTCGCCACCCACCTTGTCCAGGTAGGCGGCATGGTCCGGCACGTCCAGGATCCACTCCTCAACCCAGCGCATGAAGGCGGCTTCATCCTTGGTGGTCTCGTTGACTTCGGTCATGAAGTCGTAGTCGGAGAAGTAGGCGTCGAAGCCGGGCAGGCCCAATTGGGTGATGCCGATGGGGTGGCTGCCGAAGGGCGCTTCGCACACCGCCAGCACGGAGTAGGCCGGGATGCGCACCATGTGGGCGTGTTGGCGGATGTATTCGGTGGAGACGATCTTCTCCACGCTGACGATCACCCCCTTGGCGGAGCCCCAGGCGCCGTAGGCGTCGCCGGCCAGGGGGTAGGTGATGATGGTATTGCCGCTGCGGTCGGCCACGGCGGCGTGCACCAGGGTGATGTCCGGCGTCAGGGCGCGCAGCATACCGATTTCGCCTTGGCCGCCGAAGGGGTTGGGCATGGTTTTGAAATCGGCCTGGTTGTCTTGGGCCATGGTGCTGCCGATCAGGGAGTGGGTGGGCATGAAATCCCAGCCCATGGCCCCGGCCAGTAGCCGCTGGGGGATGGTCCGCATGGTCCATTGTTCGATGTCCACCTCCCCGGCGGCATAGGCGTTCTGTACCACCGGGCAGGGGCGGGGGCTGGGGTAGTTGATGCCGGCGAAGCTGGTGAGGATCTTGCGCGCCAGGCGCTGTTTGACCAGGGCCACCAGGTGCAGGTTCAACGAGGGGGTGATGATGGTGAATTCGGGCCGCTTGTCCCAGAAGGCGCGCACCAGCTCGTAGACCAGGGCGCCGACCCCGGCCGTCATGTTGATCACCATCTTTTCACGGATGTGGCGGCGGACGGCTTCTTGCAGCGTACAGCGTTTGTCTTCGCCCTCTTCCACGGGCAGGGTCAGTTTGTCGGCGATCAGTCGGCGCACCGCTGGATCCATCATCCACTTCACCTCATTAGGGTTAAAGGTATTGGCGAGACAAGGTTTCGGCGATACAGGCCGGCTTTTCGCTGCCTTGCACTTCGATTTGAATTTTCCAGTTGAACTGCAGACCGCCGGTCACTTCGTCGATGCCCAGCAGGGTGATGCGCGGCCGCACCTGCTTGCCCGCCGGCACCGGCGCGGCGAAACGCACGCGGTTGAGGCCGTAATTGACCGTCATTTTGGCCGGCGGCAGTTGCAGGTTGTCGGCCATCAGGCGCGGGATCAGGGAGAGGGTCAGGAAGCCGTGGGCAATGGTGGTGCCGTAGGGCGACTCCTTGGCGGCCCGTTCCTTGTCCAGGTGGATCCACTGGTAATCGCCGGTGGCCTCGGCAAAGAGGTTGATCTGCTCCTGGGTCACGGGCATCCAATCCCCCACGGCCACTTCCTGGCCGATTTTCTGACGCAGTTCATCGATGGTTTCAAATTGGACCTTGGGCATGGTGCTGCCTTTCTGCTCGTGTCGAGCGGTTGCAAGAGGGGTTTGTACGGTTATCTGAGATCGATCAGTTGTTTGCCGAAGTTCTTGCCGGCCAGCAGGCCGATGAAGGCCGCCGGCGCGTTTTCGATGCCTTGGACGATGCTTTCGCGGTACTTGATCTTGCCGTCGCGCACCCACTGGGCCAGATCCTTCAGGGCCGCGGGCCAGCGGTCCAGATGGTCGGAGACGATGAATCCCCGCACTGTGAGGCGGTTGATCAGCAGGCTGCCGAAGTTGCGGACCCGGTAGGGCTCCGTGGCGTTGTACTGGGAGATCAGACCGCAGAGGGGAATGCGGCCGAAGGGGTTCATGCGCGCCAGCACCGTGTCCAGGATGGGGCCGCCCACATTTTCGAAGTAGATGTCGATGCCGTCCGGGGTGGCCGCGGCCAGGTCTTCCCGCAAGCGGCCGGCTTTGTAATCCACGCAGGCGTCCAGCCCCAGTTCCCCGGTGACGTAGCGGCATTTGTCCGGGCCGCCGGCAATGCCCACGGCACGGCATCCGTGGATCTTGGCCACCTGGCCCACCACGCTGCCGACGGCGCCGGAAGCGGCGGCCACCACCACGGTCTCGCCGGCCTTGGGGCGGCCGAAATCCATCAATCCAATATAGGCGGTCACCCCCGGCATGCCCACCGCGCCAAGGTAGACCGACAACGGCAGGTCCTGCTCCGTGATGCGGGTCACCCCCGTACCGTCGCTGACAGCGAACCGTTGCCAACCGAAAAAGCCCAGCACCCGTTCTCCCGGCTGAAAGTCGGCGTGCTTGGAGGCCGCCACTTCGCCCACCGTGCCGCCCACCATGACATCGCCCACCGCCACCGGCTGCGCGTAGGACGGGCCGTCGCTCATGCGGCCGCGCATGTAGGGATCCAGGGACAGATAATGATTGCGTACCAGGAATTGGCCCGGCTGCAACTCGGGCAGGGGGCTGCTCACCACTTCGAAGTTCTCTTTCGTCACGTCGCCCTCGGGGCGCCGCGCCAGAAGCACTTGTATATTATCCTCTTTCATGGCCGCTACCTTTCGTTGAAGGTGTGCTGCGGAATAGCGCCATGGCACCAAGGGGTGCGACGACGCCTGCTCGGGTCGATCTTTGGTGTTCGACGATAAAGAACCGAACTGTAAATATAACGAACCGTGAAACAGGCGCAAACTCGAAAAAAAGTATGTCAGAAGGCCGTGGGACTGTCAATGCGCAAACCAGGCGTCACTTGCATCAGTGCAGACAAAACAAGCGCCATCCATCAGGGCGGCGCTTGTTTCCGGTTCAGGGGTAAACCGAATCGTAGGGGCACGGCACGCCGTGCCCAAGAAGACCCGATTTACACTTCTTCAGCTGAATTTACAGGACCGGTCGCATTCACGAAAATGGTCCAGGCAATCATGATGGCCCGACTCCACACAGGAGATGAAATCCTTATCGCAATCGCTCACACAGCGTTTGACATCCGAAGATTGGCTTTGATGTTCCATGGTCGGCTCCTCCCTTATTCTGCGGCCCGAACCGCGAATGGCTGATGTCGTCGTAAAGTCCCTTTGCCCTCGTTGCGCTGAAAACACCATAATCCCGATTGCGAAAGATGCAACATCCGACAGTTGTTTGTGCATGGTGGAAATGCTGCGCAATTTCGTTTGGTGCGTTGATCAACCGCCGGCGGGTGGGCCGGGGGGCCGGGTGA
>NZ_JALJRB010000046.1 GCF_022968795.1 Desulfatitalea alkaliphila
AATGTGGCCGATCGTCCCTACGTTGACATGGGGCTTTTTTCTCTCAAATTTTGCCTTCGCCATCTCGTCCTCCTCTAATCGGGCTCTCGATTAGACAAAAGAATAGGTTTTAAATTCCTTACCCGGAGGGTTTGGCCGGGATTTAAAACCTATCGCACGTTCATATATTCATGACTACCAGCGGTAGTGCGCAAAGGCCTTGTTGGCCTCCGCCATCTTGTGGGTGTCTTCCTTCTTCTTGACCGCACCACCGCGGCTGTTGGCCGCATCCATCAATTCGCCGGCCAGTTTGGCGGCAAACCCCAATTCCGACCGGTTGCGGGCATAACTGATCAACCAGCGAATGGCCAGAGCCGTCCGGCGCGACGGTCTGATTTCGGTTGGCACCTGGTAGGTCGACCCGCCGACGCGCCGTGACTTGACTTCGATCATGGGCCGCACGTTGTCCAGCGCCTGCTCGAAAACCTTGACCGGTTGGCCCTTGGTCTTCTCTTCGATCATGTCAAAGGAGCCGTAAAGCAGGGATTCGGCCACGCTCTTCTTACCGTCCCGCATCAAAGCGGAAATGAACTTGGCCACCAGTTTGCTGTTGTATTTGGCATCCGGAATGACGGTCCGTACTGGAACTTCTCTTCTTCTGGGCATATCCTACACCACCACGTTGACTGATTTGCGATTGTTACCGCCTATTTGGGTTTCTTGGCGCCGTACTTGGAACGGCTCTGCCGCCGATCCTCGACCCCCAGTGTATCCAACGTGCCGCGCACGATGTGATACCGCACACCCGGCAAGTCTTTGACACGCCCGCCACGCACCAGGACCACGGAGTGCTCCTGGAGATTGTGTCCGATGCCGGGGATGTAAGCGGTCACCTCGATGCCGGTGGTCAAACGCACACGGGCCACCTTACGCAATGCGGAGTTGGGCTTTTTGGGGGTGGAGGTGTAAACGCGCGTGCACACTCCCCTTTTTTGAGGTGCCCCCTTCAATGCGGGTGCAGTGGTCTTCTGCTTGATCCGCTTGCGGCCATTCTTAACGAGTTGGTTGATCGTCGGCATACGCTCCTCTTGATTCACACGCCACTTTGTTCTGGATTGCCCTGGAAAACGGGCCAGTAAAAAGCGGATTAGTATATAGCCACCGGGAAAAAGTCAAGCGGTTTTCCCGGCTGTTTCAAATTTTTATCGGCCGAGGCCGCTGGGCCGCCGATCCACGGCGATCACCCCATCATCCCGGCGACCCCGAAACAACCCGCTACTCCGAAGTTACTGCGTCTTGAGCCACGTCCAGTCCCAGGTAATCCACCAGGCCCGTTCCCGCGGGAATCAGACGCCCCATGATCACATTCTCCTTCAACCCCCGCAGGTAGTCCACCGTTCCGCCGATGGCGGCATCGGTCAACACCTTGGTGGTCTCCTGGAACGAGGCCGCCGAGATGAAGCTGTCGGTGCTCAAGGATGCCTTGGTGATACCCAGAATCAACGGCTCGGCTGTGGCCGGTTTGCCGCCGGCCGCCATCACCGCCTGGTTGATATCATCAAAGGCGATGCGATCCACCTGCTCTTCAACGATAAAATCGGTGTCGCCCACATCGATGATCTTGACCCGTCGCATCATCTGGCGCACGATCACTTCGATGTGCTTATCGTTGATCCGCACACCCTGCAGTCGATACACCTCCTGCACCTCATCCACCAGGTAACGCGCCAGCGCCACTTCCCCTTTGATGCGCAAGATATCCTGGGGAACGGCTGCGCCACCCACCAGGGGCTCGCCGGCCTTGACGAAGTCCCCTTCATATACGTTGATGTGCTTGCCCCGGGGTATCAGGTATTCTTTCTTGTCGCCGATATCCACCGGGCTTACGGTAACTTTCTGTTTGCCCTTCTTGGTGGATTTGGCAATGCTGACATATCCCTCGATTTCGCTCAGCACAGCGATCTCCTTGGGCTTGCGCACCTCGAACAGCTCGGCCACACGTGGCAGACCACCGGTGATATCCTTGGTTTTGGTGGTGGCCCGCGGCAGTTTGGCGATCACGTCGCCAGCCTTGACATCGTCGCCCTCTTCGACCATCAGAATCGCCTCCATGGGTAGGATGTAGCGCGCCATGCCGCTGCCGGTGGGCAGCTTGGCCGTGCGGCCGTCCTGTCCTTTGATGGAGATGCGGGGGCGCTCTTCGCCGGTCTTGGATTCGATAACGGTTCGACTCGATTTGCCGGTAACCGGATCCACCTTTTCCTTCAATGTTTTTCCCGGCACCAAATCACCGAATTTCACCACGCCGGGCACTTCGGTGATGATGGGCGTGGTGAAGGGATCCCAGCTGGCCAGCAACTGACCGGGCTCGACCTCATCGCCGTCGTTGACCAGCAGATGGGCACCGTAGATCACCGGGCAGCGTTCCCGTTCCCGGCCGGTCTTGCCAACGATGGAAAATTCCCCGCCGCGGCGGTTCATGACCACATTATACCCCTGAGCGTCCTGAACCACATTGAGCTCCAGGTAATTGACCGTCCCGGCCATGCGGGCCCGGATGTCCGCCTGCTCCACCCGCCGGCTGGCCGTACCGCCGATGTGGAAGGTCCGCATGGTCAGCTGGGTGCCCGGCTCGCCGATGGATTGGGCCGCCATAATACCGATGGACTGGCCGATTTCCACCCGTCGGCCATGGGCGAGGTCGCGGCCGTAGCAGGCCGCGCAAACGCCGTACTTGGTCTGGCAGGTGAGCACGCTACGAATTTTGGCGCGGGTGATGCCGGCATCCTCCAGAATGCGCACCCCCCTCTCGTCGATCTCCTGATGGGCCGGTATCAGCACTTCGTCGGTGAAGGGATCGAGAATGTCCTCCACGGTCACCCGGCCCAGCACCCGCTCGCCCAGGCGCTGGATCACCTCGCCACCTTCCATCAGGGGTTCCACCTCCACCCCCATCATGGTGCCACAGTCATCTTCGGTAATGGTGGCATCCTGGGCCACATCGGCCAGGCGCCGGGTCAGATAACCGGAGTTTGCCGTTTTGAGGGCGGTGTCGGCCAAACCCTTGCGGGCACCGTGGGTGGAGATGAAGTATTGCAGCACGGAAAGCCCTTCGCGGAAATTGGCCTGGATGGGGGTTTCGATGATTTCCCCTGAGGGCTTGGCCATCAGGCCACGCATACCGGCCAATTGGCGCATCTGGTCTTTGCTGCCGCGGGCACCGGAATCGGCCATCATGTAAATGGGATTGAGACTCTCGGCGGCAATGGGTTGTCCTTGGTCGTCGAGCACCGGCTTGCCGCCGTCGTCGTAAATCAGCGCATTCTTCATGGCCTCCATCATTTCGTTGGCCACATCGTCGGTGGCCTTGGCCCAGATATCCACCACCTTGTTGTATTTCTCACCCTGGGTGATCAGGCCCTCGGTGTATTGCCGCCCGATTTCGTTGACTTGGGTCTCGGCTTGCTGCAACAGTTCCCATTTGGCCTCGGGGATGATCATGTCGTTGATGCAGATGGACAACCCGCCCTTGGTGGAATATTTGTATCCGGTGTCCTTGAGTCGGTCGGAAAGAATGACCGTGGCCTTCGGGCCGAGATTCCGGTAGGCGAAATCCACCAGATCACGCAGGGCACCCTTGTCCATCACACGGTTGATGGATTCAAAGGGCATTTCCTGCCGTTTCTCCATCACTTGAAATAGGTGGTGGCCTTTATCGGCCTTGACCACATAGCTGAGATCCTCTTCGCTCAGTTCGAAAAGGGCATCGGCGTCCTCGGCCGCAGCGCCGAAAATCCGTTGGAACTCGTCTTTGCGCAGTAAGCCGATGAAACCGTCCTGGGCCTTGTCGCTGCTTTGGGAGTGTTGCCGGATCATCTGCACAAAATCGGCGCCGGATTCGATCTGCGTCCGAATCTCTTCGGCCGCCTCGGCATCGCGCACCATCAGGTGGCGCATGACGATCAAGTGGTCTTTGGGCATGATCTCCCACAGAAGGATGCGGCCCACGGTGGTGTCGTGGGTTTTGCCGCCCAGGCGCACCTTGATTTTGGCATGCAGGTCCACCCTGCGGGCGTCGTAGGCGATCCGCACCTCTTCCGGATTGCCGAAATGCATCCCTTCGCCCTTACGCCCGTTGATGCCCAGGGTCATGTAGTAGGTGCCCAGCACGATGTCCTGACTGGGCACGATGATGGGGCTGCCGTTGGCCGGAGAAAGGATGTTGTTGGATGACAACATCAGCACCCGCGCCTCGATCTGGGACTCCACGGACAGCGGCACATGAACCGCCATCTGGTCACCGTCGAAGTCGGCGTTGAAGGCGGTACAAACCAGGGGGTGCAACTGAATGGCCTTGCCTTCGATCAGGTTGGGCTCGAAGGCTTGGATGCCGAGACGGTGCAAGGTGGGGGCGCGGTTGAGCATGACGGGATATTCGCGCACCACCTCGTCCAGGGTGTCCCACACCTCCGGCACTTCCCGTTCCACCATTTTCTTGGCGCTTTTGACGGTGGAGACCAGCCCTTTTTGCTCCAGGCGGTAGTAGACAAAAGGTTTGAACAGCTCCAGCGCCATCTTCTTGGGCAAGCCGCACTGGTGCAGGCGCAGATTGGGGCCTACGGTGATCACGGTACGGCCGGAATAATCCACCCGCTTGCCCAGCAGGTTCTGACGGAAACGGCCCTGCTTGCCTTTAAGAGTGTCGCTCAACGATTTGAGCGGCCGCTTGTTGGTGCCGGTGATGACGCGCCCATGGCGGCCGTTGTCGAACAGTACGTCCACCGACTCCTGCAACATGCGCTTCTCGTTGCGCACAATGATATCGGGGGCCTTGAGATCCACCAGCCGTTTGAGCCGATTGTTGCGATTGATCACCCGGCGGTACAGATCGTTGAGGTCGGAAGTTGCAAAGCGGCCGCCCTCCAACGGCACAAGGGGCCGCAAATCGGGCGGCAGCACCGGAATCACGTCCATGATCATCCATACCGGGTCGAGGCCGCTTTTGCGGAAGGCATCCACGATCCGGAGGCGCTTGGACAGCTTCTGGCGTTTGGCCACCGAGTTGGTGCTGCGAATCTCTTCCCGCAAGGAGGTGTAGAGGCTGTCCAAATCGATTTCTTCCAGCAGCCGCTTGACCGCCTCCGCTCCGATACCCGCCTCGAACTTTCCACCGAACTGCTCCATGGCCTCCCGGTACTTCTCTTCGGTCAGCAGTTGGCACTTCTGCAGCGGCGTGTCCTTGGGATCGACGACGATATAGGAATCGAAGTAGAGCACCTTTTCCATGCTCTTTAGCGTCAAGTCCAGCAGGTTGCCGATCTTGCTCGGCAGGCTCTTTAGGAACCAGATGTGGGAAACCGGCGTGGCCAACTCGATGTGGCCCATACGTTCGCGGCGCACTTTGGACTGAATCACCTCCACGCCGCATTTCTCGCAAATCACCCCCCGGTGCTTCATCCGCTTGTACTTACCGCAATTGCACTCGTAGTCCTTGGTGGGACCGAAAATTTTGGCGCAAAACAAACCGTCCCGCTCGGGTTTGAAGGTGCGGTAGTTGATGGTCTCGGGCTTTTTGATTTCGCCGTGGGACCACTGACGAATCTGCTCAGGCGAAGCCAGGGCCACCCGAACACCGCGATACTGCCGCGGGTCGGTCGGCTTGGCGAAAAAGTCATACAAAGTTTCCATGCACATTTCCTCGAGTTGGAAAAAAATTCAGTGCTATATGCTTCCACCGGCCGTGCACTGCACGGCGACCGGAGGTCGTCTTAGGATTGGGGCAAATCCTTGTCTTCCAAGAGGCCCACGTCCAGACCGAGGGCTTGCAATTCTTTGGTCAAAACCTTGAATGATTCGGGCAATCCGGGTTCCAGAATATTCTGCCCCTTGACGATTTTTTCATACATGCGGGTTCGACCGGCCATGTCATCGGACTTGACGGTCAGAAACTCCTGCAATGCATAGGCGGCACCGTAGGCCTCCATGGCCCACACCTCCATCTCGCCCAACCGCTGACCGCCGAACTGGGCTTTGCCGCCCAAGGGTTGCTGGGTAACCAGGGAATAGGGCCCGATGGACCGGGCATGGATTTTATCATCCACCAAATGATGCAATTTGAGCATGTACATGCTGCCCACGGTCACCTTCTCACGGAAAGGTTCGCCGGTGTGGCCGTCAAAGAGGGTCGCCTGCCCGTTACGGGACACACCGGCCTCGGCCAGCAGGCTTTTGATCTCCTCCTCCTTGGCGCCGTCGAAGACCGGCGTCGCCATGAACACGCCGTTCTGGTAATTGCTCGCCATCCCCATCACCCCCGCTTCATCCAACTGGTCGATGGCTTTGATCGTCGCGGGGTCGTCGAAAATCCGTTTGAATTTTTCACGCAAGGCTTGGCTCTTTTGCTCTTCGAGCATCTGGTTGATCTGGTTGCCCAACCCTTTGGCCGCCCGCCCAAGATGAATCTCCAAGATCTGGCCCACGTTCATGCGCGAGGGCACCCCCAACGGATTGAGCACCATATCCACCGGCGTGCCATCCTCGAAGTAGGGCATGTTTTCGATGGGCAGGATCTGGGATACCACGCCCTTGTTGCCATGCCGGCCGGCCATCTTGTCGCCCACGGACAGCTTGCGCTTCATGGCCACGTATACCTTGACCATCTTGATTACGCCGGGAGGCAATTCATCACCCCGTTCGAAGCGTTGCAGCGCGTTTTCAAACTGCTCCCGGACACCGTCGCACAACTGGCGATAGCGCTCCAGCAGATCGTGCACCTGCTCGGTGACCTCGGCATCTTCCAGCACGATACCTTCCAACTGTGCCATGGGGATCTGCGTCAACATCCCCTCGGCCACCGCATCGCCTTTCGCGGCAAAAGCCTTTTTGCCCTTCTTCAAGGGCGCTGCCAGCGTTTTGCCCAGGGCCACGGCTTCGATTTGCTCTTTGGTGATCGTCTCGATCTGTTTCAATTCATCGTCGCGGTTGCGTTCGAGAACGGTAATTTCAGCCATTTCAATGGCTTGAGTCCGCTCATCCTTTTCAGTGCCCCGACGGGCGAACACCTTGGCGTCGATAACGATGCCTTCCACACCCGGAGGCACCCGCAGCGAAGTGTCTTTCACATCGCCGGCTTTTTCACCGAAAATGGCCCGCAGCAACTTCTCCTCCGGCGAGAGCTGGGTTTCGCCCTTGGGCGTGATCTTGCCCACCAGGATATCCCCCTGCACCACTTCGGCCCCCAGACGAATGATGCCGCTTTCATCCAAATTGCGCAGTGCTTCTTCGCCCACGTTGGGAATGTCGCGGGTGATCTCCTCCTTGCCCAGCTTGGTGTCCCGGGCCACCACCTCGAACTCTTCGATGTGGATGGAGGTGTACACGCCATCGCGCACCAGGCGTTCCGACACCAGGATGGAGTCCTCGAAATTGTACCCCCCCCAGGGCATGAAGGCCACGGTCACGTTCTTGCCGAGGGCCAGTTCACCGTGATCGGTGGCCGGTCCATCGGCGATGATCTCGCCGGCGGTCACCCGGTCCCCTCGTTTGACGATGGGACGATGGTTGAAGCAGGTGTTCTGGTTGGAACGCACGAATTTATGCAGGTTATATGTGGTCACCGGCTTCTTCCGGCCCTTGGGGTCGGGGTCATGGCGCAGCACGATCCGGGCCGCGTCCACATCCACCACCACGCCATCCCGCTCGGCGACGATGGTCACGCCGGAATCCTTGGCCACAACACCCTCGATGCCGGTACCCACCAGCGGTGCCTCGCTGCTCATCAAAGGCACGGCCTGGCGCTGCATGTTGGACCCCATCAAGGCGCGATTGGCGTCGTCGTTTTCCAGAAACGGAATTAAAGAGGCCGAAACGCTGACCAATTGATTGGGCGAGATGTCCATCAGTTCGATCTGCTCGCGATCCACCATCATGAATTCGCCAGCCACCCGTGAAGTGACCTGGGGGTTGACGAAGGTGCCTTCATCATCCAACTGGGCATTGGCCTGGGCGATGGGGTGCTTTTTCTCTTCGAAAGCGCTGAGAAACTTGACGTCCTTGGTCACCTTGTTGTTTTGCACCACCCGGTAGGGGGTTTCGATAAAACCGAAATCGTTGACCCGGGCATAGGTGCTCAACGAAACGATCAGGCCAATGTTGGGCCCTTCCGGCGTTTCGATGGGACAGATGCGACCATAGTGGGACGGATGGACGTCGCGCACTTCGAAGCCCGCCCTTTCGCGGGTCAGACCGCCCGGCCCCAAGGCGCTCAAGCGCCGCTTGTGGGTGGTTTCGGAAAGGGGGTTGGTCTGATCCATGAACTGGCTGAGCTGACTGGTGCCGAAAAATTCCTTGACCACCGCCGACACCGGCTTCGGGTTGATCAGGTCATGGGGCATCAGGGCGTCCACCTCCTGAAGGCTCATGCGCTCCTTGATGGCCCGTTCCATGCGCACCAGGCCGATGCGGTACTGATTCTCCAGCAATTCGCCGACGGCGCGCACCCGCCGATTACCCAAATGGTCGATGTCGTCCACCACCCCTTGTGTATCCCGCAGCTCGATGAGGGTCTTGGTAGTCAGCAGGATATCTTCCTTGCGCAGGGTGCGAAGGTGGACCGGGGCGTTGATTCCCAGCCGCAGGTTGATCTTCAACCGGCCGACGCTGGAAAGATCGTAGTAGGCCGATTTGAAGAACAGGTGGTCCATGAAATCCTGGGCCACTTCGGGCGTTGCCGGGTTACCCGGCCGCAGCAAGCGATAGATTTCGATCAGTGCTTCTTCCTTGCTGGTCACCTTGTCCAAGGCCAGGGTCTTGCGAACCGAATCGCTGCTGGAAACGCCGTCGATGTGCAGGATGTCGAATTCATTGATGCCGGCGGTTTTCAGCTTGGCCAGCACATCCTCGTCGATCTCCTCGCTAGGGTGGTAAAGTACCTCACCGCTCTTGGGGTCCACGATGTTGACGGCGAACACCTTGCCGATCAGCTCTTCGGGAGCGATGGGCACGGTCTCCATGTTGGCGGCCTTCATCTGCTTGATGGCCCGCTGGGTGAAGATGCGGCCCTTCTTGACCAGAACTTCGCCGGAGGCCGGTTCGGCGACGTCGCGGGTGGCCCGTTGTCCCTTGAGCAGCTCTTCGTCGAAGGCTTTGTAAGCCCTGCGCCCTTCGATGATCACACGATGCTTGGCGTAAAAGTAGGTGAGCAAGTCCTCTGTGGAATAACCGAAGGCTTTGAGCAGTGTGGTCACCGGAAATTTACGGCGTCGATCGATGCGAATGTAAACAATATCCTTGGGATCGATTTCCAGATCGATCCAGGAGCCGCGCACCGGAATGATCCTGGCGCTGTAGATGATCTTCCCGCTGGAATGGGTCTTGCCTTTGTCGTGGTCGAAAAAAACGCCCGAAGATCGGTGCAGCTGGCTGACCACCACGCGCTCGGTGCCGTTGATGATGAAAGTGCCCTTGTCGGTCATCAACGGAATGGTGCCGAAATAGATCTCTTGTTCCTTGATGTCACGGATGTTGGCGGCGCCGGTCTCCTTGTCCACATCGTAAACCACCAGGCGCACGGTGATATGGACCGGCAGATCATAGGTCATGCCCCGTTGAATGCACTCCTCCTCGCTGTGCTTGACCGTGGTGAACCGGTAAGCCACAAACTCCAAAGAAGCGCTGCCCGTAAAATCCTTGATGGGAAAAACCGACTTGAAAACGGCCTGCAAGCCGATGTCCTCCCGTTTTTCAGGCGGCACATCGAGCTGCAGAAAGCGTCGGTAAGACTCCTTTTGCATGCCAATGAGATCGGGGATTTCGACGATTTTGCGAATCTTGCCGAAATTCTTCCGGATACGCTTGTCAAGGGACAGCCTCGCAGCCATTGTCTCTCCAATTTTGATTCAGGGACGATAGGAAACGCGAAAATGGGATAAAAGGTTTGCGGCCTTTCCACCCCATTTTCGCATCACATCATTTTGTGAATTTTTGCAGGGCAATCGATAATTTCCCCACCAAGGGTCTCTATTTGAGTTCCACCTGGGCCCCTGCTTCTTCCAATTGGGCTTTGATCTTTTCGGCTTCTTCCTTGGCAATACCTTCCTTGACCGGTTTGGGCGCGGAATCGACCAGGTCCTTGGCCTCCTTGAGACCCAGCCCGGTGATGGCGCGCACCTCTTTGATCACGCCGATCTTCTTGTCACCCGAAGAGAGCAGAACCACGTCGAATTCGGTTTTCTCTTCGACGGCGGCGGCTTCACCGGCCGGTCCGGCGGCAGCCATCATGGCCATCGGTGCGGCGGCCGAAACACCGAATTTCTCTTCCAGCTCCTTGACCAGCTCGGAAAGGTCCAAAACGGTCATGTTAGCAATGAAATCAATCACATCCTGTTTGGTTACATCAGCCATTGGTTTGAATCCTCCAGAAAATTGTTATCCGGCGACCCGCATGCGGGCCGCATGATGTATCGTTCGATGGTGTGTGCCTCAAGGCGATTATCAAGCAGCAACCTGCTCTTTTTGATCCTTGATGGCTTGCAAGACGTTGAGCATGCGGCGCGGCACGTCGCTCAGGGCCCGTACCAACGATGTGGGAACCGCATTCATGGTCGACAGCACGGTGGCCAGCAGCACTTCGCGGGACGGCAGCGTCGCCAGGGATTTGATCATGCCGGCATCCATCAGCTTGCCGCCCATGACACCCATTTTAATTTCCAGCTTGTCATTGGCCTTGGCAAAATCCGACAGGATCTTGGCCACGGTCACCGGATCGTCGTAGCTGACCGCGATGGCACTGGGCCCCTTGAAATGTTCGATGATCGGCTCGACCGGCGTGCCCTCCGAAGCCCGTCGCAGCATGGTGTTCTTGATGACCTGAAACTCCACCTGGGCTTCACGCAGCTTTCTGCGCAACTCGGTGACGGTGCCCACGTCAAGCCCTTTGTAATCGGTCAGGATAACAACCTTGCTGCGGTCCAGACGCTGTTTCAAATCAGCGACAAATTGTTTTTTGGCCTCGATATCCAATTTATTTAACACCTCCTTCCGTGACTGTGCAACCGGAAGGTACATTGAGGGTGGGTCTGAGCCGGCCGGCAGGCCACATGGATTGAATACGAATGTGCCGCCGATGGTGTTTTGGATCTGTTCGGCAACCGTGCGCAGACTGTCTCGGTGGGCCGGCTTGCGCCGATTAAACACGCTGTCGGCCTTCCGGCGAACACCCGCGTGTACCTACGGTCTTTGACAGTTTATTGAATTCCGTCTGTCTGTTTATGGTGATCTGCTGTATCACCGGCCTTGGCCGGTATCGGCGCCCCTTGCCATCCGTCGCGGCGCATTCATCGGTCGCAACGGCCAGGGCCGTTTCCAATCTTACTTGACCAGCTCCTTGACGAGGGCCGTGTCGATTTTAATGCCAGGCCCCATGGTGGTGGACACTGCGATCCCCTTCAGATAGGTGCCTTTGCTGGAAGAAGGCTTCAGCCGCAGAATGGTTTCCATGAAAGCGGATATGTTCTGGACCAGTTTTTCCACCCCGAAAGAGACTTTGCCCATGGGTGCGTGGACGATGCCCGCCTTTTCCACACGAAAATCGATCTTGCCGGCTTTGAGCTCCTGAACCGCCTTGGCCACGTCGAAGGTGACCGTGCCGGTCTTGGCGTTGGGCATCAATCCGCGCGGGCCGAGTACGCGGCCGATTTTGCCGACGGTGCCCATCATGTCGGGTGTCGCAACCGCCTTGTCAAAGCCGAACCAGCCGCCCTGAATCTGTTCGATCAGATCATCACCGCCTGCGAAATCGGCACCGGCATCCTTGGCTTCGGCCTCCTTCTCGCCCTTGGCGAAAACCAATACTTTCACTTCCTTGCCCAGCCCATGCGGCAACACCACCGTGCCCCGCACCATCTGATCTGCGTGACGCGGATCGACGCCAAGCTTGACGGCTACATCCACGGTCTCATCAAACTTGGCGTAGGATGCCTTGATGGCGGATTCGACGGCTTCAGCAAAATCATACCGCTTCAGCGTATCAATCTTGCCTCTGGATTCGATGTATTTTTTACCCCGTTTCGGCATTTTCCGTTCCTGTTCCTTGACAATTGACATGGTGTTGCGCCACAACAACCGGCCTACTGCTGCATTGGCCGGGGGGCAACCGGTTAAACCACTTCGATGCCCATGCTGCGCGCCGTACCGCTGACGATGCGACAGGCGGCGTCCAGATCGTTGGCGTTCAAATCGGCCATCTTGATCTTGGCAATCTCCTCAACCTGTGAGCGGGTCACCTTGCCAACACGGTCCCGCTTGGGATCTCCCGCACCCTTGGCGATTTTGGCCGCCTTTTTCAACAGGACGGCCGCGGGCGGGGTTTTGGTGATAAAGGTGAAGGAGCGATCCTGAAAAACGGTGATCACCACCGGAATGATCATGCCGGCATCGTTGGCCGTACGCGCATTGAAAGCCTTGCAAAAGTCCATGATATTCACGCCGTGCTGACCCAGCGCAGGACCGATAGGGGGCGAGGGAGTGGCTTTGCCCGCCTGTACTTGCAGCTTGATTAGTGCCATTACCTTTTTCGCCATGGTTGTCTATTATCTCCTGACTCTTTGCAATCGCTTGATTTCTAAAGTTTGGTGACCTGCACGAACTCCAGCTCAACCGGCGTGGAACGACCGAAAATGCTGACCAGCACCTTGATTTTACCCTTCTCGTTGTTCACCTCTTCGACGGTGCCGTTGAAGTTGGTGAACGGACCGTCGATCACCCGCACATCATCGCCTTCCTCGAAGTGGTATTTCGGCTGGGGTTTGAGCTTGCCGGCTTCCATCCGGTTGAGGATCCGATCGGCCTCTTCGTCCGTCAACGGTGTCGGCTTGTCGCGCCCCCCCAGAAACCCGGTGACCTTGGCGGTATTGTTTACGATATGCCAAGTTTCATCGTCCAATACCATTCGCACCAGTAAATACCCGGGATAAAACTTGCGCGAGGAGGTCCGCCGTTTGCCCTTGACCAACTCCACCACCTCTTCGGTGGGAACGACCACCTCGCCGAATTTTTCCGGATTGGGCGCATTGGCCATGCGTTCTTCCAGGGCGGATTTGACTTTATTTTCAAACCCCGAATAGACATGGACGATGTACCAACGTAAAGCCACAAGTCACCTTCTTCTGTTGTTAAGGAAGCACGATCCGGACAAGACTCGAAAGAGCGAAATCGACCGTCCCAAGGAATAGTGAAATCGCCATCACCAAAATGATGACCACCGCCGTAGACCCCATGGTTTGTTTGCGCGACGGCCAGGTCACTTTTTTCAATTCGCTTTTCACTTCCCTCAGAAACTGGATGCTTTTGCGAATGAAATTGTCCTCGGCGCCGGCGACGGGCTTGGGCTTTGCGGGTGGCTGGGCCTTCCGAGCGGCGGGCGCAATTTTGGCAGGTGCACCCCCTTGCGCCCCATTGGCCGTGCCCTCATCGCCGGTTCTTTCCAGCCGCTGGGCGCGTTTCTTCTCGGGATCCTTCTTTTTGAGTAATCGTCCCATGCCGCTCCTTGTTCGTCCGCAGCGCTCATCGCGCTGCCCGGATTACAACCGCCGTTGGGCCATGATGTTACAACGCACGCTTTGCCACTTTTTGAAAATGGCAGGCCAGGAGGGATTCGAACCCCCAACACCCGGATTTGGAGTCCGATGCTCTACCATTAGAGCTACTGGCCTGCATACATGACAAAGCTCATCCCCGGAACCTATTTGGTTTCCTTGTGGGGCGTATGTTTCTGGCAGAACGGACAATATTTGTTGAACTCCAGTTTATCCGGCGTGGTGCGTTTGTTTTTGGTCGTCGTGTAGTTGCGGCGTTTACACTCACCGCATGCGAGCGTTATGATGACTCTCACCTGGGCTCTCCTTGCACATTACTCGATG
>NZ_JALJRB010000047.1 GCF_022968795.1 Desulfatitalea alkaliphila
TTAAGTTAAGGAATTCTGTCGATTGTAGATGGTTGGGGGGTGGGCGAGCAGGTGGGGGCCTTCCACGCATCGTTCCTCCCCCCACCCGTAGGGGCACGGCATGCCGTGCCCGGGTAGCCCCGAACATCCCGCACTACCACGGCGCACCGTTCCCCCTACAGACCATAGGATGTGCTGACGAAGGAAGCGCATCAAAACGCACCATTCCCTCCCAATGGGTCGAAAAATCGACATCCCCTGACGGCAAAACCCGGACGCAACATAGGATATGCGACACGGTGGCCGCCCCCCGCAATGTGGAATAACCCACGGGCACGGGCTTTGACCGCTCGCAATGTTTATCGCAAGTCATTGATTGTTTTCAATCAACGGATGGTTTTAGGGGCAACAGGCAAGATGAACCGTGAAAAACCATGACCGCCCCGGTATCTCCAAACGGCACGCAATGGGTCATTTGGCGGGTCCTTCGGCGGGAAATTCGGTGCGGTGGCATTCAAATGCGATGAGGATGAGAACGATGCGGAACGATGTGGAACAATGCGCTTCCTTCGTCAGCACATCCTATTATGGTCCGGAGGATTTGAAACCGACGGCCAACGCCCTGTAGGGGCACGGCATGCCGTGCCCTCGCGTGTTGATCGGGCCTGATCGGGCAAGGCGTGGAGGACGCTGCGGGACGATCGGGGATTCCAATGTGCGGTCGTGGCGGGCCTCTGCGGAATGCCCGGGGCAACCGGGCACGTTGTGGTGAGCCCTTACGGCATGTCCGGGGCACCCCAGGCACGCCATGCCATGCCCCTACGGGTGGATCGTACCTGATTGGGAACGGCGTGCCGTGTCCCCACGATGCGCGAAACAACCCATCCGCTCGCTCACCCCAAACCCAATAAAATCGATAGAATTCATTAACTTAAAACTTAACACTTAAAACTTAAAACTGCCCGTCAGGGTACAAAACTTAAAACTGCCCGCCAGGGCCCTAAAACTTAAAACTGCCCGACAGGGCCTGTCACGGAACCCCTCAACCCCGCCGCCACATTCTCATTAATACGGATCAGCAAATCGAGCTTTTCCGGTTCCGGCTCGGTCAATGTGTCCATCGTGCGGCGGTCGACCATTTGGCTCAGTTTGAGGATGTTGCGTTTGATCTCCAGGGGCAGGGGATTGGTCTCCTCGAGCATCTCGGTCTGGAAAATGGTCCAGATGCGCTGATTGTATTGTAGGGCATCGCCCAGGCGTTCGCGCAGGTTGGGTTGGGCCCATTCCCGTTGGCAGATGATCAGCCTGCGGGCCGCCTGGGTCAGCACGCGGGCCTCGGTTTCGCGGTCGGACAAACCTTCGTTCTGGATGGTCTGGTAGGCGTTGATGGCGTTATTGAACACGGTCGAGTAGCTCCTTTTCGTAGTCGATCAATTTGTGCGCCGCCTTCAGGGCGTCGTAGTATTGGCTTTCCAGCACCGCCGCGTTGATCCGGTCGACCAGCCCCGTGGCGCTGGGGGCGGCGGCCACGAAATCCTTGACCAGCGCCCAGTAGAGCTTGTGGTGTTCGGCCAGGTGGCCCTCGTCCACATACATCAGCTGCACGGCGAAGTAGATGCGCCGCGCCGGCGAATTGGCCTCGTCCGGGCCGATGATGTTTTTTTGACGCAGGATGGGAACATTGTTCTCCACCGTCAGTTCCGTCTTGCTCGCCCCGTTGCGGATGACAGCGCCCCCCAGGATCATGCGTTCGTTGGGTTTGAGCGTGATTTTAAGCCCCATGGCGTCTCCGTCTTCTCCCCCTGACCGGCTCCCGCCGGTAGTCGGCGGTGCGCGGGTGCCGTTTGGTTGATCGATTGCGAAGGAAAGGTAGCACCATTCGTGCCATGAGGGCCCTGCCGATGGGGCCGATGCGGGTTTGGTGGAGCCGGGCAGAGGGGCGAACCCCTCTGCCCGTGATAAGGATCTTGATGGAACTTGCGTGTTTGAAATGGCGCCGGCGGTATGAACCGTCATGCGCCGTTGCCGCTACCCGGCTAGAACAGGCGCAGCACCGACTGGGCCGCCTGGGAAGCCAGGCTCAAGGAGGTGGTGCCCAGGGACTGACGGGTCTGCAGCATCAGCATATTGGCCCCTTCCTCGTTCATGTCGGCATTGGTCAGCTCAGCCGCACCGTCCTGCAGGGTGTTGATCATCCCCTGGGTGAACTCCTGGCGGATGGTGATGGTGCTGAGGTTGGTGGAGAGTTTCTGGGACTCGGAGCGCAAGGTGGTGCGGGCGGCATCGAGTTCCAGAATGGCATCACCGATAACAGACTTGTTGACCGATCCGGCTTCTTCGCCTTCGCCAGCGGACCACCATCCGGGGGCTGTGGTGCCTTCCGCGACTTCGTCCACACCGCCTTCAAGGGAAACTGGTTCTGCCATTGCAGTCACGGCGTCGGCGCCGGTGCCGCTCTCACTCGCTGAAACACCGGTCAAACCATTGATGGCGGCTGCTACCAGTGCAGCGGTATTTGCTGTATCATCCGGGTCTCCACTTCCATCTGTAGCCAAGGTGACAGTAATAACACCGTCAGTGATATCAGCATCTAAGGCAGAGTTATTGCCTGTGCCGTTAACAAATTGAACGGTGATATCATTACCCGCCACGCCCTCATCGGATGCCGTAATCGTAACGGCACCATTTCCGCTATCGTCGCCGATGGTAACAGATGCCGCTTCTCCAGTCACCGCTTCCAGTTCAGCTCCGACTTGGGTAATATTCAATCCTTCGGTCGTTGCATCGAACCCGGTCATCGTCAACAGGCTTGAGCCGTCTTCATTGAACTTGACTTCATGCTCTACATCACTGCCGCCAAGAAGGTTGACGCCTTTGTACCCGGAATCGTTTACCAGCTGATTGATCTGGGAGAGCACTTCGTTGTACTGACCTTCCAGGGTTGTGACTTCCTCCTCCGTGCCGGCCGAAAGCGCGCTCTGGGCGAGGGATTTTGCCGAAGCGATCAGAGAAGTGATAGCCGTGACACCTTCGTTGGCGGACATAACGGTCTGGATGGACTCGGACATCTCGTCTTTACGTGATCCCAGATCCTCGGCGCGTTGGCGATGCGACAGTCCGGTGAAGTAGTTGACCGGATCGTCAACAGCGGTTTGAACACGCAGGCCACTGGCCATACGGCTCTGGGTTCTTTCCAGCAGGTTGTTGGTGCTCTGCAGGCTGTACAGGTTCTTGCGCATTCCGCCGGTGAGAGTAATAGCGTTTTGAGACATGGTGTTTCTCCTTTTCTAGGATTTTTGCGGCCTTCTGGCCTTTGTTTGAGTGTTCGATTTTTGTGGTTGATTTCCGGCGATGTGATGTTTCCGGTGCCTGTCCCCCTTTCCCTTGGTGATTTCGCCGTTCACTTCCATTATCGGTCCGGGGGTGGGGAACTTGAGAATTTTTTTTGGTTTGTTGTGTTTGTTGAGGTTTTTGGGTTGGTAAGGGCGTTGGACGAGCCTTGTGTTCGCACGCTGAGGTGATCGGGTTGGTTGTATATTGGCTGGATTGGGGGAGGGGTTGGTTGACGGAAATGGGCAGGTAGATTTGCAATGTGCAAAGTTATTTTGTTCGATTTGCACAAATGGATAGTGCAATGAAATGCATGGCGATATTGGGGTGTCGAAATGATAGCGGTTTGAAAATTGCGAAAATTGTGGAAAATGAGTTGGATATGGATTGGTGGGTTGGGTGTGGGGGGTGGTTGGTGGTATCGGTAATGATTGCAGTGGTATAAATCGCGTTTTGGATATTTTTGGGAACTGGGTGGGGGGTGGTGTTTGCATTTTGCATAGGATGGGGGAGGGTTAGCGATTTTCGGGGGGAGAATGTGGTCCATTCGGAGGATTGGCCGGGTTGGCGCCTTGGTAGGGTTCCGGGGGCTAAATGGCGGCTATATATTAGGAAAAGGGTTTCGGGGGTTGGTGTTGGTGTTGGGTTTTGGGGGATCGGGTGGGGGTTGGGGATGGTGGCACATAGATTGCATTCCTTCTGGGCGCGAAGTTCCTTTTTTTCTTCCTACAAATCATGATCCGGCACAAAGGGGGATGTTGTGCGCGATGTGACTGCGGATGCGATGGAGAACGGTGGGGCCGGCCGGTGCGTTGATTCCGAGGGCGATGGGTGCATGCCCGAGCCCATCGGGTTCCGGGGGGTGATCGGCAAGAGCCGGGCCATGCGGGATGTGTTTCGGTTGATCGAGCGGGTGGCGGACAGCGACAGCACCATCCTGATCAACGGGGAGACCGGCACGGGCAAGGGGCTGGTGGCCAAGGCGATTCATGCGGGCTCCTACCGCTGCGACAAACCCTTCGTGGCCATCAACTGCGGCGCCATTCCCGAGAATCTGCTGGAGAGCGAGCTGTTCGGCCATGTGAAGGGGGCTTTCACCGGCGCGACGGCGGCCAAGGTGGGCAAGTTCGAGGTGGCCCACGGCGGCACCATCTTTTTGGACGAGATCGGCGACATGAGCCCGGACCTGCAGGTCAAGGTGCTCAAGGTGCTGGAGGAGCGGGAGTTCGAGCCGGTGGGCGGCAACAAGACGGTGAAGGTGGATGTGCGCATCATTGCCGCCACCCATCGCGATTTGGAGGAAGCGGTGCAGAAGGGCACTTTCCGCGAGGATTTGTTCTACCGCTTGTATGTGATTCCCATCCATCTGCCGTCCCTGGCCCGACGGGCGGTGGACATTCCCCTGCTGACCCACTACTTCCTGGAAAAGCTGAACAAGGAGAAGCGCACGGCCATCAGCGGCATCAGCGACGGCGCCATGGCGCGCTTGATGGCCCATGGCTGGCCCGGCAACGTGCGCGAGCTGGCCAACATGCTCGAGCGCATGGCGGTGCTGCGGGGCGAGGGGGAGCTGGGGGTTTCGGATCTGCCGGTCAAACTGCGCGACAGCGCGCCCGAGGCGGGCGAAACGGCGCCCATGCCCATGCTGGAACCCGACTTCGACGAAGACGGCATCTGCCTGAGCACGGCGGTCAGCGAGTTCGAGAAAAATCTGATCTACCAATCCCTGGAGAAGACCGACTGGGTCAAGAACAAGGCCGCCAAGCTGCTGCACGTCAAGCGCACCACCCTGGTGGAGAAGATCAAGCGCTACGATCTGCAAAAGTGCGCCTGAAGGGACCGCGGTGACCCATGGTAAGTGCCCTGGACAAGCCTTTCACGTCCTTCGGGGGCGACGGCGGTTTTCGCCCCAAGCCCAACATCCATGGGCCCGTCGCCGATAGTGCCGCCGGCGGGACGCCCCAATCGAAAGAGAGCTTTCTCTCCCTTTCCCTGACCCGCCCGGACGGTTCGGCCGCCGGTCCGGAGGGGCATCGCGACAGTGCGGCCCTGCTGGAGGCGGCCCGCGCCGAAGCCATGGCACGGGGGCGCCGGGAAGGCCGTGAAGAAGCGGCCCGCATGGCCCTCGCCGCATTGAACCCCGCCTTGAAGCAGTTGGCCGACAACGGCGCCGCCGTGACCCGTGAGAGTGACGCCCTATCCGACGTCACCGCCGCCGCGGTTATGGAATTCGCACAGTCCGTGGCTGCCAAAATCCTCGAAGCAACCCCCACCGTGACCCTGGAACAGCTCGGCACCAGCGAAGACGAGCTGCGGGCCACCATCGCCCGCGAGCATGCGATCACCCTTCCCATCACCCCCGCCCAGCGCGACCGCCTCAAAACCCTCATGGCGGAGGAGGGGCTGCCCTGGCCCGCGAACCGGAAGGTGAAGATCGGGCGGGAGTAGCCCAGTGCGCGAGCACCATCGTTCACACCCTTCATTACCGATCCACAACGCATTGAAACGATAGACGAATGCGCGTCTACGCCGGAAAGCCTTGTCGCGACGGTGATCTTCCCATTGCCCGTCGTCGAGGGCGAACCCTTACTTGGCGATGCCTTGCGCCAGTTTTGCCTTCAGCGTGTCGGCGGCCGGCCCGGATTGTTCGAGGATGGTTTCGATGCGGTTGAAGTGCAGCATGCGGATGCCGCTGATGTCCGGTTTGATGTAGATGGTGGGGCGCTGCTTTTGCAGCTTCTGCATGATGATCGATTGCTGCATGATTTCAAAAGTACTGAAAACCAGATCTTTCCAGCCGATCTCCTTATCGTCGGAGCGGTTGCGCGATCCGGACACATCCACGGCCACCACGATGTCATGGCCTTCCAGCAAACGGTCGTAGGGCAGGGGGTTGGCGGTGCCGCCGTCGATCAATAAACGATCACCCTGGTTCACCGGTGTGAACAAACCGGGGACGGCCATGCTGGCTTTTATGGCGGTAAACAGGTCGCCGTCCTGGAGTACGATGGTTTCACCGGTCCAGTAATCCGTGGCGATGATTTCCAGCGGAATCTTCAACTCTTCGAAGGTGCGCGCGGAGATCTGTTCGGCGAGAAATTCGAGAAAGCCGCTTGAATCGAACAAGGCGCCGTTGGCGATGTCGATGTCGATCAAGTCGCCCAGATCCAGTTGCGCCGAGGGCTGCATCAATTGGGTCAACACATCCAGCTCCGAACCGGCGAATCGGTCGAATATCTTTTTAATGGCCGCGGCGTCCAGACCGGCGGCATACAGCGCACCGATGATCGCGCCGATACTGGTGCCGGCGATACGGTCGGGCTTGATCTGTAGCTCGTCAAACACCTGCAGCATCCGAATATGGGCCAACCCGGCGGCCCCACCGGAACCGAGGGCCAACCCGATGGAGGGACGTTGCTCCGCGGCGGCGATGCCGGGGAGGATGAGGGGGAGCAGGAGCAAAATGCAGGAAAGTCTGAACGCCGTGCGTTGTTTGGGCATGGTGGGGGCTCCTTGGTTATTGATGTGCTTATTGTGGATGATAATGGGGTGATCGTCAATGGGGGATAAGGGGGAAAAAATAGTTTTAAGTTTTAAGTGTTAAGTTTTAAGTTAATGAATTCTATCGATTTAATTTGGTTGTGGTGGGCGAGCGGATGGGTTCTTCCGCCCATCGTTCCTTCCACGCATCAACCCGTAGGGGCACGGCACGCCGTGCCCAATAAGACCCGATCCACCCGTAGGGGCACGGCATGCCGTGCCCGGGTAGCCTCGGTCAACCCGCAAGGTCACCCCATGCCTTGATAGGCGGTCTCGATCAGCCCGCAAGGTCTTACCAAGCCGTGCCCAGATAGGCCCGATCACCCAGCACGGGCACGGCGTGCCGTGCCCCTACGGGGGGTATACGGCCGTGTAGGGATTATAGGATGTGCTGACGAAGGAAGCGCATCAAAACCCATCCTTGGAAGCCATATACCAAATGCAATACAGGCGATCCGGCACGATATTGCCCCCCATAATGCGGTGAGGATGAGAACGATGCGCTTCCTTCGTCAGCACATCCTATGGGCCCTGGCGGGCCAGTTTCAAGTTTAACGTTTGAAGTCTTAAGTTAATGAATTCTAACGATTATATGGATTTGCAAGAGGGTTTTCTCCATCGCAAAAGCGACATCGCCTGTTTTTCCACGGAGGCGGGTGGGGCGGGGGAGCCGGGTGATGCAATGCGTGCAGGC
>NZ_JALJRB010000048.1 GCF_022968795.1 Desulfatitalea alkaliphila
AAATATGATCACATATAGGAATGATATTTTAATGCCTTGCCAGGGATGCTAATTGATAGAATCCCCTCTGGGATTTAACCAACTACCAAAGACTTTGCTCTGACTACTTATGACGAATTGACGGACGAACCTGCTAAATTGAGAGCACTCAATAAAAGATACTATTTCGTACTTCTTTGCCGGAATACCTGCATGTACTGATTGCAAATATAGACCTATGTGTTGGTTTAAGCTCTTAGCGTCCAGTTTTACTTTGCGTATATTTTTTTAATCTCTTTTGCCGGATTACCAGCCACAACAACATAATCTTCTGTCTTTTTTGTCACAACACTACCAGCAGCAATGACATTCTGGATGCCGAGGTCATCCATGATAATGGCTCCATTGCCGATCCAGCAATTTGCACCAATGGTAATCTTACGGTAAACGCCGGTCTGTTCTTGGATCGGCTTTCCTATTTGTTTAAAACCATGCTGGCTATTTCCGCTCAAAATCGAAACGTGGCTTGCAATGGTCGCATGATCTCCAATTTTTGCCGTGCCAATAATAGTAAAGGCACCAATATAATAACCTCGGCCTAATTCAGTTTCCGGGTGCGCAATGAAAGTTCCGAACCCAATGTATCCTTTTGATGAGCAAGCTTCAAGGGTCATACAATAATAGGCGACTCGCAAATAACTTCCAATTGTGCCCGGCACCAAAGCCATCAATTGCGCCTGACCGGCAAACAGCTTTTTGGATTTTGATATTCTAAACAAAACCGATAACGGCATTGTGAGGATAATGCAACCTCCAAGTACTATTTTTTGCAGGTACCTTTTCATATTCTCCAGATGTGAATGAATAAAGTCCTAATCAGATGAACCCTAAAACCTTCAGGAGCTTTAACCCTCTTCTGATAGTTCTATGCACTTTTATTCCCTGATATTCTTTAATATAGTGATACAAATATCTACCATCAGTGTAGCGCACCTTGCCGTTTATTTCTATATAAGGGCAGCCGATGCGCTCAATTCTCACATAACCATCTACGGACCGAGATATTGACCCGGTTTTATCACGAGAAGCCACCGTGGAACCAAGATAATATTCTTTTGATATTTCTATAGCTTCCGGATCATATCCACCACCAGGCCAACACAAGAAAGATACCTGTTTTGACAATTTCGATTCAATAATCTTTTTTGATTCCCCAAGTTCCCAATGCAATCTGTCGCGGCGCTCAGAATCGGTCTCATATCGCCCCTCTGTTCGCAGTTTTGATAGCACTTTATGTGCTTCCATGCGTAGGACATTTCTCCAATTATGTAAATCGAAGAATCCAAGTCCCTGCTCCGCAACAAAATTTTCCAGTTGTTTCGCAATTATTGATTCAGGATAAAAACGCCTTACCTCCAAGGATTTCCCGTGTCGGTAAACCGGGCCGCCAAACCGAAGAAATGGCTTGTAAATATCCTGGTTTAAATAACACCATTTCATATCGGGCCTCTCATTCCAGTCCATCCATACATAGCCGTCTCCTGGGTGCCGAAAATCTACAATTTCGGGTTCGGCGAAATACCATGTATGGGTCATGGCATGTGACTGTATGTCCATCACGCCATCCGCTTCCATCTTGCGCATCTCTTCCCAATTTAAAAAACCATGGGTTTGAAGCTCTTGATGCGACAATTCACCTTTCCAAACCTGTTCCAAAGTAGGACGTCGGACTTGATGTGGCTGGACAAATTCAGGGTTAATAAAAATGGTACCCTTAAAGCCATATTTCTTCAGGATTGGATAGGCAAAAACCCAATTATCAAGATAACCATCATCAAAATTTAAAAAAACAGGATTGGGTGGTAACGGGTCACCGCAATGCAAAAAGCGATAATACTCTGAAAAATCTATCGCATTAAAATTATACTTTCTAAGCCACCGAATATGGTCTTCAAACAAATCAAATGGAATAGTCAGATGATTCCAAATCCAATCAGCGTCTGGAACGCCAACCGAATGATACATGATGGTTGGTAAATTGATCATTCACTATCCAGTAACATCAGAGATTATGTGCCTATGTTTACCGCCGATGGTTTTTGGTATTTCATCAACATATTGCACATCTAACGACAAGTCGTCCCATCCAAGCGCCTGTTTGATATTACTCTCAATCTGCGAGATTTTATGAATGTCGATCTCACTAAAGTTGTGGCTTTTTATCATGTTGAGACGGATCGAATGAGTATCTAACTGGTGAAACTGAAAATTTTTGACCCCCTCGATATCGTACATCTGCCTGACGAAAAATGTGCCGTAGATTGTCTTCCCTTTTGAAGTGATAAATCTGTCAGCGATTCTGCCGATCTTCATTTCCATCAACGGGTATCCTCTACCACAGGGGCATATTCTTGATCCTGGTACAGCATAATCGCCTATTTCGTAGCGGATAAAAGGCATTGCCTTATTAATAAGAGATGTCACAATCAATTTGCAGCGGTTTTCCGGATGATCAAGCACAGGCAGATACTCAACATAAGCGGAGTGTAAAAACTGATGCATATTACCGGCAGGACATTCCGATGCGATACCGGGAACTTCTCTACTTCCGTACTGGTCGTATACTTTGCAATTAAAGGCTTTTTGGATAAGGATTCTTTGCCAATCGTGGAGCTTTTCGGCCGATGTCATCACCCCTTTAACATTTGAAATGTGGATATTTTTATCGATAATATGTTCGGCAACATTCTGCACGACAGATGTGTAGCCATAGATAAATGTATTATTTTTTGCCTGAATGTGCTCAATCCAATCCCTGATAGTGGAAGAATCATACTTGTAAGCATTCAAGTGCAAGTTTGCCGAAAGAACATTTTTCAAAAATGTCTTCAATCCCGGCTTTATTCGGCCATCATTCGGGTTTCCCCATATTGAAATTAATCGTTCGTTTTCTTTCCAACCGGCAATCTTTAAAGAGAGCATAAAGGTGGCGTTATGTTCCTCAAAAAAATTGTGATGGGTAAAAAATTTCAACGGTTCACCGGTAGAACCTCCGCTGGAGAGGGTAATTAGTTCGTCCGCTTTAAAAGCTTTGGAGGTCAGACCACTTTTGTTGGTTTTAATAATATTCTTGGTAAGTACCGGCAATCTTGAGATATCAGCTTTGGTCCTGATGTCATCCGGACGCATATCCAAACTGCGGAAAATATCTCTATAATAGGGGACGGTTTCATAAGCATGATTAAGCAGCTGCTTCAATCTGAAGAACTGATATTTTTCATTTTCCATAATAGGCTGCCACTGCAGGCGTTCATATTCATCGAAATAATCATAGCGTTTGGACCCACGCAATTTGAGCAATGCCCTGCGAATTTTAGCTTTCATGATATTCTCCGGAAGGTATCAACAGTTTCATGTATTTTTCCATCATAGCTTGTTCACTGAAGTTTGATTGAACTTTTTCATACCCTCGCGCCGCAATCGAATCTCTTAGCGCCTTATCATCGGATAGTTTCAATATAGCTCCCGCAAGAGCCTCGCTGCTCTCCGACTGAACGATAATGCCATCCTCGCAGTTAGAAATGATTTCTTTGACACCACCAACATCTGTCGCAATAACGGGTTTACCACAAGCCATGGCCTCCAGTAAGGCGATCGGAAACCCCTCTCTTTTAGACGCCAAGACAAAAAGATCCATGCTCGCCAACAAATCCGGTATATCGCTGCGACGGCCAAGCATTTTAACATGCGGCCAAATGTTCAGTTCCTGAATCATGTTTTCAATATTGGGACGCAATTCCCCATCGCCAACCAATATAAGCTGCAAATTCGGCCTTATTTTAACAACCTGGGAAAAGGCGTGCAAAAGATTGGTGTGATCTTTAGGATCGGATAACCTGGCAACAGTTCCAATTATCAATTTATCCTGATCTGATCTGTTTTCTGTTTTAATTTTTTTTGGTTGGAAGGCAGACAAATTTACCCCGTTGTGAACTACTTCAACTCGATAAGGATTGACACCAATATCATTTATCAAAAAATTTTTTAAATCATTCGATACACAGACAACCTTATCTACCAGCAGGCTAAAGTAACGGGCATTACGCCTTAACTTCCTGGATTTACACAATGAGTATTTGGCATGTTCGGTATATATTAGCCTGACTCCAGCAAGCTTAGCGGGGAAGGCAGCGTACTGGAGTAAATATGAGCCATGAACCTGAACCACCGTAACATTCTGCTCTTTGAGCAGTCGATATAAATTCCACATAACCTTCAATCGGTTTCCATCATCCGACTTAAAAAAATAAACCTTGACCTCATTTTTTTCAGCATGTCCTACCAGCGGGCCTTCACCACCGAAGAGGCCACAAACGGATGTTTGACATTTTCCTAATTTATTTAAATACATGGAGATATTAAGAGCCAAGCTTTCCGCTCCACCAAAGTCAAGCACATTGATCAACTGCATAGCATGGCTACTCTTCATCGCTTGCCACCATATTTATTCTTGTTCATCTACCGCGATTTTGGATTATTTCTCAATACTTCATTATATAATCTAGCTATTTTTTTGATCCGTTCTTCAGAACTAAACTCCTTGAGGACCCTACATTTTCCAGCCATACCGAATTCATGAAGTGTTTTTCGATTTTTAAATAATCTAATTGCAGCTTCAGCCAGTTGCTCCGAGTTCTTCGGATCGACAAGAATTCCGGTTTCTCCATCTAGCACTACTTCAGGCACGCCACCAACACGCGTTGCCACAACCGGTTTTTGAAACAGCATCGCCTCAAGAGCAACATTCGGCATCCCTTCACTCAAAGATGGCAATACAATTAGATCAATCTCCCGAAAGAAGTCTTGAACATTGGACTGATATCCGGTGAAAATCACCTTTGATTTCAATCCAGCCTGATTGATCTGCTGCTGAAGTTCCTTTTTTAACGGTCCATCACCTATAAACAATGTCTTCAAACCTGGAAATACTTTAAGTATTTTAGGAAGCGCCTCCACAAAATATCGATGGCCTTTTTCGGGACTAAATCTTCCAACTACCGCAACCAATGGCGCCGCATTATTGATCCTATATTGTTCACGAATTTTGATAGTTGGCGCATATGAGGAATATTCATTAGGGTCTACCGCATTATAAATAATATTGATTTTCTCTTTACCAATCCAGACAGTATTCAACCCATTGACCATACCCTCAGAAACGGCAACAACTTTGTCAGCAAATTTCAGTAAATACTTTTCTAAGTAATTATAAAATTTAATTTTTTTTCCACCAGAAACCCAGCCATGAAAAAAGGCCACCCATGGATTACCTGTAAGAACTTTGAGAAATAAACATATCACATGACTTTTATATCCGTGGGACTGCAGTATATTTAAACTGTTCGATTTAAAGATTGTATATGCTTGCGGCAAAAGTAAAGGATCATAAATTACCCTTTGTTTTAGAAGTTTAAATGGCACATCAACATTTTCAATAATTAAATCGAACTCACTCTTAATATCGTTGACGGAAAATCCAACAATGACGGTGTCACATACCTCCAAACCACCACAGCGCAAAAATTGTAGTAAACCTTTCCCAGGCCCACCAATTTCGTTTGTTGCGATGCATATAAATACTTTTGGACGTGGAGACATTTGATTCGTCTCTAATCTCTATACTTCATAAAAAAGCGCATGTTCCTGTGACCAGATTGCCATTGCAATGGTCGCCGACGGATCCGAGCGGTTCATCCTTATGGGCTCAAGCCCTTTGCAAGACTACCCTCCCATTCCAGCAATATGGATGAAAACGTCAAACCCAAAAAATTCTCCTGTGATTTGGAATCGGACTGGACCATTAAAAACGATGTGCCTCACTACGGGTTAAAATAGCACATCGCGGTGGATGTCGAAAACGGACTGATTATGTCCACCAACATCACACCGGCCTCACACAGTGGCTCGAACTATCTGCCCTATGCCACCATCTACAGCATTCACACCACCGAAAAGATTGAGCTGGTTTATGCTGACAAGGCGTATGCGGGCGCTCCGAATCGAAACTTCCATTCGATGAATGAAATCGCCAATGGCATCATGCGCAAAAACAACATAAACGCAGTGCTAACCGATACTGAAATTGCCCGCAATAAGTCCATCTCAAAAAACGATACATCGTGGAACAGTACTTCGGCCTGGCCGCTCTGTTGGATGTCCGGTCCCGGGCCTAGTCTACCACCATCATAAAAATCAGCATCGATGCGCTGTTCATGAATAAGTTCGACAGTTGTTCTAAAAACGCACGCCGAAAATCGGCGTAAGGTCATGATTTTAAACAACCAGGCCTGATTTCGACCCCCAAAAGGTAGTGCCACAGATTACCGATGGAACCATTGACAAATTTGATCACAACAGCAGGCATTGAGGGAGTGTCCTTGGCTTTGGAGGCTCCCGGTGTTCGCACGCGTTAAAAAATCCGGCAAATACCAGTACCTTCAAATCGTTGAAAACCGCAAAGAAAAAGGCAAGGTCAAGCAGCGCGTCATCGCCACGGTG
>NZ_JALJRB010000049.1 GCF_022968795.1 Desulfatitalea alkaliphila
CGCGTCCATGGGAATCCAGCTGTCGCCGGTCTGGTGTGTCATGCCGCGGCCGGGAAAGTAATCGACCCAGGCCTGGGCCCACACGTGTTCGAAGCGGATGTGGGTGATTTGCCCGCCTTGGGTGATGCCGGTGACGGGAATACCGCCCTGGGCCATCAGGTTCATGGCCGCTTCGGGGGTGTGGGCGCCGCCGACCCAATTCATGACTTTTTCAGCGGGTGCCTCGACGGTGCCGTAGGCGTAGCGGGACGGGATGCCGGCGGCGCGCAGCAGGCTAATCAACAGGCCGGCGGTGTCCATGGCATTGCCGCTGCGGCCTTCCAGGGTCGCTTGCGCGCCTTGGATAGAGCCGTGGCTGGGGATATAGCGGATATGGTTGTGCACCCAGGCGTGTATTTGGGTGGGATCGTTGTCCAGGTCGGCGGCCAGGTCCTGGATCTCATCGGTGAAGCGAACCTCCAGGGTTTGGGCCAAATCGGCATCGACAGGCGGTGCGGCCGCCAGTGTGGTTCCGGACAGCAAGCCGATGGGCAGTTGGTTTGCGGCCACCAACGGATAGGCCGTCCGGGGAAGGATGCCGAGGATTTCCTTGAATTCTTCAGGGTTGGTGATGGGTTCGCGCACTTGGCTGTCGGACGGCCCCCAGGGCAATTGATTCGGGTCGAGGGGGGTGTGGCGGCGCTCGAAGGGGGTTTCTTCCAGTTCGGTACGCAAGTCATCGAACGCCTTGCGTTGGGTTTCGCCCTTTGATTCCACCAGGGTTTGCAGGTGGCGCCGGAGCGCATCGTGGCGGCTTTGAAAGCGCGCCATGGCCTCCTGGTGGCGCTCGCGGATCAGACGACGCACGTGGGGTGCGAGATCGGTTTGCTCCCAGCGCCGGGCATCCTCGACGAACTTTTCATGGGCCTCATGGTAGGCATCGGCGATGCGCTCACCGAGTCGGCGCAGATCCTTTGTTTCCGAAGCGGTCAGCGGGTCGGCCGGCATGATCCGTTCGCGGGCGCGGTCCAGCCAGCCGCGCAGATCACGGCGCTGTTCCATCGCCCGTGGCAGATCGTTGACGATGGTTTCACGCAGTCGCGAGAGGCGGTGGCCGAGCTTTTTATCAGGCGTGCTTTCCAGGATGGCTTCCAGTTCGGAAGACGGCTGGTCGTCCCGGCTCATCACCTCGGCAATGGCTTCGCCGGTGGGAGCAATGTAGAAAACGAAGCCGAAAATGATCAGGGTCAGCATGCCGGCCAGCCGGGCAAAAAGTCCTTTTCGGAGGGCCTCCATCGTTATTGTGTGTGTTGCTTTTTGCATGTTTCGCCTTTCCTGCGCCTGCCGGCTTGATGGTTTTTGTGGATCGCTTGCACCGTGGGCGCATGCGCCCTCATTGGTTCGTCGTTCCGCCTTCCGGTGTTATTGTGCAATCATGGTATACGTTGTCTCCACGTGTACAATCGGATCGGGAGCTTGTCCGGTTTGCACCAGCAGATCTATATGGGCTGCTTCGCCCACGGTTTCGGGCAGCTGCACATAAAGGGTTTGCTGATGGTTTTCAGATTGGGCAAGGGCAAAGGGAAAGCGCCAGGTAGCGCCATCCATGCCTTCTTCAATGGTAAAACCGGCACCGTCGATCACGACCAGATTGTCGCTGAATGTGAGCAGTGCTTCACCGGAGGCGGCCATGCCGGCATTGTTGATTTCCACCACCAGCGGTACCACCCTAGCGGATGCGAGCGGCAGCGGATCGGGATGGGCATGGGTCAGCCCGCTCAACAGCAAATCCGCAAAAGGATTGAATGCCGCTGTCGGGTCATTTTCGTGATGGGCGAACGCCTCGGCCAGAAGGTCGAAGCCGACAAAAACGGCCCGGCCCAGGTGGTATTCGTTCACTGCGATGGCGTTGTGCTTGAGGCAATCCACGGCACCCGCCAGCCCGCCGGCAAAGGGCCAATGGTTGATGGCCATCGGTCCGTCCCAGGATTTGGCGATCAACTGTCCGTTGATATTGCCGCGCGGGTTCTCAAAGTGGGCATACGGCGCCAGGATCGCGCCTTCGATGCCGATCCAGGTCAAATCGACCCGGTTTGCATCGGGAAAGTTGAACAGCACATTTTGCCGCATGGGCGCCAGTCCGGCCAGGCTCATGCTACTGATCGAGGCGTGGGGACCGGGTATGTTGAAAATGACGCTGGCGCCGGCCGGGATGTTGTGCACCCTGAAGGTGTGGGCGGTCATCAAATCAACGGCATCGATGCAAAACACCTGCAATTCGGACGTCCCGTCGCCGGACAGGGTCAAGGTACCATATTGGATCACGCCGGTACCGGTGGCCGGCAAGTCCGCGATATCCGCCGATAACCCTTCCATGTATTCACGCATCATGGCAAAATCCAAGGGGATATCGACCTGTCCTTGCGCCGTTGCGCCGCGCGCCATACTCTTGAGCACGGGCATCCCCACGCCCCCGATGCTGCCTTGGGCGACGAGATGGCCGTTGAAGATTTTGCCCAGAGGCAGATGCACATCTCCGCCGACCACCACCACATTGCTCAGCGGGTGCGCGCTCACCTTGTTGCCTACGCGATAGTGATTGAGGTTGAGCTGCCCGCCTACCGCCAGACGGCCTTCCACGGCCGATGCAACGGAACTGAAATCTTCGAATACCAGCGCATTGAACGCACCGGTTTCGCCCAAACAAGACGGCCCGTTTTCACCGGCACTTTCGCCGTCGCGAATGTATTGGGCGATCACCGCGGCGGTCTGTGGGACAAAACTCAATACTTTGCCTGGAACGTTAAAATCACTTGTCCAGGCTTCGCCAAGGTCGCTCGCTTCGACGCCCACGCCGCCGGCGAGGGCGACATTGCCGTGAATGGCGATTCCCAAGGCTTCTTCGACAAAACGATTGCGTCGGTCATGGCCACCGGCCACCAGCAGACCATCGCCTTGGGCGATCTTGGCGTTGAGCGTCTCTTGGGTTGGTTTGTTGAGTTTGACCGAACGGCTCATCAAGGCATACAAGCTGTAGCCGCCACCGGCCATTTCCATTGCGAAATCGGCCCCATTGTCGACGAAGGTGGCCAACCATCCGGCATTGCGCAACAATTGCCGGAGATATTCATTTCGGGCAACGGCAACGGTGTCGGATTCCGATATGGGGTCGCGCAGCACCAGCAAACGACCTTGGTGCCCGATGGCGATGTCGCCGTCGATCACAATGGGTGGTGGCTCGACCTGGAACAGCGCATGGGCCAAATCTTGAATCTCGTCATTGACCATGGCTTGAAGAACGCAGGCATAAGTCCCTGGTGCGTATCCGGCGGTTGCAAAGCCCTTGGATCGCGTGGCGTCGGCGCCGACGGGCAGATCCACAGCATCATTCTCCGTATCCATAACCGCTTCGTCGGCCATTTGAACGACCAACTGGTGAATCGGAAGGCCTTCGATTGCAGCCGCGCCGGCGTTGACCACCTCATAGGTGCAGATCTGAGCGGCACCGGCGTAAATGGTTTCCTCGGCCACACGCACCGTTCCCTGAACGGACCGCTGCATGTCATTGATCACCTCAAACCCGCTATGGCTGTCTGCGTAGACGGTGCCGCCCACATCGGCCAACGTTGCCACCAACCGATAAGTGCCCGTCGGGGCCCGAGCAAAATGGACCTTTTGTGTGGATTGTTCCGTCCCGCCCGGCATCAGGGTGCCGATGGAAATGGTGTCCGCATGCACGATAACGCCGTCGGGATCGGATACCACCACCTGTACGACTGTGTTCTCCATGGGATGAACGGTGGTGGTATTTTGAACCAGCAGCTCAATCACCACATCATCCGTCACATGATACTGCGGCCGGTCGGTGGCCGCACGGATGCTTGCCGCGGCCGTGCCGCCGGGTGGATCGCCCGGCTCAAGCTCGCTGATGACAAAGGAGGTCTGGGAGGCATCCAGAAGTGACCCGTCGAGGCTCATCAACTGCGCACGGGCGTTATAGGCGCCGGCCAACGTCCGGCCCGTCGACCATTGAGCGGTGAAGTCTGCTGATTCGGCAACAGGAATCGCCGCCGCATCAATGGCATCGAATACATGCACCGCAACGCCGTCCTGGTCGAGAACCTGCAACAGCACCCGATACCGCCCCTCCAGAGAGCCCGTATTGAACACCCGGCTTGTCAGATCGACAGTTTGTCCCGGTCCGAACCGATTCCCGTTCAGGTTGAGTTCAATGCTTCCCAGCATCGCCAAAACGGGAATCGCCTGGCGGTTGTTTTCCTGGTTGCATTCGGCGAAATCGCCATCGATCCGGACAATGACGACCAGCTCGCCACTGGTGAATGCCGTGGGCGGCAATCCTTCAATCCTCACCTCCGCAAAACCGCCGGGGAGAAATCCATCGGTGAAGATATGGTCTTCGACATGTCGGCCGCCTTGTTCGGGCGCACCGTCATACACCGATATGACCACGTTCTCCGATATGGACGCCGCGCCGCTGTTGCCGATCACCATGGCAATTGTCCCATCACTGCCGTAACCGCCATCGATGAAACGCACGCCGCCCACGGTGAGATCGGCCATTCTGGTTTCGCGTTGAATCTTTCCGGCAATGCCTTCGATATACTCCTGGTAGCCGGAAATGAGGGTCACGAAACCCCTTTCACCGCCCGCGGGTTGCGGAAAGACAATGCTGTTCAACAGGTTCACATTGATGCCGCTGCCGACGCCGATGGCGTTGAGCACATCGATGCCCATGTCGCCGGCCCGCGTGGCGGCGGAAATGGCCTGGCTTTGGTTGGATTGACCATCCGTGGAAAGATCGATCACCTGCAGCACACTCGACGGCGTGGCGGCGACCAGCAGATCGGCCGCCTTGTTGATGCAGTCATGAATCGAGGTGCCGCCGCCGAGCTTGCGGATGGCCCTGATGGTATCGGTGACGTGATGCACGTTGTCTTCCTCGATGATGGTCGGATTCAACTCGAGGCGACTGCTACCGGCGAACTGGAAGGCGGAAACGCGCACCGTTCCATCGCGCGGCACTATGTTTTCATCCTCGATCGCCCGCGCGGTACCCTCCAGTTGCAGCTGAAAATCGGCACTGCTCACACTGCCGGAGGCATCCATGCAGAGGCAAAGGTCGAGGATGGGCTTGTGCTCTGAAACGCACAATCCTGCCGTATTGCTTGTATTGTTGGCCTTTGACAGTTCCACCAGAACATTGGCTGGATCCAATACAACCAAAATCGGCGCATCCCGGAAGGATTGCCTCCCACTGACCGGCAACGCAACATCAATGGTACCGTCAACGGCAATGGGGTTCGCCGGTGACGCCGACACCACCACGCTGCCGAATACCCGCGCATCGTCACCCGGCACGCCATACCCATGCAGATCCTCATAGGCATGGACCTCGAAAGGCACCTCCACCGGGGCGTTCCCACGGTTGATGAGGGTCATGCGCAGCGTTCCGGACACAGCGAAGTCCTCGGGTGTGGAGAATATCTCATTGACATCGAGCGCCAGGATGGAAAGATCCGGGAGCAAGGCATCAATCCCCGGCTTGCGCAGCCGGATCTCTCCGAGGTCCAGCGCCTGGCCCTGCGCGGCAATCAGATGAAAACCCACAATGGCATAGGCGGAGGCATCGATGGAAAAATGATATTCACCACCCGTTAATCCCGAGAGGTCAAATCGGCCTTCGGCATCGCTGATGGTTTCCGCCGTTGCGTTGTCCGCCAAATTCACGGCCGAAAGCACAGCGCCGGCCACCGGAAGACGTGAACGCACATCCACCAGGTACCCCGACACCGTGGCCGTCGCCTCATCCTGCTCGGGCTGCAACCGGACCTCGCCGACATCGATGGTCAGCCCCCCCTGGAGTGTCACCTGCCCCGTCATGGGCAGATATCCGGGAAGGTTGAAGGCGACCGCCACAACATCCGTGTCAAGATTTTCAATCAACATCAGGCCATCGCGTTCGGTCCAATAATCAAAGGTTTCACCCGACGGATAGGTCAATGAAACCCACACGCCCTCCAACCCGCGCCCGCTAATGGCATCGACGACGGTGCCGGCCAGCGCCCCATTTGCGGAGGTCTGTTCCTGGGATGAAGATTCCAATTGCGGCGAAAAGATCAATCGGGCGCCGTCGTCGGGGGCGACGGAAGCCGAGACGGCATGATAACCTTCAAGGAATGCGGTGATCGTCATTTCACCGGCGGTTAAGCCTGCGAGCCCGTATGCGCCGTTCGGATCCGTCACGGCTGTGTGCACGCCTCCATCGGACT
>NZ_JALJRB010000005.1 GCF_022968795.1 Desulfatitalea alkaliphila
AAAACTTGGGCCCGCCAGGGCCCAAACACTTCCCGCACCACCCGCCCGCCTTGCGCATACAACGGCCCCGTCTGCCGCACGGCGGCGATGAAACGGGCCACTTTGGCCGGGTCCTTGCGGCCCGGCGCCGCCTCCACGCCGGAACTGACGTCCACGGCGTCGGGCAGGGCGTCGGCGATGGCGCGGGCCACATTGTCCGCATCGAGACCGCCGGCCAGCAGGGTGGGATGGCGGCGGGCCAGGTCGGCGGCGGCGCCCCACTCCCAGGTCAGGGCGTTACCGCCGGGTTGAACGCCGCGGCCGCACTCCACCAGGTAGGCCGATGCCCGGTAGCGGTCCACATCCGTCAGTCGGGGCTTTTTGGCGGCAAAGAGCGCCTTGATCACCACCCCATCAAAACTGTCCTGCAGCCGCGCCACCAGCGATTGGGGTTCGTTGCCGTGCAGCTGCACCGCGCCCAAGCGGCAGTAGCGCACGGTGGCGGCCAGTTGTTCCCAGCCGACATTGACGAAAACCCCCACGGCGGGTACCGTCGGGGGAAAGGCATCGGCAATGGCGGCGGCCTGGTCCAGGGTGACATAACGGGGGCTGGGCGGATGAAAAATCAGTCCGATGGCATCGGCGCCCAGGGCGGCGCAATTCGCCGCCTGTGCCGGATCGGTCAAACCGCAGATCTTGATTCGAGGGCCGTCGCCCCGGTTGTTTGCTTTGGTCATGGGTCAGATGCCTCCATCCGCTGGTTGTTTCGCCGCCGGCGCACCACCCATCAATTCCTTCAAAAAGGCAACCCGGTCCGGCGCCCGCACCAGGCTTTCGCCGATCAGAAAATTGAATATCCCTCCGGCCAGGTTGGCCTCGATGTCGCGGCGGTTGTGGATGCCGCTGGCCGCCACGGGTATTTCTCCCGGACCCATGCGAGCCGCCAGAGTTGTAGCGGTCCCCAGGTCGGTGTCGAAGGTGGCCAGGTTGCGGTTGTTGATGCCGATCAGGCGGCTGCCGGCGGCGCGGGCAATGGTGTACTCCTCCGCCGAATGGATCTCCACCAGGGCATCCATGCCCAGTTCACGGGTCAAGGCCAGCAGCCCATCGAGCTGTGACAGCGACAGAATACGCACAATGAGCAGGACCGCATCGGCACCGGCGGCCCGGGCCTCGTAGAGCTGATAATCCGTGATGATGAACTCTTTGCGCAGCACGGGTAGATCGGTGGCCGCGCGGGCCCGGACCAGGTCTTCCAGGGCACCTTTGAAATAGGGCCCGTCGGTGAGCACCGAGATGGCCGCCGCGCCGCCGGCCGCGTATTCCGCGGCGCAACGGGCCGCATCCAGGTCCGGCCGGATGTCCCCCTTGGAGGGCGAAGCCCGCTTCACCTCGGCAATGATATTGACCCCGCCCGGTCCGGGACGGGCCAGCCGCGCCGCGAAACCGCGCGCCGTCCAGGCGGTGTCGGCGATCCGGGCGCACAGTTGGTTCAAGGGCATCCGGCGCGCGGCGTCGGCCACCAGCTCCTTTTTATCGGCCACGATGCGATCCAGAATGCTCATGGTGTCATCCGTTCTCCTGGGTGTAAGCCGCCAAGGCTTGCAACTTCTCCATGGCCTTGCCCTGGTCGATGGCCGCCGCCGCACGGTCGATGCCCTGCCGCAGATCGGCCGCCTTGTCGGCCGCCACCAGGGCCGCGCCTGCATTGATCAGCACCACATTGCGCCGGGGCCCCTTTTCGCCTTCGAGGATGGCGCGGGTGATGGCCGCGTTGGCTGGGGGATCGCCGCCGGCCATGTCGGCCGGATCGGCAAGACCGCCGAAGTACTGTTCGGGGTGGATGTCGTAGGTGCGAATGGCGTCGGCCTTGAGTTCACTGACCCGCGTGGGGGCGCAGACGCTGATCTCGTCCAGGCCGTCATGGCCGTGCACCACCATGGCCGACCGGGTCCCCAGCAATTGCAGCGCCCGGGCGAACATTTCGGTCAGCGCCGGCGCGAACACCCCCAGCAGCTGGCAGTTGGCCGAGGCCGGATTGGTCAGCGGCCCCAGCATGTTGAAAATGGAGCGCACCCCCAGCTCCTGCCGCGGCTTGGCGGCGTACTTCATGGCACTGTGATAGAGGGGCGCGAACAGAAAACCGATGCCGATGCTCTGCACCGCCTCCTCCACGATCTCCGGGTCGGTGTCCAGCTTGACCCCCAACACCTCCAACACATCGGCGCTGCCGCATTTGCTGGAGACCGAGCGGTTGCCGTGCTTGGCCACCGTCACGCCGCAACCGGCCACCACGAAGGCGGTGGTGGTGGAGATGTTGAAACTGCCCACCCCGTCGCCGCCCGTGCCGCAGGTGTCCACCACCGGCGACCCCAGGGCCTGGATGCGGCGGGCGTTGCCGCGCATGGCACGCGCCGCGCCGGCCAGCTCCTCGAAGGTTTCCCCTTTTGTGGCCAAAGCCGCCATCATAGCCCCGATCTGGGCCTCGCTGGCCTGGCCGGTGAGCACCAAGTGCATCATCTCGGCCATTTCGGCGGCGGTCAGATTCTGCCGTTGGATGATTTTGGATAGAAACGGTTTGATCATTGGAAACTCCTGCTGAAAAGATGATTGAAACAGGCGCGCCTATTCCGATGCCCCGACCCTTTTGACGAAATTGCGCAACAGCCGTTTGCCGATGGTGGTCATGATCGACTCGGGATGAAACTGAATCCCCTCGGTCAGGTGGTGGGTGTGGCGCAGGCCCATGATTTCGCCGTCCTCGGCGGTGGCGCTAACCTTGAGGCATGGGGGTACGGTCCCGGGGTCCACCACCAGGGAGTGGTAGCGCATGGCCTGAAACGGCTGCTTGACGCCGCTGAACAAGCCTTCGCCGTCACCCGTAATCGTAGAGGTTTTGCCGTGCATCAGGCGCCGGGCGCCGATGATGGCGGCGCCGAAGGCCGCCGCGATGCACTGGTGCCCCAGGCAGACCCCCAAAATCGGTATGCGGCCCGACAGGCGCTCGATCACCGCCAGGGAGACCCCGGCATCCGGCGGGCCGCCCGGTCCCGGCGAAATCACGATGGCCGAAGGCGCCAGCGCTTCCACAGCCGCCGCGTCCATCACGTCGTTGCGCACCACTTCCACCGACGCGCCGATCTCCTCCAGGTACTGCACCAGATTGTAGGTGAACGAATCGTAGTTGTCGATCATCAGGATCATGAACGGATCTCCTTTGTTTCGGCGGCCTGGGCCATGGCCAGGGCTTTCTGCACCGACATGGCCTTGTTGACGGTCTCCCGGCGCTCCCGTTCGGGGTCCGAATCGGCCACGATGCCGGCCCCGGCCCGCACGGTCAACAGGTTATCACGCACGCAGGCGGTGCGGATGGTAATGGCCAGGTCCATGTTGCCGTTGAAGGAGACATAGCCCACCGCTCCGCCGTAGGGTCCGCGGGGTCCCTGTTCCAAATCGTCGATGATCTCCATGGCCCGCACCTTGGGCGCGCCGCTGAGGGTGCCGGCCGGAAAGGCGGCCCGCAGCAGGTCCCAGGCATCGCACTCGGGTTTGAGCTCGCTGATGATGTTGGAAACCAGGTGCATCACATGGGAGTAGCGTTCCACCACCATCAGGTCGGTCACCTGCACCGTGCCGGTGCGGGCCACGCGCCCCAGGTCGTTGCGCCCCAGATCCACCAGCATCAGATGCTCGGCCCGCTCCTTTTCGTCTTGCAGCAGCTCGTCGGCCAAGGCGCGATCCGTCTGCTCGTCCACCCCGCGGGGCCGGGTGCCGGCGATGGGCCGCAAGGTGGCCACCCGGTTCTCCAGGCGCACCATGGTCTCGGGCGAGGAACCGGCCAGCACCGTGTCGCCCAGGTGCATGAAAAACAGATAGGGCGATGGATTGATGTAGCGCTGGGCCCGGTAGAGAGCCAGCATGTCGGGGGGGGCGGGGCAGGTGAAAGGCTGGGAAAGCACCGCCTGAATGATGTCCCCCTTGCGGATATGGTCCTTGACCACATCCACCTGGTGCCGGTAGGTGGCATCGGGCTGCACCGGCTGCAAAGCCAGTTGGAAAGGACCGCTGTGCGACGACGACGCGGCCAGGGGTTGGGCGATGCGGCGCAGCAAACCGTTGAGCCGGTTGGCGGCGGCGGCGTACACATGCCCGGCATCGGCCGGGTTGTCGATGAACCCGATGGCCAGGCACAGCAGGGTGTTGCGGATGTTGTCGAAGATCAGCAGCTCCTCGGGAAGCACAAAATGGGCTATGGGCTGATCCGCCGGCAGCCGGTTGGGGATGCGCGGTTCGAAAAAGGAGACCATCTCGTAGCTCAAGTAGCCCACCAGGCCGCCCCAGAAACGGGGCAGCTCGGGCAGATCGGCCGCCCGGTAGCGCGCCAGCAAGGCTTGCAGCACCGCCGGCGGATCGTTGTCATGGGCCACGGTCTCGGTGCCGGCGGCGGTGGTGATGCGCACCGTGTCGCGAAACACCTGAACGTCGGCATGGGCCGAGGTGCCGATGAAACTGTAGCGCCCCCATTTTTCGCCCCCCTCCACGCTTTCCAGCAGAAACACGGGCCCCTGCTCCCGGTAGAGCTTGGCCAGCAGGGAAACCGGCGTTTCCATGTCGGCCAGGATCTCCACGGCCAACGGCACCACATTGTGGGCGCGTGCCAGCGCCTCGAACCGGGACTGGTCGGGAAATTTACGCAGTAACATATAGATCTCCTTTCAAGGGACAGGGGAGGTCCACCCGTTTTCCCGCCCACGAAAAAAAAAGACCGTGAGCCGGATGGGGCCCACGGTCCTTATGGTTGCCTGTGACGGTTTCAGATGATCGGCAAGGCACCGTGAGCGCGCACGCACCACTGGCGCCACCACCAAACCGTGTTCACGCTGTTGTCGATATCCGCCTGCTGCATAACCGAAGTGCCTGGGATCTGAAGTTGCATTGAGATTGTGCGCGATAAATAAGTAGGAACGCGGATCGCTGTCAAGGCCTTTTTTCGCATGGCCCTTCAGGGCGCCCATGTGCCCGCATCGTTTTTATGATATAGGATACAGAAACGATCAAGGGGGGCAACCCCCCGGCAACCTTTGGTGAGGAGTATCCGTGCCGACCGACGTGATTGCATCCCTGTGGCCCCAGTTTCTGGCCTTGCTCACCTTTGTTGTCAGTGTCCTGGCCGCCGGTCACGCCATCCTCTACAAGCGGGACACCCGCGCCGCCATCGCCTGGGTCGGCTTCATCTGGTTCGTCCCCATCTTCGGCAGTCTGCTCTACCTGTGGCTGGGCATCAACCGGGTGCACCGCAGGGCCCGCTCCCTGCGCGATTTTCGCCATCTGCTGCCGGTGCACTCCGCCGATGCCTGCGTGGCGCCGGAGGCCGCATCCATTCACCAATTGGGACCTCACCTGACCCATCTGGCCCGCCTGGTGGGCAAGGTGACCCGCTACCCCCTGCTGGACGGCAACACCGTCACCCCCCTGGCGCCCGAAGAGGCCTATCCCCGCATGCTGGACGCCATCGCACAGGCACAACGGTCCATCACCCTGGGCACCTACATTTTCGACAACGACGCCGCCGGACGCCGTTTTGCGGACGCGCTGCGCAATGCGGTCCAAAGGGGTGTCCAGGTGCGGGTGATGGTGGACGATGCCGGCAGCAAATACACCTTTCCCCCAATCACCTATCGCATGCGACGCGCCGGTATCTCCCATGCCTCCTTCTTGCCCCAATGGGCCCCCTGGGCATTCGCCTATGCCAATTTACGCAACCACCGCAAGATATTGGTGGTCGACGGGGCCCGGGGGTTCATCGGCGGGATGAACATCCGCTCGGCCCATTGGCCGGCGTTGTGCCCCAAAAACCCCATCACGGATCTGCACTTCCAAGTCAACGGACCGGTGGTGACCCAGATGCAGCACGCCTTTGCCGAAGACTGGCTCTTTTGCAAAGGGGAACGGCTGGAAGGCGACATCTGGTTCCCCGAAGTACCGTCCGAGGGCGACGTGATCGCCCGTGGCATCCCCGACGGACCGGACGCGGATTTCGAGAACCTTTGCACCACCCTCCTGGGCGCCTTGAGTTGCGCCGAATCCTCCGTGCGGGTGGTCACTCCCTATTTTCTGCCCAACGCGTCATTGATCACCGCCCTCAACCTGGCGGCCATGCGCGGCGTCAAGGTGGACATCTTCCTGCCGGCGCGCAACAACCTGCGCCTGGTGCAATGGGCCTCGGCCGCCATCGTGTGGCAAGTGCTGGAGCAAGGGTGTCGCATCTGGCTCACCCCCCCGCCCTTCGACCACACCAAACTGATGCTGGTGGACGGGGCCTGGACCCTCTTGGGCTCTTCCAACTGGGATCCGCGCAGCCTGCGGCTCAATTTCGAATTCAACCTGGAGTGCTACGATCCGGTGCTGGCGGCCACCCTCGACACCCTGGTGGAACGCAAACGCTCGACCGCCCGGCCGTTGACCCTGGAGGATGTGGACGGCCGCTCCCTGGCCGTCAAGCTGCGCGACGGTTGCGCCCGGCTCGCCTCTCCCTATTTGTGAAAAAGAGAACCCATGAACCATATGGTAAAAAGGACGATTCCATGAAACAGACCTCCAAAGCAGAGTGGCAAAAGCGGGTCGTCTCCGCCGACGCCGTTTTGACCCGCATCGAACCGGGCATGAACATCTTCATCGGCACCGGCACCGCCGAGCCGCGCACCCTGGTCAAACGCCTGATGGCCTCCAAGGAGTACAACCTGCAGGACTTGACCCTGATTCAACTGGTCAGCTTCGGCGACGCCATCTCCCTGGAAGCCCTCCAATCCCACAAATATCGGCTGCGCACCTTTTTCTCCGGCTGGGTGGCCTCGGAGGCCATCGCCGCCGGGCATGTGGATTTGATTCCGGCCCGTTTCTCCACCATCCCCCGGCTGATCACCTCGGGCCAGATGGCCATCGACATCGCCTTCATCCAGATCACCCCGCCCACCGACACCGGCTACTGCAGCCTGGGGGTGGGCATGGATGTGGCCCGCCAGGCCATGGAACAGGCCGACCTGGTGGTGGGCGAAATCAACGCCGACATTCCCTTCACCTACGGCGACACCTTCGTCTCCATGGACGCCTTCGACCTGTTGGTGCACAGCGAAGACCCGCCCTTGTACTTCGACCGCTGGCCCCTGGACGAAATCTTCGACCGGGTGGCGGCCAACGTGGCCGCAGTGATCGAAGACGGCTCCTGCCTGGCCTACAACATCGGCCCAATTTACGAAGCACTGCCCAAACATCTCGCCGGCAAGCGCGACCTGGGCATCCACACCCCCTTCTTCACCGATGCCCTGATGGACCTGGTGTGCAGCGGGGCCGTCAGCAACCGCCGCAAGGGCATCTTCCGGGGGCGCTCCCTGACCGGCTTCGCCCTTGGCAGTCCGCAGTTGATGCGCTGGCTGGACCACAACCCCCTGGTGGAGTTCCAGAGCGTGGACCGGGTCTTCAGCCCCCTGGACATCGCCCGCAATCCCAACTTCGTGCTGATCATCCCCGCCCGCCGGGTGGATTTGAGCGGACGGGCGGCCATGAGCATCGGCAAGGGGGCCGTCACCACCGGTCCGGGGCAACTCGCCGACTTCTTCAACGGCGCCGATCTCTCGCCGGGGGGCTACACCATTCTGGCCCTGCCCAGCCGCAACCGGGAAGGCGAACCCAACGTGCGCCTGTCGGTGGAAGACAACCCCAACTTGCTCAATCAACCCGAATCCATGGACATCGTGGCGACCGAATACGGCATCGCCAACCTGCGCGGCCGCACCTTGCGCGAACGAGCCCAGGCCCTGATCGACATCGCCCACCCGGAAGATCGACCCGGCCTGGTGGAGGCGGCCAAGGAGGCCCGCATTCTCTTTGCCGACCAGATCTTCCTGGCCGACAGTGCCCATTGCTACCCCCATGAAGTGGCCACCCGCCACAACTTCAAAAACGGCCTTTCGGTACGTTTCCGGGCCATCCGTCCCTCGGACGAGGAGCAAATGCGGCGTCTGTTCTACCGCTTTTCCGACGAGGCGATTTACTACCGTTATTTCGCCCCCATCAAAACCATGACCCACGCCAAGATGCAGGAATATGTCAATGTGAACTACCGTAAGGTGCTCTCCATCGTCGGCGTCATCGGCGACCCGGGCCAGGGCACCATCATCGCCGAAGGCCGATACGCGCGGCATGAAAACAAACCGTACGCCGATGTGGCCTTCGTTGTCGATGAAGAATACCAGGGGCTGGGCATTGCCAGCTTCCTCTTCCGGCTGCTGGCGCGCCACGCCCAGCAGCAAGGTTTGGCGGGCCTGACGGCCGACGTGTTGACCACCAACCGCGCCATGCTCAAGGTGTTCGAGCGCGGCGGCTTCCCCGTGCAAGCCAAACTCGAGGAAGGGGTCTACGCCCTGACCATCCCCTTCGACAAAGCGGCCGCGACGACCCCTTAGGGCTCGCGAACCGCTATCACAAACCAAACAAGGAGTGCGTCGATGGATTTAGGACTCAATGGCCGTACCGCATTGATCACCGGGGGTTCCATGGGCATCGGCCGCGCCTGCGCCGAAGCGTTGGCCGCCGAAGGGTGCGCCCTCCACTTGGCGGCCCGCGGCGCCGAGGCCCTGGACGCGACCCGCGCAGACCTGCAGAATCGCTACGGAGTGGCCGTCACCTGCCACCCGGCGGACCTGACCGACGGCGATCAGGCCCGTGCCCTGGCGGATGCCTGCCCGCGGATCGACATCCTGGTCAACAATGCCGGCGCCATTCCCCGCGGCGACCTGTGGCGCGTGTCCGAACCGCTCTGGCGCCAAGCGTGGGACCTGAAGGTGTTCGGTTACATCAATCTTTGCCGTGCGGTTTACCCACGCATGCGCGAACATGGCCGGGGCGTCATCATCAACGTGATCGGCGCCGGCGGAGAGCGCCCCACCCTGGACTACATCGCCGGCGGCGCCGGCAATGCCGCCTTGATGGCCTTCACCCGCGCCCTGGGCGCGCGCAGCCTGAAGGAGGGCATCCGGGTTTTAGCCGTCAATCCGGGCCTGATCCGCACCGCACGCCTGGAAAGCCTGCTGCGCGGCCTGGCCCAAACGCGGCTGGGCGATGCTGATCGCTGGCAGGAGCTGGTTCCCCGCACCCCCCCGCCCGGCGCGCCGGAAGATGTGGGCCGGGTGGTGGCTTTTCTATCCTCCGACTGCGCCCGCTACATCACCGGCACGGTGGTCACCGTGGACGGCGGCGCCACGGCGGCCTGAAAACCTGCCTGAAAACCTTTGACAACCGGCGCCGCAGCGGCCAAAATAGCTTCGAACCATTATCACAGAAAAGGAGATTCAATGAACCTCGCGCACTTGCCTGGAAAAGAGATCGAGCGTTTCGGTGAACATGTGTCCACCATTTTCGGGGAACGGCAATTCACCAATGTGGAGATGCGCCGAAAATCGGCCCAATTGGCCAATGCCCTCAAAAGTTTGGGGGTGGGCAAGGGGGACCGGGTGATCATCCAGATGCCCAACTGCCCGGAAGTACTGCAGAGCTTTACCGCCGTCTACAGCCTGGGGGCCGTGGTCGTGCCCATCAACTTCATGGTGGGCGATGCCGAAACCGCCTTTATTTACCAGGATACCGGGGCAAGCACGGTCATCAGCAACAAAATGTTCCTCCCCAAGATCGAAACCTGCCGCAAAGAGGCCCCAGAGCTGCGCAACATCATCCTGACCGACCCGGAAGTGCCCGAGGGCACCCTCTCCTATCACGCCCTGTGCGATGCCCAACCGGATGCGATCGAAATCGCCGCGGTGGGCGACGACGATCTGGCGGCCCTGATCTACACCGCCGGCACCACCGGCCAACCCAAGGGGGTGATGCACACCCACGGCAGCCTGCTGGCCAACGCCGAAATGCAGCAAGCCACGCTGAACCTGCCGTCGGGCATGACCAGCGTCCTGGTGCTGCCCCTTTGCCACTCCTACGGCATCGCCAGCATGAACTTCGGCATGCTGGTGGGCGGCGGCTGCTCCGTGGTGCTGGACTCCTTCGATATCGACAAGGTGTTCGCCGCCATCGAGAAGTACAAGGCCAACATGATCGGCGCCGTGCCCACCATGTACATCTTCATGCTGCTGCACCCCGATCCCAAGAAGTACGACCTGAGCTCCATGAAGTACTGGATCTGCGGCTCGGCGCCCCTCACCCTGGAAACCTGGGAGCGCTTCAAGGCCACCTTCGGCTTCGAGATCATCGAAGGCTGGGGACTGACCGAAGCCGGCGCCAACAACGCCGTCAACCCCTTCGAAGGCAAAAAGAAGATCGGCTCCATCGGCCTGCCCATGAAAGGCACCAAAATGAAGGTGGTGGACGACCAGGGCATCGTCGTGCCCCCCGGAACCCAGGGGGAAATCCTGATCTCCGGCCCCATGCTGATGCAAGGCTATTGGCAGAAACCGGAGGAAAGCGCCAAGGTGCTGCGCGACGGCTGGCTCTACACCGGCGATGTGGGGTACCAGGACGAAGAGGGCTATTTTTTCATCACCGAGCGTAAAAAGGACATCATCATCAAAGGCGGCGAAAACATCGCCCCGCGGGAAGTGGAAGAGGTGCTCTACAGCCACTCCAAAGTCTCCGAAGCCGCCGTGGTGGGCATGCCCGATGAGGTCTACGGCGAAAACATCAAAGCCTTCGTGGTGCTGCTGCCCGGCGAGACCGCCACCGCCGAGGAGATCATCGAATATGCGCAGACCAAGCTGAAGAAATTCAAATCCCCCAAGGAAGTGGTCTTCCTCGATGCCCTGCCCAAGAGTTTGGTCGGCAAGATATTGCGTAAGGAGTTGCGTAAAATGTGAGGGGCCCTGAGGGGCGGGCCCCAGTTTAAAGTTTTAAGTTTAAAGTTTTAAGTTGAAGGAATTTAGTCGATTAGAGATGGTTGGGTTTGTTTGAGCTGGGGTGGGTGGGGGGATTTTGTACTTTAAATTTTGTGGGGTTTCGTGGTAGATGGCCGGTTCATGAAAATCGCCTTGATTGCTCCGCCCTATCCTTTGGAGGAGGCCCCTTCGCCGCCTTTGGGGTTGTGTTATGTGGCCGCCGCCTGTGAGGCTGCCGGGGCCGAGGTGCTGCTGCTGGATTTTATCGTCAGCCGTTACACCCCTGAAAAACTGCGGGCCGCCTTGGACGCCTTCGCGCCGGATGTGGTGGGCGCCACGGCTGTGACCATGAACTTTCCCGATGCCGTCGCCATCATCCGCGAGGCCAAGGCCCATCGGCCTGCCATTGTCACCATGATGGGCGGCCCCCATGTCTCCTTCGATGTGGACAACACCCTGCGGCGCCATCCCGAACTGGACCTGATCGTCATCGGCGAGGGCGAGGCGACCCTGGCGGAGCTGATCCCCGCCTTGAAAACGCCCCGGCGATGGCCCGACATCGCCGGCATCGCCTTTCGCCGGGGCGATGCGGTGGTGCGCACACCGGAGCGCCCCCTGATCGACGATCTGAATCGGTTGCCGTTGCCGGCACGCCACCTGCTGCCAATGTCCCGTTACCAGGCGCTGGGTTTTCCGGCGAGCATCATCACCAGCCGGGGCTGTCCCAACCGCTGCATCTTCTGCCTGGGCCGCCGCATGGTGGGCAGCAAACCCCGCTTCCGTGACCCGCGCCGGGTGGTCGACGAAATCGCCCATCTGCTGACCTACGGCATCAGCCGCATCAACATCGCCGACGACCTGTTCACCGCCGACAAGCGGCGGGTGCAGGCCCTGTGCGCAGAAATCACCCGCCGCGGGGTACGCTTCGACTGGAGCGCATTCGCGCGGGTCAACACGGTGGATCCGGCCACCCTGCAGGCCATGCGGGCGGCGGGGTGCGACAGCATCAGCTTCGGCATCGAATCGGGCGATCCGGAGATACTACGGCGGGTCCGCAAGGGCATCACCCTGGATCAGGCGCGCCGCGCCGTGACTTGGAGCAGGGCGGCCGGCTTGCGGGTGCACGCCTCATTCATGTGCGGATTGCCGGGCGAATCGCCGGAGACACTGGCCCGCAGCCATCGCTTCGCCGAAGAACTGGGCATCGAATACGGCTTTCACTTCCTCTCCCCCTTTCCCGGCACCAGGGTTCGGGAAGAGATCGCTGAGTACGACCTGGAGATCCTGACCGACGATTGGCGACAGTATGATGCGAACCAGGCCATCGTGCGCACCTCACGCCTGTCGCCGGAAGAGATGGACCGTTTCGTGGCCGAAGTGTACCACCGGCAACAAGAAAAGACCGACCCCATGGAAGCACGCTACCTGCAGGGCGATTGCAGTGACCAAGAGTACCTCATGTTCGAGGGGCTGTACCGCATGCGTCTGGTCTATCGCCTGCTGGCCGAAGACATGATCGAAGGCGCCCGCCTGCCGGCCGGCGCCGACGGCCCCGACCCCACGACCGCCCTGGTGACCCACATCGCCCGCACCACCCGGATGGACACCCCGCTGGTGGACCGCACCATCAAAGCCCTGGTCGAACGAGGCTACCTCCGATGGGAAACCCATGGCGAGGAGTCGTGCTGGTTCTGGACCTACAACAACCGCCTGCCCCACCCGCCCCCGGGGAGAGCGACCGGATAAGGGCGCGCGACCACCTTCCTGCGGCGCGAACCGCCCCCCTACCACTGCTACCGGTCCAGCACGCTGCGCACTTTGGCGGCCAGGATCGCCACCGAAAAGGGTTTCTGCAGATAATCGATGTCCGCGTCCAGCACACCGCGGCGGGCGATCACGTCGGCGGTGTAACCGGACATGAAGAGGGTGCGGATCTCCGGACGCAAGGCCGTCAGGCGATCCTGCAGGGCCTTGCCGTCGAGGCCGGGCATCACCACATCGGTGACCAGCAAATGGATGGGTCCGGCATGCCGTCGCGCCAGGGCCAGGGCCTCCTCGGGCGTGGCGGCGGCCAGCACCGTGTAGCCATGGCGGGTCAGGATGGTACGGGTAAGCTTCAGCAAGGCGGTTTCATCCTCCACCAGCAAGATGGTTTCGTTGCCTCGGGCCGGTTCCGGCATCGCTTGGGCCATCGGCGCGGCCGTCGCATCTTCCGGCGCACGGGGCAAGTGGACCATGAAACGGGCCCCGTGCCCCGGTTCGCTGTAAACCGTGATGAACCCCTGGTTCTGCGTCACGATACCGTAGACCGTCGCCAACCCCAGCCCGGTTCCCCGTCCCACCGGCTTTGTGGTGAAAAAGGGCTCGAAGAGTTTGGCGCGCACCGGGGCGTCCATGCCCGGCCCCGTATCGCTGACGCTCAGGCACACATAATCGCCGGGAGCGCAATCGGCATTGTCCCGGCAATAGAGCATGTCGATGGCCACGTTGCGGGTTTCGATGGTGATGGTCCCCACCCCGTCGATGGCATCCCGGGCATTGACGGTCAGGTTGACCAGGATCTGGTCCACCTGGGAGGGGTCCATGCGCACAGGCCACAGCTTCTCCCCCGGCTGCCAGCGCAGTTCGATGGCCTCGCCGATCAAGCGCTGCAGCATGTTGCGCATCCCGCCCAGGGTGGCATTCAAATCCAGCACCCGGGGATCGATGGGCTGTTTGCGGGCGAAGGTCAGCAATTGGCGCGTCAGGTCGGCCGAACGGCGGCCGGCATCCAGAATCTCGCCCAGGTCCGTGGCGATGCCCGTTTGCGATCCGGCCTGGTCCAGGGCCAGCTCGGCGTGGCCGATGATCAGGGCCAGCATGTTATTGAAGTCGTGGGCCACGCCACCGGCCAGGCGGCCCACCGACTCCATCTTCTGGGCCTGGTGCAACTGCTCCTGCAGCTTCCGGTTGCGTTCCTCCGAAGCCTTGCGCTCGGTGATGTCATACACGATGACGTAGAGACGCTCCCCTTGCGGCGTGGCGATGGGACTGCTGAATACGGCCACGTCCCGCTCGCTGCCGTCGGCACAGCAGTGGCGGGTTTCATAGCGAAACGGATCGCCGTTGCCCACGGCCGTCGGCTGGGCATCGGCAACTGTGAGTCGGGCCAAGGACATACCGGACAGCTGGTCCCGGGGCCAACCGTAGAACCGGGCGGCAGCATGATTGGCGTCCAGGATGGCGCCGTTGTCGGGTTCGACGATCAGTTTGACGGCGGCATGGTCCTCGAACAACTTGCGGTAGTTCTCCTCGCTGGCGCGCAACGCCGCACGATCCGCCAGTATCTTGCCGGCCAGCAGCGTGGCCAGGGGATAGAGCACGATGACCGGCACACCGATGCGCACCATGGTGGACCACACCATTTCCCACGGCAGGGTCGTCATCAAAAGGACCATGATGACATGCACGGCCAAGCCGAACAGGTAGAGATAGCGCGCGGAGAAGGCGGCCCTTCCCGGCGGGGCATGGGCGTGGGCCACCAACCCCACCGCCGTGGACGACAAAATCACGCCCACCCCCATGATCATGCCCACGCCCCCCAACCAGAAGCGGCAGGCCAGGGCCATCAGGGCCGCCACCGTTGCCGCCATGGGACCGAAAAAGAGGGCGCAAAGACTGAGCATCACCGACCGGCCGTCGAAGATCAACCCCGCACCCAGATCCAAGGGCCGCAGCATGCCGATCACCGCCGCGCCACCGAACAGCACCCCCTGCAACAAGGCGCCGGACCACCGCTGCTTGGGCCAGCGCTCCTCGATGAAGGCCGACACCACGCTCAAGGCCACCAGCAACGCCAGGTTGAAAATCAGATCAAGATAGATCAAAGGATCCCTTTCAACAGGGGGGTAAAAACCGGTGTTACAAGGGGCAAGCCAAGGATTGCGTCCACCCTGGCGATTATAGTGAAACATCGGCCGGTTGACAAGCACCCGACAAATCCAAATCGAAATCGGGATCGGGACCAAAATCGATTCAGATCCGTTTTGCGCCTCGTTTCGCTTCGATTTCGATAGCGATCCCGATAGCGATTTCGATTTCCAACGGGGCAAGCCCCAACTTGGGTTTTGTGCATAACCGCTTTTCGTTTTTACTGTACCTTTTGGGCATGGTTTTGATCGACTGTTTTTATAAATAAGTTCATTCGCTTATTGCAGGACAGGCAGCACTACCTTGAAAGGGTTGATGTTAAGAGTTTGATGGTCATATAGAAAGTCGGCCTCCGGCAGGAGATCGTTAAATATAATACGCAAAATAAATTATTGATCAGAATTTGAATAAATGACAGTGGCATCCGGATCGGAAGGGTTGTGCAAGGAGTCCGATACGATCTGCTTGGGCGCTTTGAGCTCCACCGGGCTATCCGCATCCTCCGTGATGATCTGATCGACCGGCAACGTGGGCATGATGTCCTCTCTGAACAGCCCCGGCCATCCGGTGTCGAGCGTTTGGCGTCTTTTGGGACTGAGAATAACCCATGGATCGAAAATGTAGAGCTGGTTTGGACTTTTCAACGTGATCATGGTATCGACCTTAACCTTAACTTGGGTTTTGTGCATAACCGCTAAACTTTAAACTATCTCCCATGGCTGCCTTGCTCTCGTCCATTCCTGCTATTGTTCGGATTCTGCTGATATTCATCTTTGTTTTGTTGGCCATCAAGCGCAAGTGGATGTTGGGTAATGCGTTGATGGCCGGGTCGGTGGGGTTGGGGTTGATCTTCGGCATGTCATTGCCGGAGATTGCCCGCTCGACGGTGAGGGCCCTGGGGCATCCCAAGACCATCAGTCTGGCAATGGTGGTTTCCTTGATTCTGGTCTTCAGCCACATGCTGGAAAAATCGGGACAGATGGAGCGATTGCTGACCCACTTCAAGGGTCTGATCCGCCGGCCGCGCATCAATCTGGTGATCTTTCCGGCATTGATCGGGCTGCTGCCGATGCCCGGCGGGGCCATTTTTTCCGCCCCCATGGTCAAGAACCTCGGCGAGGAACACAACCTGTCCGGTGCCCGGTTGAGCTACGTCAACTACTGGTTTCGTCATATCTGGGAGTATTGGTGGCCTCTGTACCCCGGCATTCTGTTGACCACCGCGCTGGCCGGGGTGGATTTGTGGCAGCTGGTGCTCTACACCCTGCCCATGACCGTGGTGGCCGTCGGTGCCGGTTACTGGCCGCTGCGCGGTCGGATCGACGGGCCGGCGACGGTCGGCGACGGTGGCGGTAAAGCGGTCGGCCCCTTTCTTAAAGAGCTGGCGCCCATCGCGGGGGTCATCGGCTTCGGCCTGGGATTCGGCCTGCTGTTTACCTGGCTCCTGCCGCCCGGCATGCAGCCCGTGGCAAAGGAGTCGGGACTGATCCTCGCCTTGCTGCTGACCATCCTTTGGGTGACCCGCAGCAACGCCATCGCCGTGGCGCAGCAATGGGCCATCGTCAAGGACCCCGCACTGCTCAAGATGGTCTACATGGTGGCCACAATCCTGATCTTCGAGGGGCTGCTGGAAGACAGCCGGGCGGTACACCAGGTCAGCGCAGAAATGCTTCGCTGGCACATCCCCTTGATGCCCATCGCCATGCTGCTGCCCTTTCTGGTGGGCGGGGTGGTGGGCATCACCATCGCCTTCGTGGGCACCACCTTTCCCATCCTGATTTCCCTGATCCACGCCATGGGAGAAGAGGCGCTCATGCTGCCTTATCTGATGCTGGCCCTGACCTGGGGATTCGTGGGGGTCCTCGTCTCCCCCCTGCACCTGTGCCTGCTGCTCTCCAACGCCTATTTCAAAACCACCCTGATGCCGGTCTACCGCCACATGCGCATTCCCCTGCTCGCCCTGCTTACCGCCGCCACCGGCTACTTCACCCTCTTGCGTTACTGGATGCAGTGAACTAGAATACAAAAACACACCCACAAGCCCAAACAACCCAACAAACGCAATAAACTCAATAAACCCTATAAACTCAACAAACTCAACCATTCGGGAGCTCTCATGGAACGCTTCAAGGTCACTTTCTTCAAACCCTATCCTTTCCGGGAAGGGCAAAAAATTCGTATTGAAAGCGGCAAACGACAAGGGGATTGGGAAGTGGTCGCTGTCAGCGAAGCCAAGGTCCAATTGCGTTGTCCTGTTTCCGGCCGGCAATTCGAATGGGACCGTTTCTGCTATTTCACCGAAGAGCGCCAAAACGAAATCTGGCCGACGGAGTAGCGCCCCGGCGCTCCCCAAAGCCTATATAAACCCATGCGCCACATTCGCCGCATCGCCCGCTACAGTCTGTACAGCGCTCTGCTGTTGAGCGCGCTGACGGTGGGACTTCACTTCCTGCTGCCCTACCTGGTCAACAGCCAACCGCTGCGGGAACGTTTGCTGGCGCTGGTGGATGGGCGGGTGGCCAGCGATGCGGACTTCGACCGCCTGAAACCGGCCCTCTTTCCCCTGCCCCATGTCACTGTTACGGGCGGACGCATCACGGTGCCCGACCAATGGGCCCTGCAAGCACGGGAAATCGCTCTCTACCCCCGAATGCGCTCCCTGCTGCGCGGCCGGCCGGCCTTGGGCGCGGTTGTGGCCACCGCGCCCGAAATGACCCTGCACATGCCGCCGCGCACGCCGACGGCAGGAACGGCGCCAACCGATGGTATCGTTTCGGTCGCGGATGCCCCGACGGCCATCGCCTGGCCGGCCCTGCTACCGCCGGGCAGCCGGCTGCGGATCAAAGAGGGCCGCCTGACGGTGCTGGATGCCGAAGGTGTTGTGACACAGGTCGACGAGCTCACTTTGACCGTCCGCGGCACCGCGCAAGTGTTGGATTTCACATTGCGCGGCGCAACCGATTTCAGCACGGCGCTGGCGGCCGAACTGCAACTGCCGCGCCGGTTCGGCGCCGACGGCTCCCCACCGGCAACCGTCGCTGTGCAAGCCCGAAATATCGATATCGGACATTTGCGTCGGGTGCTGACCCGTCTCCTGCCCGAGGCCGACCTGAACGTCCTGGAGGTGCTGCGCGACGGCACCGTTGAAACGGTGGCCCTCACCAGTACCCCTGCCGATTGGCATCCCAGGCAATGGTTGTCCACCTTGACACTGGAAGGCCGCCTGATCGACGGGCAGCTTTTCATTCCCCATGTCGCCCTGGATCTGAGCGAAGTGTCGGGGGAGGTAGCCATCGCCGACGGGGTCTTGAGCGCGCAGAATGTCACCGCCCGGTTGGATGAAACGTTCGCCGAACAGGGCCGTTTGACCTTGGGGCTGTTGGCGCGCCCCTTGCCCTTGGAACTGGCCATCGACCTGGATGCCGACCTTTCGCGCCTGCCGCCCCTGCTGGCCCGGATCCTCCGCCGGTCCGGCGTGGTCGAAGCCCTGCAGGGGCTGCAAGAGGTACGCGGCCGCGCCATGGGACGACTGCACCTGGAAGGGCCGGTCAACCAACTGGCCGTAAAGGCCGAAGCGGATGCCGTCTCCCTGGTGATCGCCGATGGGCGTCTGCCCTATCCTTTGACCATCGATGGCGGCGCCGTCCGCATCGACAATAGGACCCTGGCGGTCACCGGTCTGCGGGGGCAATTGCAAGAGAGCACTTTCGAGCAGCTGGCAGCGGAAATCCGTTGGGACCGCCAAGCGCCGCAACTGCATATCACCAAAGGCGCGGGTCGTCTCTCCTGCGACCGACTCTGGCCCTGGGTGGCGCCCCGCCTGGCGCAACGGTTCGGCGGAATGCCCGTCGAGGATTTGCAGGGTTGGATAAAGGTGGACCGTGCCGATATCAGCGGCCCCCTGGCCGACCCCGCCCGGTGGACGCTAAGGGCTGCCGGCACTTTGGTCAGTGTCCGCCTCGCGGTTGCCGATCTGCCGGCTCCCTTGACCGCCCAAAAAGGGCGCTGGAAGCTGCAAGACCGGGAACTGTCCTTGGAAGAGGTCCGGCTCGACTATATGGACGCCGCCCTTCGGGGCGATGTCGCCTTCATCCCCATGCACGAAGGACCCTACCGCATCACCGCCGCCATGGAAGGGACCATGGACGCCGCGGCCGGCCGATGGCTGCACGAACAATTGCAGCTGCCCGAATTTATCACCCTGCCGACCCCCATCACGATCGACCGTCTGGCCTTGGAACGGCCCGGCGGCCGGAAGGCCACCCTCCAGGGACGCTTGTCGCTGCCGGACGGCCTGGCCCTGGAAGGGCATCTGGACATCGATCCGGACCATTTCCGGCTCCATCGCCTGGCTTTCACCGACGCCCGGTCCGAAGGTGCTGTTGCGGTGCAATGGCAACGCAACGGCCCCGACCGGTCGGTCCGCTTTCAAGGCCGGCTGGATGGATCCACCCTGGCCCCTTTCGGTCTGGCACGAAGCAGCGGGGAGGGTTCGATGAGCGGCGACGCCCGGTTGCGCTGGACGGCCGGCTCTGCCCGAGCGTTGGCGCTGGAAGGCAATATCGAAGTGCTTGCCTGGCACCCACCAGCCGCATTCCAGTTTCCCCTTCGGATCCACCGCTTGACGGTGACGGGCAACGAGGCCGCGCTGTTGCTGCACGCCCTGGACCTTTCCTGGCAGGATCAACCCTTGTACGCGGAAGGAACGGCGGCCATGACGGACCAGGGCATGGTGCTGGACCTGGATCTTTCCGCCGAAGCGCTGGACCTGACGACGTTGTTGGAACATCGCCACAATCCGGATCGTGCAAGCCAGGCGGATGCCGCGACCGACGGCGACCGCCCCCGGTCGCCATGGATCCTGCCCGACGTGCAGGGCAAGATCGATGTGGCCCTCGACCGGCTGACCTACCGCCATCACCAGTGGGAGCCCCTGCGGGCCACGCTCACCTGGAATCGCGACAGCGGACTGCTGCAGGTGGACGAGGCTTTCCTGTGCGGCATTGCTACGGTGGGTCAGCTTTCCTGGTCGGCGGACGGTTATGCATTGACCTTGATGCCCACGGCGCGGCAACAGGCCCTGCGGTATGCCGGCGGCTGCCTGAGCGGCGCCCCCTCCACCGAGAGGTTGGAAGGCACCTATGATGTGGACGGAAGATTGACCAGCAGGGGCGCCACCATCGCCGCACTCCGGGAGAACCTGCGGGGGCCGGTGGAGGTGACGATCAGCGAGGGGCGGGTTTACAACATCGGGGAGGCGGGCTTTTTCACCAACATCTTGTCCTTCCTGAAGCTCAACAACCTGGTGCGGGGCCAAATCCCCGACATGCGGGAACGGGACTTTCGCTATCACCGGCTCCATTTGCGCATGCAGAGCCGCGGGGAACGGTTGGTGATCGAGGAAGCCGACATGCTGGCCGATGCCTTCAACATGGTGGGTGAAGGCACGGTGGCGCTGGATACCCGGCAATTGGATCTGACGGTGCTGGTCTCTCCGTTGACCACCCTGGACAGCCTGATCCGCTACCTGCCCATCGTGGGCAACATTCTTCAGGGCACCCTGGTGGCCATCCCCATGGGGGTCGACGGGCCCATAGCCAACCCGAGGGTGGTGCCCCTGTCGCCCAGATCGGTGGGCGGCCGCCTACTGGGCATCCTGGAGCGCACGCTGAAAACCCCCTTCCGCCTGATCGAACCGGTCCTGCCGGGCAACAACGAGCGTTCCGATGCCAATGGCGCCAATGGCGATTGAAACCATCCGCTCTGCAGCTGCGTAAAAGGCGGCCCGATGGGGCCGCAATAAACGCCCGATCAGTCCGTCGGCGTCACATTCAGCTCAAAGGCCACCAGGGCACTCTGAGCATCGGCGAAAATGATGGCCCCCTCCTTGGCGATGACCACCAGCAGCAGATTGAGGATGCCGTCATTGTTGAAGTCGGCCACCAGAAAATCCTGGACCCGCCCGGAGAGTTGGCGGGTGCGCCAGACCGGGGCCAGTCCCAGGCCGTCCCAGGTCAGGGCCTCCACCGTGCCCTTGCCGAAAAAGCGCTGCTCCACCAGAAGGCGCCCGGCGCTGTCCCGGTTGTGGGCCACCAGCACCTCGTACCGGCCGTCGCCGTCCAGATCCGTGGTGCGAACGCGGGTGGGCAAATAGAAGGAGGCCGGCGAATCGCCGGGCCCCCGGGGCGGCATGGCGAAGTAAAGCGGCGTGCCGCCGTAGACATCGCTGCTGGTGTGCTGCACCCGGCCGTTGGCCGTGATTACCCGCAGCCGATCCTTGGGATCGAAGGCCACGAAACTCTCGCCACCGTCGTTGAGGATGTCGCCGTAGGCCAAACCGAGCAGGTTGGCCAGGCGGCCCGCCAGCAGTTGCCGTTCGGGCACATAGGCCTGCCCGTTCCAGACCATCTGGTGGATCGGGGCATCGAAGGGGGTGGAGGCGTCGCTGAGCTGCAGCTGCCCCAGCAGAATTCGGCCGAAGGTGGGATGGCGCACCACGCTGTAGTAGTAACGGCTCTTATCCACCACCGTGCGAAAGGTCTGCCCGTCGAATTCCAGCACATAAGAGGCCACGGCGTTGAGGCCCACCGAAAAGGCGGTCACGAAGATCTCCGGCATGCCGTTGCCGTTGATGTCGGCCACATCCACACTGATGTTGCGCACATAGCGTCCGGCGGGTATCTCCGCCACGGTTTGCTGCCGTCCCTCGGCAAAGCGATAGATGAACAGCTTGTCCGGCGCGGCCACCACCGTTTCCAGCAAACCGTCGCTGTCCAGATCGCCCACGGCGACGGCATTGATCAAGTGGTTGTAAGTCTGGCTCTTCCAGAAGCCGGCATCGGCGCCGGGTTGGCTGCCTGCCGCAGCGGCGAAGGCGGGATTGAGGGGGTGGGGCCGGGCATCCAGATCGTCGCGGCTCCCGCTCGGACGGCGGATGGGATCCATGCGCCGCGCCTCTTCGAGCAGCCGTTCCGGGTGGCGGTGCATGTCGCTCACAGGGGGCGCCGGAGTACCGCCGACGGTCGGCGCCGGCGCGACGGCCGGTGTTGCGGGCCGGGCCGCCACACCGAACACTTCGCTGTTGATCTCGCTGGCCATGCGATTGATTTCAGGAATCACCTCGCCCATGCCCCGGGTCTGTTTGAAGAAGGTCATGGGGGCACGAGTGCCACTCAAGTCGAGCATGGCGGCGTCGATACTCACGCTCTCACCCAGCACGGTGAGGCTGCCGTGGATGGTGTAATCGGCTTGCAGGGTTTCGCCCACCTGCCGTGCTTGTCGTTCGCCGCTCGCATCCCCGGCGGTCGCCAGGGCCCGCGCCGTGGCTTCGGGATCCAGCACCGTCACTTTGCCGGGCGAAGAGAGCCGCGATGTGAACATCTGCACGATGCCGCGCTGCAAGAAGGCGTAGTCCTTCTCGGCAAGAATCTCGAAAGGCAGAATCGCCACCTTGAACGGTTCGGCCGCGACGGCAGCGGGCAAGCAAAGGCAACACAGCAGGAACAGCAACAGGACGTTTCTGGAACGTTTAATGAAATTCAATGGTTGCTCCTTGTCGGGCAATGGATCGCTATTGGAGTTTGCGGCCCAGAATCTGGTTGACCATCTTGGGATTGGCTTTACCCCCGGTGGCCTTCATCACCTGGCCCACGAAAAAACCCATCAGTTTGGTCTGGCCGGCCTTGTAGCGCGCCACTTCGTCGGGGTTGGCCGCCAACACCCCGTCCACCGCCTGTTCAATGGCGTCACCGTCGGACACCTGGGACAACCCCTTGGCCTTGATGATCTCGGCGGGCGATTGGCCCGAAGCGGCCATTTCGTCAAACACGGCCTTGGCGATTTTGTTGCTGATCACCCCTTCGTCCAGCAGCCGCAGCAAAGCGGCCAGGTCGGCGGCGCTGACGGGGGTGGCGTCGATGGCAAGGTCCCGGGCGTTGAGCAACCCCAGCAGGGGCCCCATGATCCAGTTGCTCACCACCTTGGGCTGGTCGTAAAGCGCCACGCAGGCCTCGAAATAGTCGGCCAGCTCCCGGCTGGTGGTCAACAGGGCCGCATCGTAGTCCGGCAGGCGGTAGCGGTCGACAAAACGCGCTCGCCGTGCATCCGGCAGTTCGGGCAAGGCGCTGCGCACCGCCTCGACCCACTGCGAATCGATTTCCAGGGGCAACAGGTCGGGATCGGGAAAATAGCGATAGTCATGGGCCTCTTCCTTGCCGCGCATGGAGACGGTCACCCCTTTGTCAGGGTCCCAAAGACGGGTTTCCTGCACGATGGCGCCCCCCTCCCGCAAGATTTCCCCCTGCCGGACGATTTCGTAACGCAGCGCTTTTTCAACATTCTTGAACGAGTTGAGGTTCTTGATTTCGGTGCGGGTGCCCAAAGTAGTACTGCCTTCGGGACGCAGGGAGACGTTGGCGTCGCAGCGGAAACTGCCCTCCTCCATGTTGCCGTCGCCGATATCGATCCAGCGAATGATCGTACGCAGGGTGCGCAGGTAGGCCCCCGCCTCCTCGGGCGAACGCAGATCGGGTTCGCTGACGATCTCCATCAGGGGCACCCCGGCCCGGTTCAAATCCACAAAACTGACCGGTCGCCGCGGATCATGTACCAGCTTGCCGGCATCCTCTTCCATGTGGATACGGGTCAGACCGATCCGCACCACTCGATCATCCACCACCGTGTCCACATGGCCCGCCTCGGCGATGGGCAGCTCATATTGGGAAATCTGGTACCCTTTGGGCAGGTCGGGATAGAAATAGTTCTTGCGCGCAAACCGGCTCACGGGTGCGATGCGGCATTTGGTGGCCAGGGCCATGCGCATGGTGTATTCGACCACCGTCTTGTTCAATGTCGGCAAAACGCCGGGCATGCCCAGGCAAACGGGGCAGGTGTGGCTGTTGGGCGGCGCGCCGAAACGGGTGGAGCAGCCGCAGAATATTTTGGTTTCGGTTTTCAGTTGGGCATGTACTTCCAACCCGATCACCGGTTCGAATTGCGTCATTCGCTACGATCCTGTTTTGAATCACCATGGAATGGGAAAGGGAATATTGATGCCGCGGCACAACCGCAATCCCATTATTCCTTGACCGGCAAGGTGATGGTGAAGGTTGACCCTTGGTTTACCTGGCTATTCACGGAGATGGTCCCACCAAGTTTTTGAATGATGCCCCATGACACATACAGCCCCATCCCTGTTCCTTGTCCGACTCCCTTGGTGGTGAAAAAAGGCTCGAAAATCCTGGGCAAATGCTCTTCGGAAATACCGCAACCGGTATCCAGAACGGTAATCCGCGCCCGGTCGTCCGTTCCCTCCAATCTGAGCGTGATGGTACCGCCGGCACCAGTGGCATGAATGGCATTGGTCATCAAATTGATCAACACCTGCAACAAGGGGTAGGGCTCGCTCCACACGACCGGCAGCGGTTCGACAATGTCCAGCCGAATGGCAATCTGTTTCTGTTGCGCTTCCTGCTCAACAAGCGAAATGGATTCCCGAGCCAAACTTTGCAGATCGACCGCCACCATTTCAACGGGTTCGGTTAAATCGGTGCTTTGGGTGTGCACAGCTTGCAGCAGTTGACGGGTGATATTGCGTGCCCGATGGACCGCCTTGCCGATTCTGTTCAAGGCCTTTTCGAAATCCGCCTTGCGCGGGATGTCACGGAGCTCGGGCTTGCCCAGAATTTGTTGCAACCAACCTGCGGATTCTTGAATGATTGCGAGGGGATTGTTGATTTCATGGGCCACCCCTGTCGCCATGGTGCCCAACGCCGCCAACCTTTCCGCAATCACCATTTGTTGCTTTATTCGTTCTCTGAAGGCCGCTTCTTCTTTTTCAACCCGAGCGCGTACAATCTTTTCATCGGCCTGCCGGATTTTGCGAACCAGCTGTTCAATTTCAATGGGTTTGGAAAGGTAGTCGAAGGCGCCCATTTTGATGCCCTCGACACCGTCCTGTGGATTGGCATGACCTGTGAGCAGAATCACTTCCAGCTCAGGGTATCGGTCTTTGATGCATTTCAAGGTCTGGACGCCGTCCATGCCGGGCATTTTGACATCCATCACAACAACGTCTACGGGGGCGACACTCAATTGGTCCAGTGCCGCTTGCCCCGTGGCTGCTTCAACGACCGATATGGACCTGCCGGACAGTCGTTTATGCAGAACCGAGCGATAGTCCTCCTCATCGTCAACGAGCAGCACGCGAATGATGTTCCGGTCGCCGTCACCACTCATCACAGGCCCTCATGTCCATCAATGCCCCAAGGGCGTCCAACCCAACGCCCTTCGACCTCGTCAAAGAAAGTTTTTAGGCCTTCCACTAAGGGCACTATATTTTCGCACTTCGCAGCAACATTGCGGCTTCCGCTTTTTTGATGCGCTCCATCTGGTCCTGCTTGCGTTGCCTGGCCTGATTGAGCTTGGCCGTCAGATCATCAAAATCGGCCGGTTTGAAAAGAAAATCGAAGGCGCCCAGCTTCATGCCTTGAACCGCAGCCTCGATGGTCCCATGGCCGGTTAGCATGATGACCTCCAACAAGGGAAACTGTTTCTTGATTTCCTGCAAGGTTTCGATACCGTCCATGCCCGGCATTTTGACATCCAGAATCACGACGTCCACATCTTGCTCTTTCAGCTTTTCAAGACACGCTTCTCCGCTGTAGACGGGTATAACGTTCTCATCTATCTCTTTTAGGCGCAGGCTCAACATCTCGACGAAATCTTCCTCGTCATCGACCAACATGATATAACTAGGTGTTTTAAACATGGACGCCTCCCCCTATTAATGGTTTCTGTAAATCCTGATCATCCCTGTATTGAGATGTTGTGCATCTATTTTTTATCATAATTGATGGCCGACCACAAAAACAATCCCCTACCCCTGCAACCCATCGAAACTCAGCGTGCGGCGACTGATGTTATCCAGCACAAGCTGCTCGAAGGACGCCATGGGCACGCCCTGGCGCACCTGCCCGTCCAGGGTTCGAACGGAGATGGTGCCGCTCTCTTTCTCCTTGTTGCCGCAGGTGAGGATCAGGGGGATCTTGTTGAGTTGAGCGTCCCGCACCTTCTTGTTCAGACTCTCGGAGCGATGGTCCACCTCGGTGCGAATGCCGAGTGTTTCCAGGCGCTCGGCCACGCTGCGGGCAAAGGGCAGCAGGTCGTCGTTGAGGGGCAGCACCCCGGCCTGCACCGGCGCCAGCCAGAGGGGAAACTGGCCGGCGAAATGTTCCACCAGGATGCCGAAAAAGCGTTCGATGGAGCCGTAGATCACCCGGTGGATCATGATGGGCCGGTGCCGCTCGTTGTCGGCGCCGATGTAGCTCAGGTCGAACCGCTCGGGCAGGGACATGTCCAACTGCACCGTGCCGCATTGCCAGGTGCGGCCCAGGGCATCCTTGATGTGGATGTCGATCTTGGGACCGTAGAAGGCGCCGTCGCCTTCATTGACCTTATAATCCGCGCCATACTCCGCCAAAGCGGCTTTCAATCCCTCGGTGGCCGTCTCCCACTGGGCATCGGTGCCGATGGACTTTGCCGGGCGGGTGGAAAGTTCCAGATGGAAACCGAGGCCGAAGGTGCTGTAAATCTTGTCCACCAGGCGCAGCACGCCCAGGATTTCGGGCTGGATCTGGTCGGGGGTCATGAATATGTGGGCATCGTCCTGATGAAAGGCCCGGACCCGGAACAGGCCGTTGAGCACGCCGCTGAGCTCGTGGCGGTGCACCAGGCCGACTTCTGCCGCCCGCACGGGCAGGTCGCGGTAGGAGTGGTGCTTGCGGCCGAACAGCAGCATTCCGCCAGGGCAGTTCATGGGCTTGATGGCGTAGTCGATCTCATCGATGACGGCGGTGTACATGTTCTCGCGGTAGTTTTCCCAGTGGCCGCTGCGCTCCCACAATTTGCGCTGCAGCAGGATGGGGGTCTTGGTCTCCACGTAGCCGGCGGCGCGGTGCTCCAGGCGCCAATAGTCCAACAGGGCGTTCCAGATCGCCATCCCCTTGGGGTGAAAGAAGGCCATGCCCGGCGCTTCGTCACGGAAGCTGAACAGGTCCAGGGCCGTGCCGATGCGCCGGTGGTTGCGCTTGCGGGCCTCTTCGATGAAGGCCAAATGGGCCTTGAGATCCTTCTTGTCGAAAAAAGCGATACCGTAGACCCGCTGCAACTGTGCTTTGGTCTGATCGGCCCGCCAGTAGGCGCCGGAGGCTTTCATCAGTTTGAAGGCTTTGACGAAGCCGGTGTGGGGCACGTGGGGTCCGCGGCACAGATCGAAAAAGTCCCCTTGGCGGTAGATGGAGATGGTGCCGTCCGCCAGGTCCTTCAACATTTCAAGTTTATAGGGCTCATCCCGGTAAATCCGCAGGGCTTCGTCCTTAGCCACTTCCTCGCGCCGGATGGGCAGTTTCTCCTGTACGATCTTTTTCATCTCCGCCTCGATGCGGGCGAAATCCTCCTCCGACACCGGCGGCATGTCGATGTCGTAGTAAAAACCCTCCTCCACCACCGGACCGATGGTGAGCTTGGCATCGGGATAGAGCCGCAGGATCGCCTGGGCCATAACGTGGGCGGCGCTGTGGCGCATGATCTCCAGCCCCTCGGGATCCTTGGTGGTGATAAAGCGCACCGCCCCGTCACCGTCGATGGTGCGGTCCAGATCCATCAAGCGCTCGTCGAGCACCATGGCCACACAGTTGCGGGCGAACCCTTCCGAAATGCTTTGGGCCACATCCAAACCTGTCGGGGGTTGGTCAAATTGCTTTATACCGCCATCGGGAAGTGTTATATTAATCATTTTTAAAACGCCTTTTAATTGGTAAGCAGGTAAAGCTGTTGAAGTAGGAGAAATACCCCCGTGGGTCAAGAGAAAAAATCGGAGGGGGCCGCCCCTCCACGTTACGATCTGATCGAAACCGAGGCGGACTTGGCCGCCTTCGCCCGTGAGGCCGGAGCGGCCCGGTCCCTGGCCGTGGATGTGGAGGCCGACTCCATGTTCCACTACCAGGAACGGGTGTGCCTGATTCAAATGGCCGCCAACGGCCGCATCGTGGTGATCGATCCCTTGCAAGTGCCGGACCTGACATGCCTCAAGCCGCTGTTCGCCGACCCCGCCATCCGCAAGGTGTTTCACGGCGCCGATTACGATGTGCGCTCCCTCTATCGGGACTTCGACATCCGGATCGAAAACCTGTTCGACACCCAACTGGCCAGTATGTACCTGGGCCACAGCGAAACCAGCCTGGAGGCGGTGGTGGGCCACCGCTTCGGCGTGGCACTGGACAAAAAATTCCAGAAAAAGGACTGGTCGCGGCGCCCCCTGCCGCCGGAGATGGTGGCCTACGCCGCCTGCGACGTGGTCTACCTGATTCCCCTGGCCGATGCCCTGACACGGGAATTGGAAGCCAAAGGGCGCTTGACGTGGGTGTTGGAAAATTGCCGTTTGCTCAGCCAGGTGCGGCCCCAGGAGAATCAGCAACCCTTTTTTGTCCGTTTTCGCGGTGCCGGGCGCCTGGCGCCGCGCCAACTGGCCGCCCTGGAAGCGCTTTTGCAATTGCGGGACCAACTGGCGCGCCAGAAGGATCGCCCCTGGTTCAAGGTCATGAGCAACACCAGCCTGCTGAAACTTGCCAACGAGATGCCCACGGGCATGAAGCGGCTCAAGACCACCAAGGCATTGAGCCCGCGACAGGTGGAGATGTACGGCCACGCGATTTTGGAGGCCCTGAACACCGCCCGCGAAACACCCGACGACCAACTGCCTGTCTATCCCCACCGCAAGGCACCGCGATTGTCGGCGCGCATCCCGCGCCGCATCAAAGCGCTGCGCGCCTGGCGCGACCAGGTGGCGGAGGCCTTGGCCCTGGACCCGGCCCTGCTGTTCAACAAGGCCCTGCTACAGGAAATCGCCGTCAAAAAACCCCGCACCACCGATGAACTGGCCCGCATCCCCGAAATCCACCAGTGGCAGGTCAAGGTCTTCGGGGAGAAAATTATATCCGTGCTCAATGCGGTGCCGTGACTCTTTATCTAACCAATTGAAAATAATAGTTTTAAGTTTTAAGTGGTAAGTTAAGGTATCCTGTCGATTATAGATGTCGGAATACATCGATCATCCTTCGTTTTAAATCGTCTGAAAACTCTGAAAAAAGAAAACGGCTATGGGATAGCAAGTCAGGGCTATGATGCGCTTCCTTCGTCAGCACATCTTATGGTTCATGGCTTTTTCAGAATTGCCGCCATTTCCATAAGGGGGTTGCGCGTTTAGCGCGAGTCGCTATATTCTGATGGTGTATTCGAAAATGAGCGCAGAATGCACGGAACCGGTGCCGCGCCGATTTTGAAACGTTTCTCGATTTTCCTCCACTGCTCCTCTCTCCCGCCGGCGGCCTCGGCCCACAGCAGCGTTCCATTGCCATGCGCCCATAGCGTGTGAAGCTTGCAACCCAACTCAACCGTGGGGGATCATATGGCCAAGAAATCACCAGCCCGGATCGAAAACCCTTCAACATCCCAACTGCACCGCCATTTGCAAGCGGTCCAGGAGGGAACACGCCGCTTTGAAAACGCCTTTCAGGGCGTGGCCCGCATGATTCTGGAGAACCAGATCGAAAAAGTGGTTGTCAATGGCCGTACCACCTATGATTTCAGTATCTTCCGCAAGGGGAAAAAGCATGTGATCGGCATGTACGATGAGATCAACAGCTTCGTCTCCTACGTCAAGGACGCCGCCGAGGGGGGCTCTTCCAAGGAGATGGCCTTCGTGCTGGTGGGCGAACCGGGCAACGGCAAGACCTTCTTCGTCGATTTTCTCTGCGCCCGGTACCGCGCCTTTCTGGCCAAGCCCGGAAACCGCAAATACACTTTCCGTTTCAAGGGAATGGAACGGCTCGGCCACTACGGCCGGATCAACGTCATCGAGTCCCAAACCTACGAAGACCCCGTGATCCTGGCCATGAACCTGTTCGACGATCCGGAGGAAAACAAGGCCTTTCTGGCGCGGGAAATCGGCTTTGACGACCGCGCCGTCGACACCCTCTATGAAGATTACCGCCCCTTGGGTGCCTGCAGCGGGTACATTTGGAACGACATCAGGTCCCATGCCGACGGCGACTTGAACCGCATGCTGGACTTCGTGGAGATCATCCCGGTGCCGCTGACCGAGAGTCTGGGCACGGTGACCGGCAAGTATCCGGCCAAGGACAAAATCACATCATCGGCCGTGGACCTGCTGGGCGAAGAGTCGATCCAGCGACTGTTGCACATCACCGACACCAACAATCCCTACCGCTTCGACCTGCGCCGAGGCGCCCTGGCGCGGGTGGCCGGCGGCGGCATCCATTTCGCCGACGAAATCTACAAGAACAAAAAGGACCTGGTGCAGGTCTATCTGGGGGTGATCCAGAACCGCAATATCGAGATCGACGGCTACAAGTGGCCCATCGATTCTCTGATCATCGCCACCAGCAACAACTCGGAATTCAACCGTTTCCTGGCCGAAAAAGAGGAGGCGCCCATCGTCGACCGCTGCCGCATCTGTTACGTTTCGCACAACACCAACTACAAGATGCAAAAAGCGCTGACCAGCTACGCCATCGGCAGCGAGGCGCGCACCACCCTGACGCGCGAAGCGCTGCACCAGGACCCCAACCTCAATTACGCCGCCTCCGTGGCCACGGTGCTCAGCCGCCTGCCGCGCTCGGAAAAACTGACCCCCGTGGAAACCATGAAGCTGGCCGCCGGCGAAGTGGCCGGGGAAAAAAGCATCAAGACCCTGGCCGAGGTGATCGACACCCTCAACCAGGAACCGGACATCACCAAGCGGTTCGGCCAGAAGGGACTGGGCCAGCGCAACCTGGGCCGGGCCGTCCAGTTGCTCACCGAAAGCTCCGAGACCAACGAAGGCCAGTGCATGTTCGCATACGACATCTACAGGGCCCTGGAGCGCATCATCCTGGATTACGTCGCCGAGGCCAACGACCGGGCCAAGTATCTCGAGGATCTCAAGATCGCCAAGGGCCTCTACCGCGAACGGATCATGACCGAGATGTTCAACGCCTACATGGACGAACCCCTGGCCATTCGCAAGGATGTGCTCAACTACGTCAACATGATCATCGGCGCCGATGCGGAGAACCTGGGCCCGGACAAGATGTGGAAGTACAAGGATCCGCAAACCGGCGAACTGCGGGCCTTGAAGATCGACGAGCGCTTCATCAAAAGCGTGGAGGAGCGACTGGGCCTCAAGACCGAGGAACAACGGGACACCTTTCGCACCGCCATCCGCAAAATCTACGGCCAGAAGATCTCCGTGGACCCCAACTATGACTTCATGGACAACCTGGAGCTGGTCAAGGCGGTCACCGATGTGCGCCTCAAATCGGACATCGCCGGCGCCGGCAGCCTGATCGGCGCCCTGGCCAACCGCACCAACGAAGAGAACCAGAAGCTTTACGACCGCATGGTGGACACCATGCTCAATAAGTTGGGGTATTGCAGGACTTGTGCGCAGAAGACCATCGAATATTTTTGTACGCAGGAGGATGAGAATTAGGCCCCTTCGGGGCAGTGTTAAGTTTTAAGTTTTAAGTTTTAAGTTGTTGTATTCTATCGATTTGATGGTGGGTGAAAATGGCGGGAGATTTTGGAGGGGAGGTTGTGTGAGATGAACGGCGGTGGGTTTGGGAAGGATTTGTATGCTTTTTTCGATCTGCGGGTGTTGCAGGGGGTGCGGATGGGGTTGCCGGGGTATGCGAATCAGATTCGAACCATCGATGAGCTGTTGGCCAAGGATCGGCAGCGGGAAAAGGATGGGTTCCCGCGCAAGATCCGGGTCGGTCGCATGATCAAGCCCGGGCGCGGGGGCAAGGACAAGGTGGTGGTGGTGCCCACGGCCAGCGAGGAGAAGCTGATCCACGACCCCGACTTCAGCGACCAGGAGGAAGAGCAGGCCGGCGGCGGCGCGGGTGACGGCGAACCGGGCGAAGTGATCGGCGAAGAGCCGGTGCGACAATCGGATCGCGGCAGCGGCGCGGGCCCCGGCCAGGGCGAAGGCGACCAGCACGAACTGGAGTCCTCGGCATACGACCTGGGCCGGATCCTCACCGAGCAGTTCGAGTTGCCCAACCTCAAGGACAAGGGCAAAAAGCGCTCCCTGACTCGCTACACCTACGATCTGACCGATCGCCACCGGGGCTTCGGACAGGTGTTGGACAAAAAAGCCACCCTTCGCAAAATCATCGAAACCAACATTCATCTGGGCAACCTGCCCGATGTGAACGCCATCGATCCGGCCGATTTTCTGATCTCCCCCAAGGATATGGTCTACCGCATCCTGAGCCGCGAGATGGATTACGACGCCCAGGCGATGGTCTTCTTCGTGCGGGACTACTCCGGCTCCATGGCCGGCAAAACCACGGAACTGGTGGTGGCGCAACATGTGTTGATCTATAGTTGGCTGCTCTACCAATACGCCAACCAGGTGGAGACCCGCTTCATCCTGCACGACACCACCGCCAAGGAGGTACCCGACTTCTACACCTACTACAACTCGAAAGTGGCCGGCGGCACCCAGGTGGCAGCGGCCTACAAAATGGTCAACGACATCGTGGAAAAAGAGAGCCTGGCCAAGGATTACAACATCTACGTCTTCCACGGCACCGATGGCGACGACTGGGACACCGAAGGCCGCGAAGCGATCCCTCAGCTCAAAACCATGCTGCGTCACGCCAACCGCGTCGGCATCACCATCGCCCAGCACAGTCCCGGCGGCAACACCGAGGTGGAACGTTACATCCGCAAATCGGGTCTGCTGGAACAATCCCCGGAATTGATCCGGCTGGATGTGGTGGATGACGATGCCGACGAGTCGCGGCTGATCGAGGGCATCAGAAACATGATATCGTGACTATGCTTTGAAGTGCGACCTGCATGCGCCGTGCTCCCGAAGGGGAAATGATGGAACTGATCGACCAACATACGAAGAAGATCATGGAGGGGTGCAAGGAGCGGGCTTGGGACGCGGGTTTGCGTTTCGAGACCGAGACCCTGGAGTATGTGGTGACCAACCGGGATCTGCTGGAACTTTCCCCCAAGGTGATGATCCCCACCCTCTACGACTACTGGGTCCACGATGTGGAGGTGCTCAAGGGCAAGGGCAAATATGAACTCTATCCCGGCAACCCCTACGAAACCGTGATCAACACCCGGCCGGCCATCTCGTTCTACAACGACAACAACCCCGACTGGCTCAATGTGATGATCTTCTATCATGTGCTGGCCCACATCGATTTTTTCCAGAACAACCTCTATTTCCGACACACGCGGGACTACGACTTCACCGGCGAGGCCCTGTCCGACAAACGGGTGATCGCCAAACTGCGTTCGGAGCACGGCCGTTGGGTGGACTACGTCATCGAATTCAGCCGGGGCATCGACAATCTGGTGGGCTTTTTCCGCGAGCTGGACCGCCTTTTTCCGGTGCCCACGGTGCAGCAGCCGCCCCGCTTGGACTACTATTTCGACGTCTTTCTGCAAAGCATCAAGAAGGTCCGCAGCAGCGCGTACATCAAGGAAATCGAGCGTTACAACCAGTGCCTCAGCGACGACAGCGAACTGGGCGAAGCGCATTTTTTCGCCGAGGTGGACCGCCGTCACCCCGAATTCAAAGCCCTTTACGCCAAGCACAAGGAGCAAAAGCGCCGGCCGCCGGTGGACCTAATGCAGTTTCTGCTGGACAACTCGCCCTTTCTCAACCGGGAGGAGAACAAGTGGATGCAAACCGTGGTCGAGATCGTGCGCAAGACCTCTCTGTTTTTCCAGCCCCAGATCCGCACCAAGATCATGAACGAAGGGTGGGCCAGCTACTGGCACGAAGTGCTCTTCTTCAAGGATGATCGGATCAACGGCCACGAGGTGGACTTTGCGCGGGTCAATGCCGGGGTGACGGCCATGCCCCGCGTCGGCCTCAACCCCTACGCACTGGGCATGCGCATGTTCTATTTCATCGAAGAGAGCGCCGAGAAGGGACGCTGGACATGGGACTATCAGCGCCTCGGCGACACCGGCGACCGAAAACGCTTCGATCGCCGGGACGGTCACGGCCGGGACTATATTTTCGCCGTGCGGGAAAACATGGGTGATTTCACTTTCATCAATCAGTTCGTCAACCAGGATTTCATCAATCGCCACAAGCTGTTCGTTGCCGGTCGAAGGCTCAACGAAGCCAAGATGGTGTGGGAATACTATGTCAAAAGCCGCAAGGCCGCAGATTACCGCCGGATGCTGCTCGACAATCTCTATCATCCGCCCGCCATCACCCTGACCACGGACAGCACGGAACAGCACGGCACCCTGCAACTGATCCACCGTTTCGAAGGCAAGCCCCTGCTCAAGGATTTTATCGCCAACACCCTGATGGGCATCGAATTTCTATGGGGCGGTGCCGTCTCCCTGGAAACCCACGAAGTGGTGCCCCGCCCGGTCCGCTCCGACCGACCGCCCCGCAGCGGCACCGCGGTCGCCGCCAAAACCGAACCGGAACCGCCACGATGGCAGAAAGTTATTTATACGATGCGCGACAGGGAGCTGAAACGGGAGATCGTTCAAACCCTCGACTGAAACCACAACCCACATTCATGGAGGGCCCTCGAGGGGGCATCATGATTTACGAACCGAGCAATATCGAAAAGGCGATGCAGCAGATCAACCGGACCAGCGCCGCCATCGACCAGCAGCCACCGGTGCCTTTCGCGAAATTCCTGGAACAGGTGGTCGAACGGCCGGATCGGTTGATCCGCACCGTGTTTCAGTTCTTCCACGATATGGTCAAAGCGTACGTGGGGACCGGCGTGGACGAATACCCCAACGATCCCGAATCGATCAACTATGTGGACTACGATTGCACGCGACTGTTCGTGGAAGGGTCGGACCACCCCTTTTTCGCCGACCGGCTTTTCGCCAACCGGTTGATCAAGCAGGTGGAGAGCATGCGCCAAGGTGCGCAGCAAAACAAGATCTACATCTTCGACGGTCCCCACGGTTGCGGCAAGAGCACTTTCCTCAACAACCTGCTGACCCGATTTGAAGAGTACGCCAACACGGAGGAGGGAGCACGCTATGAAACTGTGTGGCGCGTTGATTCGGAAATGCTGGGCGGCGTCGATGACAGCAACGCCACCCTCACCATTCTGGAGCGGTTGCTGCAGCATCAGCGCGACGCCGAACAAACCCAATATGACCGGATCAAGTCCCGCATTTTGGCATCCGGCCACAATGCCCAACTGGAAATCCCCTGTCCGAGCCATGACAACCCGCTGTTGATCGTCCCCAAGAAACGCCGCCGGGCGTTTCTGGACGAACTGTTCAAGAACGACGCCTTCAAATACACCCTGTTCACCGACAAAGAGTATGAGTGGGTGTTCAGCGAGCAGCCCTGCACCATCTGCAGCTCACTGTTCGACGCCTTGCTCAAGCGCTTGCAAGACCCGCTCAAGGTATACGAAATGGTGTGGGCCCGGCCCTATATCTTCAACCGCCGTCTGGGCGAGGGCATCAGCGTTTTCAACCCAGGCGATCCACCGCTGAAGCAGACCGTATGGACCAACGAGATGCTTCAGAATCGCATCAATCGGCTCTTCGGTGACAGCAACCAAGTGCACTATATCTTCTCGCGCTACGCCAAGACCAACAATGGGCTTTACGCCCTGATGGACATCAAATCCCACAATATCGAGCGGTTGATCGAGTTGCACAACATCATCTCCGAGGGCGTCCACAAGGTGCAGGACATCGAAGAAAATGTCAGCTCTCTTTTCATGGCGCTGATGAATCCCGAGGACAAGAAAAACATTCAGAACATCCAGTCGTTTTCGGACCGCATCGCCTACGTCAACATCTCCTATGTGCTGGATCACAACACCGAAGTGGACATCTACCGCGACATCTTCGGCCGCCACATCGACGCCGCTTTTCTGCCCCGGGTGCTGCACAATTTCGCGCGGGTGATCGTCTCCTCCCGTCTGAGCCTGCGTTCCGAGGCGATGCTGGAGTGGATCGGCGATCCCGACAAGTACCGCCGCTACTGCGACCAGAACCTGCAGTTGTTGAAAATGGAGATCTACACCGGCTACATCCCCACCTGGCTCAGCGAGGAGGACCGCAAACGACTCACCGCCAAACGGCGCCGGCGCATCATCGCCGAATCGGAAAACGAAGGCAAACACGGCATTTCCGGGCGCGATGCGATCAAGATTTTCGGCGAGTTCTACAACACCTTCGCCAAAAGCGACCAATTGATCGACATGGCCACCCTGTGCAAATACTTTCGCTCCAAGAAGGAGCTGCGGGCTTCCATTCCCGACGGCTTTCTGGACTCCCTGCTGCACATGTACGACTATTCGGTCCTGCAGGAGGTCAAGGAGGCCCTGTACTACTATAATGAAGAGCAAATCGCCCTGGAGATCCAGAATTACATCTTCGCGGTCAACTTCGAACCCGGCGCCACGGTCACATCGCCCTACACCGGCGACAAGATCGAAGTCACCGAAGCCTGGTTCAAAGAGTTCGAGAAGCGCATTCTCGGCCCGGGGGCCCTGCCGGTGGAGGGACGCGCCCTGCGCCGCGATGTGCAGAAAGAGTATGCCACCCAGACCCTGACCCAGGAGGTGGCCGGTGCCGACAAAATGCTACGCCGCAGCACCCTTTTCAAAAAGCTCAACGAACGTTACATATACAATATCAAGGAAAAGGTACTGGAACCGTTCCTGGAAAACGAAAACTTCCGGCGGGCGATCAAGGATTACGGTGAACCCGACTTCAAGACCTACGACCGCAAGATCCAGGAAGATGTCACCTACCTGATCGGCAACCTGGTCGGCAAGTACCGCTATACCCACCAAGGCGCCAAGGCGGTGTGCATCTATGTGATCGACAACAACCTGGCGCAGGCTTTCGGGGCGTTGTAATGCTTTTGCCGGAAAATTCAAAAGTGAAGTCCCGGGGGCGATGCATTGGTTGAAACAGGAAAGGGGCGGCCTGTGATGACCGCCCCTCCTTTTCCATATCAACCGAATTGGCCGAAATTCCAACCGACAATCAGATCGCACAAGCGGCCATGATATCACCGACGCGTTGAAAGACATCACTCAGCCGCAGCACGCCGACGATTTCCCGATCCCGCACAACCAACAAAGATTGGTGTTTACCGATGATCAGCTGGTGTATCGCCTCGTTCAACGATGCATCCTGATCCACAATCTCACCCTCGGTCGGTTTGTGCATGATATCCCGAACGCTGATGGCGGCCGATTTCTGACAAATGTCGTCGATGGGCATTTTCCACAGGCCGTGATCGGAAATCATTCGGCGGATATTGTCCGCTTTCAGACCGTACAATCCTTCCAACTCTTGAAGATCCCCCAGCCCGCGGTATTTCGGCTCGAGGGCCTGGAGCGCATTGATCTGGCTCACCTTCCCAACCACCTTGCCGTGTTGGTCCAACACCAACACGGCCCTGTGGCGGTAGCGATCCCTGTCGAATTCTTGTTGGGCCTTTTTCAGAGCAGCCACCGCGTCGGCAAGTGTGGCTCTGTCCGAAACCGTAACATAATCGGCCAAGGGAACCATCATGTCCTTGACGAGAATATTTTCCATTAGGCACCTCCCATATTATTCGATGATAGGGCATCCAACTCTTTCAACTTCTGCAGCACCTCGCGAGCCGATTTCATGGTGGGCGTTTTCAGGATCGATTCCACATCCTGTAAAGCGATCTTGTGCTTGTTCATAACCGTTTTCTTATAGGCTTCCACCAGGACATGAAGCAGGGTCTGCAAGTCACACGGTTTGGCAAGAAAAGTATAGGCCTGATCGTAAACCTTTTCTTTTTCCGGATCAAAGGAGCCGTGCCCCGTGAGGATAACGATTTCCAACCAAGGGTACGCTTTCTTCAATTGGACAAGAACGTCCTTGCCGCTCATCCCCGGCATTTTCAAGTCCAGTATCGCCACGTCGATGGGGTTGTTGCGCGCCACCTCGAGGGCTTTGTCGCCCCTGTTTACGGCGATGACATGGAATTCGCGAATCTGCAGCCTGCGCTTGATGGAGTCAAGCAAGGCCTCTTCATCGTCCACCAACAGTATGTTAATCTTCTCGTGAACCACGGCCGGCTTCCTTGCCTTAGTATCAACGGATCGGGGTTATGGGTCCCGGCGCCAACTGCGGGCACCGGGACCTGTCGAAACGGTCGGCTGCACTGGTACAAGCTAAGCGGGAAAGCTCATCCACTGCCAGTATCCCAGGATCGTCCAGAACCAAAGCACCGCAAAGGAAATCAGCAGCACGACGAACCCGTGAAAAAAGAAATCCTTCATGGTGATCAATTGTTCGCCTGTCTCGTAGTCCTTGGCCAAGGCGAAGATAATGGCGTTGTTGGGAGTGCCGATGATCAGCATATGGGCAAAGGACGAGGCAAATGCGGTGGACAACCCGACCATGATGGGCGATGCCCCGGCAATGGTGGCCATGGGCACGCAGATGGGGCCGATGGCGGCAACCGTTGCGCCGTCGCTCATGAAGTTGGTCAAAATGCCGGTGAACAGGGAGACGGCAATGGCCAGGCCGGACCCGGTGCTGGTCAAAATGTCGGGCAGTACGCGAACGAAGGAGTCGGCGATCCACAGGGCCGCGCCGGTGGCCGCCAAACCGGCGCCCATGGCGCTGGCGGCGGCGTAAAGGGCCACCACATCCCAATGGATGGCGTTGATCTCCTTCCAACGCAGGATGCCCAATATGTTCAGCGCCACCAGGGCCAGGATCACAGGCCCGCCCATGCCGAATCGGGCGGAGAAGGCCGACCACAGGAAAATCAACCCCACCAGCACGGCCGCGGTTTTGTACTCATCGGCGGTCATTTTACCGATCTTCTCGGACTCGCGCCGCACGGCGGCCGAAACGTCGAGCTGGGTGATCTTGCGTTTGTTGCGGCTCCACAGATAGAAATAGAGGCCGATGAGGATGGACGCCACCGGAACGAAGGGCAGGCCGTACATCACCCATTGGCCGAAGGAGAGGCTGATGCCGTAGTCGCCCAGAATGCCGATCATGATGGCGTTGCGCCCGCCGGCCGCCGGTGAACCGGGACCGCCCAGATTACAAGCGTAATTGAGGGTGAGCAGCATCATCACCACCAAAGCCTTGTCCTTGGAAACATTGCCGGCTTTGATGGCGCCCATGTACACCATCATGAAAATCGGTGCGATGAAGGCGATCAGCGCATGCTCCGAAAGAAACGAGGCGGTCACCGCCACCATGGGCGCAAAGATCAGGGACATGCGCACCAGCGAGGTGCTCGGTGACAGCAAAAGAATGCCGATGCGCCGGTCCAGACCGGTCTTGGAGATCGCGCCGGCCATGGCCAGCACCCCGAAGATGAAAAAGACCGCATCCTTGGCGTACGCTTTGGCTACCCCGTCCGGCGGCAACACTCCGAAGAAATACATCAGCACGCCCACCAGGAGCGCGGTGATGCCCACCGGCACCGCCCCGGTTGCCCAGAAAAGGGCCGCCACGAACAGCACCCCGATCATCACGTGGGCCCGCTTCATGGCGGCTTCCGCCCCAAGCAACTGACGGGTCTTTGTGCCGTCGGGGGCTGTGACTGTTTCACGCAGACCTGCTTTTTCGGCATAGTATTGGGCCACCGTTTGCCCAGGTTTCAAACGGCGGTAGTCGGAGTAACCCAGAATCACCTCCTCCTGGGCGCTGCCCTTGGGTGTGGTCAGCAACATTTGCAGCCGCTCGGAGGGTGGCAGGAAATAGAGCAGGGCGAACACCAGGGCGCCAATGAGAATGATGCCGGGCCGGGCATTCTGCTCGCCGATGAACCAGGACTTGAAGCTCTTTTTCTCGATCACCGGCATTTCGTGGCGCAACATGGCATAGGTACGCTCCTGGCGCGCCGCCTCGATCTTTTCCACCAATTCATCCACGGGGGTCGGTTTTTGCATGTACCCGAACACGTCATGCTTACCGGTGACACGGGCCGACTCGATGCTGCCATGGCCCGTCAACATGATGATTTGTACTTCGGGACGGATGGTTTTCAGCTCCCGCAGGGTTTGAATACCATCCATCTTGGGCATTTTCTGATCCAGCACCACCACTTCGGGGTTTTCGTGCCGCACGATCTTAATGGCATCCTCACCATTGTTCACGTCCAGCACCTTATAGCCGCGCACCGAAAGCTGCTTGGCAAGGGCGGTACGAAACTGGTCCTCGTCATCGACAAGCAAAATCGTGGGTTTTTCATCATTGGGCTTCTTGCCGCCGGCATCAACCATCGTTGACTCCTTTCTGTTTCCTGGCCGTTAAACTTATCAAAAAAAGGTGTTGTCTAAACCAACCCATCACAGATCAACTGCTGGTGGGCAATACGACCGTGAAAACGCTGCCGACGCCCGGACGACTTTCGACCTCGATTCTCCCGCCGAACCCCTCAACGATATTCTGACTGATGGACAACCCCAAACCGGTCCCCTTGCCCACTTCCTTGGTGGTGAAAAACGGCATGAACACCTTTTGGACCTGCTCGGCGTCCATGCCGACGCCTGTGTCGGCGACACTGACCCGCACCCAACCGTCTTCCATGCGGGTGCGCAGGGTGATGCTGCCGCCTTCGCCGACGGCATCGCTCGCATTGTTGATCAAATTGAGAAACACTTGTCGCATCAAATCGGGATCGAGCATCAATTCCGGCGTATTGGGGTCGTAATCCCGTTCAACGGTGATATTGGATACGCTGAACTCCTGTTCCTTGACCCCGGTAACCACATCTTCCAGCAATTGACGAATGTCGCACGGTACCAGCTTAGGATCGGTGCGGCGCACAAAGCTCAATATTTTCATTGTGATGCTTTTGGCCCGATACACCGCCTTGTCGATCTCGTCCAATTCCTTGATAATGGTTTCGGGCGTGCATTCCAGACCGAGCCGCTCATCGAGCATATCCCGAATCAGACCCGCCTCGCTGGCGATGATGGCCAGCGGGTTGTTTATCTCGTGGGCCACACCGCCCGCCAATTGCCCCACGGCCACCAGCTTGTGGGTGTGGTACAGCTGGGTCTTCAACTCCGCACGATCATGTTCCACATACTCCGTCCAGCGGATCACCCGGTTCACAATCAGCCAGATGACCACCATCAACATAAAAACCAGGATGGCGCTGCCGGTGACCATGCTGACACGGATTCTTTCCATCTCCCTGAAAGCCACGTCCCGAGGTTGCCACATGACCAGGCACCAAGGCACTTCCTTGAGCCAGGTGTAGGACAAGAGCATGGTTTGCCCATTGAATGCGATCTCGGTCACGTCACTTTGGCGATCCATGGGTGGAATGAACACCGCTTGGCTCAACAATTGGCCGAAATCGGCATCGACCGCCTGATATTGACCGGCGCGGTTGATAAGGAAGCCATCCACCCGTTTGCCATGGCTGGTGGTGGTCAGATAGGCATGGAGATTATCGGGATCCAGGCTTGTGCGGATCACGTAATAGGCACCATCGATCAGCTGCTTGACGCCGATGGTGAAATGGGGCATGCGCCGCAACCCCAGGTACAGGTCGGTGACAATGTAACTCTGGGGATGGGTCGTCAACGCCACATACCAATCTTCCTGACTGTAATCCTTGTTCAGCAAATGGGGATAAGGACCGGAGTAACCGATTTGAATACCGTCGGGATTGATGAAGCCGATATCCACGAAGCCGGCATCGGCCCTCACCAGGTTGGCCAGATAGTAGTCCATTTCATCCTGTATGGGCGTCAGATTGAAGTCTTTGGGATGAAACAGATTGAACACATTGACGATTCGCTTTTGCATGTAAAGCGCGATGGAATTGCGCTGGTTCTCCGTCACGGCCGCCAGATGCAGACTCGCGCTTTCACGTACCGATTCGCTGAATTTGTGATTGAAATAAAGGGTCAGGATGGTGATGGGAATCAGATAGGCCAACAGGATGCCGATGGTCAGGGCGCGCTTTAAACGGCGATAATATTTTTTTCGAACGCTGTCGTCGGCATAGATGTAGCCGCCTTCGGCCATGGATGGCGATGGGCTCGGGTGAGCCCCGGGGGGGCCGGTTTGTTCGGTCTGGGCCATCGTTGTCCTTCCCGTCTAGAGTGCCGACCAGGCACCAGGGCAAAAAGCACTTGTGGTACAGCCTCGCACAACTTGAGGTCCCCGAATACGATCAGAGCGCATCGTGATCGAACGTTACTAATTAAAAGAAGTTGTCGTGGTTGTCAAAACCAATTTGTCTTTCTGTTGACTTATTTGACGCTTGTCTTTTAAATAGCTGTATAGAGACAATGAAAACCGTGATATGGCTACCGGCTGATCGCCGTTAATAAGTGCCGTTCATTATCAAAAGGGAGATCACCGGCGCGCCGTCCACCCGACAAATGGAAATCGTAACGATTCGAATCCGTGACAACCAGCATAAGGAGCCCGTTTCACATGGATGCCAAGATCAATCTGCTTTTTGCCGATGACGAGGAAAAATTCCTGGAAGCGATGACCAAGCGCCTTGAAGCCCGCGATTTCAACGTCATTGCCGTCACCCGGGGAGACGAGGCCCTGAAAGCCGCCCGCAACAATCCCGTGGATATCGCTCTGCTGGATTTACGCATGCCCGGCATGCAGGGCGAAGAAACCCTCAGTGCGCTTAAGAAGGAACACAGCTGGATGGAAATCGTGATTCTGACCGGCCATGGCAACATCGATTCCGCCGTTGAATGCACCAAAATGGGCGCCCACTCCTACCTGCAGAAACCTTGCGACCTGGACCAATTGCTGGATGCCCTCAAGGAAGCCTATAAAAAACGAGTGATGAACAAAACCAAGATTGACGAAGGACGCATGGGCAAGCTGTTGGAAATTTCCCATTCCAAATCGCCGATGGAAATTATGCGGAAACTTAAAGAGATTGATGCCTGGCAAACTTGAACAAGGCGGCCCGACCCCTTCAAATCAGGTTGAATGATATCGGGATTGCCGGCCGCGAGATGCCTTTCCCGGATGGCCGCTAGCCCAACCCAACGATCCTTCCGCCCTGGTAGACGGTGAAAGCCATCAGCCAGGCCATACCGGTGCTGTAGACCACACTGAACAACATCCACCTGACCGAACCGGTCTCCCGACGGATGGCCGCCACGGTGGCCACGCAGGGCAGGTAGAGCAGGACGAACACCATCATGGCCATGGCGGAGAGACCGGTCATGCCCGAGGCACGCAAAGCGTGCTGCAGCGCCTGATCCGTGGACTCGTCGTCGCTGACGGCATAGAGCACCCCCAGCGTGCTGACCACGATCTCCTTGGCCACGAAACCGCTCAACAACGCGATGCCGCCGCGCCAGTCCACGCCGATGGGCGCAAAAAAAGGTGCCATGCCATGCCCGAGGCGGCCCAGCAATGACTGCTCGGCTTGCTCGGCTTGGGTACGCCGATCCAATTCGGACAACGCCGTGTCGCGCTGCGCTTCCAGTTCGGGCCGCGGGATATCGGCGCCCGCCGCCCGCTCTTCGAACCGGGCCTCGATACGTGCCGCTTCGGCGGCGTGCCGCTCATGGATTTCCGCCGGCCGGGGAAAGCTGGCCAGGGCCCAGACCACCATGGAGCCAATCAGGATGACGCCGCCCATGCGTTTGATGAATATCTTGCTGCGGTCCCACATGTGGATCATGAGGCTCTTGAACATGGGCACGCGATAAGGGGGCAACTCCATGACGAAGGGGGCATCGGCACCGCGAAACAGGGTGGAACGGAACAGGCGGCCGGTGGCGATGGAAAAGACGATGCCGGTCAAATAGATGATGAAAATCACCGTGCCGGCCTTGGCCCCGAAAAAGGCGCCCGCCAATATGATGTAGACCGGCAACTTGGCCGAGCAGGACATGAAGGGGGTGATCAGAATGGTCAGAATGCGGTCGGTCTGGCTCTCTAGAGTGCGCGTGGCCATGATCGCCGGCACGTTGCAGCCGAAACCCATCAGCATGGGGATGAACGATTTGCCGTGCAGCCCCACCAGATGCATGATCTTATCCATCAAAAAGGCGGCCCGGGCCATGTAGCCGGTGTCTTCGAACAGGGCGATACAGAAAAAGAGAATCAGAATGTTGGGCAAGAACACGGCCACCGTGCCCACCCCCTGGATGATGCCGTCCAGCACCAGCTCCTTGAGCAACCCTTCCGGCAGCAGATACCCCATGGCCGATGCCAACAGCCCGAATCCCGCCTCGATCCAGTCCTGGGGATAGGCCCCCAGGGTGAAGGTCAATTGAAACATGGCCCAGATGAAGAAGAAAAAAATGGGCAGACCCACGATACGATTGGTGAGCACCAAATCGATGTTGCGTGAAATATCGATGCGTTGCCGGATGGAAGTGGTCAGCACCTCCTTGACAATGCCGGAGATGAAGCCGTAGCGCTCGTCGGTGGTGATGATTTCGGGCTCGTCGTTGAACCGGTCGGCCAGGTGCTCCCGCTGGCGCCGGGCGGTTTCGAATACCGCCGCCCCCTTCTCACCGGCCACGGCGGCCACCCGCTCCTGCACGATGGTATCGTTTTCGATCAGCTTGATGGCCGTCCAGCGCGGATGGTAGGGCAGGATGCCCCTCAATTGGGCTGCAAGATCCTGCTGCAGGGCCTCGATGGCCTTTTCCACCTCCGGATTGTAGCGCACCTTGCGCTTTTGGGGCACCGGCTTGTTGGAATGGGCCAGATCGACGGCGGCGGCAAGCAGATCGTCGATCCCCTTCTGCCGGTTGCCCACGGTCTGCACCACCGGCACATCCAACAATTCCGACAACTTGGCGACATCGATCTTGGCGCCCCGGGCCGTGGCCACATCCATCATGTTGAGGGCGAACACCACCTTGCAATCCAGCTCCCGCAGCTGGGTGGCCAGATAGAGGCTACGCTCCAGGTTGGAGGCGTCGATGATATCGATCACTACGTCGGGATGATCGTCGAGGATGAAATTGCGAGCGACGATCTCTTCGATGGAAAACGGGGTGAGGCTGTAGGTGCCGGGCAGATCGACGATCTTCAGGGTTTGGCCCCGGTACTCGATCAAGCCCTCCTTTTTTTCCACCGTCACTCCCGGCCAGTTGCCCACCTTTTGGCGGGTGCCGGTGAGGGTGTTGAAGATGGTGGTTTTGCCGGAATTGGGGTTGCCCGCCAGGGCGATGGTCAGAACGCGCTCGGTCATGTGCGGATCTTTCATTGGATGTCGTCCACGATGATCTCGGCGGCCTCCTCCACGCGCAGGGAAACATGCATGCCCCTGACAATCAGCTCGATGGGATCCTTCAGAGGCGCATATTTCTCCACATGGACGCGCACCCCCTTGAGCATCCCCATCTCCAATATCCGGCGCCGCAGCGCACCGCTACCGCCGACGCGTTCGATCACCGCCGAATGGCCCTGTTTAACTTCGCTCAATCTTACGGACATGCCACCACTCCATTCATCGCAGGGTCATGGGCAATGTGAAAGGCCTAGTTAAGGGGGTGAATTTAATCGCCTGATGAAAAAATGTCAAATGTCATAGGACGCAGGCGGCGCGAGCCGCGTAAATGAGCGAATCCAATGTTGTTGCATTGCAAAAATGGATGGACCACTTATTATATGGCAATATCCGAGCGGGCGGAACGACATTGTAATTGGAATCAATGAACGAGGGGATGGCGCATGACGGAGGAAAAGGTAATCGCAATCGAATCGCGCGGCGGGCCGTTGCACGTCATGCTGCGCAATGTTATGCGGATGGTGCCAAAAAAGGACCAGCACGATGTGGCATTGCAACGCATGTTGGCTTTTCGTCTGGGTATCGACGGGGAAAGCGCAACCCGCGAATACCTGATGCGTAGGATTCGGGACATGATCCAATGCCGCTACAACGGAAGCTTGTACGATTTTCTGTGCAATACCCAGGACAGCACCGGGACCATTCCCGCGAACCGCGGCACCGACCCACCGGAAAGCGCTTAGGGCTCGCGCGCCTATCGAAAACTCAACACCCGCTCCCGCCGGCTGACGATCTCCACGATGCGAATGCCGTATTTCTCCTTTTCCACCACCACCTCGCCCTTGGCGATCAGGGCGTCGTTGATCAAGATATCCACCGGCTCGCCTTCGAGCTGCACCAGTTCCACCACCGATCCCTGGCCCAGCTTGAGCACCTCCTGGATCCGTTGGTGTGTGCGGCCCAGCTCCACGGTCAGCTCCAGGGGGATCTCCTTGATCAGGCTCAGGTTGCGCAGCTCGTCATCCACCGCGGCCGCCGCTTCGCCTGCGTTCCCCGCGGCGTCCGCAATGGCCGACCCCTGTTGCCCATAACCGGCCTCCGCCGCGGCGGGATCGTCCCGCTTGATCCCCGCATCGACGATAATGGTGCTGCCGCCGCAGGAGAAGAGAAAACGTTGGGATTTGATGATGTTGAGCGCCTCGACACGGAAATCGAGGCCGTTGGTGATGGACGGGGTGGAGAGCACGCAGGAGAGTCCCGCATCCACGAAGGCGGACTTGAGGTTGCCGCCGATGATGTTGCTCATCTCGCGCAGCACATCGAACACCTCTTCGTCGCCCTCGATTTCATCCTCTTCCATCTGCAGCATGGCGGCGGTCATCTTGCGGGCGAAATCGTCGTTGACCTGAATGTTGAACAACCCCTGCACGTCGCCGGCAAAGGTGACCGTGCCCACGGTGCGTTTGTCTTCGCGGAAGCCCGGCGGCACCTCCTTGATGTTCTCCGTCTCCATGGAGAGCATGGTGTAGAACACGTCGATGACCGCGTTGATCACGGTGGTGGGGATATCCACCGAATTGATCTTGGCACGGATTTGATCGCTGTCGAGGCGATCCATGCCGGCGATTTCCGCCCGCGCGCCGATGTCCTCCTTGAGGGTGATCTCGACGATCAGCTCCTGCTTCTGGTGGCGGAAAATCCATCGGTGCAGATCCCCCATCTTGCTCGGCTCGATCTTGAAATCGGAACCCCGCGTAATGGATGGCGTGGAGATGACGCAGGCCAAATCGGCATCCAGAAAATCGCTTTTCAAATTGCCGGAAATGATGTTGGCCAATTCACCCAGCACATCCTTGATCTCTTCCTGGCTGTCGAGGGCATCCTCCTCCATGCCCAACATGGCACCGGTGATCTTGCCGGCGAAAGCCTGGCTGACATGCAGGCTCAGGGTGCCCACCACCTCCCCGGCAAAGTGCACGGCCCCGACCAGACGCTGTTCATTGAGGCCTTCGTCGGTCACCATGCCCACTTTGGCCAGGTCCATCTCCAGCATGGTTTCAAAGGTTTCGATCACGCAATTGGTGATCGCCTTTTCAACCGCGGTGATGCGAATCTTTTCCATCCAGGATCACCCCCGGCCGTCGGCGGCGCCGTGGCGCCCATGAACAGCCTTTGTCACATATTTGACGGGCCTGTCACGATCTTATCGCTTCCGCAACCGCGACATGCAGCCGGTTGTTGCACAGCCAACGGCCTTTGGGCCGCCGGCAGCGTCTCTCCACGAAACGTCACCTCGGTGGAATGCAAAATACCGGCCAAACCATCACGATGGGGTTCTGGGCAGAACGCAAGCAAGTGGGACGACCTGCCGTATGCACCATAAAAAAAACGCCCCGGCCAAAGCCGGGGCGTTGCACATGTTGTTTGTAAAATCGGTGATCTTTAGAACAGGCCGCTGACCTTGCCGGTTTCCGGATCGACGTCGATGCGGCGGAAGGCCGGGTTGGAGCCGGTGCCCGGCATCAGGCTGATGGTACCGGCGCAGGGGCAGAGGAACTTGGCGCCCGAGTAGATGAGCACGTCGCGGATGGGCAGCCGCCAGCCTTTGGGCACGCCCTTCTTGGTGGGATCGTGGCTCAGGCTGAGGTGGGTCTTGACCATCATGGTGGCGAAATCGGCATACTTGGGATCGTTTTCCAGGTATTCGGCCTTGGCGGTGGCTTCCGGTGACCAGTCCACACCGTCGGCGCCGTACACTTCCTTGGCGATTCTGTCGACGCGATCACGCAACTTCATCTCTACCGGGTAGAGGAAATCAAAGTCGTTGCCCGCCTCACAGGCATCGATGACGGCATCGGCGAACTCCAGAGCGCCTTCGCCGCCCTTTTCCCAGTGCTTGGACTCGGCGCAGCGGGCACCGGCGGCCTCGGCGGCCTTCTTGACCAGGTTCACTTCGGCATCGGTGTCGGTGTAGAAACGGTTGACGCACACCACGGGGTTGATGCCGGCCTTGCGGATCACGCCGATCATGTGCACCATGTTCTCGATGCCCTTTTCCACCAGGCCCAGGTTCTCCTTGGTGTAGGCCTCGTCCAGGGCCTTGCCGGGAACCACCTTGGGGCCGCCGCCGTGCATCTTCAGCGCGCGGATGGTGGCGGTGAGCACGGAGACGTGGGGTTTCAGCCCGGAGAAGCGGCACTTGACGTTCCAGAACTTCTCGAAACCGATGTCGGCGGCGAAGCCGGACTCGGTGACGTGGTAATCGAACAGTTTCAGGCCGACGCGGTCGGCGATGATGGAGCTCTGACCCACGGCGATGTTGGCGAAGGGGCCGGCGTGCACGAAGCAGGGCTGGTATTCGGCGGTGCACATCAGGGTGGGGTTGATGGTGTTGCGCATGAAGGCCGCCATGGCATTGCCCACTTCCAGGTCGCGACAGGTGACCGGTTTGCCGCTCTTGTCGAAGGCCACGGTGATGTTGTTGATGCGCTCTTTGAGGTCGGCCAGGTCGGTGGCCACGGAGAGGATCGCCATCAGCTCGGAACCCACGGCGATGCCGAACTTGGATTGCATGGTGAAACCGTCGGTGCGGCCGCCGAGGCCGATGACGATGTTGCGCAGGGCCTGGGCGCAAAAGTCGATGATCCAGCCCAACTCCACGCGGGTGGGGTCGATGTCCAGGCGGCGCATGCCGGTGAGCCGTTTCAGCTGCTCATCGTTGTAGTTGCGCTCGTGCTGCATGCGGGCGGTCATGGCCACCATGCCCAGGTTGTGGGCGTTCATGATGTCGTTGATGTCGCCGGTGAGTCCCAGGGAGAACTCGGTCATGGGAATCAGCAGGGAGTTGCCGCCGCCGGCCGCGGTGCCCTTGACGTTCATGGTGGGGCCGCCCGAAGGCTGACGCAGGGCGCCGCCGACGTTCTTGCCGCGCATGCCCAGACCTTCCATCAAACCAACGGATGTGGTGCTCTTGCCTTCGCCCAGGGGGGTCGGGGTGATGGCGGTCACTTCGATGTACTTGCCGTCCGGTTTGTCTTGCATGCGATTGATGATCTTGAGAAAGTCGACCTTGGACAGACGGCCCATGGGCAGCATCTCGTCCGCTTGCAGGCCAAGTTTGTCACGCCAATCGTCGGGCGTGGGCATGTTCTTTTCCGCCTCTTCGGAAATCTGCCAGTCGGCCATTTTTGTCGCATCGTAAGCCATCGATTCAACCTCCTTGTCGGTTTTTTAAGTGGCATGCGCGGTGCATGCTGTGAAAAGTGCGAACAGTTTTCGGCTCGTGCGGGCACTGCGCGGACCGTCCTGCCATCCGCGCCTGAACCGGGTGAACCAAAGGGTTCCCGAATGGATAAATGCTTGGCGCTATTACCACGGGGAAGCGGTGCTTTGCAAGTCTAAACGGTTGATTCGGGGTTGTTTCTGAACCGGATTCATGCCATCCGTTCAATCCGCTGCGCGTTTCTCCTCTTGCCGGTGCAGGCGCCAGTAGAGGCCGCGGCGCTCCATGAGCTGCCGGTGATCGCCCGCTTCGGCCACCCGCCCCTGGTGCAGCACCAGGATCCGATCGGCGCTGCGGGCCGTGGAGAGCCGGTGGGCCACCAATACGCAGGTACGGCCGGCGATCAGGTTGTGCAAGGCCTTGTGAATGACCGCTTCGGTTTGGGAATCGATGTAGGAGGTGGCTTCGTCCAGCAGGATCAACTGGGCGTCCCGTGCCAAGGCGCGAGCGATGGTGATCAGTTGACGCTCTCCGCTGGAAAGGGATGCGCCCCCTTTTTCCAGGTGCGTGTCCAACCCCAGGGGCAGCCGCTGCACCAGCGCCTCGCAGTGGGCGGCCTGCAGAATGCGGGTGACGGTGGCCTCATCCGCTTGATCGGGGCGGGCGAAAATGTTTTCGCGCAAGGTGGCGGAAAAGAGCACCGGCTCCTGGGTCACCAGGGCTGTCATGCCACGCAGCCGGCGGATGTCCCAATGGCGCAGGTCCACGCCGTTGATGCGGATACGGCCGCTATCGGGATCGTAAAAGCGTTGCAGCAGGTTCAAAACGCTGGTTTTGCCCGCGCCGGTGGGCCCCACCAGGGCGACGGTTTGCCCCTGCTGCGCGGTGAAGGAAACCTCCCGCAACACCGGCTCACCCGGTGTGTAGGCAAAGGAGACCCGTTCCAGGGCGATGGACTGCAAACGGTCCTTGCGCGGATCTTGGGCATCGAGGGCCTCGGCCGGACGGGGCAAGCGGGTATCGGTGTCCAGCAGGCTGAAAATACGCTCCGCCGAAGCCATGGCGTTTTGCAGGATGTTGTAGTTTTCCGCCAGGTCCCGAATGGGGCGAAAGAACATGCGCACATAGGTCAACGCCGCCACCAGCACGCCCAGGCTGACCCGGTTGTCCAGCACCTGCAGGCCGCCGAACAGCACCAGCACCGCCAAGGCCAGGAGCCCCAGCACCTCGATCAGGGGCATGAAGAGGGCGAAGACGTGGATTTCCCGCATGCCCAGACGCAGGGTCTCGTTGTTGAGGTCGGCAAAGCGGGCGAAGTTGCGCTCTTGCCTTCCAAAAGTTTGAATGGTGCGGATGCCTTCGATGGTTTCGGCCATGTGGCCGTTGATCTGGGCCACCTTGACCCGCAAGGCGCGGAAAACCTCCCGGGCCCTGCGCGAAAAGCGAACCGCGGCCCACACCACCACCGGCAGCAGGGCGAACACCGCCAATGCGATCCGCCAATTCAGCGCCAGCAGCACCGCGGCGATGCCCAGCAGCATGAAGATGTCCCGGAACACCATGGAGGCAAAGGTAGTGAACAGCTCGTGCATGTTCTGCACATCGTTGGTCATGCGGGTCACCAGTCGGGCAACCGGCTGCCGGGTGAAAAAGGTCAGGCGCTGCTGTTGTATGTGTTCGAAAAGGCGCATGCGCAGATCGTGCATCACCCGATGGCCGGCCCGCTCCATGATCACCCGCTGCAAGAAAGTGAAAGCGAAATCGGCCACCACCAGAACAAGCAAAAACAGCACCACCCATCCCAAACCGGTGATCTGATCCTGGCGCAGCCGTCGCAGGTCCTCTGCGGGCAACCGCGCCAGGTCGGCATAGGCGATCCGGGCCGCCGCCGCGCGGCGTTCGAACAGGTGATCGAACCGCTCCACCACCTGGCGCACCTGTTCCCGGCGCAGATCCACCGTCAGATAGCGACGCTCATCCGCCATCTCCTGATCCGGCCATGGTGTGGTGTGCGCCGGAACGGGAACAATGTAGCGATCGATGGCCACCTTGCTCAGATACGGCAGGGTCAGGTTGATCAAGGTCATCATCAGCACCAGGGTCACCGAACCGATGAGCAGCCGGCGGTAGGGCCGCAACAGGGGCAACAGCCGTTTGAGCAGTCCCAGGTCCCGTGGTTTGCCCAGCAGGCCCTCTTCGATGTAGCCGTAATCACCCCGCATGGTTCAGCTCCTGCAACCCATGGACCCGGGTATAATAGCCTCGGCCGGCCATCAGTTGCGCATGGCTGCCCATCTCCGCGATGCGGCCCCCCTCCAGAGAGACGATGGTGTCGGCAAAGCGTACGGCGGCCAGCCGGTGGGAGGCCACCAGGATGGTTTTGCGACCGGCCATGCGGCGCAGGGCGGCCACGATAACGGCGGCGGTTGCGGTGTCCACCTGGCTGATGGGATCGTCCAGCAACAGGATGGGCGCGTCCCTGAGAAAGGCCCGGGCCAGGGCGATGCGCTGTTTCTGTCCGCCGGAGAGCATCACCCCCCTCTCGCCCACCACCGTCTCCAACCCGGCGGGCAGGTGGACCACGGTTCCGGTCAGGCCGGCGTCGGCCAGAATCTGGTCCAGATCATGGCGACCCTCGTCGCCGGCACCGAAAAGAATGTTGTCGCGCACGGTGCCGGCGAAGATGAAGGGCTCCTGGGGTACATAGGCGACCTGCCGGCGCAGATCGGCCAGGCGCACGGTGCGCACATCTTGGCCGTCGACGGTCACCCGGCCCCCCGTGACATCGTAGAGCCGGGGCACCAGAGAAAGCAGGGTGCTTTTGCCGCTGCCCGGCGGTCCCACAAGCCCCAACACGTGTCCGGCCGGCACGCTCACATCCAGGTCGGTCAAAACGGTCTGACCGCCTTGCCCATCATAGGCGAAGCGCACCTTCTCGAAAGCGATGCGTCCGGTCACCGCAGGCAGGGGCCGGGCATCCGGCGCGTCGCGGATGTCGGGCGTACGCGCCATGATCCGCTGCAGCCGCACCAAGGAGGCGCCGCCGCGCTGGATCAGGTTGGTCACCCACCCCAAGGCCATCATGGGCCAGGAAAGCAAGTTGAGATAACTGATGAAGGCCACCAGGTCACCGGGGGTGATTTCGGCCAGAATGGTGCGCCGGCCGCCGAAGTAGAGCACGATGGCCAGGCTCAGGTTGGTCATCAACATCATGAAGGGAAAAAAGAAAGCGGTCAGCCCCACCAGGCGCATGTTCTGGTCCACGTGGGCCCGGGAGGCCCCTTTCACGGCCGAACGGGCGGCCGCTTCCGTGTTGTGGGCCTTGATGATGTGAATGCCCGCGATCCGCTCCCGCATGGCCTCGGTCATATCGCCGAAGGCGGCCTGCACCTGCTGATAGCGTTGGTGCATGCGACGCCCCAGCAGCCGGGCACCGATCACGATGAACGGCATGGGAATCAGCACGTACAAGGTGAGTTGCACATGGATGTAGAGCATGAAGCCGATGGCGGCGGCCCCCAACAGCACGGCGTCGTTGAGTGCCACCAACCCCATGCCGGCGGCCATGCGCACCTGCTGCACATCATTGGTGGCGTGGGCCATGAGTTCACCGGTGCGCGTGTGATCGAAATAGCCGGCCGAAAGGGTCTGGATGTGGCCGAAGAGCCGCTCCCGCAGCCGCGCCTCCAGGTAGCGGGCGTTGCCCAACAGACAGCGGCGCCATATATAGCGAAAGAGGCCGATCAATACGCCCATGACCGCGATGGTGGCGGCGTGTCTCAGCAGCACCGCCCCGTCGGCGCGCAACAGGGTCAAATCGTCCACGGCCCACTTGATCACCCGCGGCACCATCAATTGCAGCAAATCCACCAGGATCAACGACCCCAAACCGGCGGCAATGGTCCACCGGTGGGTTTTGAAATGGGGCATTATTAAATCACGCGGGCGCATCATGGCCGAATACCATAAGACCTTCCAGGGGGACGGTCAATTGACTTTAACAGGGGCGGTTGTTAAGAGGGAAGTTGACGCAAATCCCAAGCGGCGAAGGATCTACATGGAAGCCGGCCAACTTGTTGAGTTCATCGATAGCCAGAAAATTTTCTGCGCCGTTGTGCTGGAGAGCAAAGGGTTGCGGTTGCGGCTGCTGAACGAAAACAATCGTGAGGTGAAACTGTCGGCCGCGCGCCTGAGCCACCGGTCCAAAGTCCGCCTGGACCCCGCCCAGGGGCGGGACAAGCTGGTGACCCAGCTCAAGGCCATCGCCGCCAAGCGCCGGGAGATGAGCCGCCAGGTGGATATCCCGACCCTCTGGGAGGTGCTGCAGGACACGGGTGAGTGGATCGATCTGCCCACCATGACCGCCTTCTGTTTTCCCGAACAGCCCAACGGCGATCACGAAGCGGCGGTGATCCGTGCCTTTTTCAACGACCGGCGCTACTTCAAGTTCACCCCCGAGCAGTTCTTGCCCCATCCGGCCCGCAAGGTGGAACAGATCAAGGCCCAGCGCGAAGCCCAAGCCCATCGGGAGCGACTTGTGGAGCAGGGCGGAGCGTGGCTGCAACAGGTACTCAAGGACCAGAAGGGTTCCCCGCCGGCGGCGGCCGACGAGATCGTCACCATCCTCAAGGGGTACTGCCTCCATGAGAAGGAGAGTCCCGACCAAGAGACGGCGCGGGCCATCCTGAAGCGGGCCGGTGCCCATGCGCCGTCGGCCATCTTCACCTTCATGGTCAAGATCGGCCGGTGGCACCCGGACGAGAACCTGGACCTGCTGCGCCACGGGCTGGGCGCGCCCTTGCCGCCTGCCGTGGAACAACACGCCGCCGCACTGTGCGCCCATCCGCCCGCCATCGAAACGCAGCGGCGGGATTTACGGGAGCTGTCCCTTTTCACCATCGACGGCCCCACGACCCTGGATTTCGATGACGCCTTGAGCATCGAACCAATGGGCGATCACCACCGCGTGGGCATCCACATCATCGATGTGGGCCATTACGTGGCCAAAGCAGACCCCATCGACCAGGAGGCCGCCGGCAGGGCCAGCTCCATCTACATGCCCGACCGCCGCATCGCCATGCTGCCCGAATGCCTGGCCCTGGAGGCATGCAGTCTCAAAGCCGGCCAGGAGCGGCCGGCCATCAGCACCCTGGTAACGCTCAACGGACGGGGCGAGGTGTTGGATTACGACATCGTGCCCAGCCGCATCCGGGTCACCCGCAACCTCACCTTCGCGGCGGTGGACGAGCGCCTGGCCGCAGATCCCGCCCTCGGCGCGCTGCTGGCCATGGCCCGCGGTTACCGCGATCAACGGCTGGACAACGGCGCCATGACCATCCGCCTGCCGGAGATCAATCTCTGGCTGAACGACGACGCACAGCCGGAGATAGCGCGCATCGACGGCGAAAGCCCCTCCCACCTGCTGGTCAGCGAGATGATGATCCTGGCCAATGACCTGGCGGCCCGTTTTCTGACCCAACGGCAACTGCCGGCGATCTTTCGCGCCCAGGGGGAACCGCGGGAACGTCTGTTCAACCGAGAGGAAGGCACCCTTTTCCAGCACTGGATGCAGCGCAAGCAGCTCAGCCGGTTCTCCCTGGCAAACAGCCCCGAACCCCACTCCGGGTTGGGTCTGTCGGCCTACGTCACCGCCACTTCCCCCATTCGCAAATTTTACGACCTGGTCACCCAGCGCCAGTTGCGCGCCGCCCTTGGGCTGGAAGCGCCTTACGCCACCGAAGAGATCGATTTCATCATCGCCGCCCTGGCCGAACCCATGGGGCTGGTGGGACGCATCCAGTTCCAGCGCCAGCGGTATTGGCTGCTCAAATATTTGGAAAAGCGGATCGGCGCCAAATACGAAGCCGTCGTGCTCAACAAGATCCGCGACAGTTACGCCATTTTGTTGCCTGACTTACTGATCGAGTGTCTGTTGTCGGGGGCCGAGGGGGTCAACCTCAAGCCCGAGGACCGGATTCAGGTCACCATCCAGCACGTCCATGCGCGCAACGATGTGCTGACCGTTTTCTTGAGCTGACATCCGCAACCGCAAGGAGGCCGTGAACCGTCATGTTCGACAGCGCCGTTCTGGTCACCGGTATGATTGTCTTTGTGGCCCGCATCTGCGATGTGGCCATCGGTACCGTCCGCACCATCGTCACGGTGCAGGGCCGCACCGTAATCGCCTTTTTCCTGGCCTTCGTAGAGATCGTGATCTGGGTTCTGGTGGCCAGTGCGGTCCTCAACCAGGTGCGCGAGCAGCCGCTGCTGGTGGTATTCTACGCCCTGGGGTACGCCACCGGCAATGTGATGGGGATTGTGGTCGAACGGAAACTGGCCTTCGGGCTGATCATCCTGCGCGTCATCTCGCGCAACGCCGGCCAGATCCTGGCCGCCACCCTGCGCGCCAAAGGTCAGCCGGTGACCGTCTTCCACGGCGAAGGCATGAGCGGTCCGGTGGATGAGCTGTACATCGCCTGCCGCCGGCGCGACCTCAAGTGGCTGATCACCGATGTGAGCGAAACCGATCCCAACGCCTTCTACGTCATCGAGCAGGCGCGGGATGTCAGCAAGGTGCTGCGACCGGTCCATACCCCCCTGGGCGGCTGGCGCACCCCCAACAAGCGCAAATAGAAGACCGCGAAAACCTTTGGCGCTTTACGGTTTGTAAAGAGATTTGACACACAGACCGGCTCCGGAAAATTCTTTAATCCCCTGACAGCAAACAATTTCATGAGGTTATCTCACCAGCCGCACCAGTTCTTGGCAGGCATGTGTCTTGCTTAAGGGTGAACTGGCTTAATCGTACGGCGCGGCCCGATCCTGGCGTGCAATGGAAATAGAAACACAACAAAGGCAGGCGGAAGAATGGTTACAATGGTCAAAATGCGAATGATGCTCGTCGATGATGAAGAACGTTTTCTCCAAACCACCCGGAAACTGTTGGCCAAGCATGGGCACGACGTCATCACGGCCTCCAGCGGCGAAGAGTGCCTGCAAAAACTGACGAGCGAGCTGGTGCATGTAGTGATCCTGGATGTAAAAATGCCCGGCATGGATGGTGTGGCGACCCTCAAACAGATCAAACAGCGGCACCCATTGGTGGAGGTGATCATGCTCACCGGCCATGCGACCGCCGAATCGGCCGTGGAAGGCCTTAAATCGGGGGCCACCGATTACCTGGTCAAACCGGCCGATATCGAGACACTCACCCTCAAAGCGCAAGAGGCCTTCAATCGAAGAATGGAACTGGAAAACAAAATCCAATTGGCCGAAGCATTGAAAAAATCCACTATTTAAATCAACTATCTATCTAATAGATGCTTCCGTAACAGGTGCCCCATGGCTGAAATCGAATCGCAGAACCAAAATGCAACCCCTCGTTCCATAATCATTAAGGCGACCATAGCCCTGGTCTTGGGCATTCTGGTCATCATGCTCCCGCGCCCCGACAATTTGACCCCCGAGGGGCATCGATTGCTGGCATTGTTGACCACGGTGGTGCTGCTGTGGGTCTTTGAAGCGGTGCCCATCGGGGTCACCGCTTTACTGGCGGGTGCGGGATTGATATTGTTGAAAATTCAAACCGCTCAGAGCGCGTGGGCCCCCTTCGCCAGCCCCGCGGTGATGTTTGTATTGATGATTATCATGTTCGGCGTGGTACTCAACGAAGTCGGCCTGGCCAACCGGATGATGTTTTACCTGCTCAAATTCGCCGGTACCCGCGTCAAACGACTGAGCCTGATTCTGGCGGTGGGCTGCACCATCACCTCCACTATCTTCCATGACGCCACCATCACCGTGATCATGGTCTTCGCCTTCGTCCCGGTCTTCATGAGCATGGGCCTCAAACCGGGCATGGGCCATCGATTGCCCACCTTCTTTTTCCTGTTGATCCCCCTGTCCGCCTCGGCAGGCGGGTTCGGCACCCTTCTCGGTGGGGGGCGCAATCCCCTCGCCCTCGAGATATTGTCCAAATTCAGTGACGGCGCCATCAAGATCGGATTTTTGGAATACATTCTGATCCAGTTCCCCATCTGCATCCTGACCGCGGTGGCCACCTGGGCCATTTTGTGGGTTTTGTTCCGCCCCAAGGAAAAAGAGCTGATCGGTATCCAGCTCAGCGATCCGGGCCCCATGACCGGCAAGGAGTTGGGTGTTTTGATAGTGTTCAGCGCAACCTTCGTCCTCTGGTTCATGGGCGATCTGACCGGTTGGCATTACAGTATCCCGGCGGCCATCGCCCTGCTCGGATTTTGCGCCCCGGGGTGGGTCAGTTTCCGAACCATCTGCGACAAATTCCCCTGGGAATCCTGGATCGTGTTCGGTGCAGGGGTTTCCCTGGGGGTTTCCATGCTGGACAGTGGAGCCGGACGCTATCTGGCCGAAACGCTGCTGCCCCTGTTGGATGGTCGTCCCACCATTGTGGTGTATTACGGCATCGGCCTTTTTGGCTCGGTGTTGTCCAGCATGATGAGCAACTCCGCGGCCGTGGCGTTGATGCTGCCCATCGTCCTGCCCATGGCCGACATGATGGAGATGTCCCCCCAGGCGGTGGCGATGCTCGCCCCCATGACCACCTCGTTCATCATGCTGGTGATCGGCTGCCCGCCCACCATCATCGCCTACAGCACAGGCTACTTCAGCCAAAAGGACTTCATTAAGATCGCGATTCCATGGTGCTTGATCCTTCTCTTGATCTGCACCGTCAGCGTAATGATTTACTGGCCGTTGATCGGTTTTGTAAAGTAGCCGCAAAGACGTAATGCGGCACGAAAGGGTCACGGCAGGCGGCCGTCACCCTTTCGTGCCGCATTGCGTTTTGATTTGTACCGGCGTGCGGTCCACCATTTAAGGAAGACCAATTAAAGAAGACCAAATGAATCATGCCGGTCGATTGTAATTGTCAGTGGTTATGCACTTTGATATAAGAATAGGCCTTTTTCCAGCCGAATTGCCAATAAACAAAGGAGGCGACCATGCAAGCCATCAAAGTTAAAGAGATAATGGTACCACTCAAGGATTACGCCACGGTTTCCGAGAATGCCACCATGTTCGATGCGGTGCTTGCCCTGGAGGCGGCGCAAGCTGAATTCGACCAAAGCCGCTATCGTCATCGGGCTGTCTTGGTTTATAACGACCAAAATCAAATCGTCGGTAAAATCAGCCAATTGGATCTTCTCAAGGCCCTTGAGCCCAAATACGATCAAATCCTGAACACAACCAAACTCTCCCGCACCGGTTACAGCCTCGATTACATCAAATCCCTCTCCCACACCGAGTTCTGGGACAAACCATTGAACGACATCTGCAGAAAAGCCGCGGACCTGCATGTCAAGCGGTTCATGTACACACCGGATGAGGAAGAGTTCATCGAAGAAAATGCCGAGCTCAACGAAGCGGTGCACCAGTTGATCGTTGGTCGGCACCATTCCCTGCTGGTGACCCGCGGCAAGGAGATTGTGGGCGTCCTGCGCTTGACCGATGTGTTCAAATTGGTCTGCGAACGCATCAAGGCATGTAAAATCTGATCGCCCACTATTTCGAGACCAACTGTTGCGCAAGGACCGGCCCGTCTTTAAAGAGGAATTCCGAAAACCGGAATTGCGATACTTCATATGAATCGAAAGGAGGACCGGCATGGTAACGATGGTGAAAATGCGAATCATGCTCGTCGATGACGAGGAGCGGTTTCTGCAGACCACCCAAAAGCTACTCGCCAAACAAGGCCATGAGGCCATTGTCGCCACCAGCGGTTCCGAATGTTTGGAAAAGCTGAAGCATGAGTTGGTGCATGTGGTGATACTGGACGTCAAAATGCCCGGTATGGACGGAGTGGAAACCTTGAAACGGATCAAACAGCGGTTCCCGATGGTGGAAGTGATCATGCTCACGGGTCATGCCACCGCGGAATCGGCCGTTGAAGGTTTGAAATCGGGCGCCTCCGACTACCTGGTCAAACCCGCCGACGTCGAGGTGCTGATCGGCAAGGCGGAGGAGGCCTTTCAAAGAAGAATGGCCTTGGAGAGCAAGATTCAAACGGCCGAAGCGTTGAAAATGGCATCTATTTAGTAAACCCACATTTCCCAGAAAAAAGGCAGGTGCGCATGAAACAAAACCCTTCCCCCCAATGTTTTCAGGCACCATCCTCAAGCGTCATCGCCGGTCCTCAAATCAGACTGCATTCAGGATAACAATAACATTTCTACTGGAAAGGTAGGTTAAGGATCCATGGCAGAAATAGCATCCACTCCGCAGGAAATCAGCGCCAAATCCATCATTATAAAAGCGGCCATTGCTCTTGTCCTGGGCATCCTGGTGATGTTGCTGCCCCGACCGGACAATCTGACCCCCGAAGGACAACGCCTGTTGGCGCTATTGACCGTGGTGGTCATTCTCTGGGTGACCGAAGCGGTCCCCATCGGTGTCACCGCCCTTCTGGCGGGCGCCGGCCTGATCCTCCTGAACATACAAACCGCCCAAAGCGCCTGGGCGCCCTTCGCCAGTCCTGCCGTAATGTTCGTTCTGATGATCATCATGTTCGGCGTGGTCCTCAGTGAGGTAGGCCTGGCCAATCGCGTGGTATATTATCTGATCAAGTTTGCAGGCATTAAAATCAAAAGGTTGAGCCTGATCCTGGCGGTGGGTTGCACCATCACCTCCTCTATTTTTCATGATGCCACCATCACCGTGATCATGGTTTTCGCCTTTGTTCCGGTATTCATGAGCATGGGTTTCAAGCCCGGCATGGGCCACCGGCTGCCTATGTTTTTCTTCACGTTGATTCCCCTTTCGGCATCGGCCGGCGGATTCGGCACCCTGCTCGGCGGCGGCCGCAATCCACTGGCCCTTGAAATTCTGCAAACCTTCAGCCAAGGCAAACTCAAGATCGGTTTCATGGAATATATTCTGATTCAATTCCCGATCTGCATCGTGACAGCATTGGCCACATGGGGGGTGTTGTGGCTGCTGTTCCGTCCCAAGGAAAAAGAGTTGAAAGGCATCGAACTGGCCGATCCGGGTCCCATGAGCGGCCCGGAATGGGGCGTGCTGATCGTGTTTGCATTCACCTTCGTGCTGTGGTTCATGGGGGATCTTACAGGCTGGCACTACAGCATTCCGGCCGCTTTCGCCTTGCTCGGCTTCTGCGCACCCGGATGGATTTCCTTCCGCACCATTTGCGACAAATTTCCCTGGGAGTCCTGGATTGTATTCGGCGCCGGGGTTTCCCTGGGGGTTTCCATGCTGGAAAGCGGCGCGGGCCGTTTCCTCGCCGAAACCTTCCTTCCGGTACTCGACGGGCAACCGGTTTTTCTGGTCTACTACGGCTTCGCTTTCTTCGGCTCCTTTCTTTCCAGTTTGATGAGCAATTCGGCCGCCGTCGCCCTGATGCTGCCCATCACCCTTCCGATGGCCGAGCTGATGGAGATGTCTCCCCAATCCGTCGCCATGCTGGCACCCATGACCACCTCCTTCATCATGTTGGTGATCGGTTGCCCGCCCACCATCATCGCTTACAGCACCGGTTATTTCAGCCAGACCGATTTTATCAAAGTCGCCGTGCCCTGGTGCTTGATCCTTTTATTGGTATGCGTGGTCAGTGTGATGGTGTATTGGCCATTGATCGGGTTCGTATAATCGATTATTCAGCCATGGTGGGGCGGGGCTTGCAATGCCCGCCCCGTTTTGCGCTTCGCCGCAAATGGGTCGCGGTCATCTTCACTTAGGGAGCCGAACAGTATGACCAAAACATCCCATGACCCGGAGTCCGACCTGGAACAACGCTCGCAACCGATCAAACCCATGCACCATCTGCCACGGGGAAAAAACACCTGGAACCCCAAGATCATCCGGCAATGGTGGTTCTGGCCGGCCGCCGCGGCGGCACTTTATGTGTTGTATTATGTGTACCCTCTCGTTTGGGATTGGTTGGCCGGCTGATTCCCGGGTGTCAGAGCGCAGTGATGCCGCTGAAGGGACTTTGCTCCGCCTGCAACACCTGCAGATGGACTTCGGCGAGGGGTGTGCCGTCGGCCATGGTCACTGCGGCGGCGATTTCCGTATAAAGATCCATGGCCAAGCGCGCCTCGGCCCGAATGGTGAGGGTTGCACCCAGAGGAATCGATGCCCTCGCGAAGCGGGCCCGCTTGACCCCCACCAGCCAGCCCTTGGCCCCTGACTTGCCGGCTGCCGGTTGGGCTTGTGCGTGCCACCCGATAAAAATGCCGGCCGCCTGGGCGGCCACCTCGACGAGCACCAGGGCCGACACTTCCCGTCCCGCCACCATGGGCCAGTGGGGCCGCGTCGTGGCCCGTACCAGCGCATGGTGGCCATCCACAGCCACCACCTGCTCGATCATCCGCATGCCCTCGCCATGGGGCAACAATCGACCGATATCGCAGGCAACGTCATCCGGCATCTGCTCGATATCCATCGTATCCGCCACAATCCGCCTTGCGGTTGTAAATCTAAGCGACAGAATTCATTAACTTAAAACTTAACACTGAAAACTTAAAACTGCCCGCCAGGGCAGGCGACCTTGAATCCAACGGCGTCTCAAGGTATTAGAAAGGGCTGCAATCGTCAATCCGTCCCTATGAGGTGTGCTCATGAAAATCGATGAAGTCCCCCAGGATGACATCCCGACCTTCCGGGGGCACGGCACCAAGGCCATTTATGCCCTGGATGCCAGGGGCCGATACACCAAAACAACCACCAGCGGCTGGGAAGTGGAGGAGCTGGTGCTGCGTGACGTGCTGGCCGATTTCGCCGAGAAGGCCGAAGCGGCCAAGGCGCGCATTCTGGCGGGCCGCACCTCGCCCATCGAATATTTCCTCAACCGCCGCCTGATGGATTTAGCGGCCCTGGCCCAGGCAATGGGCATCGGCAAGTGGCGGGTCAAACGCCACCTCAAACCGCGCGTCTTCAACAAGTTGAACGACAAGCTGCTGCAGCGCTACGCCAGCCTGTTCCGCATCGATATCGCCACGTTGAAACAGTTCAAGGAGATTCTCGCCCGTGATCCTGATTCCCAATTTTAAGCACCAACATTTCGCCCATTGCGAAAGCGGCGTCATGTCGTCTCTGTTGCAGCACAAAGGCCTCACCCTCTCCGAACCCATGGTGTTCGGCCTTTCCGGCGCCCTGAGTTTCGCCTTTCTGCCTTTTCTCAAGTTCGGCAACATGCCCTTGGTCTCCTACCGCATGTTTCCAGGGCACATCGTCAAGAAGTTCCCCAAACAGTTGGGGGTCGCCTACTTTCGCAAGACTTACCGCGATCCGGCCAAAGCCATGGCCGAACTGGACGATTTCCTAGTGCAGGGCCAAATGGTGGGGCTGCAAACCTCGGCCTACCACACCACCTACTTCCCCCCGGAGATGCGTTTCCACTTCAACGCCCACAACATCATCGTGGTGGGCAGGGAGAACAACGAATATATCGTCAGCGATCCGGTTTTCGACCAGCTCCAGCGCATTGCGCCGGAGGACCTGCAAAGTGCCCGCTTCGCCAAGGGGCTCAGCGCACCCAAAGGGTTGGCCCACTTCCCCCTGGCGGTACCGGAGCAAATCGCGCTGACAGATCAGATCGCGCGGGCCATCAAGAAAACGGTCCATATGATGCTCTATGCACCGGTGCCCTGGATCGGCATCAAGGGCATCCGCTACCTAGCCCGCCGGGTGGGCAAGCTGGCCACCAAATCCGAGCCCCGCTATTTCCGTCTGTTTTTGGGCAACATCGTGCGCATGCAGGAGGAGATCGGCACCGGCGGCGGCGGTTTCCGCTTCATGTACGCCTCCTTCTTGCAGGAAGCCTTCGAAATCACCGGTTGGCCCGTGCTGCAGGAGGCCTCCGAACGCATGACGGCCGCCGGAGACCAGTGGCGCCGGTTTGCCCTGGAGGGCGCGCGATGGATTAAAAACAAGGGAACGGAAGGCGACCCGCAGTTGCCGGCCCGGCTGCTGCGGGAGTGCGCGGAAACGGAGAAAGAGATTTACCAAATGCTCAAAAAGGCCCAGCCGTCTTAAGGGCTCGCGAAAAGACCGCAGGTGCGGCGCTATGACGGGCGGCACCCTTCAGGTGTATCGCTTTAATACTTCTCCACCACCAGCAGCACCAACTGATCGCGGAAATCTTTGTTGACATGCACCAGGCAACCCGTGGCGCCCTGCTCCAGAAAATGGGTCACGCCGCAGGCGGTGGCCGAGTCGAAATAACCCCGCTCGGCGATATAATCCATGGGGACCGCGTCCGCCAAGGCTTGGCCGATGGTTTCACGGTCGGCGGCGTTCGGCAGGATGCCGTAGGATAGATGCACCGTATCGGGCAGCGCCTGGCGCCCGATCCAAGCCGCGGCAGCGGCGGCGCTCTCAAAGGTGGCCGGTGGCCGCAGGGCGCCCAGGGCCCCTTGTGCCGTGCGGCGCAGCAGCAGCCAACTACTACCTTCGACCATCTCGTATTGACCGTAGGGCAGCTGAAACTTGGCTTCGAATTGATCCCGGGAGAAACAGGCTTCGTCCGCGCCACCGATCAGGGCCGATTGAATGCCGCCCATGGCCATGTCGCAGAAAGCCAGCTCCAGACCCCGCTCGAAGGAGAGTTGTTTGCTGGAGAAGGTGACGTTGCGCCCCGGCAGGCCCAGGCTCTGGGCCACATAGAAAGAGGCCGTGTTGCTCATGGTGTTGATAAAGTTGTAGGGCATGGGGAATTCGTGCTTGTGAAAGATCTGGTTGAGCACGGTTTCGGTGTCGCCCAGATTGCCGTTCTCAGTGGTCAGATAGATGGCGGTGGCCGGCGCCGGATCGTGTCCCTGCACGCAGCGGCACGCGCCGGCCAGGGCGATCAGCACAAAACGGTTGGCGCGCCGGAAATGAATGCGGGTGTAACGGCTCACCTCGGCCTTGATGGCCTTGACGTCCGCCACCGGCGGTCCCACGAAACTCCCATGACCATGGATGTGCATCATAAGCGGTGCGTCATCTCCCATTGCCGATCACCAGTGAAACGCAATTGCCGCCGAAGCCGAAATAGTTGAGCAGGAATATTCCACCGGAAACCGCCAAAGACTGCGTCAAGGGCGTCACCCCCAGCGCCTCGTCCGGCTCCTCGAACCCGGCCATGGGGGGAATGAAGCCGTTGCGCGCCGCCTCGCTGAACAATACCAGTTCGATGACGCCGCAGGCCCCCACCGTGTGGCCGATGTAGGGCTTGAGCCCGGTCACCGGGGGCATTTGCCCGCCAAAGACCTGGCGCAGGCCGTTGCATTCGGTCTGATCGTTGTGGTAGCTGCCCGTGGCATGGGCCTTGACCGCGGCGATTCGGGAAGGTGTGACCCCGGCGTTGGCCAACGCCTCGGTCATGACACCGGCGATGCGCCCGCCTTCCGGGTCGTGGGTGGTGACACTGAAGGTATCGCACCCGTTGGCGCCGCCTAGGCAGGCAAAGGCATCCGGTGCCGGCATCTGGCGGTCCAGGATCACGGCGCCGCACCCCTCGCCCATGATGATGCCCTGGCGGCGGCGGTCGAAGGGACGATAGGGCGGCGGGGTGATCAGTTTGAGCGCCTCGAACCCGTAAAAGCCCAGGTGGCTGTACAGATCATAGCCCACCACCAGGGCCCGCGCCAACATCCCTTGGGCAATCATGCCGGCGGCGAACAGCAGGCCGTTGGCGCTGGAGGTACAGGCGGTGGTGAAGGTGTAACAGGGGCCGCGCATATCGAAGCGGCGCCCGACTTCGTGGGCGATGTTGCCGTAGCCCGAGGAGGTTCGGGAAAGCACCTCGCGCTGGGTGCGGTAGTCCTCTTCGTAGATGGGAATGTCGATGGAGGTGGAACCGAAGAAGATGGGCAGTTGCCGGACCTCTTCCGGCCGCAAGCCCGCGTCGGCGATGGCCCGGGCGATGGTGTCGTCCAGGATGGCGTTGAAATAGGTTGCGCCGTCCTGCCCCGTATCGACCCGCTGTTGCGGCAAACGACAATAGGGGCGACTGTAATCCAGCCCGATCAGGTCCAGCGGGGTCTCCGCCACCCTTGTGCGGCCTTGGCGCATGTCCGCCATGATCCGCTCCGGGTCACCGCCCAGGGCGCACTGCACGGCTTTGCCGCGGATATAGACCTGGTGCTTCACGCGAACCTCACGCCGGTTGGATGTGGTCGGCAAAACTGTTGATGCTCTTCATCACCCGGCGCATCTCCTTGCTGTCCCGGATGGCGATGCCGAAGGTGTTTTGAATGGCGATGGAAATCTGCAGGGCGTCGATGGAATCGAGCTCCAGGTTGGAGGCGCGGTCGAACAGGGGCGCTTCATCGTCGATATCGGAAAGCTCGATGTCCAGATCGCAATTGTCCACAATCAATTGTTTGATGCGGGTTTTTAAGGCTTCGTCCAGGGACCCCTTCATGTTGAATTGCACTACCCTTTCCATGAGATGGCATCGGCCCACCGGTTGGTGCGCCCATGCGGCGGCCGGCGCCGCGACAGCCACGGAGGCCCCAGCGGGACCCCTGAATTAGACTTGCAGCGCAACGACGGCCGAACTTGGTTCATTAATAAGAAACGATGTTCGCCGTCAAGGATTATTAAAAACCACCGTCGTTGTCAGACCACCTTCAACATCATGAAGCAGTGGGAAAACCGGGCGCTTTCGGGAATGAAACACAACAGCCGCTGCCCCGTGCGCAATTTGCCCGACCGATAAAGCTCATCGAGTATGATGTAGATGGCGGCGCTGCCGGTGTTGCCCTTGGTGGTAAGATTGGTGAACCACTTTTCGTAGGGAATTTCGAATCCCACCTGCCGCATGCCCTCATAAAAACGGGGCCGGAAATATCCGGAGGAGTAGTGAGGCAAAAACCAGTCCACGTCTTCCGGGGTCAGGCCATGTTTTTCGGCGGCATGGGTCAAGGTGCGCCCCATGGTCTCCACGATGTGTTTGTCCAGCAGCTTGATGTCCTGACGCACGTTGAACAGGTACGGTTTCTGGTCGGCGGGAATGGCTTCCACATTGCGCCAGCCGGCGGTGCCACCGCCTTCCAGCTTGACGCCGCCGCCGTACATGCAAGTTTCCAGCTCGCCGGCGAAACTCAAATGTTCGAACCACTCGATCTCCAGGGCCGGTCGGTCGGCGGGCCGCTGTCGCGACAAATACACGGCCCCCGCGCCGTCCGAAAGCATCCAGCGCAAGAAATCGGCGTCAAAGGCCCTGATGGGGTTCTTTTCCAGATCGTTGGCCGGATCGGCCATGGCTTGAAAAAAACCGGCCCGCATGAAGGAGGAGGCCAGTTCGGAACCGGTGGCCACGGCATTGTCGCTGAGGCCGGCGGCCACGTTGAGATAGGCGTATTTGAGGGCCGTGATTCCGGACAGACAGATGCCGGCGGTGGAGACCGCATCGCAGGGCGGCATGCCCAACTCGCCCAACACCATCAGGGCGTGACCGGGAAACAGCACATCGGCGCTGGTGGTGCCGCAGCAGAGGCATTGAATCTCTTTGGGTTGGAAACCCGCATGGGGTTTGAGACCCCGGATGGCTTCGGCGGTCAACCGGGCGTTGGAGTGGGTCAAGCGGCCGCTGGCCGGATCCACCGCATAATACCGCTGCTGAATCTGATTGTTGCGCAGCACGATTTTCTTGGTGCGCGACGGTAGGTTGTTGATGCGGCCCAACACCTCTTCGATGGCCTCGTTGTCGACGGGCGCGTTGGGCAGAAAGGCCGCTATGTCGGTAATGTAAACTGTCATCGTTTCCCTGTGTGTTTTCCTTATCCTATGTAGACGTGGCGGTTGGTGATGGGCCGCGGGAAGACCCGGTTCACCCCTCAAGGGGACCGGTCCTATTTTCGGCAAAGTGGGTGACCATCTTTAGGAGCTTCTCTTTTTTGAGGCGTTGCAACACTGCGGTGGCCACTGTCGCCACCGGGGCCAAAAGAAATACGGCGGTGAGCAGGTAGGCACGGAACAACCGCAAACGGCCGTTGCGGGCCGGATCGCCCGGTCCTCCCTTGCGGCGGATGAAACGCGCCCACACCTGGAAAATCTTGGCGATGCGGAGTTCGAACAAAATGTAAGCGGGCACCACCGGGGCGGCACCCAGACGATTCAGGCGCGGTTGCAGGCCGGACCAGTCGCCGGAGGCCAGGGCCGCCTGCAATGGGCGGCCGAAGCGGGCGGTGGCGGCGATGTCCGCCTCGGAAACGCCGGGGCGCGGGAAAATGCCCAGAAAACGCTCCTTGCGGCCGGTGAGCATCCAATAGGCGATGGAGACCACGCCGGAAAGGTTGGCCGCCCGGTCCATGCGCACGATGTTGCCCGCCGGCCGGCCGCCGTTTTGCACGATGGCGGCCTTGACCTTCTCCTGGGCCAGCAGCCACATGTTGCGACAACCGATCAGGGTGATTACCGGCCGCCCCCGCATGACCCGGGCCGCTTCGGGGGACTGCAGAAAGGCGGTCACCGGCAAGGAGGGGGAGAGGTACCAAACCGTATAGGCCAGGATCACCGCGTCGAAATCCGCGGCGGGGTCGAAGGTCGGCGGCGCCAGACGGCAGGGCCACTGTTGCACCGATTCCGGGAAAACGTCGGTGAACGCCAGGGCGGTCCAGGGAAAGGGATAAGCCGGCTGCGGCTGCAAGGCTTCCCGCACCACCGCCACATCCCCGGCGGCCTCCAGGGGGGCCAGCAGGTTGTCCAGAATCCGGGTCAACTGCCCGGTTTGGGAATAGGAAACAACCAGAATGCGCTTCATGACATCCTATTTCAGTTCAGTGCAAAGCAACCCTCAGCACCCGCTACCATCCCGCCGGAACCGCATTAAACCAAGTTCATCTATCGAATACACCCTGGAATGTCAATGTGGGAATGGGTGCGTGACAATGCAGTCGCATATCGCTTTGGCACGGGAGACGCGCCCTCCAAGCGGGCATATCGCGGGCATGGCCAGCGCCTTCACCCCATTGCAACCTTCGTCCCTGTAGGAGCGGGCCATGCCCGCGACCGCCATACCGCGATGATCGTTTAGCATCGTTGAAGGTTGTATGGAGCGTTAAACGACCATTCTATTGTGCTTTCTGCTTAGGCCGGGTGTTTAGGCCGACGGTTGTTTGGTGCGTTGAACGACCCCCGGCGGGTGGGCCGGTGGAGCCGGGTGCTGCGCGTTTTGACGCCAAGGGGCCGTAATGGGGTGGGAAAATACCTTTTTGGCCGGCGCTGCTGTAGGGGATTCCGCGTGATCAGCATCACAATCGATTGATGCAACCTTTCAACTCAAACACTCTCCAACTCCTCAAATCCATAATGGATAGAATTCCTTAACTTAAAACTTAAAACTTTAAACTCTTTTATTTCAAACCCTTAAACAAACTCCACAACCCTACCCATGTTGACGACGCTGACGTGTAGCGAGCAGAGCTGCGATCAATGCGACGGCGGTGAACAGGAGCAACGCGGCGATGCGGCCGCTGATGGCGTATAAATCGCCGCCGCGGACGAACAGGGTCAGGAAGGCGTCATGGCCCCAGCCGAGGGGGGAGAGCAGGCTCAAGCGCTGCATGACGGGGGGCATGGCGAACACGGGCACCATCAGTCCTCCCAGGGCGGCGGCGATGACCACGGTGATGGGGCCCAGGGTGGTGGCTTGTTCATGGGTGCGGGACAGGGCGCCGAGCATCACGCCGAAGCCGGTGGCGGCCAAGGCGCTGCTCAACACCAGCAGGGCGAGGGCGCCGTGGGCGTTGCCCAAGGCCAGGGCCGGGGTTCCCAGGCGGGGCAGCAGCCAGTGGCCCACCATCAGAATCAGGCCGAACTGCAGCACACACACCGTTACATAGGCACCCAACTTGCCGCACAAGAGGGTCAGGCGGGCCACCGGCATGGTCATCAAGCGCGCGGTGATCCCCAGTTGCCGCTCCCGGATCATGCCTCCGGCCAGGGGGACGGCAACGAAGAACATGCCGAACAGGGCCCAGGCGGGCACATTCTGCTGCACGGCCGTGGGCAGGATGTCGCGGGGCGCCGCTTCGGCCACCGCGATCAGGGCATCCTCTTCGGCCGCCAATTGCAGCACCGGCAAGGATTGCCCACCGGGCATCTCTCCCATGCGGTCATTGAGTTGGGCGATGCGTTGGTTGAGGGCCTGCTCCAGGGTCCGCATGCGGGCCGCGGCCTGTACCGCCGCCAGGGATTGATGCAAAGCGCCGGTGATCGCCGCGCCATAGCCGCCGGTCAGCGTGGGATCCAAAAAGAGGGTGATTTCCGGCAGGACCGCCGGGAAAGGAGCTTCAGCCGTCTCGCCGGCCAGCAATGCCTCGACCTCTTGGGTGATGCGTTGCTGCACCATGGCGGACATCCCTTCGGGCAACACCACACCGAAACGGTAATCCCCCCGCTGCACCGCATCGCGGGCCGCCGCCGCATCCAGTGCGTCGTCCGCCGGATGGTGCGCCACCGCCAACCGGGGCAAGCGGGCCATATGGGCCACCAACTCCCCGGCCAAGGTACCGCCGTCCTGGTCCACCACCACCCCTTGCAGCCGTGTCCCCCCCTGGTCCTTGAACACATTGTCCTGCACCAGGGTGATCACCACCACCAGGACGGCGGGCATCGCAAAGAGCAGCAACACCCCGGAACGGTCCCGCGCCAGCAAACGCAATTCACGCAACCATGTGAACAAGAATCGATACACCCCACCCCCCGAACCCAAGCAACCCAACAAACCCTACCAACCCAACCAACTCAATAAACTCAATAAACTCAACAAACCCAACACCCTCCGCTCACCCATCCCGCAACTGCTTGCCGGTCAAACGCAGAAACAGGTCGTCCAGATCGGCACAGCCGGCGTGTTTTGCGATCAGCGCCGCAGGACTGCCGCAATCCAGGCGTTTTCCCCGGTCGATGATGGCCACGCGGGAAATGAGCCGGCGCGCTTCCTCCATATAGTGGGTGGTATAGACCATGGCCACACCGGCGTCCCGCAATCGGGCCAGGCTCTCCATGATCAGGTGGCGCGATTGGGCATCGACCCCCACGGTGGGCTCGTCCAGAAAGAGCAACGGCGGACGGTGCAGAATGCCGGCCGCCAGGTTGGCCCGCCGCTTCATGCCCCCGGAAAAGCTGCCCACCGGCGCGTCGGCCCGCTCGGTCAAACCGGCCAGGCGCAAGCCTTCCCGCACCCCCTCTTTGAGCGCCGCGCCGCGCAATCCGTACATACGTCCGAAATAGGTCAAATTCTCCGCTGCGCTGAGCCGGTCGAAGAGCGCCAGTTCCTGGGGAACGACACCGAAGTGACGGCGCACGCGCTCGGGGTGGGCCACGCCATCTACGCCGCAGATGGACAGGCGCCCTGCCGTGGGACGCAGCAGGGTGCTCATGATGGAGATGGCGGTGGTTTTGCCGGCGCCGTTGGGCCCCAGCAATCCCACAATCTCCCCGCGATGCACCGTCAGGTCAAGGCCGTCCAGGGCGGGCGCCGCCGAACCGGGGTACACCTTGGTCAAGCCGTGCACTTCCAGCACCGTCCCGTTATGATCGCCCTCGTTGTTCACGCGGCCCCTCGCCTTTCGTCACCGGTGCGGCGCCCGCAACAACGGGCCCCGGCACCAATATGGAAGCCTTCCTGATAGCATGGATAACAACGACTGTTAAGATCCAAATCCAAATCGGGATCGGGATCGAGAACGAGAACGAGAACGAAAAAAACACGCCACAGCGCAATGTCCGAAAAACCCCAATTTCGATTCTGATGACAATCCCGATTTCGATAGCGATTGAAAATTCCGACTTTTTACGAGACCATCAAAATTGCACGGGAACGAAATCCCTCCCGGCGTATGGAACGGTTTGACCCGTCGGCGCGCGCCATATATAATCCCCCCATTTCAACTTGACCCGAAGATGCACTGCGCCGAAGGTTTCTCATTCGCGGTGCCGACCGTCGACGATGGTGGCTTTTCTCCCAACCCTTCACCCCTCTTGTGCCGATTGCCATGAACACTGCCGAATTCCGCAACACGTTGCGCTTGAGCCTGACCGCCGGTGTGCAGAAGGGATGGACCGGTTTCGTGTGGATGCTCAAGATTCTGGTGCCCATCTCCTTTCTGTCCATGCTGTTGGAGTACAGTGGGGTGTTGTACCGCCTCAATGCGGTGCTCGAACCGGCCATGGGCATATTGAGCCTGCCGCCCATGGCGGCGCTGCCGCTGGTGATCGGTATCGTCACCAATATCTACGGGGGCATTGCCGCCATGGTGATGCTGCCGCTGACCATGGAGCAGATGACCCTGATCGCCATCTTTCTGCTCATTTCCCACAACATGATCCAGGAAGGCATCATTCAGGCCAAGTCGGGCATACACCCCATCAAGGCGACCGTCATCCGCCTGGTGGCCTCCGTGGTGACGGTGATGGTGTCGGCCCGCTTCATGGATACCGGTTCCGTAAGCGCAACCGCCGCCCAGCTGACGGCGGCGGCCCCGTCCACCCTTCCATTTACCACCGTCCTCGGCCAATGGGCACTGGCCATGCTCTATCTGAGCCTGAAGATTTTTCTGATCATCATGGTGTTGATGATCGTCCTGTCGGCCATGAAAAACTTCCACCTGCTCGGCTGGCTGATCCGGCTTTTGAGCCCTGTTTTACGAACACTGGGGCTCAACCAGCGGGTGGGCACCCTCTGGCTGACGGCCGCGGCCTTCGGCATCGCATATGGCGCGGCGGTGATACTGGAAGAGGTACGGGAAGGCAACCTGACCAAGGACGAGCTGGAACGACTGCACATGTCCATTGGCATCAATCACTCCATGATCGAGGACCCGGCCCTGTTCATGGTGCTGGGCATCAGCGCCTTCTGGCTATGGGTGCCGCGGCTGATCACGGCCATCGTGGCCGTGCATCTTTTCGGGCTCTGGATCCGTTGGCGCAATCGACGGGCGGAACAGGCCGGGTAAGGGCCCGCGCAAGACTACTCCATGACCTCCACCCGCGGCACCTGATAGAGCCCCATCAACACCTCATCGAAGTAGTCGGGCAGGTAGCGATCCCACAGGCGAATGGGCAGCGACCCGATTGCGGTGCGGTTTGAGGCGGCGAAGGCGAAAAGGTAGGCGATCAGAAATTCGATGTTGCGGGCCAACTGACCGTTGTATTGCTGGGTGATGCGCTGCTGTTCGATGCGGTCTTCATGCATGCAACGCCCCAGCTCGCTTTCCAGCATCTCCTGGTAATTGCACAGAATCACTTCCAGGTGCACATGTTCTTCGGCGGATAGTACAAAGGTCTTGAAACGCTCTTGTACCCGGGCCGGATCGAACCCGCCTTGCTGCATCCGTTGCACCAGGGCCGCACTGAGGGGCTTTTCCGTCAAGGCGTCCCGGTCCGGTGTGTAGCGCACAATCAAATTGACCGCATTGTAGCGGCCGCGGTGCTCCTCGATCTCGATGATCCGGCACCGCTCCATGCGGGCGATCCGCTCCAGCAGGCGGGGGCGCTGGTCGTCCGGCACGATCATCTTGACGCCGGCCACATCCTGAATCACCAGTGGGGTGTCCGTGAAGATGGGCCGATCGTGCTTCAGATCCTCCAGCAAACGGGTTTCGGCGCCCAGGAACTCGGCGATCATCTCTTCGGGAGGGGTGATCAGGGCGTCCACCGGCACCCCTGCGCGCAGGGCCCGCTCCTTGGCCAGCAACTCGGCCCGGTCCTTGATGGTGACGTAGATCTGGTCGATGATGCGCCGCGCGATCTTCTCGGCCAGACGGCGCGAGCGCTTGATGCGGCCGGTACCGACCATGAGCGGCCCGTTCTCTTGTGATGTGAAATAGAGTATGCCGTGATAAGGGGTTTCCCGATAGAACATGCCCGGTTGGCGGCGGTAGGCGGCCACCATCTCGTCGATGCGCGCATTGTGCATCGGGCAGTGGGCCACGATGGCGTCCTTGAGGTCGGCTTTGCGCCGCGAGGGACGCACGATCAGCGGACCGGCGTGCAATTGCCCGAATAGTTGTTCGCTGAACACCTTGAGGTAGCGCGACACATAGGCGTTGTTGAAATGCACCAGCCGCCGGATGGCATCGGCGTCGCCGGGTTCGACCCGATGGTACATCCAGCGGCGTATCAATTGCTGCAGTGCGCCGCGGTGCAGATAACCGGTGATGGTGATCATGGATGCCCTACATGCCCTCGGCGACCGACACCGTGCGATCCCCCAGCAGATTCACATAGCTGCCCATTTCGTTGTCGTACCAACCATAGATCACCGCCTGGGTGACCCGGGGGCGGACGGTGGTGCTGTCCATGGTTTTCAACAGGGCTTCGGGGATTCCCGGCACCTTTTGCAGATCGATGGCCAGCTCGGCGGTGCGGGTGTGAATTTCATGCCCCTCGATGATGGCGGCGGCACGGGGCAACCCGATGATATCGCCGGAAACGTTCTGCTCCCGGGAAAAATGCAGATATCCGTTGGGATCCTCGGCGGCCGCCCGCTCGTAGATGGTGTGCAGCACCTCGCGGGTGACGCCGGGTCCGTCCGGCGACTCCTGGATGCTGAGCACCAGGATGATCAGCGATCCGGTGCTGGTGGGAATGCGTACCGACTCGGCGATGAAACCGATGCCTTTCATCTCCGGAATCACGAGACCCAAGGCCTCGGCGGCGCCGGTGGTGGTCAGGATGATGTTGTTGAGAATGCTGCGGTTCTTGCGCAGGTCGCTTTTGCCGCCCTTGGGAAGACGGTCCAGCACTTGCTGGGAACCGGTGGCGGCGTGCACCGTGGCCATCGAAGCCGAAAGGATCCGCGACGCGCCGAAGGCATCCATCACCGGTTTGATCATGTGGGCCAGACATGTGGTGGTGCAGGAAGCATTGGAGATCACTTTGTGGCGCCGCGGATCGTAGTGGCTTTCGTTGATGCCCATGACGGTGGTGACCGCATCTTCCGGCATGGGGGTCGCCTTGGCCTTGATCTTGAAGGGCGCTGACAGGATCACCTTTTCGGCGCCGCACATCAGGTGGCCGCGCAAGGAACCCTTGGCATGGTCGCCGGGCACGGTGGGGTCGAGAAACTGTCCGGTGGTGTCCACCACCAAAGGCACCCCCCACCGCCCCCAACCGATGGTACCGGGATTGCGTTCCTCTCGCAAAAAGCGCACCGGAACCCCGTCGACCCGCATGCTGCCTTCGGCCTCGTCAAGGTCCGTCACCACCGGCAGGCCCCGATAGCCATGCAGATAACCGTGCAAAGCACCATAAGTGGAATCGCGCTGCAGATAGTGGGCGATGTCGGCCAACCCGCCGCCGACGGGCCGGCCGACATTGACCACAATCTCATCGAAATATTTGCGCCCCACATGGTGCCAGAGGGTCAACTTACCGATCCGCCCGAAACCATTTATCCCCAACCGCCGCACTGCGATGTCTGCAATATCGTTCATACCATCCCCCATTCTAAAATGACCCCATCCTTCAACTTAACACTTAACACTTAAAACTTAAAACCCGCGCCGGCGCGCCCGGCGCGCCCGGCGCGTTTCATGCCTCCTTGATCTTGATGCAGCCCGCGTAGACCGACCCTTCGCGCCCGTCGATGCTGATGGGGTCTCCCGAGCGCAGGGTGCGGGTGCCGAAGGTGATCACGCCGGCCCGCTCATCACAAACCATTTCCCCGCAGCCCACCACGCAGGTCTTTCCCAGCCGGTGGGCCACCACCGCGGCATGGGAGGTGACGCCGCCGCGGGCGGTGAGCAAACCGTCGGCGGCGAAGATCTCCCGGATGTCGTCGGGCACCGTGTCGCCACGGGCCAGAATCAGAGCGGTGCGGGGCTCCTTGTCCCGCCATTGTTCGATCTCTTCCAGGTTGAACACCAACCGGCCGCTCATGGCACCGGCGCTGATCCCGATGCCGTGGCCCAGGTAGGCGTCGGCCGGAACATGGGCCGGATCGAAGGCCAGCACCCGTTTGCGTTCGCGAATGGCCATGTCCCGCGTCTGCAATAAATACAGATCCTCGGCCGACGGCGTTTCGAAAGTGAACTCCATCTCCTGGGGACTCCAGCCGCGGTGGAACACCAACTCCTGGGCCCAGTTCATCATGGTGGCGTAGATTTCCGGAAAGTGGGTCTCCAGGGTGATGTCGGTCTCGCGCATCTCGATCTCCTGCTGCTTGATGGAGATGGGCAGGGTTTGCACCAGGCCGGCCACCACATCCTCGCCCTGGTTCTCCACGGTGAAATCGCCCCAGAGACTCAGGTTTTCCCCCGACCAGCGCGGATTGTGGGTGAAAATCACCCCGGCCCCCGACTGCTGCGACAAATTGCCGAAGACCATGGTCTGCACGGTGATGGCCGTGCCCCAGTCATCGGAAATGCCCATGATCTGCCGGTAGGTCTCTGCCTTGGCCGAGTACCAGGAGTCCAACACGCTGCGGATGGTGTGCTGCAGTTGTTCCAGCGGCGCCTCGGGAATCTCCAGGCCGGCGTCCAGAATGCGCTGCCGGTAACTCATGGCCACCTGTCGCATGTGATCGCCGCTGAACTCCTTTTTCAGAGGGATGCCCAGGGCTTTTTTATACTCGCCGATGATGGCGTCGAAATCGTCGCGCCGCAATCCGAGTCCCATGCCGAAGCATTGCAAAAAGCGGCGATAACTGTCCCAGGCGAACCAGGGGTTGCCGCTGCGGGCGGCCAGCCCCGCCGTGATGGTGGCGTTCATCCCCACGTTGAGATAGGTGTCCATCATGCCGGGCTGGGAAATGGACGATCCACTGCGCACCGAGAAGAGCAACGGATCGGCGGGATCGGCGAAGCGTTTGCCGCTGCGCTGTTCGAGGGCCTTGATGTGCCGGATCACCTGGGCGTTGAAATTCTCCAGGGCCGGCGGAAAGGTCTCGATGATCTCGCGACAGCGGAACACTTCGGTGGTGATGATGAAACCGGGCGGTACCGGCATGCCGAATTGCTGCAATTTGACCAGGTTGAGCCCCTTGTTACCCAGGAAGATGATGCCGGCCGCCAGCGGATTGGGTTGCTGCAAGGCGGTGACGGCCCGCTCGGGGTCGTAGTTGAGCAGCAAACGCAACTTCTCCTTGGGCAACTGGCTCGCCTGGTGAAACAGGGTGTTGAGAATGCGGCTCAGGAAACGATCGAGCTGCTGCAGGCCGGGCGATGTGGCGAGCCGGTCACGGAAGAAAATCTCCGAAGTGCGATGGCAAAGCCGCTCCCGATCCGTTCCCGGCGCGCAATCATTGGGCTTGTACTTGTCCAGGATATGCTCGGCGGGCGCGGTTTCCAGAATGCGCGTCAGGTGTTCGCCGTGGACCGTGTTGAAGTAGTCGTTGATGATGTTTTGGACCGCCTGGGCGAACCCTTTGAAAATGTCCAGGTACTGGGTGAAGCTGAAACCGCGGATTTCCAGCGAATGACTCAGCAGATCCAATTCGCGCTCGTATTCGGCCGAGGCGATACCGTCGATTTGCAGCACCTTGTTGAACAGTTTGAGCCGGTCGTGGATCTGATGGCAGGTGGCCTTGGTGATGAAGCGCAAATCGATGGATTCGATCAACTCTTCGAACAGCACGTTGACCAGGGCCTCGATGCGCAAGGTGAGGCCCATGGCATCGAACTTGAGCTCGTTGTAGCTGCCGTACATGGAGGGAATGTCCACCGTGAAGTGGCGTTTTTTGTAGATGTTCTCCCGGATCTCGAACTGCTCGGGCGATAAAATGATCTCCTTGAGCACGCCCAGATAATCGAGCAACTTACCGAGCTTCGGCACCAGCGCATCGGTGTCCAGGGCCTCCTTGAGCAGTGCCAAACGGGGAAAGGCTTCGGCCGCCAGTTGATCCACATAGCGGCGCAGTTGCTTGAAGTCCAGGTTGTATTTGTGATTGAGCTGCTTGTGCAGCTCGACGAACAGCACCACCCGCTCGCGATCGACATCACCACCGACTTGCAGCGCCGCCAGCCGGTCGCGCAATACCGTCTCGTCCATGGCCGGCAGATCGTCGGGCATGGCCACTGCGTCGGCGTCCAGCGCCTGCAGAACCTGGTGGATGCCGTCGATGTGGATCCCCTGACATTCAATCCGGTTGTATATGGACGGCGGCAGATGGGCTTGCAGGGGCTGTTTGTCCTTGGTGCGCCAGAAATGGAGCACCGCCTCCATCAGGTTCAGGATGCGGTTGCTACCCTCCACGTGGCTCTGCTTGCGCAGGAAGTGAATCAGCGGATCGCGCCGGTGACTGATCTCGTCGATACGGGTGGAGATGTCGCGCAGTTCGCCTTCGGCGCCGATGTCGTTGAAATAGACCGGAAAGAGACGGGCCAATTGTTTGACCAGGTTGTAGACCGGGGCGATATCGCTGTTGAACAGGCGGGTGAGGTCCCGGCCGAACAGATCGGTGTCGCGTATGAACACCCCGCTGATGGCCAGGTGGATGATCAGGTTGGAAAGCAGCCGACGGGCCCTTTTGGGTTGCAATCCCGCCAGGGTCAGCCAAACGCGGATATTCTGGATATGGGCCGGGTTGACGCGAATCTGCCAGTCGTGGCCCACCCCTTGAATCCGGGGGGTCTGAAACCCGAGCTCGATGACGGCGCCAACAAACGCATCGATCAAATCACCGTCGTCGGTGCGGAAAATCTCCTGCCCCATGTTGAGCACGCAACTCAGGGCGGTGGTCGGAAAAAGATTCACGCTCTCTTGCAGAATGGCGAATGTCTTGCCGATCAATTGACCGATGTAACGGCCGCTTTGCCGCGCGATCAATCCATTGAGGGTGCGATTGATGTCCCGCAGGGCATCCTCATGGATCAGGGACAATCCCTCGATGCGCATGATGTGGAACAGAAAAAGCACCTTCCACGGCTGGCCCGGATCATCCCCGCCGACCGCCAACAATCGGTCGGGCACTTGGCGGTAGCACTGTACGATGTCGTGATGGTCGCTCAAGCGGCAGAGGGCGTCCAGGGTGGCCCGCGCATCCAGGTCGGCGTGCCGTTCCAAACGCTTCAGTTCCTCTTGTTGGGCGCCCAGCGTGTCGTTGGTGATGGACACGAAAACCGATGCCACCTTCTCAGCGGCCGCCGGGTGCTCGGTTTCGGCCAAAAACCAGGCGAGTGGATCCTCCAGGGCGGTCCAATAGGACAAACCAAGCGCCAGGTAACGGACCAGCAACCGGTTGAGGGACGCGAACCCCTGCTGCTCCTCGCCGTTGGCCAGGCCTATGGCCCCGGCCAGGCGCTTGAGTCCGTAAAAACTGCTTACGAACAGTGTCAGCAGCGGTTCCGGCAGTTGATGCAGCCGGTCCAGGCTGTTGTTCAGCAAGACGGCGAAGCGATCATATTGATCGCCGGCGTTGCGGGCGATCTTTTCCAGAAAAAGCAGGAGGTTGTCGGCGGCATCCACCTTGACATCCGGAGGCGTATCGGCGGCCAGGGCCTCGAAAAACAGGTTGACCAACTGCTGGGCGGCGGCCGGCCCCGAGGGGTGGGCGCGCATCAAGTGGAAATGGTCCAGGGCGTAGCCGCGGGCACCATTGACAATGAACTGCCAGCTTTTGTAGGGGTGCGATACTTCTTTGAGAAATTCGTTGAGCCCCTCCAGCAAGCCATAGTAAGGCGCCATCACCGCTTGCAAGCTGCGGAAACGGGGCTCGATGGCCACCTCCACCTGGGTGCGGGCGAGGTTGACTTCCAAGGCTCTCGATTTGATCATCCGTGCCTCCACAGGTACTGTATGGCATCGACCGTCATGGCAAGGCGGGATGAGAACAACTTACCAGAGCGACAGGATATATTCAAGCCGCGCGGCAGATCATCCCTCCTTGACATTCACGACGCGCTGAACCTAAAATCAAACAATGATTTTGATTCCGTATCGGCGCCGTCCGATCGGTTCTCCTCCGATATGTATGTTACGCTTGCACTGAACAACCATCGCCGGGCGACGGCCGAAGCCACCGCCGGCGTCCTGTCCATGATCGACAAAACCCCGGCCGGGGAGGTTCCATGCGATCCGCCAGCACCATCGAGCACTGCTTGCTGCTTCGTGTGGGTGTGGTGGCCAAAGGCAGCCGCTGCCTGTCCATCGTGCGCCTGCTGGAATCGGTCAAGCCGACCCGGTTGCGGCTCCAACTGGTGGGATTGGCGCCCACCTCCCAATCCATCGCCTGCCTGAAATTCGCCGGCGAGGCGGGCATCCGCATCTGTGACGACTATGGCGAACTGCTGCGGATGCCGGCCCTGGACCTGATCATGGAAATGACCGGCGACCAGGAGGTCCTGATGGACCTGATGCGCCGCAAGCCCCCCTCCATGGCGGTACTGGACCTCCAGACCTCCATGCTGCTGTTCGATATCGCGCAGCAATACGAAATGGTGGCCAAGAAGGAGTCGGAAATCAGCCTGGCCACCTCCTTCGCCTCGGCCATGCTGGAGGCTTCGCCCGACAGCGTCATGGTGATCGACCAGGATCTGCGCATCGTCCAATGCAACAGCCTGCCGCTGCTCAAGAGCCGTCCGGATCGCGACAACATCGTCGGTCGCTACTGCTTCGAAGTGCTGCACGGCCTGCTGGGCCCCTGCGACGGGGCCGAACGCACCTGCCCGGTGCAGGAGACCTTCAGAACTCGGCGGCCGTCCCGTTCGGTGCATGAAATCGCCGTGGACGACGGCGAGACGCGGGTGTGCCATGTGACCAGCTATCCCCTTTTCAATCAGTTGAGCGAGATTGTACGGGTGGTGGAGGTGGTGCGGGACATCAGCGAAGATCTGCGCACGCGGGTGGAGCGACGCGCCAAGGCGATCCAGGAGGACCTGACGCGGGTCGTCCAGGAGGATCGACTGGCCTCCCTGGGACGTTTGGTGGCCTCGGTCTGCCACGAAATCAACAACCCCATTGCCAGCATCGTCACCTTCAACAAGCTGGTGCTGGCCCACCTCCGGGAGGGCACCCTGCCCCCCGAGGGCCTGGCCGGATTCACCCGCTACCTGGAGTTGGCCGTCAAGGAGGCGATGCGCTGCGGCGACATCGTCAAGAACCTGCTGAGCTTCGCCCGGCAGAAGAGCATCGAACCCAACGAGATCGACCTGGTGGAAATGGTTCAAACCATATTGCTGCTCACGGACCACCAGTTGAGCATGGCCCAGGTGGAGACCGCCGTCCACCTGCCCGACCCGCCCCTCATCGCCTGGGGGGATTACGCCCTGATACAGCAGTGTTTGATGAACCTGGTGTTCAATGCCATGGAGTCCATGCACCGGGGCGGGCGCCTGACCATCAACGGGGGACGCCTGGCGGACCAGAAAAAAGTGTGGCTGGCCGTCGCCGACACCGGCCAGGGCATCGCCCCCGAAACGTTGAATCGCATCTTCGATCCCTTCTACTCCACCAAGCTGGACGGCAAGGGCGTGGGGCTGGGCCTCTCCATGGTCTACGGTATCATTCGGGACCACAACGGCACCATCGAAGTGAACAGCGAGCCTGGCAAGGGCACGGAATTCAAGATCGTTCTGCCGGTGGTGCCCACCGCGCATCGGGCGGATTAGGAAGAACACATGGCGCGCAACCTTCAAATTATGGTGGTGGACGACGAAGAGGCCATCTGCGTCGCGCTGTCGGCCTGGCTGACCAAGGAGGGCTACAGCGTGGAGACCGCCGGATCGGGGGCCGAGGCCCTGGCAAAAATGGAGCGGCAACCCAGCGACCTGTACCTGGTGGATTATAAAATGCCGGGCATGGACGGTTTGCAGCTGATGGCGGAAATCAAGGCCCGCCAGCCCGATGCGCCCATCATCATGATCACCGCCCACGGCTCCATCCAAAGCGCCGTGGCGGCCATGAAGCGGGGTGCCATCGATTACCTGTGCAAACCCTTCGATCCCGAAGAGCTCTCCCTGCTCATGGAACGGGTGGCGGCGGCCCACACCCTGCAGCAGGCGGAAACCGCTCCCGACGGACAGTGGGACACGGCGGCGGCGCCCCCGGCCTGGGGCGGTATCGTGGGCCAATCCGAAGCGCTGCGGATCGTGCTGGAGGAAATCGAAGAGGTGGCCCCCACGCCGGCACCGGTGCTGATCACAGGCGAAACCGGCACCGGCAAGGACCTGCTGGCCATGGCGATCCACATGCGCAGCGAACAGGCCGCGGGGCCCTTTGTGGCCATCAATTGCGGCGCCCAGTCGGAAACCTTGCTGGAAAGCGAACTGTTCGGCCACGAAAAGGGCGCCTTCACCGGGGCGATCAAGGCCCGTCGCGGCCGTCTGGAAATGGCCGACGGCGGCACCCTGTTCCTGGATGAGATCGGCGAAATATCCTCCAAAATGCAAGTCGCTCTGCTGCGGGTGCTCGAAGAGAAAAAATTCTGCCGCCTCGGCGGCAACCAGCCCATCGAGACCCGGTTTCGACTGATCAGCGCCACGCATCGCGATCTGCGCCAATTGCTGCGCGAAGAACAATTCCGCGAAGACTTCTTTTACCGCATCAACGTGCTGACCATTCACATTCCGCCGTTGCGCGAACGGCTGGCGGACGTGCCCGTATTGGCCGATTTCTTCCTGCGAAAATATGCGGCCGAAACCGGCAAACCGGTGGAGGGGCTGACCCCGCGTGCAATGGAAATCTTGATGGGGTACGCCTGGCCGGGCAACGTGCGCGAACTGCGCAATGTGATCGAGCGGGTGGTGGTGATCGCAAGGGGCCGCATGATCGGCGCCGAGGAGCTCTCCTTTCTGCAGCCTCCGGGCGACACCTGCATCCCGGAAACGGCCACCCTCAAGGAAATGGAGCGCCGCCACCTGCAAAACGCCTTGGAAAACAGCGACTGGAACATTTCCCGGGCGGCCAAATTGCTGGACATCGACCGGGTCACCCTTTCGCGCAAAATGAAACGCCTGAATCTGAAAAGGCCCTGACCCCCTGCGCCGGGAAGACAAACGTGCACCCATCCACCGCCGATCCCGCCACCGACGCCCTGCTGGACCTGATCCCTTTCGGCGAAATGGAGCCGGCGGCACTGACCGTGGTGGCCGCCAACCTGCAAGCCGTGGCCGGCCTGCCCACCCGCATCCGTGCCGTCCGGCCGACACCGGACGACGCCCTGATCGCCACCCGCCACCAGTTCGATGCGGTGAAAATCATCACGGCCCTTGACAGGGAGCCCCATGGCGCCCCTTTTCGCATGGGCATCTTGCAGCGCGACCTGTGCATCCCCATTCTGACCTATGTCTACGGCGAATCCCAATTGGGCGGCCATGCGGCGGTGATCTCCCTGCACCGCCTGCACCACATCGACCGCCGGATCACCGCCGAGCGCGGCGCCAAGATCGCCCTCCATGAAGCCGGCCACCTGCTGGGCCTGGAACACTGCCGCGAACCCGGCTGCCTGATGCGCTTCAGCAAACAGCTCGATCAACTCGACCTCCTGCCCATGCGTTTTTGCTCCGCCTGCGAGTACGAGACGGCCCGCCTGCTCAAGCGGGCATCGGTCAATCGCCGACCATGAGGAAAGCCGTCGATGATCTCAAATCGAAATCGAAATCGGGATCGGGATCGATGATTGCATATCCCTGTCCCGCGATGGTTGCCGCAATTTCGATAGCGCGGGTGGCACTGGCAACCAGTTGCCGCTGCCACCCCCGACACCCCCCTCCCACACACCCACACACACATCTAACCGGCAGAATTCATTAACTTAAAACTTAACACTTAAAACTTAAAACTGCCCGTCAGGGCCCCAACATAAAACTGCCCGCCAGGGCGCACGTTCTTGCCGAGGGGGAATCGATGTGGTATGCCCCCCGGCAACCGCAAAGTGCGGGCACCGGCCGGCACTGGACCGCCGTTGCCGGGCAGACAGGATTGAACGCACAACCAAACGGTGCCGCGATGACCGAAAAGTGCAGTTATCACCCGACCAAGGCCGCGTGGTGGCAGTGCGCCCAATGTGCCAAATCCCTTTGCCCCGAGTGCATCATCCAGCGCAAGGGGGGGTACCTGGGCAACGAAACCCTTTTTCTGTGCCCCAAATGCCATGTGCCGGCAACGGCTTTGCCGGCGGCCAACATGGTGGAACCGTTCTGGCAGCGGCTGCCCCGCATTTTCGCCTACCCTTTCACCTCCCTGCAAAGCATACTGCTGATACTCGGTTTGGCGCTGCTTTCGACCTTGTTCACCCACGCCGGGTTGTTGGGATTGCTATTCCGTTTCATTCCCTGGGCACTGATGATCAAATACGCCTTCGAGGCACTGCGCCACACCGCCGAGGGGCGTTATCGCCCCCCGCCCCTGACCAATGCCGTGCTCAGTGAAAACTTCGGCATCGTATTCAAGCAAATCGCCCTGTTTTTCCTGCTGATCTTGTTCTTTGTCCTGTTCATCGCCCGCCTGCATCCGGTGTTCTGGGCCATTTTCGGCCTGGCCGTGCTGGTCGGCTTGCCGGCCATGATCACCATCCTGGCCATCAACGACAATCTGGGACAGGCGCTGAACCCGGTGTATTTCCTGGGCATGGCCGCGCGCACCGGTTGGGGCTATCTGGTGCTCGGCTTCTTCCTGCTTTTGCTGCTGGCGGCCCCCGGCGCCCTCGGTTACGCCGTCATCCGCCACCTGCCCGAAGGCGTGCAACTCTTCTTCTGGCTGGGCGCCCAGAACTACTACACATTGGTCTCTTACCATCTGATGGGCGCTTTCATTTTGCAGTACCATGACCGCCTGGACTATCCCGTGGACATGGAAACGCTGTTGGCCTCCACCTTCCCCGGCGGACTACCCAACAGCGCCCGAACCGAACAGGAGGGTTCCGCCGCGGCAGCCGAAGAAGCGCTGCTGCAGGAAGCCGCCGTGTTGATTCAGGAGGGCAACCTGGATGCGGCCATCGATCTGATCGAGCAGCGCACCGAGGGCAGGATCGCCCACCTGCCGCTCTCGGAGCGCTATCTCGCCTTACTGAAAATGCGCGGGCGCGACGCAGCCCACGGCGCCCATGTGCCGCGGCACCTCGACCTGCTGGCGGCGGCGGGAGAACGGCAGCAGGCAGTCGCACTCTATGAAGCTTGTTTGGCGGGCAAGACCCCGCCCGCCGCCGCGGCCGACACGCTGTTCAAAATCGCCGGCTGGTTCAACGACAAGGGAGATGCCAAGCGGGCCGTGCAGACCTACAACCATTTGACCAAAAACCACCCCGGCGACGCATTGATTCCCAAGGCTTACTTTCGCGCCGCCCAGATTCTGCACGAGAAGCTGATGCACAGCGACAAGGCACGCCAGGTCCTCACCGGCCTGATCGCCCGGTTTCCGGACCACGACATCGCCGCCTTCGCCCGCAACTACCTCAAACAGATGTGAGATCAGGGCGCGGGCGGCCGGCGTGCAGCACTTCGTTGGCCGCCCGGGCCTCGTCGGACATGGGATAGTGGTGCTGAATCAGTGCCATGCACTGTTGCCAGGCATCCTCCCGGCCGCTGCGCCGAAACCCTTCCCCCAGCCGGAACAGGGCCATGGGCAAGGCGGGCAGAAGGGGGCTTTTTTTCAGCAAGGCCAACAGGATGCGCCGGGCCGTTGCCAGTTCACCGCACGCCACCAGGCAGTGACTCATGCGCAGGTACTGCACCGCGGCCAGTCGGGGCGGCTTGGCCGTGGCCATGTAATCCTGAAACAGCGCGCAGGCGCGGTCATGGTGCGCGGGCACCGCCAGCAGCAGGTCCAACAGTTGAGCGGTGGTTTGGTGGTAGGGGCCGCTGTCCGGCGCCTGCCGGTCGATGGTGTACAGATGTTGCTGGATGGAGATGTTGTCGGGATCGTGGGCCAGTGCCGTAACCAGCAACCGGCGCGCTTCGGGAAAGGCCAAGGCGCCCATCCGTTCCAGGGCCCTCTCCATCAAGGACGCCGCCGGATTCTCGGGCGCCACAGCCGCAAAGGACGGCGCATCCACGCAGCCCGGCACCACCCGTGCCGCCCAGGCCAGCACGGCACCACAGGCCAGGCCGCCGAAATGGGCGGCATAGGCCACGGCACTCCATTGGTCGAACAGCAATTGAAAAAGCTCGTATCCCAACCACAAGGGTAACAGCCAGATGGCCGCGAAGGTCAGGTAGTGGAAATAGAATCCCAGGTTGAGAAAAATACGCACCTTCTTGCGGCCGTAAAACACCGCGAAGGCACCCATGATGCCGGCGATGGCGCCTGAAGCACCCACCAGGGGAATGCCGCTGTGGGGATTGAGCCACCAGAAGAAAGCTGTACCCGCCACGCCGCCCAGGAGATAAATCAGCGGGTAGACCACGTGGCGGCACCCATATTCGATCAAGCAGCCGATCAGCCACAAGAAGATCATGTTGCCGATCAGATGGCCCCAGCCGCCATGCAGGAACATGGCCGAAAGAAGGGTGAACGGCCGCGGGTCGGCCGGCCGGAAGCCGTAATGATAGGTGATCACCGCCGCCATGCGGGCATCGTATTCGGCCCGCAGGGCGCGCCATTGCCGAATGCGCGCATCGGTCGCATCCAGCACTTCGCCGGCGGCCAGGCGCTTGATGAAACGCCCGTCCTCGGCGATGGCACGATAACAGTGCTGCCGCTCCTCCTCCCGCGCGCCCTGCGGCGAAACCGCCGCCGCGACTGCGGCCGCCTCCCCCTGATCGTGCAAGTACTGCCGGTAAATATCGCATTCCAGTCCGCCCAGGCCGGATGATTCATAGAACGCCCAAGCCTCTTCCCATCGCCGGTCGTCATCGTGTTGAAACACGACGAAGATAAAACAGTTGATAAGAATCAACCCGATGGTGATCAAAGGCGGGTGACGCCAACTGAAATTTTTGCTGAGGGGAACGGCAATCATCGGTTCGGTTCGCATTCCAGCGGCAGCGCCCGGCGAAATGGGATTGCCCATGGTTGCAGACCATCCCCGTGAAGGCCGCCGGACCCCATTGCCACGCGCCAGGTTCGATCAATCAGTAAAATCGCTGATCATGCGCTTGTCAATACAAAAACCGATGTGCCGCAGCTGGGTGGGCGCGGTCATGGGGTACCGGTGAAATCGAAACTGAGTTGGGTCTGGTACTTTTCGATCCGTTTGAAGATCTCCTTGAGCATGGTGCGTTCCACCGGAGGGAGTTGCTTGGGGTTGATGTGGTTGTCGGGCGGTTGCCGGTCATTGACGATGGCCGCCACCTGGTGCGAAAACCGCATTTGCATCAAAAATCCGTAGGCCAGGTCCAGCTCGTTGGCGGCTTCCTCGGAGAACACGCCGAGCTGTCGCAATTGAGCGATACGCTCAATGGTGTTGGTGGCATCGACCCGATGCTTCAGACCATAGACGCGGGCGATGTCCACAATGGGCATGACCGCCGCCTTGAGGTCCAGTGCATTGCGGTGTTCCCCTTTGGAGGCCACCACGAAGTTGCGAAAAAACCCCAGGGGCGGTTTGAAATGGAGGGCATTTTCAACAAGGTGGCGGAAGAAACCGGACCAGCCGGTCAAGGCATCCAGCAGATAACGGCGCAGTTCGACCAATAGCGCGCCATCGCCGTAGCCGCAGCGAAAATCGAAAAAGATGCTCGCCTCCAGCAAATCCTTGGGGTCCGCGGCATGGATCCATGATTGGAAGTAATTTTTCCATGCAGCGAGGGGTTGGCACCAGCGGGGATTCATGGCCATCACCTCCCCTTCGCAGAAGGCATAACCCGCGCGGTCCAACATGTTGCAGACCCGTTCGCCGAATTGCAGAAAATAGCGCTGCGCCCGCTCCAGGGCCCCATCCTCTTCAATATCCTGAAACACGATGGCGTTGTCCTGGTCGGTTTTCAGTGTCTGTTCCCGGCGGCCCTCACTGCCCAGCACCATGAAAGCGAAGGGCACCGGCGGCGGCTCCATCTCCGCCAGCACGAAGGCGACAATACGCTGCAGCACGGCGTCCGAGACGGTGGTGATCATGCGGGTGATGTTTTTGGCCTTGGCCCCGCTGTGCATCAATCCCTGAATCAGGCGCGCCAGCTGATCCGAAATGTTCATGATGTCGTCCGGCGCCCGGGCGGACAGGATCTCACGCACCAGGAACAGGGGTGACCGGGTTTGGGCATTGATCAAGTCGCGGTTGGTGATGATGCCCACGACCTCCCCATTGGGATCGGTAACGGCCAAGTGTTTGACATTGGCCTGTGTCATGGCCAACAAGGCCTCGAAAACCAGGGCGCCGGCGGCGACGGATTGCAAGGGGAAGGACATGATCTGCGCGACGGGGCTGGCAATTTCCAGGCCCTTGGCGATCACCTTGTTGCGCAAATCGTGATCGGTGACCAAACCCACCTGGCCTGCGGACGCATCACGCACCAGAATGGCGCTGCACCGGTGGCGGCTCATGGCCTCCGCGGCCTGTTGAATCGTGTCGCGCCCATCGCAGGCCACCAGCTCCTTGGCGATGAATTGGTGCACGGGTTGATCGAAAAGCTGTACGCCCTCTTCGCCGGGGTGCAAACTGCGGGCGATGATGGAGGCGTAGGTACGATTGAGCATCCGCTTGCCGAAGATGTCGGTAAAATACTCCGTGAGCACTCCGTGCTGCCGACACAACGCGAGAAACACCGGCGCCGGCAAAGTGAAAAAGAAGCAATCCTCCACCGTCCGCAGTGTGCGCACCGACTTGCCGTCGTTCATCAACAAGGAGATGCCACCGTAGATATCCCCTTCACCCAAGGGCGCGGCCATGGTTTTACGGCCGGCTTCTTCATAGAAAATTTCCGCGGCGCCCCGCTGGACGATGTAGAGTCGGTCCACCTTGGACACCCCCTGATAGAGCATGGTCCGGTCCCGCGGCGAATAGCGCATGGAGAGCTGCCCGGCCGTTTGCTCGATGATGTCGTCGGGCAGAAAAGAGAAGGGGGCGACGGCGGACAGGAATTGGAAGGCCTGGCTTTCGGTCACCTTGACGGCATAGGCCTCGTCGGCCATACGCTTGGCGAAGGCGTCCACGAACTGTTGCCGGAAGGCTTGCTCGACATCGCAAAGTTGCAGAAAGTCATCGGCGGGCAATAGCAACACGACGGCCGCTTCCAGTACCCGCACAGTGCGAATGGACATCCTGCCGTTCATCAACAGGGAGATGCCGCCATAAACATCCCCGGGCCGCAGGGACAAGGTCAGAATCTTTTTGCCCCCCTCCTCGAAATACGCCTCCAGCATGCCCTCCTTTAGCATATACAAACCGGCGAGCCTGGTTTTGCCCTGGGTGGCCAGCAGGGTGCCTTCCGGGTAGGTCTCGGATTTCAAACAGGATCTGATCCGCTCGTGCTGGGCCGCGGACAAAACGGACAGCGCGCCTACGGAGGCGACAAAGGGGTCCATGGGGCTGCTCCAATGGTGGCGGTTCAATATCCAGGATCGCGATATCCATCTTATACGAACGGGTCGAGGCCGTGCAACCCCGATCGACCTAGTGTCCATCCGGAAATGGTGGATTGCGGTTCAGATCAAGGCCGCAGCGCTTTTGAAACCGCAGGCGTAGTAGGGGATTTCAAAAATGCGAGAACGCGGAGATGGGCCGCAAGACGCCGTTTCCGGATGGACACGACTTAGTACTTCATCCGGGCCCATAGCGTGTTTTGCGAAGCGACCAGGGCGTCCTTGAGGGTAACGATGTTCATTTCGGCCAGCAGGGGGATCAGTTTCAAAAACAGTTCGGCGGCGATCAAGGCATCGCCCAGGGCGGTGTGCCTCCCGGCCACCGGAACCCCGATCCGGGCGGCGACCGCCTCCAGGCTATGGTTGCGATGCCACGGATGTACTACCGCCGCCAGCATCAGGGTGTCCAGCACGGGCTGGTTGAAGGACAAGCCGGTGCGCGCCTCTTGAAGTTGCAGCATGCGCATGTCGAAGGACGCGTTGTGGGCCACCAGGACGCTGTCTGCGGCGAAGCGATGAAATTGGGGCAACACCTGGTCGATGACCGGTCGATCCTTGAGCATGGCGTCGTCAATGCCATGAATTCGGGTGGCGGCCGCGGGTACCGGCCTCAGGGGATTCACCAGCCGGTCGAAAATTTCCTCCCGCAGCAGGCGGCCGTTGACAATGCGCACCGCACCGATGGCGACAATGGCATCGCCGCCGCGCGGGTCGAGACCGGTGGTTTCGGTATCGAATGCGGTACAGGCGATATCGCTCAAGGGCTGCTGCTCCAGGACCGGCAACCGGCCGGACCGGCGAAACAGATCAAAATCGAAATACGGGTCCGCCGTGGCGGGCGGCGCCGGACCGTATCCATTCGCCGGCTGTGCGGCAACCGGTTGGTTCTCATCGACCGTCAGAACGAACCCGTGCCATTGCCGCCGGCGGTTGAAAATCGGCATCACTTCCAAACGCAGCAGCCGGTCATGGGGCCCGGCCTGCAGAAAATCGGCCATTTGGCAGGATGGGTCCCCGGGCGCCGTCCGCCCGGATTTTTCAATGGCCTGCAGGATGTCTTCCTTCTCGAACAGATCGAAAACCGAACGCCCCAACCCCACATAGCAACCCGGTGAAACCGCCCCGCCGGGCGCATCCAGTGGGACGGACAACAATTGCATGGCGCGGCGATTGTAGAGCAACACCCTGCCGTCGTCATCGCATACCAGCAGCGCCTTGGGCAGTTCGGCGATCACACCGGACAGAAAATCCTTTTCCGCATCCAAAGCGTCCTTGAGCACACGGTATTTGTCCCGGACCTCCTGGTCGTAGGCCTCGAACCGGTCGGCGGCCTCGTTGACGGCCCGCACCAGTCGGGCCACATCGGCGCCGGCCTCGATGCGGATACGGTGGCTGCGATTGACCCTGTGGATCAGGGTCACCTCGTCGGCGATTTTGTTGACCGGAATGATGTAATTGTTCAAAAAACCGTCCAACAGAAAGCCGATGGCGACCAGCAGCAGTATGAAGAGACTGAAGGGGTAGGTCGGGTGGCGCTTTACGATGTCCAGCAAAAAGGCCTTTTCGGCGGGCGACAGGGCATGCCAGAACAGCGCCGTCACCCCCACGAACACCAACAGGGTGACGCCGATGGAAAAGGCCACGAACCACCAGAACTTGTTGCTGGGATGCATAGGCATCGATCGCCTCTCCCCCGCTGCCGCCGGGGGAGAGGGGTTGTCACGACAACCAATGGTAAGGTTTCATCATCCCCACAGGCCCCAGCCGAAGCTGGCCGTGAAGAAGATGGCAAACAGGACCAGGCCGATCATCCACCAATCTTCTATTTTCATGGTGTGACACTCCTTTCATTGAAGTACCCTAAGCCTCCTTGACCACGATCATCAGATCCACCTCGGCGCGCTGGATCTGAACCTCGTGGGTAGTGGCCATTTCCGCTTTGAAGCAAAGGGCCCACATCACGATGACGCCCACGATCCACCAGGCGATCTGCCAGGACCAAAGGGGCGTGAAGCCGGCGAAGGCGAAAGCCCAATTGCCCAGGATGCAGGCCGGTCCGATGGCAAAAATGTACCAGACCGGCACAACGATCTTCATGGTGTTGCGCCAGGCCTGGCCGGCTTCCGAAGGTGCATCGGCGCTGTCCAGATAACGGCGGATCTCGATCTGGCGCTGGACGGTCTCCTCGTCATCCTTGATGCCGATACCGCGACACAGATAGGCCACGGCAAGGCCGGCGGCCACGCCCCAGAAGGCCGAGTGCATGGAAAGCGGGTTGGGCCAGACGTAGTAAGTGAGAAACACCGCCACCATGCCGGCCACCACCCCCAGGGCCGCACCCACGCTGGGAAAGCGGAAGCCCCAAATGACCCCCAGCAGCAGCACGTACATGACGAAGCCGAAGGCGGTGGCCAGCGCCCCCAGTATCACCAAGGCGGCCGTTGAGTTCAGCCCCACCACCAGTGCCGCCGCGGTGACCACGGTGGCCAGCAGCCGGTTGACCCAGATCTGCTCGGCGTGGCCCGCTTCCTGTTTGCGGATGTAGCGCCAGTAGACATCCCGCAGGAGAATGGAGCCGCCGGTGTTGATGTAGGGTGCGGCGGTGGAGTGGATCGCCGCGATGGCGCCCATGAAGACAACGCCCAGCACGAACGGCGGCAGGAACTGGGTCATCAGTTTGGGCACCACCTCGCTGTCCCGGGCGAGCACTAGCACCCCCTCCATCTCCAATATACGAGCGCCCATGCCCTGGAATGCGGTGAAGAAGAACAGGGCGAACCCCACCACGAAGGTGGACATGAAGGCCTGCTGCCAGGCCAGCGGCTTGGGCGACTTGATGCCGAAGGTCCACATGGTGAAGGCCGGTGAGGACTGGATGCCCATGAGGGCGAACATGTAGGTCAGACACATCAGGGCCGTCCAGGGCACCTCCCCGGCGGCGCCGCCCAGGCCGAAATTGATCACCCGCGGCACCTCCAGGTAACGCTTGTCCAGGTTGGCGATCTTTTCCGACAAGACGCCCCAGCCGCCGATCTCGGGCGCCGTGATCACATAAAACCCCAGCAGGATGATGCCGCCCACCAGCAGCAGAAACTGGATCACCCCGACCCAGGCCGATGCTTTCATGCCGCCGGTGCACACATAGAACCAGACGATGAAAGCCATGAAAATTGCGCCGAAGGCCACCGGCACGCCGGCCACCCAATGGAACAGCGCCGCCGCGGCCATGAGCTGCACGGCGGAGTAGAACATGGAGTAGAGAAACGCCGTTAGCACCACCAGCCAGCGCACCGCCTCGTTGTTGTAATAGTAGGCGTACATATCGCCGGGGGTAATGAAACCGTAGCGCTTGCCCAGCAACCAGGTGCGCTTGGAAAAGAAGGCGCCGGTAATGGGAATGGTCAGCACGTAGAAGGAAGCGAAGGCATAGGCCAGACCGTCGCGCCAGATCAGGCCGGGATGGCCGATGAAGGTCCAGCCGGAAAAAGAAGCCGCGGTGGCGGCCATCAAAAAAGCGATGAAGGGAATGGAACGGCCCGCGATGGCGTACCCGGACGAGGTCTTTTCCGAAAAATAGCCCTTCATCCCCATGTAAACGCAGTAGATGATGTAAAGGCCGAGCATGATGTAAACCCAAGTCACGCCGCTCATAGGATCCTCCTGGTTGGTATGTTGTTCCGATTGTGGAAGAACGTTGCTGCTAATGTTGTAGACCATCACCCCCTTTCCGATTTCCGGCTGCACTCAGGCAACGTCAGCCCTGCACCATCCGCCGGATCTCATCGACGATGTCGGGATTGGCCAGGGTGGTGACATCACCCGCGTCCTGGTTGTTGGAAAGCGCGCCCAACACCCGGCGCATGATCTTGCCGGAACGGGTCTTGGGCATGTCCTTGACGATCCACACCTTGCGCGGCTTGGCGATTTTGCCGATGGCATCGCACACCGCATCGGACACTTTGCGCGCCAGGCCGTCGTGCACCTCGAAACCCGGTTTGAGGGACACATACAGATCGGGCTCCTTGCCCTTGATCTCGTGGGCCACCGGCACGACGGCGGCTTCGGCCACCTCCGGCACCATCAAGGCGGCCGATTCGATCTCCTTGGTGCCCAGGCGGTGCCCGGAAACATTGATCACATCGTCGATACGCCCCAGGATGCGGATGTATCCATCGGGCGCCTCCACCGCCGCGTCGCCGGTCAAGTAAGGCCAGTCGCGCCAATCTTTGCTCTGGGGATCCTTGCAGTAGCGCTCGTAGTATTGGCGTACATACCGTTCCCGGTCGCCCCAAATGGTTTGAAAAGCCCCCGGCCATGGGTTCTGGATGCAGATGTTGCCCGCCTTGCCGGCCCCCTGGGGCAGCACATGGCCCTCATCGTCGTAAATGATGGTGTGGATGCCCGGCATGCCGGGGCCCGCGCTGCCGGGCTTCATCGGTTTGATGGCGGGCAGGGTGCTGCACAGAAAGCCCCCGGTTTCCGTCTGCCACCAGGTGTCCACGATCACCGCTTCGCCTTTGCCGACCTCGTTATAATACCAGCGCCACACCTCCGGCTCGATGGGCTCGCCCACCGTGGTCATGTGCTTGAAATGGTAATTGTACTTTCGAGGCTCCTCGGGCCCGATCTTGCGCAGCGCGCGAATGGCGGTGGGTGCCGTGTGGAAGATGTTGACATCCAGATCCTGGGCGATGCGCCATGACCGGCCTGCATCCGGAAAGGTGGGCACCCCTTCGTAGACCACCGTCGAAGCGCATACGGCCAGGGGACCGTAGACGATGTAGGAATGGCCGGTGATCCAGCCGATATCCGCCATGCACCAGTAGACATCCTCGGGATGGATGTCCTGTACATACTTGGAAGTGGCCGCGACATAGGCCAAATAGCCGCCCGTGCTGTGCTGGCAGCCCTTGGGTTTGCCGGTGGTCCCGCTGGTGTACATGAGGAAAAGAGGCGCCTCGGCCGGCATGGGCACCGGATCGATGCGTGCGCCGTAATATTTCGGCAGCACATCGTTGACCACGTGGTCCCGATCGGGCACCAGGGGGGTGGCGGCGGAATACTTGCCGGGATAGCGCTGCCACACCAGCACCTTGTCCACCGCGCGGCCCTGTTTGGCCGCCACCTCGCAGGCCACGTCGGCATTCTTCTTGTGGTCCAGCAAGGTGCCCCCGCGCCAATAGGCATCCATGGTGATCAGCACCCGACTGCCGGAGTCCACGATGCGGTCGGCGCAGGCCTGGCCGGAAAAACCGCCGAACACCTGGGAGTGGATCACCCCCAAACGGGCACATGCCAGCATGGTGATGGGCAGCTCCGCCACCATGGGCAAATGCAGGGTCACCCGGTCGCCGGCCTTCAAACCGCAAAAATCGCGCAGCAACGCGGCGAATTCGTTCACCCGGACGTAGAGGGTCTGATAGGTGATGTGTTCGTACTTTTCGCCCATGGGCTCGGGCACGAAGTGGATGGCGGTCTTGTTCTTGTGGCGCGCCAGATGCCGATCCACGCAATTGTAGGCGGCGTTGATCTTGCCGCCCACGAACCATTTCCAGCAGGGGGCGTCGCTGGTGTCCAAAATGGTGTGCCAGTATTCGTACCAATCGAGCAAATCGGCATACGCTTTGAAACAGTTGGGAAAATTTTCCAGGCGAAAGCGATCGTAAATGGCCTCGTCGGTCATGTTGGCCTGGGCGATGAAACGCGCACTGGGATGAAAATAGGCCTCCTCCTGCCAATGAACGGCGATTTGCGCTTCCGATGTTTCGACAATCTCTTTTTCTGCCATGTTGCACCTCTCCCCGGCATTATCGGTGAATAGCTGCTGACCCTGCCCTTTCGCGGCCCTGCCGCGGCCTGGTTCGACCTCCTTTCGTCCTGCGCGGGTTTGCCGAACGGCCGCGCCCGACACGGCCAGCCGGCAGGCAAGTCCGCCCCCGCGTCCTATGACCGGCCCACGCCGACCGGTTGCAGGCCTCCGTAGATTGGCCGCCTGGCGCACAAACACCTATCGGTGCGCTTGCCGGATTGCCCCTGGGGCCACCCCGTGCCGCGCAATGTTGTCAACCGGCACAGACGGGCACGGCGGCGACCTTTGGTGCTTGCAACCGACCTGGATCTCGAACTTTACAAAAAGCGGACAGCCCCGGTATCAGGCGATCATCACAAAGAGGAAGCGTACGGCGTTCACAGGCGAAAAACCGTTTGATGGTCTGCGATCATTTCCACATTGACGGGAAGGACTCCGTTGCATAACGCGCTTTCCACTGGAATACAGAGGGGGTTGGTGGACGTCTTGATATTTTGTGACTTGTATTTTTTATTTATACGGCGTATTCATATTGTTAACTGCATTTGTTCATAGGGTTTGTCAAGCAATAATTTCCATCCCGCCCCGCCCACTTTGGCGTTGGTCCCATGGCCCTTGAAATGTCGGTTGATTCGTGAACAAAGGAGACCGAATGATGATGGCGGAAAAGCAGGTTATCTGCAAATGCGGCCATCCTTCCTTGATGCGGTCCGGCAAGGATTGGTGCGCAAAATGCGGCAGGCCCCTGTTTTACGAAGGCAGGGACCGCGGCCGGCACCGCCGCAACACCCTTTTCGTCACCGCCGCGCTGCTCGCCGGCATTGGCATGGTGGTCTATCTGTTCATGGAAATGATCGTCGCCCATATCGGGGGGTAATCCTGTCTCCGCCCCATGGGACGCCTCTTTCCTCACTGCCTCACCCTGCCGGTGGTTGAAGCCAAAGCTCCCATGGTTTGTGGGCGAGTCCCGGCAAACCGCCGGCGACCCGCCTGTCGCCACCGACGAATAGTGAAACCCCTACACCAGAAACTCGCCCACCAGTCGGTCCCAATCGGCGTTGGGCACGCTGCCGTAGATGTCGCTGAGGGCCTCGCCGCCGGTGGCCGCCAGGCGGTAGCCGGCGGTTTCGCTCAGTACGCTGGTGAGCCGTTGGGACTCGTCGTCCATCCAGGCGTTGCTCTCGCTGCCGAAGAACAGATTCTTCAAGTTGCGGCGCAGGTTGCTGGGTTGAATCACCATGAACCAGCCTTCGCCGTAGGGAGAGCGGTTGGCCGTCTCGGCGCGCGCGCTCAGTTTGGCGTTGACCGCCACCACCTTGCCGTCCACCGGGCTCAACGGTTGGGCCGTGTGGCCGCCGCGGCCGATCTTGGCCTGGGGACGGTCCTGGGCGACGGCCTGGCCCAGCTTGGGCAGTTCGATGCGGTCCTGGGGGCCCAGTAGACGCAGGGCGAAGTCATCCATGCCCACCCGCACCCGGCCGCCATACTCCACCCGCGCCCAGGTGTGGCCGTGGTGATAGTAATAATCCCGCGCCACGTTGAAACCGGAAGCCTGCTCGCACAAGGGCTCTCCCAAGGGGGTCCGGATACCGTTGTCTTCCAGCATCTGGTCGTAGGGGCAGCGCACGCAGTCGTAGCCGTGACCACACAGTTTGTAAGCCACCCGCCCGCTGAGCATGTGGCGGCATTTGCGCTGGTTCATCAGCATGCGCAACCGCACCGGCCGCGGATCGGCGGCGGGGGCTGCATCACCGCGCCCGCGCGCTTCGAAATCGGCCTGCACCTTGCGATCGAAGGCGCACCCCAGGCAATCAAAAGCATTAATACAGGCAATGGGCTTCACCACGCCGGCGCGGCTCCAGACACATTGATTATTGGTCAGACCGTAGATGAACGGCTGCCCGCTTTTGCTTCCTTTGAAAGTTTGCCCGGTCATATGCGCCTCCTTGGGTTGGGAGTGGACATCTGAAGATGCTCGCCTGTTACCCTCCCAATTAGCAGGAACCGGGCCAAGTTGGTATTTTGAGTTTGTTGAGTTTGTTGAGTTTGTTGTGTTGGTGGGGGTTTTTGGGGTTTGTTGGGTTGGTGGTGTCTGTTGGGTTGGTTGAGTTTTATGCAGCCTGCGCTTGATGCAAATTGTTGCACTATTAACGGCACATGGATGCAACCTTCTGTTCTGCGGAAGAAAAACAGGGGTGATGCGAATCGCATCACCCCTGTGGCACATTGCAACACCCTTTCAACGTAAACGGTCACAATTCACTAAAACCAACAACCCACATCAACCCTGCCAACCCAACAAACTCAACAAACTCTTCCAACTCAACAAACCCGCTACCCTTGCTCGAACAGCGCATGGGCTTTTGCGATGAGCTGGTCGTCGGTGAAGTGTTTGAGGGTGATGGCCTTGCCCGGGCACTCGGAGACGCAGGTGCCGCAGCCGTGGCACAGGGCCGGATCGATCACCGCGTGGGAGTGCTCGTCGATGTGGGGGATGTGGTAGGGGCAACTGCGCACGCAGGTGAGGCATGCGGCGCAAAGCCCCGCATCCACGACGGCCACCACCCCGCCCATCAGGACTGCCTCCTTGGAGAGCAGGGTCATGGCCCGGGCGGCGGCCGCCTTGGCCTGGGCGATGCTCTCTTCCATCGGTTTGGGATAGTGGGCCAGTCCGGCCAGGAAGATCCCCTCGGAAGAGAAATCCACTGGACGCAGCTTGGCATGGGCTTCGACCAGGAAGCCGTCGTCGTTGACCGGCACCTTGAAGAGTTCGTAGAGCCGGTTGTTTTTGGTCGCCTCGATGCCGGCCGCCAGGATCAGCAGATCGGGCTTGATGCGGATGGGCCGGCGCAGCACGTGATCGGTGACGGTGAGCAGCAATTGGTCCTGGTCGGCCATGGCCACGCTGGGCAATTTCTCCGGGTCGAAACGGATGAAGATCACTCCCTTGGCGCGGGCTTCCTGGTAAAGCTTTTCACGGAAACCGTAGGCCCGGATGTCGCGGTAGAGAATGAACACCTTCATGGCCGGGTTCTTCTCTTTGAGCGCCAAAGCCGCTTTTAGACTGTGAGTGCAGCAAATCTTACTGCAGTAGGGCCGCTCTTCGGTTCGTGATCCCACGCACTGGATGAACACGGCGCACTTGGCGGTAATCAGCCGCTGCTCATCGCGGTTGAAGGCGGCGTCCAGATCGAGATGGGTCAGCACGTTGGGGTGCTTGCCGTAGAGATACTCGGTGGGTTTGTACTCCACTGCCCCGACGGCCAGCAGGGCCGCGCCGTGGGCGATTTCCAGTGTACGGCCGCCGCCGTCGGTGAGGGTGGAGGTCATGTTGCCCATGGCGCCGTGGGTGGCCGTCACTTCGGTGTCCAGGTGCAGATGGATCCGGGGGTGTTGGCGGGTGCGCTCGATGAGATCTGCCAGGTAAACGGCCAGGTCCTCGCCCTGCCAGGTGGCGCGCAGGTGCCGGGCGTTGCCGCCCAACCGGCCTTGCTTTTCCACCAGGTGCACCTCACACCCCTGTTCGGCAATGCCCAGGGCCGCCTCCATGCCGGCCACCCCGCCGCCGACCACCAGGGCGGTTTTGGTGATGGGCACGGACACATGATAGAGCGGTTCAATGAAAGTTGCTTTGGCCACGGCCATGCGCACCAGCTCCTTGGCCTTCCGGGTGGCCTTTTCGGGGTTGTTCATGTGCACCCAGGTGTTCTGATCGCGGATGTTGGCCATTTCGAACAGATACTTGTTCAGGCCGGCCTCGCGGATGGTTTCCTGGAACAGCGGCTCATGGGTACGCGGCGAGCAGGAGGCCACCACCACGCGGTTGATCTGCTTTTCCTGGATCACCGCCTTCATGTGGTCCTGGGTGTCCTGGGAACAACTGAAAAGATTGTCCTCCACATGCACCACGTAGGGCAGAGACTTGGCATAGTCGCGCACCGCCGGCACATCGGCCACGCCGCCGATGTTGATGCCGCAGTTGCAGACAAAGACCCCCACCCGAACGGGCTGGCCTTCAATATCGGTTTCCGGCGGCAGCTCCCTGGTTTGGGTCAGGGACCAGCGAGCGGCCGCCAGACGTTCGCCGGCGCAGGCCGCCGCGGCCGAAGCCTCCATGACCGAGTGGGGAATGTCCTTGGGTTCCTGAAAGGCCCCGCAAACATAAATGCCGTCCCGAGAGGTATTCACTGGCGCGGTGTCGCGGGTTTGAACGAAGCCGTAGGGGTTGAGATCGATGCCCAGGCGGCCGGCCAGGGCCACCGCTTCGGGGTCGGCGGTCAGGCCGACGGAGAGTACCACCAGGTCGTAGCGCTCCTCGGCGGTCTTGCCGGCTTCGGTGGCGTAGACAATGCGTAACTGCTCGCCTTCCGCCGGATAGACCGAATGGATGCGCGAACGCACCATGCGCACACCGTGCTCATTCTGGGCGCGCAGGTTGTATTTGTCAAAATCTTTGCCGAAGGTGCGCATGTCCATGAAGAAGATGGTCGCATCCAGGGGGCTGCTGCTGTGCTCCTTGGCGATCACCGCCTGCTTGTTGGCGTACATGCAGCACACCGAAGAACAGTAGCCATTGTCGCAGTGGTTGATGTCCCGCGACCCCACGCACTGCAGAAAGGCGATCTTTCTGGGTTCCTTGTGGTCCGAGGGACGCACCAGGTGGCCGGCAAAGGGACCCGAGGCCGAGAGCATGCGCTCGAACTCCAGGCTGGTCACCACGTTGGGATGGTTGGCGTAGCTGTAGGTTTCGTAAAGCGTGGGATCGTAGGGCACGAACCCCGGCGCGAGAATGACGGCGCCCACCTTGACTTCCCGGGTGCGGGCGATCTGGCGATGGTCCACCGCGCCGGCCAGGCAGGCCTTGACACACATGTAACACTCGGAACAGACCCCGCAGGCAAGGCAGCGCGCCCCTTCGGCGCGGGCCAGGTTTTCGTCGAAACCCAACTGGACTTCTTCGAAGCCGGCCACCCGCTGTTCGACCGCCCGGTGGGGCATGAGCGCCCGGGCCGCAATGGCATGTCCCTGCAGCGGCACATCAGTGACCGCCTCCAAGGCCTGGCCGCGGCCCTCCTGCAGATCCACACCCTCGATGTAGCGTTGGATGGAAATGGCCGCCTGTTTTCCGGCTTCGATGGCTTCCACCACCGTGGCCGGACCGGTGACCGCGTCGCCGCCGGCGAAGATGTCGGCGTCCCGGGTTTGCAAACTGACCGGATCCACGTTCATGGTGCCCCAGTCCGTGAGGGTGCAGGCGCACTCGTCGGTCAGGCAGGCCCAGTCGCTCTCCTGGCCGATGGCCGGCACCACGGCATCCACCTCGATGATGAACTCCGAGCCGGCGATGGGCTCGGGCCTCCGGCGGCCGCTGGGGTCGGGTTCGCCCAGTTCCATCCGGATACATTCGATCCCCGTGACCCGCCCGTTGTCGGCGATGACCCGCACCGGGTTGGTCAGGGTCATGATCTCGATGCCTTCGTCGCGGCACTCGGCGATCTCGTCGGCGCTGGCGGGCATTTCCGCCTCGGATCGGCGGTAGATGATAAACGGCTGCTGCGACCCTTTGCGCAGAGCGGTGCGCACGGCGTCCATGGCCACGTTGCCGCCGCCGATCACCGCCACCCGGTCGCCCAAGGATACCGTTTCGCCCAGGTTGATGCGACGCAGGTAGTCCATACCCGGATAGACCCCTTCGAATTCCTCGCCTTCGATGCCCAGCACCTTGCACTCCTGGGCGCCGATGCCCATAAAGAAGGCCTTGTAGCCCTGCTCGCGCAGTTGGCCGATGGTGACCGTCTTGCCGATCTCCACACCGGTCTTGAATTCGACCCCCAGGTCGCGGATGGTCTGAATTTCGGCCGCGATCACATCCCGCGGCAGACGGTATTCGGGGATGCCCAGCACCAGCATGCCGCCGAGCACGTCGTGCTTTTCGAACACGGTGACCGCATAGCCCTCGATGGCCAGAAAGTAAGCGCAGCTCAATCCCGCCGGTCCCGAACCGATCACGGCCACCTTCTGGTTTTTGGCGGCCTTCTTCTCCGGCAGGTAGCGGGTTTCGGACCCCATATCGATGTCGGCCAGATAGCGGTGCAGGTGCATGATGTCCAGGGGCTGGTCCACTTTGGCACGGGTGCAGGCGCCTTCGCAAGGATGGTGGCACACCCGGCCGCACACTCCGGGAAAGGGGTGGGCTTCCTTGAAAAGGGCGATGGCGTCGCGGTAGTTGCCCTGGTTCATCAGGGCGATCCAGCCCTGGACCCCCACATTGGCCGGGCAGGTGGCTTTGCACGGCGCGGTGCCCTTCTTCTCGATGGCAAAGGCCCCGGGCATGGCCTGGGGATAGAGTTTGTAGGCCGCCTTGCGGGCCTGCAACCCTTCGTCGAAACGGTTGGGCACCTCGATGGGACACACTTTGGCACACTCGCCGCAGGCGGTGCATTTCTCCATGTCCACAAAACGCGGCTGCTCGCGCACCTGCACGGTGAAGGCGCCCGGTTCGCCGTCGATACCCTCCACCGTGGCCATGGTGAGCATTTCGATGTTCAGGTGGCGGCCGGCCTCCACCAGCTTGGGAGAGATGATGCACATGGAGCAATCGTTGGTGGGAAAGGTCTTGTCCAGCTGGGCCATCTTGCCGCCGATGGCCGAATTGCGCTCCACAAGATAGACCTTGAATCCCGATTCGGCCAGGTCCAGGGAGGCCTGGATGCCGGCGATGCCGCCGCCGACCACCATCACCGCGCCGGTTGTCTCTTGTGTCATGACGGTTCCTCCTTATGCAAGCCGAAGTCCTTGAGGTCGTCCCCCAGGTAGGTGCGCTCGTTCTCGCCCAGGACACCCATGGCCAGGCACATGATGGTCCAGATGTGGACCACGTTGTAGTGACCGCCATAATGATGCCCGATGTCTTCGATCTGGGCGTGGCAGTTGTGGCAGGGGGCGAATACATAGGTCGCGCCGGTCTCCTGGATCTGATCGAATTTTACTTTGCCATAGGCCCGCCGCTGATCGGTGAAACCGGCCTGCAGTGCGCCCCCACCCCCGCCGCAGCAGTAGTTGTTGATGCCGTTGGGCACCATGTCGATGAAGTTCTCCTCGCCCACGATGGTCCGGATAACGAAGCGCATGTCGTCGGCCATCTTCTGCCCCCATGTTTTACGCACCATATTGCAGGGATCCTGGGCCGTGAACTTGATCTTCAGATCTTTGTTCCAGTCGCTGTTGACTTTCAGCTTACCTTCCCTGATCCATTGCGCGTAGAGGGTGATGAGGGTGGTGAACTCGAACTTGTGATCGATTTTGAATTTTCGCAATCCTTCCAGGATTGCAAAGAATGAGTGCCCTCACTCCGTATTGACCACCACCGGACACTTGAGCGTGTTGTCGATGTGATAGACAAACTCCTCTAGTATATAACGCCAACCTTCATCGTCGGCCAGAAAGAGACAATAGTTTTCCCCACCCCACATGACCGAGGGATAGGTCCAGTCGGCGCCCACGGCATGCAGAATTTTCCACAAAGGGGCCAGTTCGTCCGGTTCGGTGACCGGTTCGCGGGAGTTCTGGTTGATGGCATAGTAAGCGCCCGGACGATCCACGCTGACCTGCAGATCCTGGAAGCGAGGATCGGTCATCTGGATCTCCTCGGCCACATCTTCCACCGTCCAGATGAAGTCCTCGGTGGGCACCCCCATGGCGTTGCCGGCCCGAATGTGCATGTCGCAGGAGCCGAGGATCCCCTTGGGCCGCTTCTCCCGCGGCCAGCCGGCGCGCATGTTGTAGACCAGCTTGGGAATATCGACCTTCATGGGGCAGGCGTTGATGCAGCGGGTGCACATGGTGCACACCCAGGCCCAGGGCGTTTTGGCGATCTCTTCGTCCAGGCCGAGCACGACCATGCGCACCAGTTTGCGCGGATCCATATCGAAAAGCTCAGAGGCCGGGCACCCGGCGGTACAGGTGCCGCAGGTGAGGCACAAATCCAGATTGGCCGCCGGAACACGATCCAGGACCAGGGCCTTGAAGTCAGGCGCCATTTCGTTGATCTCGATGGGCAAGGACATGGTGGGACCTCCACATTGGATGAAGGGTTGGTTCGGCTGCCTTGCGCGGGAACTGGCCGGGCAGGGAAAAGCGGCGATGGGGCACCGCCAAGGGGTTAAGGCAACCGGGGGTTGGGCTGCGGTTGCACCGACAGCCGGCCGGCAATGGCCGCCGGTACAACACGAAAGGTTCGACTCACCTCCTGGATCATTTCAAGCATCACATGTAAAGACGCACCGGGGTGCGTTGCCGTCAACACGCACCGCCACGATGGGCTGCGGCGGCCTGTCAGCGCAGATTGGCCGCATCCAGATAGGGTTGCAGTTTCTCTTCGCCGCCCAGGGTGATGATATGCAAACCCTGGCACATCTCCCGCAGCCCTCTGGCCAAGTCGCCGAACAACTCGATGCTGGCCTGCCGTTTATCCGTGGCCTTGTCCAGCTTCTGGATCACCCAATCGGGCACCAGACCCGCTTTGAAATGGCGGTTGATGAAGCGCGCCATGGCGGCGTTGCGCAGCAACAGCACTTCGGCAATCACCGGCACGCCCAAGGGTGCCACCTGGCGCATGAACTTCTCGAACTGCTCCAGATCGAAGATGGGGGTAGTGAGAAAGTAACCGGCGCCCATCATCTTCAAGTTCTCCATGCTGTACAGCCCCTTCTTGGGCAACTGTTTGCCCCAGGGGGATTCGATGCCGGATCCCAGGGTGAAATCGAAGGCTTCCCCCAGATCGGCGCCGTCGATGCTGCGACCGTCGCGCAGATGCTGCAGCACGGAGCTTAGTTTGCCCGCATCCACATGGAAGAACATCTCCTCCTGCACGCTGTCGCCGGAGATGCGATAATCCTCGGTGAACACCAGCAGGTTCTCGATGCCCGACTGGTGGGCCAGGGTCAGATCCTTCTGCAGTTGGATGCGGTTCTTGTCCCGCGTGGTGGTCTGATAAATGGGGCTGAACCGGTTCTGCCGCAGCAACTCGCAAGTGTGTATGCTGTCGCCCACCACCCCTTGCAGATCCACATCGGTCACCGCGACACCGTCGACCCGGCCGCGGATTCGTTTCATGCGCTCCACCAGCTTTTCGGGAGAATCGTCGCCCAAGGGGGTCTGCACCTCGGACGTGACCACGAATTTTCTGTTGCCCAGAGCCTCCTTGAGTTTCATGGCTGGCCTCCTTTCCTAAAGGTCCGCTTGGGATTGTTCATTGCAGCTCCAGCAGCCGGGCAACCTCTTCCTTGAGTTGGGGCAGCGGCAGCGGTTTGGAAAAGCACACATCCGCACCGTGGGACTTCATTTCCTTGAACTTCTCCTCGTCCAGGTAGGCCGACAGCACAACGATCTTGGTGTTTTTGGTGTCCGGGTTGGATTTGATCTTGCGGCACACCTCATTGCCCTTGATGTCGGGCATCATGATATCCAGAATCAGCAGGTCCGGCTTGAAGTGGTTGACCTGCAAGCCGGCTTCGAAGCCGTCGGCCGCCGATATCACCTCGTAATCGAACTCGTCCTCTTCCAGTGATTGAACGATGGTTTCCACGATGATCGGATCGTCGTCCACCACCAGAATGCGCTTGTGCGCCTGTTGAGGCGCCTCGTCGGGGATGGGGATGCCCTGGCGCTTCATGAACGCCTCAAGATCCATCCACTTGATCCGCCGATGGCCGCCGACCGTTTTGTACGCCTTGATATGCCCGGCCTCGATCCAATTGATGATCGACTTGGAGGAGACCTGGCACAACTGGCTGGCCTTGTAGACCGTTAACGTGTCTTCCATCTGAGCACCCCCTTTGTTGGATGGTCCGGCTTCCCTTGGTTGCTGCAGGCTGCCGCATCCGTCGCGGCCGACCTTGCGGAGCGGCCCGCATAAAAAGGACCATCGTGGTTGGCCTATCCTGATTTCCTTTAAAACCCAAATCCCCATCCTTGTCAATAGTAATTTTCATAAAATCTATAATAACTAAACTTATATACTCATTATTCCGCTATTAGATTTGATATTTTTATGTTTTTATAGTTTTTTCTGTTTTAATACTGAACAGCGCTTCCCCTTCGAGCTGCCGCCGCAAAAGCGAAACCAGCCGGGATCCATAGGTAAATCCAGGATGGGAGGGACCCAGGTGAATCGGCCGACCTTGCCGGCGGATATATTCTATGTTGGGAAATTATAGGTGGGGTGGGTGCGGGTCACGGACCCATGGCAAGCGGCAAGGTGGGGCCGACGCAAAGCTTGTTGCCCGCGGTTCTCTTCGGCGGGTTCATGGAATACCGTTTCATATGCCGTAGGCTATCAAGCGGTGGGGGCGTTGTCGGCGGTCTTGGGCAGTTCCACATCTCCCTGCACCACCGGCAGGATGATTTTGAAGGTGGTGCCGACACCCACCTTGCTCTCCACCTGGATGTCGCCGCCGTGATCCTTGACAAAGCCATAGCAGACCGACAGTCCCAGGCCGACCCCGCGAGCGCTTTCGGTCTTGGTGGTGAAAAAGGTATCGAAGATTTTGTCCAGGTGTTCGGGGCGGATGCCGCTGCCGGTATCGCCGATCTCCACCCGCACGTGGCCGCCGTTGCCGCTGGTGGTCACCGTCAGGCGCCCGCCCTGGGGCATGGCATCCTTGGCATTGGAGACCATATTGAGCATCACCTGCCGCAACTGGTTCTTGGAGGCCGACACCGGCCGCAATCCTTCGCCCAAAGACACCTGCAACTTGATATCCACCTCGCGCAGCTGCTTCTCGTGCAGCAGCATGATCTCGTCCACGATGGTGTTGATGTCCACCGGCCTGCGCTCTTCCTGATCCGGCTTGGAAAAGGAGAGCATCTTGCGCAGCATGTCCGCCAGCCGCACCGTCTCGGACAGCGCCATGTCCAGCAGGCGGCGGCGCTTGTTGTCGGGCCGGATTTCGGTCTTCATCAGCTCCAGCGTGTTCATGATACCGTACAGGGGGTTGTTCAGCTCATGGGCCAGCTGGGAGGTCAAGCGGCCCATGGCGGCCAGCTTCTCCGATTGCAGCAACTGCTCCTGGGTGCGGCTCAACTGGCGCTCCATGGCCAGCCGTTCGCCCAGATCGACGAAAAAGCCCACCGAGGCCGTCTCGCCGCCGTCCTTATCATAGATGATGGAGGCCGACATGGTGCCCTCCACCGCACGGCCGTCCTTGTGCATGAAGGTCAAAGGGTAGCCACGCAGTTTGCCCTTGCCGCCATACTCCGGACTGCGCATCATGCGCATCAACTCGTAGGCCATGCCTTCGCTGTACAGTTGGCGCACATCCTCGCCCATCAGCTCATCGGCGGTGTACCCCAAGGTCTCCTCGGCGCCCTTGTTCCAGATGATCACCCGGCCCTGCATGTCCGCGCCGATGATGGCGTTGGGGGAACTTTGAATGATGTTGTTGAGAAAATCCCGCCCTTCCTCGATCTTGCGCTGCATGCGCACGATCTGGGTCTGATCGACGCAGATGCCTTCGTAGCCGACCACCTGTCCGGCCGGATTGGTCCGTGTGTGCGCGGTCAAGAGCACCGGGATGGTGGAGCCGTCCTTGCGCTTGAACTCCACCGGATAGTTGACCACGTGGCCGTCGTCCTCGATCATCTGCTGAAAGGCGATCCGATCCTCGGGCCGCACATACAGATCCCGCTGGATGGACATGTTCAGAAACTCATCCTTGTCGCTGTATCCCAGCATCTCCAGCAAAGCGTGGTTGGCATTGAGAAAGCGCCCCTCCTTGGAACTGGTGTACACCCCCGCGGCCACATGCTCGAACAGCCGCCGGTAGTCCTGCTCCGTGGCCCGCAACTGCAACTCCTGGTCCTTGCGCCGGGTGATGTCCCGGTAAATGTTAAGCTTGGAAATGGAGCCGTCCAGATTCTTGATGGGCACCTCGATGATCCGGTAGGTCTTGTTCTGCCGCGGAATATAAACCTCCGAATGAACCCCCATCCCATCCTCGAACACCTCCTTGGCCCGGCACCAGGGACACATCACCTCGCTCTGGTTGACCACCTGGTAACACGGCTTGCCCAAACCCGGCCCGAACTGCCGGACCATGGCGTCGTTCATGAACTCCACCGTGTGATCCTCACGGGTGATATAAATCCCATCCTCCATGGCGTTGAGGATGTCATACAAATTGCTGTGATTGTCGGGCGTCATGGGGGCACCTCGCAGGGTTGGCGGAAAGATCGGCACCGGCGCACCAAACACCACCGGCGACCACACTTCATCCATACGGGCAAACCCGGAAGGGTGTCAAGTTGGCGCTGCGAGAATCCCGGATCGAGAAGCAATGGCGCTGTTGTGAATTTGGGCCAGGGGTTCCCGGTCATGCAGGGAGCCCCTGGCCCAGGGCGGGATGGACTTGAACGCGAGACTTACAGGGTTGTCGATTCACAATTGGGTGCAAGCCTATATAGACACAAAACACTTAATCCCATGCTTCGGCAAGACCCGTTCTCACCTCGAGCGGTGCGTCAATCCGCACATAGGTGTCATTTGCTGTCGTATACGGCGGCCATTCGAACTCCGCAAGGCTGGGATCGCCCGTCTTGGCGAAATTGGACCACATGTCCATGGTTGCCTCCGCAACCTCCCGATCTTCCGCGGTCCACCACTCGTCCTGACCCGGTGTGTAAAGATGCGATGGGTAATTGAAGAGGTATTGGAGTTCGGCACCATGCACAATCGGAAGCGCTCCACGGCTGAACTTGTAAACATACTGATTTTCCGCAACATGATCGGCGCGGAAAGGCATGGATGCAATTAAACCATCAATCAGGTGCGCATTGTCTTCGCTCGTACAACCCGACATGAACGGCACGTCGGATGGCAAGCCATCCACAATGGAATCATAACTTGTTTTGGAGGCGTAGTGATCATCGACGGTGGGCCGGTAAACACCCCGATCGATATCGTTCGCAATTTCCGCCTGTATAATGGCCGTCCAAGGCAATGCACGGGCCTCCTCGATGGATGCAACACCCAACAGCCCGAAGAGCATTTCTCCGAGGGCTTCGGAATTGGCTTTCACCGATTCGGGCGTCGAAACAGGATCCGGCACGTATTGCCCGGCCATGGAGATCGCTTTATGGAAAAGCCCCTGCGCCATGGGCGACATCATCAAGGAAACAACCTTGCCGCCGCCGCCGGACTGACCGAAAATGGTGACATTGTCCGGGTCACCACCAAACATGGCGATGTTTTCCTGAATCCACTCAAGGGCCACAATCAGGTCCATTTGGCCGTAATTCCCGGAGCCTTCATACACCGTCTCCGCTGCGAGCCAGGGATGGGCCAGGTATCCGAGTGCGCCCAGACGGTGGTTGACGGAAACCAGCACAACATCTTTGTCGGTAATGCCTGCCGGGTTGTTATAAAGTGGGGTGTTGGCTGTCAAAATGGTGAAGGCACCCCCGTGGAACCACACCATCACCGGCAAATCGGAAGCACCTCTCGGCGCCGTAATATTCAGATGCAGACAATCTTCGCTGATTGCGCCTCGGCCGTCCAAGTAGGTCCGCAACGCCGGGTTTTGCGGCGCCTGGTTGCCCCAAGCCGTTGCTTCGCGCACGCCCGTCCAAGGTGCCAATGGTTGCGGCGGTCTCCAGCGCAGATCGCCCACGGGCGGCTGCGCGTAAGGAATACCCAGCCATTGCCAAGTATTCGCGTTCGGGCCATAGCCCCTCAGCGCACCTTGGGTCGTCTCAATCGTGATTCTGTCACTCAGGCTCGCAACCAACTGATCCCGTGCCTCAACGGCCGGTTTCAATGTGCGAGCCCTGGGATTGGCGTCCGTAAACACCTCCGCATCGTTGAGGTCGGACAACAGCTCCGTGACGTTTGGATCGGTTGCAAACGCAGCAGCAGCCTGGTTGAAGACAATGGCTCTTGCCTCGGATGCCACAACGTCATGGATGGCCGACGGGATTTGAATGCCATTGTTGTTGTCCCCATCGGCATCCAAAGTTTGAAGCAGGCGGGCGATATTGATCACCTCCTGATCGGATATGTCACCCGAGGGAACAAGATCCACGGGTGTTATCTCGTCGACGCCGGGGGCAGTGCCCAGCGGGACACCACCAACCAAAAAGGTGACCGCTTCGCCAGGCATATAGCGGAACGTCCCGGAAGCATCCGTCCGTGCCGCCACCAGACGCGGTGTACTATAGCTCAACCCCGACACGGGGCTGTTGGCAAAGACACCCGTGAGCGCAAACCCTTCCATCAGGCCGTTTCTCATCGCGATGGTACCATCCTGGGCGATTTCCAGAAATTCTTCAGCGGCACTCGTCAGCGGCTGCCAATCAACCTCGCCCGGAATCCCGGGGTTTCCGGTGCGGGCAAAATTGGTCCACATGGTCATCATTGTATCTGCGATTTGCTCATCCGCATCGGTCCACTCGATGGGCATCGACGGATCATGGCCGATGATCGGAATCGATCTGTTGAAGACATAGGGCAGCTCGCCACTATGGGGCGTCAAAAACCCCTGTTCGGCGGCGGCGTCGGTAACACGGCTGAACACGAAGGCAAATACATCCGACTCGAAGTTGTCCGCCATCCACGGCAATTCACGGGGGAACACTTCGAGGTTATGAGGATTGTCCGCCTGGGTGATACCTTCCAGCACCGGCACATCATTTTGCAAACCCGCCTCGAAAATGTTGCGCAAAGTATCCGGCAAATACCAACCATCCACGTTCGGCATCAGTTCCGCCCAACCCGGCACGCTTCTTGAGACCGCTTCGATTTCCACCCAACTTCTGGACCGCATTGCGGCAAGGACATCATCCGCGTCGTCGACACCAAGTGCGGCCGACAGAGACGCACCATAGGCTTCAGCTTGCTCAAGAGTGATTTGTTGGGTCGGGCAGGTGTACCGGCTGCTTTGGACGATGGCCTTGTGAAAAAGCCCGGTCGCAAGAGGGCTCGCCAGCAAAAAGTGCACCTTGCCACCGCCGCCGGATTGACCGAAAATCGTCACATTGCCAGGGTTCCCACCGAAAGCCTCGATGTTGGCCTGGACCCACTCAAGGGCCGCGACCAAATCCATCTGGCCGTAATTGCCCGATCCGCTATAGCCCGATTCTTCGGAAAGCGCTGGATGGGCAAGATAGCCGAAAGGGCCCAGTCGATGGTTGACCGTAACCAGAACGACCCCCTTGGTGGGAAGGGAATCGGGGTTGTTGTATAATTTTGTGTTGCCGGTGAGGACACGGAAACCGCCGCCGTGCAACCAAACCATAACAGGCAGATTCTCGGCATCCCGGGGGGCCGTGATGTTCAAGTATAAACAATCTTCACTCATGCCGCCCTCACCGTACACCACCCAGGTGGGCGGAGAGGGCGCCTGATTGCCCCAGGCGGTGGCTTCGCGAACGCCCTCCCACGGCGCGGGAGGTTGCGGCGGCCGCCAGCGCAAATCGCCCACAGGCGGTTGTGCGTAAGGAACCCCCAGCCACTGCCAGGTGTCATCGGTGGCACCGTAGCCACGCAGCATTCCATATGAGGTTTCAACAACCACCCTGTCGCTGCGAGAAGCCTCGAGGTGATCCAGCGCTTGGGTCGCGGTCTTCAAGGACCGGGGGATTGGATTGGCATCGAGAAAAACATTTGCCGCGTTGAGGTCGGCAAGCAGATCCATGACAATGGGATCGTTCGTAAAGTTTTCCGATGATTGGTTGAAATCGATTTGGCCCGCCGCTGAAACAATACCCGCGATGTCTTCGGTAATCTGCATCCCGTTGTTAAGGTCGCCGTCGGCATCCAAGGTTTGCAGCAGGCGCACGATATTGGTGACTTGAAGATTGGTCGAATCGACTGCCCCCTCTACGATGTCGACGGGGGTGACCACTTCTTGCGCCGAAGCGGTGCCGATGACAAAATCGCCAATGGAAAAGGTAACCGCATCACCATTCTTGAAGTACCGGAAAGTGCCATCTTCATCCGTAACACCTTCATAGCCCCTGGTGGAATAGGAAAGCCCCTGCACAGGACTGTCCAAAAAGACACCGCTCAAGGTCGGCCCACCCGATGGCGGATCAGGGTCTGATGAAGAGCTGCACCCGCTTGCGATGATCAATACCAACCCGAGAAACAGAACAGAGAAACGGATTCCGCATTTACCGCGAGGAAAAGATCGGTTGAACGATTTTCTCATGAAGAGCCCCTCCTTTTCAAATGAGCGTTACGGGTTCAGTGGGCGAATTCAAGATGGGCATAGCGCATCACCCACGATTGAGCGAAACGGTATGGGAGACAGGAAAGGGAAGACCGCAGCACGCATCGATGCGCCTTGGTTGATGCAAAACCAGGACCAGGCTGGGAATTATCGGAAGAAATGCAAAAAACACATTCAATGCAAACGAGTAGCTCAGACGCACATTTGAGAAAGGAGGGGACCGGGGAAGGGTACCGGGTGTGACATGTCACAATAGTGCCCTGAAAGAGTGTGACATGTCACATTCATCATTCAATAGGTTTCGGACGACAGGACGCCGTTGATTCTGCGATAAATGGTTCTTCGGTTGATGCCGAGCAGCCGCGCGGCCTTGGACTTGTTCCCATCCGTCATCTTCAATGCCGCCAATATCTCCTGAGCGGGCACAGGGGATTTTCTTTGGCCGTCGGCAAAGGTGTGCTGGTCGGTTCGCTCATGCTCCCTTATTTCGCTTGGGAATTGATCCAGGGTTAAAAAATTTCCGTTGGACAGCACAAAGGCGTGCTCTATTGCATGTTCCAACTCCCTGACATTGCCCGGCCAAGGATAACCCATAAGTATGGGGAGAACCCCGTTCGCGACACCCTTGATGGTTTTGTTATACTTTCGATTGAACAAGCGGCAGAAATGCTCCACCAGCAGCGGCAAGTCCTCTGAACGTTCGCGCAAAGGCGGCAAGACAACCTCAACGACCTTTAGTCGAAAATAAAGATCCTCTCGAAACCTGCCATTCCGTACCTGCTCCTTCAAATCCTTGTTCGTGGAGGCAATCACACGCACATCGACATTTCTCGAAAGAGACTCTCCAACACGCTCATAGGCCTTTTCCTGTAGAACACGCAGTAGCTTTAGTTGAATGAGAGGCGTGACATCGCCGATTTCATCCATCAAGATGCTACCATTGTTTGCAGCTTGGAATCGCCCTTGCCTGTTCTTGAAGGCGCCCGTATATGCGCCTTTAACATGACCAAAAAGCTCACTTTCAAGCAAACTTTCTGAAAGTGCCGAACAATTTACGGCAACAAATGGTTCACAAGACCTTTTGCCGCCGTAGTGAAGCGCTTTTGCTACAAGTTCTTTTCCTGTACCGCTTTCCCCGCTGATCAGGACAGTGGTCTCCAGGTCGGTTAATTTTGCCAAAAGGTCGTAGATTTCTTGCATTTTTTTACTTTTTCCAATGATATCCTGAAAGCGATGCTTGGCGTTCAATTCTGTTTCGCGGCCAACCAGCTTGGTCATATCCCGCAAGACCAGCACGGCCCCCATGAATTCATCATTCAGCCCCAAAAGGGGAGAACCGGTTACATGAACGACTTGCTCCGGCCTATCGTATCGGTGGCAATAAACCGGGCACTCTTTCATCGTGGACTTACTCGACAATGTTGCCTTCAACACGGCTTGACAGGACTTGCTGCAAGAAACCATCGACTGCGAAAAGGGTGTTCCGGTGCATACTTCCGAAAAAATCGAGCAAAGTCGCATCGTTTCGTTGTTAACATCGATGAGGTTGCCATGAACATCAACGGCTATGATCCCCTCCTCTACACTCCCCAAAATCGCCTCCAAGCGAGACCTATGGTCCGTCAGCGCTTTTTCTCTTTTTTTCCGATCTGTTATATCACTCCATATGCCACGAAATCCAACGACACGGCCTTTTTCCACCTTTGGCGAAATGGAACACTCTACGATTCTCTTCTCACCATTTTTGAGCAAAATGTCATGCGTGAAATTCTTCAACGGCAATCTGGAAGTGTAAACCCTGTTGTAGGCACGATAGACGTGCCTAATTGTGGTTTGGTCCAGGAATTCCTTATAATTCATCCCTACAAGCTCTTCTCGTGAGCGGCGGGTCATGGTTAGGGTCGCCTGGTTGGCAAAAGTAATATTTCCTGCAAGATCGAATTCCGTATACCCATCCGGCATTTCATCAATCACTCGACGATATTGCATTTGGGCTTCCTTGAAGTCCTCTACTATATCGTGGTGCTTTTCAGGCGCAATGAATCGATACTCCATTTTGCTCAGCCTTCCCTCGACAAAAGTTTCCGGCAACTATTTAGCGCAGACGCGAAACCGATTTCCTTCCCGCACAGGTCCAAGATCCCGTCAACCGTTCAACCGTTCATTGCGCATACACATCCGAATACCGGTGCATCCATCCCAATCCAGATGAACTGTAACGCATTGACGGCACAGCACTTGAATGCCTTTTACAGGCATGGAAATTGAAATTCCGCCAATTTCGTGATCCCGCTATTGCCACCCTCGCGGTCACGGGCCTCAAACGACCCATTTGCGACACTTGACAGCGGCTGACCATAAGGCGGACCAGAAAATGGCTTTGGGTGGTGCCCCACTGCCAAGACCGCGACATTGGGAAAAGTTCCACTTCTGGTTACTACTCGAGCAATGCGAACCGCAAAAAAGTCGCGCCGACAACCAAGAAGGATGCGTTTGTAAAACAGGATTAAATGACAAACAGATGCCCTTGGTCGCCCACGCCGTGTATCACCTGCAGCGTCAAGACCGGGCGGTACCAGTGCTGCCGTCATTGATATCAATACTACCATTGCCGAGCCCATCCCGCAAGCCTTGAACAAAGGCGAAACCACGAAACGAGCAATAATCCTGGCAACTTCCGACGCTCAGTCATATCGCTGAATCGTCGATGGGAGGGCGAGTTGCTGAAAGGCCAACCTCCCCGCCACCTGCACCTATACAGGCGGCATAATCGTGGTCAACCAACCTGAAATATGAGAATAATGGCCATCACCGGCGCTACGATGCACTGAGCCGCAACTCCGACCGTCGGCCGGAGCACACCGGAGGGGCCGACAAGGGCTAATATTTATCTTGCACCCCCTTCCGGTTTTTGTTATTAGAGGGTTCTTTATGGTGGGTGTAGCTCAGTTGGTAGAGCGCTTGGTTGTGGCCCAAGTGGTCGTGGGTTCAAGTCCCATCACTCACCCCATTCCAAACAGAAAAGACCATTGTCGCGCCACACTGGCCGCAATGGTCTTGTCGTTTTCACCCACGCGCCCGTAGCTCAGTTGGATAGAGCGCCGGACTTCGAATCCGTAGGCCGCAGGTTCGAGCCCTGCCGGGCGCGCCACTTTTTTCGGTTGGTTTAAAGCTTCCTGATTTCCTGTTTTGGCCTGACGGCGGTTTCACCGGACGCCAGAGCACTTCAGATATATTCTTATCGGCTCAACCATATTATTCGTTCTTGTACTCGTTCTCGTCCTCGTCCTCGTACTCGATACTCTCGCAAACCTGCATCAGTGTCGATGACATCTTTACCGGCATTGAGACGATAGGAACAAAAAAAGTTTTACTGACACGGTATACATCCAGTCTTGCATGGTGGAACATTTTGCGCCTTTTGCACCTATTCGAGTACGCGTACGATAACCGCCCCTTCGGGGCTGAGTACGCGTACGAATATCTTGGATCGTCAACAATGGTTATACCGCCAGCATGAATCTGCATGTTCTGAAGGTGCTTTCCGCATACAAAAGATCGGGATTCTTTGTGAAACGATATGGTCTTCACTTTCCGGCGCAAAATCGCTAATTGCCGAACGCGGGACCCGATGGCCCCAAGTGGCAAGAATAGCATCCGAACCCTCTACGGGTGATGATGCTGAAGGTTTTTTTGTCCAATGCGGCGGCCATTTGCGGAACCAGTCGATCGAGCTTCAGCCGGGTGGTGTCGGGGTGATTCTGCAATTCCGGCCCCAGCAGCAACTTTCCGCTCAACCTGGGAAGGTAGGCTGTGGGCATGTGGAATATTTCGGCCATGTACTCGGAACCGTGGCACAAACTGCAATCGACGTCATTGAAGCGTGCCGGCCGCCATGCCCCGAAGATTTCGGAAGCCAGAGGCACAACAACGGTTTGCATGTGGGCCCTGCGAGCACTGAAATCCAAATCATCCCAAGCCATTCGATTTGCAGGCGTTTCCGATTCTGCCGCTTGCCATGTGCACCCCGTCAATACAACCATCACCGATACAAAACACGCCATGCACCAAATCAAGTGCCGATTTGTATTCTTCATTTCGTCTTCCCGTCACTCCTTTCAAGCGGCACGGCGTCCTAATGTCTCCATCGCCAAACCGTTTCGTTCACATCCCTCCCACCGGCGGCACAAAGGCCAATCGGTCTCCGTTGTGCACCCGATCCGCCATTGCGGCGCGCCTACCATTTAGAAATATCATATGGACCCCCGAAGGCGAAATACCGGTCGATGCCATTACGCTTTCAACCGTTGCGTCCGGAGCTTCATCCAGGTGTGTCTCCTGTTGGTGGTCACAGCCTGTCTCTTTTGCCAGTCCTGCAAAACATCGTATGGATACGGTCATTGTGACACTCCTTTATTTAGAAATAGGGTTACCCTTACCCCCGTATATTTAAATTCCCGGCGTAGCGCCCGACGATGGATGCCTCCACGCACTCTTCATGTAATGGCGGCGCAGCGGACCGGTTATCGGTGTCCGCGGTGTGGGGACAAAAGTATTGGTTACCCGCCTCGTCCGTTGTCATTGCGAAGATTGTATCGTTTTCGTTCATCATGGGACCTCCTCGTTCATATCTGAATGCCAACAGGCTTATCACGTTTGATTTGTCATTAAGATCGATATGAACCGGGGTTGGTGCAATGTGGGACGAATGGTGTCACAATGAGGTTCAAAACCTGCTATTAGCTGGAAGTGCGCAACGGGCTTCGACCGGCAAGGCAGGAACTACGAAAACGTGGCGGCAACCGAACCGGGGGGGCACGCTGCGCAAAGGATGAAGAAAGGGGCCGGCGGCGACATTGATAGAAAACACCGGAGGAGGGCCGATTCAATCATCTGCCGCCCCCCCTGCGGTGTCTTTGATTATTAAGTGGAAATCGACGGTTGCGGCAAACGGCCGCAACCCGCGCCGCTACCAGTTTTCCGCCAGGAGTTCGAAATACCCTTGGGGCATGACGCAAGCCGGGCACTTGGACGGGGCCTCGGTCCCTTCGTGCAGGTACCCGCAATTGCGGCAGCGCCATACGGTGGCCGCTTCGCGGGCAAAGGTGCGCTCCGCGATCAGGTTGGCGGCCAGTTCGCGGTACCGCTTTTCATGCTGCTTTTCGGAAACACAGATGGCCTCCCAGGTGTCGGCGGCCCGTTCGAACCCTTCCTCCCGCGCCGTCCGGGCGAATCCGGGGTAGAGTTCACTGTGTTCGAAACGCTCCCCCTCGGCGGCGGCCAGGAGGTTGTCATAGGTGCCCCGGATGACCCCCGAGGGAAAGGCGCCGGTGATTTCCAGCTCGCCGCCGTTGAAAAACTTGAAAAATCGCAGGGCGTGCTCGCACTCCTGATCGGCGGTCTCGTCGAAAATGGTGGCGATCTGAACAAATCCCTCTTCAAAGGCGTGCCGCGCAAAGTAGGTGTACCGGTTGCGGGCTTGGGACTCGCCGGCAAAGGAGAGCATCAGATTACGGGCGGTTCGGCTGTCACGAAATTTTGCCATGGCGGCTCCTTGGCCTACTCTTCGATCTCGATGGCATCGGCGCCGCACTCTTCCGCCGCCTGGCGCACCAGCGCCTCGTACTTCTCCGGTATCACGTCGAACTTGACCACGGACAGCAGTTGATCTTCATCGTACGCGAACACTTCGGGACACAGATTGTTGCAGTTGCGATCGCCCATACATTGCTTGGTCACACGTGCCTTCATAAGGTTCTCCTTTGTGTCGTCGGTGAAAAAGATTGCGAAAACTGGTTCAAGTAAAGGTCATCGACGGATGATTGTCAAGTTGAACGATGACACCTGTTTCTCGTTGTTTGATTCTCGTGAATGGGAAAAAATTACATTGCCGACGCGACGGCCTCCACCCGGCAGGGGACGTAACGATGCATGGGGGTGCCGACAAAGTCCCGATGGGTGTTCTTGGTCAATCGATTGACGTTGACGCCATAAACCGTCCCGTCATGGACCAGGCCGAAACCGTGCGGCAGGATCACTTGGCCCTCGGCGGCATCGGTCGTCACTTCGGCCTCGATGATCTCCTCCCCTGCTTCGGTGATCACTTTCACCATCTGCTGGTCGGAGATGCCCAGTGCCGCCGCATCCGAAGGGTGTATGGCCAAAGTGCAAGCCCTTTTTCCCTTGTTCCAGTCGGGATCCCGCATGCCGGTGTTGGCGTTCATGTCCATGTGCCTGCCGGCCATCAGAATCAGGGGAAAGCGATTGTCGGGCATGAGCCACCGCGCTTCGTCGGTGGGATTGACGGTTTTGATCCAATCCGCCACTTCCGGGTTGTGGAGTCGAATTCTTTTATTCGGGGTCGAAAGGTTGGCCGCCAGATTCTTTTCCGGATCGCGTATCCCGATCAACACCCCTTCGGGATGATCCATGACCGCCTGACAGATCGACAGGCCCTGTTGCGGCCCCTCGGGAAATCCCGCCTTTGCCGCCGCCTCGCGGCCGGCTTTGGAAAGCTGCATGAATGCGGGCAGCACGCCGGCCAGGTGCACCGACCCCATGGCAGGACCGAGTGTTTTGGCAATGACGAAGTTCAGCACTTTTCCGGCTTCGGGCGTGGCGGTCAGGTAAGCCATCAATTCCCGGCCGTAGCCCATCAGGTTGCCGCTTTTGGCCGCATCGTACAATGTATCGGGAATCGGGGGAATGATGCCCATCGCGTCGGCCAGCAGGGTGTAGATCTCGCCGTTTTCCTTTTGCTCGCCCTCCGGCGCCACCACCGGCGCCGTCATGCGGGCGTGGATGTCGGAAAACCCCTGGCCGGGGAATCCGTCCCAGCACTCGAAACCGGTCTTGCAGGGAAGCACATAGTGGGCCAGGGCGGCCGTTTCGCTCATGACGATGTCGGCCACCACCAGTAGATCCAGGGTTTGGAAGGCCTTTTCGTAGGCCGTCGTGTCGGCATAGGAGCGCAAGGGGTTGGTGGCATAGCAGAGCACGGCCCGCAGGCGTTCGGGATGGTCATGCATGATTTCTTCCGGCAGGACATTGGGTGGGAACATGCCGTTGATGGCGGGGATATCCGTCTTCAGTGTGCGCCACACCTTCGGATCCCTGGGGTCCCGCCCGGGTCCGCCGCCGAGCAAGTAATTGCCGCCGGGCACGCCGATACGCCCGCAAAGGGTCAGCAGCACGACGATCAAATAGGAGACCAGGGCACTGTGCCGGTTCATCAGGATGCCGAGGTCGTCCAATACACTCGACCGCCGCGTGGCGAGCGCTTTGCAGACCTCCACCACCGTCTGATATTCGAGGCCACAAAGCTTCAATGCGGCTTTCACGTCGAAATCGGCAAACCACGGCAGGATATCGTCCAGACCGTCCGCATGCCGCTCACCATAGGCCTTGTTGTACAAACCTTGATCGAGCAAGATGGCGATCATGGCTTTGATCAGAAGGGCATCGGTACCGGGGCGGATCGCCAGGTGGACATCGGCGATCCGGGCGGTTTCCGAATCCCGCGGGTCCACAACGACCAGCAGCCGATCCGGATCCTTGGACATGCGTGTCAATCGTCGCCGGGCCTGCTGAAAATGGTGGCTCATCATGGGATTTTTGCCGATCAGCATCAGCACATCGCAATTTTCGAAATCGGATTCCATCTGGATGTTCTGATTGCCGAAGGTCAGCCCGTGGGCCCAGTACCGGCCGGCAAACTCCTGGTTGGCGGCGGAGTAGTTCCAGCGGGAACCCAATCGACGCATCAGCCGGATGGGAAAGGGCATACTCAAGAAACTGAATTCACCACCGCCGACCAGGGATGCCAGTGCACGCGGGCCGTGTTGATCACGGATGGCCTTCAGCTTTTCCGCGATTTCGCCGATCGCCCGGTCCCAGGAGATCCGCTCGAAGCGGTCCTTCACTTTCTTCAGGGGATACAGCACCCGGTCCTTGTTGTGCTGATGATAGGCGACGTTCAAACCTTTGCGGCAGATATAACCCTCACTGAACGGGCTATCCTTGTCGCCGCGCACCTTGGCGATGCGATTGTCTTCCACCCGGACTTCCAGCCCGCACCGATTGGCGCACAATACACAAGCGGTTTTCTTCCATGTCATGATCGCCCTCCTTGATGGTGAACCGGCCGCCCTTGGGCCGTCTGCGCCCTATTGCCGAATACCGAAGATGTTTTTGAACACATCGATCTCTTCCCGGTCGCCTTCGATCCGCAGGGATCGCGCAAGGCGGCTGCGCTCGCTTCGAGGCGATGAGAAGATGGTCGCCCAGTTTTCAAGGGTTGTCGTGACCGTGACGGCGGCACCAACGGCAGTGTCATCCTGTCGCCGGCTGAACCACCGCCCTTCATCGTAGCAAAGCAGATAGGTTGCCGAAGGGAATCGCACGGCCCAACGGGTATCGCAGGGCAACCGGCGCCCCTTTTTGTTGAGCGCATAGGTCAGCCCACGCATCATTTGGTCGGGATGGACCACCTCCCCGGGCTGCGGCGGCCGCATGGCCCAGCGGAAACCCCAATCCATGAGCGCCTCGATAACGGGCCCGAGTTCGCGACCCGCGGCGGTCAGCTGGTACCACACTTCGCGCCGCCCGGATTGTTTGTCGCGCGCGACAATGCCGGCGGCTTCCAAATCCCGCAAACGCCGCGTGAGCCATTTGGGGGTAATGTTGTTCAGGTAGTGGAGCAGGTCGGTGAACCGCTGCGGGCCATGCAACAGGTCACGAATGATGAGCAAGGCCCACTTGTCGCCGATCTTTTCGAGACTGCGGGCCACCGGGCAAAAATGGAGATAGGATTGGGCCATCGAACATCCTTTATATTGGATAGTATCTTTTAGATACTACGATGCAAGTGGGATGTCAACGCGGAAAAACAGGTGCGGTGTGTGGACAAAGGCGCACCCCGGCAGCGGTTCCGTCCATTCAATGTGCGCGAATGGCGAAGGCGGTTTTTGGGGCGGATGGGGTTTCTCTATTTGCGTCAGCCCTCTAAATGAAATGTGGTTATGCACAAAGCCCAAGAAAGATGAGAAGCGGGCAAAAGCCGTATCGAATCTATTGCCGGAGGCTTCCCCATCCCGTTCGGACTGGAAGCCTGCATCTCCTCTAATATCCAGAATACCCTCGGACTACCTTGCCGACAGTTCGCCTAATCGTGCCTTCACTGTTGCCCTGGCCTTCTCGGTTGCATCTTGATCCCATACGATGGTGGCACCTTTTTTGAAGCATTCGGCCAACGCTTCCCGAGGCGGCACCGGTCGAAGCATACCAGGGAGCACCAAGTCGCAATCCGCCGCGTTCAATACATAACGATAATCGCGCACAGCAGGGTTCATTTCAGCATAGCCCCCCTTTTTCGTTTGCAACATGGGCGCATGGGGCTCGTGTGTCTTGAGGCCGATGTCGACGAGCGCCGCGCACCCCGGAAGGCTTCGGATCGATCGATGGTGGTGCAGGTAAACAGGAGAAAGGTACTTGTATTCGTCCTTAAAGGGCAGACAGTAAGAAGTCAAGCAAAAACATTGGTTTGGAATGACTTCGGCTGGACATTTCCCCTTTCAACCCTGGAAAATTGACAAGCGCTGCTTAAGGGACATTGCCCGGTAAAGAATCTCGGCCCGTCCGGCCGCCTGCAGCTTTCGGGAGAGCTGTTTCAGATGCTTCTTGACCCCGTCCACGCTGATGGCCATGGCCATGGCGATATGGCGGTTGGTGTATCCCAACGGCAGAAAAGACAGCACCTGGATCTCCCGCTCGGTCAGCCCGGCCTTGGTGAGGATCGAAAAGTTCTCCGAAGGCGCCTCGACGGCGAAGCAAAGCAACAGCACCGGTGTGGCCAAGGGGCCCTGGATCACACACGCTTCGCAAACGACCCGCCCCATGGGTGAAGGCAAGGCATAGGTCCATGGGCCGGCCAAGTGGCCCGGCCGCCAGCTTGCAGCAACGCAATTGACCACCCACTGCCAAATCGGTTCGGGCAGCGGTGCCGCCGTCCGAGCACCAAAGGCCCGTTTGAAAAAGGCGCGTGTGCCCGGCAGTATGTCCAAGACCGCCAGGCGCTGGTCCAACACCACGGCGAAGCGGTTCTTTGCGCCCATCAGCTTTTCATAAGTGACACGTTGCAGGGCATTGTCCTGGTGGAGAAGAACCTGCTTCGAGGCCATGATCAAGACGGGGGCCAATCCTTCATAGAAGCATTTTTCTTCGGTTGTAAAATGCTTGCGCGGTTCGCAGCGGTTCAGGTTGATGGCCACAAGCCGCTGGTCGTCCTTGACGGTGTTCAGGCTCATGACATGGGCCGTGTCCGCGTAACGCAGCGCAAAATCGCGGCAGTAGTTTTCGATTTCGTCGGAAGAGTCCCTGAATTCATGGGAGCGGATGACATGCCCGGCTTCATTGAGCAGATTGCGCTGCCGGAAACTGTCCAGATGTGCAATCTCCTGATACTTCTCATCCCAATTGAAAGGCAGGTGGGGGTTGGTGGTCACCGATGTCGCGGCGCCCTGCATTGAAGCGCTGTAAAACCCGACCCAATCCACGGGGATGAAGCGGCGCAGGGTTTGCTCGATCACCAAGGCGATTTCCGTGTAGTTCTCCATTTCCGCAATGGCGGTGCTCAGTTCGATGGCGGCTTCGGGAATTCTTGCGATCAAGTCCATAAAACGCTCCTGCGGTTGGCATGCGGTTGGATCACACCAATGGCGTGAACGGCGGCTCGTTCGTAGCCGGTGGTGCCGCGGTATCCGAATTTTCAGTCTTCGCGGCCCGAATGGGCAATACCACCCGGAGAAGCGCACCTTGGCCATTCGCGCCCATAGCCGCGATGCGACCCCCGCAGGCGACGACCATCTTTCGACATGCACTCAAGCCCAACCCCATGCCGGCATGTGGTTTGGTGGAATAAAACGGTTGAAACACCTTTTCGCAATCCTCTTGCGCAATGCCCACCCCATCGTCGCCCACCTCGATCAGTGCCTCGCTGCCTTGGCGGGCCACCCGTATTCGTATCTCGCCGCGGCCGCGGCCCGTTGCATGGATCGCATCCCGTGCATTCAACATAAGATTCTGCAGCACCGAATGGATCTGCCCCGGCTGCGCCGGGACAAACACCCCGTCGGCGATATCCAATTGAAAAGCGATACCTTGTCGGCCCCAGGTCGTTCCATAAATATCGACCAGCTCCCTGACAATCTTGCCCGGATCGCAAATGGTGCGGATCCCGGATTGTTGCAACATGGCATAGTCCATTAACCGATCGGCAACATTCAATCCGCGTTGCACCGCCTGATCGATCGATTTCAGGGAACCCCGAACGCCCCTGCGGGTCTCGTAAAGCCCGCGCAAGGTTTGCACCGCCACCTTGCGTTCATCCAGTGAGAGGCCATATGCGCACCGAAAACAGTCCAGCAGTTGCCCCATGGGGTTTTCATCGCCCACGTCTTGCGTCAACCGCTCCACCTGCCGCAACCGCAGTTGCGCCGCCCCCAAGGTGTTGCGAATCTCATGAGCCATGCCCCCGGCGATGAAACCTTCCGTCATCATGCGCTCCCGGGCCAGCAATTGCTGTTGCATGGCTTCGATCCGTTCGGTCCGGGATTGGATGATGCGCTCCTGGTTCAAAATGGTCCGCCGGTGCTCCTCCTGGATCTCTTCGGCCTTTGTTATTGCATTTCGCACTGCGGGAATATTGAATACCAGGGCGCGGTACATCCGCTGCCAAAACGCCGGATAGCGATGGTGCAATTCAAAATCGACCACTTTGAAGTGCGCATCCCTCTTCTGCCATTGGACATCGATTTCGGTGGCCCCGGCCAGCACGGCATAAGCGTGAAACACGCCCGCGTGCCAATCCATCCCGAAATCGACCATTTGAATACCCTCGTGGTGCACCAAGCGTATGACGGTCCGCACCCGGCTGCTGTGGAGCAGATAGGTGTCTTTGGTACGGTTGAACTTCCGGGACTCTCTGACGATTGTTTTCAGCAGATGTTGGGTGCCGATCAGCGGGGCGATGATCGCCGCACGCCGGATGGGGTGCGCCAAATGCGCCAGCCGGCCAATGGTGTACCCCGGTCGGGGTTCCGGGATGCGCGTCTCGATGGCTTTGTAAAAGACCATCATGAAACGATTGGAAAACCAATAGCGCGCGTCCGCGAGGTGTTGCAGGGAAACGGGTTCCAGTGCACCTGTTTGCAGATTGTGCAACAGAAAAGGGCCGCCCCGGTTGATCTCGGCCATCATGGCCGCCAAATCGATATCAGGATGGTGTTGCCTCAAGTAACGGATCACCCATAGGGTGTTCAGTCCCGATATCTGTGCGGGCATCGTCGCCGACTGAACATCAAAGTCCATGGCGTCACCCGGACTGCGGATCGCGCACTGCCGCGGACGGAAACAGGAGCCGAAAGGTCGCGCCTCCACCGGCATCGCTTTGGACTTCCATCCGGCCACCGCAACCGGCGACGATTTTGCGACAGGCACTCAACCCCAAGCCCATGCCCCTGTGGGGTTTGGTTGAAAAAAAGGGCTCAAAGATCCGCTCCAGCAAATCGGCATCGATTCCCACGCCATCGTCCGCCACTTCGATCACCGTTTCAGGGCCTGCGCGTTCGACACGCAAGCGGATGCGGCCTCGATCGCGACCGGTTTCCACAATCGCGTCCCGGGCATTGAGCAGCAAATTCTGCAGCACCGAATGAATGCGCTCCGGCGCCCCGCGCACCTCGGCCCCGTCGCTGAGCGCCAGGTCCAGGGCGATGCCTTGCCGCGCCCATTCTTCCCCGTAAATGCCCGCCAAATCCGTTGCGATGTGACTCACATCGGCACTTCGGCCACCGTCCTCAACGCTGAGCGTGGCATAATCCATCACCCGATTGGCAATGGCCAGCCCCCGTTGAACGGCCCGGTCGATCTGTGCCAAAGCGCCGTGGATCCGCTGACGGTTCTCATGCAAAACGCGAATGGCTTGCACAGCCGCCCGCTGGTCGTCCGGCGCTGTTGCGTCGGCCCGTGTGATGAAGGCCAACAAACGGGCCAGGGAAGGATCGCCGGCATTTTGATCCACCGCCACGGCCGCCTGCCGCAGCCGCAACTGCGCCGCCCCCAGGGTGTTGCGAATTTCATGGGCCATGCCTCCGGCAATGTAGGTTTCCGTCATCATGCGCTCCTGGGCCAGCAATTGCTGCTGCATGGCTTCGATCCGTTCGGTGCGCGCCTTGATGATGTTCTCCTGGTTCAAGATGGTGCGGCGATGTTCCTCCTGAATCTCTTCTGCCTTTTGCAGCGCCTCTTTAACAGCGGGAAGATTGAACACAAAGGCCCGCAACAATCGCTGCGGCAGCCACGGGTTCCGGTAGCGGATTTCAAAATCGACGGTTTTCAAATCGGGATCCCGACCTTCCCACCGGATCTCCACATCGCGGGCACCGGTCAGGGCGGCATAGGCATGAAACACGCCCGCATGCCAATCCATGGCGAAATCGTCGACCATGATGCCCACATAATGCACCAGCCGAATCACCGTACGGGTCTTCCGGTTCTCCAGCAGCAGAATATCTTTGGTTCGGTTGAACTTGTTGGATTCCTTGACAATGCGTTTGAGCAGTTGCCGGGGCCCGACCAAGGGGGCCAAGAAGAAAGCGGATCGACGAACCGGGTGGGATTGGTGCGCGATGCGGCCGATGGTGTACCCCAGTCGGGGTTCGGGAATACGGGTTTTGATCGCCTTGTAGAAGGCCATCATGAAGCGGTTGGAGAACCAATAGCGCCCATCGACCAAATGCTCGATGGCCACTGGCTCGCACTGTTGGGTTCGCAGGTTGACCACAGAGAACGGTATCGGTTTGTTCACGGCCGCGAGCATGGCCGGCAGATCGATCTCTGGATGATGCTCCTGCAAATAGCGGATGATCCAGACGGTGTTCAGCGCCGACACTTGCAAGGGCATGGGTTTTGCGGCGTTATCGCCCTCCGGGGTGGGTGCTGCCCGTGTCACGCGTGCATCCCCGTTCAGGCCGGCAAACGCGATGGGAAACCCGCCGCACGACGCACGCAGTCCAGCAGCCGGTCCGGATCGTCCTTGGTCACATAGCCGAAGGGCCGGTAACGGCTTTCGATGTCTTCGCGCACAAAATCACCGGGATAACCCGTGTTGAAGATGATGGGAGCTGAATGTCCCGCGGCCCTCAAACGGTCGGCCACATCCAGCCCGTTGAGGTCGGCCATCTTGATATCCAAAACAATGGTGCGGATATTTTCGTCAATGCGCCGAAGCGCTTCACGCCCACTGCCGCAGGCGGTGACATGAAACTCCATCGCCAAGGTATCGGTAAGGGCGCTGAGGTAGAGCACATTGTCGTCCACAATGAGCACGTGGGGCCGCGGATCGGCAGGTGCCGCCTTCGGCTTTATGCCCAGGGAGGCCTCCACGGCCGCCAGTTCCGCCTCGAAGCCGCCGAGGGTGTCGCTATTGCCGGCAGGGGCGGATTGTATCCACTCTTTTTGCGCCGCCTGGCTGCGAACCATAGATTGCCCGGACGCCCCAACTTGCAGCGCCACCAGCTGCCTGCAATGCGGACAGTCGGCCAAGTGGGCCACCATCCACGACAGGTCCGATGCGGACAATCCACCGTCCATATAGGTGGCCACCAGGACCTCGCCGGGGCACTCCGGTGACGGCGACCGATCCATCCGGTCATCCGCCAGGCAACCCAGCAAGCGTTCAAACGTTTTCTCCGAGGGATCCATATCCACCATCTCCGCGGGCGGACGGTTCAGCTCGCGATAGCACTCCTGCCGCAGGCGAATTCCATTAGGAAAACAAATCCAAATCATTCCGACGTTACCAAAAAAACTCCGCCGGATATTACTCTTGGACACACAACCGATCCCATTCTTACAAGAAATCTTACAAAAAGCCGGCCTTGCGCACCTGATCCCGCAAACGCGCCTTGATCCGAAAGATTCGGGTATAGAGCGCGCCTTTGCTCAATCGGCACACCTCGGCCGCCGCATCGTATCCAAGGCCGTCCTCGAAAATCAGGCGAAAGGCCAACCGGTCCATATCGGGCAGTTGCGCCACGGCCTCGCGCAGGAATGCAACCGCCTCCCGATGCATCAATGCCTCATCTGCCGGCAATCGATCGTCCGCCATGGCGCTCTCCCGCTCCTCCAAGGATGCATCGGCAGAGCGGGACCGCTTCAGATGGTTCAGTACGCGCCGCACGGCCACAGTGTGCAGCCAGGTGCGCAAGGAACAACCATTGCGCCCTTGAAATGAACGCAGTTTAGCACCGTTGTGTTCAAAAAGAGCGGCAAAAAGCTCCTGGGACAGATCTTCGGCAACCCACTCACGGGGAGCGCCGCCCCAACGTCCGAGCACCGCTTGGATGGCCCGCAAAACGCCGGGCTGGTATTGCAGGATCAGTTGTTGACGGTAACCGGGCAAATCATCCGCACAGTTTATGGCAAAATCCGCATCCGTTGATTCAGGCATCCACGCTGTTTCCCAATCTATGGTCAAGGAGGAATTTTCGCTTCAATGCCCCGATATTAAAACCAATCAGATGCAATTGTCAAATCGCGCCGCTTGATTTCTCGAAATAATGTGTAAAAAATTTGCGCAGCGGGTGTCTTTTTTTGTAACGTCCGATCTGTTCATTCTGCCCTATCTGTTCATTCTGGATGATTCGGAAATTGATGGGTCAGGCCTGAACAAAAGGGGGTGAGAAATGGAAAGGACGGTCCATCGTCCCAGCGCGATAAGCACTCGATCGGCAACCATTTTCATCTAAAAAAGCCATGAGGTTGACCCATGGGTGGAATTCATCAGTTGCAGTGGATTGTTACATACTTCAGTAAATTGATCGAAACGGAAGAGGTCTATTTCGCACTATTAAACGTCCACCTGGAGGTGCTTCATCTTCCTAAAAGAACCGCCTACTTTTTGCAAAAACACTATAATACAAATGATATTGGAGGGATACCGGAGGATCTGCTGAAAACCATCCAGCGTGAAAGGCATGTTCCGGAAGACAGCGCCTCCCCCATGCCCACATTCTCTTTTAAACAATACCCGCCCGGAGGCCACTTTCTCTGTCGCGGATTCCCCATCACCTTGAACGGTGGCAAAAACGCCATTCTTCTGAAACTGATTCCCTACGGCCCCACAGAAGATTTTTCACACTTGACCGGTATCGGCCTCACACCCCGGGAAGTCGAACTGCTCTCGTTCCTGCCCTTGGGGTACCCTAACAGCGCCATTGCCATGGCAATGGACATTTCCGACAACGGCGTCAAGAAGCATCTCAACAGTATTGCCGCAAAACTCAACGCCAAGGGAAGAACTGAAATCCTCTACAAAGCGATGTTGAAAAAGCGGGAGATTTTTGCACTCGCCTAATGTCGGTTGTGCATTCAAGTCTTTAGGCAAAACAAAAAAAAGGGAGGCTCACACTGGGCGGTTGCCAGCTGCCCCCCCCGGATAAAAGCATTCTTAATGGGTACGAACCCAATCGTAAGTTGCTGCACTGCTGTAGAAGTTACCGGCTACTGAAAATGCGTTGTTGCTTGGATTGGCGGAGAGGGTCCCGCGCACAAACCTTGGTTGTTTGCGTATGCATCGAAATATCGGCTATTATCATTGTATGACCAGTTTCCATTTCCCGAATAATAATTGACGGATGGATCCACCTCCGTATGGGCAAAAATACCATTGCCGAACAAGGTTACATCGATGTAATATGTGCTTGAATCATAGGCACTATCGGTGATGGTGATTGATTCGCCAGTTTCAGGCAAGAGCTTCCTGCACTAACACCTCCCAAGGCCTTGTTTCTTTATATCCCAACCAATTACGTTGTTTTAGGTTAACACGAGAGATATTGATATTGAATGTCCAAGTATGCCACGTATATCTTCTATAGTCTCCCATAACAAGTTTCTTTCAATCCAGCTCAGAAGAAGAAATAGTTTTAACAGACAAAACGGAAGCATTTCCCGTAGGGAACACCAATATTTTTCCATAAGCGACCTGACCATCTTTAGATGAAACGGCTTGCAGGAAGCCGGACGGACCGCCCTCGATATTCGAAGAATACCAATTATTCATGCTCCCGCTACCGTCATCTAACGCAATATAGTCGTAGCCAAATGGTCGCGGTGCATAGTAGTAATCAAAATTTGTTTCCATCCATACCATTGTAAATTCATCAATTGGAATATCAACATCAACAGATTGTTTCGCGTTGTATATCAATTCGAATTCCTCAAAGGGTGGTGGCCCATTTATGAAATTTGTATAAGGTATCCCTCTGTACCCGTAAACATTGAAGTGTGCTTCAGATTCAGGCAGCAACGGGAACTCGCCACCACCCTCGCCACCATCGTTGAATCCGGACACCTGAACCGGTGTTAAACGATCTGTGGTTGTCCCGTCGCCAAGCTGGCCATAATTATTTCGACCCCAGGACCAAAAGGTACTATTAATACTGCGTGCAAGACTATGAAGTCCTCCGGCAGCAATCATTTCTATTCCATGGAGTCCAGGCACGCGAACCGGTGTAAATCTGTCGGTAGTTGTACCATCTCCAAGTTGTCCGTAGTTGTTTAAACCCCATGCCCATACTGTGCCGTCATCTTTTAGAGCAAGACTGTGAGCACCTCCAGCAGAAAGACTGACTATACCATTAAGCCCTTGCACCTTAACAGGCTTGGCATTGTCATTCGTTGTACCGTCTCCAAGTTGCCCATAGATGTTCGCACCCCATGCCCATACCGTACCGTCATCTTTAAGGGCAAGACTGTGATCGGCTCCGGCAACAATGCTGATGACACCACTAAGATCTAAAACCTGAACCGGAGTAGGTCGATTAGTGAATGTCCCATCTCCAAGCTGACCACTATCATTACGGCCCCAAGACCAGACGTTGCCAAATTGAAGGGCTAGACCATGATATCCACCCGCGGCAATGCTGCGAATCTGAGAGTTAAACAATACCCGAGTCGGGACTGTGCGGCTGGAGGTTGTGCCATCCCCAAGTTGCCCATAGTCATTGGAACCCCAAGCGTAAACTGCAGAGTTCTCCAGAGCATAACTGTGATAAAAACCTGCGGCTATACGAGATGCCTTGGTTAGTTCTGACACCTGAATCGGGACTGTGCTGGTCGTGCGGTTGGTAGAAATTCCATCTCCAAGTGGCCCCCGACCCCAAGCCCATACCGTTCCGTCGCTTTTAAGGACAAGGCTGTGCAACAGGCCGGCGGACACGCTGATTCCTCCATCAAAACCTTCAATCTCTATAGGCGTAGAGCTGTCGGTCAGTGTCCCATCTCCAAAAGTACCCTCATTAGCACCCCAGGCCCATAACATTCCGTCGTTCTCAAGAATAAGATTTTGATAAAAGGCGCTTGCTGCATCAATGTGTTCGAATGTCAAAAAATGTATCCGGCACAGACTATCTGTTATGATCGGTGATCTATAAATGTTTCCAACCCATGAACCACTGCCACCGCAATCCGTAATAACTTTTGCGCCAATCAAGGGCGAGTTGGCGTCAAAGGAAAATGTTGCTGTGTTGCCGCAGTCCACGGCGTGGCGTTCATAAACACCAAGATTATTTGATGTAGTTTCAACAAAACATTGTCTTGGCGTGGACAATTCGAATGTGAAACTCACGGAACATGGTTCGGTAATTACCGGCGTTGTATAAGTATCGCCAGACCAGGAACCGCCAGGACCGCAGTTAGTTGTTGCCGGACCGCGCTCATAGCCTGCGTTGGGGCTTACGGTAAATGTTGTCATTGAGCCGTTGTTTACCGTCCGGCTATTTGGCGATACGCTGCCGCCTGTGCCTGCGCTTGCCGTAACAATAATATCGCCCTTTTTAAAAACGAAAGTCACCGAACAGCTATTTTCAATAACCGGAGTAGTATAAACGTTACCTGACCATGATCCACCGCTTCCACAATTAGTTTCAACACTATCAATTGAAAAACCATTTTCAGGCATTATGTGAAAAGTTGTCACCGTCCCTTGCTGCACTGACCTGCTCGAAGGTGTCACACTTCCACCGCTGGTCGAATTGGTCGTGACAATATGAAGAGCGTTATTGCCAATGGAGTAAGATGCTGTGCTTACTTCTGAGATATCATGGCCGGAATATGCAATTGCCCTAAAGACCGTATCTGCGTTGACCATAATCGGCGTACGATAAGTGAAACCATTTGTGATCGTTGGTATACTTCCGTCAGCTGTATATCTTATGATTGCCCCTGGTGTTGCGGTTGAAATAGATACATATTGTGCCGTTGAATATAGGCCTGGCGGCGGGTGATATTCGGGAGGGGCAACAAAAAGATCTGAAGTTGTGTTAACCAGTGAATAAATAGATGTAATTTTAGTACCATTCGAAGCCCAAATACGAAAACCGTCAAAAAGAAGGCTGGTCCCTTGATGACTTTGGCCATGATGGGGCTCCTTGTTTATGCTCAAAAAATCATATACCTTTGGAGCTTCTGAATGCCTAACATCATAAAGTATCACATCATAGCTTCTACTATATTCTCCAAAATCGCTATTATAAATACCGCCACCCACCACCAAGAAGCCATTAGAAGCGGCGAAGCCGCCGATCCCCTCGATATGACTCTTAACTTCTCCAACCTTCCTCGCAACCCCTGAATTGTCAAGCCGATATATTTCGATTGGTGATTTATAGTGCCCATTTATGTAAAATCTATCGGAATCCGTTTCTAATCTACATCCCGAACATGTGATGTAGTCGACCATTTTAAAATCAGAGCTGGAATTAATATCATAAATACCCACTCCGTTAGCGTGGTTGACGACCAGATATCGCGCATCAACAACGCCTCCCTCTTTCTCGGTTTTGTAAGCCTCATCGATTTCGCTCGAATATACAACAAATAGATTTGAACAGTCTGAAATATTGACAACATTGAGGCCTTTAGTACCGATAATATAAAGAAGGTCGTTCTTAACTTCCATAAACTGTACGTGCCCACAAGTCGAGAGTGGAATACTATCGAGCTTGATATAGTTTGTTTCAGATGAAACATCGAAAACTGATATTTCATTATCTGATGACATGGCAAATAAATAGCGGCCATGGATTGCAAACGCGTTTAAATTGGTAGTGTTCAAATCAATCTTGTAATATAGCTTTCCGGTGTCCTTGTTAAGTACAGAAAGACCGATATATTCACCTACACGCGGCCTACGCTCTAATCCATAAATACGGCCGCTGGAAATCTGAGCCTGCGAATAATCAAGCCATACAAGATCTAAAGTAATGTCATTTAGATGATCAATTTTCCCGTAACGAGAATAATTGAATTGCTCGGCACCCTCGCCACCGCCGCCCCCCCCACCTCCACCACAACCTAACACAACAAACCCAAAGAAAAGGCAGATCAGAAGAATAGGTAAAACATCATATGATCTTTTGGTCCTGCATTTTATTTTCAACATAGAAATTAAACCCCATTATAGAGCTCTTCAGATTAATACCTGTTTCCTTGCCACGTAAATAGGTACCGAATTATCATTTTAATTCATCGTGCTGGTTCTGATCTCCGACCCAAGCAATAGCAATATTGAGCATTTTCCGTGTCCAATACTTGCGAAAACTCTCCTGAAGCGACACTTACTTTTACACGCTTATACACAAAGCCCAAGGACATACCACCGAACTATCGAACTAGAATATTTCCAACGCGTATCTGGGCAGACTGACCATACTTAATGGGACCCCGTTGGATTTCGCCAATATAAACTCTGTCAAATTCTTTCACATCAATTTCAAGGTTGGAAGAATCAACAAATACACTACCATCTTGTCGGAAAATTCTAATACTCATGCTTCCACTGACTTGATCCTTCGATATGACAACATCATACCACTCATTGATTACTGGGATAGTTGGGCTTAGGAATTCGGTGCCACTTTCTGTACGTAACGTGAACTTTTTAATAACATTGTCCGACCAGTTAATGGTGAAGCTTAGTGAATATAAATCACCACCAACGGGAAAATTCGTGCTTGAGCTGACAAAATATAGACCGGGATAATGGCCCCAGTCTGGCTTAACTGGATTAATTGAAAATTCAATATAGAACCCATCCGACTCTTTAACAGGTTCAAAAACAGGGCCTTCTGATAGGCAATACCACTCCGTCGTATTGTCAACCACATGAGCGAAATAACTTCCATTATCCCAGCCCAAATTGCAGACAGACGACATCCCTTCTGAGAAATGGAGTGCATACTCTGGATCAGTGTTAAAATTTTCTTGGAACCTAATCTGGCTATTCGAATCCGTTCGGACCCAATTGTATGTTGCTGCACTGTTGTAGAAATTCCCGGCTACTGAAAATGCGTTGTTGCTTGCATTGGCAGATAGGGTCCCCGTGCACAAACCTTGGTTGTTGGCGTAGGCATCGAAATATCGATTGATTTCATTGTATGACCAGTTTCCATTTCCCGAATAATAATAATTGACGGATGGATCCACCTCCGTATAGGCAAAAGTTCCATTGCTGGACAAGGTTACATCGATGTAATATGTGCTTGTATCATAGGCACTATCAGTGATGGTGATTCGCCAACTACCGGCAAGGTTTTCCTCAGTGATTGGTGTGCTACTACTACCGTCTACATTAAATGTCGCCGTGACGCTGCGCGCCTGATTCATTGTAACTTGGCAAGTGCCTGATCCGGAGCATTCACCGCCCCAGCCAGCGAATGTTGACCCGCTCGCCGCGTCCGCAGACAAGGAAACCGACTGACCGCCGGCAAATGAAGCGCCGCATGTTGAACCGCAGCTAATCCCCGCCGGGTTGCTGGTGACCGTGCCCTGGCCGGAACCGGATTTGCTGACTTGCAGCGTGTGTGTGGTCGATGATGCGACAAAATCGAAGTTTACCGAACATCCTGACGTGATGGTCCCGGTGGTGTAGGTATTTCCGCTCCATGAACCGGCCGGACAGCTACCGGTTGCATTCCCGCGGGTGTACCCGGAATTGGGGGTCACCGTGAATATTGTTGCCGATCCGTGGTTAACTGTGCGCGAAGTCGGGGAAACCGAGCCACCTGTTCCCGCCGTGGCGGTAACGGTGTGCTGTGCTACGCCCGCTGTGTATGCAGAATATAGATTGGCGCCGCTGAAGTCGGCAAAAGCATGAATCATGACATACCAATACCCGGACTGAGGATTCTGTACGATGATGTGTTTACTACGATCATTACTAACCACTTTGAAGTCGGAATTTTTCGTAGTCGGACGGGTGCCATGTCTAAGGTACAAATCCGCGTTCCTAGGAGAGTCAGCGCCAGGTGTGTGCCATATAGATATTTCCAACTTTGACGAGTTTGCCGGAACGAAAAACTGGTAATAAAATTTCTCATCTTTCCGGCCACTTATGTCATTAATTGTTCCGTGGTTTGTTAGCGTTCTGTCCGACCCGCCGCCTGCTTGTACAAAGCTGAAAAACACCGAACAGTCAGATGTAATTTGCTTTGTTGTATAGGTATTGCCGGACCAGGACCCGGAGCCACCTGCACAATTTGTTGAAACAGTATTGCTCCGATTGTAACCGCTTGCGGCAATGACCGTAAAGGCTGCTGTCTGTCTGTTGCTGACCGTTTGTGTTGACGATGATGTTACAGATCCGCCCGTGCCTGCGTTCGCACTGACGGTGTACGAAGGTGCTCTCATTGTATAATTTGCGCTTGCGACTTGCGATATGGCTGTGTCATCATAAGCAACTGCCTGGACAACGGTGTTTGTTGTAACTGAAAACGGTTCAGTGTAGATGGTTCCGTTTGTGCGTGAAGGTATGCTGCCATTGGTTGTATAGCGGATCGTCGCGCCGGGTCTCGATAGATCTACGACCAGCGCGCTGGTATATTCGCCCGCGCTTGGGCTGATCATAGGTGCACTGACAAAAGCATTATCGGGAATATCGCACCGATTTGCTCTGTCAGAAAAAGCGTCGACCCAACGCTTCACTGCCCGAAGATCCTGGTAGGTCTGATTGGGAATCAGAACGTCTACTCCCGAATATTGCTCCTGAAACCAGCGACCGCCATTCGAACCATAATATCCTCCGTTTAATGCATTTTTTGGGGCATTTTGTATTTGAAGGCGGGTGACGTTTATGCGATTTGTATCATTGAATGCTTTGAAATATTTATTGATAACATTCTGACTTTGTTGATTAAGCAATGCGATCACTTTTAGACCATTCGACCCTAATACGACCTCGTGGCCGGCATCTACAAGACGATTGTATAATTCTATATGTTCCCGGTTAGCTGAACCAAGGCACTCTTTCGATAACGCAGCCAGTTCGCCAGAGACATACTGCTCATCTGCAGGAAGCTTGGGGGATCTGGCAAGCAGGAGCAGCTTTTCCGCTTCCGCATAACGTGACATTTCTTGAAATACGGAACATCTTTCGGAATCGGTCATCTGTGCGGCCAGGATCGTATTTTCAATATTGCGAAATCTGGTTTCTATGTCCCCTTGGCTTAAATGGATCATTTCGTAGGCCGCCGAGGGCAACCAAAAACCAAATCCGTGTCCGTCATCGATTAGAAGGCGAGAATCGAGATATGGTTCATAATTCCCGCTACCCAACTCGTTTCTAAATTCCTCTATGAGGGCCATTTTTTCGATGCCGTTTACAGGCATAACGTTTGCTATTTTTAGCGCGACAACGATTACCTTTTCACGAAGATTTTCATACTCGATTCTTGCATCTACCGAGCTAGACAAGGCTCCATAGCGAAATGAAATGCCTGCCAGTTGATTCAGGTTTTCTTCGTCCGCCCCGATTTCCATAAAGGACGCGAGCGCCCGGCTTGTAAATTTGGTAAAATACTCGATGATTTCATCATTTTCTGAAAGGCCGGCTTGCGCATCACCCTTGGGGGCTGGAACCATTGACATTCTTTTGATTCTATCATCGTCATCAATATAATCGATAATAAAATTCTTTATGAATTCAAATGATTCCTTTGTGTTGACCATGAGTTCTTCCACATAGAAGGTCATGCCCAAATTGTAATTGCCATTGGGCCTAATTGCCAGGAAGGTAGGCGACAAACTGCTAAGTGAAAAGGACGCCACCCCTTCAACCGGCGCAGAGGTGTCCGGATAGACATAGCGCGCTTCTTTCCCGGCTGGATCAATGTGAATCAGAATAACATCATCTGCGCTTTGGCCATCGGCAAGATTGTATGTGATGGTAACCGGTTCGTTCGGTTCACGTCCAAGGTTAACGTCATAACCCTTAAGCACGCCAACCGGCAAACCGGAAGGCAGTTGTGTCATTTCGTGAATTGTAACGTGCGCACCATCTTCAAAAGCATCATATGGAATATCAAGGCTAAGATCCGGCGCTGTGATGGTGAATTCGCCTTGCGGAATGGTCCGGGAAAATACCTCTCTGGATTCGGTAACCAAAACAGGCAATGAAACCGTGACCGCTGAGACGCCCTTGCCTGCAAGGCTCAATGTAACATCACCAGTGGCCGGACCACCGGCGTCGACCACAACATCATTGCTGGAAACTGTCGCACCTTGAAGTCCGGTTCTCTCAACGATGGACAAGGAATAGCCTGCGAGCGGTCCAGTTCGTGGCAAAGATAATGTTGTCGATTCGCTCGCTTTAAAAATTGCTGGCCAACGAATGAATATGTATTCCCCAAGAAGATTTGCTCGACTTTGAGCGAGGCTGATTGGCGAACGATCATAGTAGGCGGAGCGAATACTTGCGGCAAAACGATCCACATTTGGATACCCGGTCGGCTGCGGATGTCCATTTCCGCCGACAGATATCATGTCGTCGAGGTATGCCGCTGATATATCCTGGCCGTCTGCCTCTGCAAAGATCAAAAGCGCTTCCGTATAGTTGCTAATAGCGCAAAGATTAGAGGTATAGCGGTCTCCTTCGCTACGGATGTCATCGGCTGATACGAATGAGCGTATGACAAGGTTGTTGACCGGACTTTCGGCGCTCAATACCAGATTATCATCCGCTGCCAGTGCGCTGGCTGTGATCTCCGCCTCCCAATAACCATTGGAATCAGTATTCGCCGTTGCCAATATCTGCGAGGTCTCTGCTGAAAGGACACTTACTTTTGAGTTGGACACGCCGGTGTCCATGATTACGGAACCATATATGGTTATTGTTCTGGCTTCTTCTCCACCGCCACCGCCACTACCACCATCTCCGCCGCCACCGCCACTACAACCAGACAATGTCACCGCTGCCGTGAGGAAAAAAATCAAGTAAATCAGAACACAACAAAGGGCGTTTACCTTTCCATTCAATTTCATCATAATCCGTACTTCTCCCTTTACAAAGGTTGTCCCTCAGATATCGTAGCGTTTACAGCTTCCTCGGTGTCGGCAATGATAGTCCGCTCGTTTTCTATCAATCCCTTGGCTTTCCGAGCCTGTCTTAGTATGGGTTCAATATTTCCGACATTGTTCAACGTATATTGCAAATCACACAAGCATGGATAGTACCCGAATGGGTACCGTCCCTTTTTACACCACTCTTCATGGGCGAAAACAGCGGGCGGTAAATCTTCTGCATCTTATGCAATAGGGCCACCAAACTGCTCAAAGGAAATAATCACTCAACGCCGGAGTTCAAACCAAATAGCTCAAAGCACCCCATGGGCCCATGAGCAGCTCATCAATAGTTTTTCGATTTGATTTTTACATGGTGCCCTAATGTTATCCCTTGGCGGAAGTCCCTTTCGTTTTGGTTCGTTTTCCGTTATTGCTGCCATTAACCTTTGGTACAGGACTCACGATACGATAGCACCACATACACTATTTTCCTCGAATCTCTAAAGTTACAATCTGATTTGCCGATAAGCAAAAATAACGCCTATCTTTAAGAACACATGGCAGAAGGTTCCAAAATCGAGATTTTTGCAAATCGCAATCGCACAATTACAGACCATTACAACACTTTTCCGAGTCCTGCTAATTGATATTTGAAACCGCAAAGGCAATGTATAACTACCAACTACCCATCATATTATCTTGAGGAGGAGAAAAGAAATGCTCAAACAACAATGTCCTTCATCATTTTTCCTTCGTGTGTTTTTGTCACTTATTATGATTATTATGCCTGCAATTTATGGTTGTGGAGGAGGTGGAAGTGTTGAATCGTTCAATAACAATAATGAAAGTGAGCTGCAAATTCTCAGTGATCATTTTTTTGCAACCACAACAACCGATAGTTCTGGAAAAGCCGTTCTGGACACATTTTCCTTTAATAAGGATATTGAATTGGAGGTTACAGATGAGCAGGGACATCCACTCTCAGAAATTGCTGTAGAGTATGAGCAAAATGAAGGTGTTGCTACAATAGCTGTATATGATCCGCAAGCCATCTATGCCCCTTTAATTTACGCGGTGGATCTTATTAATTCCGACCAATGGATTGTTAATAATGGCGGTCCTGCATTTGTAGTAGTATCTGGCCCAATATTGGTGGTTGGTTGCGCGTTAGCGCTTTACACAGGTTATAAAGCAGGTGATGCTCTCTATGAGCTAACAGATTTTATAATAGAAAATGTAAGTGAGGTTGACTATACCAAAACAACTATTCGTTGCACCGTTGGAGAATTAGCTTCTCAGATCCCTAATGTTGTTACATTGGCAAATCTTCCATTCGCTGTTTCAAGTAATGTTGCATTTGTTTCAACCGGAGGTTTATCTTTAGGAATAAAGAAACTCACTGTGCGAAAAGCGATTACACTTAATTTAATAGACACTGCAAATGAATCAATTATGATGCATTTGATCGGCTATTTATCGGAGATGGTTGGCAGACAAGTGGGAGAGAATGAATTGATTGAAATATCAATATTTCATTTTGCCTTCTTATTTTATGGTTCCAACGGCCTTATATCGATTGATTTTGTCAATACAGATGACCCTGTTCCGCCAATCGAACCACCAGACCCCGACCCATCTCAAATGTCAGATTTTGTCGGGACATGGACCGGGAACCTGGCATTCAACAGTAACTATGACAATGATACCCGTCCCATGCGAATCGAATTAGCCATATGGAATAACCAATTAGAAGGGGTACTCATTAACCAATCAAGGCCCCAAGACCAAAATGCATTAGTCGGTTACGTTCAAAATGGTGTTTTCTACTTTAATATGCTTGTTAGCCAATCAGATAGCAACAACCCTGATTGTGCGGGTTGGGATATTGGAGGGACGCTAAGATTGGATACTGAAAAAACAGCGATGACATTCGATGCAGCAGGTTATGTGTGCGGTCCTGGTCAAATTACTTGGGGTACACTTAATGGAGTAATGAATCAACAATAGCATTTTCATTAAAACTTGTGCCAGCGTCGGTTTTGCTTTGCAAACCACCTTTCGCTGGGGGTAACTAAACGCTGCTATACAAGCACACGTGGTGCGGGGGGATCGTGATGGAGCCCCCGCACCACGTCCTCAGCGTAAGGCTTATAGTCCTGAGGTCAGCAAAAGATAGCAGCCCCCAAGGGACCGGGATTCCCCCCTGGAAGCTACAAATGGGAATGATGATGAAAAAATAGGCTTCAAATCCCATCTATCACGTCAACTGCCACGCCGCCACAACACCTCAATGTCCAACTGATGGGCCATTCGGATGGCGGTTCTTAATTTCCTGGCTGCGGGCCAGATAGACATCGAAAGCCTGCTGGCCGCCACTATTTTGTCTTTCGACAGCCTCTATCTGTTGAGGCGGAAGAGGCTATGGGCTGACGTATCATAATGCCGAATCCGGCGGGCGCATGGCATGCAGGCGATGGGTGACACGCCACCGGATGATTCCCCATCAGCGGTTCTCGATCAGGCGTCTTCTTGGTAGCAGGCGGCATTTGGCCGAGCGATCCTTTTCAGGTGGCCAAATGGCCCTCCAGCACATCGGTCAGAGCGACAAACTCGGCCACGGTGAGGGTTTCGGCGCGGCGGCGGGGATCGATGCGGGCGGTTTGCAGCACTTGCAGGGCGGCGGCATTGTCCAGGGGCAGCAGGCCGCCGGCCAGGGCGTTGCGCAGGGTTTTGCGGCGTTGGCCGAAGGCGGCCTGGACCACCTGTTCGAGCAGGGCTTCGTCGCCCACCGGGGGATGGATGGCGGTTTTGAAGTCGATAGCCAGGACCACGGAATCCACTTTGGGTTTGGGAAAGAACAGCTCCGGCCTGACGGTGCGCAGCACGGTGATGTCGGCGCAGTATTGGAGCATGACCGAGAGGCGGCCGTAGGTTTTGCTGCCCGGCGGCGCGCAGAGGCGGTCGCCCAGTTCTTTCTGGAACATCAGAATGGCCCGGCGCACGGCCCGGCGTTCGTGGATCAGCTTGACCAGGACCTGGGAAGAGATGTTGTAGGGCAGGTTGCCCATGACGGTGAGGGGTTGACCCATCTCGTCGGCCAGTCGGGGCAGGTCCAGGGTGAAGATGTTCTGCTCGAGCACGGTCACCTGTTCGAGGCCGTTGGCCAGCAGTTCGGCACGCAGCAGGGGCGCCAGTTGGGTGTCCTTTTCCACGGCAATGATGCGGCCGGCGCGGCGGGCGGCGGCGATGGTCAGGGCGCCCAGGCCGGCGCCGATTTCCAGCACCGCTTCATCAGGGCCGATGCCGGCCAGATCGACGATTTGGGCGGCCAGAGTGGGTTCGGTGAGAAAGTTCTGGCCCAATTCCTTGCGGGCGAGCAGGTTCCAGGCTTTGAGCAGGGTGCGTGGCGATGTCATGGCTTGGGGCCGCCTTTTCCTTGACTTTTGATGCACAATTCATTAGCTATCAGCTTATATGCCTGATAGTTATCAAAATATCAACTGCAACGGAAACGCAACGGGCAAGACGGAGCGCGGCATGGCCAAGAAGAAGGGCAAATCGGTCAGTTTCGATGCGATGGTGAAATTTTTCATGAACAGTTACAGCATTCCCACCAAGCGGGATGTGGAGCGCATCATCGAGCGATTGGACCGGGTGGAACGGGCCCTGACGGCCTTGAGCACCAGCCGCAGCCGGCGCAATGCCGAGGCCCGCAAGGCCGAGCGGGCGGCGACGGTCACCGCAGCCGACATCGTGCTGGATGTGATCGGCCGCTATCCGGATGGGGTGGGGTTTGCCGAGATTCAGTTGCAGACCGGCCACCCGGAGAAAAAGTTGCGCAATATTCTTTTCCGTTTGCATAAGCTGGGAAAGATCCAACGCAAGCGCCGCGGCGTCTATCTGCAGGCTTGACCTCCCCGCCTTGTGTTTTCCCTGAACCTGTAACGAAAGCAGCCCCATGACCCCGACCAACGACCGACCTTCGACCCCCGAGCTGACCGTGGGCCAGGAGATCCATGGCTATCGCGTCATTCGCATCACCCCGCTGCAGGCGATCGATGCGACCCTCTTTCTGCTGGATCACATGGCCACCGGCGCGCGGCATCTGCATATCGCCAAGGCCGACGCGGAGAACGCCTTCGGCGTGACCTTCAAGACGGTGCCCACCGATTCCACGGGGGTGGCCCACATCCTGGAACACACGGTGCTGTGCGGCTCGGAGAAGTATCCGGTGCGCGACCCGTTCTTCTCCATGCTCAAGCGCAGCCTGAGCACCTTCATGAACGCCTTCACCGCGTCGGATTGGACCATGTATCCCTTCGCCACCCAGAACCGCAAGGACTTCTACAACTTGCTGGATGTCTATCTGGATGCGGCCTTTTTTCCGGTGATCGACGAATTGAGCTTCAAGCAGGAGGGCCACCGGCTGGAGTTGGAAGGGGAAGGCGAGCAACGGCAGCTGGTGTACAAGGGGGTGGTCTACAACGAGATGAAAGGGGCCATGTCCTCTCCCGACCAGGTGATGAGCCGCTCTTTGCTCAACGCCCTCTATCCGGACACCACCTACGGCAACAATTCGGGCGGCGATCCGGCGGTGATTCCCACCTTGACCCACGCCCAACTCAAGGCCTTTCACCGGCGCCACTACCACCCGAGCAACGCCTATTTCTACACCTATGGCGATCTGCCCCTGGTGGACCATTTGGCGGTGATCGCCGACAAGGTGATGGGCCGCTTCAGCCGCATCGATCCCAACACCGAGGTGGCGGGCCAGCCCCGCTGGAGCGCGCCGCGCACCGCGCGCTACACCTATCCCCTGGCCCCCACGGAGGACCCGGTCAAACACAGTCAGGCCGGCCTGGCCTGGCTGTTGTGCGACATCCGCGACACCTTCGAGGTGCTGGTGCTGGCGGTGATCGAACAGGTGCTGTTGGGCAATCCGGCCTCGCCGTTGCGCAAGGCGCTGATGGACTCGGGGCTGGGCAGCGCCCTGAGCGACGCCAGCGGCTTCGACGCCGACAACCGGGACACCCTTTTCGCCTGCGGCCTCAAGGATGTGGACGAAACCGATGCCGAGGCGGTGGAGCGGATCGTGTTGGACACCTTGACGCGATTGGCAACGGAAGGCATCGACCCGGAAATGACCACCTCGGCCATTCATCAGATCGAGTTCCACCGCAAGGAGGTGACCAACACCCCCTACCCTTACGGCCTCAAACTGCTGCTGATGAGCATCGGCAGTTGGCTGCACGGCGGCGATCCGGATCGCATCCTGCAGCTGGACGCCGATTTCGAACGGCTGCACCGCGAGATCGCCGCCGGCCCCTTTCTGGAAAAACGCATCCAAACCTATTTCCTGGACAACCCCCACCGGGTGCGCATGGTGCTGGCACCGGACCCGCAGCAGGCGGCCCGCGAACAGGAACAGGAGCGCCGGGAGTTGGCACAGCGCCTGGCGCAATTGGATGACGCGGCGCGGCGCAAGATCGAAGAAGATGCCCGACTGCTGCAACAGCGCCAGGAGAGTGAAGAGGATGTCAGCAGCCTGCCCACGCTGGCGCGCTCCGACATTCCCCCCGAGGTGCAAACCTGCGCCCCCACCGCCTTGGATGGCGAACTGCCCTTGTGGCACTATGCCCAGCCCACGTCGGGGATCTACTATCTGACCGGCGCCCTCGGCGCCGGCGCCGTCGAGGACGCACTGCTGCCCTGGGTGCCTTTTTTCTGCTACGCCTTCACCAAGATGGGCACCCGCAGCAGCGACTATGTGCAGATCGCCCGCCGCACCGACGCCGCCAGCGGCGGCCTGGGGCTCAGCGCCCAGGCGCGGGCAATCTACGGCCGCAGCGGCGCGTGCCTGCCCCTGGTGCAGCTCAGCGCCAAATGCCTAACGCGCAACATCGATCCCATGTACGGTATCGTGGAAGAGCTGATCGCCGAATTCAGCTGCCACGACCTGGCGCGTCTCAAGCAGTTGTTGGGAGAGTATCGCTCGGCCCTGGAAGCCATGATCGTACACAACGGCCACCGGCTGGCCATCTCCCTCTCCGCCCGCGGCTTCGGCACTGCCGGCGCCCTCGGCGAAACCTGGGGCGGCATCCACCAACTGCGCACCGTCCGCGAGACGGCCAAGGCGGCGGACGAGAAGGGATTGCGCGACCTGGCCGATAAACTGACGGCCATTGCCGGTTCCCTCTTTACGCCCGACAACCTGGTCATGGCCGCCGTCGGCGAAACCGAAGCGGTGGCCGCGGCCCGTTCGCGCACGCTGAGCGGTGCGACTCTGGCCGGATTCAAACGGCCGGCGCAGGATCTCACATTCGCCCTGCTGCCGCCGCAAACCGCGCCAAGGGCCTACCGGGAAGGCTGGAGCACCTCCAGCGCAGTGGCCTTCGTGGCCCTCACCGTGCCCACCGTCGCCCTGGGCCATCCCGACGCGCCGGTGCTCAGTGTGCTGAGCAAGCTGCTGCGCTCGGTCTACCTGCATCGCGAAATCCGGGAAAAGGGCGGCGCCTACGGCGGTTTCGCCCTCTACAATCCGGAAAGCGGCCTGTTCAGCATGGCCTCCTACCGCGATCCGCACATCGAACGCACCCTCCAGGTCTATGCCGGCGCCGCCGATTTTCTGCGCGCCGCCGGATTGACCGACGAGGACATCAAGGAAGCGCTGCTGCAGGTCTGCTCTGAAATCGACAAGCCCGATCCGCCCGGCGCCGCCGCCCGCAAAGCCTTCCTGCGCCGGGTGGTGGGCCTGGACGACGACACCCGCCAGGCCTTCAAACAGCAACTGCTCCAGGTGACCAAGGCAAAAGCCCTGGCCGCCGCCGACACCTATCTGACCCCCGGCCGCGCCCCGACCGGCACCGCCGTCATCGCCGGCCGCGACCACCTGGAAACAGCCAACCACCAGTTGACCGACAACCCCCTGACGCTACACACAATATAACCCAGTGAAGGTGCCCGGCCCCCGGGCACCTTCACCCAACCCAAAAAACCCAATAAACTCAACAAACTCTATAAACCCGAAAAACGCGACTCACTTGACACGACTGCTCAACGCCCTCATCGATCATCGCAAGATCTGCTTCTGGTGTGCCCTGGGGGCGACGGTGGTCTGGGTTTTTTTGGCATTGCGCCTGGAGATGGACCGCCGGTTCGACGCCTTGATCGACCTGGAGGCGCCCCAGTACCGGCGTTACGCCACCTATCTGGAACGCTTTGGTTCGGACCGGGTGATCATCGCGGCCCTCACCTCGGACAACGGCGCCGATCACCCGCCGGTGCTGGCGGGGTTGGCGCGCACGGCGGAGCGGTTGGCCCAAATACCCGATGTGGTGGCAGTGACCACCCTGCTGGACATGGCCACGGTGCAAAACGCCGGCGGCGGCATCACGCCGCGGCCGCTGGCGGCCGAAGGGCCGACGGGGCCGGTGCTGGATTACGAACTGCTGCAACGGATGCGCAGCACCTGGCCGGCGATCCATCAACTGATCTCCCTGGACGGCCGCACCCTGGGCGTCCTGATCCGTCTGCAACCCATCGACCGCCAGCAAGTGGCCACCACCGTGTTGCTGGAACAATTCCGCACCATCGTCGGCGAGGCCTTCGCGCCCCTTGCGGTGGAATTGCACATGAGCGGCGTGCCGGTCTTCCTGGAAGCGGTGAGCCGCTATAACGCCGCCCATGCCTGGCGTTTCATGCTGCTGTCGATGGTGGTGGGCTTGCTGGTGCAACTCTACATTTTTAAAGGCGTCCTTGTCCCCTTGGTGATTTTAACCATCTCCGGCACGGCCGTCCTTTGGGTCGTCGGCTTGATGGGGCTTCTGGGCATCACCTTGAACCCCGTATCCAGCATGGCCTTCGGCATGCTTCTGATCCTGACAGCCATGGCGGTGATCCACCTGGTCACCCACTATTACGACCGCTTGCGCGATACCGCCGATGGCGAAACGGCCCTGCGCGCGGCGGTGCACACCGTGGCTCGGCCCAGCCTGATGTGCGCCGTTACCACCGCCGCGGGCTTTGCCGCCATCACCCTGTGCACCATATCAGCCGTGCGCCAATTCGGCCTGATCATGGCCCTGGGCGCCATATTGGCCTTCGTCCTGGTCTACCTGCTGCTGCCTTTCCTGTTGTTGCGGCTGCCCGCCTTAACCCCCCGCGCCATCGCCCGCCGCGAGAGCGACTTGCTGGCCAGGATTCATGAAGGACTGGGCCGCCTGGTCCTGGCCCGTCCGGGCTTGTTCGTGGCCGGCGGCCTGCTGTTGCTGGTCCTGCTGTTCATGGGCATGCCGCGCATCACCGTGGACACCCGCTTCCTGAGCCTGTTTCACGACGAAGCGCCGGAGATGGTCAGCCACCGCCTGATAAAAGAGCGTTTGGCCGATCCGGACGCCATCCACGTGATGGTGGAAACCGATCCGGACCGACCCCTCAACGCCCAAGCGCTGCTGGCCATTCAAGGGTTGGAACAAGCGCTGTTGCAACTGCCCGGCGTGACGGCCGGCCACTCCTTTTTCCGCGTGCTGGAAACCTTCCACCAGGGGCTGTTCGGCATCGATGGCGGATCGCTGTACGACTCCCCATACCTATTTCAGGAGATGTATCGCCGGGCCCTGTCCCATCCCGACAGCCGGCGCCTGTTCGAAGGCAGTGTCGATTTCGACAGCCGCTGTTTCTGCATCTCCCTGTGGACAGAAGAGGAGAACGGCACGGATTTCGACCAACTGCTCCAGCGCATCGACGCCCTGGCCGATCAGCAGCTGCAAGGCGTAGGGCAGGTGTGGGTCACCGGCAGCCTGGCCCTGGCCCATGCCCAGTCCCAGCGGCTCATCGCCGCCCAGTCCCGCAGCCTGGCCCTGGCCCTGGTGCTCATCGCCCTGCTGTTGATAGTGCAATTCCGGTCGTGGCGCCTGGGGCTGTTGAGCCTGATTCCCAACCTCTTTCCCCTGGCCGCCCTCTTCGGCGCCATGGGCTGGCTGAGCATTCCGCTGGACAACATGACCATCATGGTGGCGGTGGTCTCCTTCGGCCTGTCGGTGGACGACACGGTCCACTACCTGACCCATCTCAAGACAGGACTGGGCCAAGGAACGCAGGCGGCGCCAATCCGGGCCGCCCTGGCCCATGCCTATCGGGTCAGCGCCAAGGCGCTGATCGCCACCTCGGCCATCATCGTGCTCTCCTTGCTGACCTTGGGTCTTTCACCCTTCAAACCGGCGGCCGCCTTCGGGCTGTTGGCCGCCCTGGCCGCCGCCGCGGCACTGGCCAGTGATATCCTGTTCATGCCGGCCCTGATCCTTTGGTCGCGACGGCTGCAAAACACCCTCCTGGCTGGATTTCGCACTTCATCGGTGTTAAAACGAAACGAAAGTGGATCCGGGCGTTCCTTATTTTAGGGGAACTTCCAGCCAAACGCACCATGATGGATCGCGCCGATGCAACTTTTGGGCGAACCATCGGGTGCAATGGCCGCCGGACGGATAACGCCTGCCACGCGCCTGCGGCCTTGTCCTTGCTTTATGGCGCCGATGGAGAGTCAACAAACCATGCCCGTTGAGCGAACCGCCGCCCATGCACCACCGGATTCCATGCCTTGTGAAGCGCCACATCCTGACACACCGCTGGAGTGGTGGTTTGTGCAAGGCTGGTTCGAAGGACGGCACACACCCCGGCGCCACTTTCTGTCGGTCCTGTTCAAAATCCAAGAAACATTGCCGGATGGCGCCGATACCACGGGTCATCTGCTGCTGACCTCGCACCTCGACCCCGCCACAAGGCGCCATCAATACCGCAGCGAAATCTGCCCGGCGGTGATCGACATCTTTCTGTCCAAGCTGGAATATCAGCAACGACACAACCTGGACGCCGACATCATCGCCATACTGGCCGATGAACTCCGCCGATACGGCCCTCCCCACCCGATCCGCCTGGAATCCGCGCCGGTGCATCACACCATCGACCGGCTGGATTGTTCATGGGGCGACACACGCATCCGGCAAACCGAAAATCGAATCCACCTCCTGTACCGCTCACCGGAAGATGAAGCGATCTGTTCTTTGCACTGCGAACCCGTTTCCCACCGTTTTTTTGTGTCCGCCGACAAAGCGCGCGATTTCAAGATGAACTATGCTTGCACACCCCGGCTGACGCTGGCCGGTTCGGTCGCCGGCCAGGCGGTGCACGGCGAGGCGTGGTTCGACCACCAATGGGGGGACCACGGCTTGCTCAACAGCGGCGCGGACAAAAAGCGGGTGCTGGGTTGGGAGTGGTTCGGCATCAATCTGGATGACGGCACGGACATCATGCTGTATGTCAGCCGTGACATGCAGGACAACACAACGACCCTGCAACAAGCTTTTGTTTCCGATGGGATTAACGGCCCCCGACTGTTGACGGACTTCGCGGCGCATGCCACCCGAACCTGGGAAAGCGGCACCACCCGTTGCCGTTACCCGCTGGATTGGGAGCTGCACCTGCCGATGCAGGCACTCCACCTCACCCTGACCCCGCTGGCGGATGACCAGGAAATCCCGTTGTTCGGCACCATGCGCACGGTTTGGGAAGGCGCCTGCCGCGTCACGGGATTTCGCGGCCGACAGCCGGTAGCCGGTCGTGCACGCCTGGAGCTGCACGGCTATGGGTACATCCACCGCTTTCAGACCTACCTGGACCGCTGGATCGAACACATCGACGACCTGATCAAGGCGTTTCTGCCTCCCGTGTTGGACCACGACAGCTGTGCCCGCTTCGTGGACCGCCCCGAGCCCGGTGAACCGGAGTTGCACACCACCATGCTGGCCGAACCGGTCTGGGACATGTTCAGTCGGGGCGGGAAACGGTGGCGCCCCATATTCGGTTTTCTGCTGCTCGAAGCCCTGGGTCGATCCCACAAACCCTTTGAACAACTCCTGGCGGCCACCTTCGAATTGAACCACCTGGGCTCTCTGATTATCGACGACATCGAAGACGACTCCCTGCTGCGGCGCAAGCGGCCTTCCATCCACCTGCAATACGGCCTCGACCTGGCCATCAACGCCGGCAACACCCTCTACATGCTGCCACTGTTGCTGCTGGAAAATCACCCGGCCCTCACGGTTGTCCAGAGGGAACAGATTTACCAAGTAATTATAAGGCATTATGTTAAGGCCCATTTCGGACAGGCCATGGACATCCACTGGTCCAAATTCATGTCCCGGGACCGTTTGGAGCACTGGCTGTCCGATGGCCTGGCGCACAAGGTGCTGCGCATGTATGCCGCCAAAACCGGCGCCTCGGTGGTGGGTGTGGCCCAAACCGCCTGCATCATCACCAATACGCAGGGTGAAGCGCGGCGCAAGTTGATGGCTTTTGCCGAAGCCTTCGGCGTGGCGTTTCAGATCCTGGACGATGTGCTCAACTTCAGTCCCTCGCACACCTGGACCAAGACCGTCGGCGAGGATCTTGCCGCGGGCAAACCCACCTACGTGATTATCCAGGCCCTGGAGCAGGTTCGGGGAGATGCGGGCACCCACCTGCGACGCCTGATGTGGGATGCTGATTTGCGGAGCGACGCGGCCGCGCTGGACAGGGGGATTGAGATCGTCCAGCATTCAGGCGTGCTGGAACAGTGCCGGGAGGAAGCCCGGGCCATGGTGCGCGGCAACTGGGAAGCGGTGGCCGATATCCTGCGCCCCTCCGAGGCCAAAACCATGCTGCGCCTGTTGTGCGCCAACCTGACCGATCTGACCTTCGTCAGCTAGGGGCTCGCGATACAATAAATTCGCATTTGAGGCGCCATGATTTGGGTCGGATTGGTTTGATCAAGTGCGCTGCTTACGCCCTGTCAGGGTTTGGCCAGGGTGCCGATCAGTTCCCGCAGCCGCCGCGACAAGGAGTCGGGCACCTGGGCTTTACCCGCCTGGCGGCACAGGGCAACGGTGCGCTGCAGCGTGGTCATGCACACTTTGCAGGCGTGGCAGCGCTCCAGATGGGCTTCGATCTCGCGGCACAGGCTGCCGTCCAGCTCGTTGTCCAGGTATTCGGACATGCGGGCGAACAGCTCCCGGCAGCGTGGATCCGGGTGGGTATGAACAGGATGTTCACTCATCGTCGTAATAGCTTTTCAAGCGGTCACGCAGAAAGAGGCGCGCACGGTGCAGGCGCACTTTCACGTTGGCCGGTGTCAGGTTCAAAATTTGCCCGCTCTCCTCGGTGGAGAACCCCTCGATATCCCTCAACACCAGAACCACCCGGTACTTGTCGGGCAATTCGAGGATGGCCGCCTCCAACCGGTGCCGCAACTCGTTGTTGAGCACCCGGTCCAACGGCAGCGCCGCCCAGGAGGGAACCGCCTGCTCCACGGCGGCTTCGTCGGCCGGCAAAAATTCATCCAGGGAGAGCTCCCGTTCGGGTGCGTATTTGGACTTGCGACGCTTCTTGATGCAGATGCTGGCGGCGATGCGATAGATCCAGTTCTTGAACTTGGTTTCATTGCGAAAACCATCCAGGTACCTGAATACATTTAAAAAGGTATCTTGAACAAGATCCTCCGCATCGCCGGCCACGCCGCACATTTTCATTCCGAAATTGTACAGGGCCCGCTCGTAGCGCCGGACCAGTTCGGGGAACACGGCCCTCGGATCGCTTCGGGCGGCCCTTAACAATTCGGCGTCGGGATCACTCTTTGTCGGGCAACGGTTCGCTTCGCTCATCTTGATCCTTGCGTGTCACCTGACACGCATCACGCATTCATGTCGAAATCCCCAATCGGGGCAGGATATAGATCTGCAACGCCAACCATCCCCCCAACACCACCAACAATATGATCAACTCTTTCATAGGGCCTCCTTTAAGGCTGTTCATGCCACACCTTTGAAGAGACGAGGGGCCGGTTTTGGTTACAGAACGGGGCCCGGGGTGACGCCCCCTTTGCACTGCAAATGCAAATGCATTGCTCGCGCGCCCTTATTGTCGCGCCCGCAGGCTGTGGGCATCGATTTCATATTTCTTGATCTTGTAGTGAATCGCCCGGCGGCTGATGCCGAGGAGCTTGGCCGCCTCCTTCTGAATACCGCCGGTCTGCTTCAGGGCACGAATGATGGCGCCCCGTTCGGTATCCTCCAGGGAAAAGGAGTCGTCGGCCGCCGGCGCCTCGGCGGTCACGGCAAGGGTAGGCAGTCCCGACTGATGCATATCCTCGGGCCGCAGCACATTGCCGCGGCACAGCACGATACCCGCCTCGATGGCGTTCTTGAGTTCGCGCACATTGCCCGGCCACGGATACTTGGTGATGTAATCGACGGTCTCCTTGGGCACCTGCACCGACGGCAGGCCGCTCTGGCACGCATAGGACTGCACGAAATGCTTGGCCAGCACCGGGATATCCTCGCGGCGCTCCCGCAGCGAGGGAATTTGCAGGGTGACGACCCGCAGCCGGTAATAGAGATCTTCGCGGAAATTGCCCTTTTTGATCTCCTGTACCAGATCCGCGTTGGTGGCCGCCAGCACCCGGCAATCGACGCTGTTCTCCTTCAGATCACCGATGCGGCGGATTTTGCGATCCTCGAGAAAACGGAGCAGGCGCACCTGCATATCGGAAGAGATGTTGCCGATTTCATCCAGAAAAAGGGTGCCCTTGTCGGCGGTATCGATCAGGCCGCGCTTGTCGCTGACCGCATGGGTGAAAGCGCCGCGCACATGCCCGAAAAGCTCGCTCTCCAGAAGGCCGGCCGGCGTGCTGCCGCAATCGACCACCACGAAGGGGTGCTTGTGGCGGGCGCTCAAACGATGGATCAAGCGGGCGATCCGCTCCTTGCCCACCCCGCTTTCGCCCAGGATCAGCACATTGACATCGCTTTGAGCCACCCGCTGCACCAGGGTGTACAGCTCTTTCATCTTGGGGCTGGCGGCGGCCTCCATGTCCCCGATCAAGGCATCCTCATCGCCGTTGCCGGCGGCGCGGGGCTGTTCGGAGAGCACTTGCCGCAATTTGTAGACCAGCTGACGCCCGTCGAAGGGCTTGGGCAGATAGTCCACGGCGCCCGCCTTGACCGCCTGCACCGCGTCGGCCACCGTGCTGAAAGCGGTCAAAAAGATGATCGGCAGCCCCGGTTGCAGATCGCGGGCTTTGGCCATCACCTCCATGCCGCTCATGCCGGGCATCTTCATGTCGGAGATCATCAAATCCACCCGGTTGTCCTTGAGCAGGCGCAGCGCCTCCTGCCCGCTTTCGGCCGTGAGGATGTTGAACCCGGACGATTGCAGGCGCGCTTCGAGCACCTGCAATACATGGGGATCGTCATCGACGATCAGAATTGAAGACGGTATTGGATTGGGCACTTGTGCCATATGGATAATTCCTCGGTCGGGCCGGCCATGGCGGTCCACCAATGGGGAATAACCCCACGGCCTTTGGTTGCCTGAAGCGATGTGGCCCGACGTTCAATGCGTCTGATGGATCAATGGATCAATCGGTTGAGGGAATAGCGCTTTTTCGTTCCTGGATCCGTTGGTCGATCTTTTCGAAGGCTTCGATTTGCTGATTCAAGCGGTCGATCTCATTTTCAAGCGTCTTGATTTGATGTTCTTTGTTTTTCACCTGCTGCTCGGTGGCATCCAGACGCAGGGTCATCTGCCGCAGGGCCTGGTTGGCTTCCACCATGTACCATTTGGGCGCACCCGGGTTCGGTTGCCCATTGCCCCCCGGCGCGTCCAGATCCGGTGGCATGTGGGAAAAGACCATCTTTTCCCGAACCAGGGGCGCGAACAAGCGTGCATCCTCATAGCCGACCGCCCCGGGATCGGTATCGAGCCATGCCTCCCAGAGCGCCAAAGCCCGAGAATAATCGGATACCGTTTCGGCGGCCATCAATCGGGCGCACGCCTCACCATAAAGTGCCATGCGTGCCATGACAGGGTTGCCGGTCTGCTCGCGCAGGGTTGCAAAACGTTTGGCGGCCCCTGTGTAATCGCCTTGCGTGTAACAGCGAACCGCTTCCTCATGGGATTGCAGGGCAGGTGCCGGCAGTTCTCCCGGAGCCGTCACCGCCGGCGGTCGGACCGGCCAAGGGCAGCCGGTCACCATCAGCGTCAAACCGCAACACATTATAATAAAGGCCAAAACCGTAACCGACCGGGGTCGCTTGGCATACGCCATGTTCGGCAGCCCACCGGCAGGGGCGTTTCGGCTAAAAACTTCGGTATGGGGCATTGGCATCCAATCCAGCTCAGCACCCTGCGCAGCGCAGTGAGGTCGAGGCCATTCCGACCACAAGACCCATCCGGCCTTTCGCCCGCAGGTCCGAGGGGTGACGAAAACAATCTATGGATTCTATATCATGTCCACCGGCATGTGCAATAGATAGTAGGGGCACGCCATGCCGTGCCCGACCCGAGGCGCGATCATGATTGCAGCGCCCGCAGCGGCGTGGCACTGGCAACGGGTTGCCAGTGTTGCGCAGCAACAAGAGGTCATGCGCATCACTCCCGAAACACCCTATATCCCCACATTTCCCTCGAACGCCGTGGGGCAATGGCTACCGGATCAAAATCCTTTCCACATGATTTCTGCACCCGATTGCCGGGCCATATCCCCCCACACATCTAAACGACAGAATTCATTAACTTAACACTTAACACTTAAAACTTAAAACTGCCCGCAGGGCACCAAGCCGCGATCATGATTGCAACGCCCGCAGCGGCTTGCGCTTGGCGTACCAGCGCCGCCCGCCCGCCCCCTGTTCCGCGGGTGCGAACAGCGGCAGCGTGAAACTGAAGGTGGTGCCTTGTCCCACCCGGCTCTCGACCCAAATGGTGCCGCCGTGGGCCTCGACAATGTTCTTGGTGATGCTCAAACCCAACCCCACGCCGTCCAGATGCTCCCGGACGTTGGTGGCCCGATAGAATTTATTGAACAGGTTGCCGATCTCCTCGTCCAGAATCCCCGGACCGGTATCCACCACATTAAAGGTAATCTGTTGCTGGACGGACTGCAACCCTACGCGAATCCAGATTTTAGCACCGGGCTCGGCAAACTTCACGGCATTGCCGATCAGATTGAGAAACACCTGCCGCAGATATTGCCCATCGCCCCGCACGTCCGGTGTTTCGGGCGGTATTTCGGTCATTACATGCACCTGCTTGGCTTCGACGGAAGGCTTGAGGCTTTGCACACAATCGGCCACAAGGGCATAGGTGTCCACCGGCCCATGGTTGAGTTGCAAGGCGCCCGGTTCCAGGCGCGAGGCCTGCATCAGGTGATTGAGCAGATCGCACAAGCGCCCGATCTCGGCGCCGGCGATTTCCAAAAACTTTTGTTGCCGGTCATTGATCGGCCCCATGACTTGCTCCTCAATCATGTTGACCGATTCGCGGATGGAAGTCAACGGGGTGCGGATCTCATGGCTCAACATGGAAATGAAATCGGAACGCAGCTGCTCCTCCTGCCGCAATCGATCGGTCATCTCATTGAAGGCCGCGGCCAGCTCGCCCAATTCGTCCTTGGAGTGAATTTGCAACGGGGAACTGGAACGATTCTTGGTGATGGAACGAATGCCGCGCATCAGCTCTTTGAGAGGACGGATCATGGAATAGGAGAGGAACACCACCCCCAAGAGCCCCACCAGGCTGGCGATCCCCAATCCGATCAGCGCATTGTGGGCCGACTGCACGCCCCTGCGATTCAGCTCGCGGGTGGCGTTTTCCACCTCCAGGGAGTTCTCCAGGCGGGCGGCCGAGATCTGCTCGATCCAATCGTTGATCACCGTCTCGGGGATCCAGAGGGTGCCTCCCGGCGCCACGGCCTCCGGGGGCGGCTGCGCCGTCGCATCCACCGGCATGGGCGGAAACTGTTCATAGGCATCGGCCACCGTCTGCCAATGGGGCGACAGGTCGGCACCGTGATCGGCCAGTACCAGCACCCGGTTCAGGCCGGCCTCGAACTCCTGGCGGGCACGGATGAAAAATTCGAGATAGTCCTGGCGCTGCAGGAGTTGGTATTTTTTCTCATTCTCTTCCATGCTGATCAGGTTTTCCAGCATGCGCTTGGACAGATCCGAGACGGCGTAGTTTTTACTGACGATGCTTTCAGAGAGGTGAACCACTTGCTGAAAGTTGACATAGAGCAACAGTATCGTGCCGTAAAAGAAGGCCACAATGGCAAAAAACCAGATCAGCAGCTTGCCCGTAATTCCGTAGCTTGGGTCCATAAAGTTTGCTCGTCCGCCTGTTTTACCTCCCCACGGGATCGGCGCCCCGGGCCGGCACCAAATGCCGCCCCTGTCCCATGGAGGAAGCCCACTCTAGCAGAATCGTTGCCACAAATCAATTTGGATGGAAGTGCGAAATTCCAGCGGGACACGGCACCACAGTGCCACCGATAAAAACGCGCTTGGCAATATCGAAATCGGGATCGGGATCGCTATCGAAAACCAGGCGGCACACATGGCAAAAATGGTACTCAAATGGGAAAATTTGGGTAGGATTTCTGTCCCCCCGGCCATGGTCGGCAAACCGCAAACCCGCTGTATCGGCAAGGCCGGCGCCGGTTGCCGGGCATCGGCCCCCGGTCACCGGACAGCGGCATATAAATTGCTGGCTGAAAAAATACGGCATGCGCCGTGACAAACCGCGGCACGGACCGACAGCCGCCCAACCGAAAGGAGCTGCAACCATGATCAGCGGGGCCCTATCCCGGCAGCAGGACGAAAGACGACTCAGCATAGAAAGGCGTCGGTTTTGTTACTCCAATCATATCCCCGAAAGACGCTCGGGCCACGAGCGGCGCAACACGCCTGCGGCTTTCGAAAGCGACGCCACAATGCCGGTGCGACTGCAACTGATCCGTCCGCACACGCGGTAAACGACCCGGCGGCGGAAACTGCGATAAGGTGATCCCGCCTTCAGCCCCCCACCCACTTTCCGGTCCGACCAACCCACCCGGCCGGCCGCAACGTAGCCGTGCCCAATTCTTGAACCGCCTGCGTTGAAGCGCAATGCTTGCACTGTATCGTATTCTGCGAGAATAGCAGAAGGCGACGCATTCCCCTTGACTTGAACACCGCCAGAGGCTAAAAAAGCCACCATATCGGCACCAGCGATTATGCCACCCCCGCCCACTTGCTTGATACCGCCTTAACGGAAAGGAAGATGATGCTGCGATTGGGCGCGCCACCCACCGAAACCAGGGAAATGGACCTGGACGATATTTTTTTCGCCCGTCTGAAGCTCTTGTTGATCATGGCCAAGGCCTATCTGAATGGCTGGCCCATGGGCGAACAGCGGCGCCAAGCCATGTTGGCGAATGCCCGCCATGTGGAAAGCGAATCCATTGATCTGGGCCGACTGGCGGAAGGATTGCACCCCGGGGAGAGCCCACCACCCGCGCCCACCGAATTCGATCACCTGTTTTATCAACGTGTTAAATTGTTGGCCATCATGATCAAGGCCGTGGCCAAAGGCTATCCCATGGGCGAACAGCGCAAACGCGCCATGCAGGAAAACTTGGACGCCATTTGCCAGACCCTGATTCTCAACCGGGGCGAAGCGGACATGGCCTTTTTGAAGGTGGCGTAAACGCCTATGGACAGCACCCGGGCCTCGACACGCTGCAACATCGTGATCGTGGATGACGACCAGCTGGTGCGCGACTTTGCCGCCCATGCCGTGATTTTCCATACCAATCGCCGGATCGTCGCCTTGGAAAACGGGTTCGACGGTTGGCAATATATCCAAAACCGGCGCCACGAAGTCGACATGGTTATCGCCGACGCCCATCTGCCGGACATGGACGGCCTGGAATTGCTCACCCTGGTCAAGCAGGACGATCCCGGCAAACGCTTTATTCTCACCTCAAGCAACGGAACCCATGAACAAACCGCCGGCCGGCTGGGCGCCGATGCCTTTCTGGCCAAGCCCTACGACGTGCAAGACCTGCTGCGCATCATCCAGGAGCTGGTCCGCACCCACGGTGCCACCCGGCCGACGCAAGCCACCATCGCTTTTCCGACACCCGACCATAAGCCATCTTGATTCAACGAAACCTCTTTCGGTGCCGATCCCGATAGCGATTTGGATTTGGATGATATCGACATGGAATGCGCATCTTTTTCAGTCAGCGGTGCCGCTCTGCAGCCCTTTGCTTTGACAGACGTTACCCGCTTGTTATAGTTTGAAAAAGAGGCTGCGACAGGTTGCCGTGGGACAAACGTCCGGGAGGTTGATATGAAAATGCGAATCTGGTGGCTGGTGGGGCTTTGCCTCATTCTGAGTGTCACGATCATGAACGCGGACACCATTTACACCTGGACCGATGAAGAGGGGGTCCGCCGGTTCAGCGACCAGCCCCCGACCGAGGCCGCCGATGTGGAAACATTTGCGGCCGAGCCCGCCGCCCCGGCGGATCCGGGCGCCCGCGACAGCTATCTGCGCATGCTGGAGGAGGCCGAACAAGATCGCCGCCGGCTTGAAGCCCAGCGGGAGCAGGAAGCGGCCGAGGCGGCCCGCAAGGCCGAAGAGGAGGCCCGGGCACGGCGCCAGGCGCGCATCGAGGCCGAACGGGAACGGTTGCAACGGCAAATCGACGAACTGAACAACCGCATGTTGGGCCCCTATTTCAGCCAGGGCATGCGCCAAGCGCAAATCGATGCCATCCAAGAAAAGATAGATGCCTTGGAAACGGAGGAGTGAGGCTCGCCCGCATTAATCCTTGTGATTGCCGTTACTGCCCGACTGGTCTCCGGCAGTGCCTCTCGAACGCGCCATCCGGATCTTGCTTTCCAATGTTTGCCGCCGCCGGAAAGCCGCCTCCGCCTTGTGAATCAGATGGTTGATATCCGTCGGTTTCATCAAAAAATCGAATGCCCCGTTTTCCATACCTTCAATGGCGGATTCAACAGTTGCGTGGCCGGTCAACATGATCACCTCCGCCATGGGGAATCGGCGCTTGATCTCCCTGAGTGTTTCTATACCGTCCATGCCCGGCATCTTGACGTCCAAAACCACTACTGGAAAATCAATATCCAACAACATTTCAAGTGCTTGCCTTCCGCTGGAGGCGGTTTTAACTTGATATCCAAGACGCCTGAGCAGTTTGCTTGTGGTGCTCAAAAACCGCTCTTCGTCGTCGACAAGCAGTATCACCATGTCCTTTTCCATGGCCACCCTTCTTACCTTGATCCTTTGGAGGTGGCACCGGCAAGGGCGAATCTGGCGGACACCCTCGCCGGCCATTCACACCCGGTGCACACGAGCGATGCTCAGGGCCGCAACACACGCTCGATTTCGAAAAAGAGATCCTGCTCGCGCAGTATGCCGACCACCTCGCCGCCCCGCATCACCACCATGCGCCGCAGGGCGCGCGTCACAAAACTATAGGCCGCCTCCATGAGGTTGGCATCGTCGTTGATGGTTTCGGGCACCGGTGACATGATCTCGCTGACCGGCCGCTTCGCCAACAGCGCCACTTCACGGTTGAAAGCCCCGCGCCAGAACATGGGGGAGTATTGGATGGCATCGGCCATGGAGGGTTTGGGGGCGGCAAGATATGCCGGCATGATGGCCCGCAGCAGATCCAAAATGGCCAGCACCCCTTTAATGCGCCCCTGACGGTCGAACACGACGATTGAACGGTGGCCGGTCTCCATCAAACGGCTGGTACAGGCCGCCGCGCCGAAGGAGGCGCGCAACTGTTTCACCGCCTCGCCCACGCTCTGTTGCTCGTCTATGGTGGTGTACTCGCCGATGGGGACCATGGCGTCCCGCACCAGTTTCTCCTCCCGCGGTTTGTCGTGCCCGGCAAAGCGGAAGGCTTCGTCCACCTTCGAGGACAGCAAGTCGATGTCGCACGGCTTGGACAGGTAATCGAAAGCGCCTTGGGCCAACGCCTCCTTGGCCGAGGGCATTTTGCCATGCCCCGTAAGCATGATGACCGGCAGATCGGGCTGGCGCTCCTTTATCTTACGCAGTACCTCATGGCCGTCCATGCCCGGCATTTTGACATCCAACACGACCACGTCCGGTTTCTCCGTCAGCTGCTCGAGCGCCTCTTCCCCGGTCGCCGCCATTATTGTCTCGAAACCTTTCTTTTGCAATATTTTCTGGGTGGTGGCCCTGAACTGGGCCTCATCGTCCACCATCAAGATGCGAATTCCTTTCGTCATTGGTCAAATCTCCTCTTGTCTCCTGTGTTGGGATATGAGGTTGGCTTGTGCATGGTCCTCTCAGACCCCCGCCAAGTGTTGCAGCCCATAAAACAAAAGCAGCAGCATTACAGTGGCACATAGAATCGCCCCGAAAGCCTTCCACCCCCCGATGCCGCCTGTCCTGGTCAAACCGAGACCGATCAGACCGTATTTCAAAAGCTCGGCCCAGGGTGCAAGGCCCGGAATCCAGGCGAACAGCACCACCACGTTGGCATAGGCCGTTACAGCCAGCAACAAGGCGAAATCGAAGCGCCCCGGCGCCCAGACGCGCAACACCGGATACAGCAACGACGCGGTGATCACCGGCATGGCCAGCGCGTTGAGCATATGCAGCCCAATGAAGATCGAACCGCCGGCCTGCATCAACAGGGATGCCGGCACACTGTGGATGATTGTCACCAATCCCATGAAAATCAGGGCGTCACGCAAGCGCCTGGTGTCCGCCAGGGTCCCAAAAAAAACGCCCGGCCGCACAAGCAGTTGACCGACATCCTGGAAAAACCGTCGCCCCATGGATGGCCGGCAGCAGGTTGGGTTGAATTGGGTGCTTTCAATCGTCATTGTTCTCGCCTTTCCGCCGCGCATGCTAATATCCAGGCAGGCCGGGAAAGCCCATCCAAGACCAGTAGGTGGATGCCAGTAGCATTAGCCCGGCCATGTTGGTAAACCAAAGAATGATGCCCACCCGCAGGAAGTCCTTGGGTTCCAAATAGCCGCTGGCATAAACAATCGCGTTGGGCGGGGTCCCGATCACCAAACAGTAGGCAAAGGATGAGGCGATGGAGGTGCCCATGGCCACGAAGGGGATCATCGAGGTGCCGGGATGAACGATGCCGGCCATCGCCAATGTCACCGGCCCCACCGCCGCGCATGCCGGACCATCGGCCATGAGCTGGGTCATCAAGCCGACGATGATGTTGCCCGACAACAACAATCCCAGGCCTTCCCCCAATCCCAGGGGCGCTGTAAGATTCAACATGGTCTGCGCGATCCAATAGGCACCACCTGTCTCCACCAGAACACGGCCGAAACAAATGGCCCCGGCGTACAACCACACGACCCCCCAATCCACGCGGGTTTGATAATCGCGCCAGTTAACGACCCCGGCAAGGATATAGGCGATACCGCCCATCACCGCCAGTACGCCGATGCCGAAACGAATGCCGGTCCATTGCAGGATCAGATTCTTTTCCGTGACCCAGGTGAAAAGCATCACCACAAAGATCACCACGGATATAATTTGGGGGCGGGTCCAACCGCCGCCGTCTTTATTGACCTCGCTCTTTACCACCGTCATGGCGTGGGACAGATCGGTGATCGCGGGTTTGAAGCGCCAGTTGATCACAATCCAGGTGATGGGCATCAGCCACAGCAACAGAGGCGCACAGTACATCACCCACTGCCCGAAACCAATGGATACGCCGAACATATCCTCGGCGTAACTCATCATGATAATATTGCGGGCGGCACCTGAAGGCGACAAGGATCCGCCCAGGTTGGCGGCCATGGCCACCGTGATCATCAACATCTTGGCCAGCTCGGGGTCTTCGCGGCCGGTGGCCTGGGTGGTGGTGACATAGAGCAGGATGCCGATGGGCAGGAACATGGCCGCCAGTGCATGGTCGCTCATGAACATGGTCAAGGGTGCGATGATCAATATGATGATCATCGATATCCATCGCACATTGGGCTTTTTGAGTCGTCCGAACATAGCCATGGCGATGCGCTTGTCCACGCCGGTCTTCACGAAGGCCACTGCGAACATCAGGCTTCCCATGATGAACCAGGTGGCATCGGACCAATACAGCCCCGGCATGGTGCTGCGGTCCACGATGCCGGTGATCAGAGCAATCACACCGATACTGAAGGCCACCATGGGCAAGGGAATCGCCTCGGTCATGAAGCAGAGCACCACGAATAGCACAATCCCGACCGCGGCCTGTACGTGGAACCCGCCCTTACGCGCCTCGACTTTCTCTCCTTCCGTCAAATCGTCAAAAGTCAATCGTTCCGTACGCAGCTCATGGCCCCTGCGCATCAGGGCGCGGAATTCCTCGGCGGGAATGGCGCTTGCGAAGGCCCGCACCTGTTCCAAATGTTCCGGGGTCGAAGGAATGCCTTTGCTCTCGCACCAACGTTGGTTGCGGCGCAGAAATGAAGGCTGACCGAAGGATGAAGACTGCACGCTCTGCTCCATCATTCGCACCATCTGGATCTGCCACTGTTCCAACTCCCCCGTGGGGCTATTGAACAGCTCCAGGGCGAAATGGTCCTCCACATATTTCGGTCCCATGGTGTACTCCACCCCGACATCCAACATGCTGTCCGGCGTCGGCATGAGTAGTAGAGTCAAGAGCAACACCAATGGCACGGCAAAGAGTTTCCAATTGATATACTTGTCATAACCGGATACCTTGACCTTCTCCTTTTTATCGCTCATTGCTATCTCCCTTTTGCGCTTGGGCACATTTAAAATCAACCTCTAAACGCCATGGGCGCAAGATGATTGCAAATCCCACCTTGAATTATCCAACCCCCAAAAACCGATTTAGAAGATAAAGGGCAATGAGAACCATTGTGGCATAGAAGTAAATTGCCCGCTCCTTTTCCCTGGATATTCGAATTGCTCCCTGTTTGAAAAACCCTTTCAATGCAGCATTCATGGCACCTCCTGTAAATAAATTCATTAAATTACGATTCAGCAGTCCGCGAGCGTCGAAAAGAAAGGCGCTATCCTAAGCCGCACGCCCTTCCTTCGGCCGGGCAGACCATTCCAGCTCATCCCACGGCACCCGCCTGGGGCAAATGGATTAAAAAAGTGGTTCCTTCGTTCTTTTGGCTCTCTACTTCCATGTGCCCGCCAAGACTGTCGACAATGCCATAGCAAACCGACAAGCCGAGCCCCGTGCCTTTGCCCACCGGCTTGGTGCTGAAAAACGGCGTAAAAACCTTTGACAAATTCTCCGGACTGATGCCGGCACCATTGTCGCTTACCCGGATGACCACCTCGGCATCCCCGTCGGCTTGAGCTGTCACCTCGAGCAATCCTCCTTCCACGCCATGTTGCTCTAAAATGGCATCCATGGCATTATTGAAAAGATTCAACAGCACCTGCTGCAACTGAGATGCATCCGCGTTGACCGGCGGCAGATTTTCAGCCAATTTCTCCGCCACTCGAATACCGTGCACCTCCGCCTTTTTAGCGACCATGTGCAGCACATCCGGAATGAAGGACTGCAGATGCATGGGCTCGATGCGCGGCGTCGTCTGGCGCCCGAATTTCAACACCGACTGGGTTATATCCGCGCAACGGCTGACCTGCTTTTTGATCTGCGCGAATCCATCTTCTATCTCAGCCAACGTTTCCGAAGGCGGCAGTGTTCCATCGGCTTTGAGTTCCTCCATGTTCATTTCGATCAGCGCATACTCGCTTTTAATTATCTGCAAAGGATTGTTGATCTCATGGGCCACTCCGGCCGCCATCTGTCCAAGCTCCGCCAGGCGCGTCGCACGCACCAATTGCGCGTTGAGCTGCTGTTGATTCTGCTCTGCCGCCTGCATGCGCCGCAGGATCACTTGGGTCAGTGAAATGGCCAGCAGAATAATGCCGGCGCCGCCGACCACCAAAGTCAAAAGAATCAGGTAACCGGCGGTCCGCATCGCTGAAAAGGCGTCGGCCACCTCTTGCCGGACCACCATGCGCCATTGACCGTTTTTCAAGTCCATGGTGAAGTAAATATATTTAAGACCGCTCTCGTCCGGACTGACGAAATAGTGCAGGCCATGATCCACTTGGGGCATAAGAAAATGGTCGGGAGACGGTTCCATCAAATTGCCGCCGGAGCGCCGGTCCGTTTGCAGAACGCCATGAGAATTCATGATGTAAGCTTCGCCGGTGCGGCCAATGCGGACATTCTTGACCAACTCGTTGAAGAAGAAGCTATCGATGGTGGCGCGGATCACCCACCTTCGCTCACCTTCCTGGCGGGTAATGGCGATAATAAAATGGGGCACATTGCGATACCCTAAAAAGACATCGCTCACATAGGTGCCGTATTCCATCACCTGCTTGAACCACTCGGCATCCTTATATAGTATGCCCGCCAGGTGATACGGGCCTTGATAAGCCAAGTGCAGCCCCCGCTCGTCGAATATTCCCAAGTCGCCGAAAGCCGGTGATCGTTGCTGCAAGGCGATGAAAATCCGTTCTAGATTGTCCGGTTCAGCCAGTTCATCGAAGCTGTAGGTATTGAGCAGCAATTCCAAGTCGGCCTGCCGTTCGAACAGGAACCGTTCGATCATCCGACCGTGATCGGTGATGATGCGCTTCATGCTTTCGGTGGTGGTTCTTTCGATGGAGGTTGTGAAATAATAGTATCCTATACCTAGGATCAAAACCATTATCGCCAGTGGCACAAGGATCATGCTGATCAGCAGCATGTTCTTGATTTTGGCCTGTTCCCGATTGGTGGTTGTTGTCATGTGCGACCGTTCCTTTTCGGCATCTCCCTGTAAATGGATGGCGCCCATATTTTTCGTCGGACGTGCCATGCAACTCAAAGCAACGGCCATGCCATTCTATGCCACCCCCCCCGATTCGAATATTCGTTTTAATTACTAAGAGATAAGGCATCCATGGAGCAAAGCATGACCGCCGTCCACGGAAATATCCAGCAGAGGGTGTCAGTGATTTTTGCACGCTGTAAATCGGACAAGGAAATCGAAACAAAGGGCGCGCCTGTCGGCGCGCCCTCTCTTCGCTTACTTTTTAAGGTTCTTTTGGGGTGTTGCCGCCGCCCTTGTGCCTCCCTTCAACGATTGGCGCCGCGCCGTAGATAGTGGCCGGTCCTATCGCGGTCGGCCGCCAATCAAATCACTTGTCCACCACCAGCTCATACCCCGACATGGTCAACTTGGCCGGTGTTTTCATGTTGTCGATGTTTCCCGGCATATTGACCAGCGGATACCAAACCATCATGGACAAACTCAGCAGGATGATGCCTAGAAACGCCCGGAAGACAAATACCTTGAAGGCCTCCCACTGGGTGAAATAACCGAAGCCATAGGCGATCAAGGTCGGCGGACAACCGATGACGAACAACACGAAGGTGGTGGCTAGCGGCACGCTCATGGCGATGGGGACCACCGGTGTGCCGGCCAGGTCGGCCATGGGCACCACCACCGGCACCAGCAGGGAAGTGGCGGCCGCATTGGCCATGAAGCTGGTGATGAAAGCGCTCAACCAGGACGCACCGGCGGCCACGACCGGCCACGGCGCTCCGGTGAAAAGAGGAAATATTTGCGAGGCGATCCAAGCGCCGGCGCCCGTATCCAACATGGCGATGCCGAGGGAAAAGCCGGCCCCGAACACCATGATGGGGTTCCAGGGATACTCCTCGAGACACTTTTTCCAATCCACCACGTTGAAGATCATGCAAACAACGATGAAAAGTCCGCCGACGGCGGTGATGTGAATTTTGGTCAGATCGGTGAAAAACCAGAGCAGGAAGGTGACGCCCAGGAACCACGAAAGCAATTTTTCGTTCCTGGTCAGCGGCGGCATCTGCGCAATGGCGATCTCCGCGGGCAACTCCTTGATCTTGGGGGGATAGATGATCCATATGGCCAGCCAGGTCGCCAGTCCAAGGAGCATGGAGGGCACGAATTGATACAGGGCATACTCCATGAATCCGATGTTGTAACCCGTGATCTGGGCGAGCAGTTCGGCCGAGGCCGGTGAGCGGCCGCTGCCCAGGAAGGTGGCACCGCCGCCGCAGGCCGAACCCAGAGGGATCACGAACATGAAATGTTTGGTGAAGTTGTTGGTCTTATCGGGGGTCAACCCCATTTTCAAAAACATGGGCATCATGGCATACAGCAAAACAATGGTGATGGTGGCGTCATGGGTCCAGGCCGCCAGAAAGGTCGCCCCCATGCACAAAGTGAAACTCAGTCGCTTGACCTTGACGCCGCCCAACTTCAACAACCCGCCCATGATGCGATTGGGCAATGTGGTTTGTCCCAACATCACACCGAGCATGATAATGAAAAAGACGAACACCACGGAGCGGTTGGCGTAAGGCCCCCACGCTTGGGCGGCGGGTTGGATTTTCAGGACGATCATCCCGCATCCGACCAAAATGGCCGTTACGCCGATGGGGATGGCCTCGGATGTCCAAAGCAACACGATGGTGACCAGAAAAGCCAGAAAACGATGGGCGTTGGGAGACAAGCCTTCGGGGGTGGGCAACAACCAAATGATGAAGCCCACGGCAAAAGAGATGGCGATCCACATCCAGGCCAGCTTGCGACTCTTGGCGGCAGCGCCCCCTTCTTCCAGTTCCGCAATATTGATATCGACACTCATGCGCGCCTCCTATCGAGTCATTGGGTGATGATGTGGACGATTTCAAAGAAGAGATCCTGCTCTCGCAAGATGCCGATGACCTTGCTGCCGGACGTGACCACCAAGCGGGTCTTTTGGGTCTTGTACAGCAGCTCCGCCACATCCATCAGGTTGGCCGCCGCATCGATCATGACCGGCGGCTCCAGGTCCAGTTCGCCGACCTTCTTATCGGCCAGTGCCTTGAGTTGAATGGAGAAAAGGCCGTATTGGTTGCCGCTGAACACTTGGGAAAAGCGAACGCTTTGGGCCATGGAGGATTGCGGCACCGACAGGTAATAGGGGCGTACCGCCCGGATCAGGTCTTTGATGCTCAGCAGGCCGCGCAGCCTTTGGCGATCATCGAAGACCAGCAGGGAACGATGGCCGGCCTCCCGGATGCGGCTGCTGGAGGCCAATTCGCTGATGGACTTGAAGAGCGTTTCCACGGCTTGCCTGACCGTGGCGTCAATCGTCACCGAAGAGTAATCTTCGATGCCGGTCATGATGTCCCGGACCTTCTTCTCTTTACGGTCCGCCTTGCTTTGCCGGACGGCATAGGCCTCATTGATCTTCGCGGCCAGCAAATCGATGTCGCAGGGCTTGTTCAAGTAATCGAAGGCGGCCAACTCTTTTGAATTGACCGCCGATTCGAGGCTCCCGTGCCCGGTGAGCATGATGACCTGGGTCTCCGGCGCGATCTTCTTGATCTCCGCCAGCGCCGCGTGACCGTCCATGCCCTCCATCTTCACGTCCAGCACCACCACGTCCTGGGGCGCCTCACGGATGATGCGCAACGCCTCTTCCCCGCTAGCGGCAATGGTGGTCTCAAAGCCTTTCCTGGTCAGGATGGCGGACGTCTTCTCACGAAAACGCGCCTCGTCATCCACCATCATCACTTTTATCTTCTTCTTCATGAGTTGCTCTCCTTTTTCACAGTGCTTTGCGTTTGGGTGTCCGGCGAATGATCGCGCTGTATGACTGGATGTACCGACGGGGGCCTCCTTATTTACAGTAGATGGTTCAATCAACAGCCGGTTTCACGGCAAGTGGTGGTGCCGGTGCGATGGCTATCGCAATGGCCGTGCCATGATCAAATTCGGATCGGAAAGATTTTAATCTATTTTTTTTGTTTGATTCCAGAATGTTACAGTCTTGCACCAACAGGTGCATCGAAGGTGGAAGAAGTATTGTCAGCCTTTTTTACAGTCTGTTAACGAACCCCTTGCGTGTCGCAACACGCCAGGATCGACAGAAATGCAGGACAAACGGGCAAAGGTAGGAGGATGGGGCATTTGACAAGAATGTACGGCAGGCATTCATCCTGACTGAATGGATCTTCATTCAAAAATTGCGGTTTGACAGGTGGCGGGCCCTTTGGTATTTTGAATTTACTGCAATCTGAATCTAAACGGATGTGCCGACGTTACAGCGCTCACACGGAATTGCGAGGTCCGTCATAACACACACGACCAAGCCAAACTTTCAATTCGATACAAAACAACGGCCGGCATTGTGAAACAGGCCGCCGGTTGTTCACGGACGACCCGCACCAGACGTGCCGATGATTAAATAAGGACGTCCAGCCGTCTGTATGTGGATACACATAACGCTCGTGTGTTATTAAAATCACCTGTTCTTGATTTAAAACATTTCGGCTTTTTGTGCGATCCAGCCAAAAGTTCCACCTGTGGCTGCATCGCCGTTCGGGACCACTGCCGGACAGCAAAGATTCCCATCCGCAAAGCCAAATCGCAAAGGAGGCAAGACGATGAAACGACGCAATCGCGTGAGCCGCTCCCTCAACCCCCGTATTCGCAGCGCCATGCTCCTGCCGGCGGCGATCCTGATACTGAGCCTTGCCTTGGCGTACACGGCATGGGCGGCGGCCGAACCGCAGTACGGGGGCACTTACCGGATTCACAGCACCCCTATCCGTTCCCTGGACCCCCACATGGAGACCGCCAGCCAGACCACCATGGTGACGGTCAACACCAACAACGGTTTGTTGTGCTTCAGCCCGGACATGACCGGTGTCGAGCCCGACCTTGCCGAAAGTTGGCGCCAAATCGACGACCTGACCTATGAATTCAAGCTGCACAAGGGGGTGCGGTTCCACGATGTACCGCCGGTCAACGGCCGGGAGCTGACCGCCGCGGACGTCAAATACAGCATCGAGCGGATCGCCGGCATGCACGGCCGCGCCTCCGACTTCAAGCACAGTTACTATTTCGAGGGCAAGATCGACAGCATCGAAACACCCGACGACCACACCGTCATCATCAAAACCAAAAAACCCTATGCCGCCTTTCTCAAATACATCGCATCCCCCTGGTCCGCCATCGTGGCCAAGGAGGTGGTCGAGCAATTCGGCGACCTGAAACGGCACGCCATCGGCACGGGACCTTTCATCCTCAAAGAGTATGTCATGGGCTCGCATGTCACGCTGGTCAAGAACCCCGACTATTTCAAGGCGGGCAAACCATACCTGGACGGCATCCATATCCGCATCATGACCGACCCGAGCAGCGTGGTTTCCGCCTTCATCGCCGGCCGCCTGGACGGCGCCCAGGTCACCTACCACTTCATGCCCACCATCAAAAAGCAGGTCCCCGACACCATCGTCGAGCAGTTGGAAGGCACCTACATGTGGACCTTGCGCTGCCCGCCCTGGATCGAAGGGGTCAAGCCGCTGCAACCCCCCTTCGACAAGCCGGAGGTGCGCCAGGCCATCGCCATGGCCATCGACAAGCAGCGACTGCTGGAATTGGCCTGGGGCGGCTTCGGCAAGACCCAGGTGGGTCCGGTGCCCTCGGCTGCGATCTACTCCCTGTCGCAAGAGGATCAGGTGCCCTACGACCCCGAGAAGGCCAAAGCGCTGCTGGCCCAAGCCGGCTACCCGGACGGTTTCAGCGCCGAATTGATGACCTGGAACCTGTCCTACATGACCCAACCGGCCCAGATCCTGCAGCAGATGCTCAAGGAGGTGGGCATCGAGATCAAACTCAACCTGCTGGAGTTCGCCCAATACTTCAATCGGGCCTACCGCTTCGATTACGAGATGGCGCTGCATCTGATGACCGCCGGCGTCGATCCGGAAGAGTGGCTGATCCCCTATTACGGCAAAGTGGAGGAAGCCACCTACTACAAGTGGAGCAATCCCGAACTGTGGGATATGATCGACCGCCAGCAGCACATCATGGACCCGGCGCAGCGCGAAACCTTGATCAAGGAGATCCAGCGCAAGGTCATCGCCGATGCGCCCAACCTCTTTCTCTACACCCAGGACCGGTTCCTCATCCGCAAGCCCAACGTGCATCTGAAACGTTACCTGCTGGATGTCCAGGGGCTGATGGGCGAGTATATCTGGATGGCGCAGCAGTAACATTAAAGGCCACCGCCATGGCGTCGTCGCTGCGGCCGCGGCGGCGCCCGAAGCCACAGGGGCATGACACGCGCCTATGAAACGCTATATCACCAGACGGCTCTTGCTGCTGCTGCCCACTTTGCTGCTGGTCTCCTTCCTGGTCTTTTGCATCGTGCGCATCATTCCCGGCGATGCGGTGACCCTCATGGTGGCCGAAATGGGCTTCGCCGACGACGAGGCCGAGCTGCGGGCCGTCCTCGGCCTGGACCAGTCCTTACCCCGCCAATACTGGAACTACATGCGCAACGCCCTGCGGGGCGATCTGGGCACCTCCCTTTGGAGCGGTCAGCCGGTGCTGGAGGAGATCACCCGGCGCCTGCCCCTGACCTTTCGCCTGGCCCTCATGGCACTGTTCTGGACCTTGCTGACCGGCATTCCCCTGGGTGTGCTGTCCGCCCTCAAGCAAGACACCTGGCTCGACTACCTGCTGCGCAGCGTGTCGGTGGGCGGGCTCTCCATTCCCAGTTTCTGGCTGGCCACTTTGCTGGTGGTGTTCGGCGCCATCTGGTTCCGCTGGGTGCCGCCCATCGACTTTATCCCCTTTGGCGAAGACCCGCTGGCCAGCCTGGGCCAACTGGTGGTGCCTTCGCTGGTGTTGTCGGTGGCCCTGTCGGCCAGCATCATGCGCATGACCCGCACCATGATGCTGGAGGTGATGCGCGAAGATTACATCCGCACGGCGCGCGCCAAGGGCTTGAGCGAGTGGGTGGTGGTGATCCGCCACGCCCTGGCCAACTCCCTGATCCCGGTATTGAGCATCATGGGCATTCAGATGGCCTTTTTAGTGGGCGGCACGGTGATCATGGAGAGCATTTTCGTTCTGCCGGGCATGGGCAAATACCTGCTGGACGCCATCACCTGGCGGGACTACCCGGTGATTCAGGGCATCAACCTGTTCATCTGCACCCTGATCATCTGCATCAATCTGGTCATCGACCTGCTTTACGGCGTTCTCGATCCACGCATCCGTTATTGATCCATTGCTGATGCACCGGCACTGATGCACCGGCTTTGCAAGACGGCTTGACAAGGACGACAATGAAGAAGCAACCGCACAAGCGCACACGGGATACCATTGCGGCGCTCAAACCCCACTACCTGCCCGCTTCCGCCGACGCCGGCGGCGCCGCGCCGCACCGCTACCACTGGCTGATCGATCTTTTCATCCAGCTGGTCAAAACCAAGCCGCTGGGCGCCTTCGGCGGCGCCCTGGTGCTGACTTTGGTACTCATGGCCCTGGCCGCACCGCTCATCGCCACCCACGACCCCAACGAGATGCACGGCATGCAAACCCTGGTGCCGCCGGGCAGCGACTTCTTCTTCGGCACCGACGCCCTGGCCCGCGACCTGTTCAGCCGCATCGTTCACGGCGCGCGGGTCTCCCTCACCGTGGGGTTGGGCGCCGTCGGGCTGAGCATTTTCCTGGCCACGGTCATCGGTGTGCTGTCGGGCTACTTCGGAGGGGTGCTGGACACGATTCTGCAGCGCTGTGTGGATGCGATCATGTCCTTTCCCTGGCTGATCATCATGCTCACGGTGATGTCCATCCTGGGCCCGGGAACGGGCAATGTCATCCTGGCCCTGGCCCTGGCCGGCTTCGCCGGCAGTTCGCGGGTCATCCGCAGCGCGGTGCTGGCCATCAAGCACAGCGAGTATGTGCTGGCGGCCCGCTCCATCGGTTGCCGCCAACCGGCCATCCTGATCCGCCACATCCTGCCCAACGTGGCCGCCCCCATCCTGGTGCTGGCCACTCTGGGGCTGGGCAACGCCATTCTGGCCGAAGCGGCCCTGAGTTTTCTGGGCTACGGCGTGCCGCCGCCGGCGCCCTCCTGGGGCCGGATGCTCAGCGGCGACGGCCTGGACCACATGCTGCGGGGGCCCTGGCTGGTCATCTTCCCCGGCCTGGCCATCAGCGCGGCGGTGTTCGGCTTCAACATGCTCGGTGACGCCTTGCGCGATCTGCTCGACCCGCGCCTGACCGGCGGCGCGAGGGCCAACAAATGATGCCGACACCGATGCAAAACCAACAACAGGCCAAACCGATCCTCGAAGTCCATGGGCTGATCGTGCGCTTCACCCTGCGCGACGGCGCCCTGATCGCCGTGCGCAATGTGAGCTTCGATCTGTTTCCCGGCGAATCACTGGGGGTGGTGGGCGAGAGCGGCTGCGGCAAGTCGGTCACCTTTCTTTCGGTGATGCGCCTGATTCCCACGCCTCCGGGCAAGATCGACGCCGTGAAAATGCGCTTCAGCGGCATGGACCTGCTGGATGCCTCCAAAAGACAGATGCGCCGCATCCGAGGCAACCGGATCTCCATGGTGTTCCAGGACCCTATGAGTTCTCTCAATCCCGTCCTGACCATCGGACGCCAAATGCGGGAAGGCATCCAGCTGCACCTGGGGCTGAGCGGCAGGTCGCTGGACGACCGCTGCATCGAGCTGCTGGACAAGGTGGGCATCTCCGCGCCGGAAATGCGCCTCAAATCCTATCCCCACCAGCTCAGCGGCGGCATCCGACAACGGGTCATGATCGCCATGGCCTTGTCCTGCAACCCCTCCATCCTGCTGGCCGACGAGCCCACCACCGCCCTGGACGTCACCATCCAGGACCAGATCCTGCGGCTCATCCGGGACCTGACGCGGGACCTGGGCACCGCCAGCGTGCTGATCACCCACAACCTGGGGGCCGTGGCCGGCACCACCGACCGCATCATGGTGATGTACGCCGGCCGCATCGTGGAAAAGGCGCCCACCCCGCTGCTTTTCAAAGACCCCCGTCACCCGTATACCCAGGGGCTGTTGCGATCCATCCCGCGGGTGGACCAGCCCGCCGGCCGGCGCCTCTACTCGATCAGCGGCGCGCCCCCCGACCTGCTCCGGGAGACCATCCAAGGTTGCGCCTTCGCCCCGCGATGTCCCCTGGCCGAGGAACAATGTGTGGCGCAGGCCCCCTCATTGGAGCCCTTCGCTCCCGAACATCTGGTATCCTGCTGGAAGGCCGCCGATGCACATCAACACGGATAAGATCCTGCAAGTGCGGGACATGAACATTCATTTCACCTTTGGCGGCGGCCTACTGAAAAGCGGCCGCAAGGCGGTGCTCAAGGCCGTCGACGGGGTCAGCTTCGACCTGCTGACCGGCGAAACCCTGGGTCTGGTGGGCGAAAGCGGATGCGGCAAATCAAGCACCGCCAAGGGCGTGCTGCAACTCTACAAACCCACCAGCGGCCAGGTGCTGTTCAAGGAAGAAAACTTGTGCGACTTGCAGGGCGAAGCGCTGCGGCGCATGCGACGGCAGATGCAGATGATTTTCCAGGACCCTTACGCCTCCCTCAATCCCCGCATGACCGTCCTGCGGATCATCGAAGAGCCCATGAAGGTGCACCGCACCCATGGCAACCGCAAGGAGCGCCGCGAACAGGTGATCGAAATGGTCCAACGGGTGGGGCTCAATCCCAGCGACATCCACCGTTATCCCCACGAGTTCAGCGGCGGCCAGCGCCAGCGCATCGGCATCGCCCGCGCCCTGGCGGTCCGACCCGAGCTGGTGGTGTGCGACGAGCCGGTGTCGGCCCTGGATGTCTCCATACAAGCCCAGATGATCCATCTCATCGAAGCGCTGCGCGACCAGTTCAACCTCTCTTATCTCTTCATCTCCCACGATCTGTCGGTGGTCAAACACATCAGCCACCGGGTGGCCGTGATGTACCTGGGCATCATCGTGGAGCTGGCCGCCAAAGAGGAGCTCTACGCCCGACCGCTGCATCCCTACACCCAAGCCCTGCTCTCGGCCATCCCCATTCCCGATCCGGAGGTGGAGCGGCAACGCACCGCCATCGCTCTGGAAGGGGAGATCCCCAGTCCCTTGGCCCCTCCCCCGGGCTGCCGCTTTCACCCCCGCTGCCGCCTGCGCGAAGCCGTCTGCAGCCGGCAAACCCCCCAATGGCGCGAAGTGGCGCCCGGCCACCACGTGGCCTGCCATCTGGTGTGAGCATCCGGCCGTACAACGTCTGGCCGTTCCCGCAAACCGCCGCGCGGAACGGGCGTCAAAGCGCATACAAAGGGGAGTTGAATGGACCATCGCCGGCGCCGTCCGACCAGATCGGTCTTTAATTTTATCCCACTTGACGATATGGTGTTGGCGGATCTCAACAACGCCATCGTTGCGCGCATGGCGAAAACCAACCGACAGCGGAAAGCGGATGTGCCCATGACCTACGCGGAGTTCAGCAAACTGGTGACCATCTCCAAAAAGGATATATTCCAGGAAACCATCGCGGAAAACCGCGAAACCATGCGGGTGAAAAAAGAGAAGACCGTTGCCAAGAATCTGGAAAAAATCTTCAGCGCGGTCTTGAAAATCAGCAATCGCAAGGGGTTCAAGGCCATGAGCATGCGCGACCTGAGCCGCGAAAGCGGCCTGAGCATGGGGGCCCTGTACTCCTACTTTTCCAGCAAGGACGAGCTGCTGGAGATCCTGCAGCACCAGCGGCGCTCCATTTCCGAACGCATTCTCAGGGAACGGGTCAATGCGGCCGGCACGGCACCGGAAAAGCTCAAGGCAGCCATTTTCACCCACCTCTATCTGAGCGAAGCCATGCAGCCGTGGTACTATTTTTCCTTCATGGAGGCCAAGAACCTGAACAAGATCGAACGGGAAAAGGCGGTGGCCGGCGACCTGAACCTGGAACGGGTGTTCGAAAGCATCATCCAGCAAGGGCACAAAGAGGGGGTGTTCCGCGCCCAGAACCCCCAATTAACGGCCAGTACCATCCAGGCCATGCTGCAGGACTGGTACCTCAAGCACTCCAAGTTCGCCAAACGCAACATCACGGTGGACCAATACGCCCAATTCGTGCTGGATCTGCTGACCGCCTTTCTGGCCAAAAAATAGAACGAACGCTCGATTTTATTAATTGACACGCATTTGGACCCCTGGTAATATTCCGGGATTCACCCTACCATTATAATGGTGAATGGCCCGGCTGGATCGCAGGTCGTCGGACCCCGCGCGGCGAGTGATGACACCGATCCCGCCCACAAACACCCAGTTTGCCGGCCACGGCCGGACAAGGAGGCGCCATGAGGAGCAAGCAGGACTACATCGACGGCCTGGCCAAGATGAAGCGCAACATCTATTTCAACGGCGAGCGGATCGATCGCGTCGACCAACGCCAGATGGATTGCATCAACACCATCGGCACCACCTACGACGAAGCGGCCAAGCCGGAAAACCAGGAGCTGTGCACCGCCATCTCCCATCTGACCGGCGAACGCATCAACCGCTTCAACCACATTCACCAGAACACCGACGACCTGCACAAAAAGCAGGACATGACCCGCATGCTGTGCCAGAAGGTGGGCGGCTGCATCCAGCGCTGCATGGGCATCGACGCCACCAACGCCATCTACAACGTCTCCTACGAGGCGGACAAGATGAACAACGGCGCCACCGAGTATCATGAAAACTTCAAGAAGTGGCTGACCCGCTTCCAGAGCGAGGACCTGATCGGCTGCGCGGCCCAGACCGACGTCAAAGGCGATCGCATGCTGCGGCCCGCCGATCAGCCCAATCCGGGCGCCTATGTCTACATCAAGGAGCGGCTCAAGGACGGCATCGTGGTGGAAGGGGCCAAGCTCCACATCTCCGAGGCCTCGGTGGCCGATGAAGTGCTGGTGGTACCCACCCGCGCCCTGCGGCCCGAGGACAAGGATTACGCCGTGGCCTTCGCCGTGCCGGGCGACTGGGACGGCCTCAAACAGGTGGTCACCATTCACAACCTGCGCCCGCGCGAGCATTACAAACGGGGCTTCGTGCCCGGGGCCACCGACTCCTACATGATTTTCGAAAATTGCTTCATCCCCTGGGAGCGGGTCTTTCTGGCCGGCGAACATCAGCACGGCGGCGTGCTGGCCCTGCTGTTCGCCCTGTTCCACCGCCACTCCTATTCGGGCTGCAAGCCGGCCATCGGCGACATCATCCTGGGCAGCGCCGCCCTGGCCGCCGAGGTGAACAATGTGCAAAAAGCTTCCCACATCCGGGAAAAACTGGCCGAAATCATCATGACCACCGAGCTGGGCTATGCGGCCGGCTATACCGCCTCCGACCTGGGCAAACCCGAGGTGTACATCCCGGGCGTCGGCTTCATGCCTTACGGCCCCGGCTCCTACATTCCCAACTCCATCTATTGCAACGTGGGCCGCTGTCTTACCGGCGAAGCGGTCTACCGCGAAGCGGAAATTCTGTGCGACATCGCCGGCGGCGTGGTGGCCACTTTTCCCCACGAAAAGGATTTCGCCAATCCGGAAACCCGGGACCTGCTACTCAAGTACACCCAGCGCAACCCCAACATGCCGGTGGAGGACCAGGCCCAATTCTGGCGCTACCTGGGCGACAGCCTCTGCTCGGCCACCGGCGGCATCAACTGCGTGGGCAACTACCACGGCGGCGGATCGCCGGTCATGGAACAGATCGCCATCACCACCCAGTACGATATCGAGTCCCGTAAAAAGCTGGTGCGCCACATCGCCGGCATGAGCGAAGGGGACCGCGAGGTATTCAGCAAGAAGCAAAAATAAAATCGACACGATATCCCCGGCGAAATCGGCGTTCGACCGCGAAAAAGCACCCCGAAAGGGCAGAGCGGCGGACGCCGCTGCCGCCGATTCAGCCGTACCACCATGCCAAGAGCGCCGGAAGGCTTGACGGCCGTCCGCAGATGCCCTTGGCCACTATTTCTTGGAGCCCGAATGTCCCAGAACAGCACCGGCCGCCTGAAGGCCAAAACCGCCATCATCACCGGCGCCGCCAGCGGCATCGGCCGCGCCGCCGCCATCCTCTTCGCCCGCGAGGGCGCCAACCTGGTCCTGGCCGACATGCAGGCGCCGGCCCTGGCCGAAACCTTGGCCATGGTCAAGGACAACGGCGCCCAAGGCGTCACCCGCATCACCAACGTGGCCGATGAGCAGGAGGTCAAGGCCCTGATCGCCTTGGCCCTGGAAAGCTATGGCCAAATCGACATCGTCTGCAACAACGCCGGCATCACCGGTCAATACGTCGGCCCCGAAGAGTGGGAAGGCGAGGACTGGCTGCGGGTCTACAGCGTCAATGTGCTGGGAGCGGTTTACACCATCAAGCACGCCGCCCCCCACATGAAAGAAAGGCGCAGCGGCGCCATCGTCAACACCGCCTCGGTGGCCGGCATCCGCTCCGGCGCCGGCGGCAACGCCTACAGCGCCAGCAAGGCGGCCTTGATCAACTTCACCATGACCGCCGCCTGCGACCTGGGCGGCTACAATGTGCGCGTCAACGCCGTCTGCCCCGGTCTGATCGAAACCGGCATGACCAAGCCGGTGTTCGATTACGCCCGCTCCAAGGGCAAGGAGGAAAAGTTGGGCAGCCGCTGCGAGCTGCGGCGCTATGGCCGACCGGAGGAGGTGGCCGCGGCCATCCTGTTCCTGGCCGGCGACGAAGCGAGCTACATCACCGGCCAGGCCCTGCCCGTGGACGGCGGCAACACCGCTTCCCTCAATTTGCCGGGCATGAAAGTGTAAGCCGGCTGCGCCGGACCTATTACAGCCGGACCTATTGCAAACGAAGTGCCGAAGGGCGGCCCGCGGCCGCTTCGCGATGGACATTGAACAGGACGAATAAGGAGAAAAGCCATGGCCCGACCCGTTTTGCGAACCCCTTTGTGTGACATGCTCAATATCGAGTATCCCATTCTCAGCGCCGGTATGGGACCGACCCTGATCGGCGAGAAAACCGGCGCGCCGGTGGAACTGGTGGTGGCGGTTTCCGAAGCCGGCGGCCTCGGCGTGCTGGGCGGCAGCGGTTATACGGTGGAAGAGCTGCGCGAGGCAATCCGCGAAATCAAGAAACAGACCGACAAGCCCTTCGGCGTGGATCTGCTGCTGCCCAAAAAACTGGACCTGGACGGCGGCATGGGCAGCAAGCAGGTGGAAAAGCTGCCTCTGCAGGCCATCCTGGAGACCATTCCCAAACCCCACAAGGATTGGGTCAATAAGATCAAGACGGAAATGGGCCTGCCCGATACGCAGATCATGGTGCGCATGAACACCACCACCATGCGGCCCAAGGAATCGGTGCAGGTGTGCATCGAAGAGAAGGTGCCCCTGTTCTGCGCCGGTCTGGGCAATCCCGGTTTCATGGTGCCCGAGGCCCACGCCAACGGCATGAAGGTGCTGGCCATCACCGGCAACGCCAAAAACGCCAAACGTTTGGCCGAGGCGGGCATCGACTTGCTGGTGGCCCAGGGCCACGAAGGCGGCGGGCACACCGGCCGCATCGGCACGATGGCATTGCTGCCCGCCGCCATGGACGCCGCCGCGCCCGTGCCCCTACTGGCCGCCGGCGGCATCGGCGACGGCCGCGGTATCGCCGCCGCCCTGGCCATGGGGTGCACCGGCGTCTGGATCGGCACCCGGTTCCTGGCCACGGATGAGGGCGGCGCCCTGCCGGTCAACAAGCAGCGCATCCTCTCCTCCACCGACGAGGACACCCGCGTCAGCACCGCCTACACCGGCAAAACGCTGCGCGCCAGCTACAACAAGTTTCACGACCTGTGGGCCGAGTCGGGCCTGGCGCCCCTGCCCTTCCCCACCCAGGTGATGATCTCATCGGCCCTGTTGGACGGTTTCATCGCTGCTAACAAGGACGAGTACGTCGGCGGCCTGGCCGGACAGATTTCCGGCATCATCAAAGAGATCAAACCCGCCCGCCAGGTGCTGGAAGAGATGGTCGCCGAAACCGTCGACATCCTGGGCCGCCGTTTGCCCCAGACCGTAAAAGTCAAATAGGAGCGCACCCCTCATGACCTCGCCCGTCTACACACGCCTGCGCGAACAGCTGGACCAATACTCGGTGGGCTATCCCGCCACCGCCTCGGGGATCGAACTCAAAATCCTGCAGCGCCTCTTCACCGAGGAAGAGGCGGCCCTCTATCTGGACATGACCATGATGCTGGAAACCCCGGAGGAGGTGGCGACACGCACCGGCGCCGACCCCGCCGTCATGGCGCAGATGCTGGAAACCATGGCCGCCAAGGGCCTTTTGTTCCGGCAACGGCGGCCCGATGAGGTACGTTACGGCGCCGTGGCTTTCGTCATCGGTTCCTACGAGTTTCAGCTCAAGAACATGGATCGCGAGCTGGCCGAAATGGTGGAACAATACCTGGAGGAGGGCTTGCTCGATTTTACGCCGGGCAAGAACATCCTGCCCCTGCGCACCATCCCCATCCGGCAAAGCATCCCCGTTTCCCACCCGGTGGCACCCTACGCCCAGGCCCGGGAGATCATCATGAAGAAGGACAAAATCGCTCTGGCTGACTGCATCTGCCGGGTGCAGCAGGGACTGCTGGACAAGGGGTGCGACAAACCCCTGGAGGTGTGTCTCTCCTTCGGCTCCCATGCCGAATATTACGTGGAAAACAAGATGGGTCGTTTCATCAGCCAGGAAGAGGCCCTGGCCGTGCTGGATGTCTGCGAAAAGGCCGGCCTGGTCAACCAGCCGGCCAACATGGTCAACCCCGGCGGCATGTGCAACTGCTGCGGCGACTGTTGCGGGGTGCTGCGTTCCCTTTCCAAATTGCCCAAGCCGGCCGAGGCGGTGCACAACGACTATTATGCCGTGGTGGACGCCGACCTTTGCACCGGCTGCGAAACCTGCATGGACCGCTGCCAGATCGCGGCCATCACCATGAACGACCAGCCGGCCGCCGTGATCGACCGGGACCGCTGCATCGGCTGCGGCTTGTGCGTCACCACCTGCCCGGTCGAAGCCATCCGCCTGGAACTCAAGCCCGCGGAGCAGCAGCTCAAACCGCCGTCCAGCGGGCGCAAACTGATGACCCGCACGGCCAAGGTGCGGGGAACCTCCTTGATCCCGCTTTCCATGATCGATCAATGAGCAATGGAAACCACGAAAGGGTATTGCAACAATTCCGGGACTTGACTATAAAGCGGAACATCCCGGCCGTATGCGCCACCCGGCCACCAAATGGAAATTGATCCAACAACGACCGCGTATGCATGCCCGGGCCCCTGCGGTCCGGCATGCACGCGCATATGCAGGCCCCGACACAAGGCCGAAATGTATAATTGAAACGGATGTGCACCATCACCCGGAACCGTCAGCCGAACACCGCAAAGGCACCGGACCGAACATCGATCTGCAACATCCCCGATTTGCCATGCAAAAGCCGTTGGACAACACAAAACTGAATGCCTGCCTTGTCGCCCCGAACTCTGTCGGACGCTGCGGGCCCACGCCCCATGTCCTCGACGGGGCCGGCCGGCGGGACCTGCTGGTCCATGGTATGGCGGCCTTCACGCCGGAGAATCCGGCCGAGGGAATCAACGGGGAGTGCTACGGTCAGCGCCAAATGACGGGTTATGCGACAGGCTGGGACAATCGGTGCAACGGCGTGCGCGCGGGCTGGGAGGAGGACAGCCGATGATCGTGCATGCAATGGATTATGGCAACAGGATGATTTTGGCGTTCACGTGCGCGTTCCGGCGCCCAGCGGGTCCGGGAACGGGTACGATTCGGCAATGGATGCAGATTGACTGAAAGATCAGGAGGCGCAAATGGAAACACGGATCTGGCACGACCACTACGATTTCAGCGTTCCGCCCACCGTTCGATATCCCCGCATTCCGGCCCATGAATTGCTCAACATCGCGGCCAACACCATGCCCGACAAGGCGGCCCTGAACCTGTACGGCACCGAGCTGACCTTCTGGCAGGTGCGCCAACAGACAATGCGCATGGCCAACGCCCTGGCCGGGCTGGGTGTGAAAAAGGGCGACCGGGTCGCCGTCCATTTGCCCAACAGCCCCCAGTATGTGATCGCCTATTATGCCGCCATGTCCCTGGGCGCCATCGTCGTCAACCTCAATCCCATGTACACCGCCGAGGAGCTGACGGCCATCGCCGGCAACACGGGCATCAACACCCTGTTCACCTTCGACCTGGTGCTACCCAACATTCAGGCATTGTGCGCCGCGGTGGAAATCCCCCATGTCATCGTCACCCGGGTCACCGACTACATCGACGGGTTCGGGGTGAGCACCGCCGCCGACTTGCAACTGGCCGAAGGGTGGCACCATTTTTCCGCCCTACTGGACAGCAGCACCCGCACCATTCCCCAGAAAATCAACGTGCTGCCGGCAGACCCGGCCCTGATCCAATTCACCGGCGGCACCACCGGCGTACCCAAGGGGGCCGTGCTGACCCACGGCAACATCATCGCCGCCACCTTGCAGGCCAGCCTCTGGGGATCGTACCTGAACAACATGACCCCGCCGGAAAAACGCAGCGTGCTGGCCATACTGCCCTTTTTCCATGTCTACGGCGACATCATCGTGCTCAACTGGGGCATGCTCAACTGTGCCACCCAGTACCTGGTGCCGCGCTTCGACATCGAGGAGATCATGGGGCTGCTGGCCGGCATCGAGCGCATCCAGTTTTTTCCCGCCGTGCCCACCATGATCAATGCCATTCTCAACCACCCCAAGGCCGAGTCCATGGAATTGGGCAAGAAATTCGGTCTGCTCAACAGCGGCGGCGCCCCTTGCCCCGTGGGCCTGATCGAACGCGCCAAGGACCTGGGCGTGGCCTTCAGCGAAGGATGGGGCATGAGCGAAACCACCTCCACCGGCACGGCCAACCCCAACCTTGGGCTCAAGAAACCGGGCAGCATCGGCATTCCCATCTGCGACACCGACATCAAGCTGGTGGACCCCAACGACGGTGTGACCGAGGTTGCGCCGGGCGAGCGGGGCGAGCTGCTGGTCAAGGGCCCCCAGGTGATGCAGGGCTACTGGAACAACCCCGAAGAGACCGCCAATCAGCTCAAGGACGGCTGGCTCTACACCGGCGACGTGGCCGTGCAGGACGAGGACGGTTACATCTTCATCGTGGACCGCACCAAGGACATGATCATCGCCGGCGGCTACAACATTTATCCGCGGGAGATCGACGAAGTATTGTTCCGCCACCCCAAGGTGGCCGAGGCCGTGGCCGTCGGCGTGCCCGACGAATACCGGGGCGAAACCATCAAGGTGTTCGTGACCCTCAAGCCGGGCCAGAGCGCCACCGAAGAAGAGATCATCGATTTTTGCAAGGACAAACTGGCACCCTACAAACGGCCCAAGATGGTGGAGTTCCGCGACACCATACCCAAATCGGCGGTCGGCAAGGTGCTGCGCAAAGTACTGCGCGCCGAAGAGGAAGCCAAATTGAAAGGTTCATCCTCCTGATGGCGCGTGTGAATCCGGAAATCCCGTCCCAATTTTTTGCGGGATTCTTTTTATCATCCATTCAACCAAGGAGAGAAAAACATGTCGGAAAGAGAAGTCGTATTTGTTGATGCCGTAAGAACCGCATTCGGCCGCATGGGCGGTACCCTGCGCGACATCCCCGCCACCAAGCTGGCCAGCATCGCTATCAAGGGGTTGTTGGAAAAGACCAAGATTCTGGAAAAGGGCAAAGTGGATAGTGTCTTCATGGGTATCGCCGCCCACTGCTCCGTGGCCGTCAACCCGGCCCGCTGGGCACTGCTGGACGCCGGCCTGCCCTACGAAACTTCCGCCTCCTACGTGGAGATGCAGTGCGGCTCGGCCATCGACTCCATCAACCACGCCGCCTGGAAAATCCTCTGCGGCCAGGCCGATGTCATCATTGCCGGCGGCTCCGAGGCCTACAGCCAGATCCCGGCCAAGTTCTCCATGTCCAACCCGCCTTACAAGTTGATCCCCCCCATGCCCCTGCGCCTGACCCTCTCCCCGAAGGACGAGGAAGCCATCGGCATGGGCCTGACCGCCGAAAACCTGCAGAAGATGTACAACATTCCCCGCGAGGCATCGGACGAATTCGCCTACAACAGCCAGATGCGGGCCAAGCACGCCATGGAAAACGGTTACTTCGACGATGAAATCGTTCCTGTCACCTTCCCGGCCACCCGCAAGACCCCCGAAGTGGTGTTCAAGGTGGATGAGCACCCGCGTGCCGACACAACACTGCAAGGGCTGGCCAAGCTGCCCCCCGCCTTCACCAAGGACGGCACCGTCACCGCCGGCAACGCCTCCGGGCGCAACGACGGCGGCGCCATGGTGCTGATGATGACCGCCGAAAAGGCCAAGGAACTGGGCTACACCCCCATGGCCAAATGGCTCAGCGGCGCCGACTACGGCGTGGATCCCAAAATCATGGGCATCGGCCCGGCCTACGCCCTGCCCATCGCCCTCAAGCGCGCCGGCATCAAGCTCTCCCAGTGCGACGTCATGGAGTGCAACGAAGCCTTCGCCGTGCAGAACCTGGCCGTGATCAAAGAGGTGGAAAACCTGACCGGCGAAAAAGTGGACATGGACAAGTGGAACCCCAACGGCGGCGCCATCGCCTTCGGCCACCCCAACGGCGCCTCCGGCGCCCGCGTCTGCATGTTCGCCATGCGTGAGCTGATCCGCCGCGGCGGCCGCTACGGCTTCTTCAGCTCCTGCTGTGGCGGCGGTCTCGGCGTGGCCACCGTGATCGAAAACCTGCAGCGCTAAAAAAGCACCAGCACCGACGCAAGATACAATGCCCCGGAACCCTTGGGATCCGGGGCATTGCTTTTCCCTTTATAGGGGCCAGTAAGGGGACGCCCTTTATATTTTTATATTTCTGCCTTTTTTGGGCAGAAATATAAAAATATAAAGGGCGTCCCCTTTTACACGAGAAGGGCTGCTATCCCGCCGCCCGCATGAGGCCGTCTATCGGGCCTTCTTCCTGAAACATGCGCCACATCCCCAGAAAGGCATTTTCGAAGGATCGCTTTTCCATGCCGGCGCGGGCGGCACGCCCCATTGACCTGCGTCGGTCGCCATCGACGACCAGGGTACGGATCGCCGCCAACAGGCTTTCGGCGTCGTCGCGCCGGCACACGATGCCGGTCCGGTCGGGGATCATGTTTTCGGCAGGACCGCCGCAATCCGAGACCACAACCGGCAAACCGGAGGCCTGGGCTTCCAGCACGACATTGCCGAAGGTGTCGGTGGTGCTGGGAAAAACGAAGATATCGCTGGATGCATAGACCGCGGCCAGCCGGTCGCCCTCCAGATAACCGGTGAACCAGCAGGGCAGACCGTGCATCGCAGTGCGCATCTCCTCCAGATAGGGGCCATCGCCCACCACCACCAATTGCACCTTTTGCCCTTCGGTCACCAACTGCCGGAATACCCGGGTCAGCAGATGCAAATTCTTCTCCTTTGAAACCCGCCCCACGTATAGCAGCTTGACACCGTCCGCCTGCACGAACCGCTTGTGCAACAGCCCGTTGCGCTTGGCCGGGTGGAAACGCTCGACGTCGATCCCCCTTGGGTAGATGCGGATTTTTGTCGGATCGATCCCTTTTGCAACCAGCTCGTCTTTTGTACTGCGCGACGGCGCATAGATGGTGTCGAGCTGATCGTAGTACCAGATCACGTACTTCCAGGCCAACTCGGCGATGGTGCTGTCCCCCGTAAGAATTTGGGCATACTGGGGAATGGCGGTGTGATACGTGCCGCTGATGGGCAAATTGAGAATGCGGGCGATTGCCAGGGCTGCCAGCCCCAGGGGGCCGGGGGTGGCGGTGTGGATTTGATCGATTTGGTTCTCGTAGCAATAGGCCAGCATGTCCAACAGGGGTGGGTAGAAAATCTTCTGCTCTGGGTACTCCGGCAGACAATAGGTGCCGATGGGCTGGAAGTTGCAGACGCCGGGCATTTCCGATGCCTCGTCGTCTTCCCGGCAGGTGATCAGCGTATAGGATTTGTGATTTTTCAGCGCCGCCTGTACCTGCTGCTGCAAGGTGAGGGCCACGCCATTGACTTCGTAAAAGGTGTCGGTGAAGTGGGCCAGACGAAAATCGTCCTCCGTTGTGCTATCCGGCGCCGGACAGAAGCGCCGCTGCAATGCCCGGCTGAAGAGCCGATCCTTGGAAAATTGAGCATAAGCGACAAAATAGGGGGCCAGCAGGGTGTAAAGCCCACCGGCCGATCCGATGGTGGAGAAGATATTGAACACATTGGCGCCGGACAAATTATCGAGCAGGTGATCGCCGAAATGGCGCATCACACCCTTTGATGCACGATTGACGAAGGCGTGCCACTTGCGCTCTTTGGTATCGCCCCCCGCCGCCATATCGTCTCCGGCGAAGAACGACGGGTCCTCATGCATCAAGTGCGCGCTTTCGTGACGCAGCAAGTGCAGCAGCGAGTCGGTCAAGGGTGCCTCGGCCCGCCTCTCCTTGCGATGCTGCCAAAACAGGTAGACCCGTGCAAACAGGCCGGTGTGCCCGTCGGCATCCGGCCGCAACTGGCGATCCATGAAACGCAACAGCGCATCCTTGTCGGTGTACCGGTCCAGGTCGAATTTACTGCGATAGAATTGATAGGCGATGCTGTAAAAGTTGTGTCCCATGGTCAGGGGGGTGGCCGGCCGACTTTCGATGCGCAGGATCGGAATCGTCCCTGGATCGTTGAGCGCCGCAGGTGTTTCGGCATGGCCGATGTCGGTGAAGGTGTGCGCGATGTTCAAGCCGCTGTGATCATCGGAGCCGGCCCACAAGTACTTCTGCCACGGGTCCGGATAATGGGGCGCCAAATCGTGGCGCTCACTGAGCCGTACCATGATGTCCGGCGTCAATCGCCCCACCACCTGGCGCAAACAGTCGTTCTCCCGGGGACTGCGGGCACCGTTGAGCTCCAGGTGCTGAAACAGCAGCAGCAATCGCTCCACGTGGTCCATGGTCAGCAAACCGTTGACGGCGAACAGCGGATGGGCCGCGATGGCGATGATCCGCTCCCGATGCAGATAGGCCACCAGGTCGAAGATGTTCTCGCGCACCTTCTGGATTTCACGGTGCTGTGCTTCGCTGATATGCAAGGCCAGGACGTGGATTTTACACCCGTTGTCGGGAAAATAGGTCGTGATCTCCTCGCTGATGAAGGCGCCGGGCAAATGGGCGATTTCCAGGGCGCCGTCGATGCAGTTGTGGTCGGTGATCGTGACATGGCTCATGCCCCGGCGTTTGGCGGTCTGGTAAAGCTTCAAGGGTTCGGTGAAACTCTCCGGGCACCCCATCTTCTGCAAAATCCATTGGCTTGGGCGTTTCGAGTGTTTCGAGTGCACATGAATGTCGATGCGCATAAGATGGCCTCCTTTGGCGGTTATTCGCATTGACCCTTCAATTGCCCCACGAAGATTAGAACGGGATTAGGATTGCAATAGAATTTGATGAAGACGCACCTTTTTTCGGGCAGTAGGAATGGTAATGACCAAAGAGCTCCGCATGCCGTTGTTGGGGTCATCCGTGTGTGTTAGATTTGTGTTAGAGAATGGTTCGGCAAAAGTGAGGCCGCTGCAATACACCTTGCCGGCGGCCTTCCGGGAGAGATGGCGATGAGACCCAAAACATTACGACGCCGTGTCGGCACGGCCTGCTTGATCGGCGCCGCCGGCCTGCTGCTCCTGGCGGCGGTGGCCCATGCCTTCCTGCAGCGTCCTTTGTCGTCCGATCACGCCATCCACATCGCCTTCGGTTTTCACGTGAACCTTTACCACTCTTTTCGCAACGACACCAACGATGCCTCGGGCTTCGGCCAGGACATCCGGGTCATCCGCCACATCATCGACGCCCTGGACCGCCTCAATGCGCAGGGCGTCCCGGTCAAAGGGGTGTGGGACTTCGACAATCTCTTCTCCCTGGAGGAGATCCTGCCCCGCCACGCGCCGGACATCATCGAAGCCATCCAGCGACGGGTCCGCCACCATGGCGATGAAGTGATCCTGATGTCCTACAACAACGGCATGGTGTCGGCCATGACCGCCGACGAACTGCGCACCGCCATGGCATGGGCGGTGTCCAATCCGCAGCGCAGCGGCGTGGCCGATCTCTTTGACACATACAGCCCCATCGTACGGCCCCAGGAGATGATGACCACCCCGGGCAGCTTCGCCATCTACCGCGAAATGGGCATCCAGGCGGTGGCTCTCTACTACAGCGCCACCCCCTTCGATGCCTTTCGGGTTTTCACGCGCCCCCTGAGCCCGGCCGAGGCCCACAACCCGATCCTTTACCACGATCCCCGCACCGGGGAAGAGATGACCATCGTGCCCACCTACCATTTCGGCGATCTGGTGGACCAGGTCAGCCTGCGCCGTTGGGTCAACCGCCTGCGGGCCCTGCAACTGCGGGGAGAGCTGAACCACGACGCCCTGATCTTCATCAACTACGATGCCGACTCGGAGTTGTGGGGCGGCATCGATCTGCCCCGCGGCCTGCGCTGGCTGCCCAACACCGGCGGCATCGAAGCCCTGGTGCGGGAAGTGAGCGATCTGGAATATGTCCGCTTCACCACCGTCGGCGAATACCTTGCCGACCGGCCGCCCGTGGGCACCTTCCATTTCGGCCAGGACACCGCCGACGGCAGCTTCAACGGCTACAGCTCCTGGGCCGAAAAGGCCGACGCCACCCGCTACTGGACCAGCATCGAACGCAACCGCCGGGTGTGCGCCGCCGCCCGCCGCGCCACGGCCCTGTCGGCGGATGACGCGATAAAAACAAGAATCAGCGCCATGATCGAACAGGCCGTGCAACTGCGCCTGCGGGCCCTGTCCACCACCCATTTCGGCATGGCCACCCCGTTTCTCGCCGCCCAGCGGCAAGAGGTGGCCGATGCCTTGCTGACCGACCTCGACCGTCTTTCCGAAAACCTTGAGCAGGCCCTGAGAACGCACTTGCAACAAACATTGAACGACCAGGCGCCATCCGACGATAATCGAGCGGAACGGTTGGACACCCTCATGGTGATCGGCACATCACCGGCGGCCGACAGCGGCGGCCATCGCTTTATATCCATGCCGCTGCCCGCTGCAACCGATATGCGTGGCCGCTTTCACCTGACGGGCACCGACGGTGTTCCCATTGTGGCCGTGCCTTTAGGCATCACCCCGGACCGTTGCGGCGCTCATCGGCACCTTTTTTATATCGACAATGCCCGGGGACTGGCCGATGGGGTGTATGGCCTTTATCGTTCCAAAACAAATCCCGCGAACAACGCGCTGTCGCGTGGAGCCGTGTCGGCGTCCCACCATGGGTTGGCCAACCAACGGCTTACCGTTCGCCTGGACCATCAAGGCGAACCGGAAGGCATCTACCTCGACGGCCGGCGCCAGGTGGAAGCCGGTAGCCTGTTGCCGCACCTGGTCTATGCCGGCCGGCGCATCGAAGTCACCGATCTGGTGGTAACGACACACACGGCGGCCGACGGCGGATCGGCCACCCTTGCACTCAGCGGCACGCTGCCGGCGCCCGGCGCCGACGCCATCTCCAATGGCCGGATGGTGTATCGCCTGAGCGTCGCGGCGCACCTGCCCTATCTCTTCCTGGAAGGCCGCCTGACCTACCCCGCCACCGCGACGACGGACCGGATCAAACCCGGTGTGCCGGGCCTGGAGCGAACGGCGGACCTGCGCTGGGAAGAGACAGCCCCGGCGGAGATCCGTTTCGCACCCCGCGCCACGCCGCGGCAGCCGCCCCGGGTGCTCAAGCACAACTACCTGGGCGTGACCAGCGCATACGCCCTGGACTACTTCCGCCATGACCGCCGCAACCTTGACCTGGACAATGTCAACAACCACATCACGGCGACCTATGCGGCCGTGGTCGCCGACCGACACGGATTGGCCCTGGCCATGGACACCGGCCTGCAAGCCAACTTCGCCTTCGCCCCCATGCGCATGGCGCACGAAGCGGACAGCGACACCCTGGCCGTGAAGATCAATCCCTTCGGCACCTACCACGGCCGGCAATACCGTCCACCCACCACCGGCAACGGCCACGGCTTCGAAGCGACCCTGCAGGCCGGCGAACAGTTCGCCGCCTCGGCCCCCACCTTCAACGGGGTCTCGCAGAATTTCGGCCTGATGCTCGCCTTCTTCCATGGACCGGAACTGCCCGCCGATCTCCAACGCGATCTGATCGCCTACGCACGACAGCCGCTGGTCTTCTCCATGCGGCATGTGCCGGCGGCGCCTTCCCGTAAAGAGACCACCGCCGCCGCGCCCTGCGGCCAAATCGAACACCGGCAGGCGGACGCACGTCTGCAAGACGATAACCGGATCCGGGCCAACAAAACCGTCCCCGCCCATCAGCCGGAGATGCCCCTTTTGCTCGGCCTGCGGGTGGTGTGGGCCAATCTGCGCGCCCTGCTTGCGGCGCATTTTCGCTAAGGGCTCACGCAAACTATGCCGTGATCTTGGAATAGCCGCGACATTCAGGGTAGGCAGCACAACGAAACCGAATCCGGCCGCTTTGACGGCGATACACGTGCATCGCAGATCCACACAACGGACAGCGGGGCCGCTGCGCCATGGGCGGAGACGACTGCTTCTTGACCGGAACGAACTGGCGGTTGCACATCAGGCACAGGAAGCGCTGCTTGCCGTTCTTGATCCTGCCGTAGGCATAGAGCGCGTCCGCACCGCACCGCGGGCATCTGATGGTTGCCGCCATGGCCCTCCCTTGCGATTCCATAAAGCAAACTATTAAGCCGGATTTATTAGGCGAGAATGAGCATACGGTCAGAAATGGGTTTGGATGGGCCACCCAAGAGGAAAACCCCAACCCACCGCTACAGCGCACGGCCCTGACGATCCGTTGTTGGCCATGAGGTTCGTGTGGGGAGGGACGCTGTGTGGAGGGACGCTGTTTCAATGTTGCAATCAGGCGGAAATTGCAATTATAAATATCAACGATGAAACAATGCAACAGCGTCCCCATTAGAGACGTCCCCTTTAGACGACATTAGGCCCCACCTGTCGAAGCCCTTTCTTGAAAACACACTTGCAACGGTGTAGAAGAAGCCCCTGATCGCAAGATGTGCCGGACGATCGGCAATGCGCATGGAGTGGACCGAATCGTGGAAACAATGACCATCGGCTTGACGCCGGGCGGGAATCTGCGGTTACACGCGCCTGAGCAGGCGGGGGCGCCGGCGTCCAAAACCGCGGCGACGCTGGCCAAGGCTTTCGCGGAGGACTGGCGCGAGGGGTTGTTCGCCCTGGCGGCGGAAAAAATCGCCACCGATGGGCAACCCACCCTGCGTTTCTGGCAACAGATGGCCGACCGCTTGCTGACCGCGTTGTGTCATATCCCCGACGAACAGACCAACTTTGAAATCCCGCCGCCGCCCGCCGCGGAGTTGCAGGCGCTTTCCCTGGCGCCGCCGCCCATGCCCGGCGGCGAGTACCTGTCCGAGGAACGCCTGGCGGCGATCTGGCACGCCCTGGCCCAATGGACCATGACAGCGACGGCCGAGGCCGGCGGGCCGGCGGCCTTGCTCCAACTGCGGGCGCCCAAATGGCGCCAGGTGGGCCGGGTCTGTTTTCACTTGGCGGAAAACAAGAAGGATCCGGACCGCCCCTTCGCCTTCATGGCCACCTATGCCACCGGTTTCGGTGCCGCGGGCCAACTCAAGCATCTGCCGTTGGGCAAGGCATTGGATCAATATGCGGGTAGCAACAACCAGGCCGCGCTGATCAAGCTGCTGGCTCCGGTGCACCAGGCCGCGGAAAGCTGCGCCTGGGTCGCCGATATCGTCAGGGACGGGACGATTTTCCGGCCCATGGCCTGGCGGCCGGAACAGGCCTACCGCCTGCTGCAAAGCGTGCCGGTGTTGGAACAAAGCGGTCTGTCCGTGCGGCTGCCCGACTGGTGGAAAAAGAGGCCCCGGCCGCGGGTTTCGGTGAGCATCGGCAACCAGACCAAGACTGTTCTGGGCGCCGGCGCCATGCTCGATTTCGACGCCCGGGTGGCGGTGGGCGACGCACACCTGAGCCCCGAGGAGCTCGCATCGCTGCGCAACAGCGGTGACGGACTGGTGTGGTTCAAGGGACAGTGGGTGGAGGTGGACCAGGCCAAACTGCAAGAGGCCATCGCCCACTGGGAGCGGTTGCGCAGGGCCAATCGCAACGGCGAAATCTCCTTCATCGAGGGCATGCGGCTGTTGGCCGGCGCATCGGCCGATCTCAAACGCAACGACCAAGCCGAAACATATCGTCCCTGGACGGAAGTGACCGCCGGCGCGGCGCTGCGCGAGGTGTTGGCTCGCCTGCGCGATCCCGAATCATCCCCGGCGGGAAAGGCCGACCCCGCGTTGAAAACGGTTTTGCGGCCCTACCAGCGCGAAGGGGTCGCCTGGCTTCATCTGTTGAGCGAACTGGGCCTGGGCGCCTGCCTGGCGGACGACATGGGCCTGGGCAAAACCATCCAGCTGTTGGCCCTGCTGCTTCATCTGCAGCGCACCGCGCCGGCGGACGGAGTGCGCCGGCCCTGCCTGCTGGTGGTGCCGGCATCGCTGCTGGGCAACTGGCGTGATGAGGCGGCCCGCTTCGCCCCGTCGCTCAAACTACTGTTCGCCCACCCGGCGGAGACCGAGCGGGCGACCCTCGACGCCTTGGCCAAGGCACCCGAAACGACCTTGGCCGGCGTGGACCTGGTGGTCACCACCTACGCCATGGTGGGCCGCCAGCCGTGGTTGGCGCGCAGCGCGTGGCGCCTGGTGATCCTGGACGAGGCGCAAGCCATCAAAAATCCGGCCACCAGCCAAAGCAAGGCGGTTAAAAAGCTCACCGCCGGTGGGCGCATCGCCCTGACCGGCACGCCCGTGGAGAACCGCCTCGGGGATCTATGGTCCCTGTTCGATTTTCTCAATCCCGGCCTGCTGGGATCGGCAACGGTTTTCAAATCCTTCATCAAGCAGCTGCACGACCACCCGGACACCCCCTTCGCCCCCTTGCGGCAACTGGTGGCCCCCTACATCCTGCGCCGCCTGAAGACCGACCGGCGAATCATCGCAGATTTACCGGACAAGACCGAAACCGCCCGCTACTGCCACCTGACCAAATCCCAGGTGCGGCTCTACGAGCAGATCGTGCGCGGCCTGCAGGAGCATCTGGCCGAATCCGAAGGCATGGCCCGGCGCGGGCTGGTGCTGCAAACCTTGATGCGCCTCAAGCAGGTGTGCAACCACCCCAGCCAGCTCTCCGGCGACATGACGTACAACCCGGCCGAAAGCGGCAAATTCCGGCGCCTGGGCGACATCTGCCAGGAGCTGGCCGAACGGCAGGAGAAGGTGCTGGTCTTCACCCAGTTCCGCGAAATCATACCGGCCCTGGCAGACCACCTGGCGGTCATCTTCGGGCGTGCCGGGCTGACTTTGCACGGCGGCACCAACGTGGCCCGTCGCCGGCGCATCGTGGAACAGTTCCAGGATGAGACCGGACCGCCCTTTTTCATCCTCTCGCTCAAAGCCGGCGGCACGGGCCTCAACCTGACCGCCGCAACCCACGTGATCCATTTCGACCGCTGGTGGAACCCGGCCGTGGAAAACCAGGCCACCGACCGGGCCTTTCGCATCGGCCAGCAGCGCAACGTGCTGGTCCACAAATTCATCACCCGCGGCACCATCGAGGAGCGTATCGACGCCCTGATGAACGACAAGCGCCGGTTGGCCGAAGAAGTGCTCTCCGGCGAAGGCGAAGTGAATCTCACCGAACTGGACGACGAAGCATTGATCCGCCTGGTGCAACTGGATGTCGGCCGGGCATCGGCGTAAACGACAGCCTCAGAAAGGGAAAGAGCACATGCGTTTTTGGAGTCGCTACGTTCCAGTAGCCGAACGACGGGCCAAGGCCCAGCGCCGGATGACGAAGCTGCAAAAACAGGGCAAGACCATCCAACCGGTGGAGATCGACGGCCGCACCATCGCCCGCACCTTCTGGGGCAAGGGATGGTGCGATCACCTGGAGTCCTTTTCCGATTACGCCAACCGCCTGCCCCGGGGCCGAACCTACGCGCGCAACGGCTCAATCTGCCATTTGGAGATTCTACCCGGTCGCATCGAAGCGATGGTCAGCGGCAGCGAACTGTACGAGGTGACCATCGCCATTGAGCCTTTGAAAGCCAAATTGTGGAAAGCGATTCGGCAACAGTGCGCCGGGCGGATCGGCTCCCTGCTCGAACTGCTGCGGGGCCGTTTTTCAGACCAGGTGATGGCCGTGGTCACCCACCGCACCACCGGCCTCTTCCCCCAGCCAGGAGAAATTCGGCTACAATGCAGCTGCCCGGATTGGGCCGTGATGTGCAAACATGTGGCCGCCGTGCTCTACGGCGTGGGCAACCGACTGGACGACCAGCCCGAACTGCTCTTCTGCCTGCGGGGCGTGAATGCCGGCGAACTGATCGCCACGCCTGTCGCCCTGCCCACCGAAACGACCGATACGGCCGCCGACACCCTGGCCGACGATGCCCTGGCCGACATCTTCGGTATCGACCTGGAAACTGAAGCGCCGGCCGAATCCAAACCGACCCGCACCCCAAAAAAATCGCCCCAACCGGCCCGGTCCAAGACCCGCCAGTCCACCGCTACCCCCAAAAGGGCCAAAAAATCGCCGCCAGCCGCGCCCAAGCGCAGCGCGGGCCGGAAAGCGGTCAAACCAACACCGATGAAAACGCCCACCGGCAAATCCCTGGCACGCCTGCGCAAGCAAATGGGCCTCACCGTGGCGCAATTCGCCACCGCCCTGGGAGTGACCGCCCCCAGCGTTTACCGCTGGGAGAAAACACCCGGCAAACTCAACTTGCAACAGCGGCCCCTGAACGCCCTTCGCGCCTTGCAGGGCCAACCTCCTGAAAAATCACCCAAACAGACGGGCGACGCACCACGCCAGGAATAAGGACACCCCATTGAACAATCGCCCTGCCAAGACACCAAGAACCGGTTCAGTGAAGTATGGTCGGCACTTGCCGTTGTCCCGCCGTACGATGAAAAAGGAGCGTCACCAATGAAAAATCCAAAGCATGGGGTCTGCCCCGTCCAAAGAGCGGGCAGCCTCGACAGCAGCATCCGCAGATGGTTTCAAAACCCGCGCAAAATCCTCGCACCTTACATCCATGAAGGCATGGTGGCGTTGGATGTGGGCTGCGGCCCGGGCTTTTTTACCGTTGCCCTGGCCGACATGGTGGGCGACGCGGGTCGGGTCGTGGCTTGTGACTTGCAGGATGAAATGCTGCTCAAACTGCGCGCCAAGATCGATGAAACGCCACAGCAGGATCGCATCACCCTGCACAAGTGCGAAGCGGACCGGATCGGCGTGACCGGGAGGGTTGATTTTGTTTTGGCGTTCTACGTACTCCACGAAATCCCGGACCAGCTCGGATTCTTCGAAGAGATGCGGTCCATACTCTTACCGGTCGGTCATGTTCTCGTGGTTGAACCGCCTTTTCACGTCTCCCGCAAAGCATTTAATGCAACCATCGGCAGGGCGCTTGAAACCGGTTTTGCGACCGTCGCCGCCCCAAGGATATTATTCAGCAAAACAGCCCTGTTACAACTGGTCCCGTAGCGACGAGGTCCGGTTCGGACTGCTATCTGAACGCACAATCATCACTCTCCCGTTTGCTACAAAATCCGCTTGCGAAAGGGATAGGTGATAGGGGGCACACCTTATCAGATGAATTCACAATTCAAGGTTTGATCTATCCCCCGCCTCATCCCCTTCATCTTTCATCTCACACAATCCTGACCAACAGCTAATACTGTCCTGACATTGCCCTGGCAGGGTGACGGCACCGGTGGCGGTGATGAACGCCCCCCCGGATCGCGGTCGCCGGCACGATAAACGTCCTCATCCAACGCCGCAGCACACGAAAGGAGGTTTTTAGGCGCGGGCACCATCGGCGCAGGCATAAAACTTGAAGAAAGCAAAACCCCATCCCCGGCAATCATTGCAACCAAAACCAAAGGAGTGTTTCCAAATGGTAAAAGGTAGAAAACTGACATGTATTATGTTGTTGATCCTTGCGCTGCTCTTTTCCGCCGCGAGCGCCGCGGCCGACCAGCCCAAGTACGTGTTCTTTTTCCTCGGCGACGGCATGGCCAATGCCCAGATCCAGGCCACCGAGGCCTACCTGACCACGATCAACGGCGGCTCGGCGGAAGTTGCGGAAGATCTGCTGCGCCGCGACAACCGCTTGAACATGAGCCGGATGGCTGTCCAGGGCATGCAGACCACCTATGATGCTTTCGCCCTGATGACCGACTCGGCCTCCTCGGCCACCGCCTTCGCCGGCGGCATCAAGACCCGCAGCGCGGTCATCGGCATGGACCACAGCCTGACCCGCAGTTTCAAAAGCGTGGCCCAACTGGCCCGGGAACAAGGCAAAAAGGTGGGCGTCATCTCCAGTGTGCCCCTCAACCACGCCACGCCGGCCGCCTACTACGCCAGTGTGACCAATCGCGGTCTGTACAACAGTATCGCCACCCAGATGGCCGAAAGCGGTTATGAATTTTTCGGCGGCGGCGGCATTCTGTCCCCCACCGGGGCGGCACGCGACGGCGACACGGGCAACGACATCTGGGCGCTGCTGGCCGAAAACGGCTACGAAGTGCTCAACGACCGGGAAACGATCCTGAACCTGCAAAACGATCCCCGCGACATGGTGTTGGCCATCAATCCTTTTCTGCAAGACAGCCAGGCCATGCCCTACGCCATCGACAAGCCGGCCGAGAATCTCTCCCTGGCGGAGATGACCGAGGTGGCCATCGCCGTGCTCAGCGCCAAGGAGAAACCGGGTCGCGGGCCGAAGGGGCCCGAGCACTGGAAGCATCCTAAGAAATTCAAGCACCCCCGGAACGACGGTTTCTTTCTGATGGTGGAAGGCGGCAAGATCGACTGGGCCTGCCATGCCAACGACGCCATGGCGGTGATCGGCGACATGCTCGATTTCGACGATGCCGTGGGCGTGGCCTTGGCGTTCCAACGCCGCTATCCGCGGGAAACCTTGATCATCGTCACCGGCGACCATGAGACCGGCGGCATGACCATCGGCCATGCCACCACGGCCTACCGCGCCTATTACGAGCGGTTGCTGGACCAAAAGCACAGCTTCACTCACTTCGGCCAGAACCAGTGGCCGGCCCACAAAGCGGCCCAAGGCGAGGGTTACGACTGGACCAACCCCGCCAACCTCGCCGGCAGCGCCGAGATGATCGCCCTGATGGCCGACGCTTTCGGACTGAGGTGGGATGAGCTGAACGAATACGAGCAGGAACGGCTGGAGGACGCCTACGACATGTCCATGGTCCGCCGCAACAAGAACAGTGGCCCCAAGAACGCCGTGCTCTATGGCTATTATGAGCCGATCATCGTAACCATCACCCACGTGCTCAACGAACGGGCCAGCATCGGCTGGACCTCCTATGCCCACACGGGCGTGCCGGTGCCGCTGTATGCCCAGGGCCCAGGGGCCGAGCGGTTCGCCGGGTTTTACGACAACACCGACATCGCCAAGAAAATCGCCCGGGTGCTGAACGTGCGCCAGGCCCTGCCCATAGAGAAGTAATTCGCCTTTCCAGCGCCATTTCAACTCACGGCGCCGCCGTTATGGCGGCGCCGTTGCTTTGGAGCCGCCATGAACCCATCCCGACGAGAGTGGGCCTTTTGCCTGCTGATCCTCGCCATCTGCATCGGCCTCGCCTTCCTCGACCTGGCCAAAATCCCCCCGGCCCCCAGCGGCCTGCACGCCCGGGCGCGGGTCGTGGCAGTGGACGACAGCCAGGTGCTGACACACCTGTTCATCCGTACCGAAACCCAGCACCTGACGGTGCAATTGCTCAACGGCCCCCACAAGGGGCAGCAGATGACCATCGTCAATACATTGACCGGCAAATTGGAGTTCGATGAGTTCTATGAAGTGGGGGCGACGATCCTGGTGGAGTACGATGCGGTGAACGGGCGCCCCGACCACGGCACTGCCCGGGGATATTACCGTTTGCGGCTGCAGGGGATTCTGATCGGCCTGTTCGGGGCTCTGCTGATCGCCGTGGCGGGGGTGACGGGGCTCAAGGCCCTGCTTTCGTTCATCTTCGCGGCCATGGTGCTGTGGCAGCTCTACTTTCCCCTGATACTGCGCGGCTGGCCACCCCTGGCCACCGGTCTGGCGGTAGTGGGGCTGCTGGCAGCGGTTATCGCCTTCGCGGTGGGTGGCTTGAACCGGCGCGGCGCGGCCACCTTCGCCGGGTCCATGCTGGGGGTGTTGCTCACCTGCGGCCTGGCGGTGTTGTTCAACCACGCATTACAACTGCACGGCGCTGTGCGGCCCTATGCCGAGGCGCTGATGTACGCCGGTCACTATGAACTGCGCCTGACCGATATCTTCATCGCCAGCGTCTTCATCGCCGCCTCCGGCGCCATCATGGACCTGGCAATGGACATCGCCGCCAGCATGGAGGAGATCAAGCGCAGTAATCCCGCCATCGGGATGCCGGCCCACATGCGGGCGGGCATGCGGGTGGGCCGGGCCGTCATCGGCACCATGACCACCACCTTGCTGCTGGCCTACACCGGCAGCCACATCACCCTGTTTCTGCTTTTCATGGCCAAAGGGCTGGCGCCGGCCAATCTGCTCAACGCGCCCTTCGTGGCCGCCGAGGTGCTCAACATCCTGGTGGGCAGTTTCGGGCTGGTTACCGTGGCGCCGTTCACCGTGGTGGTCTCCGGACTGCTGTTCCGTCGCTAAGGGGACGCCCTTTATATTTTTATATTTCCGCCTAAAAAGGCAGAAATATAAAAATATAAAGGGCGTCCCCTTTTTACCTTCTTATCCCAATCGGCAGCAGTTGCGGCCTTCGTCCTTGGCGCGGTAGAGGGCGGCGTCGGCGCGGCGAATGAGGGTTTCCTTGTCCTGGGTGGCGGCATCCAGCACCGCCACGCCGACACTGATGGTGACGGACAAGGGTTGGTCGTTGTGCATCACCTGGTGTCCGGCCACCGCCAGGCGGATGCGCTCGCCCACTTGCTCGGCGGCTTTCAGATCGGCCATGGGCAGGATCACGGCCATTTCTTCGCCGCCGTAGCGGGCCGCGGTGTCTTCGCCGCGACATCCGGTTTTGATGATGCGGGCCACTTCCCGCAGCACCTGGTCGCCCACCTGGTGGCCCCAGGTGTCGTTGAACTGCTTGAAGTGATCGATGTCCATGAGGATCACGGCGAGCTGCCGCCCGTGGCGCCGGGCGGCGTCGAACTCCTGTCCCAGCAGGTTCTGGAAGTAATCGTGGTTGAACAGTTCGGTCAGGCCGTCGATGACCGCTTTACGGGACAACTCCAGCCGGCCGGCGGCGGACATGCCGATGATCTCCAGGGTGGCGAAGCGTTCTTCGGTGAAGGTGGCGCTGGCGCGGTTGTTTTCCAGGTAGAGCATGCCGATCAGCTCACCGCCGGCGCCCCGGCCGGTCAGCAGGGGCAGGCACAGCACGGAACGCACCTTACGCTGCCGGATGCACGGATCCTTGAGCAAACCCGGTATCTGATCGTTGGGCGCCTGGGCATCGTGCACCACGACGGCGGTCAGGGTCCGGGAGACGTAATTGACCACCGCTTGGGATAGGGGCGCCTCGGCCACGGGAATGGATTGCAGAATGCGCGCATCGCTGCGGTCCACGCAGGCTTCGGCTTCCATGCACAGCTCTCCGTCGGGATTGCGCAGCAAGAGCATCCCGTGCTGGGCGCCGGCAAAGGCCATGGCGGTGGTGATGATGACCTCCACCATGCGGCTGTGGGCCGTCTCTTCGGCGATGGCCTTGAGCGCCTTGGTCAGCGCGCCGATGTCGATTTCGGCGGCACTGGCGCCCCAGGTGCCGGTTTTGGTGGTGGCGGCCTTGGCCATGGCGGGCGCCGGTTTGGCCAACCGCGGAAAGCAGGCCAAGAGATAATCCACCTTGGCCTTGGCGCCCCAATGGGCGTAAAGATCCCGCGCCTTGGCCAGATAGGGGTCGGCCAGGGTGTCGCGTCCGGCGGCGGCGTGCATGGTGCCGCACAGCTCGTAGGCCCCGGCCTCCTCGTTGAGAAAGCCATGCTCGCGGGAGAGCCGAATGGCGTCGTCATAGGCGGCGTGGGCCTCGAAATCGCGCCCCCGCGCCTGCAATATGGCCGCCGCCAGCAGCCGCTCCTTGTTGGCGGCGTTGGCCGGGTTCGAACGGGCAACGCGCTTGAGCTTGGCATGGTTGCCGGCCGCTTGCCGCAGCAGGCGGCGCCGCTGCGCCTTGCCGGCCGAAGGCACGTTGGCCATGCGAATCAGGCCGTCCGTAAGGTAGTGGGTCAGGCTCAAATACATGGCTTGCGCACCACGGCCGGTATACGGCAGCGCCTTGTTCGCATAAGCCAGCGCTTCCATGGGGCGCCCGAAACTGTAACTCATGTACATCTGCATGGTCAGATCGGTGCTGATCAGGCTCTTGTCAAGGGAACGCTCATGGTCGGCCATCATGCGCTCGATATCGTAGTAGCGCCCCTTGAGCAGGGCCGGATCCTCGGCCTGGCCGCGCAGGTTGGCCACCGTCTGCTGGGTGCACTCCAGGTAATGAACGCGCGACCCCTGCCGCAGGGGCTGAAGTGTTTCCTGGTAGCGCTCGATTTCCGCCGCCAGCCGTTCGAGTGGCACACCGCAAGAAAATTCATAGAGTTGGCGCACGCACACGGCGTGGGCCGCATACTCGAAATCGCCGTGTTCCAGACACATCCGGAACGCCTCGTCCAAAGGATCGAGGCAGTTGCGCACCGGCTCCCGCCAGTGGCGTACCAGGGCGTTGTAAACATGGCGCACGCGCCCCTCGATGGTGTGCATCTTCAATCTTTGGGTCAGCTCCAGGGCCAGTTTCCCGAAGGCGTCACCGCGTTCCACCTGTCCCAGGGCTTGCGCCAAGATCATCCCGTAGGAAGCGTAACTGGTCAGTGAGGCCCGGGTGATGCCGTGGTCCAGGGATACCTCCACCCCCTTGATGATCATCAGGGGCAGCAGGTGAGGCTGGGTGAACATGGCGGCCCCGCCGATACGCTCGCCGATGGCCATGGCGGCCAGATGGCGCGGATCGGTCATCACGGGCAATTGCCGCAGGGTATCCATCGACACCTTGCGCAAGCGCCGCTGCATGCGGAGCAGGCGCAACACCACATGTGCCTTGGTGGCCTTGGCCGGGTAGCGGTGACCGAACCGGGCCAGCAGGGGCAAGGCGATGTCGATGGCCTCCTTCAGTTGGTCGCGGGCCATGCAGGCGGAAAGTTGCACCACGTACAAGGGGACCTGGTCAACCTCCTGCTTCGCCTGTGCGAAGCCGACGGCCAACAAATCGTCCATGGTGTCGTAAGCCCCGCTGAGATAGGCCGCCTCGGCTGCTTCGGTGTGCAACGCCAGGGCCAGGGCGTAGTCCGCTTGCCAGGCATCCTCGGCCGGCAAGGCCAAGGCCTGCTGAAAATAGTCCAGGGCGGCCGGATAGGCGTTGGACTGCTTGGCCTGTCGACCGGCGGCCAGGTTGAGGCGGCACAGGTCACCGATCTCCCGGGCGTCGTTCATCAGGGAGGCGCCCAGATTGAGGTGGTTGACCGTGGCGAAGAGCTGTTCCGCTTCGGGCGCTTCGGCGGCCAGGGATTCGCGCATGAAGCGTCCGATGGTCAGATGGGCGCGCAGGCGTCGATCGTCGTCCAGCAGGGTGTAGGCCGCCTGTTGAATACGATCATGGGCAAAGGCCAGGGTGACCGTCAGTTCCTGCACATCGGCGGCCAGCTCCAGTTCGATGAGTTGATAGGCATCGCCGATGGGCGCGACCAAGGCTTCCAGGATGGGGGCCTGGAGCCGGCCGGCGACCACCTTGGCGGGCTCCCGCGATATCCGCGCCAGCAAGTCGAGGGAAAAGGTGAACCCGATACAGGCCGCCAATTCCAATGCCTGGCGCTCTTGGGGCGCCAATTGCCGCAGTTTGGCGGTCAACAAAGCCACCACGTTGTCGGTCAACGCTTGTTCCCGGATGCGTTCCACGTCCCATTGCCAGCCTCCCCGGACGTGGGAGAAAACGATCAACTCCTGCCGATGCAAAATTTTAAGAAACTCTTCGGTGAAAAAGGGGTTGCCCCCGGTCTTGCTTGCCACCAGATCGGCCAGGGGCGCCACATGGGACGGCGCGCTCCCCAGGGTGTCGGCCACCATGGCGGTCAAGGCATCGGCCGTCAGCGGCTGCAAACGGATTTCGTCACTGAAGGCGCCTTGGGCTTGCCGCTCCTTGAGCCACACCGTCACGGGATGACCGGGTCGCAGTTCGTTGTCCCGATAGGCGCCGATCAACAGCAAATGGGGCATCCGCGCATCACCGCCGATCAACAGATCGATCAGCCGCAGGCTGGCGTTGTCCGCCCATTGCAGGTCGTCCAGAAAAATCGCCAGGGGATGATCGGCCTTGCAGAACAGTTGGATGAAGGTGCGAAAGGTACGATGAAAGCGCTGCTCCGCTTCCAGCGGCGGCAAGGGGGCCGGCTCGGTTGTGGGGCCGACGATCAGGGCCAGATCGGGCACCCCGGCCACGATCAAACCGGCATTGGCGCCGAGGGCCGCCATGATGCCGCTGCGCCACTTGGCCAGGCGTTCCTCCGGCTCGGTCAGCAGTTGGCGCACCAGATCGCGCAAGGCGCCCGCAATGGCCCGATAGGGCATGTTGCGCTGCAGCTGATCGAACTTGCCGGCGATGAAGAACCCTTTGCGCTCCGTGACCGGCTTGTAAATTTCCTTGACCAGACAGGTCTTGCCGATGCCCGAGTAACCCGATACCAGAACCATCCGGCCAGGGCCGTCGCCGGCCAGGGAAAAAGCGTCCAACAGTTGTTGCACCTCCTTTTGCCGGCCGTACAACCGCTGGGGGATCTGGAAACGGTCCGCCACATCCTGTTGCGCAAGATCAAAGGGCGTGATCCGCCCTTCGGCGACCCACTCATCCAGGCAATCCTGCAAATCGGCATGAATGCCGCGGGCGCTCTGGTAACGCTCCTCGGCGGTTTTGGCCAGCAGCTTCATGACCATATCGGACAACACCCGGGGAATGCGGGCATCCACTTCGGCGGGCGGCACGGGCTGCTTGGCGATATGGCAATGGAACCACTCGATGGGCTCGCTGACCACGAACAGGGGCCGACCGGTGAACAACTCGTAAAGGGTGGCGCCGAAGGAGTAAAAATCGGTGCGGTAATCGATGGCGCGGTTCATGCGCCCGGTCTGCTCAGGGGAAATGTAGGGCAAGCTGCCTTCGAACACCTCGGCACTGGCCACCGCCGCCTGTTCGCGGGTCAAGGCGGTGGAAATGCCGAAGTCGATGATCTTGACCACGCCGCTGTCCGGATTGTAAACGATGTTGGAGGGGTTGATGTCCTTGTGAATGATGTTGGCCGCATGAATCTCGATCAACCCGCGGGCCACCTGGATGGCGATCCGCAGCAACTCCTCCACTTCGAAACGCCGGCGCCGGGCCAGATGGTTGAGCGAATCGCCGCCGAAATCCTCGAACACGATCACCGGTAAATGGTCTTGTTGCTCGAGGGCCAAGGCCCGAATGACCGTGGGCACCATCAGGCGGCGGGTGATTTCAAATTCGTGTTGCAAACAAGCCGCCGCCTGGCGCGCGGCGTTTTCATCGCGCAATGCCTTGAGCATCACCGGCATCCCGTCCCTGAGGCGCCGGGCCCGGTAAATCCGGGTCGGATCCCCGTCGAACACCACCGCTTGCACATCATAGGCGTCCAATTGGTCGATGACCGCATGGTCGGCCTGAACCATCGGTGCCATAAAAAACCCCCTTGGTTTTGAATACGAAGGGTGCACCTACGGCAACCCGGCATCGTCCGGTACCGGTTGGCGCATCCCCGACGTTGGCGAGGGTTGCGACAAGGTCGACAGGAGATCGAGAAACAGCCGCGGCACGGCTGCCGGAACAAGCGGCCGGACAGTGCCGACCGAACCCTCTGCGTCGATATCGGTAATTCGGTTGAAAACTTAAGCAAAAGTGGAGTGGGGGACGTGGAGTGGGGGACGTCCTTTATATTTTTATATTTCTGCCCAATAAGGAAAAGGAAGAAATATAAAGATATAAAGGACGTCCCCCTATGTCTGATCAAGTGGTAGCGCGATAGCACACCAGGCGTTGGCTCAAGACATCCGATTGGAGAATCAACCCCTGCTCGCGCACATCGCACACCTTTACCACAACGGCCAAGCGGCTGTCGCCGGGGGCCGCCTCGGGCAGCAGGTTGGGCAGGATTTCCAGCCAGGCGGTGTCGAGGCGCACATCGGGGTTCTCCGGGTAGATGGCCAGATAGAAAATGTTGGTTTCGGTCAGATCGTGGAAAAAGTGGGTGCCGAAGGAGAGATCGGGAATCAGGCTGCCGTCCTGGTAGCTCACTTCGGCCAGCGCACTGATGTGGTTGATCTCGGAAAAGGTGACCGGCACGCCCATGGCCGGGGTGTGAGTGCCCCAGCGGCCCGGCCCCAGCAACAGGGCGGGCATGGTGTCGGGATGGACCAGGCGGCGGTTCAGTTTGCCGATCAGGCGCGCCACGCTGTAGCGATCGGTGGTGGAAAGGGCGGTGTAGGCTTCGGCATCCACCCAAATGATCAACGCGATGGGCAAGGAGACGTTGCCGCCCATGAAACGGCCTTCGCTGCGAATGAAGGTGCGTTCTTCAGGAATGTGTTCCGGCATGACCACGCCGGCCCGGCGGCCGATGGTCTGAAACGGCCGGCACTGGAGCAGGTTCACCTGCAGATCGCCGGCCTGATTAAAATTGACGGTGAATTCGATGTCCACCGGCACGCCGTAGGCCTGTTGCAAGGCGCCCAGCATGCGGCACATGATGCGGGTGAAAGGGCTGCTGGTCAAGAAATCGTCGAAGGTGAGCACCCACTGCTCCGGGATGGGCCGCCCGGCGGCCCGGGCGCGGTCGGCCGTCTCGGTGTCGCGCACCGCCACCCGGTCCAGGCGGAGCCCCAGATCCTTGGCGGTCAATTCCTCTAGGGGCATGGTTTGCAGGGCGTTTTCCTCCAGGTTGAGGTGGTCCACGTAGTGCTGGGAATATTTGCGGATGTCCTGCAACCCCGTCAGCGGCTTGACCAGGGGTTGATCCAGAGCCACGATGCGCGGGTAGTCGTTCTCCACGCGGTTGACCGCCCGGGTACCCAGCCCCAGCACCAGGCGCAGCATGCCGGCGTCGGCATCCATGCCCTTTTTCCAGACATAGGGGTTGTGGGAAAGCCCCACGCCGGCCATCTCCGGAAAGAAGTAGTTTTTGCGATAGGCGCCCGAAACCCGCTGCACCAGCAGCGCCATCTGCTCGTCCATCTGGTCCAGGCCGCGCTGGCGGCGGTAGGCCAGCGCGTCGGGGTTCATGGTGCTGGCGTAGATCTTGCGGACCGCCTCCTCGAAGGCTTCGTAGCGCTGCTCGGGAGATCCCTGGTTGACGCAGAAGAAGCTGTCGTACTTACCGGCGAAGGCGCTGCCGAAGGCGTCTTCCAACAAGCTGCTGGAACGCACGATGATGGGCGACTGGCCGAAGTATTCGAGCATCAACTGAAAACGCTCGCGCACCGTTTCGGGAAAGGCCCCCGCAAGGATGTTGGTCTGCAAGGCCTCGGCCTTTTCGAAGAAGCCCTCCGGGGTTTTGTGCTCCATGAACAGCTTCCACCAGCCGTTTTGCACGATGTAGGAGTAGAAAACATCCGAACCGATGTAAAAGGAGTCGTGGGGCTCCAGCACCTCACCCCAGCGGTCGTCGCTGTCGGCCGCCAGAATCTGGCGCGCCAGCAACATCCCCAGGGATTTGCCGCCGATGAAACCCGTGCCGATCAGGCGCGACTTGATTTGAATCAGATCGGCCAGGGTCATGTGGCGCCGGATGAGCCCCAACAGTCGTTTGTTGCGGCTGAGCAACAAACGGCTGAGTTGTTCCACCATGTCCTGCCGCTCCTCGGCCCCGGCCGCCCCATCGACCAAGGCCTTGGCCTGCATGAACAGCCGGTCCCAGTAGTCCAGGTGCCGTTGGGCATCGGTGGCCGGATGGCGGGTCAGGGAGGCGAACAGGCGACTGGCCTCCACGCTGCTGATCACCGGGACCAGCTCGCCGCCCTCTTTGACATGGGGGAAAAACATGGTGGGCGAATAGCGGTCCTGAATCTTGATGGGGTGCACGCACAGCTGTCGTTTGTGATTGTACACATCGATCAGCACCTGGGTGGTCTCCCGGATGCGGGCGATGGCCTTGAAGGAGTGGCGATTGCGCAGAATGGCGAAGTAGGCGATGGTGTTCAGTTCGTACAGGTAGGGACAGGTGATGAAAAAGAAATTGACGATCATCAGGTCCGTGGCCCACACGTGGAGCAGATCGGACAGCGAATCGAACACATAGAAGATGTCCCGCCCCTCGCGGGTGATGATGGTGTGCACCTGGGCCGAAAAGGACTCGAATCCGCCGTCCACGTTGAGATGGTGGACGGTCACGTTGCCCCGTTCCTCCAACAGCGGCCCGTGACGCGCGAAACGCATGTACACCACCCGCTCGCCGGCGGCCGTGGCCCGATTGACGAACAGAGACACCAGCTTCTGGTAGGCCTCGATGGTGTCCACCTGCCACACCACATTGTCGCCCATGCGCAGATGGTCGATGATCCGGTCCAGACTGTCCCAACCGGTGCTGACGTGTGAGTAGAAAGCCATATCGGTTTATTGAGTTCGTTGAGTTTATTGGGTTGTTTGGGTTTGTTGGGTTGGCTGCCGGCACCGGGCGCTATGATCGGGCATAGCCCCATTGCTGACAGGCCGGCGCAACACTTATCCCAATAAACACCAACCCCCCAAAAAACGCAACCAACCCTTTCGACCCAACAAACGCTATAAACTCAACAAACCCAATCAACCCTTTCAACTCGACCACCCGCTTACGCGCCGATGTAGGCCTTGCGTACTTTTTCGTCCTTCTTCAGTTCATCGCAGGGGCCTTCGAGGGTGCAGCGGCCACTTTCCAGAACGTAGCCGCGGTCGGTGATGTTCAGGGCCATGTTGGCGTTCTGCTCGGAAAGAAAGACGGTGGTGTCCATCTCGTGGTTGATGTTCTCGATCACCTCGCCGATCTGCTTGACGATCAAGGGCGCCAGGCCCATGGAGGGTTCGTCCAGCAGCAGCAGCCGGGGTTCGCCCATCAGGGCGCGGGCGATGGCCAGCATCTGCTGCTCGCCGCCGCTGAAGGTACCGGCCTGCTGAAAGGTCCGCTCGCGCAGAATTGGAAACAGGTCGTACACTTTGTCCAGATTCTTCTGAATGCGCGTTTTGTCTCCCCGCAGGGGGAAGGCCCCGAGCAACAGATTCTTCTGTACGCTCAATTCGGGGAACAACTGTCGTCCCTGGGGGCACAGCACCAGCCCCATTTCCACGATTTTATGCACCGGCAGCTTGTCGATCGCCACCCCGTCGAGCTCGATGGATCCGGTTTTGGGTTTCAAAACACCGGCAATGGTTCTGAACAGGGTCGTCTTGCCGGCGCCGTTGCTGCCCAGCAGGGCGACGAATTCTCCTTTTTCGATGTTCAAGGAGACATCCTGGATGATGTGCAGGCCGCCGATATGGGTGTTCACCTGATTGAGTTTAAGCATGAACATCACCTCCCAGGTAGGCCTCGATCACGGCCTGGTTGGTTTTGATTTCATCAGGCGTGCCCTCGGCGATTTTTTGCCCGTAATTCAATACGACGATGCGGTCCGCCATGCCCATGATCATTTGCATCTTGTGCTCGATGATGCAGACCGTGGTGCCTTGATCGCGGACTTTTTTAATAAAAAGCGCGATGCGTTCGGTCTCCTCCTGGATCAGGCCGCCGGTCGGCTCGTCCAACAACAGCAGCTTGGGTTTGCACACCAGGGCGATGCCGATGGCCAACCGTTTTTGCTCCTCCTGGGAGAGGGTGGGAATGAACGCCAGGGCCTTGTCGGCCAGCCCCAGAAAGTCAAGGGTCTCCAACGCGTTCCGAGCCGCCTGGTCATGCTGGGATTTCCAAGCCGGCGTGTGAAACAGGGTGTTCCAGAACCCCAGGCGCGTGCGCCATTTATAGGCGATCAACATGTTGTCGATCACCCGCAGTTGATCGAACAAGCTGGTGGTCTGAAAGGTGCGAGCCACTCCTTTTTTGACGATTTGATAGGGTTTCAACCCGGTGATGTTCTCTTCATGGATGAACACCTTGCCGCTGGTCGGCGCCAAGGTGCCGGTCATAAGGTTGAAGACGGTGGATTTACCGGCCCCGTTGGGGCCGATGATGGCCAGGATCTCCCCTTCCCGGATATCGAAACTCAGCTCCTTGACCGCCACCAGTCCATCGAAATTCTTGGTCAGATATTTAACCGAAAGCATAAACCACTCCCATTAAGATTTCGCTTGGCGCCGCGCGGCGATCTTGTCGTTGAGCTGGCGCACCGCGCCAACAAACCCACGGGGAAAATAGATGATGGTGGCCACCAGCAACACGCCGAAAAACAGCATGCGGAAGTGACCCAGATCCTGCAACAATTCCATGAGGATGGGAATGGCGAAGGCACCGACCACCGGCCCCGCCAGGCTGGCCATGCCTCCGAGAATCAGGAAAATCAGAAAATTGAAGGTGAGCAGATGGGCGGCCACGCTGGGGCTCACGGCACCGATGATGGCCGCGTAAAGACCGCCCGCCAATCCGGCGAAAAAATTGGCGATCACAAAGGAGATCAATTTGGTGGTGAAGGTGTTGATGCCCACGGCGTCGGCCAAGGGCTCATTGTTGCGCACGGCCATGAAGGTCAATCCGAAGATCGAATAAACGATGCGGTGCATGATGAACAGGGTGAGCAGCAGAAACACCAGCACCAGGTAATATTGAGCGGGCTGGTCGAAAAATTCGATTGCGCCGATGAATGGAATGGGAATCGGGGTGGGTCGGGGAATGCCGAAGATGCCGTTGTGGCCGCCGGTCACCTGGACCCAGTTGCCGGCCACGATCCAGACGATGACGCCGAAGGCCAGGGTGACGATGGCGAAGTAGGACCCTCGTGTGCGCAACGCCGGCGGACCGATGATCAGCCCGATCAGCGCCGATATGGAAGCGGCGGCCGGCAGCGCCAGCCAGAAGGAGATACCGGCCTTGGTCATGATCGCCACGCCGTAAGCGCCGAAACCGAAAAAAGCGGCATGGGCCAGGGAGGCCTGACCGGTGAAACCGATGATCAGGTTCATGGCCAGCACGGCGATAGCAAAGATCAGGCTCATGATGACCACTTGAAACATATAGGGATCGGGCACATACAGCGGTAACAGCAAGGCTGCCAGAAGAATGAAACCGTACAGCAGTTTGGTGTGGAGCGGTTTGGTTATCATGGATCAGCCCTCCTTCTTGCCGAACAGGCCGGTCGGCTTGATGGAAAAAATAACGATGAGGGCTCCGAACGCGATGACATCCTTGTAGGCGGCGGAAACATACCCCCCGCCGAGGGACTCGATCAGCCCTAGAAAATAGCCGCCTATGATGGCCCCCGGAATACTGCCCATCCCACCCAACAATACGATGATGAAGGCCTTCATGCCGATAATGGCCCCCATGGCCGGCGAAATCACGAAGATGGGCGCGATGAAGCTGGCGGCCACGGCGGCGGTGCCGGAGGAGATGAAAAAGGTCAAAGAGGAGACCCGGTTCACATTGATGCCGTTGAGCATGGCCCCTTCCCTGTTCTGGGCCACGGCCTCGATGGTGGTGCCGGTGAGGGTCTTTTTAAGAAAAAGGTGCAGTAACACAATCAACAGGATCGCCCCGAATATGACCAACAGCCGCTGCACGCTCATGATGATCCCCAGAAACTCGAAGGTGTGCGGATAGGGGTTGGGAACGCGCATACCCTGCGGCCCCCAGATCACTTCCACCGCCGACTCCAACACCAGCAGCGCGCCGATGGCCGCAATGAAGGCATTGATGTGCGGCTGCTCGTTCAACGGCCGGTAGACGACCGCTTCCATAATGATCCCCACGAAGCCCAGCACCACGATGGCGATCAGCAGGCTGGGCCAGTAGCCAAGCCCCAGGGTGGCCACAAAGAGATAGGTGATGTAGCCGCCGAGCATGTAGAGATGCCCATGGGCGAAATTGGGGATGTGCAGGATGCCCATCACCAGCGTCAGCCCGAGCGCCACGATGGCATAGGTGCTGCCGAACATGATGCCGTTGAAAACCTGTTGCAGAAATAGCTCCATTGAAACACCCTTCGATCATTGGTGGAATGAGGTGGAATGCCGCGGGCGGCGCCGGCCGTCCCTATAAAACTGCCCGAGGCGCGCAAAACGACACTCACCTCGGGCAGCTTGCTGCAAGGGGTCGGTCTATTTCATCACGTATCCTTCCAACGGCAGGATTCTGCGATGTACCTTGTGTTCGGGCGGTTGCATATCCACCAGCCGCTGGAGCTCCTTTTCGTCATCGATCCACCAGAACGATTGAATCGGGGTCTTGTATTCATTCTCTTCGATGAACTGGATGGAGGCCTGCACCAGCAACCGGCTGCCTTGCAAGCCGACGTACATGATCGGGTTGTCCTCTACGGGCAAGGGCAACACTTCATTGAAGGCGGCCTTGATCTTGGCGGGATCGCTGACGGTGCCGGCCTTCACCATGGCCGCCGCCAGAATCCGCATGGCCGAGTAGTTCAGGAAATTTTCCGAAGTGGGAACCTTGATGTTCTTTTCTTGCACGAAGCGGTCGATCAGGGCCTGCGTTTCGCTGTGCACCCCCAGATCCAATGTCCGGACAACGCCCCAGACATTGTTCATCTTGGTGATATCCCCCTTGAAGGTGACATCCACGATGTAGTTCAGTTTGGCTTGATCGACCATCATGAAACCGCCCTTGAACCCCAGGTTCTTGGCTTGTTCGATAACCAGGCCGGTGGGGTCGGACGGTCCGCCGACCAACAGGAACTCGGGGTTGGTGGCCAAGGCGGCCGCCAGATGGGAGGAAAAATCGGTTTCCGTATAGTAGTTGGCCGGTTGATCGGCGGTGATTTCACCACCTTTCGCCTCCCACACGCGACGAAACTCCTTGCGCCACTCGTCGCCGTAGGCACCCAAGGTGACCACCATCGCTCCCTTGCGCCATCCTTTTTCCCAGGCACGATCGGCGAATGCGATGGCATAGGCGGCAAAAGGCGGTGGAATGGCGACCGTCAATTGATTGGGAATCTTGTCGAGGGCGGGGGTGCTGGTGTAGGCCATCATCAAAAACTCGGACCCGCGCTGTTCGTTGATCTGCATCATGGCCGCGATGGTGTTGAAAACCGGGTTGAAAACAGCCACGGCCTTCTCCCTGGAGACCAGGCGCCGCGAGTTGTTGACCGCCGCCGTTGGGTCGATCATGTCGTCATAGGAAGCCACCTTGAAGGTGTAAGCCTTGCCGTCGATCTTAATGCCGCCGGCACGGTTAATATCCTCCACGGCCAGCTCCACGCCGGCCAGACAATCACGCCCGTATTGGGCCGCGGGGCCGCTGAGGGGGCCCGTGTATCCAATCACCACCTCTTCGGCCCAGGCGCCGCCGGCGAAAACCGCGAACAGCGTGAAAAAAGCAAGTGCAATACCCAATGAGGAACATTTCAGCGTACGCATCATTTTACCCCTCCTGTTGATTGAAGACGCGACAAATCATTGATCATCCAAAACAATAGTGGTGATCGGCGGCCGAGTCGGAAAAGTCCGAAAGGCCCTTCTTGTGGCTATCGTGACAAATGGGCTGGATGTGCAACCATGAAACCATTGGCTGAAGCGTAATTCAGAATTTTCAACCCTGTCAACTACAATCTGCGGCGTTCAGCTTTATCGAGTTGGCAATATAGACCAAATCTCGTTCGACATGGCGGAACGCATCATTAACTCAACCTTGAACCGACCGAAACTGTTCTTATTATAGGCCTGCAAACAAAATCCGGATCGATCACCGCGCTTCCCGCGACGATCCACGGCAACCGACAGGAGGAGAACCCGATGCCGATCTTCGAATATCGATGTGAGGATTGCGGCCACTGTTTCGAAAAACTGCGCATGGCCGGCGACGAGGAACAAGAAAAAACCACCTGCCCTTCCTGCGGCGGCACCCGAACCGCCAAGCAGATGAGTTGCGCCAGCTTCATCGGCGGCGCCACCGGCGGCCTCTGCGCCCCCGGCGGCTCGGGCTTCTCCTGAGCCACCTGACCCAAGCCGGCGGGTCCGCCGGCACCACGAAAACAACCACACCAAACCCATGATAACACAAGGGCCGCCCACCGAACACTCGGCACCAGGCGGCCCACCACCCCATCCAACCACCGGAATTCCTTCAACTTAAAACCTAAAACTTAAAACTGGCCCGCAGGGCCTCAAAACTGGCCCGCAGGGCCCATGAATCGACCAACCTTTACGGCTACTGCGACCGATGACGAAACAGCCGGCCGGCAACCGGCAGAGTCACGGCCGCCATGACCAGCAAGGGCCACAGTTGCGGCCAGACGGCGGCGGTGTCCGCGCCTTGCAGGAAGATCAGGCGCAGGGCGGTGATGATGTAACGCACGGGGTTGAGCAGGGTGCCGGCTTGCAGCCAGCCGGGCATGTTTTCGATGGGGGTGGTGAAGCCGGAGAGGATGACCGCCGGCATCATGAACACGAAGGCACCCATCAGGGCCTGCTGCATGGTCTTGGCCATGGAGGAGACCAGCAGCCCCACCCCCACGATGGTCACCACGAAACCGATCAGGACCAGCAGCAGGGCCGCCGGGCTACCGCGAAAGGGCACGCCGTACCAGAAGACCGCTCCCAGGGAGAAAAGCAAGGCATCGATCAGACCGAAGCAGATACCGGGCAGGGATTTGCCGATTAGAATCTCCGCAGGCGTGAACGGGGCCACCAGCAGCTGATCGAAGGTGCCGAACTCCCGCTCCCGCGCCACCGACAAGCTGGTGAGGATCATCACCACCACCATGCTGATGATGCCCCCCAGGGCCGAGACGATATACCATCGGCTCTGCAAATTGGGGTTGAACCAGGCGCGCTCCACCAGTGCCACGCCCGGTCCGCTCAAGGCCACCAGCCCTTCGGCGGCCAACTGCCGGTTGAACTGTTCGACGATGGTGCCGATGTAGCCTAAAGCGAGCAAGGCGGAGTTGGAGTTGCGGCCGTCCACCAGCACCTGCACCGCAACCGGCGCGCCGTTGTGCAGATCGCGGCTGAATCCGGACCCGATGTGCACCACCAGCCGGGCCTGGCGTCCATCGAGTACCTCGGCCACCTGATGGCCGGCGGTCAAGGTGCCCACCCGCGCGAAGCTTTCGGAGCCGTCCAAACGCGCCAGCAGCCGGCCGGAGATGGCGCTGCGGTCTTCATCCAACACCGCGTAACGTACGTTTTTAAGATCGTAGGTGGCCGCATAGCCGAAGACGAAGAACTGGATCAGCGGCGGCACGATGACCACGACGCGGCTTTTGGGATCCTTGAGGATCAGCGCGAACTCCTTGCGGATCAGGGCGATGATGCGACGCGGGACGGTCATGGCGCCTCCAGCCGCTTGGTGATGTTGCGATAGGCCAGGGCGATGAACAACACCGCCATGACCAGCAAGGCCAGGGCGTTGGGCAAAAGCACGGACCAGACGTTGCCGGCCATGAAGAGCGTGTGGATGATGGTGACGAAGTAACGAGCAGGCACCACGTGGCTGACGATCTGAATCGGCAGCGGTGTGCTTTCCAGATCGAACAGCAGCCCCGAAAGAAAAACCGCCGGCAGGAAACCGGTCACGATGGAGATCTGGGCGGCCACGAACTGGACACGAACGGCCGCGGAGATCATCAGCCCCAGGCCTAGGGCCGCCAGCATGAAAAGCGCGCTGAGGACAAAGAGCACACTGAGGGAGCCGCGCAGCGGCACCTGGAACAGGGTGACCGCCAACGCCACCGATAGCCCCATGCCGGCCATGCCCAGAAAAAAGTAGGGCAGCAGTTTGCCCAGCAGCAGATCGATGCGGCGCAGGGGCGTGACCAGGATCGCCTCCATGGTGCCCCGCTCCCACTCGCGGGCCACCACCAGCGCGGTGAGCAGGGTGCCGATCAAGGTCATGATCAGGGCGATCAAGCCCGGCACCAGGAAATTGCGACTGACCGCCCCCTCATTGAACCAGACGCGCTGGACCACCGTCACGGCGGGCACGGCCGCCGCCTCGCCCCGCGCATGGCGCAGGGCACCCCACTGCTGCAACACGCCGCGGGCATAGGCCTGGATCAGACGGGCGCGGTTGGCATCCACCCCGTTGACGATCACTTGCACCGACGCTGCCTGTTGCCGCTGAATATGGGCGGCAAAGTCGCTTTGCAGGCAAACGATGCCTTCTACCTTGCGCTGATCCAGCCACCGCCGGGCCTCGGACAGGGAGGCGGCATGGCGCACATCGAAATAGCGCGATCCCTCGAAGCGCGCCGCCAGTTCCCGGGCCGGTGCGGCGCGGTCCTGCAGCACCATGGCCAGGGGCACGTGCTCGGCATCCAGGGAGACGCCGTACCCGAACAGGAACAACATCACCAGGGGCAACACCACGGCCAGGGCGATGCTGCTCGGATCGCGCAGGATCTGACGCAGCTCCTTGCGCAGCAAGCCCGCCATGCGCATCCGGAAAAGCGATTGCCGGGTCATTGGTGCGCCCCACTGCTCGCGGCGCCGGCGCGGCCCTCGGCCAAAGCGATGAAGGCATCCTCCATGGTCGGCGCGGGAAGATCCGCCGAGCGGGCCAATGCCCGGATCTGTTCCGGCGTGCCCACGGCCAGGGTGCGACCCCGGGACATGATCAGCATGCGGTCACAATACTCCGATTCCTCCATGAAGTGGGTGGTAACCACCACGGTGACCCCCTGCTGGGCAAAGCCGTTGATGCGCAGCCAGAACTCGCGCCGCGCCAGGGGGTCCACACCGGAGGTGGGTTCGTCCAGGAAAAGAATGTCCGGTTGATGCAGCAGGGCGGTGGCCATGGCCAGGCGTTGTTTGTAACCGCCGGGCAGTTCCCCGGCCGCGCGGTCGCGCCAGGCGGCCAGGCCGAACTCCGCATAAGCCCAATCCATTCGGGCCTGCAGCCGGGCACCGGCCAGACCGTAGGCGCGCCCGTAAAACTGCAGGTTCTCGCGTACGCTGAGCTGGGTATAAAGGGAAAACCGCTGCGCCATGTAGCCCAGGCGTGCACGGGCGCGGGCCCGCGACCGCCGCAGGTCCCGGCCGGCCACGGTGAGCTTGCCGCCGCCGGCGGTGGTCAGCCCGCAGAGCATGCGGAAGGTGGTGCTCTTACCCGCGCCGTTGGGGCCGAGCAATCCAAAAATCTCGCCGCGACGCACTTCAAAGGAGAGATCCTGAACGGCGGCGAAGGCGCCGAAGTACTTGCTCAACCCCTCGGTGCGCACCACCACCTCGCCGACCTCGACGGCCGCGGCGCCGTCATCGATCTGCGCAGCAGGTGCGAATGCCGCTTCGCGACGGGGCAAAAGCGCCATGAAGGCATCTTCGAAACAGGGTTCGGCCGGTTGCATGCCGGCCCGCCATGTTGCGGGCAAATCGAAGGCGGCCCCGGCGGCGGCGTCCGCCGCCGTCACCAGGCGCACCCGGCCGGCACGGATGGTCACGTCCTGGATGCCCGTCGCGCGGGCCAGGCGGGTGTGGATACGCCGCGGCGCCACCCCCGCGGGAGGCGCGATCAGGAAAACCCGGCCCCGCACGCGGTCGTGAAAGGCGCGCGGCGGCCCCTCGGCCATCAATCGGCCTTCGTGCAGCAACGCCACATGGTGGCAGCGTTCCGCCTCATCCAGATAGGCCGTGGCCAGCAGCACGCCGATGCCCTCGCCTTCGGCCAATTCATAGACAATCTTCCATAGCTCGCGCCGCGACACCGGATCCACCCCCACGGTGGGTTCGTCCAGCAGCAGCAATTGCGGCGACTTGATCAGGGCACAGGCCAGTCCCAGTTTCTGCTTCATGCCGCCGGACAGATCCCCCGCCCGGCGCCGGGGAAAAGGTGCCAGGCCGGTCATGGCCAGCAACCGGGGATAACGCCGGCGGCGTTCGGCCTTGGGCACCCCTTGCAGATCGGCGTACAGATCCATGTTCTCGGCCACGGTCAGATCCTCGTATAGTCCGAAGCGCTGGGGCATATAACCAACCCGGCTCTGGACGGCCAGGCTGTCGCGCGCACTGTCCAGCCCCAGGACGGTCACCGTCCCTTCCGTGGGCACCAGCAAACCGGCCGCGATGCGCAGCAAAGTGGTCTTACCCGCGCCATCGGCGCCCACCAGGCCAGCCACCTGCCCGCGGTCCACCTTGAGAGATACCCCTTGAAGGGCCGTCACCACCTCCGCCTTGGCCTTTGCGGCGGCAAAGGTCTTGGTCAGTCGCCGGGCCGTCAAAACCGACTCTGTGGTGACCGAAGGATCGCTATCCGGCGGACGGACCACGGTCGTCACCGCCGCGCCTGCGACCGCGCCGGGCTTGGAACCCCGGACGCGGCGGCCGGATCCACCCGCACACTGACCGGCATGCCCTGACGCAGCACATCCTCCGGATCGTTCACGTGAATGCGCACCTCGTACACCAGCTGGGTACGCAAATCGGTGGTCTCCACATTCTTAGGCGTAAACTCGGCCTTGGGAGAAATGAACCCCACCCAACCGGACAAGGGCTGTTCGGGGAACGTGTCGTTGTTCACCCGGGCCGCCATGCCGCTGTCGACCCGGCCCAAATCCGGACCCGGCAGCCAGGCCCGCACCCATTTGGTCCCGGTCAGCGCCAGCACCACCACCGGCCGGCCCGGATCGGCCATTTCGCCCGGTTCCAGAATCCGGCTGCGCACCACACCGGCGGCCGGCGCATACAACGCCATGTCCGCCAGCCGAATGCGCAGCAAATCCAGGGCGGCACGCTCGGCGGACAGACGGCTTTCGGCCTCCTCGATCTCCTCGCGCCGGGGCCCCTCCAGCACCAGTTCCAAGGCCTTGCGCCGCACTTCGCGCTGCGCCTTTGCCTCTTGCAACCGGGCGGCCGCATCGTCCAGCGCCTGGACGCTGGACGCACCGGCGGCCGTGGTCTGCCGCAAACGCGCGACGGTCATGCGGGCATTGGTTGCCCGCACCTCGGCCGCCGCCAGCTCGGAACGCACCTGGGCCACCTCCTGGTGCCGCGCCCCCGCCAGCAGGCGATCCAGAACGGCCTGCTGGGCGGCAATGCGGGCCTCGCTCTCCCGCACCCGGGCCTGCAGCCGTTCGGCATGCAGGCGGGCCACCACCTGACCGGCCGCCACCCGCTCCCCCTCCTCCACCAGGACCGCCGCCACCCGCTCCTGCTCGCTGAAGGCCAAGCGCACATCGCGCATCTCCACATGGCCGAAGAGCCGCACCACATTATCGGCTTCACGGCCGTCGCCATCGAACCACCACCAAACGGCCCCGCAAACCGCCCCCGCCAATACCACCACCAGCGGCACCATCTTGACCGACCATCTCATATCGCCCCCAATCGTTCGCATCGCCCCAAGGCCCTATCCAAGGGATACCGATGCATTTTTCTCTCCCATCCCCTGCAGAACGAAGCGGGTCTGCTCCAGCACCACCCGGCGAATCTCCTCCGTCTCGTCAGCACTGTAGCCCGCCATGTCCAGCATGCGCACCATGGACTCCCGCGCCACCCGGAAAGCCATCACCTGGCCGATCATGGACAGCGCACGGATACGCAGCCGCCGCATGTCCGTCGTCCCCGTGGCCACGGCCAACAGGCGGGCGATGGCATCGATCAGCGGGGCCATGATCCGGTTGAAAATCGTCTCGTAGGCCGACGAAGGGTGGAGCTGCTCCCTGAGCAGAATCCGCGCGAAACGCACCGCCCCGGATGAACCCACCATGAAATCGATCAAATCTCCCAACAACCGTTCGAGCAGCGCCGGCGCCGCCTCCCCGGACGGCCGCCCCTCGGCGGCCAGCGCCCCGACCGCCGCCAACGTATCGGCCATGCGTTCTTCGATGCGCTGCGCCACATGGGCCACCACCGCCAGGTACAACCCCTCTTTGCCGTCGTAATAATAAGGAATGGCCGCCATGTTCACCCCTGCCCGGCGCGCGATGGCCCGCGTGGTGGACGGTTCGAAACCGTAACGCCCGAAAACCGCCAACCCGGCCTCCAACAACCGCTCCTTTGCCGATATGTTCTCGCTGTTCGTGGCCACCTGTCCTCCTGGTGCTCAAACTTTCTGAGTAAGCATGTACCTGAGTAAGCATGTACGCAACCATATTTATTCATTCGATTGATTAAGTCAATCGATTAATTTTTGATGTTCGTAGGTAAAATGAAATGCGGTTATGCACAAAGCCCAAGTTGAGGCTTGCCCCGTTGGAAATCGAAATCGCTATCGGGATCGCTATCGACATCGAATCGAAACGATGCGCAAAACGGACAAAACGGATCTGAATCGATTTCGATCCCGACTTCCATTTCGATTTCGATACTGCTTTTGCCCGCTTCTCATCTTACTTGGGCTTTGTGTATAACCGCAAAAAAGAAAGGGCGGCGCTGCGATGTGCATGCAACGCCGCCCTGGTGGGGTGCGGAAAGCCCTGGTGCAGGGACAAGGCAGCCGTCTTAGCGTGGCGGCAATCGGTTCACGACCGGCCGCCGGTTGATGCCGCATACCCTGCCAAGGCGCATGAAAAGATTGCCTGGTGCGATCAGGCCAGGTCGAAGCGGTCCAGATGCATCACCTTGCTCCAGGCGGCCACGAAGTCGTTCAGGAACTTTTCCGGGGCGTCCTGGCTGCCGTACACTTCCGCCAGGGCCCGCAGTTGGGAGTTGGCGCCGAAGATCAGATCGACACGGGTACCGGTCCACTTGCGTTCTCCCGTTGCGCGATCATATCCCTCGAACAGATTGTCGTCCGCGGTCGCCTTCCACTCTGTGCGCATATCGAGCAGATTGACGAAGAAGTCATTGGTGAGAGTTTCGGGCCGCTCGGTGAACACGCCGTGGCGGGTCTGCCCGTGGTTGGCATTCAAGACCCGCAGGCCGCCGACAAGCACCGTCATTTCAGGCGCGGTCAACGTCAGCAGTTGCGCCCGATCCAGCAACAGCTCCTCCGCCGGTACGGCAAACTTGGTCTTGAGATAGTTGCGGAACCCATCCGCCACCGGTTCGAGCACGGCGAACGCTTCCACATCGGTTTGCTCCGGGGTGGCATCCGTGCGCCCCGGTGCGAAGGGAACGGTCACATCGTGGCCGGCGTTCTTGGCTGCCTGCTCGACCGCCGCGCATCCGGCCAGGACGATCACATCGGCCAACGACACCTTCTTGCCGCCTGTCTGCCCACTGTTGAATGCCTTTTGGATTTCTTCCAGGTTCTGCAGGACCGTCTTGAGCCGGTCCGGCTGATTGACTTCCCAATCCTTCTGGGGAGCCAGTCGGATGCGCGCCCCATTGGCGCCGCCGCGCTTGTCGGAGCCACGGAACGTGGCCGCCGATGCCCAGGCCGTGGCAACCAGTTGGGCGACCGACAGGCCCGAGGCAAGAATTTTGCCCTTCAGGTCGGCGATGTCCTGGTCGTTGATCAGCGCGTGATCGACCAGGGGCATCGGATCTTGCCAGATCAGTTCTTCGGCCGGGACCTCCGGTCCGAGATAACGCGAGCGGGGGCCCATGTCGCGGTGGGTCAGCTTGTACCAGGCGCGGGCGAAGGCATCCGCGAATTCTTCAGGGTTCTCCAGGTAACGCCGGGAGATCGGCTCGTAGATCGGGTCGAAGCGCAGCGAAAGGTCCGCCGTGGTCATCATGGGCCGATGTTTTTTCTTCGGGTCGTGGGCGTCGACCACCATGTCCTCGTCATCCACGTCCTTGGCCAGCCACTGGTGCGCGCCGGCCGGGCTCTTGACCAGCTCCCATTCGTATTTGAACAGTACTTTCAGATAGCCCATGTCCCATTTCGTCGGGTTGGGTTTCCAGGCGCCCTCGATGCCGCTGGTGATCGTATCGCCGCCTTTGCCGCTGCGAAAGCCGCTTTTCCAGCCGAGTCCCAGCGCCTCGATGGGGGCGGCTTCGGGTTCAGGACCGACCAGCGCCGCATCGCCGGCGCCATGGCACTTGCCGAAGGTGTGTCCGCCGGCGACCAGGGCGACGGTCTCCTCGTCGTTCATCGCCATGCGCGCGAAGGTCTCGCGAACGTCACGACCGGAAGCCACCGGATCCGGATTGCCGTTGGGGCCTTCCGGATTCACGTAGATCAACCCCATCTGCACGGCGGCAAGTGGATTCTCGAGATCCCGTTCGCCGGAATAGCGCTTGTCGCCGAGCCACTCGGCCTCCGAACCCCAGTAGATATCCTCCTCCGGCTCCCAGACATCCTCGCGCCCGCCGGCGAAACCGAAGGTCTTGAAACCCATCGATTCCAGGGCGCAGTTGCCGGCCAGGATCATCAGGTCGGCCCAGGAGATCTTGCGGCCGTATTTCTGCTTGATCGGCCAAAGCAGGCGGCGCGCCTTGTCCAGGTTCGCATTGTCGGGCCAGCTGTTGAGCGGGGCGAAGCGCTGGGAACCGGATCCGGCCCCACCACGGCCATCGCCCATGCGGTAGGTGCCCGCGCTGTGCCAGGCCATCCGGATGAAAAGGCCTCCGTAGTGGCCGTAATCAGCGGGCCACCAGTCCTGCGAGTCGGTCATCAGTGCAAAAAGATCCTGCTTCACGGCCTGCAGATCCAGTTTTTTGAACTCCTCGGCGTAGTTGAACGCCTCGCCCATGGGATTGCTCAAGTTCGAGTGCTGGTGCAGAATCTTGAGGTTCAACTGATTCGGCCACCAATCCCGATTCGAGGTGCCGCCACCGGCGATGGGTTTCTTCATTGCGCCCGTCACCGGGCATTTGCGCTCTTCACTCATATTGCTTGCTCCTTTCGGTGTTGGCTGTCATGCACCGCGCCGCCATGCATGGCGTGCCCCGATGCGCTTGCCTTGCACTGCCGGTACTTCAGACAATGGATTTGCGAATTAAAAAAGAAATCATCCTAATTGGTAATCAAGATCATTCGTGGACCAAAAAAAATTACCCGCCTTGTGCCTTCAGGCAATCACTGCAGATACCGAAAAAATCCAGGCGGTGGTTCAAGATTTTAAAATGGGTCTCCCTGGCCACCGCCGCTTGGAGGACATCCAAACCATCCAAGTCCGGGTCGACGATCTTTTTACACTTGATGCAGATCACGTGCGGGTGGGGCAGCGGCTTGTTGCCGTCATAGCGGTTGCTCCCGTCCGGGAACCCCAGCTCAAGCACCTCACCCATCGATTTAATCAACAGAATGTTCCTGTACACCGTTGCGAGACTCATCGTGGGAAAATCGCTTTGGATCTGTTCATAGATCACTTCAACGCTGGGATGCCCTTCACTTTTGGCGAGAATAGCGACAATCGCCATGCGCTGCGGTGTAATCTTGTGGCCACCATCCCTTAATTTTTGGATGATGGTTTGGAATCGTTTATTTGGGTCCGTCACGGAAAGTCTCATTTCTAAATAATATTTATTATCATTTAACATCACTTCTTTTTTACGTCAACCTGAAATTCAAGCCCTCCTTCTCTTTTTCAAATGCCCTGTTGCAGGCAACGGTTCAGGTATCCGCACCCCCCAAAAACCGGGGAGCACAACATGGGATCCAAGAAAAAGGGCCGCCCGTGCATCGCGCGACAGGCCCCTATGAGCGCGGGCAGGGGAAACGGCATGGCGGCGCCCGGGGCCGGGAACGCTCCCGTACCGGATCCGCCCAACAGCCGGGCAATGAGCGGGCGTTTCCAGCGTGGTCCGAAAATGAGCCGCGCGCTGTCGGACTTGATGAGGGTGCGGGCATGGGTGACGGCCTCGTGCAGTCCGCCCACCGCATCCACCAGACCGTGCTGAAGCGCATCGCCGCCCAGCCAGACCCGCCCTTCACCGAGGGCATGCACCTGCTCCGGGGCCATCCGCCGCACCTTGGCCACGCGCTCGATGAAACCATCATAGAGCGACTGGACCACCCCTTCGATGGTGCCGCGCTCGCTGTCGGTCAGCGGCCGCAGCGCCGAACCCAGATCGGCCGCCTCGCCGCACTTGATGCAATCGGCCGTGATGCCGTGTTTGCGCAGCAGCTCGGCGAGGTTGAAAAAGAGGGTCACCACACCGATGGAACCGGTAATGGTGGTGGGCAATGCGAACACCCTGCCGCCGCTGCCGGCGATCCAATAGCCGCCGCTGGCGGCGACCGGTCCCATGGAGATCACCACCGGCTTTTTCTCCTGCAAGGCCACCAGTTCGCGCAGGATGTTCTCACTGGCAATGGCCGAGCCGCCACCGCTGTTGATCCGGAAAACCACCGCCTTGACCCTTTTGCGCTCGCACAGCGCCCGGATGGCTTTGACCATCGGCCGGTCGCCAACGGCCGGCCCGAAAAGCGGATGCTGCTGGTTCTCCCCTTCGACGATCATGCCTTCGAACACCAACACCGCCACCCGGGGACCGAAAGGGGATCGAATGCGGCGCCGCCGGACCGCTTTCGGCTTGATTTTCTCCGCCTTCCATCCGTTGGTCAAATCGTTGATGGTTTGCAACGCGTCGACCACTCCGCTTTCCAGGGCTTGCGCCGCCGTCAGGATGCGCCCGCCGAGCAGTTCGTCCAACAATGTTTCCGTCCAAGCCGGTCGCGCGCCCTCCGCCGGCGCGCGCAACACCGCCGTTCGCATGGCGGCCACCGCGCCGTCGACCAACGCCTGGTACTGTTCGCGGGCATAGGTATCGTGGGCCTCGGTGCGGAACCGATCGGCGGCGCTCTTGTAGCGCCCGCGCCGGATCACCTCGACGCCGATGGCATGCTTGTCGATCAGTCGCTTGAAGAACAGGTCCCGTCGGGCAACCCCTGGAAAGGAGACGGTGCCCAGCGGGTGCAGAACGCGCCGCGTGCAGGCGGAGGCCAGCACACAGTCCAGGGCATCGTAGGTGGATGCATGGTAGTAGACCTGCTTGCCGGCGTCGCGCAGCCGTTGCAGCGCCGCGCGGATCTCCTCCAATCCCCCGAAGGCGGGCACCGCGAAGTTGTCCTGCCGCTCAACGAGCACCCGCTGAATGGACCGGCTTCGGACCAGCCCATCGACCTGTTGGTAAAACAGGTCCAAGCGAAACGGCTTCTTGAACGCCGCGTGGGCCAATGTCCCGGATTGTGGCCCGATTTCATGATATTTACCGCTCAGTACAAGCGTGTCGTAGTACATTCATCACCCCCCCGGTGGTCGGTTCCGGCGCCATGGATAACTTATTTTTTAATGGACGTCCCCCCATTTGCGCGTCCCCCATTTGCCTAAATGTCGAGTGCAAAGCGAATGGCCTGCCCGACATCAGCCATTTTGGCGGGATGTAAGAATGTTATCAACGCACCGATATTGGCTTTCGAAACCGTTTGTAAATGGTCACAATTGATGGCGCAGTCCCGTGGCATGCCATCGGATTTGGAAAGAAACACCTCGGAGGGTATGTCGCGGACCGTACCGGTAATCGGGGCGACCGTTACCTCCCCGAGATATTCTAAAACCGAGTCTCTGGTCAGGATGAGGACAGGCCGTTTTTTATCCGGATTTGCAAATTTGTACCACCGTATTTCACCGTGTTTCATTCATCACCCCAATCCTGTTCCGCCTCCCAAACCGAAAACTCATCACCAACCACAGGTTTTCGCTCATACCCAGCTCTGTGTTTGTGCTCCAATTGTTCAAGATTGTAACGGGCCAAAGCCTCTCGAAGGGCCTTTCTTGTAAATGCAGACCGATTTGTATTGAGTAACTTTGAAACATGATCGACATCCCTGACAAGATCGTCATCAAGGGTCATTTGGATCGTTCGCATACCGCACCTCCATCATGTGGATATTTATAGCTATACTAATCCACACCATAGTGGGGGTCAAGTGGATTGTTTGCAACGTTATCGCTACAACGCCTCCCGGCACAGCGCCGGCTTGCGGAAATCCGCGCCTGCATTAAAGTGGACTATCGGTTGATCGCCAAATCCGGCGCGAACCCTGTCCGCTTTCCATCTGCTGCCAACCTGTCACCCGGAGGAGGCCGGCGACGCCCCGAACGTCCATCTCCCTACCCACCGACCTCGAACAGCTCACCATCCTGGATGCGGACGGCCATCTGGACGCCGCCCTGGAGCCCGGCATCCCCACCGACACGCTCAAACAACTGCACCACACCCTGCTGCTGGCCCGACGCTTCGACGAACGGCTGCTCCATTTGCAGCGCCAGGGCCGCATCGGCACCTTTCCGCCCTGTACGGGCCACGAGGCGGCTCACCTGGGCGCGGTGGCCCATTTGCGGCCCACCGACTGGCTGGTGCCCTCTTTCCGCGAACTGGCCGCGCTCCTCGGGCGGGGCGCCGACCTGGAGCAGATGCTCATCTTCAACAACGGTTTCAATGAAGGCGGCGCCCTGCCTGCGGATGCCCGGACCCTGCCCCTGGCCGTGCCGGTGGGGCCCCAGATGCTCCACGCCGTGGGGCTGGCCTGGGGCGCCCGTTATCGCGGCACCGATGAGGTGGTGATGACCTTTTTCGGCGACGGCGCCACCTCCGAGGGCGATTTCCACGAAGCCATGAACTTCGCGGCGGTCTACCAGGTACCGCTGGTCTTCGTGTGCCAGAACAACCACTGGGCCATCTCCATTCCGGTGCACAAGCAGACCCGCACCCCCACCCTCTCCGAAACCGAGAGCGAAGCCGCCGAGATCTTCCGCGGCAGCGCCACCCCACATGCTTTCGTCCTGATGCCATCGACAGATTGGACTGCTGTTTTAGCTGGGTAAAGTTCTGCCGCCCTCTTTTAGAATTCGGTTAGGGCAGATAACATGAGTGGCCTAAGCTGCATTCTGAAAACACGCATGTGAGGGCGCATTCAGCGCCCTCAAGCAAGTATTAATCGGCGTATAGATCGCCGAAAGATTTGCGCATTTCCCGTTTTAAAATTTTACCCGTGGGTGTTTTGGGCAGCGCCTCGCTGAAAATAATCTTCTTGGGCACTTTGAATTTGGATAATTTGGTTTCACACAAGGCGATAATCTCATCCTCCGTGATGGTTTCGCCTTTGCGCGGCACCACCACCGCCGTAACGGCTTCGACCCACTTGGGGTGATTGACCCCGATGACCGCGACTTCTTCGACGCGTTTGTCCAGGTAGATCGCTTCCTCCACCTCTCTGGTGGATACATTTTCGCCACCGGTCTTAATCATGTCCTTCTTGCGGTCCACGACCGAGATGTATCGATCTTCGTCCAAAACGCCGACATCCCCCGAGTGGAACCAACCGCCTTTCATCGCCGCTTCGGTCTTCTCAGGCTCTTTAAAGTACATGATCATCGCATGGGGGCCCTTGCCGCAAATCTCCCCCGGCAGATCCGTCCGGGTGATGACCCGGCCATCGAGATCCTCGAGACGGCTTTCCATGTTCAGGCCGGCCATGCCGGCGCTGCCTAACTTGCGGGTGGCGTCTTCGGCTTTCAAGATGGTGTGGTAGGGGGCCAGTTCGGTTTGCCCGTAATAATTGTAGATTTTAACGCCCGGCAATCGCTCGAGCATCTCCTTGAGGATTTCCACCGGCATGATGGACGCGCCATAGTAGCACTTTTTGAGGCTGGACAGATCGTGTTTGCTGAAATCCGGATGCCGCAGCATTCCGATCCATACGGTCGGTGGTGCAAAAAACATGGTCGCCCTTTGTTCGGCGATGGTTTTCAGGATTTGCCCCACATCCGGCATCATCAGGATATTGGTGCCCCCCACGTAAAAAATGGGGTTCAGGAACACATCACGCTGGGCGCAGTGGTAGATCGGCAATGCATTGATATTGATGTCGTGCGAATCGTATTGCCCATCAATGATGCATCCCATGTATTCGGCCAGCAATGCCTGGTTGCTGATGATCACTCCCTTGGGCAGGGATTCGGTCCCGCTCGTGTAGGTCATTTGGCAGGGGTCCTCGATGCGCAGCACCACGTTGGGTTCGGTTGCCGGATAGGCTTGGTACCACTCATTGAACGATTTGAATTGCCCGCTGGGCGGCGCCTGCCCCGCCACGTCATCGGACCAGATGAAGTTTTCGACGGTCGGCATGTCGTCCAGCACATCCTGCACCAATTCGTACAAAGCGTCCTCGACCACGAATAATTTGCTTTCCGAATGATTGATGCAGTAGGTGATATCTTTTCCCTTGAGCAGATAATTGATGGCCAGGTAGATAGCGCCGATTTTGCAGCAGCCCAGCCACGTGAGCACATGGTGGATCGTATTGTGGGCCAGTATGGCCACGCGATCGTATTTGCGAATGCCGAGAGCCGTCAAGGCATTGGCCACTTGATTGGCGGCATCTTCGAGTTCGGCATAGGTCAAAGTTCGGCCGTTATAGACCAAGGCGATCTTGTCCGGGTAATGGTAGCGGCTGCGCCGGATCATATCCGCGATCACCCAACGGTTGACCCGATTGTAGCGGTTCATCAAAAAATCGAGGTTCTCTGCGTTAACGGAAGCAAAACGGGCTTTTTCATCTGAACCAAGTGTGTCGGACATAGAGCGATCTCCTTTTTCTGATTGGATTTTCGTAAGGAGGCTTTCCCTGCCGTTCAAACCCCCCTGAAGCATCTCAATTGCGCACGCCATGGAAACGCCGCCGCGGGCACATGAGAAAGAAGGCCCATGAGCGCCGGGTGACATGCGCCTTTGCCGACCGTCTTGATACGCACCAGAGGCGTCAGCCCAGGCTTGCGAGCCTTGCGATAAGGCGCCATAAGAATCCGTGAAATACCCGAAGGCGTGACAATAGTCACGTCAGGTTGATTCCGTTGTTAGCTGCGTATCCCTCAAGAAAGATCGTATTTGGATTTTAAATATTTCCTGGCTGTATTGGAACTTTTTCTCATTTTTTTGGAACTTCTTGTCATATTCTGCCGCATCTATCTGACTATATTTGAAAACATCACTTTGTCTTGCTTTCCATTTTCTTGTTCCAAAGAATCCGGGCTTAAGCTCTAAAACAAGCAACCCCAAAGGAAATTCACCGTCCATATTGCTGACTTTATAATCCATACCGTTCTTAAATCCATGCTTACAGTAATTGTGAGGATCTCCGTAAATGACAATTGCAGGAATGTCCGTCTTTTCCACCAAGCTTTTGGTTCGTTCTATTAACGCAGTACCTATTCCTTTTCTCTGATATTCAGGATGGACACATAAGGGACCAAAGGAAACTATCGGAACCTGTTCGAAATCATCACTCAACAAGCAAGACTTCGAATACATAATGGAACCTGCAATATTCCCATCCACTTCAGCAACATAATCCAGTTCCTGAATAAAGTCCTCATGCTCTCGCAAAATATGACATAAATAGTGCTCCTCACAACCCGGCACATATAAATTCCAGAACGCTTCCCGCGCCATCTCTTCAACTTTCGGGTAATCCTCTTCATTTTCCAGCCGTATGTTAACAATCATTCTATTCCTCATTTCGCGCGAAGTGTATCGTGAACGCCAGCCATCGCCCCCACGAGGAACGAGCGGCGACTGCATGGCCTGGTTATTATGCCTCTTCATCCTTCGGACCGACCCAAAAGAGGGGGTTGTGCGCGACCTCCCACAGATAGCCGTCCGGATCGGCGAAGTAGCCGGAGTAACCACCCCAGAACACCTTCTGAGCAGGTTTTACCCGTTTGGCGCCTGCTGAGACCGCCTGTTCCAAGAGTTCGTCAACTGCCGCTTCCGAATTCACGTTATGCGCAATCGTGAAACCGGCGAAGCCGGTGCCGTCGGCAGGCACTCCCGCGTCTTCCGCCAAGGACTCGCGACCATATAGTCCGAGCCAGCTACCATTGAGCGTAAAAAACACAACCTCTGGCGGTGAATCCATCCTCGGCAGGCCAAGACCCTCCTCATAGAAGCGTACCGACTTTTCCAGATCCCTGACGCCCAGGGTAATCATGCTGATCCTAGGTTTCATGCAGAATCCTCCTCTTATGCATCTCGCTCGGCGCAGACTTTCCAGGGGCGTTGCTCTCCATCTCGCCCTCTGTATCCCATAGGCCTACAAAAGGATTTATCCGTTCAAGATCAGGCGATGCCGCTGTCTGTGCCATCACGGCTTCTCCTTGATGGGCCTAACGTTATAGTAACCCCCGCTCCAAAATTTTTCGGTCAAAGAGGCGGGCCGGCCCGCGTCCGGTTTAATGGCAGGTTAAGGAACTCCTCTATTTCATTATCTTCAACATTTCACCTGTCTTCAGAAAATGGTTTATCATTTTCTGCAATATCGTCATTTCACCATCATATGCGTCGTCTGTTAAATGGTTTACGAAGGTGTCGCCATCGGTGTTCAAAGCAGTAATGACCTGTTTCCATGTTGCCTGTGTACTTCCATCATCTTGCTGAATTACATTAATACAATACCGGATGCTTCGAATTGCGTTTATGCGGACAAACTCGAGGAGTTTGGGAGGTTCATATCTTGAAACAACCCAAGTGTCTTCTGGTCCATCATCAGGGAAATTTGTTTTGAATACACAATCCAATTCGGCTCTGCCTGAATCCGTATAAACCATTTCACATTGCCATGGCTGGATCCACTCATATTCACGAACAGGACACAATAAGGGGAAAATTTCATCAGCCCCTCCATCCAGGTTCATCGTAAAGCTCTTTATTGTCCGATTTCTTTTCATGGTGTTCCTTACCAAAGTTGCGCCTTACCGGCGCGCTGCGGGCTAACGTACGACATAGGAAAAGCGCGGATTGGACGCCAACGGTTGAGTTCTCAAGGTTTACGTTCCATGAGATTCTCTCGGGACGTCAGCTGCCCGAGCTGTTGGGCGAGCCCGATGAGAATCCCCTCGGGACCCCGGATGTAGCAAGGTCGGTAGATGCCTTCGTAATTAACGACTTCACCGACCACTGTCGCACCGAGCTTGCTCAGCCGCGCGAGGGTGTCGTTGATATCCTCGACGGTAAACATGACGCGCAGGTATTCCAACGAGTTCACGGGAGCTGTGCGATGATCCGACGCGATGGCGGGAACATCGAAACGCGAGAGCTCGAGGCGGCTGTGTCCGTCAGGGGTGCTCATCATGGCGATCTCGACGCGCTGCCCACGCACGCCGGTAACGCGGCCTGCCCATTCGCCCTCAATGGGCATGCGCCCTTCGAGGGTCAGGCCAAGTTCGGTGAAAAACGCAATGGCGGCATCGATATCTTCCACTACGATGCCGACGTTGTCCATGCGCTTGACGGTCATGATGTCTCCTTGACGTCTAACGTCCACCATCACAGGAGAGAAAAGTATGCTGAATTCGCAAATGAGAGTTCAACACGAAAATATGCCAAAACCATGGTACTGGTCGCCGCCAATGCGCGCATCGGCGTGGCCAAAAAGCAGCCCTGTTTCCCCAAATCGGCCTGACCGGCGCCTTCGGCGTGCAAAGCACGGCGCTGTCCGACCTCTTCACCCGGCCGTCACGCATCTGGACTTTCGGCCCCGTCGTCACCCTGCCGATCTTCAACTCCGGCCGCAACCGGGCCAACATCGCGCTGGCCGAAGCCCGGCAGCAGGAACTACTGATCCGTTACGAGCAAACCATCCTGCACGCTTTCCGGGGACTGGAAGACGCCTTGACGGCCCATCACAAGACCCGCGAAGCGCTGACCGCGCACCGCAAAACCGTGCAGGCCTCCCGCGAAGAGCCGGGAATCGCCGAGTACCGCCACAAGAGCGGCCTGACCAGCTACCTGAACGTCCTGGACGCCCAGCGGACACTGATCACCCAGGAGATCGCGGAGAGCCGCACCCTGCTTGCCCAGCTTGTGACTGTGGTCCGGATCTACCGCGCCTTGGGAGGTGGATGGGATACGGATTTGCATCAAGGGGGTTGGCTGCCCCCACAACCTGCAAACCACACCCATGGACAAGCCATGACGAGTGCAAGCCGGTGGGTTAACAGGGCTCGGAATTCGGCGAGCAGAGCACGAATCCTTCGCCATACCAGGAATCTCTGAAGTCGATCAGCGTATTGTCGAACAACTCCTTATCATTAGCCGGGTAGACAATTTCGATGCCTTTGCAATGGACCACTTCGTCGTTTGTTCGCGGTTCATCCAGAACCATGCCCAACCGGGGACCGATTCACCCGTCGCCCTGCCGGATCAAACGAATGGATCGGGCGGAGGACCGTTCAATGATTTTGAGAAGTTTCATCCGGGCATTGTCGGTGACAGTAATCTCGATCATCTCATTTTCCTTGCGCAGAGCACTTCGGTTTTCTGGTTATCTCGTTCGTCACCCCGGGCCACCGGGAAGAAACATAATGTCCGAGGGCACACCTGTCATCCCCCCTTTGAAAGGTGAGATCACGAAGGTCGAGCACCGAAGCGAGCGCACTGGTGGCACTGGGGACGTCCATAAATTAATAAATTAACCTAAGAGAGCTTCAAAATCATCTATGTCGTTTTCATTCGACAATTTCTCGCCGCGCTTGACCGAAATGCTGACCGCCGGTTGGGCCAACCCCATTTTTGCATCAAGTTCAGTATTTTTACAGCAAGTTCAGTTGCCTGCATTCCCAAAAACCTCACCGCCCAAAAGCACAACAGACTGCGCGCCTGCATCACTTTCGGATACCGTCCCGGTGCAAAGAGCTGTTCGGACCGCACATCGTGGATCTTGGCGGCATACTGCGTAAGGATTTGCAAATCGAAACCCTTTGCGATCAGGCGGTAACGCCGCTCAAGCCGCTCATTGCTGGATTCAAGAACGTTGAGAACAAAATCGCTATCGCCCAGGATGCGTACACTCCCCTTGAGAAAAGATCCAGCGCCTTAAGATCGGCCACAATGCTCGCTCTGAGGGGGTTAAGGTGAATGTAGCGCGGCAGCACAAGCAGATAGGCATCTTCCCGGCGAAGAATCGATTTGCATCTGTTTTGAAAAAGCGGGCCATGGCGTCGGTAACGGCGGTTAAAATATTGTGCATAACCGGTCAGCAAACGACGCATCAACGTTGATAGAGCAACCGTGCCGGTTCGAACCAGCAAATGCACGTGATTGCTCATCAAGGCCCAAGCAAAACAGGGTGTTTCGGATTCGGCTGCAATTTGCCCCCAACGCTCAAAAAAGTTGTTGCGGTCGGTGTCATCCTTGAAAATGGCTTTGCGTTCAATCCTCCGCACTATGACATGATGCAAAGCCCCGGGAGCATCTATTCTGGCTTCTCGCAGCATACACGAGGATTATCAAAGCGTTTTTCGCAAGTCAATTTATTTACTTATGGACGTCCCGTTTGCCCCACCTTCATGCATCGCACAGCCGTTTGCTCAGGCAGCTTTCCTGATCAGCAGCGCCCGGGTTTCTTCGACTTCCTTGCTTGCGATATACGCGTCAAAGGTCATGCGGCGATCGATGACACCGCCGGGCGTGATTTCAATCACCCGGTTGACGACGGTGCTGAGGCACTCGTGGTCTTGGGAGATGAACAGAATCACTTCAGGGAAATCCGACAAGCTATTATTCAATGCGGTGATCGCTTCGAGATCGAGGTGGTTGGTGGGTTCGTCGAGCATCAGGACATTGGCTTCGGAAAGCATCATCCGCGAGAGCATGCAACGCACTTTTTCCCCACCGGAGAGCACGTTGGTTTTTTTGAGGGCCTCCTCCCCGGAAAAAAGCATCCGGCCCAGGAAGGTTCGGGCAAAGTTTTCGCCCTCCGTGGGCGGCGCAAACTGAAGTAGCCAGTTGATCAGGTTCTGGTCGCCTGTGAAATAGGCGCTGTGCTCCTTGGGAAAATAGGCGTGGGTGATGGTAAGGCCCCAACTGAATGTACCGCTGTCCGGCGCCATCTCACCGGACAAAATTTGAAACAAGGTGGTCTTGGCCAGACTGCTCACGCCCATGAAGGCGACTTTATCGCCCGCGTTGACCGTAAAGCAGACGTTGTTCAGTACCTTTTCGCCATCGATGGTTTTGGTGAGTCGGTCCACTTTCAAAATGATATTGCCACAGGGGCGGCCCGGCTTGAAGCTGATAAAGGGGTATTTTCTGGAGGACACCGGCATGTCCTCGAGGGTGAGTTTTTCGAGCAGTTTCTTCCGGGACGTGGCTTGCTTGGATTTGGAGGCGTTGGCGCCAAATCGCTGGATAAAGGCCTTGAGTTCGTTGGCGCGGTCGGTGACCTTCCGGTTTTCGGCCTGCTTCTGTCGCAGGCGCAATTGGCTGGCCTGGTACCAGAAATCGTAGCTCCCTTGATATACCGATATCTGTCCGAAATCGATATCGGCAATGTGGGTGCACACCTGGTTCATGAAATGGCGATCATGGGATACCACAATGACCGTATTCTGGAACTTGAAAAGAAATTCCTCCAACCAGGCAATGGACTTGATGTCCAGATTGTTGGTCGGTTCGTCGAGGAGCAGGACGTCCGGGTTGCCGAACAGGGCCTGGGCCAGAAGCACGCGCACCTTTTCGCCGCCTTCGAGTTCTTTCATCTTTTTCTGGTTCAATGCCTCCGGGATGAGCAGTTTTTCCAGCAGCACCGACGCCTCGGACTCTGCCTCATAGCCGTTCATCTCCTCGAATCGCACCTCGAGCTCACTTGATTCGATGCCGTCCGCTTCGGTGAAATCGGCCTTGGCATACAGGGCGTCCCGCGCGATCATAATTCGGTATAGCTCTTCATGACCCATGATCACGGTGTCTAAAACCGTCTGCTCGTCAAAGGCGAAATGGTCCTGCCGCAATACGGCGATGCGCTCCCGGGCGCCGACAGATACCGTTCCCGAATCCGATTCGATCTCCCCGGCCAGAATTTTCAGGAATGTGGACTTGCCGGCGCCGTTGGCGCCGATGAGCCCGTAACAGTTCCCCGGTGCAAATTTAATATTGACCTCTTTAAACAGAACCCGCTTGCCATAGGCCAGGGTCACATTGGTTGCGCTAATCACGATGATGGTTTCCTTTCTTGCATAAAAAAGCCACAGGATCGGCTCCTGCGGCTGCGAAAACGCGTCTTATACCACCATGCGTGCTGAAAGGGAATCGATTTATGTAAATCCATCCGGTTCATTCATTGCGGCATCATCACGGACGTTGTCCGCATCGAAAATCTCATCCAAGCGGTACCACGCGACGCCGGGCGCCCGCGACCGGCTGACCTGGACCATTTTCGCCGCCACCTGCCAACCGGCAATCGGTCGATAACGCCGCAAACCCGGGATGGCGCAGAACACCGGCAGCAACCAGCCACCCAGCTTTTCCGCCCAGCGTACCTGTTCCCTTTGGCCGATCAGCAGGGAAGGTTGAAAAATGCTAATGCGCTCAAACGGCAAGGCCAGGACCTTTTGCTCCAACTCCCCCTTCATCCGCAAATAGGCGTTGCGGCTCCGGGAATCGGCCCCGCTGGAGGAAACAAGCAAATAATGGCGCACCCCCTGGTCGGCCGCCAATCGGGCCGCCCGGTACTGGTACGCCAGGTCCACCACCCGCTGGGCGTGGCGGGAGCCGGCCTTTTTTCGCGTGGTACCCAGGCAGGAGAAGAAAATATCCCCGCGAAAGGCCTCGGCATATCCTTCCAAACGGTCGAAGTCCACAACCTGATTGAGCACCTTTGCATCGCCATGCGGCGCCGGGCGCCGGGTCAGCGTGACGATGCGCTCGACGTGGCCGGCAGCCGCCAATCGTTCCGTCAATGCCCGGCCCACCAAACCAGTGGCGCCGATGACAATCGCCGTTTGATTCATAGCGCGCACCCCTCAAGTCGGCAGACGTCTCTTTCCATATTCAAAGGATTTTAATGTAGTAATAAAGTGCAACATTCCTTGGGCGCGTCTCCTTGCCGCCCTTATTTTCCGTAGCACCGATCCGTTCATGGGCTGTATTGGGCGAACCATCCTCACCTTTGAAACTTCTTCCCCAAATACCTGCTGTTGAAATAGCATGATTATGATTCAGAAAATCATCTGCCTGAAAGTCACCGACATTTCGATTCTGGCCATCCGGGTCTTGCTTCCCATCATTACGGTTAACATTTAAACCTCTTATAAATACGCCCCTTAAATCCGGTAACTTCGTTTTACCAGTAAGCGTATAAAACGGTGTTTTTGTAGAGACCTCATCGCCATTTGCCAATACCCATTGGTTCCCATAATTCTCTTTCATCTGATTAGGTGCTAAGTATGAAGCGAGTATTGTACCAACGGGCAAATTGGTAAGGACACCATCTTGTTTCTCACCTCTCTTGGGATCGATTTTTATCCCCCATATATCAATTGCGGAGTCGCCTCGAATTACGGCAATCGAAACCAAAACCGTGAGAACCGCAATGCAAATTGCTATAATTGAAACAGGGATTTTTTTAATAAGCTCTTCCACTTTATCCTCCTTGAGCCATTTGCACAAAAGATATGCCCAGGCACAACTAAAGTCACGCTGACACAGTATACATCAAGTCTTTCATGGTCGAACATTTTGCACCTTTTCGAGTACGTGTACGTGAACCGCCCCTTCGGGGCTGACTACGCGTACGACTATCATGGATCGCCAACTATGATTCGACAGCCCAAAAGCCGTATTGCATTATGACAGTTCGCGAATGCCGACGGTGTCGATGTTGGCGTCGATCATCCGGTAATCCACGTTGGCCTCGGCGTGCGCTTCGAACCACGGGTCGAAGCCGAGGTCGCCCAATTGCACTGGATCCGCCATTGTGCCGTCCTATGCGCGGGCGCCGGGTTGGATGAGGACATCAGGCCCCCGGCGTGCGGATCACCAGCAGTCGGATTTCGGTCATCTCCTCGATGGCATAGCGCAACCCCTCGCGGCCCAGCCCCGAATCCTTGACCCCGCCGTAGGGCATGTGGTCCACGCGCCAGGAGGGCACGTCGCCCACCACCACGCCGCCCACCGCCAACTGGTCCCAGGCCTGCTGGGCGCGGTAAAGGTCACGGGTGAAGAGGCCGGCCTGCAGCCCGAAGCGCGAGGCGTTGACTTGGGCGATGGCCTCGTCGAAGCGGCTGAAGCGGGAGAGCACGGCCACCGGCCCGAAGGCCTCTTCCCGGCAGATGTCCTGATGCGGCGGCACATCTTCCAGCAAGGTGGCCGACAGCACCGCGCCCTTGCGCTGGTTGCCGCACAACACCCGCCCGCCGGCCGCCACGGCCGCGGCGATCCAGTCTTGCAGGCGGTCGGCCTCCTTTGCCGAAATGAGCGGGCCGATAAAGGTGTCCTCTTGCTTGGGATCACCGCACTGCAATGTGTTCACCTTGGCCACCAGCTTGGCCTTGATCCGGTCGTAGATCTGTTCGTGGGCAATGATGCGCTGCACGCTGATGCAGCTCTGCCCCGACTGGTAAAAGGCGCCCATCACCAGGCGCTCGACGGCGTCGTCCAGGTCGGCGGTCTCGTCCACGATGCAAGCCGCGTTGCCGCCCAGTTCGAGCACCACCTTCTTTTTGCCGGCCCGGGCCTTGAGGCCCCAGCCCACGGTGTCCGATCCGGTGAAGCTGAGCAGCTTGAGCCGGTCGTCGGAGATGAGCTGATCGGCGCCGTCCCGGGGACAGGGCAGGATGGAAAAAGCACCCTCGGGCAGCCCGGTTTGGGAAAGCACCTCGCCGATGATCAGGGCCCCCACCGGTGTGGCGCTGGCCGGTTTGAGCACGAACGGGCAACCGGCGGCGATGGCCGGGGCCACCTTGTGGGCCACCAGGTTGAGGGGGAAGTTGAAGGGACTGATGAAGGCGCAGGGCCCCACCGGCACCCGCTGGGTCATGCCCCGGTAACCGTCGGCCCGGGCGCTGATCTCCAGGGGAATGGTCTCACCGCCGATGCGCACCGCCTCTTCGGCGGCCACCCGGAAGGTGTCGATCAGCCGGGTGACCTCGCCGCGGGCATCGTTGATCGGCTTGCCTGCCTCGATGCACAGGGCCATGGCCAGCTCTTCGGCGCGCCGTTCGAAGGCGCCCACGCAACCGGAAAGAATGTCGCGGCGTTGATGGGGCTTGAGGGCCGCCATGGCCGCGGCGGCCCCATCGGCCGCACTGATCGCCCGATCGATGAGCGCCGGATCGGCCAAGGGCACCCGGGTGGCCGTCGCGCCGGTAAACTTGTCTATCACGGCCAGGTCGGCATTGGGTGTTTCGGGGCGGTTGGCCAAGTAGAGCGGATATGTCGGTTGCAGCATCTTACACTCCTTTTCTCCGCATGGTGACTTCAACGCATGGTATTATTGAAAACATAGTCCTATCCCGTCAAGACCGCAAGAAGCCGTTGCCGGATGGACAGCAACACTACTGTGGCGATTTGGATTGCGGTTGTGCCCGAGTGCGTTGTGTTCAAAACGGGCGCGAAGCACGCCTGCGCTTTTGGGCGGAGCAGGCACTCGGACACAAAAAACCGCTTGCCTTTTATTGTGCCCAATATTATTTACCCCTGTATTGTTGTGGGCAATATGGGGACCGGGACTTTGTGCATGGAAAACGGCATCGCCGAAAAGGCACTTTCCGATCGGATTTCGCAACGGATCGTCAGCAGGTATAAAAGCCGGCCTTGCGATTCTTACCGGACGCCACTGCACTCCGTCAAAGAAGGTTGGCATCTTCCTATTTTCGTTGATGTGCCGGATGTGCAGTCGCTCATCCGGAAGACAATTACAATCGAATACTTTGGAGGTTGAAATGGTGAAAAGGAAAATTGTTGTCGCGTTGTTCGCATTGATGTTTCTGTCCGGCTGTGCCGCGATGAACACGCCAAAGCCATCCGCCGAGTCGGGCTCGAAAGCCCCTGAGTTCGCTTTGCCGAATCAAGACGGGAGCGAAGTGGCGCTCAGCGCCGTGCTCGCCGATCATCGCGGCGCAGTGCTTGCCTTCTATCCGAAAGACGACAGCCGCAACTGAACGTCCGCGTTCGTTGAGTTTCAACGAAACATCGCGGAATTCGAAAATCGCAAAATCAAAGTTCTCGGCATCAGTCGCGACGCCTCCGAATCCCACCGGGCCTTTATCGCCAAGCATCAGCTGACGTCCATTACCTTGCTTGCCGATGAAAAAGGCACCGTCACTTCGCTGTACAGGACCAACCATCCCTTGCTGCCGGTCTCGAAGCGGGTTTATATCATTGTGGACAAAGAAGGTAACATCGTTTACAGAAAGGACACCGGGTTCGGGCTTCTGGACAACCAGACGCAAACGCTGCTCGGGGAAATCGACCGCAATGTTCGATGAATGTGAGCACCCATGGCCATGGCCGAAGACGGATTTTTAAAGCTCGACAATCAACTGTGCTTTGTGCTGTATGCCGCGTCCCGCATGCTCACGAAGCTCTATGGCCCTTTTCTCGCCAAACTGGATATGACCTATCCCCAATACCTGGTCATGCTGGTGCTTTGGGAGCAGGACCATCAGACCGTTACCGCTATCGGCAAACGCTTGTATCTCGACACCGGTACCCTGACGCCCTTGCTCAAACGCCTGGAGGCGCAAGGACGGATTTCCCGCAACCGGTCGGCCGACGATGAACGGAAAGTCGTGGTTACGCTCACACAGCAAGGAAAGGCCCTCAAAAACACGGCGCGGAGCATCCCTGAGGCACTCTTTTGCCGCAGCGGTCTTACTCTGGAAGAATTTCTGTCTCTCAAGACAAGCGTCAGCGATCTGTTGTTGCGGATGGACGCGGAAATGAAGACGGATCATGCATGCGATGCGCGCCTGGAGGGTTCCGGTTGAACGCCATGAACGGCCGGGACGTTCCGCATATCAATCATCAATTGGAATGAAGGAGAAGAGACAAAATGGCAGTCAATGCGCTGTATACGGCAATGGCCGCAGCCGGCGGAGGCAGGAACGGATATACAAGATCGGACGACGGTTTGATCGACGTCCGATTATCCGTTCCAAAGGCAATGGGCGGCCCCGGCAAAGAGGGCGCCACAACACCCGAACATTTGTTTGCGGCGGGTTACGCCGCCTGTTTCGGCAGCTCCTGCGAGTTCATGTCGCGTCAGCTCAAACTGATTCCCAAGTCCATTGAAGTAAAATGCGCCGTGGGCATCGGGCCCGACGACGCAGACGGTTTCGGCCTGGTGGTGGACTTGGAGGCCATTGTCGAAGGTCTGTCGCCGAAAGAGGCCGAAACGGTCGTGGCTGCCGGGCATCAGGCCTGTCCCTATTCCAGAGCCGTCAAAGGCAATGTCGACGTCACCATCAAGGTCACCGCTAAGTAACTTTCTTCAGGGCAAAAGGCAAAAAAGACATTCATTGTTGCAACGGCTTGCATCGTCGATCAACTCGGGATCAAACAACCGGACACCCCCTCACAGAATCACTGGTACCATAGGCAAATAAATCGAGGCGACCAACCCAGCAGCAAGTTCCACAATGATGCTCTTGAAACGCCCACGGAAAAGATGGCCGTCGCAGTAGATCCGGAAACCGCTGCCGATCCTTCATCGAGCAAAATATTGCCCGGCGGTTATCGTCCCGCGATAGGACGCGTCATAATGCCCAGGGAAATTCGATCCGCCATTGCCGTGCCATGATACAACTGAGTAACGCAATTCATGGGAGCTGTCGGCTTTTATTCATATTTCAAGGTTTGACCCCATCCCCACTTGCAGAAATCCATCCTGAGTACTTCTCGCTCATACAGTTATAACGCTGGAAGCCAGGAGCAGCCAGGGCTTCCACTGACTTGATGAAAGATGGTTGATGCTCAATTCCCCTCGGCTTGTCAAAATTCCGCCGGCCCTGGCTGTCGCCTGGGCTGATTGGTTATAACCTTAGGGAATATTTGTTGCTTCCCGCTGAAGTGCATTTATTTCATTATTAAGCCGTTTTCCTATCAAGTCCTCTGTGGTTTCCAGGTCGTAACGATTCTGGAGATTCAGCCAAAATTGAGGAGTCATGCTAAAAAATCGGCCAAGGCGAAGTGCGGTATCGGCAGTAATGGATCGTTTCTCATGCACTATTTCATTTATACGCCGGGGAGAAACGCTTATATCTTTGGCCAAGCGATACTGGCTGATTCCCATGGGAGCCAAAAATTCTTCCATTAGAATCTTGCCGGGATGAATGGGCGGTAATTTTTTACTTTGCATATGATCTCCTAATGATAATCTGTTATTTCAACTTCATACGCAGAGCCATTGCGCCATTTAAAACAAATCCGCCATTGATCGTTTATGCGTATGCTGTGCTGCCCTTTCCGGTCGCCTCTTAATGCCTCTAACCTATTGCCCGGAGGCACTCGTAAATCATTTAAATCCACTGCAGCATCAAGTATTACAAGCTTTTTGCGTCCTATGCCCTGAATATTTTTGGGCAATCTCGCTGAAAATTGCCTGTTGAATATTTTCTCAGCTTCTTTGTCCCGGAAAGATTGAATCATATAACACATATTAACGCTTCACGATAATAACGTCAAACGTTAAATCCGGAAATGCAATTCGAGGAATGCTTCAGACAATTGCCGTTGTTGTTTGCCATTCTATTCCAATGGGGGTTGTATGAATGATTGCCATTGGAATCCGAAGGATTCCTCAAATGTTGCGCCCGATCGATACCATCCGGCCGCCGTATCCGGCGGGCAGCCCCGTTTGCTGGATCAGGTGAGAAACGTTATCCGCTGCAAACATTACAGTATCCGTACCGAGCAAAGTTATATCGATTGGATCAAAGGAGCTCGGCGATTTCGAAAATGTGGTGCGGGCGAAAAGACCGCAAAAGCTTCCTGTGGTGTTCACCCCGGAGAAGGATTCGGTTCCGTTTATTTGCCCTACGCGTTGGAAAGAAAGTACGCGAAAGCGGGACGCAGCTGGCCCTGGCAGTATCTGTTTCCGGCAACGCGCCGGTCCGTTGCCCCCCGCTCGGGAGTGGAGCGGCGACACCCTATTTCGGAAACCGTGCCGCAGCGGGCCGTAAAGAATGCCATTCGCCAATGCGGGGTGATC
>NZ_JALJRB010000050.1 GCF_022968795.1 Desulfatitalea alkaliphila
CGGCGACATATCTGATCGTCGTGAATCCGGAAGCGGTGCACGAATAGTCTCGCACTACAAAGGATGCAGGACCGTGTTGGCCCGTATCCAGATTTGCGCAGACCGATTGTCTTATTGATTCCGCTATTGGCGGTATCGTTTCAATTTGTAGGACCGCGCCCGATTGTGCATACAAATGTTTTGGATCAGGACGTGCGTCACTTGTCTGGAAGGAGCAAGAATAACCACCACGGTCGCTCGGCAACGAGATCGTGTGCGTGCATCCGCTCAAGACAGCGACGGCTAAGATTGCCGTTGTTACTCTCTGGTGCATCAAATCCCCCCTTTAGCTAACGCGCTACTCTGCGGCGAAGGAACTGAGTCCGCAGGAGTAGGAGGTTATGTAATAATGTGTTTTACCTTTTTCTAAAACCACCATAGGGCATCATTCTACCTCGATCTTTTCTGGAAAACCAACTTTCTGATTCATCGTGCCATTCGTATTTTCTTTTAGAAATATTAGGATCTGATTCTTCAATTTCTATCCTTCTTTGGTATTTCCACCATGCTTTCTCAAATTCGTTTTCAGGCTTTAGCTTATTTTCATGTACCTCAATAAAGCGTTCTTGTTCCTTTGTGAAAGGGATAAGTTTTCCGGATGTTAAAGCATTAAACCAATGCCCATAAATTTTGAGAATATATAATTCATCATCCGAAAATATTTCTTTGTTGCATCTTATTCGATAATTTTTCATTGCAATGTATTTCAGATGATCTTTTCGTTCACTCATTTTTTTTGCCAGATAAATATTGTTTTTTGGAATACCTGTGTTTAAAGACATAACGCCCACCATCACAGGTGAGCAGGGTTTGCGGACTTCGCAAATGAGAGTTCAATACAAAAAAATGGACAAAACCAAGGCGGCGCGCCCCTGCGAATCCTTGTGAATGGTGATGTTAGTGTTGCATTTCATCCATATAATTTAGAAATGGCCATATACCTCTATTCGCGATGACACATCCAACTATAAAAAACACGATGTAGAAATAGCTACTGTCATGACTAATTCTGGCAATGAAGCCTATGAAAGCGAACAATGCAATTATTGCCAGACATATTAGAGATACAATTCGAAGCTTTGGCTCTTTTGCTATGAATTTAAAGCTTCTACCCGCAAAAATTTCAAAAAAGATGTAACCAGCAGCTGAGGCCAATACTCCCAAAATATAGCCTGCCGAAGCTAAGCTTATAATAGGAATACCTATCATGTTAATTGAATTCAGAAGAATAATTAATACAACCCAAGCCATTCCTCCCCAAAACCCTAACTGCACTTGCCACCATTCAATAGTTTTATTCATTATTACCTCGATATAGAACACTAACGTCCACCATCACTGGTGAGCAGGGTTTACAGACTTCGCAAAGCCCACGTTAACACCAAACCATGCCAAAACAAAGGCGGCCCGCCCCTGCGAATCCGGTGAATGGTGAGGTTATATTTGTGAATTACCATTTAACCTTTTTTCAATTTCTGGCAATAATTTTATTCTTACAAATGCGTACATCAATATAGACACCAATAAAAAGAAGATACATATGACACTAAATATAAGTACTTCTTCAAAATCATCGTTTTTAGCAGAGACCCCCGTAAGTATAAGAGATAATCCAATTAATAAGCCCATGCAAAAGAAACCCACCATTGTTTTTTGGATTATTTCTTTGAGGTATTTTATAGAATAATTTTCAATATCTTTGAATATTTTCATATCAGAATATAACGTTGCACTGTGCCGCGCGCTCTTTGCGTCGGCACCAGTGCAGTGTTAGATAATTATTTTCGGCGAATTGATTTATTCATTCGACTTTTTTGTGAACTTAAATTTGTATTTATTTCCTTCAGAGTCTATCGCTTCGCCCTCAACATCGTATCCATTACTCAATGCGTATAATATTATTCCTCCGATGACAGCAATTGCAAAGAGAACTACAACAGCTTGGGCCATTTGTGGTGTGATTCGAACCGCCATAATTCCGAAAGATTCACGGCAAAATGCAGCTGCGGCTCCGGATAAAATCAATTCGACATCATCGTTGTTCCAAATTGCTTTTGTCAAATCTATGCTGGCACCCCAATCATTCCAATTAATTGTTCTCATGTGTAAACCTTTTTTAAATCTAACGTCTGCGTCACAGGCGGCATGGGCCTCGCCGTCCTGTGAACGCGGTGGTTCGAAACCCAGCTTACGAGTTCAAAGATCTTTCCCGATTTTAGATTATCGTATCAATATTTTTCTTGCCCGTCAATCTTTTATTTAATTGAAATAATTGCATTTTTTCGTTTGTGATACACGGGTTGATATGTCATAAACACGAATAGATGAAAGGGGGAGATGAATGAAGCAGCATTTAAACAAAGATGGGGTAAAGTATCTGTTCGCACCTTTCCGGTGGACCTTACTAATGGCAGTCGCTTTCTTTCTTTCGGCAGGTCGGGTGAATATCACACGAGCATGGCTTGCATTTGGACTTCATTTCATTGGGGCGATTGTGGGTGGATTACTGATGTGGAAGTTTGCACCTGGGTTAGCAAACCAAAGAGCATCTGTAAGACAGGGAACTAAGAACTGGGATAAGGCAATCTTAACAATCTACTTTTTGTTGATTTTACTGGTTATTCCAGTAGTAGCGGGGCTGGATATCGGCAGATATCAATGGTCTCAATTGAGTGTCAATTATGCGATTGTTGGCGTTGCTCTCTATTTGGCATTTTTCCTTTTCTTTTATTGGGCCATGTTAACAAATGAGCACTTTGAAGGAAGCTCAAGAATTCAAATAGATCGAGATCACAGGGTCGTTTCGGATGGCCCTTACGGTATTGTTCGGCATCCCGGATATGTCGCAATGATTTTCGCCTGTTTAGCTGATTCGTTGATAATTGGTTCATTGTATTCATTAATCCCAGGCGTATTGGCAGTAATTCTTACGGTAATTCGCACTTGGCTCGAAGATAGAATGCTAAAGAATGAATTAGAAGGATATAGCGAGTATGCCAAAAAGATCAAACATCGACTAATCCCCGGTATATGGTAAAACGCTACACTTTCGAACGCTGGAAGCCAGGGGCAGCCAGGGCTTCCACTCATTTGATTAAAATTATTTGCTGCTCAATTCCCCTCGGTTCTTCAAAAAACCGCCGGCCCTGGCTGTCCCTCTGGGCTGACTGGTTAGCAAATACCTAATATTTTTATAACTTAAAGGCCAAAAAGATATGCCCATAAGTTTGAGATTATAGACAGTGCGAAAAAAGCGCCAATTGCCGTTAAAAGGAGCGTTCCAGCACCGAGTCTTTCATATTTAAAGCTGGCCCAGCTATTCTGATTTTTTAATGTTTTGCTGAGATAAAGTAAAAATCCGCAAGTTAAGAAGCCAAGGGTAGGATAAAACAACAGCTTTAGTGGGAATAGATCAGATAGCGATATAAATTCTTTCTGTTGAACCAATTGAGAGATCGGCAGATATATAAACCAACCAAAACTAAACAGCAACCCCAATACTGACAGACCAAATAAATAGTCGGCCACAATTTCACGTCTCATCTTGTTAATAACTAACCCCAAATTTTTCCCTTTATGCTTTTTTTAATTGCCAATTATACTTAAATCTTGTTTGCTAACGTTGCTTTTCAGCGGGCGCGGCTTTTTGCGCTCCGCTGCAAAAGCCTTGTTAGCCATTAAATGATATTTCTTCAAATATTTCTTCAAATTGGTTTTTAACGATTTCAGAATCAGCGAATTCAGTATATTGTGCTTTTTTCTTATGTTGTGAATTAGCAGTTGGTTGTAAATTGAAAATTAAATATTTCTCAATTTCTTTTATATCAAATGAAGCAATATTATCTCTTGTTCCAATCCAAATAATGTGGGTTACACCGGTTTTTTTGAGGGCTTTTTTGTGATTGTTCTCATATTTATAGTTGTACTTTTTAAGCATAGTTTCAAAAACTTCTTGTTTGTCATAATGAGTACCCCAAAAAGCTTCTAGCCCCTCACTAATACCTTCCTCTATCCGTTTTTTTAAATTCCATTCTGTATTTGCATCTGACTTTCCGACATAAATAATTTGTTTCAAGCCATTGGCATTTACCCAGAAGTACCAACCTGAAATTTCAGGAACATAAAAAACAAGGTCATCAATTATACTTTTTAAAGGCCTATAAATTGCTTTGTCGTTTGTTCTATGAGGAATTTCCTTATTGCATTTTGCATATTGATGGATTCTTTTTAAATCTAAAATTCCAGAAATCATGGTGTTTTCCTCTGGGCTAACGAACGCCTCACCTGCCGGAAGGGGAATACAGGGACTGCAAATGGTACAATGTCAGTTACGCCTCTGGCTTCGACTATGCGGTGGTGGCCCGCCCCTTCCGGTCGGAGTGAAGGCGAAGGTTAAACGGCGAATTTGATGCATAGTATGCCAAAGAATCGTTCACAGTCTTTGCTACATTATATATAAAGCCATATTCTGGTAATTGATAATTTCCATACTCGAGATACTCAAGTTTCTTCGATTTGTAAGTAAGACTGAATAATTTAATGGCATCGAATTGATGTTTAGTAAGTTTGACCTCTCTTCCGAGTTTCCGCTTTCTGCACTCAACCAACAAAGCCTCTAAATCATGACCGTACTTTTTAGACCTGAGAACGCTAATTTGGTACCCTTTTGCTGCCAAGTAAGATTTTAACGACAACTCAATTGAATGGCCAACAAGATAATATGCCGGCATTATCAAACTGAAATCGGTTTTCCCTTTACTGCTTTGCTGAGGGTCTTTCACCATGTGCGCAGCAGTCAAAAATTCCTTTGCGTGACTCCAAAGACCGAATGATTTGATTGTGTTCATAAACGTTTAACA
>NZ_JALJRB010000051.1 GCF_022968795.1 Desulfatitalea alkaliphila
CACGGCATGCCGTGCCCCTACGAGGGGCCTGCATTGGCCATCGGTATCCATTTCGTCCGGCAAGCTTCAATCGGCTGTATTCATCTCCATTGGCAGCGGTGGCCCAGTGATGCGCATCGTTTGGTTAAACCTGATTGCGGCAACAGGATCGATTTGGGTCCAATCGGATTTTTGGTGTACAATACACCAATTGCGTTCTCGCGCATCCAGACGGATGGCCGGATGCGAACCCGGCTTTTGAATGTTGATGGCATCGCATCCAGCAGGGAGCCGTATCGTGAAAGGCAAGGCATTAGCGCTCCGCATTCTGAAAAATACAAAACGATATTGGCGGCTGCGCTGATCGTCGCGTACACCTTGACGGGCTTTGTGCTGCTACCGCTGCTGATCGGCCATTACGTGCCGGGAATGCTCGGCGATCGGCCATGCAATCATCACTGAATGAGGTTATGCACAAAGCCCAAGTAGGATGAGAAGCGGGCAAAACCAGTATCGAAATCGGAATCGGGATCGAAATCGATTCAGGTCCGTTTTGTGCCTCGTTTCGCTTCGATTTCGATTTCGAACGGGGCAAATCCCAACTTGAGTTGGGTTCATGACCGTATAACCGAAAAAATAGAAAAGGAGTTGGATTCATGTTCATCGATCTGGCCCGCAAACGACGCAGTGTGCGACGCTACGAACCCCGTCCCATCGAACCGGAGAAGATCGATAGGCTGATCGAAGCCGCTATACGGGCGCCTTCCTCTCGCGGCCTGCGGCCTTGGGAATTCATCGTGGTCAGCGATCCGCAAACCATCGAACAACTGGCGGCCGCCAAGCCCCACGGCAGTTCGTTTCTGAAAGGGGCCGCCCTGGCAGTGGTGGTGTGCGCCGATCCGGCCAAGTGCGATGTGTGGGTGGAAGATGCCGCCATCGCCGCCATCTATGTGCATCTGGCCGCCACCGATATGGACCTGGGCAGTTGCTGGATCCAGATCCGCGAGCGCAAACACGACAGCGCCCGGAGCGCCGCCGCCTATGTCGGTGAACTGCTCCATTTGCCTCCGCAGTTAGAAGTGGAAGCCATCGTGGCCGTGGGGTATCCGGCGGAAGAGAAAAAGCCCCACGCCGCCGACACCCTGCCCTACGACAAGGTGCATTACGAAAAATACGGCCGCCAGGCATGAAGCAAACCTTCTTGCAGGGTTCGAATCCGGGCGAAGCACCGGTCACAATATAGATACGATCCATATCCATATCGAAATCGGGATCGGGATCGCTATCGAAAAGTAAGTTGCACGCCGCAACCAATGGAAGAAAAGAAATCGATTTCGGTTTCGATAGTGATTTCGATACGGGTCGGGAATATGCTATATCCCCTTTCGACGGCATGAAGGAGGCCTCAAAATGGCGCTTTATCTCGTACAACACGGCAAGAGCCGGCCTAAGGCCAAAGACCCGCAGCAGGGATTGAGCGAAGCTGGCGCGGCCGATGTGCGGCGCATCGCCGAAGTGGCCGCCAACTACGGCGTGCGGGTGTCGGCCATTTTACACAGCGGCAAACCCCGCGCTGTTCAGACAGCCGAAATCCTGGCCGCGGCCCTCGAGCCGCCGGATGGCCTGCGGCGGGCGGAAGGCATCGGGCCCATGGACGACGTGGCGGCCTTCGCCCACGATCTCCAACTGGACAAGGACGAGATGATCGTTGGCCATTTGCCCTTCCTGGAGCGCCTGCTTGCCCACTTGGTGGTCGGCAGCGGTGCGTACCCCATTTTTCGCATGCAAAACGGCGGCATCATCTGCCTTGACCTTTACCCGGAAACCACCCGGCCGGTAATTCACTGGGCCCTCATGCCCAAGGTGGGATAGGATCGGCGCTCCAACGACCGAAACCTCGTCTCCGGCGGATGAGGCGCGCCACAAGCAGCACGAAAGGAACCCAACCGATGACATCGGTACCCACCCTATCCGGTCGCGTACTGGCCGTTTCCATCAGCGACCGCAAAGGCATCAAAAAACGCAACGTCGACCAGGGCGAATTGAAAGCCGGGCATGGGTTGAGCGGCGATGCCCACGCCGGCCCCTGGCACCGCCAGGTGAGCCTGCTGGACATGCAGAGCATTCAAAAAATCCAGGCCAAGGGGCTGGATGTGGTTTGTGGTGACTTTGCCGAAAACATCACCACCGAAGGGATCCGCCTCTGGGAGCTGCCGGTGGGCACTCGCATGCGGATCGGTGATAGCGCATTGGTGGAGGTGACCCAAATCGGCAAGGAGTGCCACCAACGCTGCACCATTTTTCACCAGGTGGGCGACTGCGTCATGCCCCGGGAAGGCATCTTCGTCAGGGTGTTGACGGACGGCATGGTGCAGCCGGGCGACAGGATCACTTCCGTCCCATGATGTCAACGCCTCTTGCCGCAAAGATTGCATCAAATTGAACAACCCCACGACGGCGGTCCATAGCAAAGGGTTCAAGGTATATCTCAACCCCCGGGTGGTGGGGATGCTGTTGCTCGGCTTTTCAGCGGGCTTGCCCCTGTTGCTGGTGGGGGGCACGTTTTCCGCCTGGTTGCGGGACCTGGGTCTGGAACTGGCCGCCATCGGTTTTCTGTCCTGGGTGGGCATGGCTCACTCGATCAAAATCCTGTGGGCCCCGGTGGTGGATCGAATGCCCCTGCCGCTGCTGACGCGACTGCTCGGCCGTCGCCGAAGTTGGATGTTCGCCGCTCAATTGATGATTGCCGCCGGGCTGGCCGGCATGTCGTTCACCGATCCCCTGCAAAACCTCGGACTGGTTGCCGTTTGGGCCATCATGGCGGCATTCGGCTCCGCCACCCAGGATGTGGCCATCGACGCCTACCGAGTGGAAGCGGCGCCGCGCCACATGCAAGCGGCCATGGCCGCCAGTTATGTGACCGGCTATCGGGTGGCCGTGCTGGCAGCCGGCGCCGGCGCCCTGCATCTCGCCACCGTCAGCGGCTGGCAACTGGCCTACGGGACCATGGCCCTGCTCATGGCGGTGGGCATGATCACAACCCTTGTCAGCCGGGAGCCGGAAACACAAAACGACACCGGCACCGGGCAATTGCCTTCCGCCGTCGATCACTATATGGCCCACACCCTGGATACGGGTTTTCGCAAACAGGCGGCGGCCTGGCTTATTGGTGCCGTGGTGATGCCTTTGGTGGACTTCTTCCGCCGCTACGGCCTGGCCTCCATTGCCATCCTGGCGTTTGTGGCCACCTTCCGGATCAGCGACATATTCATGGGCGTGATGGCGAACCCCTTTTATCTCGATCTGGGATTCAGCAAACAGGCAATCGCCAACATCGCCGCCGCCTTCGGATTGGTGATGACCCTCGCCGGCGCGGCCACCGGCGGCATACTGGTCTCCCGGTACGGTATTGCACCGCTGCTGGTCTTCACGGCCTTCATGGCACCGGCGACCAACATCACCTTTGCCTGGCTGGCGGTCATCGGCCCGGAGCGCTATGGCCTGATCATCGCCATCATGGCCGACAATATCACCGGGGGAATGGCCACCGCCGTGTTCATCGCCTATTTGTCCAGCCTGACCAAAACGGCCTTTACCGCCACCCAGTATGCCCTTTTAAGTTCTTTGATGACCCTTCCCGGTCAATTTGCAGGCGGCTTCACCGGCGTTTTAGCCGCCAACGTGGGCTGGGTCGCCTTCTTCCTGATCACAGCCGCCATCGGTCTGCCGGCGATCGTGTTGGTGCTGCTGCTGCTCCGGATTGCCCACCCGGATCACTGAACAGTCCACAGACGGCATGCTCCAGCTTGGTTTTCAGCATAACCACATTTGAATATTTTGGAGATCAAGAATCCCAATTGCTTGGCGATCCACCCCGGACGTGATAGGATCCCTTTTTAAACCAAATTTCATTTCTTTAAAAACAGCTTAAGACAGGAGAATAAAGTGACCAAGGCAGCTGAATTTACATATTACGGTGGCGGACATCGCGGTACGGAAGCCGAATTCGGCCGGCAGGCGGAACGATTCGGCATTCGGGAGGTCAACTTCTCATTTGCGGGTCACCAGCCGGCAAGGGAGAAAGGAGTGGTCCTTCTTTCGCCCGAGGAGTTGAAGAAGGGCGACATCAGCATGGAGATCGTCTCCCTTCGCATGAACCGCAAATACTCCGAAATGGATAAAATCCGCAAAGTCATTCAATCCATTTTCCACATGGTCAACAACGGGCTGCAGATTTTTACCGTGGGCTGGATTCAGCCGGACGATACGGTCAAGGGCGGTACGGGCTGGGCGGCGGAATTGGGCAAACTGTTCAACCGGCCGCTGAGTGTTTTCGATCAGGACCGGAACCGCTGGTACACATGGAAAGACAAAGGATGGGTGGAAGACATACCCGTCATCGCGCACAAAACCTTCGTCGGTACGGGGACCCGCAATCTGACGGATGCCGGCAAACAGGCGATCAAGGATCTGTTCAGCCGTTCGTTCAACGCATAGGCCCAAGGGCTGTTCTTTTCCGAAGGCTCTTTACGACACCCAAGGGCTCGCGAAAAAATGAATT
>NZ_JALJRB010000052.1 GCF_022968795.1 Desulfatitalea alkaliphila
TAATGATTTTTGGGCTGTGTCGCTACCAAATGATTTGGCTACATCTTCTCCGCGAAGCCCATCTTTATTCGCGTATCATGCAGCGCTGGTGCTTTTAGATGCAAAAGCACTTTTCTCCAAGATCAAGGTGGCAGATTTGCTTGACCCATCAATGCATGCAAACCGCGCCGCCGTGGAACGGCATCATCTATTCCCCAAAGGCTTCCTTAGTAAACAAAAGATTACAGGCATCCGGGATACCAATCAGATTGCCAACTACGCCTTGGTGGAATGGGGTGATAATGCAAATATCTCCGATCAAGCACCTGCAGATTACTTGCCCAATATGAAAGCAAGGTTCAAAGAAATGGAACTTGAGCGGATGTATCGTTTACATGCGCTCCCTGCAAACTGGGAGCACCTTGATTACCGTGACTTTCTGGAGAAACGGCGTGAGCTTATGGCACAGGTGATCGCAGAAGGTTACTCTACTCTTGTTGCAGAAAAGATCGGAGAAGATTTAGAAGAGGTGGAGATCGATTTGTCAAAATTAGTTTTAAATGGCGAATCAGAGGCGGTCGAGTTTAAATCTACCCTGCGTACGAATCTCCATACCGGTGACAAAGACGCTCGCATGGAGTTGGCAGTGCTCAAGACTCTGTCAGGTTTTTTAAACACAAATGGTGGCATGTTGATTATAGGGCTTTCGGATGATGGCACACCAGTTGGGATACAAGCAGATGATTTTACCAATGAAGACAAGATGAGCCTGCATCTGGTGAATATTGTCAAATCTCGTATGGGCATCCAAGCTATGACCAGCCTACACGCCCATTTCGATGATCATGATGACTGCCGGGTTATGGTTATAAAATGTCGAAAATCTCCTACGCCGATATTTCTCAAGGACGGCAATACCGAACGGTTTTTTATACGCACAGGGCCTTCTACCACAGAGCTAAGTGCAAGTCAGACGCAGGAATATATCAAACAGCGGTTTATGGGCTAACAAATCGCTGCACTGGATTTTCACTCCGCTGCGCTCCGTGAAAACCAGTGAGCTCAAACGTTAGCTTGCATCGATTCATGACCCAACATCCAAGAGGAGGTTTCTATGAAGACCATTAACCTGAACCTTCGCCTGCTCCTGTTACTCGCAGCGATAGTCATGACCACTCCCTTCGTCTCCCGGGCACAGGGATCAGTGGAAACGGCAGCGGCGGCAGCAATTGTCGGACTCGTGGGCGTATCCGGAGTAGTGGATGATGTTATGGAGAAAGCGGCAAACGAGGGTAACTACGTTGTCTTCAATGCAGCCTCACAGCTTCGTCTTCTAATCGAAAGCTTCCGGTTCTCCACTCGAGATATCATTAAATCCGGATTCGATAGACTTGACACTTCGCAACAAGCGACCTTCGCTAATATCCAGCGAGCCATCGTGACCCTCCAAGGCGCGATAGATCAACCGATAGAGAACGCGCGACAGTCCCTTGAGGAGGTTCATCAAATAGTCAACGATGGCTTGCCTTGGATGCGGGAGTCAGCCGTTCTTCGGAGTTCACCATCGGTAGTTGCCCCCTCAGCGCTCGCTGAAATTCCCTTTACTGTCCGGGGTATCAGCTTAGATAGCGCTAACCCGAGGTTGTGGTTCGGTAGCATTGAAGCAAAACGAATCGGCCTTGAAAGGCAACAGGCCATCTTCACTGTACCAGCGAAGGTTTTTGAGCGAGAAGCTGATTCGCCAAAGTACGTGTCTGGGCTCTTGGAGCTGTCTCTCAAGAAATGTAGTTGGTTCGTATTTTGTGACACCGAAGTGGTTCACAGCGAATTAGCTGTGTTGGTCCTCCCGGAACGCTTAGCGTCCGTTGAGATAAGTCGTAACACACGTAACGAACAGCGCATCTACCACGAGCGAGTTTTTAGCCGTGTTTTCGGCCACGACACTGGGGACCTAACACGGAAGCGGTGTAAAAAGAAGAGCCAGGGTCCCCATGATCCGTCGTATTTTATTGATATTGAGACTCTTCGGCCTGCTCCGTATAAGACGTCCTGCCCGTATCCCGAAAAAGGGTTCTTCGGTTCACTTCACAAAACCTTCTGCCCGGACGGACAGTTCACACGCGCCGCAGTTCGTGGGAATGGCCGCCATAGCTGGGATATTGTCAGCAAGAACACTGCGGGATTCACCGTCGAACTATGTGCGCAGTCCGTGATTAGCAAAAGACTAAGCAAGGAGCACGGTAAGATTTCCGTTAATTTGACGTGGAAGGAATTCAAGAAGGGTGATGTCGTAGGTCAATTTGAACCAGTCCAAGTAAGTGAAGTCCTTAATTGGGGTTCTCCAATACAGGTCGTTCTTCCTGAAGACACTCATGCAATTACGATAAAGCTGAGATACTTCGATGGATCAGATGCTGTATTCGATGGAAACTTTGCCGACAAGTACGTAAACGCATCGTACAACTTTGCAACGAAGCAATTGATAGTCCGACCTAAGGCCCCAAGCTCAATTGCCGGAATCAATTGAGGCGCCGGCCAACCCTATTTTGCACCGGATCGCTGATAGATCGTCGCACCCGGTGAAACTACCGTTAGAAATTTGATACATTGAAGAATGTATGACTTTAGTAGCAGCTTGGGTAAAGCAGAATAAAGGAGGTCAAGAGTTATATGTTGCAAGTGATTCTCGTCTGAATGGAGGCCAAACTTGGGATATTGGCACTAAGGTATTGGATCTTGGAAGAGGCGATGCAGTTATTGCATTCGCAGGGCTAACTGAGAATGCTTATCCCTTGATGCTGCAACTTCAGAGTGCAGTGAAAATGCACCCAAAAGTTCGTTCAAGAGCAAGTGATCTTACTACCTTGAAAGGACATGTTTTAAGAATCTTTAATGCAATGTGGGTTACGATAGCTAATCTTCCAGAAGGTCAACACCTCCCTGACCCTGCAAAAGTAGGGTTTATTTTAGCTGGTTACTCCTGGATGAGTCATGCTTTTAAAATTTGGACCGTTTACTTTCATTCTCCAACGAATGAGTTCAAATTTCGCAGTGCATCGACCCACAAGAAAAAAGGTGGAGGAAATAAATATTTTCAGTATATTGGCGACCACGCGAACCTCGCGTTTAATAGAACATACGAAATGTTGAAGGCCAGAAACCGGATATTCTCTATTGGGATGAAAATGGAGCCATTTGAGGTATTGTTGGAATTTATTAGGGATGAATCAAAACCATCTATTGGTGGGAGTCCCCAAATTATAAAAATATATCAACATTTAAATACTTTACCTTACAATACCTATTGGCCAAATCGTGTAGCAGGCTCAATCGCTTTTGCAGGGCGGCAGCTGCTTCCGTATGAACGCAATGAGTATTTGGCCATGGATCCGGATACTTTTGAAATAGAAGCCCCGGAGTGGCCGGATGCTCATATGCATAAAACCTAACAAGGCAAATTAACTCGGATGCAAATTCCGCTGCGCTCCATTTGCACCGGTTATTTGCAACGTTCAGCGGCCCTGATGGAGAACGGCTAAGCCATGGCGAAGTTAGGCATACAAAGTACGCTAGGTGGAGGTACAGGGCACGCATACCTATCCTTTGTCGGCTTGAACATTCTTCGTCATGACTCCGGGGAGGGCCAATGATTCAGAGCATTTCCATTCTCAACGTCGCCACGTTTCACCCGACAACTACCACAACGCTCGATGACCTTCGGCAGTTCAACTACATCTTTGGATCGAACGGCACTGGGAAGACAACGATCAGCCGCGTTATCGCGGATGCAGCCTTCAGCACGACCTGTGGATGTACATGGCAGAACGGACAGCCCCTTGAATCCGTCGTCTTGAACAGGGACTTTGTAGAGAAGAATTTCGACCAGATGCGCGGCGTCTTCACCCTTGGCGAGAAAGAGAAGGATACGGAAGACAAGATAATGGCGGCGAAGGAGGGCAAAGATAAGGAACAAGAGAAGGTCAACAACCTAAGGCACACGTTAGGAGGAAACGACGGTACAGGTGGAAAGAAAGGGGAACTATCGCAGCTCGAAAGCGACACCCGCGACAAATTTTGGGTGCCCGTCGAGAAAATCAAGAAGGAAAAAAAGCTGGATAAGGCGTTAAAAGGCTTTTTGAACGACAAAGAGAAATGTAAATCGAAGATTCTACAAGAAACAAATAACAATCAAGCTGCGTTGAAGCTGCTGGATGATTTGGAGAAGCGCGCTGAGACCATTTTCGGAGACACGCCAACTAAGCAACCGTCGCTACCAACGCTTTCATCAAGCTTGGTTTCCCA
>NZ_JALJRB010000053.1 GCF_022968795.1 Desulfatitalea alkaliphila
GATTGAACTGTGCGGCCCGGCCGCTCTTTGGCCGGGTCAGCACCAGTGAATTGTTATGCTATCTTTTTACTAAGTAGTCTCGACAAAACAGAACAAGTAGTTTTTTCAATGCGTTCCTCGTAGTCCTTGGAGGTATTCCCGAATTCAAGTTTTCTGCCGTTATGTAATAACTGCCAAAGGGCTTCCAGTATGTCTTTCAGACTATACAGTATTTGTTTAATGTCAGAGATATTTGTTTTTCCATATAACCCTGATACCGATTCATCTTTCTTTACAAGTATGTGTGCGAACACTGAGCTTCGAATATTTCTGTACGCCTCATCACACAGCTTGCGAGAAGGAGTTAGCTGACTTTTAAATTTCTTTAAATCCGACATAGCTGGCTCAAAAACATCCTTCAAATAATCATCAAGCCATTCAGGTTTGGAACCATCTTTTGATTTCCTTTTTGCAAGGAAATCAAAATTAGAGGATAAATAAAACTAAATCTACCTTTAATAATCAATTTGCTACTCTCATTGCAAATTTGAATGTGTCCGTGAATTAATAAATATCCATTTTGGCGAAAAAATCTGAATATTTGTTCTCTGAATATCATCTCGTTTGATGAAATACCTCTAAACAATAGCTTGCTATGCCAAAAATTTTCCGACAACCCTTCAGTGAGGATATCTGAAAATTTATTAATATCAGGCTTAAATTTGAAATCGATGCTTCTAGAAAACACTACAATGCCATTTTTAAAATACGCTTTAATCCATAGACTGTAACATAAAAATTCTGAAATAATTAATGCTACCACTATGATAGAAGCAATTTTCTCGAATTCCATTTACTCAACCATAACGCCTAAATTAGCGGCCCGCCCTTTAGGTCCGCTGAATTTGAAAGTTAGGGTTCGCTATCTTTTAGCACGACTAACCAAAGACCTGAAGTCCACTGCGGTTAAAAAACCTCTTAGTTGTGAGATTATGGCGATAAATGAAATTAGAAAGCATGTCATTCTGAGGGACAATAGGATTAAAATCATCATTTGGCTTTCATCGGTATTTCCACCACTTGATGCAATCATTCCGCCTTTAGCTGTTCTCTCGACGAGGAAAAGCAGTAGAATGAGGAAAGCATTAGATAACACTTCCTTTTTTAATTTTGCCAACGCCTCAACTGCTGCCTCAAATTTTGATGAATCAAACTTATCTTTTAGCGATGCTATATCCTTAGTTATACCATCGGTGAAGGCAAAAAGAGCAAAAGAAAGAGCACTGGAAAATAAAGCAACAACAACAAAAGCACCAAGAGTTTCTTCAATAACCGGCACGATACAGCTGTTAAGGCCTTTTATAAGGAAAAAGCATATCCCATATGTAAATATCGAAACAGCTGTTAGTTTTAGAAATTGTTTAAGATTCACGTATTTCCCTTATCGAGCTATAAACTTCTGCGATGAGTCTGGCATCTGACAAGGTTCGACTTGGTGCAGGCATTCCCGTTTCTTGTTCGATACGCCTTTCTTCTTCAATCATTTCCGAAGAGGATGTTGTAAGTTCGATAATCTTCGTATTTTCAACACTAGAATGTCGCTTCTTGCCACCTCTCTCTCCTTCAGTTACTATAGACCATGAACCTTCGCCTTCCGAAATGTAATCAACATAATCGCCTACAGGTTCTTGAGGTATCTTCAAATTTCCAGTTTCATTTAGCAAAGTCAGGTCGATTTCATCTTGGTCAAAAAGCTCTCTTAAAGATTTTAGTGCCTCTTTAGCCCGCTTATTTGTCTCTAATATATTAGGAGATATCAGTTTGAGGTTGACCTTATACAACTTGTTAAATTTTCTTACCACATCCCAAAAGACATCTTTGCTTAGCAGGCCTTCTACAAATATTTTATGGTTGTAGTTTTCAAAAACTTGGTCTCGTAGACCGCGCTGCAAAGCTCTTGCTATTTGTTCAGGCGTGCCAAAACGCCAATCTCTCTGAACGAAAATATATTGGTCTTCAACGTCAAATATAGTTAGAATAGGAACCCAATCATCCTCTGTATGTTCAACGATATCGCCAGGTACTTTCTCGCCCCTTTTAGCAACCCTAAGCTTTGCCGTTTTTCCTACCCAAAAACGTCCGGAAGGAAAGTTATATCCAGCCACAGGTTCAACTCGCTTGAAACCTACAAAGCCATACTTGACTCCATTCAGAAAAAACTCAGTATCCTTATCAATTGCGGCCACAATTGCAGCGCCTTTGGGCTCGGGAAGTTCCTTAGCTAACAAGGAAAGCTGCTGTTCACCGATTAGTGAATACCTTAACACTAAAAAATCTTTGCTTTCCTCCATGAAATCTCCTAAGTTGATTTACTCTAACGTGCCGATAACCAGCCCGGCGAGCTTTTTGCCGGGTCTGCGTTTATTGTTTTGTTATGCAATTACTTCATATGTCCACACAAGAAATGATTCACTAATATTCCTACTCTTCTTGCAACCAAATGCCTTTCATTTTATCGTAGATGGTGTGACCCAATGATCAACCCCCTTATTATCCCTCAAGGAAAGAGCAGGGCCGGTATTATCAACAACTAATAGGGCGCGTTCTTTGGCTTTTTCGCCATACAATGCAAGGCCAGGTTCACCAGTATTTAATACTAAGGCAATCCTTGAGCTGCCGCTTTTGTCTCTTAAATTCAAACCTGATGTTCCTAATACAGCGCTTGCACCACCAAGCTCATCTCTCATAACCAAGCCCACCATCCCCTTGTCTTCATCCAATGAAAGCACAGCTCGCTCAAACCCCCGTTGATCGGTTAACACGATACGCGTGCCACGTACCTCACCTAAATTCTTGCTTTGTGCAGAAATATAACCGATGGGATTAACCATAATAATAAAAGCAAACAATGCAATGAATCCTATCCGTGAAAGAATCTTTTGGCGTTTTACAATTTTCAATTCATTCTCTAGCATTTCTATACGCTTTTCCAAGTTCATTAAATGTCCCTCCTTCTATCTTTTTTGCATAACGCCGCCAACACGCGCAGCTTTGTAGTGAAGGCGAAGCCGAAACGAAAAAGCTGTCGCTGTGCTTGGCCTTGTTAGGCCATTTTATGTCAGCCTCCGAATACCGTAAAACTCAACCAGACGTAAATCCCGTATCCAATTAATAGTACTCCACCCTCCATGCGGCTCAGGCGGCGCCCAGTGTACAAGAACAAAAGCAAAAGCAACGATGTTCCAAGCATGACCCATTGATCAAACTGCAAGATTCTTGCGTGAACCGGAAGTGGCTGAAGTAGAGCGGACACCCCAAGAATCCCCAGCAAGTTAAAGATATTGCTGCCAAGTATGTTCCCGACAGCCACGTCTGCATGTCGCCGAATAGCTGCAATTACCGATATGGACAGCTCGGGTAGAGAGGTCCCCACGGCCACCAGCGTCAGGCCAATTACCGCCTCTGGCACACCAAAGTGTGCTGCAATGCCAATGGCTCCAATCAGAAGAACCTGTGATCCGCCGATTAAAAGCAGCAAGCCAACAACCACTGCAGTTACAGTCCATAACACCGTCTTCGGAATGGTGGAAAGCTCATCTGCTTCAGCTTGGTGAAGTTCACCCGAGGGCGCAGCGTGGAAACTCTCGCTCCAGTAAGCCCACAATAGGTAAGCGCCCAGAGCGACGAGGAATATAGCTGCATCTGCGCGCCCTAGCGAACTTCCTCCAACCAGAACTAGAAACAATACACTTGCTGATACTACCGTGACCGCGTCCCGCCTCAGTGCCAATGGCTTGACCGCCAATGGCGAAATCAAAGCGCAAATGCCGAGTATCAGTAAGATATTGCCGATATTGCTGCCAACAACGTTGCCGATAGCAATGTCTGGTCGCCCTTCCACCGCAGCATTGACTGAGACCACCAATTCAGGAGCTGAGGTGCCGAACCCTACTATTACGAGTCCGCTTAGCAACGGCGATACACCGAGTCGCTTTGCCGCTGCCAGCGAGCCTCGAATTAGCGCCTCACCACCAACGGTGAGTAAAGCTATACCGATAAGGAGAAACAAAATGTTCAGCATATAATTCCTTAGTGATCGGCATCAAGATTGAGGGCC
>NZ_JALJRB010000054.1 GCF_022968795.1 Desulfatitalea alkaliphila
GCACACAGGCCCCCGGCCCACCCGCCGGGGGTCGCTCAACGCACCATACAACCGACATCTGATTTCGAATGTTCGCAGCTTTGATGCTGCCCCTGCGCGGGTCGAATCGGCGTGGTGCCATTTTCATTCTTGATTTTATGCTTATTATGCGGAATCGTTATGTTTGTTTTGGTATTGCAACTGGCGCGACCGTTTCATCTGGGTGGAAATGCTGTACGTAAACGACAACCTCGGGGAGGACGCTATGTGGGAATATTCCGATAAAGTCAAAGAACACTTTCTCAACCCCCGCAACGTGGGCGAAGTGGAAGGGGCCGACGGCGTGGGCGAAGTGGGCTCCATGGCCTGCGGGGATGCATTGAAATTGACCTTTAAAGTCGGCGACGACGGCCGCATCGTCGACGCCAAATTCAAAACTTTCGGCTGTGCCAGCGCCATCGCCTCGGCATCGGCCTTGACCGAGCTGCTCGTCGGAAAGACCGTGGAAGAAGCCGAGCGGTTGACCAACGATCACATCGCCGAATACCTGGGCGGACTGCCCAAGGAGAAGATGCACTGTTCGGTGATGGGGCAGGAAGCGCTGGAAAAGGCCATCGCCTGCTATCGCGGCGAGCCGGACAAGCAGCCGGAAGGCAACGTGGTGTGCGAGTGTTTCGGGGTCACCGATCGCCAGATCGAGCGGGCCTTGAGCGACAACGCCCTGACCACCATCGAGGAGATCACCAACTACATCAAGGCCGGTGGCGGCTGCGGCAAGTGCCATGACACCATCCAGGAGATCATCGACCGGGTCAACGGCGGTGGGGCTGAAGCGCCTGCCAAGCCCAAGGTGTTGACCAATATTCAGAAGATTCGGTTGATCGAGGAGACCCTGGAGCGGGAGATCAAGCCGGCCTTGAATCAGGACGGGGGTGACATTCAACTGGTGGATGTGGACGGCAACCGGGTGATGGTCAAACTCACGGGGCGTTGCGCCTCGTGTGCCATGTCCGAGGTGACCCTCAAGGATTATGTGGAGACCAAGCTCAAGGAGCTGGTGGCCCCGGAACTGGTTGTGGAGGAGGTGACCTCATGAAGCCGATCTATCTGGACAACAATGCCACCACGCGGGTGGCGCCCGAGGTGGTGGAGGAGATGCTGCCCTATTTTTCCACCTATTACGGCAACCCTTCCAGCATGTACACCTTCGGCGGCAACGTGGCCAAGAAGATCAAGGAGGCGCGGGCCAAAACAGCCGATCTGCTGGGCGCCCAACCGGAGGAGATCATCTTCACCTCCTGCGGCACCGAGAGTGACAGCACGGCCATCTGGGCGGCCCTGCGCGCCAACCCGGGCAAGCGGCATGTGATCACCTCCAATGTGGAGCATCCGGCGGTCAAGAACCTGGGCGAGTACCTGGCGCGCAACGGCTACCGGGTCACCTTTGTGCCGGTGGACCGCCAGGGGCGGCTGGACCTGGATCATCTCTACGCTCATCTGAGCGACGACACCGCGGTGGTGAGCCTCATGTGGGCCAACAACGAAACCGGCGTCCTTTTTCCGGTGGAGGCGGTGGCCGAGCGGGTGCACAAGCGCGGTGCCGTTTTTCACACCGACGCGGTGCAGGCCGTGGGCAAGGTGCCCATCCAGATGGCGGAAAACAAGATCGACATGCTGGCGCTTTCGGGTCACAAGCTGCATGCTCCCAAGGGGGTGGGGGCCCTCTATGTGCGCCGCGGCACCAAATTCGCGCCCTTTCTGCTGGGCGGCCATCAGGAAAACGGGCGCCGCGGCGGCACCGAGAACGTGGCCGGCATCATCGGCCTGGGCAAGGCGGCCGAACTGGCGGCGGCCAAAATGGAGGAGGAGAACACCCGCGTCAAGGCGATGCGCGACAAACTGGAACAGACACTGCTGGAGCGGATTCCCAACGCCATGGTCAACGGCGATCCCGCCGATCGACTGCCCAACACCAGCAGCATCGCCTTCGAGTTCGTGGAGGGGGAATCGATTCTGCTCATGATGGACGAATTCGGTATCTGCGCGTCATCGGGGTCGGCCTGCACCTCCGGTTCCCTGGAGCCCTCCCATGTGCTGCGGGCCATGGACGTGCCCTTCACCGCGGCCCACGGCTCCATCCGTTTCAGTCTGAGCATCTACAATACCGAAGCGGAAATCGATCTGGTCATCGAGAAACTGCCGCCCATCATCGAGCGGTTGCGCAAAATGTCGCCTTTCTGGAGTGAAGCGGCGGGGGCTTGCCGTACGGCCGTGTAACCCCGGCGCGATTAGCGGCTCTTACCCGGTGGCAGACGAAGGACCGGTTGCATCCGTTGGGTGCACTCGAATCGATAACGCCTTTCACATTGGGGAGACCTTATGCGGTTGAAGGCATGGCGGCGCGCCGCCGTTTGGACGATGCTGGTGCTCGGGTGGCTGGGGACGGTGGGCCCGGCCGGCACCCGGGCCGATGACACACCCCACCCTTTGACCCTGGAAGAGGCGGTCGCTCTGGCCCGGCAACACAATCCCCGTATGGCGGCCGCCCGTCATCAACTGGATGCCGACAGCGCCCGGGTCACCCAGGCCGGTTCAAGCATGCTGCCCCAGGTGGATCTGTCCGAGACCTTCGGGCGTACCAACAGCCCCCTCTGGGCCTTCGGCACCAGGCTCAACCAGGGGGCGATTCAACAGGCCGATTTCGCCCCGGCCAATCTCAACAGTCCCGATGCCATCAACAATTTTCGCACCGCCTTGACCCTGACCTGGAATCTGTTCGACGGCGGCCGGAGCTGGATCGGCTGGCGCCAGGCGCAACAGAATCGTCAGGCCGCTGAGTTGGCGCTGCGGCGTACCGAGCAGGAAGTGGCCGCTCAAGCCGCCACGGCCTACGCGGCTTGCCTGCTGGCCGAAGAACACCGGGCGGTGGTGCGCCAGGCCCTGGCAACAGCACAGGCCCACCTGAAGGTGGTGGAGGATCGGGAAAGGAGCGGGCTGGCGGTGAAAAGCGACGTGCTGCGGGCCCGGGTGCGCATCGCCGACCTGGAACAGCAGCGGTTGCAGGCCGAAAGCCGGGAGCGGGTGGCCCTGGCCCGGTTGGGGGCGGCCATGGGGCGTTCCGACGATCTCTACGGCACGGTCACGCTCACTTCCGCGCCGGGCCCCGGTGCGCCCTTGACCGCGGATCTGACGCACTGGACGGCGCGCGCCCTCGAGCAGCGTCCCGATCTGCAACAGATTCGGTTGCAGGAAGAGATCGCCCGTCGGCAGGTGGCAAAGGCGCGGGCGGCCCACTATCCCACCCTCGCGCTACAGGGCACTTACGAAATCAATTCGGACGATTTCAGCGACACCCAGGACAGCTATGCCGTGGGTGCCGTGGTGCAGGTCAATCTGTTCAGCGGCCGACGCATTTCGGCCCGGACCGCCGAGGCGCGGTCCCTGCTGGCCAAAATCGCGGCCATGCGCGAAGAGCTGATGGCGGGGGTACGGGTGGATACCCAGCAGGCCTACTACGAAGCCCTGAGTGCCTGGCAGAGCATCGAGGTGGCCCGCACGGCCGTGGCCGAGGCCGAAGAGGGGTTGCGTATTGTCGCCAATCGTTACGAAAGCGGTTTGCTGGCCCTGGTCAGCCTGCTGGATGCCCAGGTGGCCGTGCAGCAAGCACAGACCCAGCACCACAGGGCGCTGCATGATTATAGTGTGGCGCGTACGATGTTGGCGTTGGCGGTGGGTGAGTAGTTTGAGTTGATTGGGTTTGTCGGGTTTGTTGCGTTTGTTGAGTTGGTTGGGTTCAAGGG
>NZ_JALJRB010000055.1 GCF_022968795.1 Desulfatitalea alkaliphila
GATGAATTAACCGGCGCGGTGATCAATGTTGCGTTTAAAAGAAAGCAGCTGTCCCGCGTCCGGTTGAATTATGGGTTAGAAAAAATTTTACGCATACTCAACCTCAATCCAATACTCAGTTTCGCTTTCTTTCCCAATTATTGCTTTAATATTAGATTTTGATCTGATCTTTCCCAGTGCGGCATCAGCACCAGTCAGTTCTTTTTTGTTAATTTTCACTCTCATCGATTTTGCATTAGCCTTTTTACCTGCGAGAATGATCTTCTCGATATTAGCACCATCATCATTAGTAAGAGTGGCATCCGTCGTTAGAAAATCTCCCACAACTTTAAACAATGCCGTGTAAGGGGCAAAGTAACCCTTGGCAAGCGCATTAAAGTAGTTTCCATTCTCCCATTCTCTCTTTAGGTCGCTATAGACAACCTCTATTATCTCTTTCATTATCTTTCCTTTTTTTCTAACAGTATCAACTGTGCTGCGCACGGGAATTTTTTTAACCTCGCTGAGGACTATTCGTTAAAATACATGCCCATTCGCGACCTTACCTGTTAGCGGTTAGACTAAAGGGTTTCTACGATGTTTCCATTTTTATCTTTGACAGCGATGGTTAGACTGTCCGTAACGTTCAAGTTGACTATGTCAGAGAAGCCCAAGCAAACGTGATGGAGAAACTTCAGCACATAGTCAGTCGTAGTCGAATTCGGATCCAAGAGGACTTCGTGGATTCCAGCTTTGGCGGCCACCTTCTTTGCTCCCTCCTGAAGACCAATCGGTGACACAAGGATTCCACCGGACGCGCCCGTGTCCCGAATGATCCAAGCCAGGCCAGCGGTAATAGTTTGATTAATGCCACTTTTTGTATGCCGTTTGCATTCGACAACTATGAAATGGCTCCCATCGTCAGAGAACCCTTTGGCATCAATCTCCCATTCAGTTCCACATTCACCTGCTACGACCTGTTTACCTTCGAATCGTCCAAGCCCGAAGTGCTCCGCAAACTGATTGAGGAGGTAAGCGGCGACTTCCTCATAAGATTTCCACATAGTTGACATGAGCAGGTCCTTTAGAGGCCCTAACGTCAGTTTCACCCGTTGCCGGAACGCGGCAGCGTGAAGGCAATCCGAGTGCAAACTATTGTTGGCCAATCTTTTTTACTTGTTTTAGTGTAATATTGATCTCATCTGATAGTTTCTCATTGACTGCTAACCAGTACCTAAATCTATACATTTTTTCTGTATAAGGAAATCTTTCACGACCAAACCTTGACAAGATTGACCTTACTGTCCCCCTAACACCATTTGCTTCCATTGGAGGAGGGTCATATACACCTTGAATCAAGCCATACGTTAATAGTTCATTGCAGGGGTCTTCAAATTTTTTAACAGAAAATGAAATCCTATTTTCTGATTTTCGGCTGTTGGATAGAAATACAATACATCGTTTTTCTATGTCACTTCTAATATGGGAAGGGTATTGGGTACGATTTAAAGAAATTAGTTGACCTACTAGACTTCCTAAATTTAGAGAAAGTATATGTTGACCAATTGCCATTGGCTTTCGGGATTTGTCCTCCTGTGAAATCATCACCTCATTTTCCTCTACAACCACCTCGCTTTCCCTATCTATATTGTCCCATATATATTTAAAATCAGCCTCCTCGCTATCAGAAAAAACATTTCCGGATCTTCCCTGCTTTGTTTTCTGAAGCTCTAATTCAAGCCGCAATCTGCGATTTTGTTCTTCTTGAGTTGCAATATGTACGCTTCTTTCCATAAAGCTGCGCCATACTTCAGCCACTACTTTTGGAATGATGTCATGATAGTTTTCTGAGTTCCATACTTGTACCTGCAAGGCTTGAATGTCCGGTCTTAAGCCCTTTCGAACTGATGCACTATCGACATATGGCAAGAAGGCTATTCGTTTATCGGATAGCTGCGATAGTATGCTTGCGTCTATTTCTTTTTTAACCATTTGTGATTGTAGAGCATGCGAACTGAAATACACAATTACTGAATCACAAGTTGGGATACCATCCTCAAAAATTGAATCAAGCCATGGCTTTCCATGACGTATATCGTCTTCGTCAAGCCATGTGTCTATCTGGCATTTTTGAAGATCGTTACGAATTTGTCTGACAAATTCGATATCTGGTTTAGAGTGTGACAAGAATACCCTTGGCTTGTTCTTACGGACTTCCATAGACATATCATCCTACAACTTATGGTGGCCAACATAGCGGTGAGGGGCGCGCGAACAATAGTCCCAGAAAGAATGCCGTGCTTAGTCGCGGCCGCTCCACTGCATGGTTCGGCCAGATCGGCATATAATGCATTGGGTGACAGGAGTTTAATTCGCAACCTCGTCATTGCGCAATGCTGCGCTGAACTTCAATCATTTTTATAAAGCTCGGCATTCTTGGGTCTGAAAACCTATAGACGCCCTTACTAACTCGGTCAAAAACACCTTTTCCACGGTAAACAATCATGTTCGACATATATCTACTTACAACTCTTTGCGGTATGTTAATATTAAATCGGTCTAAGAGCTTTGACCTTAGAGCAGAAAGTGTGAACTCTGGAATCGAACAATGCGCTGCGGCGAGCAAAATACATCGATATTCCGCCTCATTTTTTGTGCCTCTGAGAGTGCTTTCAAAGCGTCTTTTTAGTGCCCCTTCAGATTCTTTAACAGCATCTTTAAGCGCTTCTTCTAGGTCGGGCATGTTAACAGTTCTTTTTTTGGAAACAATCGCATTTTCGGCACATTTCAAACAAACCAAATGCGTAAAATGTGGGTAGCCTGCGCTAATATCAACTATAGTGTCAATAACTTTTTCTGTTGGGGTTATTTGGAGTTTTTTCATCCCCTCAACAATAATATTCCGTAAAGCCACATCTTCCATCCTGGCAAGGTGTGTTTCCTTAAGGCAACGTTCCACTGATGGATGTCCAGCTGTTAGCTCATCTCCTGTATCTGCAATACCAACGACTATTAGCTTAAATTGGGATCTGCTATCACTAAGCAGTTTGATAAGCTCAGCTATTCTCTTTTTATCATTTTTTCTTGGAAGAGCGTCTATCTCATCTATAAGAAAAACTCCTTTCAAATCTTTTAATCTCTCAGACACCCAGGCTGGTGAACTTGGATTGATTTCTACAACGCGTTTGCATGATCTAGTTCGTTTTGAATTCGCGCCACCTTCCGCTATGACAGCTTTAATTTTAGCTCCTCCGCCTTGTGTATGTGATTCTGTTATTTCACTCAGCTCATAGTCAATACCTATTGATTTTAAAGGGTATTGAACAATTGATGCAAAGCTATCATCAGAGCAACATCTTTTAATAAAAAATTTCCCGCGTATTATTTTCATATTCTTTATGAGCAGATGGGAGATTATAGCAAGAGATGTTTTTCCAACTCCTCTGTCACCGTAAAGAAGAACATGTTGACCAGGTGAATTTATTACCCCTACTATTTGAGACACCTCTTTCTCTCGACCAAGTAAATTTTCAACTATGTCAATGGGGCTAAAGGGCGTGAAAATGTCGCGAACCTTCGAGTTAGAAATAATGGTCTCGCGCTCAATTCCAAATAATCCATTACTCATTTGATCTCCTTTAGTTATGTATTATAGAAGCCGAACGTTGAGTTTAGCGACTGCGAACAAAAAAACGAGCCCCTTGTACTTTACGAATTTTACCTTG
>NZ_JALJRB010000056.1 GCF_022968795.1 Desulfatitalea alkaliphila
TGTAAGGAGTCTCGTTAGATGACCTAAGACAAGAAGAAAAATGTCAACTTGCGTTACCGGGATAGACAAGCCACAGGTATCGTTTCTTGAGAATCAGCAAGTAAGATAGCCCGCCAATTCATTGACCCCCCAGACCAAGCCAATCGAAGGTCCATTGATCGAAACAGATCTGTTCAGACAGCAGGAACCGCTCATGCCTTGGATCCTTTCCCCCCTTTGGGGGGGATAAAAGGGGGGGCATGTGCTATTGATCCGGTGAACCCTTTATTTTTACAAATAAAGACGGAGAATAGCCATGCCCCACCACTTGTTGAGTATCGTATTGGATCTGAATGAAATTGCCAAGAGAAATCAAACCGGCCCCATTGCCTGTCATTGGTGCAACAACCAGGACAACATCATCAAATACGGCACCTATCAGCGCTATGAATTTTCCGGCCAGGGCCAAATTCGCATTCAGCGGTTTTTTTGCAAAAGAGACCACTGCCGTCGGACGTTTTCCATCTTGCCGCATCCGTTTTTACGGTTCACCCGTTTTTCCCTGTGCCTGCTAACCGTATTGCTGCAATTGCTGGATCAACAGGTGCCCATTGCTCGGATCTGTCGACACATGGCCATCGGCCGCACCAGGGTTTATTGGGCCATCAAGAAGGGGCGTCGCATTTTGGACTGGATCGGAAAAGAGGCCAAAACCGAACCGGTTTGGGCACCTTTGCCGTGCATCGATCCGCCGGCGCACTGGTCGGATTTTATCCGCATGTTTGCCATGCAATTTTACCCCGAACGCTATGGCCCGGCGTGACCAACAGAACATAAAAGTTGTTTGTATACAATAGATTACGTACAGGGGATCAAACTTTTCAACAAAGGAGGTCCCCTTATGCAAGACGACAGACAGATGGTGCTGGCTTTGTGGCGTTACGGGATTATCAGCCCGCTTTTGCACCGCGATGCCAACGATGCCCGGTTGGGTGAAATGCTCACCGTTGTGTCCCAAAACCGTTATATCCATCCCCATGACGGCCGCTGGGTGACAGTATCGGCCGAAGCCGTCAGAAAGTGGCTGCACCGGTTCAACCACGGCGGTCTCGATGCGCTTTGCGACAAACAGCGCTCGGATAAGGGCACCCATGATGTTCCGGCATGCCTTGCCGATGCGATGTTTGAACTGCGCCGGGCGCATCCTCGCTGGACACTGGCGCTGCTGCTTGAGCAATTGGTCGCACACAGACTATGGGACGAAACCCGCCCGAGCCGATCCACCTTGTATCGCTTTGCCCGGGACAACAACCTGATGCGCGATCCCCACCTTATTGGCGCCGAGATACTGCGACCCTTTGAATTCGATAAGTTCGGTCAGATGTGGATCGCAGACTTCATGCATGGTCCCAAGCTGTATGCGGGCAAGAAAAAACACAAAAGCTACCTGCATGTCATCATCGATGATTGCACCCGCTATGTGGTCAGCGGCCGGTTTTATCCCTCGGAGTCGACGCAAAGCCTGATTGTCGAATTGATGACCGCCGTGCGGCGCCACGGCATCGCCCATCGGCTGTACACGGACAATGGTTCGGCCTACAACAGCCGCCACTTGAAAATCGTCTGTGCCAATCTGTCCATGCAGCAACCCCACACGCCTGTCCGGCGCCCCCAGGGCCGCTCCAAGGTGGAAAGATTCTTTCGCACGGTCAGAGAGCGGTTTCTTGCCAAGGAAAAATACAAAACCTTCGATGCGATCAACACGGCTTTCAGCCAATACCTCAACGATTATCATCACCGCCTTCACAGCACGTTGCAATGCTCGCCCATGCAAAAACGCCTCAGTGTCGACTCTGTGTGCCGGCAGGTGCCGGAAGTGGCCGATATCGAATCGCTGTTTCGCTTGAAACGCCGCTGCCGGGTCTACAATGATCAAACAATTCGTGTGCACAAAAGGGCCTTCGAGGTGCCCGGATGTCTGCCCGGCGGCCGGGTCACCGTTTATTACATGCCCTGGGACCTTGATCGCCTGTATTACGGTGATCACATGCAGTTGGCCAAAGCCGTGGACCTGACAGCCAATGCGTATCGCTTTGACAACCCGAGCTTTGCCCACAGATAGGAGACAAAAACCATGACCCCGAGCAACCACCAGAGCCTGGCCGAACACTTCGGCTGGAAGTTTCATCCCTTTGCAGATACCTGGCCCCTGGACCCACCTTATTACAGCCAGCGGGACCGGCGTATCGCCGACCAAGGCCTGCAGCTTTTGCAGCATGGAAAAAGCTTTGCCCTCACCGGTCCTTCCGGCTCCGGCAAATCCACCCTGGTTCAGCACCTGCTGGCCAACCTGGATCCCAATTACTACCAAGGGATTTACATCCATTACGGCGGTTTGCAAAGAACGGCGCTGCTCAAAACCGTCGGCGAACAACTCGGCGTGGAAACCAACACCCGGGCCGTGCCGCTTTTAGTAAAACTGCAAAAGCACATCGGCATGATGGCAACCGGCAAGCATCCGATCCATCCGGTGATCCTGATCGATGATGCCCAGCTACTCGAACGCGAGTCGTTGATGGACCTTTGCTCGTTGATTGTCTGCCCCCCCAAAAAGGCCACGGCTGCTTCCTTGATCATCGTCGGCGACGATATGCTCGCCAAACAGATGCAATTGGCGGTTATGACACCCATCCGCACCCGCTTGACAGTGAACTTTCGCATCGAGCCGTTGAGCCAAACCGAGACCGAGCAGTTCGTCGCCTTTCGAATTGGCTGTGCCAAAGCTCCCAAGGACTTGTTTGAAGCCGATGCCATGTCTCTGATCGCCGCTCACTGCCACGGCAACCGGCGACAGATCATGAACCTGGGGACATTGCTGCTAAGCGAAGCCTTTTACCGCAATGAAAAGTGCGTAAGCGCTGGGTTGTTTACCGATTGTGAGCTCATTGCATAGCGCAATGCACAACAACACAAAGGAGGCCATGCAATGCTTGACCCTGAGCAAGAGTATGAATATGAACAAAAGTGCGAGCTGATCGCAAGGCAAATTGAAATATTCGTCCTTGACCGCATCATCGCTGCTTTGGAAAGATTGAACGACAATCTTCAACCTGCTGATATGCTAAGCCAAACAACGAATGAGGATACCCAACCGTTTTAAATCCGGATGAAACAGAGGCGCACGAGGGGGGACTCCGGCGTCAAGGGATAATCCGGTGCGGTAGACTGGTGTCTACTATCAAAAGGGCTTGGCGCTGCCAGGCCCTTTCCTTTTTCATCGTCCTTCTTTGACCTGAGTGTTACGATAGTTAAAATACCGTGACATTACTTGGGGAGAATAGCGTGACAATCTACA
>NZ_JALJRB010000057.1 GCF_022968795.1 Desulfatitalea alkaliphila
TTTTCGTTAATGTGCTACTCCATGACACCTGCAGGGGCTTGGCTACCGTGCCAAGTAGTGTCGTTTCAGGTGCTCCACGGCCTCGACAAAGCTGCATTTTCCCGCTGCCATGACCATATCGATGGGGTTGAAGTTTTTCCGGCATTCAAAGCATCTGGCCAAGTTGGTTGTGGGGTTGGTGGCAGTATGCAAGCTGCCGCAGCAAGGGCAGCGGAACCGCAGCCAACCGCCGCGATTGTACGTTTCGAGTTTCAACACCTGCACAATCAGATTGCCGATGGGGATCCGGTTGCGCAAGGTGCGCAGCAAGGCCGATGGATAGTAGCAGGTCATCAGGAGTGCCGTCCGATAGGAGCGACAACCGCCCTTGATCCAATACACAAGAGCAAGGGCGGGCCGGGTATTAGAACACTTCCGTTGACGCCGTACGCACATGATCGGCGGTCACTGTCATTGACTTTTGTTTGGCCGCGACGATGACCGCGCCGCGGGCCAGGTGGTTTGCTTTTCGGAACAGCCCGCCGGAGCCTTGCTGGATGGCGGTGACCGCCGCAGAATCGAAGATGTCGTGGTTGAGCCCGCAGATTTTCAGATGATGCAACAGGTACTCGTGCATCCCGGTGCGCGAGACCCCTTCCAGATGGCTGCGGGCCACGATCCGTGAGGCCAGCGGCAGCGAAGAGCGATACACCAGACTGTCGATAAGATTGCTCTGACCGGCCAGCACGACGGGAAGATGGGGCTTGGAGTCCTTCTCGAACTGGCTCAACGTGTGCAGTTCGGCGAACACCTCCAGGCGCAGCAACGAGGCCTCGTCGATGACCAGCACCAGCTTGAGTTTTTTACCGTGCAGCAGCTCGTTGAGCTCGTTTCTGATGCGCTGGCGCATGATGGCCTTGGAGCTGCCGGACATGGACGCGCCCAGCGCATGCAACAGTTGGCGATACAGCTCGAGGATCGAGCCGGTGGTGGCAACCACGTACAAGCTGCGGTACTCGGAAGGGTGCAGCATCTCGGTCACATAGCGCAAGGCCGTGGATTTGCCACTGCCGATCTCGCCGGTGATAAGCGCCGTGGCACCGATGCCCATCGCATAGCGCACCCTTTCGACAACCCCTTGCAGGGCCGGGGTCACCAGGATGTCCTGCACGTCGATATCGGCGGCGAACGGCTCGCGCTGCATCTCGAAAAAGGTGCGATACATACAACGCCTCCTTGTCAGAAAATGCCGCCGCTTTTGTGCCCGGGGCTCTGATCGCCGGTGATTTGCGCCCGGCTGTTCTTATCGCGGGTGATGCGGCAATTGGCCGCAAGGTTGACCGTTTGCAGATAGCCGTAGCTGTTTTGTCCCAGGCGCACCTCCACTTTTGAGGGCCGCTGCGGATGATAGAGCAGATCCACCCGCAAGCCGATCAGGGCCACCGGGGCTTCGAACAGCTGCCCGTTCAAGGTCACGGTACGGTCCTTGGCCACGCGCCGGCGGGCGATGCAGCGAAAATGCTCACTTAAATTGTCCGGGGCCGCGCGAATGCACTGCATCCGGGCCGTGAAGCGCTCGGCCGGGCTGGTGCCGATGGCCGTATGCAGCTTGCTGTGGTACTCGGTGCGCAGCCAGAGGCCAAACTGCTCATTGAGCGCATCAAGGCACGGACGGCCGCTGACCGTGGGCAAAAACTGCTGGCGCACACGGCGAAAGAAGCGCTCGATTTTACCCTTGCCCTGAGGCTGGTACGGCCGGGCATGCACCAGGGCAATGCCCAGCGAGGCCGTGACATGTTCAAGGTGCCGGGAGCGATACGCCGCCCCGTTGTCCACGTACAGCTTGCGCGGAAGGCCGCGCTTCAGCAGCGCCTTTTCCAGGGCGTCCAAAAAGTCCTGCAACCGCTCGGACAGGTAAAACCGCGCATGCGGCACCAGGCGCGAATGATCGTCGATAAACGCGATCAGGTAGCTTTTTTTCTGCCGCGGTTCGCTGTCCACCAGCGGCCCGTGCATCACATCGCTTTGCCAAAGATCGTTGGGCAGCTCGGCTTCAAATTTGCGCCGATCGGGATGAACACTCTGAGGCTTCATCAAGCCGTGGTTGTGCAAAAACCGATAGACCGTGGTCGCGGCCAAGCGGGTGCCGGGCTTTACCAGGCAGCGCTGCCCCATGGTCTTGATCAGCACGGGCACCGTGGCCGCGGGCATCGATTGACGCAGCACCATCAGATTGCGCCCCGTCTGCTCATCGATGGCACGGCTTTTTCGCCGATCCTGTCGGTCCTTGGGATACAACGACTCGAGCCGCCTGCCGCCGTCCTTGTAGCGTTTTACCCAGCTTAAGATCGTGGTGCGGCTGATGCGGCTGCGCCCCGAGAAGGGAATGGACCACTTGCGGGCGCACTTTTGCGCCAGCAGCCGTTGCTGCTCGCCGTGGTCGAGCACCGCGGTGCCCACAAATTCATGGATCACACTGAAACGAAAGACGGCCACTTGCTTTTTTTGATCTTCGGTCATCGCATGTCCTCCTTTGGCTGTTTTCGCCCCTGATATCCCATCGGCCGACAGGATATAAGCGAAGCCTTCGGTAGGTTCATGCACGACCGGTTCGTCCACCGCGCAAAAACGACCGGCTCACCGGCACAACCCCCATCCGGCGCAACCGATCAAAGGCCGCCACCGGCCGCTGCAACCAAGCCAGGCCCAGATGCACCAACACCTGGCGCTTCAAGGCCGACAGCCAGTGCCGCCCCCGCGCCGCGCAGCCGGCCGGCCACCGGCCCGTGCCCACCCTTTGCTCCAATGCGGCCCGGATCGTGCCGATAGCAGTTTGAAAGCGGGCAAAATAACCCTTGGGACGCAACTTGATCACGCAGCCGCAGCCGGGACACACATACCTGCGCAGCGCCAGGGCCCGGGCAAACCCCTGAAAATAGCCGTCCACATAACCGTGGCCCCACAGATGGCTTTGCCGACAGCCGGGGCAAAGCGCCGGCTTGCGCCAACGGTATTTTTTCCCCAAAACGCTCAGCCGCTTGAGATTTACAGCAACAAACAGTATCATGGGATTACTTCTGTTTGGGGGGCTTGACGCCCCCGGTTATAGCCAGCCGGGTCCGCGAAACCCGGCTGGCCTTTTCCAATAAAAAAGGCCCCTTGCCAAAGAGGCCCTTTAATTCGATAATCCTTGCCGGTTTGTCAAATCATTCTGAAAATCGAGGCGGGGTATTGCTGATTATAAAGTGGGTTTCAACA
>NZ_JALJRB010000058.1 GCF_022968795.1 Desulfatitalea alkaliphila
CCCACGAGTCGAACGCCATCCTCAAGAAGAAAGTGATCGGCAAAGAAGATGTTGATATCGCTGCGATGATCACGAAGTTGGGAAATAGTGACTGGGTGCGTCAGGGTTTGCCGTACTACGAGCAGAACGACCAGAAGTGTCCATTCTGCCAGCAATCGATCACAGAACAGTTCGCGCAAAGCCTGAACGACTATTTCGACGAGGCGTTTGAGAACGACACGAAGGCGATCAACGACCTCATAGTGCAATACACCAAGGATGCTGGTGCCATCCAGTCAGCCGTGGTCGGCATTATCGCTGAGCCAGGAAAGTTCATGGACGTGGAAAAGCTCAAGACGGAGAAGGCAGCTCTAGATCAGGCCATCGCCGCGAACACGCTGCGCCTCGAGAACAAGAAGAAAGAGCCGAGCCAGACCGTCACGTTGGACTCGCTCACGACGGTGCTTGCGGATATCGAAGCGATGATCAACGAAGCCAATGCCGAGGTCGTCAAGCACAACAAGATGGTTGATAACCTTGCGGCTGAATACCAGACACTGATTGCCGAAGTGTGGCGATACGTACTCAACGAACTCGATGTGGACCTGAAGCAGTACCGAGAGAATAAAGAAAAGATCGACAAGGCAATCGCCGGCATCGAGAAAAGCATTATGGAGGCGGAGAAGCGAATCGCTGACAAGGCCAAGGAGATCGCCGATCTTGAGAAGCAGGCGACGAGCATCCAACCCACCATCAATGCCATCAATCAGACCCTCAAGCGATTTGGGTTTGACAGCTTTTCAATTGCTGACGCTGGCGATGGAAAGCACTACAAGCTCGTCCGAGCCGACGGCTCTGATGCCAAGAAAACTCTTAGCGAAGGCGAAAAGTCCATCGTTGTGTTCCTCTACTTTTACCACCTCATCAAGGGCAGTTTCTCGGAGACCGGAATCACTAAGGATCGGATCGTGGTGTTTGATGACCCGGTGTCCAGTCTCGACAGCGATGTGCTGTTCATCGTTAGCAGTCTCATTCGTGAGGTCTGTGAGAATTGCCGTAATGGCGTCGAACACATTAAGCAGGTGTTCGTGCTTACGCACAATGTGTATTTCCACAAAGAGGTCACGTACAACCACAAACGCCTTCCCGACAAGTGTCTAGATGAAGAGTCGTTCTGGATCGTCTGCAAGGGCGTGCCGCACTCGCAGTGCGATAGGCATCAATGCAACCCAATCAAAACGTCGTATCAGCTTCTCTGGTCGGAAGTTCGCGAGGCCGAGAAGGCGGTACAGACGGGCGTGCTTGTCAGTCCGCAAATCGAGAACACGTTACGACGCATCCTGGAGCATTACTTTACGATTCTTGGTTCAGTCGATTACAAGAAGCTCTGTGACAAGTTTGATGGCCCCGACAAAGTGATGTGCAACTCGCTATTCTCGTGGGTCAACGCTGGTTCCCATTCCGCACTTGATGACGCATATATCACTCCGAGCGATGCCATGGTCAAGAACGCGCTCAGAGTGTTCAAGGAAATCTTCGTGAAGAGCGGCAATCTGGGGCACTACGAAATGATGAACCCGCCGCTTGCTACCGGGGCAGTAGCAGCATGAGCCCGAAGACTGGCTCATCGTTCATTCTCGAAGCGCCCGGTGTATCGCCAAGATGCGCCCGATGCTCTGCATTACTCACAACAGGGCCAAAGGACATAAAACCTGAGCAAATCAATTGTGATGTCTGTAAATCAACAGGAACAAGATTCTTTCATTGCAATCACTGTGAAATACGCCAATGTTGCATTTCAAAAGGTACGGAACATTGTGCAGCTTGCGATGATTATATCTGTGGTACTTTAGCCGCTTTCATAAAGTTGGCCCCTCAAGCTGGTGTGGCTCTGGAAAAGTTACGATAAACTCTAAAGAAATGCGAACAAGCGCTTCCAGGGACCCGCTGGGGAGCGCGGCCCCTAAAGCGCAACGTTCTGTGCGTAAAAGATTCAAATCTTGCCTATTGACACTTAATTATTATATATTTACAGTGTAAATATGAAAAAACTAATTTTCGAATGGGATAATCGTAAAAATACGACGAATCTGCGCAAACATGGCGTCTCATTTGACGATGCTCAAACTGTATTTTTTGATGAAAATGCAATTGAATTTTCTGACCCGGACCATTCACCCCATGAGGAACGATTCCTTTTATTAGGGTTAAGCCAAAATTTAAAAGTTTTGGTCGTTTGCCATTGTTATCGCGAGGAGGAATCAACAATCCGTATAATTTCAGCAAGAAAAGCGACCAAGAAAGAACAAAAGGTCTATTTCAGGAGGTCATAATGAGAAAAGAATATGATTTTGATAAAATGAAAGGGCGAAAAAATCCATATGCTAAACACCTCAAGAAACAGGTAACCATCAGAATGGGTGTTGATATTATAGATTATTTTAAAAACTTAGCTGAGGAAACCGGAGTTCCATATCAAAATTTAATAAATCTTTATTTGCGGGACTGCGTGCAATCGAATCGTAAGCTTTCTTTTAACTGGAGCCCACAGGGCACAGAACATTCGTCTTCACTCTGACCGGAAGGGGCGAGCCACCACAGCTTTTTCTGAGTATGGCGCTTAACAAAATTTTTGCCATTTGCTTACCCTGTACTCCCTTCCGGCAGGTGAGGCGTCCGTTATGGTTGAGTAAATGGAATTCGAGAAGGTATGGGGTCAAACCTTGAAGTGTGAATAAACAAGGTATGGGGTCAAACCTTGAAGTGTGAATAAAAACCGACAGCTCCCATGAATTGAGTTACGAAGTTGTATCATGGCACGCTAATGGAGGATCGAATTTCCCTGGGCATTGTGCAGCGCACTATCGCGGGGTGATAACCGCCGGGAGATATTTTGCTCGGAGAATGATCGGCAGTCGTGGAACGCTTATTGACAGCCGTGGCAACGAAGCCGGCAGCGTTCGTAAAAGATAGAGAGGAGGCAAAATGATTGCTTACTGCGGTGCAATAGTTGTGATATCCGCAAGTGCTGTTTGGAAAGAGGCGTGGAAAATTGTGCTGCATGCCAAGACTATATCTGCGAAACATTGTTCGGTTTCATAAAAATGGCACCCGAGGCAGGATTTGCACTTGCTCGGATTTGTTCACAATTCAAGGTGTGACCCCCATTTGTGTTGCACCCACGTCCGCGAGCCCGGCTGCGCCGTCCTGGCCGCCGTGGCCGACGGT
>NZ_JALJRB010000059.1 GCF_022968795.1 Desulfatitalea alkaliphila
TAAGGTGGTCACCGCCCACGAGGCGCGGATCAACTTCCATGGGTGGATCGGGGAGGGGTATACGGTGATTGATCCGAATACCGGGGCCGGGGCATACATGATTGCCGGTGGGAGTAATGGAGGTGTACTTATTTCGCCTCTCGTTGATCTTTTCTCATGGTTGCAGAATATCGATTGGTGGAAGGTTTACGATTATGCGTCATTTTTCTATACTTTGCTTGGTGCAGTGATTATTGCAATTGGCTTAACAATATTTTTAACTACCACAGGTGTAGCCGTTGCTGTAGCATTGCCTGTTGCAATCGTAACTGCGGCTTTTATCGGGGCGGCTCATTTAATGCTGAGTATGCTTTCCCCAGTAAGGAGGATAATCCAGGGTGTCATCGTATATCGTTATAGCTGACCAATAGTCCATTGGTTCCAACTGTGATGGTCTCGTAAAAAGTCGTAATTTTCAGTTATAAACGATTTAACTATTTGTAATTATACGATGGCAATTTGCAAAAACCTACTTTTTGGTACTTTTTACGAGACCATCAACTGTTATGATGAGGTGTATAAATGGGAAAAATCATAAATATTTGCTGTTGTGCTATATTTATGGTGTTGTGGCTTTTATATTTCTTATCCATGGAAGTGCCAAATTGGAAAACTTCTCGGTATTTGGGGGGTATGGCGATATTATTCTATCTTCTGCCGATCATTATATTTGCCATAATTAAATTCTCAAAATATGCGTTAATATTATGGTCTGCTTTAATGTTTTTTTCCATTATAATTTTTATTAATCACCTCCACGGTTATTTATTATATAATCATGTCGCTCCGCCAAACCTAATTTTAGCGTACATCATCGTAAGTATGCCCGCGTATTTTGGGGCTGCTGGATACACGGCCATAATAATGTGTGTTTTCAAGATGGGTTCAATCTATGACTATCAAGACCCATCAGAAGGGTTTAAGGAGCTGATTGGCTTATCCATATATACAATGATGCCTTCCTTTGCAGCTATGCTTGCAACCTTTTCAGCTAAGCCGATGGTGGTACATGTCGTAAATCGCAATTTTGCCTTAAACGTTGGGTATGAATACATTATATCCGCCTTTATCGTCGCCCTAATTTATTTCGTTTATGAAACATTAATAATTTCAGATGAATCGATAAATTATTACGCCAAGCCATTTAAAAGAATAAGTAATTATACCATCCCGATGGTAAAGAGGTACTGTATAATAGGCTTGCCGGCATTTGCTTTAATCTCTTTTGCCTTGGAGTTATTTCGCAGAGCCAACTGGCTTATATGGGGACAAAGTATGATTTTGTTCTATGTTGGCGCGTACCTGATGTTTAAGTTTGGGAAAGTTTTGTTTGTGCCTTTACCTACATCCGGGATCAGACCGAATAATCTCTATCCATATTTGCCAAGGATGAGGAGTAAGAAAAAAATTTTCACGATGATATTTTTTGTGGGCCTTTATGGAGCCGTGTTCCATATTCTTTTTTGGTAGCCATTGAAAAGATAGACGAACTTGAATGTAAACCATTTGGGTACCATTTGGGTTGACGGGGAGAATGGCTAATGTCAAAGCCACCTTGTTTTCCGCGCTTTTTCGATGGCCGAGGCAATGGATTTTAAGGAACACTCTTCAATTTCCAAGCTGCCCATAACCTTATATGTAAAGAAAAGAATAGAAGTCCATGAAACATTCTTCCTTCCATGCCGTGTTCGTTGCAATAGTGGTAGCCTTGCTATGGTTGGCCACAATGACGTATGTCGCTATCGGTCAATATCTGCATCTAACTGGCGGTATCGAAACGTCTTCGAATTGGCCCATTGCTGTTAGGGCGGTTCTATATTTGTTGGTGCTGTGCAGTATCATGTTGGCGTCTGTTTTGTATCGACATGTCCGAAATATGCGGTCAACGACTTCGAAAAACATGCTGGTTGGAAAGCAAATCGCTGTTTTCATGATTGTTGCTGTTATACTTTCCGTTCAGTGCTTTTTGGCATTTGTATTGTTTCTTTCAGGCGGCCCGATCATCGATTTACAGATTTGTGGTGGCTTGGCTTTGATTGGGATTTTCTTCTGGACCTTTATTAATCGTGAAGTATTCGTGCTTAAAAATTCAGAAGCTGGTAAATCCTTATGGAATAAGCTCCAAATGCGTCATTTCAATTTGGTATTAGTGATTTGCGGCATCCTTATGGTCACATTTCTTGCGATCAATATTGTATCATTATGGTTCCTTCAAAGCACTTGATCTATCTATTCCAATAGGGCTTTTGCACGTTTCGGGGGAAAGAGACGAATATGAAAGAGGAGGACCTGCGACAGATAATCAGTTACCATAGTGTCTATTGCGCTGACCTCTGGTCCCTGTGTCACGTAAAACCAGTATTGGTGGACTCGTCGCTTCGTATAAGCTGGGAATGCAATTGGAAGAAAACGTACCT
>NZ_JALJRB010000006.1 GCF_022968795.1 Desulfatitalea alkaliphila
AAAGTTTTAAGCAAGGAATTCTGTCGGTTGGAGATGGTTGGGTGGTTCCTTTCTTTGCTTGTCTGGGGGGTGTGATGGGTCAGCGATATTGGGGGGTTTTGGTCGGGGTTTTGGTGTTGTTGGTGGGGTGCGGCGAGAAGATCGGGCCGGGGACCAGCGCGCCGGCGGAGCGGGAGGTGGTGCGGGCGCCGGTGGCCGAGGCGCGGGTCAGCCAGGAGCCCTTTCAATATGAGGCGGTGGCCACCATCAATGCCCGCACGGGCAGCACCATCGCGGCCAAGTTGCTGGGAACCGTGCAGGCGGTGCATGTGCGCCAGGGGGATCGCATCAAGGCCGGCGATTTGCTGGTGACCATCGATCCGCGCACCGTTTCGGCGCAGTTGGAACAGGCGCAGGCGGCCCTCAACGAGGCGCGTCGGGCCGAGACCTCGGCGCTTTCGGCGCGGGATGCGGCCGCCGCGGCCGCCGAACTGGCCGAGGGCACCTTCCGCCGTTACGAGCAATTGCGTGCCGAAAACTCGGTTTCCGACCAGGAGTTTGACGAGGTTCAATCCCGCTTCCGGCAGGCCCGGGCGACGCTGTCCCAAACCGAGGCCATGGTGGCGGCGGCCCGATCCCGGGTGCAGCAGGCCGAGGCGGCGTTGCGCCAAGCCGATGTGGCCCGCGGGGATGCCCGGGTAATGGCGCCTTATGATGGCCGGGTGGTCAACAAAATGGTCGAAGAGGGCGACATGGCCTCGCCGGGGACACCGTTGCTGACGGTGGAGCAGGAGGGGCTCTACTGTGCCGACCTGGTGCTGCCCGAGCGGCATATCCAGGCAGTGCGGGAGGGGATGGCGGCCACGGTGGTGGTGCCGGCCCTGGACAACATCGAGGTGGAGGGCACCGTGGGCCGCATCGTGCCGGCCGCCGACGCGCGCAGCCGCAGCTTCGAGATCAAGGTGGCCATGCCCGAAGGGCTGGATTTGAAAACCGGCATGTTCGCGCGGGTGCGCATCCCTCTGGGCGGAACGGGGGTATTGCTCGTGCCCGAAAGCGCCGTGCGGCAGGAAGGGCAGCTCACCGGCATTTTTGTCGTGGATGAAGAGATGGTCGCCCGTTTTCGGCTGGTGCGCATCGGCACCCGCTATGGTGACCGGGTGGAGGTGATTTCCGGCCTGGGCGAAGGGCAACGGTATGTGACCGAGGCGCCCCCGACCCTGCGGGACGGCATGCGGGTGGAGGCGATCCAATGAAGCAGCCGGGCATGGGCATGGCAGGCCGATTCGCACGTTTTTTCATCGACTCCAACTTGACGCCTTTGGTGGTGATCGCCTCCATCCTGTTGGGCATCGCCGCCGTGGTGGCGCTGCCGCGGGAAGAAGAACCCCAGATCATCGTCCCCATGATCGACATCTTCGTGCAGATGCCCGGCGCTTCCGCCGAGGAGGTGGCCGAGCGCATCACCGGCCCCATGGAGCGATTGTTGTGGGAAATCCCCGGGGTGGAGTATGTCTACACCACCTCCAGCCCGGGCATGAGCATGGCCGTCGTGCGGTTTTACGTGGGTGAGGACGAAGAAGATTCCATTGTGCGGCTGCAGTCCAAACTGATGGCCAACTACGACCGCATCCCGTGGGCCGCTTCACCGCCGTTGATCAAGCCGCGCTACATCGACGACGTGCCCATCCTGGCCCTCACCTTCTGGGGCGAGACGGCGGACCACTACCTGCTGCGCCGGGTGGCGGCGGAGATCGAAACCGTGGTCAAGGCCGAGCCGGACGTTTCCATCACCACCCTGATCGGCGGCACCCCGCGCCAGGTGCGGGTGCTGTTCGACCCGGTGCGCCTGGCGGCGAGCGGTATCGACCTGAACCGGGCGGCCGTCATGGTGACGGCCGCCAACCAGGCCGCCGCGGCCGGCGCCTTTCCTTCCCTGCGGGGCGAAGTGCCCGTGGATGTGGGCGGGTTTCTGGAGACCCGCCAGGACGTGGAGCGGGTGGTGTTGGGCATTTTTGACGGGCGACCGGTTTATGTTCAGGACGTGGCCAAGGTGGTGGACGGACCGGCCGAGCCGGATCAATATGTGTTCTTCGGCACCGGTCCGGCCGCCGGCGACAAGGCTATCGAACAGAGTGGACGCTTTGCGGCGGTGACCCTTTCGGTGGCCAAGCGCAAGGGCACTAACGCCACCGATGTGGCCGACCGTGTGTTGGCGCGTATCGACACGGTGCGCGGCAGCAAGCTGCCGGACAATATCCAGATGACCATCACGCGCAACTACGGCGAGACGGCCCGGGAAAAGTCCAACGAGCTGCTCTGGCACATGCTCGCCGCCGTGGTATCCGTGACCTTGCTGATCTGGCTGGTGTTGGGCCGGCGCGAGGCCGGGGTGGTGGCCCTGGCCATCCCGGTCACCCTGGCCCTGACCATGGCCGTATTTTATCTCTATGGCTACACCCTCAATCGCATCACCCTGTTCGCCCTGATCTTCTCCATCGGGATTCTGGTGGACGACGCCATCGTGGTGGTGGAGAACGTGGTGCGCCACTTCCGGTTGCCGGAGAACAAAGGGCGCAATCGTTTCCAGGTGACCATCGAGGCGGTGGACGAAGTGGGCAACCCCACCATCCTGGCCACCCTCGCGGTGATCGCCGCCATTCTGCCCATGGCCTTCGTGGGTGGCTTGATGGGCCCCTACATGCGCCCCATTCCCGTCGGCGCATCGGCGGCCATGGTTTTTTCCCTGCTGATCGCCTTCATCGTCACCCCCTGGGCCTCGGTGCGCCTGCTCAAGGCGGAGGGGCACGGCGGCGCCGGACCCGGCGGCGCGGGGGGCGAGGCGGCCATCCCGGAGGATGGCTTCGGCCCCGGGCGCGATAACGAGGATTGGACCACCCGGCTTTATCGCAAGGTGATGGTGCCCCTGCTGCACGACGCCCGCTGGCGCTGGGGCTTCATCGTCTCCCTGGTGGTGCTGCTGGTAGTGGCCATGGCCCTGGTGCCCTTGGGATTCGTGGGCGTCAAAATGCTGCCTTTCGACAACAAGAGCGAGTTCCAGGTGATCATCGACATGCCCGAGGACGCCACCTTGGAAACCACCACCGCGGCGGCCAAGGAGATGGCCGATTACCTGGCCGGCGTCAACGAGGTGACCGATTACCAGATTCACGTGGGCACCAGCGGGCCCTTCAATTTCAACGGCATGGTGCGCCACTACTACCTGCGCCAGGCGCCTTACCAGGCTGACATCCAGGTGAACCTGGTGAATCGTCACCGGCGCAAGCAACAGAGCCACGATATCGCCGTGCGGGTGAGGCCGGCGTTGACGGAGATCGCCCGGCGCCACGGCGCCCGAATCAAGGTGGCCGAAGTGCCTCCCGGGCCGCCGGTCATCTCGACCCTGGTGGCCGAAGTCTACGGCCCCGATTATGAGCGCCAGCGGGAATTGGCCCGCCAGGTCGTGCAGATCTTCGAAGAGACCGCGGATGTGGTGGATGTGGATTGGCTCATGGAGGGCGATTACCCGCGCTACGTGCTGGATATCGATCGGGAACAGGCGGCCCTGCACGGCATCACGGTGATGCAGATCGCCGATACGCTCCAACTCGCTTTGGACGGCCGCCAGGTGGGACTGCTGCATCAGCCGAGGGAGCGGGAGGATGTGCCGGTGATCCTGCGTCTGCCCCTGGCCGACCGGGCGGACATCCAGCGGCTGCAAGCCATCAAGATGCAGTCGGCCGTCGGTGAGCTGGTGCCCTTGGATGCCCTGGTCCGGGTGCGGGAAGCCGCTCGCGAGAAAAGCATCCATCACAAAAACCTGATGCCGGTGGTCTATGTGATCGGCGAGGTGGCCGGTGAAAAGGAGAGCCCGGTTTACGCCATCCTGGAAATGCAACGCAAGATCGCCGCCATCGATTTGCCGGAAGGGTATGAAATCGCCCAGCACACCGCGGCCCAGCCCAAAACCGACCGCCGGTTGGCCATCAAGTGGGACGGCGAATGGCATATCACCTACGAGGTGTTTCGCGACCTGGGTATCGCCTTCGGCGTGGTGTTGATCCTGATCTTCGTGCTGGTGGTGGGTTGGTTTCAATCCTTTACCACCCCTCTGGTCATCATGGTGGCCATTCCCTTCTCCCTGATCGGCATTCTGCCGGCCCACTGGGCCATGGGCACCTTCTTTTCGGCCACCTCCATGATCGGCTTCATCGCCGGGGCCGGCATCGTGGTGCGCAACTCCATCATTCTGGTGGACTTCATCGAGTTGCGCCTGCGCCAGGGCATGCCCCTGGACGAGGCGGTGGTGGATGCCGGCGCCGTTCGTTTCAGACCCATGATGCTCACCGCCGCCGCCCTGGTGGTGGGCGCCGTCGTCATCCTCTTCGATCCCATTTTTCAGGGGCTGGCGCTCTCCCTGATGGCCGGCGAGGTGGCCTCCTTGCTCTTTTCGCGCATGGCGGTGCCGGTTTTCTACTACATGGACAAACGTTGGGAGTTTGCCCATGGGCACAGCGTGACGCGCCGGGACAGCTTCGCCGAAGCGGCCGAAAGCGACCGCCAAAGCTAGGATTGCACCCTTGGCCGATCCCTGCTAAAGGAGGTCCCGAACAGTAACCGGGGGGTGCCCGGCGCACCCCCGATCCCACCAGAGAGGATTGCAGCGAATGGATATTCAGGAAATCAAACAGGACGCCCTGGATCCGGAGGCGTTCATCAAGGCCCAGTGCGACGTCATTGGCAAGACGGTGGGTGACGGTACGGCGGTCAACGCCCTTTCGGGAGGCGTGGACTCATCAGTGGTCACCATGCTGGCCCACCGCGCTCTGGGGGACCGGTTGAAAACCTTCTTCATCGACAACGGCCTGATGCGCGAAGGTGAACCGCAGCGGGTGGTGGACATTCTGCAGCAATGCGGCGCGCCGGTGACACTGGTGGATGCCCGGGACGAATTCTTCGCCGCCCTCAAGGGCAAGACGGACCCGGAAGAGAAGCGCCAGGCGATCACGGATACCTTCTACAAGGCGGTGTTTTCCCGCCTGGTCAAGCAGAGTGGCGCCAAGCATCTGCTGCAGGGCACCATTTACACCGACGTGGAGGAGACGGTGGCCGGCATCAAACGGCAGCACAACATCCTGGCCCAGCTCGGGATCGACACGGCCAAAGAGTATGGCTACACCGTGATCGAGCCGCTGATCCAGCTTCGCAAACCGGCCGTGCGGACCGTGGGGCGGGCACTGGGGTTGCCGGACGAGATCACCAACCGTCCGCCCTTTCCGGGGCCGGCCCTGGTGGCCAGAGTGATCGGGGAGGCCACCCCGGAACGCATCGCCCTGGTGCGCAAGGCCACCGTGGTGCTGGAAGAGGAACTGGCCGACGTCGACGCCTTCCAGTACATGGCCATTTTGCACAACGACCGCATTCCGGGCATGCGCGACGGCAAGCGGGACTATGGGCTGCAGATCGAAGTGCGCTGCTGGGACAGCCGCGATGCCCGCACCGCCACGCCCACCCATCTGCCCTTCGATCTGCTGGAACGATTGGCCGGGCGCATGACCAGCGAAGTGCGCGGTGTGGTCAGCGTCACCTACAACATCGCATCCAAACCCCCATCCACCATGGAGGCCGTGTAACCTCATGACTGCAAGCACTGACCAAAAAACGATTCGCATCATGCCGTGCCTGGACATGCAAAACGGGCGGGTGGTCAAAGGGGTGCAATTTGTCGACATCAAGGATGCCGGCGACCCGGTGGCCTGTTGTCAAGCCTACTGCGCCGCCGGCGCCGATGAGCTGGCCCTGCTGGACATCACCGCCACGGTGGAGGGGCGGGCGACCCTGCTGGCAGTGGTCCGGCAGGTGGCCGAGGCGGCAACGGTGCCTTTTACGGTGGGTGGCGGCATCAAGGATGTGGCCGCCGCCGAGGCGGTTCTGGCCGCCGGGGCCGACAACATTTCGGTCAGCAGCGCCGCTTTTCGCAAGCCGGAGGTGATTGCCGAAATGGTCAAAGCCTTCGGCCCCGAGCGCGTGACGGTGGCCGTGGACGCGGCCGTCAACCAGGCGCTGCCGTCGGGCTACGAGGTGTTCATCGACGGGGGGCGCACGGCCACCGGCGCCGATGCCGTGGAGTGGATCAAGCGCATCGACGGTTACGGCGTGGGCGCCATTCTGCCCACCAGCAAAACCACCGACGGTGTCAAGACCGGTTACGACCTGCCGCTGATCCGCAAAACCCGGGCCGCCACCGCGGCCGACGTGGTCGCCTCGGGCGGGGCCGGCACCATGGAACACTTCTACGCGGCGGCGCAGGCCGGGGCCGACATTCTACTGGCCGCTTCGGTGTTTCATTTCAACATCATCGCCATCCCCGAACTGAAGCAATACCTGGCGTCGCGGGGCATTGCCGTCCAGGCCCGGCCCGGAGCTTGAAAATGGAGGCCTCGGATCAAGTGTGCAGCTCCGGCAGGCTGCCGTAGAAATCCAGCACCTCGGGATTCATGAGCGCGTCGCGGTTGGCGATGGGTTGGCCGTGGATGGTCTTGCGCACGGCGATCTCCACCTTCTTCATGTTCAGGGTGTAGGGGATGCCGGGCACGGCGACGATCTTGGCCGGCACGTGCCGCGGCGAGGCATTGTCGCGAATGGCCGTTTTGATGCGTTGCTTTAAATCCTCGGTCAGCGCGTAACCGGGATTGAGTTTGACAAACAGAATCACCCGCACGTCGTCCTGCCACTGCTGGCCGATGACGACGCTGTCCTCGACGGCCTCGATTGCCTCCACCTGGCGGTAGATTTCGGCCGTGCCGATGCGCACGCCGCCCGGATTGAGGGTGGCGTCGGAGCGGCCGTAAATCACCACCCCGCCCCGCTCGTTGATCGAAATGAAATCGCCGTGGCGCCAGATGCCGGGATATTTGTCGAAATAGGCGGCATGGTATTTGGCACCTTCGGGGTCGTCCCAGAAGTAGATGGGCATGGAAGGAAAGGGCGCCGTGCACACCAGTTCGCCCTTGCGATTGATGACCGGTTCACCCGCTTCGTCGAAGGCCAGCACCTTCATGCCCAATCCCCGGCCCTGAAGCTCGCCGGCGTAGACCGGGGTCATGGGATTGCCCAGGGCGAAGCACCCGTTGAGGTCCGATCCCCCCGATATGGAGGACAACTGCACATCCTGCTTGATGTGACTGTACACATAGGCGAAGTTCTCCTCCGTAAGAGGCGATCCGGTGGAGAGGATGGTGCGCAGGGCGTTCAAGGGGTATGCCGCGCCGATCTCGGCATTCAGGTTCTGCAGGGCGGCGATGTAACCCGCGCTGGTGCCGAAGACGGTGATGCCCTCCTCTTCGGCCATGCGCCACAGGGCTTCGTGGTCGGGGTGGAAGGGATTGCCGTCGTAGAGCACGATGGTGGCCCCGGTGGCCAGTGCGCTGACCAGCCAGTTCCACATCATCCAACCGCAGGAGGTGTAGTAGAAGATGGTGTCCTTGCGTCCCATGTCGGTGTGCAGCAGCATCTCCTTGAGCTGGTTGATCAACACACCGCCCACGCTCTGCACCATGCATTTGGGCAGGCCGGTGGTGCCCGAGGAGTACATGATGTAAAGGGGGTGGTTGAAGGGCACCTGGACGAAGGGAAGGGTCGCCTCGGGTCGGGCGGGGGCGAAGTTCGCGAGCAGCACGCCGTTGGGAACGCCGGCGATGTCCGGCGCGGCATCGATGAACGGCACCACCACCACCTTCTCCACCGAGGGCAGCGCGCCGGCGATGGTGCGGATGCGGGCCAGGGCGTCGAAGCGTTTGCCTTTGAAAGTGTAACCGTCGGCGGTGAACAGGACCCGGGGGGCGATCTGGCCGAAGCGATCCAGCACGCTCTGGATACCGAAGTCGGGCGAGCAGGAGGACCAGGTGGCCCCCAGGGCGGTGGCCGCCAGCATGGCGATCACCGTTTCGGGAATATTGGGCATGAAGCCCACCACCCGGTCGCCGGGCCCGATCCCCTGGTCTTGCAGGGCAAGGGCCAGATCGCGCACCCGGTCGTGCAACTCGCGGTAGGAGAGCCGCACCGGCGGTCGGCTTTCGCAGCGCGCGACAATGGCCGGATGATCGTCCCGGTGGGCGAGCAGATTTTCGGCAAAATTGAGGGTGCTGCCCGGAAACCACTGCGCACCGGGCATTTTGTTCAAATCGTCCACCACCTTTTCGTAGGGCCGGTGCAAACGGATATCGGCAAAGGTCAGAAAAGTTTCCCAGAAAGCGGGAAGGTTGTCCACGGACCACTTGTACAGCTCGCTGTAACGGGTCATGCTGCCATTGAAGCGTTGGTTGACGATTTGCATGAAAGCCGCCATGTTGGATGCGGCAACACGTTCCGACGATGGCGTCCAAAGCAGTCGGCCCATATTGGTCTCCCTTTGGTTGCGCGTTCGGTGGATGGGTGGGAACAATTAAAACGAGGGTGTATCAACCCACTATACTAAACGGAAAAGCACCATGTGTCGAGAAAAGAATAAAATACCAAATCTACCCCACACCCCACCCCCACCATCTCCAATCGACAGAATACCTTCACTTAAAACTTAAAACTTTAAACTTAAAACTGCCCGCCAGGGCCTCGACAGGATACCTTCACTGAAAACTCTTAACACTGTATTCAACCCGAACACCCATTGTATAGCTCTGCCTAACGTGGCATAAGGCGACATGGCGATTTCGGATGACATAGGATTCGGCGAGGCGCTGTCCCTGGTAACGGATCATATCGCGCCGCTGGCGGAAGAGGTCGTGCCGTTGGCCGAGGCCCGGGATCGGGTCACCGCACGGGCGATCATCGCGGCGGTGGATTCGCCTTCCGTTGACGCCGCCTTGAAGGATGGCTATGCTGTGCGATCAGCCGATGTGGCCGGCGCCGGTGCCGATCATCCCGTGCGGTTGGCCTTGGGGGGCTCGGCGGCGGCGGGCGATAAGCCCGGCACCCTTCGGATCGCGTCCGGAACCGCTGCTCGCGTGCTCACCGGCGCCCCCCTTCCCGACGGCGCCGATGCGGTGGTTTCCGAAGAGTTTGCGCTGCCGGACGATCAGGCCGTTGTGCTGTGTCGTGATGCCGAAGCGGGCCGCAATGTGTTGGCGCGAGGCAGCGACGTGACCCGCGGACAGGTGGCGGCACCCGAGGGTGTACGGCTCACGCCGGGGCGGATCGGCCTGCTGGCGGCCGCCGGCTGCCACCGGTTGCATGTGGTCCGGCGGCCGGTGGTGGCCGTTCTGGCGACGGGGGACGAGGTGGTCGCCCCCGGCGCGCCTTTGCCTGCCGGTAAGCTTTACGCCAGCAACATGGCTGCTCTGGACGCTTGGTGCCGGCGTTTCGGTTGGCCGACCCGGCTGCAAATCGTCGGCGATGATCCCGGCGCGCTGCGCGCGGCTGTGCTCGCCCTGATGAGCGAGGCCGACGTTTTGCTGACCAGCGGCGGGGCTTGGCGCGGTGATCGGGATTGGATGGTGCGCATCCTCGAGGGGCTCGGATGGCGGCAAGTGTTTCACCGTGTGCGCATGGGGCCGGGCAAGGCGACCGGATTCGGGCTGTTGGGCGACAAGCCGGTGTTCGTGCTGCCCGGTGGACCGCCTTCCAACTGGATGGGGTTCCTTCAGTTGGCCTTGCCGGGCTTGCGCCGCCTGGCCGGTTGGGCAAACCCCACCCTTGACCTTGCCGCGGCCCGTTCGGCGCGAACGGTAACGGGGCGGGATCCCACATGGACCCAGTTTGTCACCGGCGTGATCGACGGCCGGCGGGACGGGGCCCGGTTCGACACATTGCGCCACTTGAGCCGTTTGCATGATTTGGCCGCGGCCAACGCCGTGATATGCCTCCCCGAAGGCCGATCCCGCATCGCGGCCGGCGAATGGGTGACGGTGCAATTGTTGCCCTGAATCCGGGCGGAACACGGATGATGTTCCATTCGATGGACCGTTGCAAGGCTGTCCATGAAATCGATGCAGCAGGAAGTCAACGATGACGGATAGAAAAGAAAAAGTGCTCTTGGACGGCTGCAAACGTCCGGTTAGCTATATGCGGGTTTCGGTGACCGATCGCTGCAATCTGCGCTGTCGCTACTGCATGACCCACCAGACCCGCTGGTTGCCCAGGGACCAGGTGCTGACCCTGGAGGAGATTCTGCGGGTGGTGCGCATTGCAGTGGATGCCGGTATCACCAAGGTGCGCCTGACCGGCGGTGAGCCCTTGCACCGCAAAGGGGTACTGGGGTTGGTGGAGCGGGTGAGCCGCTTGGAGGGGCTGCAGGATCTCTCCCTGACCACCAACGGTACCTTGCTGGCCGAGAAGGCGCGCGCCCTGCGCCGGGCGGGGCTGCGGCGCGTCAATATCAGCCTGGACACCCTGGACGCCGAGATGTTCCACCGCCTGACTGGCGCCGACCTGTTCGAACGGGTCTGGCAGGGCATCATGGCCGCCGCCGATGAAGGTTTCGCGCCGGTGAAAATCAACACCGTGGTCATGCGCGACTTCAACGCCGCGCAGCTCGAACGGTTGGCCGATCTGTCCCGGCAATACCCATTCCACATCCGCTTCATCGAATACATGCCCATCGGCATCGATCCCCACGAATCCGATGATCGGTTCATGCCCATGACCGAGGTGCGGCAACGCCTGGAGCGCATGGGGCCGCTGGAGCCCATCGCCAACGGGCCATCGGACGGTCCCGCGGCCCGCTTCCGCTTTGTCGGGGCGCCCGGCGAAGTCGGTTTCATCGGGGCCATGAGCCACCATTTTTGCAGTCGCTGCAATCGTATCCGCTTGACCGCCGACGGCCATTTGCGCCCCTGTCTCTTGTCCGACGAGCAGGTGGACGTGATCTCCACCTTGCGCCGTGGCGGCACGGATGCCGATATCCGCGATCTGATCGTTGCGACCCTGGCCCACAAAGGCAGTGAGCACCACCTCCGTTTTTGCGGCAACAGGATGGTCCGAACTCGAATGGTCTCCATCGGAGGATAGGGGCGATGGCCCACCCATCGCTGCAAACCCGCTGTTGTGCCGTTATCCTGGCCGGCGGACGCAACACCCGCATGGCGGGGCGCAACAAAGCCTTTCTGAAGGTGGGGGGGCGAACCATCCTGGAACGGATGATCGCCATTTTGACGCCCTTGCTGGGACGGCCCCTGCTGGTGACCCGCCAGCCGGAGCTGTACGCACCATATCCCGTGCGGGTGGTCGAGGACATCCATCCGGCGCGCTCCTCCCTGACCGGCATCCACGCCGGCCTGGTGCATACCGCCACCGAGTATGCCTTCGTGGTGCCTTGCGATGCGCCTTTTTTGCGGCCGACCTTGGTGGAGGCCTTGTTGGCGGAGATCACACCGGCGGTGGATGTGGTGGTGCCGTGGGTCAACGGCTTCTACGAGCCGCTGTGCGCCATATATGCCAAGCGTTGTTTGCCGGCCATCGAGGCGCGGTTGCGCCGGGGCGCGTTCAAGATCACCGGATTCTACGACCAGGTGCGCGTCAAAACCGTGAGCGCCGAAAAGCTGCAAAGCGCCGACGGTCGGATGGCATCCTTTTTCAACGTCAATACCCCCGACGCGCTGGAAGCCTCACGGGATTTGCTCGAAGAGGATTAGTCGCTATCCTTTGATGAACCGCTGTTCGAGGAAATCGGCCACAGCCGCCGCGGCGTCGATGTCGAACCGCGGTACCCCGAGGTCCACCGCGACATCGGAAACCAAGGCCACCAGGCTGCCCGGTTGCGCCTTGGTGTGCAGGGGCGCCGGATGGATGGTGTGCCGGAAAATTTCGACTTTCGGCTTGTTTTCCTTTTTATAGCCCTCGGTCAGCACGACATCCATGTCGATCATGAAACGCTGGACGATCTCGTCCAGGGCCATCTCCTCCTCTCGATCCTGGATCATGGCGATCTTGCGTGGGGAGGAGATGACCACCGTCCCGGCGCCGGCCTGTTTGTGGCGCCAGGTGTCCTTGCCTTCGTGATCGATGTCGAAGCCGTGGGCGTCGTGCTTGACCGTGCCCACGCGGTACCCCCTGCGCCGCAACTCGGCAATCAACTTCTCCAGGAAGGTGGTTTTGCCGGCATTTTTTCTGCTGACGAAGGAAACGACAGGGGGCGCCGGGTGGATCAAGCTTCGTCCTCTTTGCGCGGCGGCACGAACAAGACCGGGATCTTGGCCTTGCGCATCACCCCTTTGACCACCGAACCCATGGAGTTGTTCTTCAGAAAACCCTTGCGGGCGCCGATCACGATCAGATCACATTCATAACGGTCGGCCTGGGACAGCACTTCGGTCTTCACATCCCCTTCGGCCACCACGATCTGGTGGGCGCGCAGGCCGCTGTTGAGTTCCTTCAGGCCGGCTTCCTCGCAGTACTGGCGCAAGGCGGTGTGCAGCAGACTTTCGGAGGACATCTTGCCGATCAACGCTTGGCGGGCGTCCTGTTGGTGCTCTTCGGCCAGGGCGGCATACTTTTCAGGCCCCAGCACAGCCCGCAAGTGCTCCTCGACGTGCATGGGCACGTCCCGGTCGATCACATGCAAAAGCACCAGCTCGGCTTGATACTTGGCGGACAGGGCGATGGCCGCTTCGAAGGCCGCCCGGCAGCTCGGGGACAGATTGGTGGCGAACAAAATGGTATTGATCTTTTCAAACATGGCTTTGAATTCCTTTCAGCAAACTGTCATCACAGGCAATATGAATATGGATGCGTTCCCGGGGCACGGAACGAGGTTGCGAAGTGCTCGGTCTGGTTCACCGGAAAATACCTTTTACGGCCCATCGCCGCCTTAAGAGGTGCGCAGGTTGCAGAATCGCTAGGATCATGATGCGAACCGTACCGAATGGTTACCCAATGACCACACCTTCATTTAAATCGCATGCCGTGCTGTATCTGTCAAATCCAAAAGCGGCAACGCAACTGAAATGACTATCGATTGATCTGTTTTAGAGGTTTGTGCGGTCCGCCAGGTATGATATAGCCACCCCTTACGCGCTCGGGCGCCATTCAAACGAACAGTCCCTCGGCAGGTGTGGACAGGATGCGGTCTCTCGACAAACAACGGATAATCCCCTATGCACTGGCCTTGATCAGTGGCTTGTTGCTGGTGGCGGTCTTCCCCAAAATCGATCAGGGGTGGGTGGCATGGTTCGCACTGGTGCCCTTGCTGCTGGTTTTGCGCAAGGCAGGTCCCGGGGTCGGCTTTCGTTTGGGTTTGACCTGCGGTTTGGTCCACTACCTGGGGGTCACCTATTGGACCGCCTACAGCATGCGGACATACGGCCACTTGCCCATGGTCCAGTCGATATTCGTGCTCGTGCTGTTGGCCGGGATCCTGGCCCTGTTTACGGCCCTGTTTGCCCTGGCCGTTTGTCGTCTGAATCGCCGGCCGTGGTTGTTTCTACTTGTGGCGCCGGCTGCCTGGACGGTCCTGGAGTGGCTGCGTTCCTGGGTTTTTACCGGTTTTCCCTGGGCACTGCTCGGTTACAGCCAATACAACCGCCTGTGGCTCGTTCAGGTGGCGGATCTGTTCGGGGTGTACGGCCTCTCCTTTCTGATCGTTGCCGCCAACGCCGTTTTGACCTTGGCGCTGCTGCGCTGGGTCGAAAAATCGTGGCACGGCCATGAGGCGAGCCGCGCGCTGGTGGTGCGGTCGTTGGTGGTGTTGCCGGTGTGCCTGACGGCGGCCGTGGGATACGGCATGCTGCGGGTCAAGACGATGGACCGGCTGGCGGCGGACGCTACTCCGGTGCGGGTGGCGTTGGTGCAAGGCAATGTGGATCAGTCCATCAAATGGGACACCACTTTCCAGATGCTCACAACGGTCAAGTATCGCACCCTCTCGCTGCAGGCCGCCGAAGAGGGGGTGGATCTGATCATCTGGCCCGAAACCGCCACCCCGTTCTACCTCTACCGCGATACCCTGCTCAGCGACATGGTGGTCCAGGGGGTGCGAACGGCCGGCACCCATTTCATCATCGGAAGCCCCAGGGTGGAAATCGATGGCGACATCCACCGCTACTACAACAGCGCCTATCTGATCGACCCGCAGGGGGAGGCGCTGGATCGTTACGACAAGGTGCACCTGGTGCCCTTCGGCGAATACGTCCCTTTGCAACGCTGGCTGTCCTTTGCGGGTAAAATGGTGCAGCATGTGAGCGACTTCCATCCCGGCGACCGGGGCAATGCCCTGATGTGGGAAGATCGGCCCATCGGCATGCTCATTTGCTATGAAATTATTTTTCCCGCCCTGTCCAGGGCCATGGTGCGCAACGGCGGGCAACTGCTGGTCAATATCACCAACGACGCCTGGTTCGGCCGCACCGCCGCCCCTTACCAGCACTTTGCCATGGCCGTGTTGCGCAGCGTGGAAAACCGGCGCTATCTGGCCCGCTCCGCCAACACCGGCATCAGCGGGTTCATCGATCCCTGCGGCCGCATCCTGGCGACCACCGAGCTGTACACCGATGCCATCCTGACCGGTGAAGTCAAGCTGCTCGATGGGTTGTCCCATTACAGCCGCTGGGGGGACTGGCCCTTGATGGGGCTCTGTGGCGGGCTGCTGGTGCTGGCTGTGGGGCGGCAGCGGCGTTCCGCGAGGTGAGTGCCCGGGTTGTCGGCTGACATTCGCCCGTTAATGCGCTATAATTCGAATCCAATGTTCCTGACCAATAAGGAGGTGCCGTCATGTCCACCGATATCAAACAGTCCTTGAAAAATCTGCGTACCAAAATGCTCCAGATCGGAGACTCTCTTTGACATAGAGGCCAAACGCAATCGCTTGAAGGAGCTGGACAGCATCATCGCCAAGGACGGTTTCTGGGACAATCCCGACGACGCCACGCCGCTGCTCAAGGAGCGCACGTTTCTTGCCGGTCGGCTGGAGACCTACGAGGCACTGCAAAATGATCTGGAAGACAATGCCTTGCTGGCCGAAATGGCGGCGGAAGAGGAGGACAGCCAAACCCTTGCCGACATCGAGAACCAGCTCGAATCGCTGGAGCTGCGGCTGCACGCCTTTTCCCTCGAGATGATGCTCGACGGCGAGCAGGATGCCAACAACGCCATCGTTTCCATCAATGCCGGGGCCGGCGGCACCGATGCCCAGGATTGGGCCGAGATGCTGCTGCGCATGTATTTGCGATGGGCCGAACAGCGCAATTATGCCACCGACATTCTCGATCTGCAGCCCGGGGATGAAGCCGGCATCAAAAGCACCACCTTCACGGTCAAGGGCGAGAACGCCTTCGGTTACTTGAAGGCTGAAAGCGGGGTCCATCGCCTGGTGCGCATTTCGCCTTACAACGCCAGCGGCAAGCGTCAGACCTCCTTCGCCTCCGTTTTTGTCTATCCCGAACTGGACAGCCGGATCGTGATCCAGGTCGATGAGAAAGACCTGCGCATCGACACCTACCGCGCCAGCGGGGCCGGGGGGCAGCATGTGAACAAGACCTCCAGCGCGGTGCGCATCACCCACCTGCCCACCGGCATCGTGGTGCAGTGCCAGCAGGAAAAGTCCCAGCACCGCAACAAGGAGATGGCCATGAAGGTGCTGCAGGCGCGGCTCTATCAGGCCGAGAAGCAGAAACAGGATGCCGAGCTGCAGCAGCTGCATGACAACAAGGACGACATCGCCTGGGGCAGCCAGATCCGCTCCTACGTGCTGCACCCCTACCAGATGGTCAAGGACCACCGCATCAACATGGAGATCGGTAACGTGAACAGCGTGCTGGACGGCAATCTCGATCCGTTGATCGAGGGAGTGTTGCTGGCGGGCGCGGGATGATCGGATCCATGCCGGACGTCGAGGCGATCATCAACGAAAACTGCCGCCGCGGGTCGCGGTTGGCCGATCTGCTGCGGCGCCACGGCGCCCAGGTGCGGGACAAGGCCTTGGCCGTGGCCGACCGGGTGGCCCACCTGCAGCCCGACCGGGACTTCCTCGCCCAGGCGGCCATGCTGCACGACATCGGCATCGTTTGGACGGCGGCGCCGCGGATTCACTGCCATGGCGCCCATCCCTACGTGTGCCACGGCGTGATTGGGCGCCACCTTCTGCTGCAGTACGGCCTGACGGCTCATGGTTGGGTGTGCGAACGGCATGTGGGGGTCGGATTGACGGCCGAGGAGATCATCGCCCGCCGTTTGCCGCTGCCCGTGCGGGACATGCGGCCGGTCACCCTGGAGGAGATCATCATCTGCTATGCGGACAAGTTCTTTTCCAAAAGCGGCGGCGGCAAGGCACACACATTGGACGAAGTGCTGGCCGACCTGGCGCGGTTCGGCCGGGTCCAGGCCGATCGTTTCCTGGGTTGGCATCGGCAGCTGAACCTGGATGCACCTCATTAACAACGAAGCACAAGGGTATCCCACTTGCGAGTTGCATTGACCATTGCCGGATCGGACAGTTGCGGCGGGGCGGGTATTCAGGCCGACCTCAAGACCTTTCAGGCCCTGGGGGTTTTCGGGATGAGCGCCGTCACGGCGGTGACCGTGCAAAACACCCGGAAAGTGTACGCGGTGCAGGAAATGACCCCGCAGGTGGTCCATGACCAGATTGTCCGCCTTTTCGAGGACATCGCCATCCAGGCCGTCAAAATCGGCATGGTGGCAAGCGTGGCGCTGATTGAAGCCATCGCCGCGGCCCTGGAGGGGGTGGACCGTCCGCCGGTGGTGCTCGATCCGGTGATGATATCCAAGAGCGGTTACCCCCTGCTCAACCAGGATGCCCGACAGGCCCTGGTCGCCCGGCTGTTCCCCCTGGCGGAGGTGGTGACCCCTAACCGCCACGAGGTGGAGGCGTTGTTGGGCGAACCCATTGCCGACGAAGCCGGGATGCGCGATGCCGCCCGCAGGCTCAGCGACCTGGGGGCCCCCAAGGTTGTGGTCAAAGGGGGGCACATGTCCGGTGAAGAGGCGACCGATATCGTGTTTGATGGCCGGGATTACCACCGATTGACCCACCCGCGGGTGGCCACCCGCAACACCCACGGCACCGGATGTACCTTTTCGGCGGCCATTGCCGCCGGCCTGGCCCGGGGCTGCACTTTCTTCGATGCGGTGCGCAAGGCCAAGGCCTACGTCTCCGGGGCCATCGCCCACGCCTTGCCCATCGGCAAGGGGCACGGACCGACCCATCACTTTTACGATTTATATGCCAGGGCCGGGGTGCGAACAGACCGTTGCGACGATTGAGGCGGGCACTATCCGTCGTTGCGTGAGCCGTCCGCGTTCCAGAACATCTCTCCCTTGGCGCCGCCGCGGAAGCCATCCACGAAGTGCAGCCGGGCCTTGATTTGCCCGTTGGGATGGTATTGGGTCACCACTCCGTGGAGCAGCCCGCCGGTGTACGGCTCAATGCTCTCCAACTGGCCGTCGGGATAATAAAAATAGCTGCGGCCGTCCAAGAGCCCTTTTTTGTAGCTCTTTTTGTATTCGAACGGAAAATTGCGGTAGCCTTCGTATCGGCCCCGGCCGGTGACCACCCCGCTGAACGGTTTTTGGGATCCCTTGCGGTACATGATCCCATTGCGCTCAATGGCTTCGGACGCCTCCATTTTCGCGCCGCACCCCGATAGATGCACAAACAAAAACAAGGCCGCCAGACATGCGGCCCATCCCGGTCCAATGCGTTTGGTGATCATTTTTTCTCCCAGTTTTTCCTTTGTGCATCGTATCGGTTGTTGTGCGGAAAACTTAAGTTAGAGGGCCCTGCGGGGCCCTGCGAGGCCCTGCGGGCAGTTTTAAGTTTTAAGTTAAGGTATTCTATCGATTGGATTATTTTGGTTTTGGTGGGGTTCGATGCGGGGATGGGTTGTTTTTTGAGCGGTGTTTTTTTGGGGTGGGATTTGGTGTTTGACAAAGATGATAATTGTTACTAATCGATAAGATATATACTTGATGGACAGAGGAGGATCGGTGCGTGGCCGATGGCAAGGGACGATATGCTCAAATTGTTCAGAAGCTCAAGACGCATGGGCATCATCTGACGCCCCAGCGTTTGGCGATCATTAAGGCGATTGTCGAAAGCGACCGGCATCCCAGTGTTGAAGAGATCCACGCCCGGCTGCGCAAGACCTTTCCCACCATGAGTTTGGCGACGGTCTATCGCAATGTGATGTTGCTCAAATCCCTGGGGGAGGTGCTGGCCCTGGGCTTTCCCGACGGCAGCAACCGCTACGACGGCCGGCATCCCTTCCCCCATCCCCATGTGGTTTGCGTGCGGTGCAAAAAAATCGTCGACCCCGAATTGCAAAGCGGCCGGGAACTGGCCCGTGCGGTGGGCGATGCCACGGGTTTTCGCATCCTGAGCCACCGGTTGGATTTTTTCGGCATCTGTAGGGATTGCGAGGCCGCCGGCAAGAAGGGTTGCGGTGCCGGCCAGGCGGCAAAGTAGTTTCCCGGTAGGTTTGCCGATGCGCGAATACAGCGCTCAACGGCTTGCCATACCACAGTAAACAACGGCGGGGGCGTCTTTGCAGAGGCGCCTGCGGCGATAACCCCGCGACGTGAAAAGGAGGTTTTTCATTATGGTTGAGAAGAAATTCAAACAGGTGTGCGAGTGCAAGAATTGCGGCAATGAAGCGGAAATGGAAGTGACGTGCACCCTTGCCGAAGATGTGGCGGAGGCGCAACCGAAAGTCGTTGCCGAGGCCGAAGGCCATATCAAGGGCCACGCGGTCTGCACCCATTGCGGTGGCGAGGCCGATATCTGGCTGGATGTGCCCCTGAAGCCCTGACACCAAACTTGTCCACCCCGCCCCTGCCTGCGGATTGCGGCCCGGACGGGGCGCTGACGGGTGGACGGCAACCAGCCAAAGGAGGTTCATATGGCGGAAGAGATGGCGGTGGGATGTGCCCGCCCGACCGGGGGGCCGGTCGGAGAGGCGGTGGCGCCGGAAACATCAACCCCGGAAAAAGCACCCGTAAAGGAGGTGGCACCCATGATCAAACTCGGAAAAAAAGCGCCTGATTTTGCCGCTCCGGCGTATTTGCAGGGAAAGTTCGTTTCGGTCAAACTCTCGGAGTACTTGGGTAAATGGGTGCTGTTGTGTTTTTATCCGGGTGATTTCACCTTTGTCTGAGCGACGGAGATTTCGGCAGTTGCCGAAAAACACGCAGAATTTCAGAAACTGGGTGTGGAAATTCTCTCCATGAGCATCGACAGCGTTTTCGTGCACAAGATGTGGAACGACAACGAGCTTTCCAAAATGGTCCAGGGCGGCGTTCCCTTCCCCATGCTGTCGGATGGCGGCGGTCGTGTGGGTAAGGTTTACGGTGTCTATGACGAGGACGCCGGAGTGGAGATGCGGGGCCGTTTCATCATCGATCCCGAAGGGGTGATCCAGGGTTATGAGATGCTGACCCCACCGGTGGGGCGCAATATTCAGGAGAGCATTCGCCAGGTGCAGGCCTTCCAGGTGGTGCGAGACAGCAAAGGCGCCGAAGCCACGCCATCGGGATGGCGGCCCGGCAAGACCACTCTCAAGCCGGGACCGGACCTGGTGGGCAAGGTGTGGGAAGTGTGGAAAACCGGCATGGCCTTCGATTAGTCGGATAAGGCGTTCGATCGGATTTGTTCAGCCGAAGGCGGGGGCGTCCCGTCGCTCCCGCCGGGTCGCTGAATGAAATGGAGAACGCTGGTCACCGCTGGTGTAGGGGCACGGCACGCCGTGCCCTGTTCGGGAGGATCGGATCTTATTGGGCACGGCGTGCCGTGCCCCTACGGGTTTGGGGCCGGTCCGACAATCCTGCCAAGCCAGTAAACCCGTTCCCCCGATATGGTTGAAAAGAGACACGAGATGTGGCTATTAAGGGCCGACGAAGCGACGGCGGTTCGGGTGGGTTCGTGCCATCCATGCCGCTGACCTGCCATCAAAAACAACTCCCGCCGGCCGCAGCATGGTCCGGGAAAGGATGTGCCCATGGCCAGGATCGTCGGATTGATCGTCAAACCGGACCCCGCTGCCAGACGGCATGCGGATCGGTTGGAAGCATGGTTGAGCGATAACGGTTGCCGGGTGTTGCGCCTGCAAAGCGACGCCGCACCGCCGTCCGTTGCGCCTTCCGCATCCGAGACCATCGATGATGACCTGTTTTGCGTGGTCGTGCTGGGTGGGGACGGGACATTCCTCAGCGCGGTGCGTTGGATGGGCGACCGCCAGGTGCCTATTTTTGGCATCAAGTTCGGTGAAGTCGGGTTTCTGGCCGAGGCCGCGGAAGAGCAGATGCAGGCGGCCATGGAAGCCATTTTGCACAACCGCTTCGTCACGCGGCCGCGCATGCGCCTGACGGTGGAGGTGTGGCGCGATGACCGTCAGGTGGCCCGGGAAACGGTGTTCAACGATGTGGTGATCAACAAGGGCGCCCTGGCCCGCTTGGCCCTGATCAAGACCCATGTGGACGATCGCTATCTGACCGATTATCGCGCCGATGGATTGATCGTCGCAACCCCCACCGGGTCCACGGCTTATTCCCTGGCCGCCGGTGGACCGATTATGCATCCGGCCGTTGCGGGCATCATCTTGAGCCCCATCTGCCCGTTCACTCTGACCAACCGCCCCCTGATCGTGCCCGAGAGTGCGACCATCCAAATGCAATTGGCCGAAAGAACAGCAGACATCATGTTGACCTTCGACGGCCAGGTGGGAATGCCCATCGACGATCACCACATCATCCGCGTTTGCAAGGCCGACATTCCCGTACAATTGATCACTTTGCCCGGCCGCGACTATTTCGACGTGTTGCGCAACAAATTGCGCTGGAGCGGCTATCGCCAGTGAGGGTTTGACATACCGCGGGGCTTCCCCTATAGTGGCCGCAATCGTCGCACCCGAAATCATAACCGATTACACTATCGAATAAGATGCGCTTACGGCCCCTTCACTGCTCCGTGCTCCTGTTTTGTATCTGGTCTGTGGTGAGCAACGCCGGAGCCGCCGGTCTCTTGGTGGAACCCCTTCCCACGGGGGTCATCCATTGGAGCCGGGGCGCCATCGTGGCCAGTGGTCAGGCGGTGATGCCTGACGAGACCGCTTTTGAAGGCGAGTGCAACGCGCAGCTGCGCGGGCAAGCCCATGCCGCGGCGGTGGCGAACCTGTCGCAAGCCTTGGCCATGGTGCCCGTGGATGCCGTCCGCTCGGCGGGGGACATGTTCGTGGGTGATGACAAGATGGCCGCCCGCTTGGCGGGGATGGCGCAGGCGGCACCGGTGATTGACGAGGTGTGCCAAGCCGATGGCCGGTTGGTGCTGACTATCCAAATGTCACTGCTGGGCAGCTTCGCGCAATTGATGCTGCCTGACGATATCAAGCAAGTGGAGCCGATTCGGGCGATGCCTAGGGAAAGCGGCCCTGAGGCGCTTCGACAGCCGGAATCCGGCGCAGAACCGAAGCAGACGGATCCCGGTGTGTTTTCCGGCCTGGTGGTGGATGCGCGCGGCATCGGCGCCCGACCGGCGATGGTACCGACATTGATGGACGAAAGCGGTCGTGTCGTTTACGGCCCGCCCTTCATCAGCCGTTCCCAGGCGGTGCATCACGGGGCGTGCCTCTATTTGCGCGTTCTTGAGGATCGTGAAACGCACCCCCGTGTGGCGCCGCGCCCCCTGTGGGTCAAGGGCCTGCATACGCCTCCGGAGCGGCCCAGCGATATCGTGATCAGTAACGCCGATGCCGCCCGCCTGCACGGTGCATCGGCCAATCTCACCTTTTTGAGAGCCTGTCGCGTGATTGTGCTTTTGGACTGACGGTTACACATGGAGTGACACCATGACGCGGTTACATATGGGTTGGTTGTTGTTGTTTTTGATTTTGGTGGGCTGCGGCCCGGAAACCATCTTCGTGCGCCCCTTTCTGGATACACCGGAGCAGCATGTGCGCAACGGTGAGATCTTGCTGCGCCAGTACAAATGGGAGGACGCCGTCCGGGAGTTCCAACGGGCTGTGGAGCTGGATCCTGATTATACGGTTGCTTACGTGGGGCTGGGGGTTGCTTATGCCCAGCACGATGAATGGGAAAGAGGTCTGCAAATGCTCTCCAAGGCAGACACCCTGGCGCAAAACCAGGAAGAACGCGCTGCGGTCGAGAATGGTTGGGCAAAGTTCCGCCAGCTGCGCCAGGATCGCAATCTTCCCCCCTTGGAGCGATCCACGCCTTGATCCACCTTCTGTGGTGGCCGGCCCTAACCAAATTCTAACCGAAATCAAATATTCCCCACACAATAGCGCGCTATCTTCCGCTTTCATACCCATTCATTGAAAATGCAGGCGCCGGCCCGGGTCTGATTCTTCTTTCACTATCGGAGGCATGCGGATGTCCAAGCATTTGCGCAGAGAATTGGAAAAGGTCAAGAAGCAAACCCTGTCATTGGGGGCTTTGGTGGAGGAGCGGGCCCGGATGGCGGTGCAGGCCGTGGAAAATCGGGATGACGCCCTCGCGCATAAAATCATCGATCTCGATTGGGAAGTGGATGAAATGGAGGTGGAGATCGAGGAGGATTGCCTTAAGATCCTGGCGCTGTACCAGCCGGTGGCCGTGGATCTGCGTTTTCTGATCGCCACCATCAAGATCAACAACGACCTGGAACGCATCGGTGACGAGGCCGTCAACATCGCCGAGCGGCTGGTGGTGATGGCCAAGCGCCCGCCCATGACCTTTGTGTTCGATTACACCCCCATGGCCGAAAAAGTGCAGGCCATGCTCAAGATGAGCCTGGATGCCTTGGTCAATCTGGATTTGAACCTGGCGTTCAACGTGATCACCATGGACGACGAAGTGGATGCCATCCAGGCCCAGGCCTATGATCGCATCAAGGAGGCCATCAAGGAACATCCCGATCGGGTCGGTTACTTGATCAATCTACTGCTGGTCTCCCGCCACCTGGAACGCCTGGCCGATCACAGCACCAACATCGCCGAAGAGGTGATCTATCTGATCGAGGGCGAGATCGTACGCCACGGGGTGCGGACGATATAGAAAAAAAGTTTTAAGTTTTAAGTGTTAAGTTTTAAGTTGAAGGAATTCTATCGATTTTAGATGGTTGGGTTGGTTGGTGTGTTGTGTTTGTTGGGTTGATGGGCAGCGATCAATCGCAATCGAAAAGCGATTAGAGATGCATTTCGGGGTTGATCCTCAAGGCAATCGTCAACCTTTCATTCTGATACATCCCCCGTAGGGGCACGGCATGCCGTGCCCGGGATATCGATGGGCAAATGTTTGTCCTGCCAGCCCTCCGGATAAGCAATAGGGTGTATGACGCCCGACCCATCGAAGATGGGCCGGGCTTCGTTTGGTATTGTTTTGTTATTGGGCGGCGTGGTAGGCGTCCAGGGTTTCGGCGTCGGGGGCCTTGAGGGTCATGCCCAGGGGGCCGGCGGCGGGGCGTACCACGAACTTGGCCAGTTCGCCCTTGGCCTCGAAATCGGCCAGCGCCGCATCTCCTTCACGGAACACCCACAGGCGGCCCTCTTCCAGGAAAGTGACAAAGCCCGGCGTGCGGGTCATATAGTGCACGATGGTGTCGCTGTCCGGCGCCTTGAGGGTTTTGCCCTCGGGACCGGCGCCGGGGCGCACCACGAATTTGGCCAGCTCCCCTTTCTCCCTGAAATCAGCCAATTCCTTGGCATCGGCCTGGAAGACCCAGATGCGGCCCTCTTCGTCGAAGGTGACGAATCCGTCCTTGGGGTGCGGCCCGGCGGTGGCCGGCGCCGGATCGGCGGCCCGGGTGGCGGCGGCGGATTGGCAGCCGGCCAGGCCGAAAACAAGCAAGCAGACGGTCAACAGATGGATGGTCCAACGTGGGTGCATGGTTTTTCTCCTTGATGGGGTGGGTGGTTAACCGAAACGTCCCGTGACGTAGTCCTGGGTTTCTTGCAGCAACGGTTTCTGGAACAGGGTTTCCGTAGGGCCGTACTCCACCACGTGGCCCAGGTACATGAAGGCCGTGTAGTCACTGGATCGGGCGGCCTGCTGCATGTTGTGGGTCACGATGAGGATGGTGTAGTCCCCTTTCAACTGGTCGATCAGCTCTTCGATTTTATTGGTGGCCAGCGGATCGAGGGCGGAGCAGGGCTCGTCCATCAGCAGCACGTCCGGCTCGGCCGAAATGGCCCGTGCGATGCAGAGTCGCTGCTGCTGACCGCCGGACAATCCCAGGGCGCTCTCGTGCAAGCGGTCCTTGACCTCTTCCCACAAGGCCGCCCCCCGCAGGCTGCGTTCGCACACCTCGTCCAGCACCCCGTGATTGCGCTCGCCGTCGATGCGCAGGGGGTAGATCACGTTTTCATAAATACTCATGGGAAAAGGGTTGGATTTCTGGAACACCATGCCCATGCGCTTGCGCAGCTCGATCACGTCCACCGAAGGTTCGTATATCGAGCGGCCGTTGAGGATCATGTCGCCGCTGATGCGCACCGAATCGATCAGGTCGTTGAGGCGGTTGACCGAGCGCAGCAGGGTGGATTTGCCGCAGCCCGACGGCCCGATCATGGCGGTTACCTTGCCCCGGGGGATGGAGAAGTTGATGTCGAACAGTGCCTGGGCCTCGCCGTACCAGAGGCGGAAGTCGCGGATGTCCAGCACGCTGTCTTCATCGTGGATCGCCGGATGAATTTCGGCCGGCACCGATCCGCCGTTGGCGATCACCTGCAGACGGTCGGAGACGCCGGAGGGCGGGTTGGGTGAGTTTATTGCTTTTTTGTTTGAGTTTGTTGGGTTCATGGGGCCTCCTTAGAAGACGCCGGAGATGAATTTTTTGCGCAGGCGGTTGCGCAAGAGCACCGCGCCCAGGTTGAGGGAGGCGATGATGACGATCAATAGCAGCGTAGTGGTGAATACCATGGGCTTGGCGGCTTCGCTGTTCTGGCTTTGGAAGCCCAGGTCGAAGATGTGAAAGCCCAGGTGCATGAAGCTGCGCTCGGGGTGCAAAAAGGGAAAAATCGTGTCCACGGGCAGCTCGGGCGCCAGCTTGACCGCGCCCACCAGCATCAGGGGCGCCACCTCGCCGGCGCCGCGGGCCATGGCCAGGATCATGCCGGTCATGATGCCGGGCATGGCCCGCGGCAGCACGATGCGTTTGATGGTCTGCCACTTGCTGGCGCCGCAGGCGTAGGAGCCTTCCCGCATGGATCCCGGTACCGCCGCCAGGGCCTCCTCGGTGGCCACGATCACCACCGGCAAGGTCAGCAGCGCCAGGGTGAGCGAAGCCCACAAAATGCCGCCGGTGCCGTAGGTGGGGCTGGGCAGCTTGGCCGAAAAGAAAAGCTGGTCGATGGTGCCGCCCACGAAGTAGCAGAAGAATCCCAGCCCGAAAACGCCGAAGACGATGCTCGGCACTCCGGCCAGGTTGTTGATGGCGATGCGCACCGCGCTGATCAAGGGGCCGGCCTTGGCGTATTCGCGCAGGTAGAGGGCCGCCAGCACGCCGAAGGGCACCACCGCCAGGGACATGACCAGGGTCATCACCACGGTGCCGAAAATGGCCGGAAAAACGCCGCCCTCGCTGTTTGCTTCCCGTGGATCGTCGCTGAAGAACTCCCACCAGCGGGAGAGATAGATGGAGGTCTTCTCCAGCAGCGACAGCCGGTTGGCCGGAAAGGCGCGCACGATCTCTTCCAGGGCGAGGTTCTTTTCCTGGCCGTCGGCGGTGACCAGACGCAACTGATAGCGGCTGTTTTCCGTGTTCAGGGCGTTGATTTGCTCACGAAGTCGGGCGGTCTCGATCTGGGACCGCCGCTGCACTGTTTCAAGACGTTCCAGGGCCGCCGCATACCGGGCGGCGTCGGGGCCGTGTTGGAGCAGCGCCGTGCGCATCTCCAGGCGGGCTTTTTCCTCCTGGCGGTTGAGTTTGCCGATGGCGTGGGTTTCCAGGTGGCGCCGCTGGCGCCAGCGCTTGCGGATTTCGTTGTGGTGGGCTTCATAGCGCTCCCACACCTCGGCCGGTGTGTCGGCCACCACGGCGCCATCCACCAGGAAAGCGGCTGGAAAGCCGTAGAAGCGGCCCCAGGAGAGCCGTTCCACCGTCACGGCCCAATCCGGCCGCCGCTCGTCGCGGATCATGAAGTCGCTGAACCAGTTGAAGTGGTCGCCGGTGAGCTCGAAGTTGCCGATGCGCACCAGCCGGCGGTGGGCCGTGCCGTCATTGGCCGCTACCGTGCGACGGGCCTGTTGTGCCACCTCCGGTGCCAGTTGCGTGAACACGGTAGCCGCCGGCGCGAACGTTTCTTCGCGGGTGACCTCCCCCATGAAGGTGCGATCTTCCAGGGTGGTGATTTGTACCAAGGGTGCCGGCCAGAACGTGGTGATGCCCTGGTGGAAGATCAGCGCCAGCAGCCCGATGATCATCACCAGGCAGATGGTCAGGGCGCCCCCGGTGAGCCAAAGCATCGGCTCCCCGTAGGCCAGCAGCGAACTGCTGGAGCGCTGTGCGCGGCGCCGGGGGGCCCTGGGGGCGCCGCCGCTTGGCACATCGTCCGTTTGCGGCGTCGCGGCTGGATTCGAATTCATAGCTCGAAAGCCTTTCGGCGGAAGCGCAAACGCACGGTTTCCGCCACGGTATTGATGACGAAGGTCATCAGAAACAAAGTCAGCGCCGCGAGAAACAAAGTGCGGTAGTGGGTGCTGAACTGTACCGCTTCAGGCAGCTCCACGGCGATGTTGGCCGACAGGGTGCGGAAACCGTTGAAGATGTTCCAGTCCAGCACCGGCGTGTTGCCTGCGGCCATCAGCACGATCATGGTTTCGCCCACCGCACGGCCCAGTCCGATCATCACCGCGCTGAACAGGCCGCTCATGGCCGTGGGGATGATGATGCGGATGGCGGTCTGCCAGGGGGTGGCGCCGCAGCCCAGGGAGGCGGCCCGCAAATGCTCGGGAACGGCGGAAAGGGCGTCCTCGGAGATGGTGTAGATGATGGGAATGACCGCAAAGCCCATCACGAAGCCCACCACCAGGGCGTTGCGCTGCACGTAAGTGTCCACGAAACCGCCGCGCGGATCGATGCCCAGCAGGGTGAGCAGGCCGGACAGGGTCAGTGAAAAACCCAGGGTCAGCAGGATGCCGCACGAAAACTTAATAAGGTCCACGGTGGCCAGCTTCCGGTGGCTCCAGCCCGCGGAGTAGCTCCGCAGATAGGGGTTGAGCATGCGGGCGAAGGCGATGCCGACACCGATGGCGCACAGCGGCAGAAAGAGGATCATCCAGCCGCCGGTGCCGGTGCCCAATCGACCGGTGAGCCAACCTTTGATATCGCCGGCATAGAACCAGGTTTCAACGAGGGGTCCCAGCCAGGCGGCCATCAGCAGACCCAGGGGCAGGGTGGCCAGGTAGATCAGCAGCCGGTAGCGGGCCAGGCGGGTGTGCAGCGTTTTGGGCAGCATCTGCCACACATAGGCCCCTAACAAAAAGGACACGGGCAGGGTGACGAAGGCGGTCAGAATGTGGGGCACCACGTTTTCCACGAAGGGTGCGAACACCAGGGCCGCCAGAAAGCCGAGCACCACGCTGGGCAGGCTGGCCATCATCTCGATGGTCGGCTTTACCGTGGATTTGATGCGCGGGTGCATGAATTCGCTGGTGTAGACCGCCGCCAGCAAAGCCAGTGGAACGCCGAAGAGCATGGAGTAGACCGTGGCCTTGAGGGTGCCGAAGATCAGCGGGTAGAGACCGTATTTGGGCTCGAAATCATCGGTGGCGCCCGAAGATTGCCACACATGCCGCGGTTGGGAATACCCCTCGTACCATACCGGTGTGAAGAGCGTGGCCAGGGTGGCCTCCGGGTGGCCGGGGCGCACCTGCCAGCGGGTGATGGCCGCGCCGCCGGCGCTGACCACCGCGTCGTCTTTGGGGGTCATGGCCAGGGCGGTCACAGCGGGTTTGTCGGCCGGCTCGGTCTGCACCAGCAACTGGTCGCTGGTCACATGAAAGACGCGCAGCGTGCCGTCTGCGTAACCGGCCGCCAGCATGCGCGAGCGCAAGGAGGGGGAGAGGGTGGTCACCGGGGCGCCTTGTCCGGGCAGATCATGGGACAACACGAGGGTGGTGCCGTCCACGGTGCGGGCCTGCTCGGGCCGGACCCGGAACCAGGTGCGCACCCGGCCCAGGGAGTCCCCCGCCACCAGGGTGGCCTTGCCGATCATGAATTCCAGGGCGGTCAGCGAGGCACCCTCGACGCCCAGCAGCTCGACACTTTCGGCCAGCACCGGCGTATCGATGGTGCGGGCGTCGAACCGCTGCAGGTGGCCGTCGGCCCACACCAGATAGACGGTGTCCGCGATGCCCGACAGGCGCAGGTAGGCCGGCGCGCCTTTGCCCGGCGGCATCGGCACTTCGATATTGCCGCCGCTGAGCGTGGTGGTGGTCTTGCCCGTGAGCAGGTTGCGCCGCTGGGTGACCCGCTGGATGCGCAGGTGGCCATCGGCGGTGTAGGCGGCGATGGTGGGTCCCGACGGTCGCACCGATTGATCCATCAGCAGGATGGCGGCCGGATCGTCGAAATAGAACGGCTCGCCGATCTCCATGGTCAATTGTTGGGCGCGAAACTGGCCCTCGGGGGTCACCTGGATGACGCCCCCGGCGTAATCGGCCATGGCCCCTTTTTCCAGTGCCCTGATCTCGGCGGGCAAGGCATCCGGATGCGGAAAGTCGGTCCCGAAACGGATGGTGCCCAGGCGGACGGCGCCATCGGCAAACCCGAAGGCCGCCTGACCGAGCCGGGGTTCGAACACATGGGCCGTGGGCGCGCCGTCCGGGAAGGGGGTCTGCCGATCGAGCACCCGGCCGTTGTCCAGCCGGATGATATCAATGGCACCGTCCGGATAATAGAGCCAGCTCATCACCTGGTATTCGTCCACCGCCATGTGCACCGGCGCGGTCCCGTTCGTCGGCCACGATGCCGGGATGGCCCCGCGCTGTTCGATGGCCGCGTCCTTGAACAGCGGTACCACCACAATGGCCAGGAAGATGAACACCAGCGAGACCGAAATGATGGTCCCGAAACCACCGAGGGAAATCAGCAGTTTGGCCACCTTGTCGGCCATCAGCACGGACCGTCGGGTGACCCGCTCGCGGTGGCGGCCGGTGTAGGATGGTTTTTGATTCATGGTATGCGTCCGCCCGGAAAGCCGCTGCGCTTTGCCTGGCCCTTTTCTGTCTATCTTGTGTCCATCCGGAAACGGCGTCTTGCGAGCCATCCCTGGGTTCTTGCGCTTTTGAAATCCGCGACGTCGCCGCAGGGGCACGGCATGCCGTGCCCCTGCGTTTGCGGTTTCAAAATGGCTGCGGCCTTCCGGCGCCCCCGGCAGCGATGCGAAGGGGGATTCGCAAGTGGCCGCTGCCAAAAGGGCGCCCGATGGTTAACCGGTTGCCGGGCGCTATTGAATACCGACCGTCGCCAGGTCCTCCTCGGCGATCAGGGCCGGCACCGGGTAGTAGCCGTCCTTGACCACATCTTCCTGGCCCTGGCGGCTGAAGATGTAGCGCACGAACTCCCGGCGCAGGGGATCGAGTTGGCTGCCCGGCCGATGGTTGATGTACACATAGAGAAATCGGGCCAGGGGATATTCGCCCGTGTAGGCGTTTTCCGGAGAGGCTTCCACCGGTGTGCCGTCGGCCGTCGGGCTCAGGGCCACCACGCGCACATCCGCCGTTCGGTAGCCGATGCCGCTGTAGCCGATACCGAATTTGTCCCGTGCCACGCCCTGCACCACCGATGAGCTGCCGGGCTGTTCCTTGACCTCATCCTTATAATCCCCGCCGAACAACGCATTCTCCTTGAAGAAGCCGTAGGTCCCCGAAGCCGCGTTGCGGCCGTAGAGGCTGATGGGGGCGTTGGCCCACTCGCCGGTCAGGCCCAGATCGCCCCAGGTACGGATGTCCTTGGTGGCCCCGCCCCGGCGGCCCTTGGAGAAAATGGCGTCCAGCTGCTGCAGGGAGAGGCCCTGGATCGGATTGTCCTTGTTCACGTAAACCGCCAGCATGTCGATGCTGGTGCGCAACGCCGTCGGCTTGTAACCGTAGCGCTTTTCGAAATCGTCGATCTCCTTGGCCTTCATGGCGCGGCTCATGGGGCCGAACTGGGCCGTGCCGGCAATCAGGGCCACGGGTGCCGTTGACGAGCCCTTGCCCTCGATTTCGATCTGCACATTGGGGTAGAAGGAGAGAAAGCCTTCGGCCCAAAGGGTCATTTCGTTGTTCATGGAGTCGGAGCCCACGCTTTTGATGCTGCCCGACACGCCGGACACCGGGGTGTAGCCCTTGAGATCCGGATCCACCATCTGCGCCACGGCCGGCACGGTTACCATCAGGATCACCGCCAGGCCCGCCAAAATTCCCTTGAAAAGTTGTTTGCTCTGCATGATGTCGACTGCTCCTTTTATTGGAAGATGTTTCGGTTCATTCAAACCTGGCGCCAATATGCAGACAGATTGTTAGGCGGGCATAAGGGAATTGTTAGATTACTGTTAGAATAAGGGGCGATGCCGATGGCGGGGGGATACGGGTTTATCGGGGTGGGTGCAGGAATCGCTGCAAGTGGTGGGCGTTGTTGGAGAAGATCCAGTCCACGCCACGTTGGATCTCGCGGTAAAGGCAGTTGCGGGAGGCGGCGAAGCCGGTGCCGATGCGTTGTCCCAGGGCGTGGTGGCGGCGTATCAGGGCGGTGCGCATCAGGGCGAAGTGGCTGCACACCCCGCCCCAGCGGTGGGCCGCTACCCAGCGGCTGAAGCCGTCGGGCCAGTGGTAGGCGATGGCGATGCGGGCGGAAGGCGGAAAACCGGCCATGGGCGCCAGGGTGCCCGGCGCCAGGGCCATCAGGTGAAAGGCGGTTGCGGGTTGCAGGGGCGCCAGCACTTCCTGCAGGGTTTGGTTACGGGTGGCGGGATCGGGTCGGGTGACCGGCTTGATCTCCAGCATCAGGTGCAACCGGCCGCCGAAGCGCGTCACCACCTCGGACAAGGCCGGCACGGCGGGGGCCTCGCGCCGCAATTGTCGCCAGGTCAGTGTGTCGACGCCGGCGGGTACGCCGTGGAGCCGCGCCAGATCGGGGTCGTGGAGTACCACCGGCACCGCGTCGCGGGTCCAGCGCACATCCAGCTCGATGCCCCAGACACCGGCGTCGGCGGCCTGCTCAAAGGCCGCCAGGGTGTTTTCCAACACCGTGATGTTGTCGTGGGCGCCCCGGTGGGCCACCAGCCGGCCGTCCGCCAGACGTTGGGCGGACGGCCGGCGCCGGGGCCAATACCGGAACAGAAAATCGGTGATGCGCACATACCCTTGTTCGATGGCTGCAATGTCGCGCATGGGCAAGGGCCGTCAGGTCACAATCAAAACGGAGACATCCTTGGCGCCGTTGAGCACTTTTTGCGAGACGCTGCCCATGAAAAACTCCTTGATGCCCGACATGCCACGGCGGCCGATGACGATCAGGTCGTAGCCCTTTTCGGCTTCCGTCAAAATATCCCGGGCCACCCCCGAATGCTTGTCCTGAATCTTGATGCTGATGTTGTCGGCACTGAAACCGGCGTTGACCAAATGCTCCTTGCTCTTTTTCATGGCCTCTTTGACCAGTTCCCGCTTCTTGTCTTCCAAGGCGCAAAAGCTGGCCTGCTGCACCTTGAACAAGGGAATCAGCTCCGGGCTGTCCATTTGGCACAGGGTGGCCGTGTCGAGCATCACATTCAGCAAGGTGATCTGGTTGTCGGCGGCAAAGGTGCTCGCCACAAAACCGACCGCCCGCAGCGCGTTTTCGGAATCGTCGATGGGAATCAAGATCTTCTTGGCCATGGTGTCTCTCCTTCGGTTTGTATGTGTTCGTAAAGGCGTGTGCCGATCAAGACATCGGCCGGCCGGACCTGCAGGTGTGTGTCGACACATACCCACTTTAGACGCGAACCTGCCGGATTGTCCATCCTTTCCCGCTCAGAGCATCTTCTTTTCGTTGAGGGCCGCCACCGCCCGGCCGTGGCCGATAACGATCAGGCCGTCGCCCGGGGCCAGCGCTTCGGTGGGGGCGGGGGTGGTGATTTTTTCCTTGCCGCGCCGGATGCCGACCACGGTGACCCCGTGCTTTTGCCGGAAACGGGCCTCGGCCAGGGTTTGTCCGGCCAGGGGCGAGTCCTCGGCAATGTGGATTTCGGTGGCCACGAACCGTTTGGTGCTATCTTTGTCGTCGGCTGTTTGGGATTGATTGAGCAGGGTCTCGGCGCGGCGCAAGGCTTCGGCGGGACCCATGATGACCAAGCGGTCGCCGGGAAAGATGCGAAAGTCGGGCTGCAGATCATAATGGACCTGCCCGGCGCGGCTGACCGCCAGGATCGAAACACCGGTTTCGGCACGCAGGGGGATGTCCCGCAGGGCTTGGCCGGCGACGGCGGTGCCGGTGCGCACCCGCACTTCACCAAAGGCGATGGGCCAGTCCACCTTTTCGGGCAGCACGTCCATGGCATGGGTCAGGGCGTCGGCGGCTTGCTCGGCGGCGTCCACGAAGGGGCGGAAGGTAACATGGGCGCCGGCCTTTTCAAAGCGTTCGGCCTCCTCTGCGTCGCCGGCGGTCAACGCTGTCTTGCCGGTGTACCCCAAGGCCTGAAGGCGCTCGAGCAGGGAGAGGTTGACCAGCGGGGAGCGAATGGTGCTCACCACCCAGCGGGCGCGTGTGAGAGGCAGGTGTTCGTGTACTTCAGGGTCCATTATGTCGGCATAGAGCACCGGCAGGCCCCGTTTGCGCCATTTATCCAGGGCGCCGGGATCGAAGTCGACGCCGAGCAGTGTTTTCCCGCGGCCCAGCAGGTAGGCGACCAGGCTGCTGCCGTAATTGCCCAGCCCCACCACAATCACATCCACCGTGGGAACGGTCTCGAGCGTGTCGATGGCGGTTTCGCGATGGGGATTGCGGCGCTCGAAAATTTTCAAGGGGCCGGCAAGGCGCTGATACAGGGGCCCGGAGTAGAGAATCAGGTAGGTGGAGGCGAAGATGGTGGCCACGCCCACTAGGGTGATCAGGCCCATGGTTTCCTCGTTGATGTGGCCGATGCTCAGGCCCAAAGCGGCCACGATCAGCGAAAATTCGCTTATTTGGGCCACAGTCAGGCCGGCCAGGAACCCGGTGCGCCGCCGGTAGCCCATGAACCCCATGATGGCCAGCACGATCAGGGGGTTGCCGATGAGCACGAAGATGGAGAGCAAGAGGGCCGGCAACACCTGGTCGCCGACGGTGGACCAGTCCAGGCGGGCACCCAGGTCGATGAAGAAAAAGAGCAGCAGAAAATCGCGCAGGGTGGTCAGCCGGGCGCCGATGGCGTCGCGGAAGCCGGTGGAGGCCAGGGAAATGCCGGCCAGAAACGCCCCCACCTCCTTGCTGAATCCAAGGAGTTCGCTGCCGGCGCCGAGGCAGACGGCCCAGGCGATGGCAAAGAGGGTCAAGATCTCCTGGGAGTGGGCCAGTCGCCGGGTGAGGCCGGGCAGCACGAATCGCATCAACAATCCCACCGTCGTCAGTAGGGCCAAACCCTTGAAAACGATGAACAGCGAGGACCACAGCACCGAACCGCCTTCCACCACCCGGGTGCCGAAGGTGGTGAGCAGCACCAGGGCCAGGATGGCGGCGATGTCCTGCACAATCAGAAAGCCCACGGCGATCTGGCCGTGCAGGGCGTCGATCTCCTTCTTGTCCGACAACAATTTGACGATGATGATGGTGCTGGAGAAGGTGAGCGCCACGGCCACATAGGCCGCGCAGATCAGGTCCATGCCCAGGGCCAGGGCGATGCCGAAGCCGATGGCCGAGGTGAAAATGATTTGGCCCAAACCCGTCGCCAGGGCCACCGGGCCGGTGGTGCGGATCAGGTTGAGGTCCAGTTTGAGGCCCACGATGAACAGCAGCAGGGCGATGCCGATATGGGCCAGCAGATCGATCTGCTCGTAACTGGCGATGATGCCCAGCACGGCCGGTCCCGCCAGGATGCCGGCCACCAGGAACATGATGATCAGCGGTTGGCGCAGTTTCTGTCCCACGACGCCCAGCACGGTGGCCAAACTCAGGATGGCCGCGATTTCCAGGAAGGTGTCGGCAAACGGCACGGATTACGCTCCTTTCGGGATCTGTAACGAGGCCGGCGGCGCGATTTTTACTCAGAACGGCATTGTGGATCCCTTTGGCGTGGCCTTGATGCGATCCAGAAACCGCCGTCTCGGAAGCAATACCAGTTATCACAGAGCGCAGAAAATGTCATCTCGCCCTCCTCCCACCCCCGCACACACACATCTAAGCGATAGAATTCATTAACTTAAAACTTAACACTTAAAACTTAAAACTGCTTTTGTGATCCCTGCTCAAGCAACGCGGGTGAATTGCCGATACAGACATGAGGAGGAAGAGCCGCGGTCTGCCGTCCCGCAGGGGTTCCCGTCGGGGCCTGGCGGGATCGGTGGCGGGAGGAGGTTATGAACGACTGCCCGGACAGGGAAGCGCTGTTGCGCAGGATAACGGAACTCGAGGAGGAGGTGCGCCGGCTGAAGCGTCTATCGGGTGCGGACAGCGAAAAGCACCATCAAGTTTTGCAGAACATTCAGGAGGGCTACTATGAGCTGGATTTGAAGGGCAACATTCTTGCCTTCAATGAGGCGGCGCTTGCCCTGATGGGCTATGCCCCCCATGAGCTGGTCGGCATGAATTTCCGCAACTACACCTCGCCCGCTACGGCCCACCGCATGTTCAAGGTGTTCCACCACATCTACCGGACAGGCGATCCGGGCCGCATGGTCGATTACGATGTGATTCACAAGGACGGCTCGGTCAAAATCCACGAACTCTCCGCCGGACTGATGCGCGACCCGGAAGGCATGGCGGTCGGTTTCCAGGTGATTTTCCATGACGTGACCGCGTGCAAACAGGCCGAGAACCGTTTGAAAAAAAGCGAGGAGCGCTTCAGCACCATTTTGGATGCCATGGGAGAAGCCTATTTCGAGTGCGACCTGGACGGCAACTTCACCTATGTCAACGAGGCGCAGTGTAGGATTGTCGGCTATGCCCGGGACCAACTGCTCACCATGAACCATCGGGAATGCGCCGCCGCCGAAACGGCCAAACGCGCCTTCGAAGTGTTCAATGCCATTTATCGAACAGGCGCGCAGCAAAGCATCCCGGATCACGAAGTGCTCAGGAAGGATGGCAAGAAAATCATCGTCGAACTTAGGGCCTCCCTCCTGCACGGCGAAAACGGCGAAGCGATCGGCTTCAGGGGGTTGGCGCGGGATGTCACCCGCAGAATCACCGCGGAACGGGCGCTGCAGGACAATGAGCGCAAGTACCGGTTACTGGCGGAAAACTTGCGGGATGTGATCTGTGTGTTGGATGCGGCGCTGAAACCCGTATATGTCAGTCCGTCGGTGAAGCAACTGCGGGGCTACACCCCCGAGGAGGCGGTGCGCCAGACGCTGGATCAGGTCCTTGCGCCGGCATCCTATCACAAGGCCATGGCGATGTTCGACAAGCAGTGGCGGGCGCTGCCTGCGAAAAGCATTCCGGGAAAGGACTGGCAGATCAATCTCGACCTGGAGATGGTGTGCAAGGACGGCACCACGGTCTGGACGGAAGTCACGCTGAACATCCTGTTCGATGATGAGGGCCGGCCGAAGGGGCTGTTGGGCATCGTCCACGACATCAGCGACAGGAAAGCCGCCGAGGCAGCGCTCCGGGATAGTGAAGAGCGCTATCGCACCATCTTCGAGCACACGGCCACGGCCAATATCATCGTGGCCGGGGACACCACCATTTTGCTGGCCAACTCCAATTTCGAGCGCATCACCGGCTATGCCCGCGCGGATGTGGAAAACAAAATGAGTTGGACCGACTTCGTGGTGGCGGAAGACCTGGCACGCATGCAACAGCGGCACATGCAGCGGCGCCGCGATCCCGGATCGGTTGCCGGCAGTTACGAATTCAGGGGGCGGATCCGCTCGGGGGAGGTGCGCGACTTTTTTATGAGCGTTGCCATGATCCCCGAAACCAGCGAAAGCGTGGCCTCCCTCATCGACATCACCGATCGCAACAAGGCGCAGCAAGACTTGCGGCAGAGCGAGGAGCGGTTTCGCGACCTGGCCAGACTGCTGCCGGAGACGGTGTTCGAGACCAACGCCGACGGACAACTCACCTTCGTCAACGAAATTTCCTTTGAGCGGTTCGGTTATACCCCAGCGGATATGGACACAGGGATCCACATTCTGGATGTCCTGGCACCGGAAAGCCATGAAAAGGCCGTGACCAACCACGGGCGCGTGATGGCGGGCGAGCGGCTGGGGCTGGTCGAATACACCGCCCTCAAAAAGGACGGCACCCGGTTTCCGGTGCTGATTCACTCCACGCCCATCTCTCGCGACGGCGTTCAATCCGGTCTCAGGGGGTTTCTCATCGACATCTCGGAAAAGAAGCAGCTTGAAGCGCAGCTCATGCGATCCGAGAAGTTGGAGGCCATCGGCACCCTGGCCGGAGGCATGGCCCACGACTTCAACAACCTGCTCATGGGCCTGCTGGGCAACATCACCCTCATGCTGACGGAGCTGGACGCATCCCATCCCTTTCACGACCGGCTCAAAAACATGGAGACCTATGTGCAGCACGGCGCCGACCTCACCCGGCAGCTGCTGGGGTTCGCCCGCGGCGGCAAGTATGAGGTGCAGCCCACGGATTTGGGGGCCTTCGTGGCCAAGAGCGCCGAGTTGTTCGGGCGCACCAAAAAAGAGATTCGCATGCACTGCAAGGTGGAAGAATCGCTGTGGCCCGCCGAGGTGGATCGGGGCCAGCTGGAACAGGTGATGCTCAACCTGTTCATCAACGCCTGGCAGGCCATGCCGGGTGGCGGCGATCTGTACCTCTCCGTTGAGAATGCGACATTGGATCGGCAAGAGGCCGGCCCTTGCGACACCCCCGGAGGCCGGTTCGTCAAAATCACCGTCACCGACACGGGGGTCGGCATGGCCGAGGAGACCAAGGCGCGCATTTTCGAGCCCTTCTTTTCCACCAAGCCGCGCGGCCGCGGCACGGGGCTCGGCCTGGCGTCGGCCTACGGCATCGTCAAGAACCACGGCGGCTTCGTCGTGGTGGAAAGCGAAACAGCAGTGGGCACCACCTTCATGGTGTACCTGCCGGCATCGACCCGGTCGGTCGAGCAGGTGTGCCAGGTGACGGATCCGGTTCAAAACGGCAAGGAAACGGTGCTGCTCATCGACGACGAGCAGATGATCCTGGATGTGGGCAGCGACATGCTCGCAGGCCTCGGGTACAAGGTGTTCACCGCCGCCGGCGGTCGACAGGGAATCGATGTTTTCGACCAGAACAAGGCGGCCATCGACCTTGTGATTTTGGATATGATCATGCCCGATGGAGGGGGGCGCGACACCTTCGTCGCCCTTCGCCGCAGTGCACCGGATGTCAAGGTCCTGCTCTCCAGCGGCTACAGCATCGACGGCCAGGCCGAGGAGATTCTGGCCCAAGGCTGCAAAGGGTTCATCCAGAAGCCTTTTTCCATGGCCGCGCTTTCGCAAAAGGTGCGTCAGGCCATCGGCGAATCTTGACCCCCCCGCGAACCGTGCCGTAAGATGGCCATGACAGCCAATGCCGGATATATGATCGGCAACAGATGATTCGGCACCGCTATCGGAAACAACGGGCGGACTACCCTGATAGCCCGCTGCAACGGTATGTTGCAGCGCCAAGGAGGCCTCATGGCGCAGGAAGGTGAAGGCACGGCTTACGTTATCACCGGCACGACCCGAGGTATCGGCAAGGCGCTGGCCGACGCGGTGGCGGAACGCGGACAGCCGCTTTTTTCCATCTCCCGGGCGCCCGAAGGGCCGCTGGCGGGCGGGTGGAATTTCGCCTGCGATTTGCGTTTCGCCGAACAGATCGACCAAGCCATGGCGCGCTTGACGACAACCCTGGAGGAGGCGCGCTGCCGCCAGGTGGTGTTGATCTGCAATGCCGGTGTGCTGGGTCCCGTGGGGTTTATCCACCGCTTGTCCCCCGAGAGGATGGCCGAGCATGTGCAGGTCAACCTGTTGGCACCGCTGCAGCTCATGGGGTGCTTCATTGCGGACAGTGCCGCCCGGGCATGCCCGCGGCGCATCGTACTGATCACCTCGGGCGCGGGGCGCCACCCCTATGCCGGCTGGTCCCTCTACTGCGCCGCCAAAGCCGGTTTGGACATGGCCATGCGGTGTATCGCCCTGGAACAGGGCACACGCCCCGATGGGGTGGGCGTATGCGCGGTGGCTCCCGGCGTGGTGGCTACGGACATGCAGAAGGAGATCCGCGACGCCGACGATGCCGATTTTCCCAACCGGTCCCGGTTCATTGAATTTCAGGAGAGTGGCGGTCTGGCGTCTCCCCGGAGCGTCGCCGAGACATTGCTGGATCTGGACGGCAGCGGGCAGTTGGTTTCCGGCGGGCTGTACGACCTGAGGGATGTGAATCGTGAAGGGGGAACCCCGACCATCGCGCCCCGCAACCGCTTGGATGCCGGGTAGTGTGTCGGAGACCGCACGTCTTTTTATATCTTTGCCAGTGGAAGATGCCGTCATGACCCACTCCCCCGGTACGATGCCCGAAGTCGTTTTTCAGACCCGCGGACTGACCAAGGTTTACGAGATGGGCGAGGTGCGGGTGCACGCCCTGCGGGGGATCGACCTGGCACTCTATTCCGGTGAGCTGGTGGTGCTGCTGGGCGCTTCGGGCAGCGGCAAATCCACGCTGGTGAACATTCTCGGCGGGCTCGACACCGCCACCGACGGAGAGGTGTTCTACCAAACGCAGAACCTGACCCTGGCCGATGATCGTGCGCTGACCGAATACCGCCGCCACCATGTGGGCTTCGTCTTCCAGTTCTACAACCTGATCCCCAGCCTCACGGCACGGGAGAATGTGGCCATCGTCACCGAGATCGCCCGCGATCCCATGACCCCCGAGGCGGCCCTGGATTTGGTGGGACTGGGTGATCGCCGGGACCATTTCCCCGCCCAATTGTCCGGCGGCCAGCAGCAGCGCGTGGCCATCGCCCGGGCCATCGCCAAACAACCAAGCGTGCTGCTGTGCGACGAGCCCACCGGCGCCCTGGACTCCCAAACCGGTATCATCGTGCTGGAGGCCCTGGAGCGGGTCAACCGCGAATTGGGCGCCACCACGGTGGTGATCACCCACAACGCGGTGCAGGCCGAGATGGCGCAGCGGGTGATCTGTTTGAGTGATGGGCGGGTGACCGACATCCGCCGCAACACCGCCATAAAGGCGGCCCGGGACTTGACATGGTAGACCAATGAAGGCGATCGACCGCAAAATGGTGCGCGATTTGTGGGGCATGCGGGGGCAGGCCCTGGCCATCGCCTTCGTGTTTCTCAGCGGCGTGGCGGCTTTCGTTTCCATGACCAGCGTGATGGACGCGCTGCAGCGGACCCTGCACGCCTACTATGTGGACCATCGCTTCGCCGACGGGTTCGCCACGGTGCGCCGTGCGCCGGAACGACTGCTGGCGCAGATCCGCGAGACGCCCGGAATCAACAGCGTGCAATCGCGGGTGGCGGCCGGCGTGAATCTGACCATTCCCGGTTTCGACGAGCCGGTTTCCGGTTTGATCGTATCGTTGCCCGAGGGGCGCCAGCCGGATCTGAACCGTTTGTTTGTGCGGGAGGGCCGGCTGGTGGCCCCGGGCCGTGAGAACGAGGTGGTGCTCAACGAGCCATTCGCCGAGGCCCACGACTTGCGCCCCGGGGACCGGATCACGGCGATTCTCAACGGCCGGTACACCCCATTGCAGGTGGTGGGCATCGCTCTGTCGCCCGAGTTTCTGATGCAGATCCAACCCGGGTCGCTCTTTCCCGATCCCCGGCGCTACGGTGTGATGTGGATGGGGCGTGACGCCCTGGGCGCCGCCTTCGACATGGAGGGTGCCTTCAACGATCTGGCTTTCACCCTGGCACCCGGCGCCGATCCGGATGCGGTCATCGCCCGGCTGGACGCGCTGTTGCAGCGGTACGGCGGGCAGGGGGCCTACGGCCGGGCGGACCATCCCTCCCACTTTTTCATCACCGAGGAGTTTCGCCAACTGGAGCAAACGGCTACCGTCCTTCCCTTGATTTTTCTGGCGGTGGCCGCCTTTCTGCTCAACATCGTGGTCGCCCGGCTCATCGCCCTGCAGCGGGAACAGATCGCGGTGCTCAAGGCTTTCGGCTACACCAACCGGGATGTGGGCGCGCATTACGCCAAGCTGGTGCTGCTGATCGCCCTGTTGGGCGCCGCGGGGGGCACGGTGCTGGGCCATTGGATGGGCGCGGGGCTCGGCAACCTCTACCTGGAATATTACCGCTTCCCCTTTCTGCACTACAGCTTGCCGCCCGCCGTGGTGGCCACGGCCGTCGGCCTGACCGTCGCCGCCGCCCTGGTCGGCGTGCTGCAGGCGGTGCGCCGCGCGGTGCGATTACCCCCGGCCGAGGCCATGCGGCCCGCGCCGCCGGCTGTCTATCGCACCACCCTCGTGGAGCGGCTGGGACTGCAACGTTTTTTCGATCCGCCGACCCGGATGATCCTGCGCAATTTCGAACGCCGTCCGCTCAAGGCGTTCCTGACCATCCTGGGCATCTCCAGCTCCTGCGCCATTCTGATCATGGGGCTGTTCTTCGGCGATTCCTTCGACTACGTGACCCGGGTGCAATTCGGCATCGCCCAGCGCGAAAACCTGACGGTCACCTTCACCGAGCCCACTTCCACCGCAGCGCTCTATGAACTGGCAAGCCTGCCCGGTGTGCTGCACGCCGAGCCGTTCCGCACGGTGCCGGTGCGCCTGCGGCACGCGCACCGCAGCTATCAAACGGCCATCGAAGGGATCACCGCCGCACCCTATTTGCGCCGCCCCGTGGACATCGATCTGCAACCGTTGACGGTGCCGCCCGAAGGCCTGGTGCTCACCGAGCGGTTGGCGCAAATTTTGGGTGTCCAGGCGGGTGACGAGGTGCTCGTGGAGGTGCAGGAAGGCCGCCGCCGGACCCGCGCCGTGCCCGTTGCCGGCCTGACCCGGCAGTTCATCGGCCTGGCGGCTTACATGGACATGGCGGCCCTCAATCGGCTGGCCGGCATGGGCCAGGCCCTATCCGGCGCCTATCTGATGATCGACAAGGACCGGGAAGCGGATTTGACGCGCACCCTCACGGATCGCCCGCGGGTGGCCGCTATCATGTCCCGGGAACGGGCCATTGCGGCCTTTCGCGAAACCACCGCCAAGACCATGCTGACCTATACCTTCATCTTGAGTCTGTTCGCCGGCGTCATCGCCTTCGGCGTGGTATACAACAGCGCCCGGATTTCGCTTTCCGAACGGGATCGCGAACTGGCCAGTTTGCGGGTGCTCGGGCTCACCAGGGGTGAAGTGGCCTACATCCTGCTGGGTGAACTGGCGGTGTTGACCCTGCTGGCCATCCCCCTGGGCTTTTTGCTGGGTGCCGGGGCCGGCGCGGCCATGGTTCAAGCGATGCAGACGGACATGTATCAGTTGCCCTTTGTGCTGGGTCGGCGTACACTCGCATTGGCCGCCGCCGTCGTGCTCGCGGCGGCACTGGTTTCCGCCCTGATCATCAACCGAAGGCTCAACAGGCTGGATCTGATCGGCGTGTTGAAAACGAGAGCGTAAATGAGCAGACCCATCCGCAAACGAGTGATGTTGATCCTTTTGAGCGTACTTGTCGCCGCGGCGCTGGTCTACAGTTTCCTGCCCACGGCCTTGCCGGTGCGCACCGCCGTGATTCAGGCCGCACCATTGCAAGTGATCATCGAGGAAGAAGGGGAGACAAGGGTCCTGGACAACTATGTCATCTCTTCGCCGGTGACCGCATTCATCCGCCGGATTCCGTGGGAGGCGGGCGACGCGGTCGAGCAGGGGCAGGCCCTGGTGCAGGTCGAGCCGCCACGCGCCTTGCTTCTGGATGCGCGCACGCAACAAGAGGCCCGGGCCCGGGTACAGGCCGCCGCAAGCACACTGCAACGGACCCGCGAAGAGTTGCCGGCGGCGGAGGCGGCCGCGCGTTTGGCCGCCCGGGAACTGGCGCGGACCGAAACTCTTTTTCGCGACGACATCGCCACCCGACAGATGCTGGATGCTGCGCGGACAACGGCCGAGCAGGCCAATGCCGCCCTGGCGGCCGCCCATGCCCTGACGGCAACGGCCCGTGCCGAGCTCGCGGCGGCCCGGGCCGCTTTGCAAGGCGGCTCGGAGGGCAGCGCCGGGCAGCCGGTGGCGGAAGTGCTGCGTGCACCGGTCACCGGCCGTGTGCTGGCCGTCCATCGTCGCAGCGAGGGACTCGTGAACCCGGGGGAACCGCTGCTGGAAATCGGCGACCCGGGCCGCCTCGAGGTGTGGACCGATGTGCTGTCCCAGGATGCCGTGCGCATCATGCCCGGCGTGCGGGTGCTGTTCGATCAGTGGGGCGGTGAAGAACCGCTGGAAGGCGTGGTCAAGCGGGTGGCGCCCTTTGGTTTCACCAAGGTGTCGGCCCTCGGGGTGGAAGAACAGCGCGTGACGGTGGTGGCGGACCTGCTGTCCCCCTTCGAACGGTGGGCCCACCTCGGCGCCGGTTACCGCGTGCTGTCGCGGTTTGTGGTGTGGGAGGACGATGCGGTGCGCCAGGCGCCCGCCGGCGCCCTCTTCCGCACCCAAGAGGGCTGGGCGGCCTTCACCGTGGAAGAGAACAGGGCGGTTCGTAAAACGGTTACCCCGGGCCGGCGGGCGGGTCTCGTCGTGCAGGTGCGCGACGGCCTCGAGGAGGGGGATGTGGTTATCGTGCATCCGGACGGATCCCTCAAGGCGGGGATGCGGGTCCGCGCGCAACCCGATTGAGAAGGAGGCCATTGAAAATACTTTTATCCATCCATATCAAAAGGAGACACTCCGTAATGCCGAAGAGAACAGGAAGTGGTGCAAGGGTTTGGGCTGCAACAGCTATTTTACTATTCATGAGCTTGTTGATCGGCTGCGCCGGTCAGCAAGGCCTTTCATCGACCGCAGCACAAGATGCGGCCATCGAAGCGTCCCTTTTGGCCCGGGATACCGCCGAAGGGGTGGTTCTCGGACAGGTGGACGAGGCCGGCGACACCCTCGTCTGGAAAGGGATCCCCTATGCCCGGCCGCCGGTCGAAGCGTTGCGCTGGCGGGCGCCCCAGTCGCCGGAGCGAAGGGCCGAGCCGCTGGTGGCGGATGAGTTTTGTCAATTGTGCCCGCAATATATCGATCACGACCGCAATCCCGCCACACCCCAGGTGATCGTCGGCGGGGAGGACTGCCTTTACCTGAACATCTGGTCCCCGGCCCAAAGCGATGGGCCATTGCCGGTATTTTTCTGGATCCACGGTGGCGGCAACAGCATTCAATGGCCCTTGTTGTCCCGACAGACCGGTGGTTTTCTCGCTGATCGGGGCAACATGGTGGTGGTAACGGCCAGCTATCGTCTGGGTCCCATGGGATTCTGGCACCATCCCGCCCTCAAAACCGGCGATCCGGCGGAAGATTCCGGCAATTTCGCCACTTTGGATCTGATCCAGGCGTTGAAATGGGTGCGCACCAATATCGCTCATTTCGGCGGCGATCCCGACAATGTCACCATCGCCGGGGAATCGGCCGGTGGCCAAAATGTGTTCTCCCTGCTCGTATCGCCTCTGGCGCAGGGTTTGTTTCACCGCGCGATATCCCAAAGCGGCGTGGTGCGCCATTTTTCTCCGACGCAAGGCACCGCCCATGTGGATACCGTGCTGGCCAAGCGGTTGGTGCACGAGGGCAAGGCGGCCGATGCGGCAGCGGCCAAAGAGATGTTGGCCGGCATGAGCCTGTCGGCGGTTGCCGATTGGATGCGCGCCATGGCGCCGCAGGCCTTTTTGGAAATGTATCCTGAAGGCAAGGCGGCCGGCATGCTTCGGTTGCCGACCTGCTTTATCGATGGTCATGTGTTGCCCACAGGGTTTTATGACGCCTGGGCCGCCGGCGCTTACAACAAAGTGCCCTTGATCGTAGGTACCAACAAAGAGGAAACCAAGCTGTTTCTGCGCCTGGTTCCCCCCTTCGGCCAATGGCGCCAGGATTATTCGCTGTTCACCGATCCGGTAAAAGAAGCCTTGTATCAGTCGGTTGCCGAATACCAGAGCGATGGTTGGCGGGTGATGGCCGTGGATGAGGTGGCCCGCTTGCTGTCCGACCCGTCCGGCCAGCCCGATCTGTTCGCCTATCATTTCCTGTGGGGCGCCGGCGCGGGCAACACTGTGATCGCATCGCCCTTGAACCTGTTGCTGGGCGCGTGTCACGCCATGGAGATCGATTTTGTCTTCGGCACCGAGAATGCATCCCTGGGCGCCCTGGTCTTCACGGCGCGCAATCGTGCGGGGCGCATCGCCCTTTCCAACGCCATGATGGACTACTGGTCCGCCTTTGCCCATGCCGGCAATCCCAACCCGGAGGAAACACGGTTGCCTGCGTGGCTGCCGTGGTCCAATGCCCAGGATGGACCCAAGGTGATGCTGCTGGATGCGGATCTGGAAACGGCCCATATCCGGATGAGTTCAGAAGAGATGTCCAACGCAACCATCGAGGCCGCTCTGCAGGCCGAACCGCGGCGGGACGACATTCAGCCGTTCTGGGATGCATCTCCTTTCAGGATGCGATGACCCGCTGACCCATGGCGGGAAACAATACCAGGGGGTGCCGGTGAATCACCGGCACCCCCTGGTGTTTCAAGCCTTACCGGCCTGCGAATCGTGGGCCGGTAACACATGGGATGGCCATTTGACTATCGAACGCGGATGTTGGTTTCCCAGTCGGAGGCGTTGCGCGGTTCCTGCACGATGAATTCGCCCCAGCGTGTATCGCCTTCGAGAAAGGTTTTCTGAAAGGCCAGCGCCAGTTCGGCCGCTGCATTGCCGGGCTGGGTGGGGGTCATCCAGGACATGTGGCCCACACCGCGGACTTCATAGAGGATTTTGGGGATGTTGTTGGCAATGGCGTCATAGACACCGGAGGACTGCCCCATGCCGCCCAGGATCGTCATGTCGGTGGCACCGTTCATGATCAGGGTCGGGCACTTGATGTTGCCGCCCCTGGCATCCCGATCCAAGGCCGTGGCGTTGTGTCCCGCAAGGGACATGGCGCTTTTGAGGCCCGCGACTTTGGAAGCGTTGATCCAGGTGGCGCCGCCGCCCATGGACCAGCCCATGACGCCGAAGCGGTTGGACAGCTTGCCCTGCAGCGGGCTGCCGGAGCGGGTGTGCTCGGCTTTGAGGGCGTCAAGGGCGTCGCGTTGCTGATCATCCCTGGAATCGACCGTGTCCATGGTGGTGGTGGTGCTCATGGTGACCAGCACGATGCCGTGGGAAGCGAAGAAGGGCCCCCAGGCGGCCAGCATGGACTCGGTGCCGGTGTAGGGCGGGCAGTAGACGATGCCGGCAAAGGGCGGCTCTGCATTGGTCGGGTAGTAGACCGTGGCGCCCGCGCGATAGCTGGTGCGGGGCAGGTTGTAGCTGGTATAGCGGTAGGGGCCGTTGCGATAGGAGGATTGGGTGGGCGCATCGCCCCGGCAGATGCAGTCTGCGCAGCAGGCGGTGTTGGTGTCGATTTCGACGCCGGGACTCGTGGTGCCCGGATCGCAGGCGAAGACCAGGCCCGACAACAGCAGGCACATCATGACCAAAAGGGAATTGCGCGTCAACGATTTGTGGTGCGAAGCATTTCTTTTCATCTTTTTCTTCTCTCTTTCTCTGTTTTTTGGTGGGCATTTGTTGGGTTAATATCCAATGATTGTGTTTAAAGGTTGCAACACTTCTTGGCATCACCTCCTTTCATCTGAAGCGGCCCTGGGACCGGCGTATCGATCCGGGGGGGGGGCGGCGCCGCGCGGCAAGCGCGTTGCGGCACGGCGGTGAATGGGACGCGTCGATTTAGGTGTCAAGGGCCGCGGTGGCAGGGGCGCGCAGATGGGGTCGGGCCGTAGCAAATGTCAGGGGGCAGAGGGGAAAGCGGACGCAATCGTCAATCAGAGCGCAACGGCGTAGTGTCGCTATCGGTTCGTGTCCTTGGCGCCGGGAGTTGCAGGAAACCGTCGTTGGATGCGAAGGCAAAGGGGGATCGCAGCATATGTGGCGAGGGTAATTAGCCGAAGCGCATTGCGGATCGGTAGGGCCGGCCCTCGGCAGGGGCCGGGGATTCGGCAAGGGCCAGAAGGTTCGCCGGTTTGGGCCGGCAGGACGGCTGAACGGTGTTGCATGGAATGCATTGCATTGCTTAAACCTCACAAAGATGGCGGTGGCCGTATAGCAATCGGCGAGGCAGGCGAGCCACCTGTCTCAAGCAGGACGCAACGCTAACAAAACCGCGGCTGCCTGACAATCAGGGCAACCCCTAAAAACCACTGTTGAAAAGCCTGATTTCCCATTGCCGGTCCGGATGGGAGAATCCCGGACATACGGTCTGTTTGCCTTGACACGAGGGATCCCCCTGAATAAAACCGGCAAGGACGATAGCCCTGGTGCAAGGATGACCCATGCCCATTTTTAACCGGGTGCCACCAACGGCACCCCTTCAGGAGTTTCAGAGATGATTTGTCCCAAGTGCGACCGGCAGCTGCAGGACGATGCACGATTTTGCCCGGAATGCGGCGCCTATGTGCCCCCCGCGGGGGAAACGCAAGCGGACCGTGCAACCGGTCCGTCCGGTGGGCCGGGCGGCCGTGTCGACATGATCCATCCGCGTGTCCCGCCCCGTTCGCCGCATATATGCTGGTGGAACTTGCTGGTGTCCGGTCTGGCGCAGATGATTCACGGCCAGATGGGCAAAGGCGTGCTCTGGCTGTCTCTGACCATCGCTTCCAACATGTTGTTCCCGCTGCTGCTGGCGGTGATCATCGGCATCGCTTCGGTGGTCGACGCCTTCATGGTCGGCAAAACCCTGCAAAAAGGGGTTCCGGTAGGCAAGTGGGAGTGGTTTCCCAAAGCGGATGGCCGAGTGCCACTGCGGCCTTCCCGATAGTACAATTGCTTTTGCGGCAGTGGCGATTCGGGCCTCCGGCGCTTTTTATGCGAGCAGTCCCGCCGCCGCCATCAGCGGCTGGAGGTGGGCCAGGCTCTCTTTGCCGGCCGCCTCGGGACGGTCGGTGTAGGGGTAGAGTTCCAGGCTGATGTCGCGTTGATACCCCAAGGCGGCCATGGTGCGGAAGACCGAGGGGAAGTCGATGGCCCCCTGGCCGGCGATCAGATGGTTGTGGCGGCGATCGGGGGCGATGTCTTCGATGTGCATGTGCCCCACCCATTCGAACAATTCTTCCAGGGCGGCGGCCGGGTCTTCGCCGGCGCAGAAGAAGTGGCCGATGTCGAAGTTGATGCCCACCGCGGCGCAGCGGATATCCTGCACGAACGGCTTGATTTCGGCGGTGCGTTCCATGAGCAGGTCGGGTTCCGGCTCGATGAGCAACTGCACGCCCAGCGCCTCGGCCCGGGGGATCACCTGGTCCAGGCCGCGGTGAAACAGCGCCAGGGATTCTTTGCGGGTGAAGCTTTTCTCCAGGGGGCCGCCCGGAGGCACGGAGATGTTGGCACATCCCAGAAAGGCGGCGATCTCCAGGCAGGCCAGGGTGTGGTCGATGCGCATCTGCCGCCGCTCGGCCTGCGGTTCGATCCAGGAAGGCAGGTAGGTGTCGCCCACGGCGAACAGGGTGAAGCTGTTGAGATTGGTCGGCTTGAGGTTGCCGGCCGCCAGGCGGGCTTTGACTTCTTCCAGACGAGGGGCAGGATAGTCCGGCGGGTAGAGATGGGGCTGGTCGCACATGATTTCCACCCCCTTGAACCCCAGGGTGGCGATTTTGTCGAAGCTGTCCAGCAGGTCGAAGCGGACGAAAGCGTTGGTGCTGTATCCGAAAACCATAACGCATCCTTTCACGTACGATTGCATTTTTTTCACGTCGGGGCCGACCTGTGTGTCCGCCTGAAACGGTGTGGGGCGGATCCCTATTCGGCGGTGATGACCGCGGCCAGCCGGTCCAGGGCCGCCAACTGCTCCTGGAAAGTCAGCGGCGGGGACTCGCCCACCGGCTTCTTGAAGAAGAACCCCAGATCGGCGACCGGGCCACCGATACCGGCCGTCTTCAAGGCCGCGGCCCAGCGGGCCAGGTCGATCACCATGGGCGCGGCCAAAATGCTGTCGCGGCCCTGCAAGTTGAGGCGCAGACTCATGGGCAGGCCGAAGATCCCGGTGAAGTCGATCACGTCCCAGGCCTCCTTGGCGTCGCCCCGGGGTGGGTAGTAATCGATGTGCACCTTGTGGGTAGGCGCGTCGTAGCGCTCGCCCACCGGATAGCCCAGAATTTCGTCCAGCAGGCGCGTTTTGTTGTTGAGCTTGCCGCAGGCCCGCTCCGGGTCCATCAGGTTCCGGCCGTCGCTGTTGCCCAGGATGTTGAGGCTGTACCAACCGTCCACATAAAGGGCCCGCGCCTTGAGGGCCGACGCCAGCACCACCTTGAAGTAGGTCTGCCCGGTCTTGCCGTCCCGCCCGGCCATGGGAATGCCGCGCCGCCGCGCCTCGACGCAGATGGTCGGCAGCTCGATGGTGTTGGGACTGAAATTGACCATGGGCACACCTGTTTCCAGGGCGGCCAGGGTGTAGGCCAGGTCGGGGGCAAGTCCCGCTGCGGGCAACTGCAGCAGGTCGTTCAGTGTTGGGGTGTCGGGGCCGAGGATTGGATCACAAGCCGCCGGCAGCAGGTTGACCCACACCGGTCGGGCCTCGGGATGACGGGCCATGAAATTGCGCATGTCATCGGCGATGGACGCCACCTGGTCGGCCAGGAGCAAAGCGCCGTCCGGCGGCCGCCGGATGTCCAGGGCGTCGAGAAAGGCGCCGTGGCCTTGCCATACCGCCGCCGGTACCACGCCGTGGTGTTGCACGGCGGCGCTCAGGGGACCGTCCATCGGATCCCAGCCGGCCAGGTGGAGCCGCAGGCGTTCCGCCGCCAACGGCGGCATTGTCGTGGTGGTCAAGCTGGAGAGCACGGAGCGGGCTTCTTGCTGCAACTCGGCCGCCGCCACGGCCACGGTGGAGGCGATGGCGCCTTTGGCGCCGGCGCACATCAGCAAAAGTTCACGGCATGGGTCTTCCAGGCGATGGGTCATGGCAAACGGTTCCGCAAGGCGTTGTGAGGGTTGAGGCGCCGGTCCGACGGGAGCATCCAACGGTTGCCGAAGGGGCGCGTCCGCATGCACTCGAATCAAACGGTCACATTAAAGAGTGGTCGCGTTTTTGTCAAGGAATGGGAGGATTAATACAACAGGGCGCCCCCGGTTGAGGGGCGCCCTGTTGTATTTAGAGGGTCAGGTGAATGCGGCCGTTATGCGCCGCCGGTGACGAATCCCTTGGAGGGGGCGCCGGTGGATGACGGCGTGCCGGCTTTTTGGGCCAGGTAGGTGGCGCCCAGGCTCTGGATGTGTTCGCCGACGTTGTCGAAGTGGTTGAAGTGGGCCTGTTCCTCGTCGATGATGGTTTCAAAAAGTTGCATGCTGACACTGTCGCCGTTTTCGCGGCAAACCAGCAGAAACTGATTGTAGTTGTCGATGGTGGAGTCCTCGAGGTCGGCGTCGAAGGGGAAGATGGCTTCGACCTTCTGGCCCTTCTTGACCTTGGCCGCCGGATCGGTGACGGGTTCGCCGCCCAGCTCCTTGATCCGTTCGGCGAACATCTCGGCATGGCGCATTTCATCGATGGCGATCAGTTTGATGTCGCGGGCCAGCTCGCCGTAATCCATGTCGTCCAGGTTGTAGTGCTGGTTCATGTATTGGCCGATGGCGTGCAGCTCCATGGCGCGGGCTTTGTTCAATACTTCGATGACTTTTGCTTTTCTCTCTTTCCTGGCGGCTTTTTCCATGTCGCGTCCTCCTTCTTGGTGTCGGCAGATGATTGGTGGATGAATAAACCTCGGTGTTGTGAACCCATGATGACCTCCACGGCGTTACGGTCGGCACTACGCGTTGCCGTCGGGGTCGAACTTGAGCGCTTCCATGTCGATCTGGTGCAAAAATTCTTCCAGTTGTTCCAGCGGCACGGCCGGCATGCTCTTGCGGTCGGGGCGCAGGCGCTTGGCCTCCCGCAGGTAGACATGCACGATCTCCTTGACGCCGCAGGTGGTGTTCCAGTGGATCAGCACACGGATGCAGCGCGGCAGACCGCCGGGCACCGCCATCTCGTGGCCGCACAGCAGCGCGGCATCATACCACCCCAACTGACGGGCAGCCAGGGCCGGGTAGGTGGCGTTCAGGTCGGGGGTGGTGGTGAAGTAGGCGCTGGCCACATCCTCCGGTTGCATGTGGTTGGCCCGCATGATGACGAACAGCATCTCCCGCGTGGCCGTCAGGATGGACTCGCGGCTGTTTTTGGGCACCGTGGTGGCGCCGCGCACGCCCCGGCACAGGATGGGGCGGTCGCTGGAAGCCGCCGACGGGGAGTTCGAGTCGGGCATTCTTTTCTCCGTTGTTGCCATGATGACGCTCTGATTTTTACCAAAACCCGGGAAATTGGCAAGCCCCTTTTACAGCCGCATGGCGTGGCGTTGCCCGTCGATCTCCACGGTGGTCTGTGAGAAGGTGAGCTTGTTGATGATCTTGCCGTCTTTCAGGTGCATCACGTCGACCCCCTTGCGCCGCTCCAGACGGCCTTCATGCCCCTTGGTCGGGCAAGGCCACTCCAGCACCCAGCGGAAGAGCACCTTCTGGGCCGTTTCGTCGACAAACAGTTCTTCTTGCAGGAAGCGGAAGCCGCCGCCGGCGAACCAAGCGCGCCAGGCTTCGGCCAGGGCCGCCTTGCCCAAGGCCCTGCCGCCGGTCCAGTTCTCGAACACCACGTCATCGTGCATCAGGGCCATCACTCCGTCCAGGTCGTAGCGCGCCCAGGCGTCGTTCCATGTGTCCAGGGCCTTCAGGATCGCTTCCCGCGAAAGCTGCATGTCGGACTCCTTTCGTGCTGTCAGTGTCAAGATCCGCGCGATGACCCGTTCCGCCTCCGCGATACCGGTCACCGACAAAACGGTGGGTGCGCGGCAGTCGCTCAAATCGGCGCAGGCGGTGGGGCATCCGTGGATGGCCACGACCAGATCGAGATCCGCGCCGCGGGGCGATTCAAAGACCGTCCCGGGCCCCAATCGGTCGGCGATGTGCCGGGCCAGGGCCACCCGGTCGTAGTTCGGTCGGCAGCCGCCGCAATATTTGAGGCCGATGCGCAGCGGCCGCAGGTCAGGTTTCATCGATGCCGCAAAGCGCCTTGGCCGCCCGCTGCTTTTCCGCCATGTTGGCCAGGCGGGCGATCATGATGCGTTGGGCCTGGGGCGATCCGGCGCCGTGCATCGATTCGGTCAGGTACCCCACGGCGGCGGTACCTAGGGTCAGGTTTTCGATCAACCGCAGGATCCGCATGCGGTTCAGGGTGGGCACACTGCAATCGCCGGCGTAGTACTTTTCCAGCCACTTGCCGGTCAGGGGCGAGGCGAAATCGGCTTCGGCCGGCATGGTCACCATCAAGCCGCCGGCGATGTCCTGGGCCAGGCGGGCGACTTCGTAGGGAAAACGGGTCACGTTCTGTTTGTGTACATTGGCCAGCAGGGGGTCGACGATATAGGTGCCGCTGGGTGCCGCATGGCCTTCACCGGCGCAGGCGATGCAGCCGCAGTAGAGGGTCTCGTTGAGATGGTTCATCTCGATGAGTTTGTCCTTGATGTGGGAGGCCCGCTCGGCGCCGTTGTACTCCGCCGCCGTCTGGGCGGCGCCGATGAGCACATCCCCCACGCCCACCTTGCAGGCGTAGCTCTGGCGGTGGTAGGTGGCGAACTTCTCCACCAAACTGCCGGCAAAGGCATGCTCCTTGTACATGAACACCCGCTCCCAGGGCACGAAGACATCATCGAACACCACCAGCGCCTCGTGGCCGCCGAACAAGGGGTTGCCCCGGTCCATGCGCCCCTCTTCCAGTTTGCGCGTGTCGCAGGACTGGCGGCCCATGATGTACTTGATGCCCTCGGCGTCGCTGGGCAGAGCGAAAGAGACCGCATAGTCCCGATCCGCTTCCCGCATGGCCATGGTGGGCATCACGATGATCTCGTGGGAGTTGACCGCACCGGTCTGGTGGGCCTTGGCGCCCCGTACCACTATTCCGTCAGGTCGTTCCTCGACCACACGCAAGTAAAGGTCGGGGTCGTCCTGCTGGTGGGGCGGCAGGCGGCGGTTGCCCTTGGGGTCGGTCATGGCCCCGTCGCACACCAGGTCGTTGTCCTGCACATAGGTCAGGTACTGCTGGAAACGCTGGTAATATTCGGTGCCGTTGGCCTGGTCCATGTCGTAGGTGACGATGGACAAGGCGTTGAGAGCGTCCATGCCCACGCAGCGCTGAAAACAGCAGCCGGTGGCGCGTCCCAGCAACCGGCCCATCTTGCTTTTTTTGACCAGATCGTCCCGGTTCTGGTGAATGTGGGTGAAACGATTGATCCGTTTGCCCGTCAGGTGGGAAACAGCGGTCATGATGTCCTCATGCTCCGGCCGCTGAGCCAGGGCGTAGGTTTGGGCCACGGCGTTCATGGAAGGGCGGATGATGGGATCGTCCACCACGTTCGTGATGCGCTTGCCAAACATGTACACTTCCAGATTCAAGCGCCGCAAGCTGGCTTCATATTGTTCGGCGGTCATCATGGTTATTTCAAGGCCCCCTTTGTTTCTGTTCGGGTGGATGGTTTCGTCGTCGGGCGGGTAACGATGTTCACTATATGGATATCGGTGCTTGGCTGTCAAGGAGAGGCGTTTGTCGGGTTGGAAATAAAGAGTTTTAAGTTTTACGTGTTAAGTTTTAAGTTAATGAATTCTATAGATTATAGATGCCGGATGGCTCAACCATCTTCTTGTTTCAAGCGTTTAAGACCGAAATGATGTTCAATAGGAATGAAATCCTTGTCATTGTGAAGAAGCGGTATTTCATGTTCTATTGCTACTGCGGCAATCATACAATCAACAGACTTTCTTATCGTGATGCCTTTTCGACGTAGTGCACGATAAATTTCCGCTGAATTCAAAAATACAGAATGGGACATGGGAAGAAAAACAAGGTTGGCCATTAAGTCTTTGGTTTTTCGGAATTCAGCGTCATCTCTGATTCCCTGAAGAATTTCAGTCAGGATCACACCACAAAGACAAATATCTTCTCTTTCAGCGATGAGTTTTTCCAGGGTTTCTACATGAGGCTTACGGTTTGCTGCAAAAAAATCGATCCAGACAGTGGTATCAACCAAAACCATCATGAGCTTCGCCCCTTACGCCACTCCTCCAAGTCGCCGCTCCAATTGATGCCGCCCTTCAACTCCAGCAGTTTCGTTTGTTTTTCGTGCCTGAGCAACTCACGTAAAGCGTGATCGATCAAGGCTCTCTGGGTCTTTATGCCGGTTGCTTTCAGGCAATTATCGACCAATTTTTCATCAAGAAGGATATTGGTACGTTTCATGTCGGCACTCCCTAAAATTTTATTTCACGCAATACACATAATATAACAAATTAGGTGTATGGCAAGTATTTATAAGATAACAGCATGATCGGCGGTTTTTCCACTCATCGTAGGGGCACGGCATGCCGTGCCCGAACAGGTCCGATACCATCGATCACAGTATGCGCACCCCTTCGGCCATTTTGCCATGTAATGACTGTCGGATTTCAAGTCATTCCGAAGAAAAGCACTTGTGGTGGTCGAAGGTGTTGAGTTTGTTGAGTTTGTTGAGTTGCAAAAAAGCCGCCCGATCCGGGGATCGGGCGGCCGTGTGGTGCTGTGTGGTGTTTCGGGTGTGGCTGGCTTACTTCTTGGAGTAATCGTACCAGCCCTTGCCGGTCTTTTCGCCGTACTCGCCCTTGACGTATTTTTCCACCACGCTGGGGGAGGGCAGGTTTTCGCGGTCGCCGGTGGCGCGGAAGTTTTCCATGCCCATGATGTAGCTCAGGTCGATGCCCGTCAGGTCGTTGAGGCGGAAGGGGCCCATGGGATGGCCGGCGCCGTAGACGCACGCCTTGTCAATGTCTTCCACGGAGGCCACGCCCATGTCGAGAATCCAGAGCGATTCGCGGGCGATGGCGCGGAAAATGCGGTTGAGCAGGAAGCCGTCCACTTCCTTCTTCAGGTGCACGGGCACCTTCTCCAGTTTCTGGCACAGGGCCATGGAGATTTCGACGGTCTCGTCGGAGGTGTGGGGGCCCTGGACCACTTCCACCAGCTTCATGACCAGCGCCGGGTTGAAAAAGTGCAGGTTGACCACTTTTTCAGGGCGCTTGGTGGCATCGGCGATCTTGGAGCTGACGATGAAGGAGCTGTTGGTGGCCAGAATGGCGTGGGGCGGGGCCATCTTGTCCAGGTCGGCGAAAATCTTGCGCTTCAGATCGAGGATCTCCAACACCGCCTCGATGACGTAATCGGCATCCTTGACCGCATCCTTCAGGTCGCCGGTGAAGCGGATGTTGGCGCGGGCCTGATCGGCCTGCTCCTGGGTCATTTTCCCCTTGGCCACGCGGCCCGGCAGGTATTTGTCCACGAAGGCCTCGGCTTTTTTCAGCACTTCGTCCTTCACATCGGTGACCGCCACTTTGAAACCCTTGATGGCGCTGGCGAGGGCAATCTGGTGACCCATGTTTCCGGCACCGATCACGGCGATGTTTTTAACATCATCAATCTTCATTGTTCGCTCCTCCTTCTTGAAATGTGGTGTGAAATGAAAGCATGAACATCGGGGTATCGATTCTTCGGCCGACGTCGATTACGGCGCCATGGCCCGTTGCTTCGACCGGCCGCAAGCACCTGTGTCCGATTACCTTGGGCTGCTTGTGTGAAAACCGTTTCGAGCGCCACGGGAAGCAACGCCCCGCAAAGGCCGTTTGCCTTAATGGACATACCGAGCAAATGTTCGATTTCAATACACCACATGGTGTCCAAGGTCAAGGTCGGATATGGACCGCAAGCGGGCAAATACGCCTGAACGGCATTCATTTCAAGGCGTGCGGCGGGTCGGAAAAACGGTATCCCGCCAGGCGCTTGCGCGGCCGCTGACGGGGCGGGATCGTCTTTCGTCTCAACTTCAGGGGGTTCGGTGACGATAGTACTGAAAAGCGAACCATGTCGGCAACGAATCTTCGAAAGAGGCGGCCATGATATTTCAGGGGGATCTGAGCAAGTACCATCCGGCGGATGCATTGATGTTCATGTCCCAACTCAGTTTGAACGGCGTGCTATCGGTGGCCGCCGGCCAACGGGTGTTGACCCTGGTCTTTGAAAACGGTTTTTTGGTCGACGCCCACTCGACGGCCGGGGACGACAAATTCGTGCGCCTGTTGCGCTGGGAGAAACGAATCGACGAGGCAGTGGTCGAACGCATCGGGCGGATCCGGTCCGAGACCGGCATGGCGGTGCGTCAGATTGTGGGCGAGCTTGATGTGGTGCCCCTCTCCGATCTGCAAAGCACCCTGGAAACGGTTATCGAGGAGGTGCTGCTGGAGCTGTTCCTGATGGAAACGGGCACTTTCCATTTCACCGACGCGCGGGTGGCGCCGGACGGCGCCGCGATCCGGCTCGATGCCGGCGCGCTGTCCATCAAGGCGCTTTCCCACGCCGATGAGTGGCGCAATTTCGAAAAAAGTGTCATCTCCCTGGACCGGGAGATTCAATGGCGTCCTGCCGATCCCATCTCCGCCCAATGGCCGGCGGCCTGGAAGATGGTGGCCCGCATGGCGGCCCGCCCCCTGCGATTGCAGCGGCTCCTGGCCCTGGCGCCCATGGGCAGTCACGCGGCCCTGCGCATGGTGGAGCAGCAGTTGGCCGCAGGTTGCTGCCATCTGCTGCCGGTGCCGGACAAGGCCGCCGACCCGGTGCCGCCCGCCGCCGACACCGGTCTCGACCCGCTATTCACGACCTACAAGCAGGCGCTCAAGAGTGTCATGCGTGCCCCGGAGGTGGTGAAGAAGGTGGAGGCGGTCATCGGCTTTTGCAAGAACTATTACCGGGACATTCTCATTTTCACCGCAAGGCAGGGGCAGGTGATTCACTGCAAACGGATCGTCATCGACGGTCACGGCGGGATGCGGCAACAGTCCCACAAGGGCGACCTGGGTGCCGTGGCCGCCGATCCGGTCTTCGATGCGGTTTGCCGATCAGGGGTCGGCTTCCTCGGCAAGGTGTTTCCGTCGCCGCTGATCGCGGCCCTGATGGATCCGCCGCCCGGCGGGGAGTGCGCGTTGCTGCCCGTTGTGGTGCAGCCGCCCTTGATCATGTTCTTCTACGCCTGTACCGAGCGCACCTATGAGGGGCTGTCCCCGCACCACTATCTGGAACTGCTCTCCTGGATGGTCGCGCCATCGGCCCAAGGCGCCCCCGGCGGTGCCGGCGGCGCGGCGGCCGGACCGCCAGGGGCATCGTCCGGCCGGCCCGATGTGTCGACCAAGGGCACCGCTCCCGCCCTGGTGCGCATGCTGGATCGGCTCGAGGAGCTGCCGCCGCTGCCGGCCATGGCCGGCCGCACCCTGGAGTTGCTGGCCGATCCCGATGCAGGCCTGGATCAGATCGAGCCTGTCATCGCCTGCGACCAGGCACTGGTGGCCAAATTGATCAAGGTCGGCAATTCCGCCCTTTACGGTGGCGTACAGAAGGTGGGAACCCTGCGTCAGGCCCTGGCGCGGCTGGGGGCCAAAACCACCAAGAGCCTGGTGTTGGCCGCTTCGGCCAGGGGCTATTTTCTGCAGGATCGCAAGGGCGTGCGCGCTTGGGGCCAATCCCAGTGGCGCCACTCCCTGGAGTGCGGACTGGCCGCCCGGCGCGTCGCCGCCGTGGCGGGGGAGGTGGACCCCGAGCAAGGCTTTGTCGCCGGGTTGATGCACGACATCGGCAAGTTGGCCATTCTGCTCTTGGACGAAGAGCAGTTCAAGGCGATCCAACAGTTGAGAATCGCTGAAAAAATCAGCGAACACGAAGCCGAGCAGCGGGTTCTGGGGGTGGATCACCCGCAACTCGGCCACCACCTGCTGGAAAGGTGGCGCATGCCCGAACCGCTTGTGGGGGCCGTGCGTCGTCACCACTGCTGGGCCGCAGCCGAAACGGCGCCGCGGCTCACCGCCGTCGTGGCCTTGGCCAACCACCTCAGCCACATCCTGGGCGGCCGCTCCCGGCCGGATGACTTCGATGACCCGGGAGATATCGATGCCCTGCGCCATGCCCTCGGCCTGTCCGAAGCGCACCAGGCCGATCTGCTGGAAAAAGTGGCCATGGATTTTCAGAACGTCGATCTGTTGGGGTAGGCGGACGCGGCGGCCGGGCCTGCTTCGTCCCACTGCGATTCGGCTTAATGGCCGAACTTTGCAATCGGCTTGTTGTCCGGCGGCCGGGCGTGTTATTACTTTCCGGGTGCGGTTCAGCAGGTAAGAACAGATTCAATGCCGGCGGAGATCGATGTTCGGTCGGCCAATTCGGCGCAACGGTATCGGGATGGAAGAGCCCTAGGGGGATCGGCAAAGGGAGTTGAACCATGGCGTTGTTTTCTACAGGATCCATCCGGCGGGTGTTGACCGTTCTGGTTTGCCTGGCGGTGCTGCCCGCTCTGCTCATCATTATTTTTTCCGGCTTCGAGTTGCGCCGTACAGCCATCGAGAATGCCAAGAGGGAAGTGCTCTTGCTGGTGCGTACCATGGGGGAGGTGCAAAAAGGCATCACCCGTTCCACCCGCCAAATTTTTTCCACGCTGGGCAAGATGCAGGAAGTCCATGATATGGACGAGCAGGCCTGCAATGAACTTTTCCGGGCCATCGTGGCGGACAATCCCATCTTCATCTCCATCGCCGCCGTGGATGCCACCGGTGAAATGTTCGCCGCCAGCTTGCCCTTCGAGCGTGTTAATTTGGCTGATCGGCGCCATGTCAGCGAGGCGTTGACCCACCGCGATTTCGCCGCAGGGGAGTATATTCGTACCCGGATTGGGACGGAACATCACTCCATGGCCTTTGCATACCCGGTGTTGGACGAAGCGGGTCAAGTGCGCCTGGTGCTGGTCGCCGCCCTGCGTTTGGAGAATTTCGCCCAATTGTTCGACCTGGCCGATCTGAATCCCGACTCTTTCGTGGCGGTCACTGACCGAAACGGCATCCGGCTCTTTTTTCATCCGGCCCGGGAGGCCACCAACCCCATAGGCGAACCCATCGCCGGCGTTGCCTGGGAGCAGGTGCAGGGTGCCCCGGCACCGGGGCTCTCCGTTCACACCGGTTCGGATGGGATGCGGCGCATATTCGGATACCAGCCCGTGCGCCTTTACGACGATCACCCGCCCTACGCCTATTTATGGGCCGGCGTGCCTGAATCGGACGTATTGCAGCCGGCCAACCAAATTTTGCTGCGCAACCTGGTGCTGATGGTCCTGGTGGCCGCCTTGGCCCTGGTCATCGCAAACCTGGCGGGCGGCCGAGCCCTGTTGAAACCCATCCGCCGGCTGGTGGGCGCCACACAGGCCATTGCCGGCGGCGATCTGGATGCCCGCGCCGGTGAGGGCCCGGCGCCCGACGAGTTGCGCACCTTGGGCAGGACCTTCGACGAGATGGCCGCGGCCCTGGTGGAAAACCAGGAGCAGTTGAACACCATCGCCGACTACACCTACGATTGGGAGTACTGGATCGGACCCGACGGCCGACCACTGTGGGTTTCCCCCTCCTGTGAGCGGATCACCGGTTACACAGCCGCCGAATTCATGGCCGATCCATCGCTGTTCGAGCGCATCGTGCATACCGAGGATCAAGCGGCTTTCACTGCGCACCACTCTCAGGAAGAGGACATCGGCTGTTCCGGCCGCATCGATTTCCGGATCGTTCATCGATCGGGCCGGGTTGTGTGGATCGATCACCACTGTCTGGGCTTGAAAACCGCGGTGGGCAAAGTTCTCGGTCGCCGGGTGAGCAACCGCGACATCACCGATCGCAAGCAGATCGAACAGGCCTTGCGGGTGAGTGAAACCCAGTTTCGCTCCCTGGTGGAAGGCGCGCCCGTCGCCATCTTCGTGCAGACCGATTTCAATTTCGTTTATGTCAACGCGGCCGGGTTGAAGTTGTTCGGCGCGGAAACGCAGGATCTTTTGATCGGCACGCCGGTGCCGGATCGGGTGCACCCCGATTTCCGCGCGCTTTCACGGGAAAGGATGGTGCATCTCAATGAACGCAAAAGCGCGGTGCCCCGGGTCGAGCAAATCTACCTGCGCCTGGACGGTACCCAAGTGCCGGTGGAGGTCTCCTCGGTGCCCATCACCTTCCAGGGTCGGGATGGCGGCCTGGCCTTCGTGCAGGACATCAGCCAACGCCGGCAGATGGAAACCCGGCTGCAGCAGGCCCAGAAAATGGAAGCCATCGGCGCACTGGCCGGCGGTATCGCCCACGACTTCAACAACATCCTGTTCCCCATCATCGGCCTGTCGGAACTGTTGCTCGAGGACCTGCCCCGCGGCAGCCTGGAGCGGGAGAACGTGGCCGAAATCCACACCGCCGCCCGCCGGGCCGGGGACCTGGTCAACCAAATCCTCTCCTTCAGCCGCCAGGCCGAGCACAAGCGCATTCCCTTGCGCATGCAGCAGGTGCTCAAGGAGGTGGGCAAGCTGGTGCGGGCCACCATTCCCAGCAACATCGTTATCGAACAGTCGATCCAGGCCGACTGCGGCCCGGTGTTGGCCGATCCCACCAACATCCATCAGATCGCCATGAACCTGGTCACCAACGCCTTTCATGCCGTGGAGGAGAAGGGGGGGACCATCGCCATCGGCCTGCGGCAAACGACACTGGCCCTCGAAGACGTGGCCGGCACCCATTTGACGGCGGGGCCTCATGCCCTTTTCAGCGTCTGGGACACCGGCTGCGGCATTCCCGCCGATGTCATACCGCGCATCTTCGACCCCTATTTCACCACCAAGGCCCAGGGAAAGGGCACCGGCCTGGGCCTGGCAGTGGTCTACGGCATCGTCCGGGAGCACGGGGGGGATGTGCGGGTCTACAGCGAAATGAACCGCGGCACCATCTTCAAGGTGTACCTGCCCATTCTGCCGCGAGAAGCGGAGGCCGATGCGGGGGCGGCGCCCGCGCCTTTGCCCACCGGCACCGAACGCATTCTGCTGGTGGACGACGAGGCGCCCATCGTGCGCCTGGAGACGCAGATGCTGGAACGGTTGGGCTACCGTGTTACGGCCCGCACCAGCAGCGTGGAGGCCCTGGCGGCCTTCCAGGCCGACCCGGCGGGCTTCGATCTGCTGATCAGCGACATGGCCATGCCCAACATGACCGGCGAACAACTGGCGCAACAGGTCGCGGCCATTCGTCCCGACATCCCGGTGATTCTGTGCACCGGCTTCAGCGAGCAGATGACCGTGCGGACGGCGCAACCGGAACCCCTGCGCGGCTTTCTGATGAAACCGCTGGTGCGCGGCGAGCTGGCCAAGGAGGTGCGGCGGCTGTTGGACGATGTGCAGGCGGGCGCAGGCCATCCGCGGGTGCCGTGATCAACCTGGCCGGCGCGCCGGCGGTCGTTCGGCGCACGGGTTGTGTGGCGGTCGGGATGGTGGACGTGTGGATCGAAATCGGTATGAAAAGGATTGCAAGATGGCCCCTGCCGTCGATTTCCATACCATTCTGTCGGCTTTGCCGATGGCGGTGCTGTTGATCGATGCCGCCGAGCGGATTGTGTATGCCAACACCGCTGCGCTGCGGCTGTTTCAAATGGCGCCGGATGGCATTGCGCCCATCCGCTGCGGCGATCTTTTTGCCTGCCGCAACCGCCATGCCCACCCCGAAGGCTGCGGCCATGGTCCCGAATGCGGAAGCTGCCCCATCATCCAGGCCCTTCGCACAACCGTTGCCGGCGGCCAGGAAGCGGAAGCGGCCGGAGAAGCCTGGTTGCGCAGCGATCAAGGCCCACCATCGCGCTGGTTGCATTACCGGTTGGGTGGCCTGGATGTTGATGGGTGCCGTTTCGCACTTCTCACCGTGCAGGATATCACCGCGCAAAAAGAGAACGAGGGGCGTTTCCAGGCCTTGGTCGATAGCGGCCCCACCATGGTGTGGACCTCGGGGCGCGACATGCTGTGCGACTTCTTCAATCGGCCCTGGATGGAATTCACCGGCCGCCGGCTGGACCAGGAATTGGGTTACGGCTGGTTGGAAAGTGTGCACCCCGATGACCGGCAGCGTTGCATACAGACCTACACAGAGGCTTTCAAGGTGCGTCAACCCTTCGAGATGACTTATCGAATGCGGCGCCACGACGGCGTTCACCGGTGGGTCGAGGACATGGGCCGGCCGCGCTTTGACAAGGGCGGCGCTTTTGTGGGCTATATCGGGCACTGTCTGGATGTCACCAAGCACATCCGGATCGAAGATAAGTTGGCGCGGCTCAATGCGGATCTGACGCTGCGCGCCAATGTCGCCGAGCGTTTTCTGGCCGATGCCGAAGGCCATCTCTTCGCGGACATTCTGGAACTGATCTTGACGGCCACCCGGAGCCGGCACGGCTATTTCGGGTATATTGACGCGCGTGGCGATTTGGTTTGCCCCTCCCTGACCGGGAATGTGTGGGCGCAATGCCGGATGTCGGACAAAAGCATTCGCTTTCCGAAGGAAACCTGGGGAGGGCTCTGGGGCGAGGCGATGCGGCAGAGGCGCTCGCTGGTTTGCAATACGGGACTGCAACCGCCTTCGGGGCACCTGCCCCTTGAAAACGCGCTGGTGGCGCCGCTGCTCGTGGGCGCGGAATTGGTGGGGCAGATTGCCGTCGCCAACAAAGCCGGCGGTTATACGGTGGAGGACCAGCAGCGGCTCGAGGCCCTGGCCGCCTTTACCGCGCCCATTCTGAAAATCCACTTGGACAAGCGGAAGGCTCAAACGCAACTGAACGCCTCTGTAGAAGACCTGCGGAAGAAAAACATCGCGCTGAATGTGCTCTTGGAGCACCGTTCGGAGCAGCGACAGAAGACCATGGATGAATTGTTGCAGAATTTCGATCGTCTCGTTACGCCCTATTTCGCCAAAATGGAAAAGACCATTCACCGGGAGGAGTTGGCCACTTACCTGGAGATCGTCCAGAAGCACATCCACGAAATTCTTTCTCCCTTCGATGCTTCCATCAATGCCGCCTATCGCGGTTTGTCGTCGACGGAAATCCAGGTCGCCGATCTGGTGCGGGCCGGCAAAACGAGCAAAGAGATCGCCCATGCCCTTCACATGAGTTCGCGGTCCGTATATTTTCATCGCAACAACATCCGCCGGAAATTGAACATTGCCCACACCAAGAAAAATCTGAAGTCCTTTCTGCAAGGCCTGTGAGTCGGCCGGCCGATATATTGACAGGTTTTAGCTGACAAAAAACGGGTAAAAAATTGTCAACTATCCTGGTTGATCCTCTGTTATATAGAAATCATGCACTTCGACCACACGGTGGTTGGTCGATGCCGTCGGCGCGAACGGTTGCCGGCATGGCACGCAGAATCTTCCATGCGAAGCTGACGGAGGTATGAATGCACCGGGACACCGGCAAAGGGGAACGCCCCCCCTCTTTTTTTGTGGGCATCGGCGCATCGGCCGGTGGGCTGGAAGCGCTGGAGGCCTTTTTCGCCCACATGCCGGCGAACAGCGGCATGGCGTTTGTCGTGATACAGCATCTGGCGCCGGATTACAAAAGCTTGATGGTCGAACTGCTTTCCAAGCGCACGGCCATGGCGGTCCGCCGCGCCGAGCAAGGCATGCGGGTTGAACCCGACACGGTTTATCTGATTCCGCCGCGCAAGCATCTGACCATCTTCCACGGAAAACTGATCCTGAAAGAGCATGATCACGGCAAGGGGCTCAACTTGCCCATCGACATATTTCTTCATTCGCTGGCCCAGGACCAGGCCGAAAAAGCCATTGCCATTATTCTATCGGGCACCGGGAGCGATGGCGTGCGCGGCATCCGGGCCATTAAGGAAGCCGGTGGCATGATCATGGTGCAAAGCGAGGCCTCGGCCAAGTTCGACGGCATGCCCCGGGCGGCCGTGGCCACCGGCTTGGCCGATATTGTGCTGCCGCCGGAGGAGATGCCCGCACGCTTGTTGGGTTTCATCAGACAGCCGATAGCCGACCCGGCGCATCGGACGCCGGTCCTGTTCTCGGACGCGGATGGGCTGGACCGAATTTTTCAGTTACTGCGCGAGCAAACCAAGGTCGATTTCACGCTTTACAAGCCCAGCACCGTCATGCGCCGTATCGAACGGCGCATGACGGTCACCCAGGCGGAGGATCTGAACGCTTATGTGCGGGTTTTGGAAACCCGTCCGATCGAAGTGGCCACGCTTTACCGGGAACTTTTGATCAGCGTCACCAGTTTTTTTCGCGACCATTCGGTGTTCGATGCCCTGCGGACCCACTATTTGCCGTCGCTCCTGAGGAGCGTCGGCAACCGGGAGCTGCGTTTCTGGGTACCCGGTTGCGCCACGGGCGAAGAGGCGTATACTTTGGCGATCCTGGTGCGGGAGAGCATGGCCGGGCTGGGTGATGCGCGGAACATCAAAATCTTTGCGACCGATCTGGACCGCGATGCCCTGCTCAATGCCGGCAACGGTGTCTACCCCGACAGCATCGGCGCGGATCTGCCCGCCGGCCTGTTGACGAAATATTTCGTGCACCGGGAACACACCTTTCAAGTGCAGCGCCAAATACGGGAGATGGTCGTTTTTGCCCAGCACAATCTGGCCAAAGATCCCCCCTTTACCAACATCGATCTGGTGAGCTGCCGCAACCTGCTGATCTACCTGCAGCCCGCCCTGCAGCAGAAAGTGATGGCGTTCATCAACTTTTCCCTCAATCCGGGAGGCCTTTTGCTGCTTGGAACGAGCGAGACGCCCGGCGAAGCGATTGAATTGTTCGAAACGCTGGATCACAAATTGAAGATTTACCGGTCCCGCGGCCGCAAACGGCCGCTGGCCGGCGTTCCGTTCCAGGTGTCGGCGCACACGCCGCTGGAAACGACGGCGGTGCGCTTCGACAGCGGAAGACGGGTCTTGAGCGCGCGCCAGGAAGAGCGGATGCAGGAGCATCTGCTGGAGGCCTTGGCCGCCGACTACGGGTTTGCCCTTGCGGTGGTCAATGAGCACCTGGACCTGCTGTTTCTGGCGGGTGAGACCGATGGGCTTTTACGCCTGCCTTCGGGCAGGGTGCACAATGACATCACCCGCATGGCGGTCAAGGAGTTGTCCATTCCTCTGGCCACCGGGTTGCAGAAGGTTTTCGGCAGTGGTGACGAGATCCGGTACACCAACATTCGGTTACCGTCCGGTGCGGGCGTTCGCACGATGCAGATGCGCATGCGGCTGTTGCCGGCCAAGAAAGGCCACGAACGCATCGCGGTGGTGGCCATTGAGTCCGCGGCATCCCCCCAAAACGAACTTCCGGCCAATGGGACCCAGGCGTACGATCTGAGCCAGGAGGCCGAACAGCGCATACACGATCTGGAGCAGGACCTGCAATTCACCAAAGAGAACCTGCAAGCCACCATCGAGGAGTTGGAGACCGCCAACGAAGAGCTCCAGGCCACCAATGAAGAGCTGCTGGCCAGCAACGAGGAGCTGCAAAGCACCAATGAAGAGCTGCAGTCGGTCAACGAGGAACTGCACACGGTCAACGCCGAGTATCAAAGCAAAATTCTCGAATTGACCGAAACCACCAACGATCTGGACAATCTCATCGCCGCCACGAACATCGCGACCCTCTTTCTGGACGAAAATTTGGAAATCCGTAAATTCACGCCGGCATTGGAAAAGATATACCGCATTACCGAAGCGGACCTGGGCCGGCCCTTGTTTCACCTCGCCCACTGCCTGGAGGGGATCGAGCCGCTGACCACTGTGCAAACGGTGGTCGGCGGCAACCGGATGATCGAACAGGAATGCCGGACAAGGGACGGGGATTGGTTTTTAATGCGGGTGCTGCCTTACGCCGTCGGCGGAGGAGAGACATCGGGAATTGTACTGACCTTTACGGATATCGGACCACTCAAGCAAATCCAGGCGGATCTGAGCATGGAGCGGTCCCAGCTGCTGTCCGTCTTCAACAGTATCGACCACATTATCTATGTGGCCGATATGGACGACTACACGGTTCTGTTCGCCAACGAAACGGCCCGCAAAGTTTACGGGGAGAGGATCGAGGGCGGCATTTGCCATGAGGTGCTGCAGCAAAGATCGGAACCTTGTGATTTCTGTACCAACGTCATTATCCGGGCGAATCCGGGTGTACCCCACCGATGGGAATACCGCAGCCCCGTCACCGGGGCGGACTACGACATCACGGACCGGGTGATTCATTGGCCCGACGGGCGGTCGGTGCGATTGGAGTTGGCGGTTGACATCACCGAACGCAAGCGGATGGAAATGGCACTGTGCGAGGTCGTTGAATCCGGTGAAGCCGATAGCGGGAACAGATGAAGAAAGGTAAGGAAGATTTTGTGAAAGGCTGTGCAAAAGCAATCCAACGCAGTGACCCGGATGAGTTGCGCAAACGCGGTGAAGCCCTTGTCGCCGAGGCGGGAAGCGGCAGCGAGGACATTTCCGCTGATCGATACACGGCCCTGGTGCATGAATTGCGGGTCTACCAGGCGGAACTGGAGATGCAAAACGAGGAGTTGCGCACGGCCCAGGCGCAGCTCATGGTTTCCCGGGATCGTTTCGCCGCCCTGTTTCACCAAGCGCCGGTAGGCTACGTGGTGCTTGACGATAACGGCATGATCGTCGATGCGAACGACACCTTTCGGTCCATGATCGGCTGCGATGGTGAACCGTTGCGCGGTCGGGCATTGGTCGGCTTTCTGCAGCCCACCGATCAACCCCGGTTCCAGGCGCGCTTCAAGGCTTTTTTTAAAAAGCCGGCTGCGAAAAGCCTGGAAGCGGCCCTGCGGGTCAAGGGGGGCCATGCCCGCGTCGTGCGCATGGCGGCGTCCAAGCCCACCGAGGGTTTTCGGGCCGCGGGCGATGGCGCATCGGGTTTGTTGCTGACCATCAGTGACGTGACCGAACTCAAGCAGATGGAAGCCGAAAAGCAGGCCGCGGAACGCCAGGCCGAACGTCTGCGAAAATTTGAAAGCCTGGGGCGCATGGCGGCGGCCGTCGCGCACAACTTCAACAACCTGCTTGCCGTGATCATGGGCAACGTGGAGCTGGCCATGGAGGATCAGGGCCGAACACCGGAAACGGCGGCCTATTTGCGCCATGCCATGCGGGCCTCCCAGCGGGCCGCGGCCCTCAGTGGATCCATGGTGACCTATCTGGGGCTGAACCGGGATCGATATCAGCCGGTGGACCTTGTCGCGATGGTGCGTGCATCACTTCCGGACCTCAGGGCCGAGATGCCCGACACCATTGCATGGCGAGCGGTATTACCCGATGCGGCAACAATGATTCGCGGCAATGGCGCCCAGATCCGGCAGGTGCTGAATGAACTGCTGGCCAATGCCCGGGAAGCCATGGCGCAGCGCCGCGGCACCGTCCGCTTGGGGGTCCATACCGCGGGTCGGGAGCAGATCCCCGCGTCTCATCGCTTTCCGGCGGATTGGACACCGGAGGCAAACACCTATGCCCGTATCGCGGTCGAGGATACCGGTGATGGTATCGCCGACGAGGATCTGGATCGGATTTTCGATCCCTTCTACAGCAGCAAGTTCACCGGGCGGGGCATGGGACTGTCGGTGGTCCTGGGCATCGTCAAGGCCCACGGCGGCGGTCTGACGGTCGCCAGCACGCCGGGCAAGGGAACGATCGTTCATGTTTATTTGCCGCTTTTTCAAGGGTCCCCCGGCAGTGGGTGACGCCTTGGCTCGTACAGGCGCATACGGCGATCTGTTTTTGTCGCTTCCGGCCATCCCACTGCGATGCACGAAGGGCCGCGCCGGGCGCGACACCTTTGCAGGCCGCTTCGAAGATTGGAGGAAACCATGAACCGGCAGCAGCGGCAAGAGGAGCGGTATCGCGCCCTTTTGGAAGGGGTGGATGTGGGCTATTTCGAAGTGGACCTGGACGGTCGATACACATTTCACAACGACGCTTTTTGCCGCATCGCCGGTTGCCCCGGCGAGCAATTGATCGGTCGCAGCTACCGTGGTTTCATGTCTCCGGAGACAAGGGCCCGTTTGCGATCGATCTACAACCGGATATACCGCACCGGAGAGCCGGTGAGCGGTTTCCACTATGATCGCACCGACGGCCTCGGACGAAGGAAGCACATTGAAAGCTCGGTGTCTCTCATCCATGACGACAATGGAGCGCCCATCGGATTCCGCGGCATCGTAAGGGACGTGACCGATCGAAAACGGTCGGAGGCGGTACTGCGGGCCTTGGCGGCAAGCAGCAGTGCTTCGGGAGAGGATATCTTCCGGTTCCTGGTCAAGCAGCTGGCGTCGCTGCAAAAGGTGCGCTGCGTCCTGCTCGGGCGCCTGGTCGCCGAGGGGGTGGAAACGGTGCACACCCTGGCGGTATGGCAAACCGATGGCTTCGACCCCAATTTCAACTACGATCTTGCGGGTACCCCCTGTGAACATGTGGTCGGCCAAGGCACGTGCTTCTATCCGCGCCGGGTTCAGGACCGTTTTCCCGATGACACCCTTCTGGCGGAAATGGGAGCCGAGAGCTATTGGGGGACCCCCTTGAAAGATAGTTCGGGCAAGGTTCTGGGGCTGCTGGCCTTGCTCGACGATCAACCAATGGACGAGGATTCCGAAACCCTTGCCCTGCTACAGGTCTTTGCCATGCGTGCCGGTGCGGAATTGGAACGCCAAAAGGCCGAGGCGGAAAGGGAGTTGCTGATGACGGCCGTCGACCAGTCCGGCGAAATGGTCGTCATCACCGAGCGCGACGGCACCATTCGTTTCGTCAATCCATCCTTCAGCGCCATCACCGGGTATGCGAGCGATGAGGCCCTGGGGCAAAATCCGCGCATCCTGAAAAGCGGTCACCATGATCCGCTTTTCTATGCAGAGCTTTGGGAGACCATTCTGGACGGGCGACGCTGGAGCGGCCGTTTGATCAACCGGCGCAAGGACGGTACGCTCTACACCGCCGATTGCGCCATATCGCCGGTGAGAGCGGCGGATGGAACCATTGCGTATTTTATCTGGATTGCGCGGGATGTCACCGATCACCTGGCGCTGGAAAAGCGGTTGACGATCGCCCAGAAGATGGAGGCCATCGGCGCTTTGTCGGCGGGCATCGCCCACGATTTCAACAATATTCTGTTCCCCATCCTCGGTCGCGCGGAAATGTTGCTGGATGAATTCGATTCCGGCAGCCGGCACCATGAAGATGTCGCCGAGATTTACAAGGCGGCCCGTCGGGCAGGGGAACTGGTCAGCCAGATCCTTTCGTTCAGTCGTCAGGCGGAGTTGAAACACGAGGTGGTGCGAATCCAGGCCGTTTTGAAAGAGGTGCTGAAAATGGTGCGCGCCACCATTCCCGCCAACATAAAAATCATCACCGATTTCGAGCCGGATTGCGGCAACGTCTTGGCCAACCCCACCCATTTGCACCAGATCGTTCTGAACCTGATCACCAATGCCTACCAAGCCATGCCCCCCGAAGAAGGCGGCGCCATCACCATCGCGACGAAGGTACTCTGCCCGACCGACCCTGAAAAGCCCGACACTCTGTCGGTGGATGAAGCATATGTGCGCCTCTCGGTGTCCGATACCGGGCATGGCATTGCCTCGGATACCTTGGGCAGGATCTTCGATCCTTTTTTTACCACGAAGGTGCCGGGTTCGGGGACCGGCCTCGGCTTGGCGGTCGTCTCCGGTATCGTTAAAGAGTACGGCGGAGACATCCAGGTGGTCAGCCAGGTCGGCCATGGCACCACATTTCATGTATACTTGCAACTGGTGGCCGGTAGCGAAGAGACAATGCCGGATATTTCCAGGGGCGGGCGGATACTCGGCAGCGGGCGTATTCTGCTGGTCGATGACGAGGTGAGTATCGTCCGGCTGCTGACGCAGATGCTCGAACGCTTGGGTTACGATGTGCGTGGGCTGGCCGATCCCTTGGAGGCGTGGGCGCGTTTTCGGTCCGATCCGAGGGCCTTCGACCTGGTGATCACCGATATGGCCATGCCCGGCATGACCGGCACGCAACTGGCCGGTATGTTGCACTCGGTGCGGCCTGATTTGCCGGTCATCCTGTGCACCGGCTTCAGCGAAGCTGTTGATGCGCAATCGTGCGAAGTGCACGGTATACAGGGATTCTTGATGAAACCGGTCGCGATGCGCGCCCTGTCCGGCATGGTGCGCCGGGTGCTGGATGAATGCAGCGCATCCAATTAACCGCCACCGCAGGCAGGCCACGTTCATCCGTTGCCGGGATTTGCCATATCGCCGGCAGGGCCCTCGCCGTTTTGGTCACGCCGCCTGAAACAATAACGGCGCGATCAAAGGCCGCCGTCGAGACGGTACACGGTGGTGGCGATCTGGCGCAAAGGCAGTTGGAAACCGTTGAGGGTTTCCGAGTGGCCCATGAAAAGAAACCCCCCCGGCTTGAGACAGCGGCACAGGCGGCTGAGCACCGCTTCCTGGGTGGGACGGTCGAAGTAGATGATTACATTGCGGCAGAAGATGATGTCCATCTCCCGGGGACGGTTGTAGTCGGGGTCCATCAGGTTGAGCCGCTGGAAGGCGACCCGCCGGCGCAGGGGCGGCATGATGCGCACCCGCGGATGTTGGCGGTCCTTGCTGCGCAGTAAATATTTCTTTTTCAGCGCCAGGGGAATGGGGGCGGCCTCGCGCTCTTCGTAGATCGCCTGGCGGCCTCTTTCCAGCACCCGGGTGCAGATGTCGGTGGCCAGGATCTGGAAGGAGAAGCCCGGCACCCGCTCGGCGTATTCGCTGAGCACCATCGTCAGGGTGTAGGCCTCGGCCCCCGTCGAGCAGCCGGCGCTCCAGAGCTTGAGCGGCCGGCGCACTCCGGCGCCGCTGCGGGCCAGCAGGTCGGGCAGGGCGGTGGCCGTCAACACTTCGAAGTGGCGCGGTTCGCGGAAGAAGTCGGTCTTGTTGGTGGTCACGACGTCCAGCAGGTGGTGCAGCTCCTGCTCCCGGCCTTCCTTGCTGAACACATAGGCGTGATAAGCCTCGAAACTGTCCAGGCGCAGTTGGCGCAAGCGTTTCTGCAAGCGGGACTGGAGCATGGTCCGCTTGGATGGCGGCATCTTGATGCCCAGCTCGGCGGTGATGAAACGGCTCAACGCTTCGAACAGCTTCGGGCTCAAGTGGGTGCCCCGGGCCACCGGGGCGGCGGTTTCGCCGGTCATGACGTTGTCTCCCGTTTTTATCCCAACACCTTCTTGACCACGGCCAGAAGCTGTTCCGGCTTGAACGGCTTGACGATCCAGCCGGTGGCGCCGGCGGCCTTGGCCTCGGTCTTCTTCTCCGCCTGCGACTCGGTGGTCAGAAAGACGATGGGCATGAATTTGCACTCCGGTTTGGCGCGCAAGGCCTTGATCAGTTCCAGGCCGTTCATGTTGGGCATGTTCAAGTCGGTGATCACCATCTGCACGCCGGCGCCGTTGAGCTTGTTCAGGGCGTCCCGGCCGTCGCCGGCCTCGAGGACCTGGTAGCCGGCGCCTTTGAGGGTGAAGGCGACCATCTGGCGCACACTGGCCGAATCGTCCACGGTCATGATCGTTTTGCTCATTTCCTTACGCCTCCCTGACGGTTTTTCAAATGATTCCCATTTTCCACGCGATGGCCCCGGGCTTCGGGAAAGTGAAAAACCATCTTTCGCAGTTTCAAATGCATTGCCGCAGGACTGTTGCGGCGATTTGTTCCAGGGGGACCACCTTTTCCACCGCCCCCTTTTTGATGGCCTCCTTGGGCATGCCGAAGACCACGCAGGTGGCCTCGTCCTGGGCGATGGTGAAGGCGCCGGCCTCTTTCATTTCCAGCAGCCCCTGGGCGCCGTCGTCCCCCATGCCGGTCATCAGCACCCCTACGGCATTGGCCCCGGCATAGCGCGCCGTGGAGCGGAACAGCACATCCACCGAGGGTCGGTGGCGGCTGACCAGGGGGCCCTCCTTGATCTCCACGAAGTAGCGCGCGCCGCTGCGCTTGAGCAGGGCGTGGCGGTTGCCCGGCGCGATCAACGCGCGGCCCCGCATCACCGTGTCGTCGTTCTCCGCCTCCTTGATGGTCATCGGGCAGGTGGCGTTGAGCCTTTCGGCAAAGGCGCGGGTGAAATTCTCCGGCATGTGCTGCACGATCACCAGGCCGGGGCTGTCGGCCGGCAGCATTTGCAAAAAGAGCCGCAGGGCCTCGGTGCCGCCGGTGGAGGCGCCCACGGCGATCACCTTTTCCGTGGTGCGCACCATGGCCCGGCTGCCCGGCTTGGCCAGCACGGCGTCGGCGGTCAGCTTGGGTTCGATGCGCCGCAGGGGGACAATGCGGTTGACCTTGGCGCGGGCCGCCGCGCACACCGCGTCGCAGATGCGCACCCTGGACTCTTCCAGAAAGGCGCGGGTGCCCACCCGCGGCTTGGCGATCACCTCCACGGCGCCCAGCTCCATGGCCTTGAGCGCCGACAGCGAGCCCTTCTCCGTCAGGCTGGAGCAGATCACCACCGGCACCGGATGCTGGCTCATGACCTTCTCCAGGAAGGTGAGCCCGTCCATGCGCGGCATCTCCAGGTCCAGGGTGATCACGTCCGGCACCTGGCGGCGCATGCGCTCGGCGGCGATGAAGGGGTCCTGGGCCGTGGCGATCACCGTCAGACGGGAATCGGCATTGAGGATGTCGGACAGGGTGTTGCGCACCACCGCCGAATCGTCCACGATCAATACCCGAATCGGGGTTCCCATGGCGTCTACTCCTTGGTGGTCGGTGCGCGGCGGGCCTCTTGCGCGTCGTTCAGCAGCCCCAGTTGGCGCAACTCCGATTCCAGTCTTTCCGGGGCCAGGGGCTTGACCAGGTAAGCGGTGGCGCCGCCCCGGTAGAAGGCCTCCACCACGGAGCGGGGATCGTCCAGGGCCGAGAGCATGATCACTTTCACCTCGCCGGTTCCGCGGATACCCATTTGTGCCTCCGTGGCCCTGATCCGGCGCAGGGCTTCCTGGCCATCCATGTCGGGCATCATGATGTCCAGGCAGACCAGGTCATAGGGCCTGCCTGCCTGTAGCGCCCGCTCGAAGGCTGTGACCGCCGCCAATCCGTCCTCCACGGCGTCGCAGGGCCCAAAGCGCTCCAGCTGCCGCCGGGCGATGGTGCGCGAGGTGAAATCATCTTCCGCGATCAATGTTTTCATACCGAACTCCTTTAAATTGCCGATTCGCCGATCGGGTCGACCGGGGTCAGTCGTTTCAACCAGACCTCTCCGCTGCCGGTGTCGAAGAGGATCTTGCGGCCTGCCGTGCCGCCCACGTCCGCCACTTTGAGGGACAGGTGCAGCGCTTCCATGGCTTCCAGGGCCGCCTCCACATTGAGCCGGCCGATGCTGTGGGATGCATTCTGCCCGGGCCGCCGCGCCATCATGGCGGCGCCGCCGAACAGCTTGACTTCGATTTGGCCCGGCCGCGCCCCGCGCGCGCTCATCCAGTGCCCCATGGCCGTGACGGCGCAGGGGGCATAACGGTAGGCGGCATCGCACCGGTCGTCGCACGCCTCCGGACGGGGGCAGCGGGGGTGCAGCACATGACAGATGGCGGCCGATCCGCTGTGGCGGTGGAACAGGGTGACCGAAACGCACGATCCCAGAACCGTGGTCACCACCGCCGGCTGTTCGGTCCGGATCAGCTCCCCCGGTTTCAGGTAGTGCTGTGGTAGATCGGCAAGGTGTGACAGCGGCATGGCGCGGTCCTGCTTTCGGTGGTTTCCCTGTTGCCTGAAAAGGCCTTTCAACGCTGTCGGCGACGGAAAGGCCGTGTTCGCTATCGGACACGGAACGGTCGAGACCATGGCGTGCTAGGCTGCCTGGTCCAACCCGTGAATCAACTGCTGCACGTCCAGAATCAGCGCCACGGTGCCATCGCCCAGGATGGTGGCGCCGGAGATTTCCTGCACATCTTTGTAAAGCGTGTTCATGGTCTTGATAACGATCTGGTGCTCGCCGATCACCCGGTCGACCACGATGCCCACTTGATGGTCGTCCACCTGGTTGATCACCACCTGTTCGATGGCCGGCGGCGCGCCGGCCACGGCGAAGCGTTCGCGCAAGGGGATGTAGGGCACCAGGCGGTCGCGGATGTTGAGAATGTTGCGCCCGTGGGCGTCGGCCACATCCTGGCGGGTCAGCTCCACGCAGGCTTCCACGGAGGCCAGGGGCAGCACGAACTTCTCCGCGCCGATCTGAACCAGCAACCCGTCGATGATGGCCAGGGTCAAGGGCAGCTTGAGGGTGATGGTGGTGCCGCGGTCTTTCTCGCTGTTGATCTCGATGCCGCCGCGCAGCGCTTCCAGGCTGCGCTTGACCACATCCATGCCCACCCCCCGGCCCGAGACGCTGGTCACCGTGCCGGCGGTGGAAAAGCCCGGCAGGAAGACCATTTGCAGCAGCTCCTTGTCACTCTTTTCCGCATCCGACGCCAGCAGCCCCTTGGCGACGGCCTTGGCCCGGATCCGCTCGGGATCGATGCCCGCGCCGTCGTCCGCGATGCGGATCAGCACATTGGCCCCGGAGTGCTCGGCCTGGATGCGGATGGTGCCCTGCGGTGGCTTGCCCGCCGCGCGGCGCTGTTCGGGGGTTTCGATGCCGTGATCGATGCTGTTGCGCAGTATGTGCACCAGGGGGTCGTTGAGCTGTTCGATGACCGTTTTGTCCAGCTCGGTTTCACCGCCCTCGGTGTGCAACTCGATGGACTTGCCCAGTTCGCCGGAAAGATCGCGCACCAGGCGGCGCAGTTTGGTGAAGGCGGTTTCGATGGGCAGCATGCGCACGCTCAGCACGTGATCGCGCAGCTCGGCCGTCAGCCGCTCGACCACCTCGGTGATGGCCAGCAGCTCGGGGTCGCGGTCGGTTACGGCCTTCTGGCTCAAGCGCGCCTGGACCGTGACCAGCTCGCCGACCAGGTTGACCAGGGCATCCAGCTTTTCGGCCGCCACGCGCACGCTGGCGGCCGCGGCAGGCGGGTCGCACTTGCGGCGCGTCTGTTCCAGGAACTGCTGCTCGGCCAGGGCCGCGCACACCTGCTCGGGGCGCACCGCCTGGGCATCCACCAGCAGCTGTCCCAGCCGCTTCTGCTCTTGCACAACTTTTTCCACCATCGCCGGGGTCACATCGCCCCGCGCTACCAGGATTTCGCCCAGCCTGGGCAGGGCATCATCGGCCGCCGGCCCTTGGGCCAACAGATCGATGGACAGATCGCAGCCATCCTCGGCGAAGATGAAGACATCCTTGACGGCGTCGAGCCCCTGGTCGGTGCTCAGCAGAACGTCCCAGCGCAGGTAGCACTGTTCCGGGTCGAAGGCGGCCGGTTCGGGCAGGCGGTCGGTGTGGGCGACCACCCGGCAGGATCCCAGCTCGGCCAGTTCGTCCAACAGGGCCAGGGGGTTGGTGCCGCTGGCGAACAGATCGGCGTGGGGCGCGAAGCAGATGCGGAAGATCTGTTCATCGCCCGCGGCCGCCGCTCTGTCTTCCGGATCCGCCGTGGCGGGTGCTGCGGCCGCCGGCGCCGTATCTGCCGCGGGCGCCGGCAGGGCCCGGAAGCCTTCGATGATGCCGGTCCCCCGGTCGGCGTCGGCCGTCCCGTCGAGCATGGCCTTGATCTGATCCCGGGCCGACAGGGCCAGATTGACCAGGTGGGTGGTCACCGGGATATGGCCGTCGCGCACGCGGTCGAACACCGTCTCCACGTCGTGGGTGAAGGCGGCGATCTCATCGAAACCGAACATGGCCCCCGACCCCTTGATGGTGTGCATGGCCCGGAACACCCGGTCCACCAGATCCTTGTTATCGGGGGTTTGCTCCAGCTCCAGCAGCGACGTCTCCAGCTCGCTCAACAGTTCGTAGGCTTCGACTTTGTAAGCCGCTTGTTGATGGTCCATATGCTACACCTTTTCCGTGAAGGAGGCCGTGATGCCGGCGCGTTCCAGGATCGCTCGCAAAGGGTCCGAAGGGGCGCTCAGGGCAATGCTGCGCTCCGGCGCGTCGGCCGCCTTGAGGAGTTGACACACGATCTGCAAGCCGGCGCCGTCGCACTGTTCCACCGCCCCCAGGTCCACGGTCAACGGGCCGGCGCTGTTGAGCAGGGGCAACAGAGCGCACCAGGTGTCGGCGGCTTCCCAGACGGTCAGCGCCCCGGTCAGGCAAACGGTTTGACAGCCATCGATGGTTTGGATTTCTAGGGGCATGGGGTCTCCTTTGCGTTGGCCATCAGAACAGTTCCACGTTGTCATCGAAGTCATCCGCCGCCGTCTCCGCCATGGCCTCGGTCGGTGCGCTATTCTGCGCCGCGGCAGGGGGGGCGGCCGCGCCCAGGTGGGCCTGACGTTCGCGGTCCATGGTGTAGCGCGCCATGATGCGTTGTTCTTCGGCCTGCCAGTCGTCGGGGGCGGCGTCGGCGAACGGTTGCAGTTGTGCTTTGACCGCTTCCAGGACGGCCATTTGATCGCGGCATCCCCCGCACAGGGCATCGAAGAAACCAAGGCGTTCACGACTCTCCTGGATGCGCGTTTCCAGTAGCAACCCCGTTTCCAGGGATCGGCCCGAGTGCTCCTTGAACAGGGTGCAGGCCGTGGAGAAGGCGGCGATGCCCTGATGCAGCCGGCTGCCGGCGCTCTCTTGCGCCCCTTGGTCGTCTTGTTTTTCGTCCATTCCGCCGGCGCAGCGCGCGATGCGCTCCATGATGCCGCTGACTGCGCCGATGGTGGTGTTGGACTGTTCGGCCAGGTCCTTCATTTCGTTGACGATGGCGGCGATGGCGCGTCCGGCGTCCCCCAGTCGCGAAGAGCGGATGACGGCGTTTAAGGCCTTGAGGCGGATTTCGAAATTGATGTCCCGTACCTGGTCGATGTGTTCGTTCATACGGGCCATGGTGCGCCCGGTTTGCTCCCTGGCCGCGGCCAGGCGTCGGAGGTGGTCCCGGCCCTCGTCGAACAGGGCGATCAGGCGTTCCAGTTGGCGGGTCAGCACGGTCACCGGGTGGTGGCCGCGGGTGCCGGCCGCAGGGCAGGCGCCGTCGATGACCAGGGTGTCCAGGGCTTCGGCGCGGGTCACCGACGCGACCGCCGACTGCAATCGTTCCAGGGCATCGGCACTTTGCCGGCGTACGCCGTTCAGATCTTCGGTGATGGTCTGCAACTGGGCCATCTGCAGGCGGTTGATGCCGTAGACCCGCCCCAGGATCGCCTGCTGGGCCGAATGCGGGAGAGGGACCTGCGCGGCCGTGGCGATGATTTCCAGTGCCTCGTCCAGGGCTTCCTGGATGTGGGCGGCCCGCTGGGAGATGTTGTCGTGGATCTGCACGGCCACCACCAGTTGGCCCACCTGCCGGTCGATCTGCCGGGACTGATCGCCGATGCGATCCAGCGCCGCCATGCTCAGCTCCATGAATCGCGCTACCTGCGCCAGGGCGGTCTGCACAGCCGTGCGGGCATCGTCCATCAGTTCTTCCAATTGGGTCATGCGGGCGCCGATGTCGGCATGCACCGCGTCCAGGGCGTGGCGCGCCGCCTGGGTGTCCGTCCCGATGGCCCCCACCGCCGTGTGGACCGTGCGGGCCAGTTGGGTAATCTCTTCGGCCAGGGCCTGGAAAGCGGCACTGGCCGCCTGGCTGCGGGCACTTTCGATGCTGATGGTCAGGCCCACCATTTTCAGGTTCTTGGCCACCTGCTTGAACTGCTGGTTCTGCTGCTCCAAAGCCCCCAGGTCGGCCTGGATGGCCGCCAGACCCTCAAGGTCGTCGGCCAACCGCCGCCGGCGGGCCTGGATCTCTTCGATGGCACCGGCGGCATGCTGTTCGATGTCCCGCAACGCACCCTGGATGGAGGGCTCCTGCTCTTCGGAAAGCACGGCCGTGATGGTTCCGGTCAACTGCTGCGCTTCGGCCTGGATGGTTTGCAAGCGCCCGCCCAGGTCGAGAAAGTCCCCTTCGGTCCGGGCGCAGAGGCCTGTCAGTTCGTTGCCGCAACCCTGCAGGGTGGCCGAGAGGGCGGCGTTGTCCAGCAAGGGCGCCGGTGCCGGTGCCGCCTTGGCGTCGATCGGCGGTTCGGGAAGCGGCGCTGGGGCGGCCGGTTCGGACGGTGGGTCGGTGGGGGCGGCGGCCGATGATCGGCGGCGGCTCCATCGGCGGATCGCATCCAGGCCGCGACCGATAGCGGTCGGCGGTTGCAGCCATTGGCGAATGGAGAGGGGGGCGATCAATCCCATGATACCCTTTCTGAAATCACGTTTCATCTTCAATCTTCACTGTTTTCATTGCCGTGTTGCTGGTTGCCAATGGTCGGTTGCCCTTGCCGTCGTCGGTCAGGGGCAGGCGCACGGCAAAGGTGGTGCCGGTGGCGCGGGTGTTCTCCACGGCGATGGTGCCGCCGTGGTTCTGCACGATATCGTAGACCACCTTCAATCCCAGTCCGGTGCCGGCGCCCACCGGCTTGGTGGTGAAGAAGGGGTCGAAGATCTTCGCCAAATGGTCGGCAGCGATGCCGCTGCCGCTATCCTCGATGCGGATCACCGCCTGATCGTCTTCGCGACAGGTGCGGATGGTGATGATCCCTTGCCCGGCGATGGCCTGGGCCGCGTTGACCAGCAGGTTCAGAAACACCTGGTGCAGCCTTTGGGGGTAGGCGTTCAGGGCCGGCAGCGCGCCGTAGTCCTGCTGGATGTCGATTCTGTCCCGGGTGTCGTGCCGGATCAGGTTGACGGCGGCATCCAGGATTGCATGCAGATCGGTCGGCGTCGGTATTTCGTCACCGGGGTGGATTGCGGTCTTCAGGTCGTCGACGATGCGGCGGATGCGGTCGGTGCCTTCCCGGCTTTCGGCGATGAGGGCGCCCATGTCTTCCATGATGTAAGCCAGGTCCAGGGTCTCGGCCAGATCGACCGTGGCCGCAAGCTTTTGCTGCACCTTTGGCGGCAATGCAGCTGCGACATCGGCTTGTAGCAGACACCCACGAAGGTCGCCACAGGCCGATGTGAAGGCTTGCAGGTCGCCATGGTATTCGGCCAGGGTGTGCAGATTGCTGCTGATGAAGCCGGCGGGATTGTTGATCTCATGGGCCACACCGGCGGCCAGTTGGCCCAGCGAGGCCATCTTCTCCGATTGCATGATCCGGGTCTGGGACTGTTTCAAAGCGGTCAGGGCGTGGGCCAGTTCCTGGTTGGTGCGGGTCAAGGTGGCTTCGGCCTGCAAGCGCTCGTCGTTTTCATCTTGCAACCTGCGATTGACGGCAGCCAACTCGGCCGTGCGCTCCTGGACCTGTCTGGACAACAGGCGGCGCTGTTTGTCGCGGCGCAGCTCCCGCGTCTTGGCCTGGGTGGTGCTGCGCAATTGGATGGCAACGCCTTCGGGTCGCGCAAAGAGGCGCAGTTCGAGCCAATCGTGCAGATGGTTGTGGTTGATTTCGATTTCGCAGCTTTGCGACGTCCCCGTGGCCGACACGTTTTTTATTGTTGTGTCCAACCCCGCGTCGGCCGCCCAGGGAAACGCATCGCCGAACTTTTTGTCGATCGCATCGTCGTGGGCCAATGCCAGCCATTCGCCGGCCGCCCGGTTGATGTAGGTGATGCGTCCGTGCATGTCCACGGCGACGAAGCCGTCGCTGACGCTCTCCAACAGCGTGAGCATGTCCTGGTTGCTTTGCAGCAGGGCCGTTTCCACCCGCCTGCGGTAGTCGATCTCCTGTTCCAGTCGCTGGTTGATCCGCCGCAGCTCGGCGGTGCGCTGGGCGACCTTATGCTCCAATGCTTGGTGGGCCTGTCGCAGTGCCTCCTCCTGGGCGGCCAGGCGCCGCTGGGTCTCGCGCTCCGCCAGGACCCGTTGCACCACATCGGGCAACATTTCCAGCAGGCCGCCCGATTTGGTCAGGTAGTCCTTGGCCCCCTCCTTGAGAATCTTGGCCGCCAACCGCTCGTCACCCCGACCGGTGACCATCACCGCCGAAACATCGGGGTCGATACTGCGCAGCTTGCGGTAGAGTTCCAGGCCGGTGGTGTCCGGCAGATCGTAGTCCAGCAGTACGACATCGAAGGTCTCGCTGCCGAACTTGGCCACCGCCGTCGCGCCATCCCCGGCGAAGGCCACGGTATGGCCCGACTCCCAGAGACAATAGGCCTGGGCCGTGGCGGTGGGTTGACTGTCTTCGACAATGAGTACATTGGCCATGGGAAGATCCGTGATATTGCTGTTCGGTATTCGGCGGCGGGGGGACGGCCAAACGCCGTCCCCCCGCCGTTACTCAGGCCGCTGCTTGATCGGCGGCGCTTGGGGTCGTTTGGTCCGGCGCCTGCACCATGGCCAGTTCATCCACGGAGAAGATGCGATCCACGTCCAGGATGATGATGAACTGGTCGTCGTGCTTGCCGATGCCCTTGATGAAGTCGGTGTTCCAGCGGGCGCCGATCTTGGGGGCCGCCTCGATCTGGCCGGTCGCCATCTCCATCACGTTGTGCACCGCGTCGGCCAGGGCGCCGATGACCGTCACCTCGCCGGCCAGGGCGATCTCCATCACCACGATGCGGGTGTCCAGGGTCTGTTCGATCTTGTCCATGTCGAATTTGAGCCGCAAATCCACCACCGGCACCACGCTGCCGCGCACGTTGATCACGCCGCGCATGAAGGCTGGCGAGCGGGGCACCTTGGTGATGGTGGTCACGTCCAGAATCTCGCGCACCTGGGAGACATCCAGGGCGAACATCTCCTCCCCCAACCGGAAGGTCAGGTATTGGTGCAATGCTTTGTTGTCCGTATGCTCTGCCATCGTTCGGTCCTTTCGCCGTTAGAAGCGTTCGAATTCCCCGTCGCGCTCGTCGCCCTTGCCCATGTCCAGGTCGATGCCGCCGGCGGGCACCGGGTGAAACGCGGAGCGGGCGTGGCCGTTGCCGTTGCCGGCCGACGGTTTGACGGCCGGCTGCGCAATGCGGGGGGCGATATCGGCTTTGGGGGCCTTGGCGCGTGCGGCGCTCGTCCTGGCCCGTTTGGTGGCGGCAACGCCGTGGGTGTCGATCTTGAAGAAGGCCACCGCTTCCTGCAGCCGTTCGGCCTGGCTGGACAGCTCTTCGGAGGTGGAGGCCATCTCCTCGGAGGCCGAGGCGTTCTGCTGGATCACTTGGTCGAGCTGCTGGATCGCCTTGTTGACCTGGTCGGCGCCGCTGTTCTGCTCGTTGCTGGCCGCGCTGATCTCCTGGACCAGTTCGGCGGTCTTCTGGATGTCGGGCACGATGCGGCCCAGCATCTCGCCGGCCTTTTCGGCCACTTCCACGCTGGAGCCCGACAAACTGCTGATCTCGCCGGCGGCCGTCTGGCTGCGCTCGGCCAGCTTGCGCACCTCCGAGGCCACCACGGCGAACCCCTTGCCGTGCTCGCCGGCGCGGGCCGCCTCGATGGCCGCGTTGAGGGCCAGCAGATCGGTCTGGCGGGCGATCTCCTCGATGATGGAGATCTTCTGGGCGATGTCCTTCATGGCGCCCACGGTGCGGGTCACGGCCTCGCCGCCGTTCTGGGCGTCATCGGCCGCCTTGAGGGCGATCTTCTCGGTCTGGGTGGCGTTGTCGGCGTTCTGCTTGATGTTGGCCGCCATCTGCTCCATGGACGAGGAGGCCTCTTCGGCCGATGCGGCCTGCTCGGTGGCCCCCTGGCTCATCTCCTCGCTGCTGGAGCTCAGCTCCTGGCTGCCCGAGGCCACGTTGTCGGCCGCCGACTGCACGTCGGCCACGATGGCCCGCAGCTTGTCCACCATGTTCTTCATGGCCGCCAGCAACTGGCCCGTCTCGTCCTTGCTGTCCACCTCGATGGCAACGGTCAGATCGCCCTTGCTCAAGTTGTCCGCCACGTCCACCGCCTTGATGATGGGGGTGGTGATGGCCTTGGCAATGAGCACCCCGAGCCCCATGGCCACGGCCACGCCCACCAGCAGGGCGATAACGGTGAAGCCCTTGATGAAGGTGGCTTGGGTGTGGGCCGCTGCCACTTCTTGAGCGGTGGCCTTTTGATTTATCTCGGCCAATTGGTCGAGCAGGTTCATTGCCTCGCGTTGACGCTCTAGCACGGGACCCAAGGCCTGAGCCACTACCTGCTCTTGTAATTGACGCGAGTCCTCGGAAATGTCGATCATGGCCCCAAAACCGCCAAAAACCGCTTGCATGGCCGGCAGCATGGTGTTGCGGTAGGTGGCCCGGGCCTCATCAACACGGCCTTCATTCATCAGTCGCTTGATACGGCCCACCGCCTCATGGAAATGGCGATGGGGAGTTCCGACCTCACGGATGGCGGTCATCAGGGCCGGGTTGTCGGAATGAAAGGTCGGCAGGTATCGGCCCGCATTGCAGGTGGTGTGGTCGTCACCGCCGTCGAAGTGGGCGTGACGGTCTTCCAGAAGATCCCTGACCCGGGTGACAACAATATAGTGGTCCTTGGCAAACTGCTCCAATTGGCGGGAAAGATCGTCGGGGTTTGCAATGCCGTTGGCATCGAACTGCCGGCTCAACTCCACCAGCTTGGTGTTTTCGCCGCGCCAGGTATTCCACGCCTGGGCGAACTGCTGCCACACACGGTCCTCTTCCTGGGTTTTGGGCAGGCCGTCGTATAAATCGTAGGCCGGTTGGTAGTATTCGCGCAGCCTTGTCAAGTTGCCGTATTGGCGTTGGCGGACTTCGGGCACCAGGCCTGCGATGGCGAGGGAACGGGCCGTGGCGCGGGCGCTTTCGGCGCTCTCTTTGATCACCATCAAGCTCTGCATACCCGGCATCCGTACTTCGCCGATGTCGGTGATTGCATGGTCGCTCTGGTTGGCGCCGTAGAACCCCACCAGGCCGACGGCCAGGGTGATAAGGGCCACGCCGCCGAAGGCCAGGAGCAGCTTGTTGCGCAGTTTCAGGTTTTTAAACATGGTTTCCTCCTATTTGACGAGTGATTGGGTGGGTTGGCATGGCGGCTTCGTTGCGGCACCGGTTTTGGCCGCCTTGGGCGCGATCCGCAGAAAGCGCCGGGGCAGGCCGTGCAGCCGATAGAGCAGCGAAGGGGTCTCCTGCGAATGCATTCGGTGTGCGTTTTGCAAATGGGTCATCAGGTTGGCCACGACGGCCTGCAGCTCCCGCAGATCAATGGAAGGGCCCATCAGATAGCGGGGGCGCAGGCGATGCGCCTTGGCGAAAGTCGCCTTGTCACAGTCGGGTTGCATGAGAATCAGGGCAAAATCTTCAAACCAGGACGCCATGGCGACCATTTGGTCCAGTTCCCGATGACATCCGGCCAGCAGGATCACAAGGCAGCGGTGGCGCGGCAACTGCTGAATGGCCTGGCGCACTTCGTCGACTTGCCTGCAAATGTGGAATGCGGCGGGCCTCACGAGGGCACCCTCCGCGATGGTGCGGGCGATCGCCTGGGCCGCGGCCTCCTGGCTGGGTGCGAAAATCAGAGCGACGGGCTTGTCATTCATGGCATTCCTGTGCGGTTTGTGATCGATAACGTCACTTTTCTCTGAAGGCAGGGACAGCAAGCTGTGTGCCAATCCATAATGAGCAATTTGTTGAAAGAGTAGAACGAATTAAAACGGTAAGATATGCGAAGATTGGGGAGGTGTGGTGGGATGCGGTGCTGTCCGGCGGTCCAGGAATCCGTCCGGTCCGAGAAGACAATAAGACCGCCGCAGGGTCCTGAAATGCAGGTCGTATGAGGACCAACGGGGGTGTTCAGGAGGGCGCTGCGGATTGAAGGTCATCCGGAAACGGCATATCGCGGCCCATCTCTGCGTCCTCGTTCTTTTGAAAACCTCGCCGTCATCGCCAGGGCACGGCATGCCGTGCCCCTACGCCTGTTGCGCAGGATAGCTTCGCTGTCGATTTCAAAATCGCTGTGGCTTTCGTCCGAAGGCTTGGCCGAGACCAGTGATCTGAACCGCAATCCAATATTTTTGGATGGTCACCGATTAGGCGGGCGCTTTTGCCGCTGCTGCGTCCAGGACGTCACGCACCTTGCGGGCCAGGTCGCCGCGGCTCACCGGTTTCATGAGGAAATCCTTGAACCCTGCCTGCTGCGCTTGGGCGGCCGACATGCTTTCGCTGAAACCGGTGCAGAGGATCAGGGGCATGCCCGGACGCACGGCGATGATATGTCGGGCCAGCTGTTCGCCGGTCATGTTGGGCATGGCCATGTCGGTGATCACCAGATCGTAGGCAAAGGGATCGGATTTGAAATGTTCCAGGGCATCGATGCTGCCGGTGCGGGTCTGCACGCGATATCCCAAGCGCTCCAGAATCTGCTTTTCCAGGCGCAGGATCGGCGCTTCATCATCCACCAGCAGGATCCGTTCGGTACCGGTGGGGTGGACCGTGGCTTCCGCCGGCTGTTGCACATCCGGATTGCAGGTCAAGATCGGCAGGAACACTTTGAACGTGGTGCCCTGATCGATTTCACTGTAAAACCGGATATCGCCGCCATGCTCCTGGACGATGCCGTAGCAGACCGCCAGCCCCATCCCGGTGCCCTTGCCCTGGGGTTTGGTCGTGAAATAGGGGTCGAAGATTTTGGACACCACATGCGCCGGAATGCCGTGGCCGGTGTCGGAGACCGTCAGACGCGCATAGGTGCCCGGATGCAGGGCCATCGCATCGGCATCCTCCTGGTCACAGACGATCTGCCGCAGTTCGATGGTGATGCTGCCGTTGTTCGCTTCCACCGCGTGATAGGCATTGGTGATCAGATTCATGGCGATCTGGTGCAGATTGGTCGGGTCGGCCAGAAGCGGCCCGCAATCGTTCTGCAGATTGTGGCGGATGGTGATGTTGGACGGGATGGTGGCATGCACCAGCTTGAGCACCTCCTTGAGCACCTGTTGAAACCGAACGGGGGTTTTCCGGGTTTCCATCTGGCGGCTGAAGGAGAGGATCTGATTGACCAGCTCCTTGGCCCGTTGGCCGGCTTGATGGATGGACGCCAGATTGCCCCTTTCCCTGCTTCCGGCCGGCATGTCGTCCAACAGCATCTCCGACAATCCGATAATGGGAAACAGAATGTTGTTGAAGTCGTGGGCGATCCCGCCGGCCAGGGAGCCGATGGCTTCCATCTTCTGGGCCTGCCGCAGCCGGGCTTCAATCTGTTTGCGCGCCGAGACGTCCTGCAGGAAGGTCAGGGCGCAGGCTTGTTCTTCGTAGACCAGGGGTACGGCCGACAGCTCCACCGCCACGGTGCTGCCGTCCCGCCGCACACAGACGGCTTCATGCCGCGGCACTTTGCACTTGTCCTTGTGGAGTCGTCGCAGGTTTTCGCGCACCGTAGCGTGGCTGTCGGGGTGGAAGCGTCGGTCAATGGATATGCCCAGCAACTGGTCCGGCGATGTGGCGCCGAACAGGCGCAGGGCGGCTTCGTTGGCGTACAGGATGCGGCCTGTATTGTCTTCCACATAGATGGCGTCGGGGGCATTGGTGACCAGGGAGCGAAATTGCATTTCGCTTTCACGCAACTTTTCTTCCATCTTTTTGCGTTCGGTGATGTCCCGGGATACACCTTGGATGCCGATGACATCACCATTGGGATCGCGCAGAAACGATACGTTGGCTGAGGTCCAGACGGTGCCGCCATCCGCTTTGAAGTGTTCGATTTCAATGACACGGGTTCTGCTTTTGTCAATTTCGGGACGTTGCTCGTTTTTCATTTCTTCCCTGAATACCGCGTAAGTCTTTTTCAAGGAGTCTGGCGTCAATTGGTCCGCGATCGTTTTGCCGAGGAACGCTTCGACCGTTTCACCCAACAGGCGTTCAACGGAAGGGCTGACATAGGTGGTGCGCAGGTCCAGATCCATGGTCCAGACCACATCGGCGCTGTTCTCTGCGATGCGGCGATACTTTTCCTCGCTTTCCCGCAAGGCGGCTTCGATGCGTTTGCGTTCGCTGATATCCCTGCCGAAACAGATGAGCTGCCCCCCTTTTGCTGCGAGGTGGGTGACGGAGACTTCCACATCGTACATGCGCCCGTCTTTGCTGCGGTGGGTTGCATTGAACCTTTCGGAGCCGTTGGCAACGATGCGTTGGATACGCCTGGTTGTGTCAGCGGGCGTTTCATCCGTATCCAGGTCCGAAACGTGCATTTGCACAAGTTCGTCGAGCGTATAACCGCTCATGCGGAGGAAGGCGGTATTGGCTTCCAGAAAGTTGCCCTGCGCGTCGAGAAGCCAGAAGCCGTCGGCCGTCGTTTGCAAAATGGTGCGCAGGTAGTGCTCGTCTTCTGCCAGTTGCTTCGCCAGGCGGCGCTGTTCGTTGATCACCTCTGTATAGACGATGATGCCGCCGATGGTGCCGTCCGCCGCATACCACGGCCTGCATTCCCAGCGGGTCCAATCCACCGAACCGTCTGTTCGTACAAAGGGATCCGCTTCCGCGCGGGAAGTTTCACCGGCCAATGCTTTTTGGTGGATATCGCGCCACTTCTGCGGCAAATCCGGAAACACTTCGTAGTGGTGTTTGCCGAGAATGTCCTTTTCTTCGACCCGGTAGGCCTCGAGGTATTGACGGCTGACATGAAGGTAGCGCAAATCCTTGTCGTGCACGGCGATGGCGCTGTTGGCATGCTCGATGATGTGGCGCATCAGGTTTTGGGCGTGCTGCTCATTGCGCTGCGCTATTTTCTGTTTGGTAATGTCCTCGATGGCCAAAATGGTCAGCTTGCGACCATCCAAAACGATATGCGTTGCTCTGTATTTCAGCCAGATGGCCGGCATGTCAAATGCACGTTCCAGCAAGACTTCGCCTTCCTTTTTGAAGGCGTTCGATTCCTCCTCAAGGGCGCACCGAAGGGCTTGCGCTAAAACACAGGCCGGGCATGTGTCGATGTCACAGCAATTCGAGGAGGGCGGATGGCAATGGGCGCAGGCGATGAATGTTCCCAGGGTGGTGTGGTCGGTGGCGTTCAGTGATCGACCGAAAAGCGCTTCGGCCAAAGCATTGGCTTCAATGACGCGGCCGTCGCCGGTGCAAAGCAGAATACCCACGGGCGATGCGTCCAAAATGAGCTGCCAGGTTGGGTTTGCGGTCGAAAAGTGCGGTTGGGCGGTGTTGTCCAGCATAATCAACTATGCTCCCAAAGAGTTGCTGTTGCGTCGGGAAATGTTGTTGTGCGCATCGTTTGCATTTTGCCATTTATGGTAAATGAAGGCAATGCATTTGAAGGCGTTTGGTCTTGCCGAACATTTGGCATCTGGCAATGGGGCATTCTTTGGTCGCCAAGCACAGCGAGATCGACACAGGTTGCCTTATGCTTAATGTTTCGTTGCGATGGGGCGTATAATATGTAAAATATCGAATCGAAAATTCGAAACTGCGTGCAGGCGCTTATCGGGGCCTGTGCGGTGGCCCGGAGAAAATCCCTGTTGCCGGGATGTGTCGGGCCGGGAGGTGTATGGTGTTGGAGAACGAAAACCAGCAGGACATCGAAGCGGATGCGGCGGCGCGGGCCTTCGAGGCGGCATTGCTGCGCCTGGACCGGCTGACCGCTACCCGCCTGCTCACCGCGCCGGCGGGCGACGGCAACGGCTTGCAGCGCATCGAGCGCTTGGTGCTGCCGGCCCTGGAGCGGATCGGGCAACACTGGGAACAAGGGGGCTTGGCCCTCTCCCAGGTTTACATGAGCGGCCGGATTTGCGAGGAGCTGGTTGAACAACTGCTGCCCGCGGCCACCAGTGAACGGGGGGAGGGGCCGCTGATCGCCCTGGCGGTGCTGGAGGACCACCACTTGTTGGGCAAGCGCATGGTGCACGCCGTGATGCGGGCCGCCGGATACGCGGTGCGGGATTATGGCCGCCTGGATGCGGCCGGGCTGGTGGCGCGGGTGGTGGCGGAGGCGGATGTCGATCTGTTGATGATTTCCACGCTGATGCTCGCATCGGCCTTGCGCGTGGCCAAGGTGCGGGAGCTGTTGGCGGCTGCCGGCCGGCGCCTGCCCATTGTGGTGGGGGGCGCGCCCTTCCGGCTGGACGAGACCTTGTGGCAAGAGGTGGGGGCCACTGCCATGGGCCGCAGCGCCTCGGCGGCGCCGGCCATCATCGCTCGTTTGACGGGGGGTGCGCCATGAGCGAACGTGAACCCATGACCGCCATGCAACGGGTGTTGACCGCCTTGTCCCACCAGGAGCCGGACCGGGTGCCTTTTTTCCTGCTCAATGCCCTGCACGGGGCGCGGGCCCTGGGGCTCTCCATCCGGGACTACTTCGCCGCCGCCGAAACGGTGGTCGAGGGCCAGGTGCGCATGCAGGCCCGGTACGGCCACGACTGCCTGTTCGGCTTTTTTTACGCGCCGGTGGAGGTTGAGGCCTGGGGCGGAGAGGTGGTTTTCGTGCCGGACGGTCCCCCCAACTCGGGCGAACCGCCGATTCGCAAGGCCGAGGAGATCCGCGCCCTGGCGCCGCCGCGCATCGACGAGCATCCCTGTTTGACCCGGGTGCTGGCGGCCATCGCCGGCATGAAGGCGCGGGTGGGGGATACGGTGCCCATCATCGGCGTGGTCGTCTCCCCCTTTTCCGTGCCGGTGATGCAGATGGGGTTCGAAGCTTACTTGCAATTGCTGGCCGCCGATCGAACGTTGTTCGACCGCCTGATGGCGGTCAACGAGGCCTTTTGCGTGGCCTGGGCCGATGCCCAGTTGCGGGCCGGGGCCACCACCATCTGCTATTTCGATCCGGTGTCGTCACCCACCATCGTGCCGCGGGATTTGTACCTGGAAACCGGCTATCCCGTGGCGTGCCGCACCCTGAAGCAGATCAAGGGCCCCACGGCCACCCATTTCGCTTCCGGCCGCTGTCTGTCCATCGTGGACGATGTGGCCCTGACCGGCACCGGGGCGGTGGGGGTCAGCGCCGACGAGGACCTGGCGGAGCTCAAAGACACCTGCCGTGGGCGGCTCACCGTGATTGGCAACCTCAACGGCATCGCCATGCGCCGCTGGGACGCGGCGCAGGCCGAGACGGCGGTCAAGGCGGCCATCTCCGCTGCCGGCGCGGGGGGTGGTTTCGTGTTGTCGGACAACCACGGCGAGATTCCCTGGCAGGTGCCGGAAACGGTGCTGGACGCCGTCGCCGAGGCGGTGCGGCAATGGGGGCGTTATCCCTTGGCGGTGTCCTCATGAAGGGCAATGCGGTGGGGATTCCATGAGCGGTGCATTCGGTATCCTGGTATGCGACCTGCTGGGCCGGGAGACGGCGGCGGCGCTGGCGGCCGAAGGGCTGGAGGGGGTGCAAACGGTCACCTTCCCCTGCGCCTGCCGGGGCGCCCATGACCCGGGGGATCGCCTGACGCCGGTGGTGGCCGCCCATGCCGAGGCGTTCGATCATCTGCTGCTGCTCAACGGCGACTGCCTGCGGGCGGCCTGTCGCGATCTGGCGCCGGCCTTGCAGGCCAAGGTCGCCGCGGGGCCCGACGCCTTCGCCCTGTTTCTGCCCCCTGACCTGGTGCACCACTATCAAGGGGCGGGGGCTTATCTCCTGACGCCCGGGTGGTTGGCCGACTGGCCCGACCGTTTGACCGCCTGGGGGTTCGATCAAGCCACGGCCCGCGATTTCTTCGCTGAGTGCTGCACCCGGCTGGTGCTGCTGGATACCGGCCTGCGGCCCGACAGCAGCACCAAGCTCAAGGAGTTGGCGGCCTTCGTGGCGCGCCCCTGCGAGCGGCTGCCGGTGGGGCTGGATTTGCTGCGCCTGCGGATAAAAACCTGGGTGATGGATTGCCGCCGCATGGATGGCCGGGACGGTCCGGACCGCATGACCGCCCCGGCGGCCGATTATGCCACCGTCTTCGACATGCTGCAGCGCTTTTCCACCCTGCAGAATGAAACCGAGATCGCCGCAGCCATTTTCGAACTGTTCGACATGCTGTGTGCACCGGCCGCCCAGGCCTATTTGCCGATGCATGCAGGGGCGCCCGGCACCCTGGTGGCCTGGCCGGCCGATGCAGCGCCCGATGCCGCGACGGTCGACCGGATGGCCGCCTTGGCAATTCCGCATGACTGGACCGCTTCGGATGCCGGCTTCATGGTGCAGGTGCGCCAAGCCGAAACACCGCTGGCCGTGCTGCTGGTGGACGGCGTGGCGCTACCCCGCTTCCGGGAACGTTACCTCAACCTGGCCCTGACCCTGTTGCCGGCCTTTGCCTTGGCCATCCTCAACGCCCGCAACCTGGAGCAACTGGCGCGCTCCCGGGAAACCCTGCTGGAGCGCGAGCAGCGCTTGGCCAATGCCCTGGAACGGTTGGCCCTGGCCACCAGCGGCACCGGCATCGGTATTTGGGATTACCGCCCGGCGGAGGACCATTTGACCTGGGACGAGCACATGCACGAGCTGTTCGGCGTGGCGCCCGCCGCCTTCGGCCAACGGTTCGAAGATTGGGCCCGCTGTGTGTTGCCCGAGGACCTGCCCGGGGCCATGGCCGAATTCGAAGCCGCCCTGGCGGGACGCAAGGAATTCAAAATTGAATTTCGCGTGCGTTTGCCGGACGGCGCGGTCCGGCACCTGGCCGGCGCCGCCACGGTGGTGCGCGATGACCGGCAGCAACCGAAGCGGGTGATCGGCGTCAATTTCGATATCACCGAGCGCAAGGCGGCCGAGGTGGCTTTGCAACAAGCCAAGGAGGAGGCCGAGGCGCTCAACCGTCATCTGGCCCGGCAAACCGCCTATGCCGAGGAGATGGCGGCCCGGGCCAACCTGGCCAATGAAGCCAAAAGCCAGTTTCTGGCCAACATGAGCCATGAGATCCGCACTCCCATGAACGGCGTCATCGGCATGACCGGTCTGCTGCTGGACACCGATCTGACCGGCGAGCAGCGGCACTATGCCGAGACGATCCAATCCAGCGCCGCGGCCTTGATGCGTTTGATCAACGATATTCTGGATTTTTCCAAGATCGAGGCCGGCCACATGGATCTGGAGATGCTCGATTTCGATCTGTGTGCCTTGCTGGAGGATTTCGCCGCCATGATGGCCCCCCGGGCCCAGGAAAAGGAGCTGGAGTTCATCTGTGACCTGGCCCCCGATGTGCCGGTCCTGCTGCGGGGCGATCCCGGACGCCTGCGCCAGGTGCTGGTGAACCTGGCGGGCAATGCGGTCAAGTTCACCCACCAGGGGGAGGTGAGCGTGCGGGGCGCGGTGGCCCATGAGGATGACGATTCGGTGATGGTCCGTTTCCAGGTGCGCGACACGGGCATCGGCATCAGCGCGGCGGACCCCCGGGGGCTGTTCGACAAGTTCACCCAGGAGGACGGCAGCACCACCCGCAAATATGGCGGCACGGGCCTGGGGCTGGCCATCGCCAAGGAGTTGGTGGGTTTGATGGAGGGCGACATCGGGGTGCAAAGCGACCCCGGCCGGGGGTCCACCTTCTGGTTCACCGTGCGGTTGGCCAAGCAGGCCGATGCGACGCCGAAGGCCTGGCCCACGGCCGATCTGCAGGGTGCCCATGTGCTGCTGGTGGATGACAACGCCACCAACCGCGAGGTGATGACCGCCCGGCTCGATGCCTGGCAGGTGCGCAGCGCCGCGGCCGCCGACGGCCCCACGGCGCTGCGCATGTTGCGGGCGGCGGCCGAAGCCGGCGATCCCTTCCAGGCCGCCATCGTGGACATGCAGATGCCCGGCATGGACGGGGCGGCCCTGGGTCGGGCCATCAAGGCCGATGCCGCCCTGGCCGATGTGCCCCTGGTGATGATGACCTCCCTGGGGCGGCGCGGGGATGCCCGGCGCATGGAGGCGGCCGGTTTCGCCGCCTACCTGATCAAACCGGCCCGTCCGTCGGATATCTTCGATTGTTTGACCTATGCCTTGGCGGACCGGGCGGAACCCGCCACCCGAACCCCCATCGTCACCCGCCACGCCATCCGGGAGATGCGCCGGGCGGCCACCCGCATCCTGGTGGCCGAGGACAATCCCACCAACCAAAAGGTCACCTTGGGCATTCTCAAAAAGATGGGCCTGAGCGCCGATCTGGCCGTCGACGGGCATGCGGTTCTGCAAGCCCTGGAACGGCAACCCTACGATCTGGTGCTGATGGATATGGAGATGCCCGACATGGACGGACCGGCGGCCACGCGGCGCATCCGGGCCCACGAGGGCCGGGGGTTTCCTGTCGATGTGCCCATCGTGGCCCTGACCGCCCATGCCGGTCCGGCGGATCGACAGCGCTGTCGGGATGCCGGCATGAACGGTTTTCTGTCCAAGCCGATCACCCCCGAAGCGCTGAAGCGGGTCATCGCCGGCTGGCTGCCCGGCCTCGTCGGCGCTCCGGGGGGCGCGGGCGGTACCGATGCGACCGGGCCGCCGGCCGAGGCGCCGGATGCGTCCACGGCGCTGTTCGATCAACAGGGGCTGATGGACCGCTTGATGGGCGATATGGAGCTGGCCCGGCGGGTCGTTGCGGGTTTCCTGGATGACATGCCCCGTCAAATCATGTTACTCGAAACCTTCGTCCACGAAGGCAACCGCGAGCGGGCCCGCCGCCAGGCCCACACCATCAAGGGCGCCGCCGCCAATGTGAGCGCCGAAGCGATGCGCGCGGCGGCCGACCGACTGGACCAAGCCATCGGCCATGGGGCCGAGGCGGAGTTGGCCGGCTTGGTGGACGATTTGCAGGCGCAGTTCCAACAATTACGACCGGCCCTGGCCGCCCTGGCTGCCCCCGAACTCTGAAAGGCCCATTGCCATGCGAATATTGATTGCCGAGGACGACCTCACGTCCCGCACCGTTTTGACCGCCCTGCTGGAAAAGCGGGGCCATACCCTGGTGGTGACCGAGGACGGTCCCGCCGCGTTGGCCGCCTTGCAAGCCCCCGACCGCCCCCATCTGGCCATCCTGGACTGGATGATGCCCGAGCTGGACGGCGTGACGGTCTGCCGCCGCATCCGCGCCTTGGACCTGGAACCGCCGCCCTACATCATCCTGCTCACCACCAAGGATGCCAAGGGGGATGTGGTCGCCGGCCTGGACGCCGGCGCCGACGACTACATCACCAAACCCTACGACCCCGACGAGCTGCGCGCCCGGGTGGCGGTGGGCCGCCGCATCCTGGGGCTGCAGGCCGCCTTGGCCGAAAAGATCAACGCCCTGCAGCACGCCCTGGACGAAGTGCGCACGCTGCAGGGCATCGTGCCCATGTGTGCCAACTGCAAAAAGGTCCGGGACGATCAAGGCTACTGGAACCAGGTGGAGGTGTATATGCGCACCCACACCGATGCGCAGATCAGTCACGGCATCTGCCCGGAATGCGCCCGCAAACTTTACCCCGAACTCGATTTGGACGATTCTGAATAGGCCGTCGGCGAGATTGTCTTTTGGCGGTTGGCGATTCAAAATCGTCGTAAGCGTACTCAGCCCCGAAGGGGCGGTTCTCGTACGCGTACTCGAAAAGGTGCTAAATGTTCGACCTGCCTGGGCATATCGTTTGTACAAAGGGCTCAAGGGTGTTTTGATGGCATGCCAAACAATTGATTCCAAAAACCGGAAATGATGGTAAACGTCTTCTTGTTCGTATCGTTTCGATACTGGTAAAGAGGCCTCGGCGCCGATGCAGGTTCGCGAGAGTATCGCGTACGCGTACGAGTACGAGTACGATTACGATAACGTGTACGCGTACGAAAAATTCGGAAGGACGTCGCCACCCAATAGCTGGAGGCGACGCTAAAAAACCGAGCGCCTCGGCTTGGTGTGATACACCAAGCCAAATCAATATCAGAAGCGAGCTGAAGCAGCATCGGAATCGAAATCGATTCAGTTCTGTTTTGCGCTTCGATACCGATTTCGAGTTCCAATGGGCAAGCCCCGACTTGGGGTCTGTGGATAGCCGCTTTCTTTGTGTAGCCGCCAGCCGGCTCAGCGTGCCGTGATGGCGTGTTTCTTCATCAGCTCGTAGAGCCGCGAGCGCGAGATGCCGGCCATGGTGCAGGCATTGGACATGCTGCCGCCGCTGTCTTTGAGCAGGGTGTTGAGGTATTGGGTCTCGGCCATTTCGATCATCTTGTCGCGGAAGGCCTGCAAGGGGGGCAGGGGGCGGGCCGCATCGAAGGGGGTCGCTTCGGCGGGGCGGGCGCATGGCTTGGTGATCTGGCGGCACGCCACCTTGGTGCGCAAGGTCGGCGGCAGATGGCAGGAGTAGAGCACCGTTTCGTCCCGCGCGGCGGAGAGGGCGCTGTCCATGGTGTTGACCAGTTCGCGCACGTTGCCCGGCCAGTCGTGACCTGCCAACACCTCCAGAAAGTCGGCGGACATCTCTTTGGGCGTGCCGCCGTACAGACGGCTGAGCCGCTGCAGGTGATATTCGGCCAGCAGGGGGATGTCCTGCCTTCGTTGGCGCAAGGCCGGCAAATGCAGGTGAAAGGTGCGCAGTCGATAGAGCAGGTCCTGGCGGAAGCGGCCCTTGCGCACCATTTCGTCCAGATCCCGATTGGTGGAGGCGACGATGCGAAAATTGCTGCGGCGCTCTTCCTTGCTGCCGATGGGCCTGAAACAACGGCTTTCCAAGACGCGTAAAAAGGCCTTTTGCAGGGAGAGCGGCATCTCGCCGATTTCGTCCAGAAAAAGGGTGCCGCCGTCGGCCTGGGCCACAAGTCCTTCCCGCGGGGCGTCCGCGCCGGTGAAGGCGCCTTTTACGTGGCCGAACAGCATGCTCTCCACCAAGTGGTGGGGCAGTGCGGCGCAATCCACCACTACGAAGCTGGCATCCTTGCGGGGGCTGTTGCGGTGCACCGCGCGGGCGAACAGCTCCTTGCCCGTACCCGTGTCGCCGGTGATCAGGACCCCGGCGTCGCTGTACATGGTGTGGGCCAATTGATCCAGGGCGTGGGTCAGCGGTTGGCTTTCGCCCACGATGCCCCGGCGGTCGATGGCGGGCGCCGCCGCCGGCTGCTTGCCCGCACGATATTCCAGGGCCCGCAGCAGGCGCAGGGTCATGGCCTTGGGCGATGCCGACTTCTCGATGTAGTCCCAGGCGCCGTTGTGAATGGCGAACTCGGCGCCGTCCGGATCGCCATGACCGGTCATGATGATCACTTCCGGCTTGGCGGGCGATTGGGAGATCCGGTGCAACTGTTCCAGGCCGCTGCCGTCGGGCAGTTTGACGTCCAGCAGCACCAGGTCCGCCGGCCGATTCTCTACCAGGGCCAGGCCGTCGGCGAGGCTCTGCGCACTGACGGCGGTGTGCCCGTGCTGTCGAATCAATTGTTCGAGAACGCCGCATACACTTCGATCATCGTCGATAATGACTACCAGCGACATGAATTTCACCTTTGCGTCACAGTGCGGGGCACGCGCCGCAGCCTGTTTCTTATCCCCGGCCGTGGCGTGGTACAAACCCAATATCGCACCTTTTGAGAAATTCTTTAGCCTTTATGGTATCCGTTGGGCGCGTTCCAATCTTTTTTTCGGGATCGAGGTAGTGTAACTGCCCGCCAGTGCAACCCATTCATCCTTTTCCGAAATATCATCGATAACGAATCCAACAGCCTCCATTTTATTGAGTACGGCGGGCTTTTGCTTTCTCAGGATGCCCGAACAGATGAAGCGGCCGCCGGGGGGCAGGACGGTGGCAACGGTGTCCAGCAGTTCGATGATCACATCGGCCAGGATGTTGGCCAGTACCAGGTCGTGGTGGCCGGCGATGGGGGCGAGGAGGTGGCCGCAGATAAGGGCGAAGCGCTCCGGCGACAATTTGTTTTGCAGCAGGTTGGCGCGGGCCACCCCGAGGGCCAGGGGGTCGTTGTCCACGCCGGCAAGACGGCCGGCGCCCAGCTTGGCGGCGGCGATGAGCAGGATGCCCGAGCCGGTGCCCACATCCAGCACCCTTTGGCCGGGCCGGCAGTAGCGTTCCAGCAACTGGACGCAGAGGCCGGTGGTGGGGTGGGTGCCGGTGCCGAAGGCCATGCCGGGGTCGATTTCGATCACCTGTTCGCCCGGACGGGGGGTGTAGTCGCACCAGGTGGGCTTGACCACCAAACGCGGGGTGATGGGTTGGGGATGGAAAAAGGCTTTCCACGATTCGGCCCACACCTGTTCGTCCAAATTGTCGTAAGCAGTGGTGTAGGTCATCGGGTGGCGGGCCGCCAGGGCCGCCAGGCCCGCTTCCAAATCGCGGCGCAGGCGCGGGGCGCGGTGGTCTCCCGGAAAATAGCCGGTGACCGCCGGTTGGGCGGGTCGGGGCACCGCGTCGGCGCCCCAGTCGTCGGTTGGTTCCAGGCCGGGGTCGTCCACCACCACGCCGCTGATGCCCAGGGTGTCGAACAGCTCGGCGATCAGCTCGGCGGTCAGGTCGGTCGATGGGCTGTTGAAGGTCACTTTGGCCGCGATCCAGTGCATCTTGTCGGCTCCTCGTGCGGTTACGCCTGGAAGGTGCGCATCAGTATGAAGGCGATTTGAAAGTAAATGGCAATTCCCACCGCATCGATGATGGTGGCGATGAAGGGGCCGGCGGTCAAGGCCGGATCCAGCTTGATCTTTTTGAGAATCAGCGGCAGTAGGGCGCCGACGAGGTTGGCGGCCAGCAGGGTCGCCAGCAATGCGCTGGCCACGATGATGCCCAGCAATGCATGCTGGTCCTGCAGAAACACCCTGAAATAGGCGATCAGCCCCAGGGAGACGCCCAGGGCCAGCCCCATGAGCAGCTCGCGGCGAAAGACCCGCCAGCCATCGCTTGTTTCGATTTCGCCCAGGGCCATGCTGCGAACGATCATGGTGGCCGATTGGGTGCCGGCGTTGCCGCAGGTGCCCATGACCATGGGGATGAAAAAGGAGAGGGCCAGCATCTGATGCAGCGCGTCCTGGTTGGCCTCCATGATGGTGGTGGAGATCAGGGATGTGAGCAGCAGGATTGCCAGCCAGATGAAGCGGCTCCAGAACAGCCGGTGGAAGGGGCGCCGGAAATACTCTTCGTCGAAGGGCAGCACCGCCGAGATGCGCTGAAAGTCCTCGGTGCTCTCGGCCTCGATGATGTCCAGTACGTCATCCACGGTGATAATGCCCAGCAGCCGGTTCTCCTTGTCCACCACCGGCACGGCCAGCAGGTCGTACTTCGAAAAGAGGGCCGCCACCTCTTCGATGTCCATGTCGTGGGGAGCGCTGATCAGGTTGGTTTCCATGATGCGTTCCAGCTGGGCGTAAGGCTTGGACATGATCAGGTCGCGCAGGGAGATGGTGCCGATCAGTCGCCGCTGCTGATCAGTGATGTAGATGTAGTAGATGGTCTCCTTGTTGGGCGCTTGCAGCCGCAAGTGGGACAGCGCCTCGCCCACCGTCAGGTCCTTGGTGAGCATGGCGTACTCGGTGGTCATCACGGCGCCGGCTGTGCCTTCCTCGTAGTGCCACAGTTTACGGATGGCGTTGCGCTCGGCCTGGGCGATCAGGGGCATGATCGCTTCACGCACTTCGTCATCCACGGCTTTGAGCAGATCCACCCGGTCGTCCGGCTCCATGTTTTCCACGAATCGGAGCATGGTTTGGGCGTTGCCCGCTTCGAGGCAGGCCTCCTGGGTCTCCATGGAGAGTTGGGCAAAGGCGTCGATGGCCTTGTGATTGCCCACCGCCGATAAAATCTCAACGACCTCGCCGGGCTCGAGCCGGCTTTCTTCCAGCACCTCGGCGATGTCCGAGGGATGCAAACCGCGCAGGGCGGCCAATTCCGCCTGACGCCCTTCGGTGTCGGCGGTTTCCAATATACGGCTGAGATCGAGCGCGTGGGTCATGGTGCGCCTCCTTAACGCCTTGTCCGGGCCGTCGGCCCGAAAAGACGTTCAGGACGGCGCCTTAAAGAGCGTGCGCAGGCAAGCGCGACGCGGAGGCGGTCCTACATCGAGGCCGAGCGGCGGATTTCCGATTTTGTGTGCTGCGACTGGGAGGTTTGGTGTCGCAACTACCACCAGGTTCCTTTTCGTCCATCAGGGTCCTCATTAATGTGTTCGACGGATCCGGCCGGCCGAGCCGATGCCGATCCTCCAAAAACGATTTGTTTTGACCGTTGGGGCCGGTAACTAATGCAATGGGATTGAAAATGCAAGAATAAATCCGATCCGTGGGGTTTTACCGGGCGTGGTTTAATGCTATGGGTTTGAAGCTATGACAAGATGTGCCCCGGTTTCCAGGATCCCTTGAAAATTGAATTCTTGCGGATGGAACGCCGACCTATTGCAGGTCGCGTCGATTGCGGAAAGAGACGCCCATGCCACAACCCCGCTATGTCGCCATGGTCTCCTCCGACTGGAGCGAGTGCCTTTCACCCAACGGCCCCTTCGATGTCATCGGACATCACTATCCCGAGTTGCGCCCTGCCGTGGCGGCGGTTTTTCGTCAGTACACCGGCAATGCGATCCCATTGGGGGATGCCTTGGATCGGGTGGCGGCGCTGCTGCCGTCACCGATCACGGCAGCGCAGATGGACGCCTACCTGGACGACGCCTTCGCCACCTATCCCGGGGTGCCTGAATTGATCGAACGATGCCTGTCCAACGGTATTTTGTTCATGATCAATACCACCGGCATGATCGGCTATTTTCAAAGGGTGTTGGCCAAGGGGCTGCTGCCGCCCCTGCCGGCCCTGTCGGCCAATGACCGCATCCGTTTCGATGCGCCGGGTGCCGCCGCTTTTGCTTTTTTCCCGATGACCGAGATTGGCGACAAGGCGACCAACAGTACCGCCGCCGCCGCCCGTTTTCAAATACCGTTGGAAAAAGTGACGGTCATGGGGGACAGCGGCGGCGATGGTCCCCATTTCCAATGGGGGGCGCAGGTCGGCGCGCGTCTGATCGGTTGCATGGTCAAACCGTCATTGGAACAGTACTGTCATGCGCACGGTATCGCCAACCACCATCGCTTCGGCCACTGCTATCAATTGGGTGAAGAGCGGGCGTCGGAGAAGGAGATGGTTTACGATTACAGGGATTTGTGGCCCTTGTTGCTCAAGGCTTGAAATTCGACGCCTCGATCAGTTGAAAGCCACGGAAACGAAAGGTGTCGATTTCCTGGTCGAACCGTTTTTTGGCAATCTCTTCCGATTTGAATGCCGCGCGTGCGCTGAAGGTGTATTGGGCGCTGCTGATGTTGTGCTTTTGTTCCAAGTATTTTTGGAAGGCCGATTCCAGATCCAGAATCACACTGGTTTTGACAAAGTACTCTTCGTCGCTGCTGCTGGCGCCGACGGCAAGTTGGCTGAGAATCGGGCTGTAGTACGCCACCTGCTCCCTGGCCGAGTAGGCGATGAGGTAGCCGTAACCGATGTTTTTGGCCCAAGCGGCCGGTGCGCCGATCACCATGACGGACATCAAGACCCAAAGCAGTAGCAAGGCCTTTTTTTGCATGTCAATACCTCCCGTGTGCTTCCATTCCGGTGAAGTCCGGCAGCGTATTGTCGCAGCGTGGGGCCGCCGGGCCTGATGTCGATCATGACCCGCGCTGTCGGTCGCTCTATGCCATCAACGTTCAAGACGAATGTTTGCCACTTTTAATAAATGTATTCATAAATGAAACGACGTTCGGAATCAATACTTTGTTTACACAGGCCTTTCCGTTAAAGGGACTCATGGGCTACCGGCGTCGTCCCGTCGCCGGAAACGCTCCTTGGGAGGGTTGAAATAGCCGTGCAGCAGACGGGGAAAGGCCCTGCGTACAAGGGTGATCAAGGGTGCAATGCCGATGGGCGACCCCTGGGGCGCTGCCGCGGTCATGATGTGTCGGTAACGCAGGGGGTCGAAATTGAGGTTGCGCCACTGGATCATGTGCACCGGGTGGACCCGTAAAAAGGCCTTCAGGGCATCCCGCTCCTCGGGCGTGTCGGTAAAGCCGGGGCAGTTGAGATAGTTGATCGCCACATGGGCGCCATGGGCCAGGGCGGCATCGATGGCGGCCGTCACATCCGCGAAGGTGTACCCGGTCGGTCGGAAATAGGCGTGATAGCAGTCCGGACGGACGCTGTTCATGCTGATTCGGACACTGTCCAGGCCGGCTTTCACCAATCGGGCCAGTGGCTCGGGTCGGCTGCCGTTGGTATTGAGATTGATGGTGCCCTGGTCGGTTTGTTGGCGGATCAGGCCGATGGCCGCCGCGATGGTGTCGGCCACCAGCAACGGATCGCCTTCGCAGCCTTGACCGAAGCTGACCACGGCGCGTTCGACGCGGTCGATGTGGGTCAAGGCGACGGCGGCGATCTCTTCGGGAGTGGGAATGAAGCCGATGCGTTCCTGGCTGCTGGTCAAGCCGGAGTCCTCCTGCAGGGAGATGCAACCCAGGCAGTGGGCGTTGCAGGACGGCGATGTGGGCAAGGGGGCTTCGTACCGTCCGAGAAAGAAGTTCTTGCCGGCTGGACAGCCATAGGTCAGGGCGCATTTTTCCAGATGGGCCCGCAGCCGGTTGTCGGGCAGGGTGCGACGCATGCGCCCCACGCCGACCTTGATTTTTTCCAGCGGCATGCGGCGCAGATCCTGGCGCGGTTCGTCGTCCACCAACCACACGGACGATCGAAATCGGCCCCGGTGCCAGCCCACGGCGCCGTAGCTGAACAGGGGCAACAGGCGGGCATCGGGGCATTCGTCATAGGCGGGGGTGTGGGTGATCACGTAGCCCGGTGAGTTGAAAGCCGCCACGGGATAGATGGGTTCGCCCGGCACATAGGGGTTGTCCGCCAGCGGCACGATCCGTTTCCGTCGCAAATCATAGAGCAGCGGGATGCGGTCGGGCAGGAACATCAATTCGCTGCCGTGGGGCAACGGTTGGGTGTGCATCACGTCGAGGGGCGCCATCAAAGCGCCGTCGGCACCTACGGCGGCATAGCCGGCCAGGTCGAAAATTTCTCCCCGCGCGTTGGCCACCACGGCGGCGATCCATTTGGGCGCAGGCCCTTTTTGTTTGCTTGGTTGCCGCTGGTTCATCCCGGGCTACTCCCTCCCATCCGGTCCGTTTCAGGCCGGTGCTATCGATTCAGCCGTGCCTCGCGCATCACACGGCCCGCCCCGTCCCGACGCCTATCGATGGTACAACCCCGCCAGCCGATCCGGCGATATACCCAGCAGCAAACCGCCGGCGATGACGGCATTGATCAGGGTGGTGCGTACAATGCCCCGCCGACGCCAGCGGCGGCTCGAGGTGACGGCCGCGCCGGGCGCCAGGGCGATCCGTCCCGAGGGGGCCAGGCGGCGGGCCAACAGCAAATCTTCGGCAATTGGCACCATTGGAAAGCCCCCCACCCGATCGAACACCCGCTTGCGCAGAAAGAACCCCTGGTCGCCATAGGGCAATTTCAGCCGGCGGCTGCGCGCGTTGGTCAGCCGGGCGATGGCGTGCATGGCCCAGTGGTCCCAGTCGGTTTGGAAATGAAAGGCCCCCAATACCACGGCGGGGTCCAGCAAACATTCAAACACGCGCGCGCCGAAATCCCCGGGCAGGCGGGTGTCGGCGTGCAGAAAGAGCAGTGCGGATCCCTTTGCCAGGTGGGCGCCGGCGTTTTGCTGCACGGCCCGGCCCGGTTCCGCCGTGATGACCGTCGCGCCGGCCGCTTTCGCTTTGAAAACGGTATCGTCCCGGCTGCCGCCGTCGGCCACGATCACCTCGATATCCGGGGCCATCACTTCAGCCACCGCCGGGCCGATGCGGACCGCTTCATTCAATGTCGGTATGACGACACTCAAAAAGGGTGCATATCCCTGTCGCCCGCCATGCAAGGCTGCCAGATCCGCCGGCGTGTCGATGTCGTCCATGGGCGGCAGCAGGGCCAGGGAAAGCCCATGCGCCTGCGCACGCGCCATGGTTTGGGCCAGCACTTCCGGGGTGCCCCATGGGATGCCCGTGAAAACATCCGCTGCTTTCCGACATCCCACCAACCAGTAACCGCCGTCACGGGCGGGACCCAGCACCAGGTCGTGTCCGGCCAGCGCTTCGAAGGCCATCTCCAAGTGCCGTGCAGTCATCCGGGGCACATCGGTGCCCAGCAGCACCACCTGCGAAGCGCCCCTGTGCAAACCATCCGCCAAGGCCGCCGCCATTCGCTGACCCAGATCGCCCTGGACTTGCGGAATCAGCTCAATCCCCTCGCGGCCCAGCCAACGGCGCACCTGCTGCGCCGTGCCGTCGGCATAGACAAACGCGACCGGCGCTAAACGGGACCCCTTCAAAACGGCCACCGCCCGTTCGGTCCACTGCCGCTGCAACTCGGCGGCCCCCAGCGGCCCCACCACGGGTATCAACCGGGTGTTGGTGCGTCCCGGCACCGGATACCGGCCGAACAGAATCAATCGGCGTTGGGCATCGACGCCCGGCATGGCCCTCATTCCCTTCCCGGAATCGGTTTGCGGCAACGGTCCTTCGGGTGCCTTTTTACCATACACCAAGCAAACCCACCAGCCGAGCCCTGCGGGCCAGTTTTAAGTTTTAAGTTTTAAGTTTTGATGGTCTCGTAAAAAGTCGGAATTTTCAATTTTCGACGCTGTAAGTACCTAAATTTATACGATGGCAATTTGCAAAAACACCGTTTTTGGGACTTTTTACGAGGCCATCAAACTTAAAACTTGAACCTCGCACCACACCCAGTGAAAATCCCCCATCCGCCATTCTTGTTTGACTTGGCGCCGTTTTTCTTTTATCAATTGTTCAAAATCAGCAACAACGCTCCTGCGGCCAACGGCAGGGCGTAAAATGAGTTATGCCATAGGCCCAGCCACCCAGACTCATGTCGGGGTGGCTTTTTTTAATGGAGGCGACGGCATGCCCATATTACTGGTGATCGACAACTACGACTCTTTTACCTACAACCTAGTGCAGATGTTCCGCCGCTACCCCCTCGATATCCGGGTGGCGCGCAGCGATGCCATCGATCCGGTCGAAGTCGCCGCCCTGGCCCCCGATTACATCCTGATCAGCCCGGGCCCCAAGGATCCGGCCCATGCCGGCGTTTCCATGCCCCTGATACGGCAATGGCATGCCAAAGTGCCCATCCTGGGGGTATGTTTGGGCATGCAGTGCATCAACGAGGTGTTCGGCGGCCGCACCGTGCGGGCCACCCAACCGCTGCACGGCAAAACCAGCACCGTGGTGCACGACGGACGAGGGCTGTTCGCCGGCATGCCGTCCCCGTTTCAGGCGGCGCGGTACCACAGCCTGATGGCGGCCCCTGCGCCGGACGCCCTGCGCCGCCACTTGACCATCACCGCCCGCACCGCCGACGGTACCATCATGGGCTTGGAACACCGGCGCCATCCGCTGTGCGGGGTGCAATTTCATCCGGAAAGTTTCCTCACCGAGCAAGGTTTCACCCTGGTGGAAAATTTTCTGCAACGCGGACCCTTGAAGGATCTCCATGAATCTCAAAGCAGTCCCCTCTCCCTTTGCGGATCTTCCGGGCATGGACACCGTGACCGGCGTCCATGCCCGGCCCTTTGACCTGCGGGAGCCCTTCGAGGCGTTGTGCGCCCGCTTCGCCGCCTTGCCGGGCACGGTGGCCTTGCTCAGCGGCGGCGATCTGGACTGCGCGCGGTACCACCTGCTCGGCCTGTGGCCATGGATGGTCCTGTCCGGCCGCGCCGGCCGGGTGATCCTGAGCGTGGACGGCACCCCGCACCGGATCGACGCGCCGCCCCTGGCCGTGCTGGAGACGTTGCTGGACCGCTTGCAGTTGCCCACCGGACAGTGGCCGGCACCCATGGCAGCGGGGTTGATGGGCTACCTGGCCTACGACCTCAAGGATGATCTGGAGCGCCTGCCGCGCACCAGCGTGGACGACCTTCTCCTGCCCCACATGCTGTTCTTTGCACCGTCGCTGCTGGTCGTGCACGACAAAACCACCGGCGCCACCCGTTTGATGGTCCCCCTGCGTGCCCGCGCCTCGGAGACCCCGGATCATATCATCGATGGGTTCCGCGCCGCATGCGATGGACCGCCGGCCGAAGCGGCCCCCTTTTGTCTGCCCGCCGCCGGCCGCCGGGCCAACGTCACACCCGAGGCCTACCAACAGGCCGTGGGACGGGTGATCGACTACATCGCCGCCGGCGATGTTTATCAAGTCAATCTTTCCCAGCGCTTCCAGGTGCCCTTCGACGGCGATGCCTACGCCCTGTTTCGCCACCTTTACGCCCGCAACCCGGCCCCCTTTTTCGCCTTCATCCAGGCCGGCGACCATCAGATCGTCTCCACCTCTCCCGAGCGGTTCGTGCAGCAATCCGGTCGCCGGGTGGAGGCCCGCCCCATCAAGGGCACCCGGCCGCGGGGGGCCACCGCCGAGGCCGATGCGGCCCTGCGAGCGGAACTGGCCGCCAGCACCAAGGACGATGCCGAGCTTTCCATGATCGTCGACCTGCTGCGCAACGACCTGGGCAAGGTGTGCCGGGCCGGCAGCGTACATGTGACCGAGCACAAGCGCATCGAGGCCTATCGGAATGTCTACCACCTGGTCACCCGGGTGGAGGGCGAGCTGGATAGGGATACAGGGAGTGTCGACCTGATCCGGGCCGCCTTTCCCGGCGGCTCCATCACCGGCTGTCCCAAGGTGCGGGCCATGGAGATCATCGACGAGCTGGAGCCCTGCCGCAGGCATCTCTATTGCGGCAGCATCGGCTACATCAGCCTGCACGACACCATGGATCTGTCCATCGCCATCCGCACCGCCATCATCACGGGCGGGATCCTCCACTATTCCGCCGGCGGCGGGGTGGTCTACGATTCCGATCCCCGCAGCGAATACGAGGAAACCTTGCACAAGGCCCACACCCTGCTGACCGCCTGCCAGGCCACGGCGACGGATGCCGTGGATCCCTCCAATGCGGTGGTGTGGTGCAACGGCCGCCTGCAACCCGCCGCCGAAGCCGCCGTGCCCGTTGCCGACCAGGGACTGCTCTACGGCTACGGCTTTTTCGAAACCCTGCGGGCGGACCATGGCCGTGCGCCCTTGCTGGCGGCCCACCTGGCGCGTTTCAACGCCACCTGGCGCGCGTTGATGCCCGATCCGCCACCGGATGTCACCTGGGATGCGGTGATCGCCGCGGTGATCGCCGCCAATGGCTTGCAAGTCGGATGTGCCGCCGTCAAACTGTTGGCCACCCGCGGCAGCCGCGCCGCGGCGCCCTGGGACCACACCCTGCTGGTGACCGCCCGGCCCTACACCCATCGGGCGGCCGTCCATGAGAGCGGTGGCCTTGCCCTGGGCACTTATCCCCATCCGCGCCAAAGCCCCTTGGCGGATCACAAGACCCTCAACTATCTCTACTATCTGCAAGCCGGCCAATGGGCCGCGGCCAAGGGCCATGACGAAGCCTTGATCCTCAACCCCGACGGAACGGTTTCGGAGACCAACACCGCCAACCTTTTGCTGATCGAAGGCCGGGAGGTGTCGCGTCCCGAATCGCCGGCGGTTTTGCCCGGCGTCATGGCGGCGGCCGTTTGCGACCAACTGGCCCGCTGGGGCTATCGCATCCGTTGGCGCCCGGTCCAGCCTTCGGAATTGCACGGTACCGGGCAGCTCCTGGCCGCCAACGCCCTCATGGGCGCAGTGCCGATCCACGCCATCGACGGCCGCCCAAGGCCCGCAGGCGGGCCGCTGTGGCGTCGCATCAACGACGCCATTCTTCCCGGTTGGGAGGGGGCGTAAAGCATGTCCATCGACAAACAGCATCTTGCCGTCGACCGCACGGCATGGTAATTAGCCCGCCGTGTGCAAAACGCTTGCGCGCGTGTTGCGCAGCAACCCATTCGTTCAAAGCCTTCCGCCCTGACATCCCGCCCGGCGGTCACCATGATGCAAAAGGGGATTGAAAATGCCATCGGACGGTTCCTCCCAAGGCAAAGGCATCTCCAGAGATGTTATCCGGCGTATCGTGATCTGCGCACTGGTTCTGCTGTTCGGCGTGGTGGTCATGCTGGTCATGGTGGCCTTGAAAAAGCCGCCGGTCGAGGTGGCGGCGGGCGAACAGCCCTTGCGCGTGGCCGTGATCGAGGCCCGGCCGCGGCAGGTGCCGGTGACCTTGACCGGTTACGGCAGCGTGCGGCCTCTGGAGGTGGTGGCCGTGGCGGCGGAGGTGAGCGGCAAGGTGGTGGCCATGCATCCCCAACTAAAAGTGGGGGGCATCATTCCCGCCGATGAAGTGCTGTTTGCCATCGATCCGCGGGACTACCAGACCGCCCTGCTGGAAGCCCGGGCCATGGTCGGGCAGCTGGAGAACAACTTGCTGGCCCTTGAAAAACAGTATGGGTTCGACCGGCAGCGGTTGGTCACCCTGGAGCGCAACCGGGAGCTGGCGCGCACCGAATACGAACGGGTGCGCGACTTGTTCGCCCGCAACCGGGTCGGGACCCAGGCCGCCGTGGATGGCGCCGAGCGGGCCTACAACACCATCCGCGATCAGACCGACCAGCTGGTACAGGCCGTGGCCCTCTACCCGGTGCGCATTGCCGAGACCCGCGCCGCCCTGGCGGCGGCCGAGGCCCGGCAGGCCGCCGCGTTGAACAACCTGGAACGGTGCGAGGTGCGCCTGCCCTTCGAGGGGCGGGTCTCGGACCATGCCATCCAGGTGGGGCAGTTCGTCAACCGGGGCGTCAATGCCGTCACCCTGGCCAATGACAGCCTGCTGGAGATCCACCTGCCCTTGGACAGCCGCGATGCCCGCCAGTGGCTGCGCTTCCAGGCCGACGACACGCCCGGCGACAGTGCCTGGTTCGGCTCCCTGGAACCGGTGACGGTCCAAATCCGCTGGACCGAGGATACCGGCGGCCGGGTGTGGGAAGGCAGTTTGCACCGGGTGGTGCGCTTCAGCGAGGACACCCGCACCCTTACCGTGGCGGCTCGCATCGAAGGATCCCGCGCCCTGCCGGTCCAAGGCAACGGTTTTCCCTTGGTGGCGGGCATGTTCTGCCAAGTGGACATCCCCGGCCGCACCATGGCCGATGTGGTGCCGCTGCCCCGCTGGGCGGTCAGTTTCGAGAACACCGTTTATCTGGATGTGGCGGGCCGCTTGAAAACCGTGCCGGTGAGCGTGGCCCGCATCGAAGGCGAGACCGCCTATGTGGCCGAAGGGCTCGCCCCCGGCGACCGGGTGATCCGCACCCGCCTGGTGGACCCCCTGGAGAACAGCCTGCTGGAGATCGTCGCCGACGACCGGGAGGAGGGCGCTTCGTGAAAGCCTTGATCACCGCCTTCGCCCGCAACCGGGTGTTCGCCAACATCGTACTGCTGATCCTGTTCGGCGCCGGCGCCTTGGCGGCCTATTCCATGATCCGGGAGAACTTTCCGGAGTTCTCCCTGGACATGATCACCATCACGGTGGTCTATCCCGGCGCCGACCCCGAGGAGGTGGAAGAGGGGATCAGCCGCAAGATCGAAACGGCCCTCGAGGGTCTGGAGGGGATCAAGCAGTACACCACCACTTCCATGGAGAACATGGCCACCGCGATGATCGAGGTCCGGGAAGGGCAGGATGCCGCCGAGCTGCTCAACCGGGTGCGCAGTCGGGTGGAGGCCATCGCCACCTTTCCCCCCGCCGCCGAGCGGCCCATTATCGAAGAAGTGCTGCTGCGGGACGTGGTGATGTTTCTCTACCTCACCGGCGAGATGTCCGAGCGGCGGCTCAAGGAGTGGACCGAAAACACCAAGGACGAGATCCAGCTGCTGCCGGAAATCTCCCAGGTGGAGATCTTCGGCGCCCGGGATTACGAAATCAGCATCGAACTGTCCGAGCCGCGCCTGCGGGAGTATGGCCTGAGCTTGGGCATGGTGGCCGATGCCGTGCGCCGCGGCAGCCTCAACCTGGCCGGCGGCACCATCCGCACCCTGGAAGAGGAGATCCGGGTGCGCACCATGGGCCGGCGCTACACCGGCGAGGAGCTGGCCGACCTGGTGGTGCTGGCCCGCCCCGGCGGGGAGCTGGTCACCCTGGACCGCATCGCCACCATCCGGGACGGCTTCACCGAGGACCCCATCCGGGCCGCCATCAACGGGGAGCCGGCCAACATGATCTTCATCTACAAAACCAGCGATGAAGACGCCCTGGCCATCTCCCGCAGCGTGCACGCCTTCGTCGAAGACCGGACGGCGCAACTGCCGCCCGGCAGCCGGATCGCGGTACTTTACGACGGCACCACCGAACTGAAGGCGCGCATCAGCCTGCTGACGCGCAACGGCATGATCGGCCTGGCCCTGGTCTTCATCCTGCTCTGGCTCTTCATGGACATTCGCCTGAGCTTCTGGAGCGGCATGGGCATCCCGGTTTCCATCGCCGGTGCCCTGATGATCATGTGGGCCATGGGGATCACCTTGAACATGATCTCGCTCTTCGCCCTGATCATGGTGTTGGGCATCGTGGTGGACAATGCCATCGTGGTGGGTGAAGCCATCTTCGTCAAACGTCAACAAGGATTGCCGCCGATACAGGCGGCCGTGGAAGGGGTCGGCGAAGTGGGCCTGCCGGTGTTCGCGTCCGCCGCCACCACCGTGGTGGCCTTCATCCCCCTGATGTACATCGGCGGCATTATGGGCAAATTCATCTTCCAGCTGCCCGTGGTGGTGATCGCCTGCCTGTTGATCTCCCTGGTGGAGTGCCTGATCCTGCTGCCGGCCCACCTGAACAACCTGCCCGATCCCAACCGCGCCGATCGCGCCATGGGCGCCCTCAAACGAGGCGCCAAAACGGTGCGCCTGGCCGTGGTGCGCGGCCTGGAGTGGTTCATGGCGCGCATCTACACGCCGGTGCTGCGCCTGGCATTGCAGTGGCGCTACATCGCCATGTGCATGGCGATCAGCCTGCTGTTCATCGTACTGGGCATGGTGCGCGGCGGACTGCTCAAGTTCGAAGTGTTCCCCGAGATCGACGGCTATGTCATGACCGCCATCGTCCACTTTCCCGACGGCACCCCGGCCGAGGTGACCCACCAGGCCATCGAGCGGATCGAGGCCGCCCTGGAGCGGCTTTCCGAGCAGATTCCCACCCGCACCGGCGAACCGCTGCTCAAGGACCGCATGGCCCTGGTGGGCCAGACCTTTGAACAGATACCGGCCACCGGTCCTCACGTGGGCAGCGTGCTGGCCGTGCTGCTGGCGTCGGAACAGCGCGGCGTGCACACCAAGGACCTGATGATCCGCTGGGAACGGGAAGTGGGCGCCATTCCGGGCATCCGTTCGCTCACCTTCGAAGGCATGGCCGCCGGACCGCCCGGCGCGCCCATCGAGGTGTGGCTGCAGGGCCACGACATGCCCACCATACTCAGCGCAACCGATGCCTTGATGGAGCGGTTGCGGCGCTTCGACGGCGTTTATCAGATCCGGTCGGACTTCTCGCCGGGCAAGAACGAAATCCGCCTGGCGCTCAAGCCCGAAGCCCGCGCCTTGGGCCTGACGGTGGACGACCTGGCGCGCCAGGTATATGCCGGTTATTTCGGCGAGGAGGCGCTGCGCGTGCAGCGCGGCCGGGACGATGTGCGCGTCAAGGTGCGCTACACCGAGGCGGAGCGCAGTCGCATATCGGATCTGCCCCAGATGCGCATCCGCACCCGCGAAGGGTACGAAATCCCCCTGCGCTCCGTGGCCGAGGTGCAGTATGCCGCCGGTTATTCCCGGATCATCCGCACCGACGGCATGCGCCGGGTGGCCGTCAGCGCCGCCGTGGACGGCCAGCGCGCCAACACCGCCGAGATCCTGGCCGACCTGCAGCAGCACTTCTTCCCCCAATTGCATCGCGACCATCCCGGCCTCTATGTCTCCGTGCAGGGCGAACAGGAGAAGATGCGCGAATCCTTCGAGAGCATTTATATCAGCTTTCCCCTGGCCATGATGGGCATCCTGGTGATCATGGCCACCGTGTTCCGCTCGTATGCTCAACCCCTGGTGATCATGTTCACGGTGCCCTTCGGCATCATCGGCGCCATCGCCGGCCACCTGCTGCTGGGTTACACCCTGACCCTGATGAGCGTCTTCGGCATGGTGGCCCTGGCCGGCGTGGTGGTCAACAACGCCATCGTGATGATCGAACGGATCAACGAGTACCTGGCCGAAGGCTTCCCCTTCCGCGAGGCGGTGCGCTTGGGCGCCATGCGCCGCTTTCGGGCCATCCTGCTGACCACCGTGAGCACGGTGTTCGGGTTGACGCCCCTGATTCTGGAAACCGACCTGCAAGCCAAGTTCCTGATCCCCATGGCCATCTCCATCGCCGCCGGGGTGCTCTTCGCCACCGTGCTGACCCTGGTGCTGATTCCCAGCCTGCTGATGATCCTCAACGACCTGCGCCGCACCGTCCACTGGTTCCGCCACCGCCGGCTGCCCACCCGCGAAGCGGTGGAACCGGCCGCCTTTCGGCGCCTGGAGACGCAAGCGCCGCTATCGGCACCCGATTCACAGGTCGTATAGCAGGCAATTCAGCGCATCAATTGACGGGACAACGCCATCTCGGTATACCTATGGCTCTGGTAAGGAAATTGGGGAGTCGGGATATGAGCAACCGGTCCGGGTGGCGCAACCACTTTCAAGAACACAAAATTGTATTCACCGCCGTCATCATCGGTCTTCTGCTTTTCGAACTGCAAATTTTCGCCTTCGCGGCCATGAAGTCCGGTGGGCAAGTCCGCATCCAGGTCATGGACCAGCAAAACCAAGTGGTATACGAGACCGTATACGCCGATTTTGATGATCACGAAAAAATCCGGTTCGAAAACAACTTCGGACCTCTGACCGACTTCACGGTCCGGCAGGTCAGGGTGCAGCGACCGTTTCCTTTCCGGGCCTGGTTCGCAGCGGCCATCGGATTGCCCATCGGGGCGATGCTTTTGTTCGCCTTTTTCGTCCGGGCCTACGAGGCTTTGTTCTTCAAAGACGATGGAAGCGGCCTAGAGGCGGCCGATGACCGGGAGGGCGCAACGGACAGGATCGGCTTGATGGTCAGTCGAATCAGCCGTTTGAATATCTTCGTCCTCGGGAGTTTCGTCCTTCTGCTGGTGATCGGCATGTATGCCGTGCCCTACTTCGTGGCCGATCTCGGCCGTCACGGTGCTTCGGTCGTTTCCGAATACAGGTGGGTCTTCATCGCCATCTTTGCCGTAATTCTCGGGTTGGTGATCTGGTTTATCTTTCTGCGCTATCGATTGGCCCAAAGGACCATCGATGCTCAGATGGAGGTCGAAAAATATCGCCTGCAGCTTGAGTGCCGGTTCCGGCAGGGATCGCGGATAGCCGGCCCGGATCAGCAGCTGCGGCTTCCGGATCGTTCCACTTCAGAGGAACCTCCGTTCGACGGAAGGCGCATACCGTAGGACGCCATTCATCCCACAAGGACACAAAGGGAACCACCATGATGATGGTGTGGCTTGCTGCAGACAAAAACCTTTCCAGACGATATAAAAGAACAAACGATTGAAATAGTGGTCATATAAGGTGATAGGTGCTTTATGGCTTGTTTGTGTGAGCAAATTGCCGGCAGTGGCATCGACCTTTCGCCAGTTTGCATCGGCCACCTGTGGATATTCCAAAACCTTGAGGCAGATGAGGTCGAAGCGCTGAGCCGGGAGGCATTACGAAAGAAATCGACCGCTGGGCAAGCGCTTTTCTTGCAGGGCGATCCGACCGATGAAATGTTTCTGATCAAAGGCGGTCGCGTCAAGCTTTCCAAGGTACTCGAAGACGGCACTGAACTGACACTGGATATCCGTAAAGCAGGCGACTTTGTTGGTGAAAACATGTTTTCGGAAGAGGGCCGATATCCGATCAGTGCCTATTGTATCGAAGATACCTTGACCTGCGGTTTCAGTCGCAGCCAATTTGAGCAACTCGTTCTTCAACACCCAAAGGTCGGCTTGCAAATCATCAAAAACCTCAGTGAACGAATCGCCTGGTTGACCCGGCGCGTGGGAAGCCTGGCCGTCACCAATATCGAGGACCGCCTATACAGGGTACTAACCAGTGTTGCAAAAGAGCATGGGATGACCAGCCCCCAAGGCACCATCATCCAGTTTCCCTTGACCCATGAAGATCTGAGCTTTTTAATCGGAGCTCATCGGGTCAGCATTACCCGCGCCATGAAAGCGCTGAAAGCCGCAGGTAAAATCCTTCATGAGGACAAACGGCTCATCCTTCCCGGCTTGAAAATCGCTTAGATTTTTGTTTTATCGGCAATCGGTCGCACCCACGTGAATTTTTCCTGCATGTAACAACTGCTACAGAAAGATTTGTTTTTGGCTCCTATGGTACAGTGTAATACAACCCCACCTATAAGGAGCACAGACCATGAAACCCCAAATAATAGGAATCTCGGGCAGTCCCATCGCAAACAGCAATACCGACCGCTTGATTCAAGCCGTGCTCGAAAGCAGTGGCCTGTCTTCGGAATTCATTAAACTCAGCAAGATCAACGTGCGTCCCTGTATCGCCTGTCTTGGATGCAAAAAAGACAACATCTGCAAGGTCAAAGACGATTTTCCCGAGCTGGCCGAAAAAGTTCGTCATGCCGGTGCAATTGTGGTTGGCGGGTATTCACCCTATGGAGCGGTTGACGGTTTTACCAAAGCGTTTGTTGAACGATTGTTTTCGCTACGGCATCAAAACGGTCTCAATAGAGGCAAGTTGGCGGTTGTTGTCGCCACGGGCATCGGCCGAGGAGCGCCCGGCTTGGAAGAGACCTGCAGCCAGATAAACCATGCCTTGACACTTGAGGGTATGAGCGTATTGGGGCAATTGAAGGTGATCGGCAATCCGGAATGCATGGTTTGCGGTTATGGCCAGACATGTCCGATGAGCGCGCTGCCATGGGTTTTCGGTGACGAAACGGAGGTGACCCCCGAAAAGTTCTGCAATGTGGAAGACCAATCGGAAACCTGGGAACAAGCCAGACTGTTGGGCCAGGAGATTGTCCGAAGGTTGGGTAAGCAAATGCGGATGTAGATTCACAGCCTTTCCAATCAGTCAAAGCAACCACGAGAGAAATCGTTGATTGTTCCAAAAACAAAAAAGGTGATGTCAAAAAAACGGGAGGTTACGCTATGAAAACATTAGTTGCTTTTTTTAGCCAGAGTGGGAATACGAAAAAGATCGCTGAAGCCATATGGGCAGAAGCATCGCAAGCAGATAAGGCGGATTTGAAGAAGATAGAGGACGTCGCGGCTGAAGATGTACTTGGATACGATTTTATTTTTATCGGCTCGCCCCTCCACTCAGGCAGCCTGGCAGCTCCTGCCAAAGCGTTCTTGAAGGGAATGCAAGCAGCTTCAGGCCAAAAAATGGCTGGTTTCATCACTCATTTCGCCCCGGTCTATCCGGAGCAGGACATGAATGCTTTTGCAGAGCCGATAAAAACAGCTTGTGAGGAAAAAGGTATTGAATACAAGGGCTTTTTTGACTGCCAGGGGGCGCTGACGGAATCTTTGCACACAGCAGTGCAAAAGAAGCTCAATTTATCGGACGAGCAATGGGCGAACATGGTCAAGCAGATGACCGGTCATCCCAACGAAGAAGACATCAATAAAGCTAAAAAGTTCGCCAAGGAGGTTTTGGCGGATTGAAAGAGCCTCTTACATTCCGTAATGAAGGCTGTCCTTGGAATTATCGCTGTTTTTGTCCAGATGCCTCGCCAGTTCGATGGTGCAGATCGCATTCGATTGGAAAATGTCCTTCCTGTTGAGTATGTCCACATCGAACTTGGCGGGATGCGCAACGATGACGGTGCCGGGATTGCCCACCAGGGCAGTCGGCTCTTGGTGCGGCCGGCTGCCTCGGAAAGGGGGGGTTGTCCTGCATCATTTTGTGGGTGATCTGGTGGATGGACCTCGCCTCTATCGATATGGGCATGCCCGGGTTAAACAGTTCGCATACCGGCTGTCCGCCTTGGGGCTTGAAAGGGATATGACAGGTCCTGTCATCGGGCCCGTTTCCGGTTGTTGATGTATCCAGAAAGCTGAGCCTCATCACCCGCCGGCAATCTTGACCTTGAACCCGCTCCTTTCCAATTCGGCCCGGACGGCCTCCCGATGGTCCCCCTGGATCATGATGACACCGTTTTTGGAGGAGCCGCCGCTGCCGCACAGGTTTTTGAGCCGGGTGGCCAGCTGCTTGATGTCCTCGTCACGTTCATCGAACCCGGAAATGGTCGTAACGGTTTTGCCGCCGCGCCCCTTGGTTTCGCGCCGGATGCGCAGAATGCCATCGGATTCGGGCGCGGCGCCTTTGGAGGCCCGCTTGTCCTTGCAGGCGCACTTTTTTTGAGGCCGCCCGCAAGTCGGGCAAATGCGGCCGGTTTCGGTCGAGTAAATGAGCCGGGAATCGTCATTGGCCATGAAGTGTGCACCGGGTTTCCGAGCATTTATGAGATGCTCTTTTTGCATGGTGTTGTCGGAAAATCTCATGTTGTCCAAAGGGGCAACACGCAATGTTTCCGGTGGGATATTTGGCGGACATACCTACAACTGCAGATCTTTGATGTGTTGGTCGGGGCGAGAGGATTTGAACCTCCGGCCCCCTGCTCCCAAAGCAGGTGCGCTACCAGACTGCGCCACGCCCCGATCGTGGCCGGTGCATACCACGACCTTGATCGCGATGCAAGATTCAAACAGAGGCCCTTGGCGTCGAAACGCGCAGCACCCGGCCACCCGGCCCACCCGCCGGCGGTTGTTCAATGCTCCGCAGGCACCTATTGAGACCGTGCTCACACCTATCGCGTAATTAAAATGTCTGCATGCCTACGACTACTCATGGTGCGTATCTCGCCCGGCCAATTTTGCTTGACACCCTTCCTTATAAATATTAACTATTTTCCTTTTAAACAGACACAGTTAGTGGAAAAGAGGTTTAAATAAAGCATCCGAATGGCGTCCGGGCGATATTTGTGCGAGAGTGGCGGAATTGGTAGACGCACTGGACTTAGGATCCAGCTCTGGCGACAGAGTGGGAGTTCAAGTCTCCCCTCTCGCACCATCCCGGCCATCCATCTCAAGCACCTTGGCGCGAGGACGGCAGTTGTTCGGTGAATCGACAAGCCGCCCGGGCCGGTTTTCAACGGTGCGCACGTCTTGTTTTTCATTCCGCCATAGGAACAATGGGTGGTGGGTTGCAAGGTTCGGCAAGGTTCGTTGCCGCCTGATCCGGATTTGGGCGGCCACTGTTTTTTCGGCTCGCGCTTTTGACACCGGGGGACTTGCGTCGGGGCAAGCGGTTGCTGCAAGTTCCGATGCCAAGGCCGGACGGTTTTTGGCGCGAAAAATGCATTAGTTGCGGGGCACGGGTCCCGCGACCGACGAGGATGGGCTTAGAAAGGTATCGACGTTATGAAAGTGACTGTTGAAGATCAGAGCAGCGTCAAAAAAGTGTTGCACATCGAGGTGCCGGCCGACACGGTTACCAGCGAGTTGGACAAGGCGTATAAAGAGGTTGCGAAAACCGCCAAAATCAAGGGGTTTCGCCCCGGCAAGGCGCCCCGTTCGGTGTTGGAGCGGATGTTCCGCAAGGATGTGCACGCCGATGTTTCCTCAAAGTTGATCCAGGAGGGTTTCCTGGCCGCGGTCCGGGAAAAGGATCTGAAGATCATCGGCCCGCCCACCGTCGAACCTCCCGAACTGACGCCGAACAGCGCTTATGCCTTCGATGCGGTGGTGGAGGTGCGTCCGGAGATACCGGAAATCGCGTACAAGTCCCTGGAACTGACCAAGAGTGCCTATCAGGTCAGCGACGAGGAGATCGATCTGCAGCTTAAAATGGTGCAGCGCAACATGGCCAAACAGGACAAGGTGGAAGAGGATCGGCCTCTGGCCGACGGTGATGTCGCGGTGATCGATTATGAGGGTTTCAAGGACGGCAACCCCCATGAGGCCACCCGCAAGACCGAAAACTTCGCCGTCAAGCTGGGTGACGGGCGTGTGGTCAAGGATCTGGAGGCGGGGCTGGTGGGCATGAAGGTGGGCGACGAGAAAGAGATCGACGTGGCCTTTCCGGAGGACTATTTCAGCAAGGAGCTGGCCGGGCAGAAGCTGCAGTTCAAGGTGCGGCTCAACGAAATCCGCCAGGAGACCCTGCCGCCGTTGGACGATGAGCTGGCCCGCAGTATCGGTGACCGGTTCGAATCGCTGGACGCCTTGAAGGAAAAGATCCGTGAAAACCTGCAAAGCGGCTACGACAAGCGCATCGAGCAGGAGCTCAACGAGCAGGTTTTCACCCAACTATTGGAAAAGGCGCCCTTCGAGGTGCCCGAATCCATGGTGGAATCGGAGTTGGAGCACATTCTCAAGGATGCCGAACGCTCTTTCGAGCAGAGCAACCGTTCCTTGGAGGATGCGGGGCTCAGCCGCGAGGCCTTGGCGGAAAAGTACCGTCCGGTGGCCGAGAAACAGGTGCGTCGCCACTTCATTCTTGCCAAACTAGTCGAGCAGGAGCAACTGACCTTGGACGATGAGGCGCTGGAACAGGGGTTCCGCGACATGGCGGCCAGTTTCGGCCAGCCGGTGGAACAGGTCAAGGCGTATTATCAACAGGATCCGGACAGTTTGGAATTTTTTAAGCACACTTTGCTTGAAAAGAAGGCGCTCAAGATTATCATTGATAACAATACGATCACGGAAGCCGAAGCGGCGCCAAAGACCGAAGGAGAAGCGGCAAATTCATAGTTTCGATCAGCGCGCCCCTTGCGCTCCAACAGATCGGCGATATAATGAATTCTAACGCACGCACGGCCAAGGGGCCGTGCAAACCCGATGCATCAAGTGCTGCAAAACCAGGGCGAAGCCAATGTGCGTCGGAGTGTAAATATTTGAAAATTATAACTATAATTACCAATAAGGAGTATCGGCGTGCCAGTCATTCCAATGGTCATCGATCAATCCAGTCGCGGCGAACGTGCTTACGATATCTATTCGCGTTTGCTCAAGGACCGTATCATTTTCTTGGGAACCGCCATCAACGACGAGGTGGCCAATCTGTTGATCGCCCAATTGTTGTTTTTGGAATCGGAAGATCCGGACAAGGACATCAATTTTTATATCAACTCCCCCGGCGGTTCGGTAACCGCCGGGTTGGCGGTTTATGATACCATGCAATACATCAAACCGGACATCGCCACCGTCTGCATCGGCCAGGCGGCCAGCATGGGCGCTCTGCTGCTGGCGGCGGGCAGCGCCAAAAAGCGCTATTCGCTGCCCAGCTCGCGGATCATGATCCATCAGCCCATGGGGGGCTTTCAGGGCCAGGCATCGGACATCGAGATCCAGGCCAAGGAGATTCTGCGGGTGAAGGAGATTCTCAACCGGATTCTCAAGGAGCATACCGGCAGGGATCTGACGCAGATCCAGAAAGATACGGATCGGGACTATTTCATGTCGGGGCAGGAAGCAATGGATTACGGCATTGTGGACCATGTGATCCGCAATCGCAATGACCTCGACCAAATCGACAAGATGGAGAAATAACCATCATGGCCAAAAAAGACGACACCAACGACAACCTCTTCTGTTCTTTCTGCGGCAAAAACCAGAAAGAGGTGAAGAAACTGATCGCCGGGCCGGCCGTCTATATCTGTGACGAGTGCATTCAGCTGTGCAGCGAGATCATCGAGGAGGAGGCGGAGAAGGACGAGAGCGAGCTGTCCCACCTGCTGATTCCCAAGGAGATCAAGGGGCGGTTGGATGATTATGTGATCGAGCAGGAGACGGCCAAGCGGATTCTGTCCGTTGCGGTCTACAACCATTATAAACGGCTCGATTCGGCCATCAGCACCAGTGAGGTGGAGATCGAGAAGAGCAATATTTTGCTCATCGGTCCCACGGGCAGCGGCAAGACCCTTTTGGCCCAAACCTTGGCCCGCTTTCTGAACGTGCCCTTCACCATCGCCGATGCCACCAGCCTCACCGAGGCCGGTTATGTGGGCGAGGATGTGGAGAACATCATCTTGTCGTTGTTGCAGAACGCCGATTACGATGTGGAAAAGGCCAAGCGCGGCATCGTTTACATCGACGAGATCGACAAGATCGCCAGCAAATCGGACAATCCGTCCATCACGCGGGATGTGTCCGGCGAAGGGGTCCAGCAGGCCTTGTTGAAAATCATCGAGGGAACCATGGCCAGCGTGCCCCCCAAGGGCGGGCGCAAGCACCCGCAGCAGGATTTCGTCAAGGTGGACACCTCCAATATCCTGTTCATCTGCGGCGGCACCTTCAATGGGCTGGATCAGATCATCAAGCGGCGCCTGGGGTCCAAGACAATGGGTTTCGGCGCCAAAATCCTCAAGGAGAAAGATGCCACCCTGGGTGAGATATTAAAGGAGGTGCAGCCCGAGGACCTGATCAAGTACGGCCTGATCCCCGAATTTCTGGGACGTTTGCCGGTCATGGCCACCTTGGATGAGCTGAGTGCCGAATCCCTGGTGCGGATCCTGACCGAACCGAAAAACGCCCTGGTCAAACAGTACCAGAAGCTGTTCGAGGTGGAAGGGGTCAACCTGCGTTTGACCGACAGCGCCCTGTCGGCGGTGGCCGACCAGGCCATCAAGCGCAAGTCGGGCGCACGGGGCCTGCGCGCCATCTTGGAGGATTGCATGCTTGAAATCATGTACGAATTGCCCTCCATCGAGAATGTCAAGGAGTGCGTCATCGGCGAGGATGTGGTGCTGCACAAGGAAGACCCCATCTTGTTGTACGAGCAAACCAAAAAGCAGGCATAGATTTATAAATGGTTAACATTACACGTTTTTTCAAGGGCGACGACAGTGACAAGGCGGGGCATGTGCTGCCCCTCCTGCCCTTGCGCGATATCGTGATTTTTCCCCAGATGGTCGCGCCGTTGTTCGTCGGACGCCCCAAGTCGGTGGCGGCCCTCTCCAAGGCCATGGACACCGCCGACAAGCACATTTTTCTGGCCACCCAGCGCAGCGCCAATGTGGACAACCCCACTGAAAAGGATATTGCCGTGGTGGGGGTGATCGGTACGGTGTTGCAGCTGTTGCGCCTGCCCGACGGCACGGTCAAGGCACTGGTGGAAGGTCAGGTGCGCGCCAGGGTGCGCCGGTTCATCAAGACCGACGAGCTGTTTCAAGTGGCCCTGGATCCCATCGAAGAGGTGACGGCTTCGGAGCCCGAAGCCGAGGCCCTGGCCCGGTCGGTCAAAGAGGGCTTCGAGGCCTATGCCAAGCTCAACAAGAACATCGCCAAGGACTTGGTGGCCAAGGTGGCCGCCATTACCGATCCGGGTCGGTTGTCCGACGCGGTGGCGTCCCACTTCTCCTTCAAAATTGAAGACAAACAGCGTCTTTTGGAAGCAACACCCATCGAGCGGCGGCTCGGCCTCTTGGTGGAGCTGATCAATCTGGAGATGGAAGTGTTCCGGATGGATCAGCGCATCAAGGTCCGCGTCAAAGAGCAGATGGAGAAAACCCAGAAGAACTACTATCTCAATGAACAAATGCGGGCCATCCGCAAGGAGATGGGGGCCGAGGACGAAGCGGCCGACGAGCTAAAGGAGCTTGAAAAGCGCATCAAGCGCAAACGCATGCCTCGGGAAGCGGCGGCCAAGGCGCGCCAGGAGTTCAAGAAGCTGAAGTTGATGACGCCCATGTCGGCGGAAGCCACCGTGGTGCGCAACTACATCGAGTGGATCATCGGCCTGCCGTGGTACGAGCGCAGCCGGGTGCGTATCGACATCACCGATGCGGAACGGATCCTGGAGGAAGACCACTACGGCCTGGACAAGCCCAAAGAGCGAATCCTGGAGTACTTGGCCGTGCAGGCCCTGGTCAAGAAGATCCGGGGGCCGATTCTTTGTCTGGTGGGACCGCCGGGGGTGGGCAAAACCTCCCTGGCCCGGTCCGTGGCGCGCGCCACCGGACGCCGCTTCATCCGCCTTTCCCTGGGCGGCGTGCGGGACGAGGCGGAAATTCGCGGCCACCGGCGCACTTACATCGGCGCCATGCCGGGCAAGATCATCCAGTCCCTGAAAAAGGCCGGCACCAACAATCCGGTCTTCTGCCTGGATGAAGTGGACAAAATGAGCATGGATTTCCGCGGCGATCCCAGCGCGGCGCTGCTGGAGGTACTCGACCCGGAGCAGAACTACGCCTTCAACGATCACTACCTGGACTTGGATTACGACCTGTCGGAGATCCTGTTCATCACCACGGCCAACACCCTGCCGGACATTCCCCTGCCGTTGCAGGACCGCATGGAGATCATCCGTTTGCCGGGTTACACCGAGCACGAGAAATTCAATATCGCCCGCGCGTTCCTGGTACCCAAACAGATCAAACTCAACGGCTTGCAACCGGAGCAGATCGCCATTTCGGACAACGCCGTTTACACCGTGATCAACCGCTACACCCGGGAAGCGGGGGTGCGCAACCTGGAACGGGAGTTGGCCGGCATTTTCCGTAAGGTGGCCCGCCATGTGGTCAAAACCGAAACCGACAAGGTGGTGCGGGTGACCGACAGTTCCGTGGCCAAATACCTGGGGCCGCCCCGGTTCCGCAGTTCGGCCATCGAGGAGCAGGATCATGTGGGCATGGCCACCGGCATGGCCTGGACCCAGGTGGGCGGGGAGCTGTTGTTCGTGGAAACGCTGACCATGCCCGGCCGGGGCCAGGTGAGCGTAACCGGCAAATTGGGGGATGTAATGAAGGAGTCGGCCCAGGCGGCGGTCAGTTTCGTGCGCTCGCGGGCCGCCCAGTTGGGCATCGATCCACGCTTTTACCGCAAGCTGGATCTGCACATTCACATTCCCGAAGGCGCGATTCCCAAGGATGGCCCTTCGGCCGGCATCGCCATGTGTACCTCGGTGGTTTCGGCCCTGACCAAACGGGCGGTGCGCCGGGAGGTGGCCATGACCGGCGAGATCACCCTGCGCGGGCGGGTGCTGCCCATCGGCGGGGTCAAGGAGAAACTGCTGGCGGCCCATCGCGGGGGCATCAAGAAGATCGTTTTGCCCAAGGAGAACGAAAAGGATCTGAGAGATATTCCGGCCAGCGTCGCCAAACAGTTGGAGATCGTCACCGTGGAGCACATGGACGAGGTGTTGCCCCATGCCCTGGTGCTGGCCGAGGGTGAGCGGCTGTTCTCCGACCACGATATGCCCTTCGATATGAGCAGCGCGAATACCGGCGAAAAACCCGAGGAGCGGGCCCCGATCAATTAAAAATTCCCTTGACACGTTCGGGGTGAAATGATAGCAAAGGCTTTCTGTTTGGGACCCTCGACAGGTTCCATGTATTGGGGGCGGGTAGCTCAGTCGGGAGAGCACCGGCCTTACAAGCCGGGGGTCACAGGTTCAAGCCCTGTTCCGCCTACCATGCAGAAAGTCGTTTTTTGGAAAATTCGTTTTGCGGGGGTGTAGTTCAGTTCGGTTAGAACGCCGGCCTGTCACGCCGGAGGTCGCGAGTTCGAGTCTCGTCGCTCCCGCCATTCATATCAGAGGGCTTATGAGGTATCACTCATAAGCCCTTTTTCTTTTCACCGCCGGGCGCCGCGTTCGGCCCATCCGCAAAAGGTAAACCATGGCCCGTAAAACCAAAATCGTCGCTACCATATCCAATTTGAACTGCGAACCGGCCTTCATCACCCGGCTCTACAAAGCGGGAATGGATGTTGTGCGGCTCAACACGGCCCACATGTCTCATGACGATGCCCTGGTGGTGGTCGGGGCGGTGCGCCAAGTGTCCGACAAGATCGGCATCCTGCTGGATACCAAGGGGCCTGAGATCAGGACCTGCGCGGTGGCCCAGCCGTTTACCGTAAAGAGCGGCGACACCATTCGGGTCAAAGGCGCACCCGACGAGATGTCCCGCGAAGGGATGATCTGCGTCTCCTACCCCGATTTCGTTCGCGATGTGCCGGTGGGCAGTTCGATCATGATCGATGACGGCTACATCGCTCTGGCGGTGATGGACAAGGACGACGAGTGGTTGATCTGCACGGTGGAGAACGACGGCACGATCCGGGGACGCAAAAGCATCAATATCCCGGCCGTGCATGTCAAGCTGCCGGCCCTGAGCGAAAAGGACAAGGGTTTCATCCGTTTCGCCGTGGACAACGATCTCGACTTCATCGCCCACTCCTTCGTGCGCAACAAGGAGGATGTGCTGGCCGTGCAACAAATATTGGATGAACGCGGGTCCGCCATCAAAATCATCGCCAAGATCGAAAACTATGAAGGGGTGTCCAATCTGGAGGAGATTCTGGACCATGCCTACGGTGTGATGATCGCCCGTGGCGATTTGGCGGTGGAGGTGCCCACCGAGCAGATTCCGTTGATCCAGAAGCGGATCATTCGCAAATGCATCGAGCGGCGGCGGCCGGTGATCGTGGCGACGCAAATGCTCCATTCCATGATCGAAGCGCCTCGGCCCACCCGGGCCGAGGTGTCCGATGTGGCCAATGCCTGCCTCGATCATGCCGATGCGTTGATGTTGTCGGGAGAAACCGCCAGCGGCCAATATCCAGAGATGGCGGTGCGCACCATGGCCAAGGTGATCGAGGCGGTGGAGGGCAAGGAGGACGGCGGCTACATCAATGTGCCCTACCGCCAAGAGAACCGGATCACGGCCTATTTGGCCAAGGCGGCGGTCAAGGCCGCGCTTCGGCTCAATACCAAGGCCATCGTGGCCGATTCGGTGAGCGGCACCTCCATTCTGGCGCTGGCGGCCTACCGCGGCGGAAATCCCATTTATGCCCAGGTGTACAATGAGCGCGTGATGCGGCAACTGGCCCTTTCCTACGGTGTGTATGCCGATTACCTGCCGATGGACGAAAACTCCACCGAGCCGTTGCACCAATCCATTTGTCGCCTGGTCGCCGAAAAGCGGTTCGCCGCCGACGATCTGATCATTGTGCTGGCCGGCAGTTTCGGCGCCCGTGCCGGTGCATCCTACATCGAGATCGCCACGGCGGGCCTGTTGCAGGACAAGTGCGCGCTGCCGCGCTGAACCGGTCACCACACATTCCGGTCGGGGAAATCCATGGCTGCGATGAAGGCTTCGTAAAAGCCGGGGTGTAACGAGAGCTCCACGTGGTCGGCCAGATCGGCGATGGCATTGGCCCTTTGCCATTGGGCCTTGGAAATCAAGGCCAAGGTTGCGCCGGTGGCCGCGGCGTTGCCCATCGAAACGATTTTGGCCGGGTCCAGGAAAGGGAGCATGCCGATGCGCATGGCGCTGAGGGGGTTGACGTAATTCCCCAGGGCGCCGGCCATGCAGACCCGGTCGATCCGGTCCACCGTGACCCCCATTTCATCCATCAGCAACTGGACCGCGGCGGCCACGGCGCCTTTGGCGAGTTGCAGCTCGCGGATGTCGTTTTGCAGTAGCTTGATGGTGCGGCCGTCGAAACTCTCTTCCGGCGTGGCGACCACAAAATCCATCACCTCGCTGCGGGGCCGGGGCGCCAGTCGGGCAGGCAGGAGTTCGAATTCGGTGTCCCGGCCATGGTGTCCGAGCACCCCCTCTGCGTCCAGCACGCCGTGGTGCAGCAGCACGGCCGCCAGGTCCACCAGGCCGCTGCCGCACAGTCCCTTGGGCTTGATGTTGCCGATCACATTGTACCGCAGTTCACCTTCCAGGCCGCGTACGCTTTCGATGGCGCCCGACTTGGCGATCATGCCGTGCTGGATGCGGGCGCCTTCCAGGGCCGGACCCGCTGCCGCCGAGCAGGTCAACAGCCGGCGGCCGTTGCCGAGAAAAATCTCTCCGTTGGTGCCCAGATCGAGCCCCAGAACCAGTTCCGTTTCCTGGTCGGCGGCGCCCGAGGCGAGGATGAAGCTGATCAAATCGCCGCCGATGTAACCCGATTTGGCGGGCATTACATAGAGCATGGCATCGGGGTGCAGCTCCAATCCCACTTTTTGGGTGGGGAAGGTGACCCCCTCGGTGATCACCGGTGCAAAGGGGGCTTCGGCGATGCCGCTGGGGTCGAGGCCCAGCAGCAGGTGCTGCATGGTGGTGTTGCCGGCGGCGACGGCCACGAAGATGTGGTGGGGTTCGATGCCGCCGGCACGCGCCAGCCGGCGCAGGATGGCGTTCAGATCGTTGAGCAGCAGGCGGCGCAGGCGACGCAGGCCGTTCTTGGTGTCGCGCAGGTATTGAATGCGGCTGATGATGTTGCTGCCGAAGCGGGTCTGGGCGTTGAGGCGGGAGATCACCCCTTTTTCCACGCCCTGATCCAGGTCGATCAACTTGCCGACCAGGGTGGTGGTGCCGATGTCGAAGATCACCCCGTAGCGCCCGTTGGGGCTGCCCACCGGGGACCAGGCCAGCATGCACTCTCTGTGAAGCAACGCTTCGCCGCGAAATTCGGTGGCGCGCAGATCGGCATAGAGGGTGGACAGACAGCCATGGGTGATTTTCAGGTTGTCACGGGACGCGCCCAGCACACTGCGCAGGCGATGAAAATCCGATGCCGCCGTTTGCAGGTCGGGCGGCGGGACCAGAACCGGAATCCGGTCCAGCAACGGATCGAGGGCGATGTCTTGGGTTTGTCCGTGCTTGAGAATCTGGAACAGCTCGGTGGGATCGCGCTGGGTGTCGCTGAACACCACCAGGTCTTTGCGGATCGGTGTGCGGCAGGCCAAGCGGATGCCCTGGTCCAACTCCTCGCTGCTGAGCAACCGTTGTTCCTGGCGGTCGGGTGGGCCGATGGGGGTGATCACCTTGATTTTGCATTTGCCGCAAGTGCCCAGGCCGTTGCACTCCGTATCGAGGTCGAGGGTGGTTTTGCGCAGCGCTTCATAGATGGTGACGCCGTATTTGACGCGGATCCAGAGATCGTCGGGCAGCACATTGAGCCAGAGGCTCTTTTTGGCGCCGGTGGCGGGGGGCGTGCGCAAGGGGCGTTTTTTTTTCTTGATTTTCGGCGGTTTTTTCATACGGTCAGCCGTTTTGGTGTTGTTTCAGAAAAGCGATCAGGTCGTCGTAATCGGCATCCAGCACGAGCAACGGCAAGGACAAAAAATCGGCGATCCACTGTGCCCGCGCCGTTAGATCGGGGTCCCGGGGCTGGCGAATGTAGACGGTTTGTCGGTAGTGTTCGAAGGTCCAGGCGCGAATTTGTGGATCGTCAAGCTCCAGCGGCGTGCGGCACAAAACATCGAAATTGAGGATCACCTCCTTTTCCAGAAAAAAGGTGCCGGGCTGTCGATCCATTAAACGGCGGTAGGCCGTCCGGCCGAGCAAGATTTCGTAGCAGTGGCCGCAGGCAATGCGGTCGATGCCGCGCGGTTGCAGCAGTTGGTCGATATCCGGACAGCACTGCCCGAAAAGACAGCCGGCGGGTTGACGATCCGTGCTGCGGCAGGCGATGCACTGTTGGAGTTGGTCACGCAGTTTGTGCGGCCGCAGGTGCAGATGGGCGGGCAGGTAGATGATGTTGCCGCTTTCATCCGGCCGGTCCACCCCCAAATGCTGCAAGGCGCTGCGAAATACGTCGCAGGCGATCAGGGGATGGTCCGCATCGATGGTGACCGCAAGCGGCCCACGCCGCTCATGTCCGTTGGTTTTCTTCAATTTCAATGTGCCTGATTTCGGGAAATTGCTTATCGATTTGGTTGCGGCAAACAGCGTCCAATCGGTCTCGACGGTTGGCCAGCATGGTCCGGACCTGGTCGCGGCTGCGGGAGACGAGGGTCGGCTCTCCTTCACGGGTCCACAGGTCGTAGGGCATGCGGACGCTGTGCTGCGGGTAGAAGTGTTGCGTCATCATGTGGTTGACGGTGTGGTCCGCCAGCACATAGTTGCCCCCCGGCCCCGTCGCCACGATCTCCTCCACCGCCAGGGTGGCCGGGGTCACATCGATGCCCTGGCGCAGGCGTTGGATCATGCCGATCATTTCGTGATCGATGAGAAACTGTTCGAAGGCGATGGCATTGCCGGAGTCCAGCATGCCGGCCGCCAGATGGATGTAATCGGCCCCGGCTCGGGCCACCAACAGGTAGGAGAGCATCTTTTCGCCGCCGGCTTGGGCGTCGGGCACCTTGGCGTCGGTGAGTCCGGCCGAAGCATAAATGGGCAGCTGATGCCGATGGGCCAGGGCAACGGCCGCACCGTTGAGCATGGCCGTTTCCACCGAGCCGATGGCCAGGTTCATGCGGCGCAGATCCATGGTGGAGGGAACCGCACCATAGAGCACCGGTGCGCCGGGGTGCAGCGCCTGGATGACCGCCACGGCGCCCAATGCTTCGGCGTGCAGTTGGACCAACGTGCCGGCCAGGGTCACCGGGGCGGTGGCGCCGGCCATGGGGGCCGGCGCGCAGGTCAGGGGGACGCCCCGGCCGGCGCAGAAATCGATGATCGCCAGGGTGCCCGCGTCCAGGGTCAATGGACTGATGGGGTTGGTGATCACCGAGACAAAAGGCCGCTGCCGCAGTTTCTCCGCGTCGCCGGCGATGGCGGCCGCCAGGGCGTGCATCTGACGGGCGCCGGATACGGTATCGCAACCGCCCATGACATGCTTGGCCGTGTTGTTGAAAGCCTGGAAAAAATCGTTCAGGTGATAGTGGGCCGCCGGCAGATCGTGGGCCTGGCAGGGGATGATGAAAAATTGCAGGTGCGGCAGCTGGTCCACCAGGCAGGCGGCGCGGGCGATGTCCGCCAGCACGGTGGGTCGCATGCGGCGGGTGGCGGTCTCCAGAATTTGAAACACGCGTCCACCGTTGCCGAAATGCACCCGGCCGCCGCCCAGCACCAAGTCTTTATCCGGGTCACGGCCGCAGAGGGTGATTTGCCGTGGCGCATCGGCCAGTCGCGTTTTCAACCAGTCGTGCGGCATGCGCACCGTTTCGCCGGTGCTGTCCACGGTGGCCCCGCTGTCGGCCAGGCGCCGCCGTACCATCGGGTCGCTGATGCGCAGACCGGTACGCTCGAGGATCTCGCGCCCGGCGGCATCGATGGCCGCGAGCTGTTCCATTGTCAGCAACGGATCGGATATCGGCATGTCTGGGGCGGGAAGCGGCATTTTATCGGGCGGCCTCCAACAGTTGGTTGATTTGTTGCAGCAGTGCGGCCTCCTTTTCCGGTGCCGGGTTGTGCTCGGCAAGGATGCGGCGCACCTTGTCGTTGCTGCGGCGGTAAAGATCGGGGCCACCTGCGGCCTGCCAGGTGTCGTAGCGCGAGCGGTCCAACAGATCCGGCAGGAACAGCGCCGATTCGAAATGGTCGAAGGTGTGGTCGTCGGTTAGAAAGATGCCCTTGGCACCGGCATCCTTGACCCTTTCCAGGGCGTCCAGCGCCAGAGTGGCGGGGTTGACCGGAATGCCGGCGGTAAAGTGGCGTGCCATGCCGATCAGCTCGTCGGCCAGGGTGACCATTTCCAACGAGGAGGTGCTGCCGTACTCCAGATAGCCCACATCGTGGATCAGGTTGCAGCGCGACAACATGGCGGTGGTGATGGAGAACATCGCTTCGGCGCCGGCCTGGGCATCCACGGTTTTGGCATCGGTGGCGCCGGCAAAGGACCAGATGGGCAAACCGTACAGCTCGTCGCGCATGTCCGCCAGGGCCGCCTGGGTCAGGCTCCATTCGGGGCAGCCGTAGGAGACCACCGCCGACTTCATGTCGAGGGCGCTCACATTGGGACCGAACAGAAAGGGGGCGCCGGGTTGCGTAAGCTGATGGATCACCAGGCCGGCCAGGTTTTCGGCAATACCCAGGGCCATGGCGCCGGCCAGGGTGATGGGGGCGCCACCGCCGGCGTTGGAGCCGGAGGGCAGGCAGATGGGGACCTCCTTGCGGGCGCAGAAGATCAGTTTGTCGACCACGTTTTCGGGAAAGCGCAGCGGGCTGATGGCTTCCGAGTAGTTGAGCAGGAACGGCTTGCGGCGCAGGGCTTCCTCGCCACCGGCCACGGCACATGCGATCTGGTGGATCAGTGCCATGTCCTCGAGGCGGTCGGCGATGAAGACCATCGGTTTGTTGGTGTTGCGCACCATTTCGGCAAAGGCCTGCACATAAATGAAGTCCATATTGGGCACATCCCGGGGGTTGCTCATGGACATGGCGAAGCTGAGATTGGGCAAGGCATCCACCAGACGGGCGAAGCGTCCGGTGTCCGCCAGCACGCAGGGGCGGCGCTGGCCGCTTTCCAGGTCGAGGGTGAAGGTGGTGTCCGAACCGGTGCCGAAGTAGAAATGATCGTCCCGCAGGGCCATGGCCCGTTCGCCCATTTGGTTGTAAAGCAGGATCTGGCGCGGTGCGCTGCGCAGGGCCGCTTCTGCCATGTGGGCCGGTATGCGCACCCAGTATTCGTCATAGAGCCGGGCGCCGTTGGCCAGCAGCAAATCGCGGGCGCCGGCGTGGGCCATTTGGACGCCGAATTTTTCCAATATTTCCAAGGCCGCACTGTGGACGGCCAGGGCTTGCCGGCGATCGAAAACCTTGAGCCGGGGCTGGTGCGTGGGCACCGTGGGCAGTTGCATGGGGTCCTCCTGTGGGGGTTTCCGGGTTACGGTTGGATAGAGGCGCCGACGGGTGTCGCAAGATGCTACACATCGAGCAGCCGCTTGGCTTCCGTGACCGCGCTGCCCGCATCGGGGGCGTAGCAATCGGCACCGACACTGGTGGCGTAGTCGGCGGTCACCGGTGCACCACCGATCATGATCTTGACCGTCTCGCGATGACCGGCCGTGGTCAAGGCGGTGATCGTTTCGGCCATGGCCGGCATGGTGGTGGACAGCAGGGCCGACATGCCCACAATCTGTCCGTTTTCCTTGGCCACGGCCTCCACGAAGGCGGCGGGGGATACATCCACACCCAGATCGACGATCCGGAAGCCGGCCCCTTCGAGCATCATGGCCACCAGGTTTTTCCCGATGTCATGCAGGTCCCCCTTGACCGTACCGAGGATGATGGTGCCTTTGGTGGTCATGCCCGCGCCCTGAAAATGGGGTTTGAGCACCTCCACGCACTGCTGCATGGTTTTGGCCGAACGCAACATCTGGGGAACGAACATGGCGCCTTCGGCAAACTTCCGGCCCACCACGTCCATGGCGGCGATCAGACCCTGATCCAGAATCTGCTGGGCATCGGCACCGTCGTCCAATGCTTTTCGGGTCAGCTCGGCCGCTGCCTGCATATCGCCCTTGATCACTGTTTGCGACAATGTTTCGAATGACATGAAACCTCCGTTGCAAGATGGTTTTGAAGGTTGAGCGACGCGTTGCACACCTTTACGCCAGCCATCCCTGTTCATAGGCCTCGATGAACGCCTCGCAGTAGGGGTCTTCGCCCAGCACCATCGCGGTGGTGAGACGGGAGGCCCGCAGTTGTGGGTCGGTGGGGTCGAGAATGGCGGCATCGAGACCGGCGTGCATGGCCAGGGCCAGGAAGCTGCGATTGATCCGTTTGCGTTCCGGCAGGCCGAAAGAAATGTTGGACAGGCCGCAGATGGTGTTCACCGACGGGTGGTTGCCCTTGATGCCGGCGATGGCCTCCAGGGCGGCGCGCCCCATTTGGGTATCCACGGATACCGGCTGAATCAGAGGGTCTACGAAAATATCCCCGACCGGTTTGCCGGCGGCGGTCAGACGGCCGATCAGCTCGTCGGCCGCCGCCATGCGCTCGGCGGCGGTTGTCGGCATGGCGGTTTGTCCCATGCACAGCGCCACCACTTTACAGGGCCGGTCGAGCACCAGGGGCAGCATGGCCTCATAGCGTTCGGGCTCCAGGGAGATGGAGTTGATCATGGGCACTCCCTGGTGAACGGCCATGGCTTTGTCCAGGGCGGCCGGATTGGGGCTGTCGAGGCACAAAGGCTGCCGGGTGACCGCCTGGACCGTTTCCACCAGCCACAACAGATAATCGGTTTCCTTTTCGACGAAAGTGCCGGCATTGACATCGATAAAGGCGGCGCCGGCCTCGGCCTGGGCGCGGGCGACGGCCTGGATGCGCTCCCGATCGCCCGAGCGGACGGCTTCAGCAATGGAGCGACGGCTGGTGTTGATCAGTTCACCCACGACAATCATGACCACCTCCCTTGGTTGCGGGGTTTGGATCGAAGAAGGGTTGCAGCGACACTTAACAGCACGTCGATCGGCGAAAGCCATGGGGCAGCCGGTTGGGAACAAGCGCGGCGGCAGTTGCAAGAGGTCGAGGAAGACCGGCGGCTAAGGAGACACGAACCGTTAAGCCGTCATGATGTTTGTTGTCATCAGCTTACTACACACCTTTGGGGGGCTGTCAACCGGTAGCGGGACAAAAGGGGGACGGACGGGGATGGCGTTGATCCGTGTCCAAGGGGTTGGAAACGGCGAAGGGGGTTGGATTGTCGCACTGACCGATCAGCTGGGTGGCGACCCGGGCGTCGGCCATCACGGCGTCCGCCCGGATCTGATATCAAGGGGCTAATTGCAGCCGCCATCACCGTTGCCGGGATTGAAACCGTCGCAGGAGACACCCTGCTCGATGTCGTTGCGCACCATGGCTTCCCACAACACATCGGCCAGGGTTTCACTGGTGGCCTTGGTGGGATGAATGCCGTCCCAGGTGGTGTAACGGCGGGCATTGTTTTTGTCGAAGTAGGGTCTTACGTCCACATAGATCGCCTTGATCTGCGGGTGCTCCGCCTGAAACCGTTGCATATCGGCGATGGCCCTTTCGGTGGAAACCTCCAGCACCTGCCACAATTGGTCGTTGTCCGTGTAATAGTAGCCCTGCCACACGATGTTTTCGACCCCGTCGGCCACCATCTTGTCTAACATCGTGCGGGTCACCGCCGCCACGTTGTCGATCACTTGATGGCAGGCCCTGCTCAGATTGGTGCCGTAAGAGGTGCTGCAGTCGCGTTGTGCGCCGATCAGCACATCGTTGCCCCCGCCATCGAGAATCACGGTGCGGATGGGGCCTTCGGCGATGGCCTTGTTATACTGTTTGGGGATGGTGTCGACAAGCAAACCACCGGTCATCTGGGCGCCGCTGATGTAGTATTGCCGATAAGTTTCGCCGGACAGTGCTTCCAGGGCCTTGGTTTCTTCTCCCGACAGGGCGAAAATGGAATCGCCCAGCATGACCACGCAATCCTTGGTTTCTTGCTGGGGTTCGCAGCCCGTGGTCAGCGTCAAGGCCAGTACGATCAGGGCCATTGCGGTTAGCAATACATGTTTTCTGCGCATCGATGTCACCTCCTGGTGGCTTTTGAAAATGGGTTGTGAAACAGATGAATGCCCACCCCGCCGGGACCGTGACGGAGGCCCGGGGCGGCAGGATTTTACAGCCGGGTCGAACCTACGCCACAACGGTCGAAACCGGCAAGCAGGGAAGCCCTACATTCCACCTTCGAAAAACCTGAACCGATATCGGAAAAATCGACCGGTGATGCAGTGACGGCGGCCGGTTCCTTTGCGCTTTGTGTTGAAAATATCGATAAAACAGTGGGTTGATCGGATGCTGCGGTGCTGCTCGAACACCTGTGACCATCGCGCGAAGACGGTTGCATTCCGGTCGTTCTTCTGGCACTGTGATCAATAGATGAAAAAGAGGCAAAATCGGGAGGAAGGTGATGGCTATGATCCAGGCGGAGGCGGCCGAGGCCGCCAATCCTTTGGTATTCGGGGAGAGAAGGCTTCACGAAAGAAAACGGTGTGCCTTCACAGTGGGTGTTGCAGGACGCAACATCCATTTTCGGGGCATGTTGCGCGATTTGAGCTTGGGTGGGGCGCTGGTGGAATTGCCGCCGGAAAAGATGCCCAAGGCGGGCCAGGAAGTGGTGTTGACCATTCCGTTCAGGAAAAAAGGAGGGCAGGTGGCATTGCGGGGCACGGTGGCGCGGGTCCGCTACCATGCCGTGGCGATCACCTTTTCCAAGTCGAGCAATTGAATTTCCGGCCTTAACTCACCCGCTCGACATCCAGAACGTTCTTGATCTTGCGTAGACCGGCCAGCACTTGGTCCAACTGCTCGGTGTCCGCCACCGACAGGGTGAAGTAGCTGGACACCATTTTGCTTTCGCCCGTCTGGGTGTTGGCGCTGATGATGTTGGCCCCGGCCTTGTTGATGGTGGCCGCCACATCGGCAAGCAACCCCATGCGGTCCATGGAGCGAATCTTGATTTTGACGGGGAACGATTCCCGGGCGGACAGGTCCCACTCGACTTCGATGAGCCGTTCGGGATTGGTTTTGCGGGCGTTTACGCATCCGGCGCGGTGCACGGTGACCCCGAAGCCCCTTGTGATGTAGCCGACGATGTTGTCGCCGGGTACCGGCTGGCAGCACTTGCCGAAACGCACCATGATGTCGTCCACCCCTTTGACCACCACGCCGCTGCCGAGCTTCTTTTTGCGCACCCGGCCCATCAGTTTGTTGAGCAGGGACTGGTGTTCGCTCTCTTCGTCCGCCTTGGGCATCAATTTGCGCACCAGCTGCAAAGGCGTGATCTTGCCGTAGCCGATGGCGATGATCAGGTCCTCCACCGTTTTGAGGCCGAAGGAGGTCACCGCCTTTTCCATCTCCGGCGATTTGGCGAGGGTGTTGAAATTGAGACGTACCTTGCGGAACGCCTTTTCGCACATCTCCTGACCCAGTGCCAGACTGCGCTCTTTTTCCTGTGTCTTGATCCATTGCCGGATCTTGGAGCGCGCCTTGACCGTTTTGGCAAAGCTGAGCCAGTCCTTGCTGGGGTGGTGGCCTTTCTGCGTGATGACGGCCACGCTTTCGCCGGTCTGCAGCTCGTACTTGAGGGGCACCATGCGGCCGTTGACCTTGGCGCCCACGCACTGGTCCCCCACCTCCGAATGGATGGCATAGGCGAAATCCACCGGCGTGGCGCCTTTGGGCAGGGACTTGATTTCCCCTTTGGGGGTGAAGACATAGACATCATCGGGAAACAGGTCGATGCGGACATTTTCCAGAAATTCGTCCGGATCCTTGATGTTGGCCTGGTTTTCGACAATGTTTTGCACCCAGGCGAACGCCTGGGCGGTTTTGGGATCTTCGGTGCGTCCTTCTTTGTAGCTCCAGTGGGCGGCGATGCCCGATTTGGCCACCTGGTCCATATCCCGGGTGCGGATCTGGATTTCGATGCGTTCGCCATAGGGCCCGATCACCGTGGTGTGCAGTGATTGGTACATGTTGGGCTTGGGCATGGCGATGTAGTCTTTAAACTTCTTGGCGATGGGTTTCCACAGGGCGTGGACAAGACCCAATGCTTCATAGCATTGGGGGATGGTGTCCAGGATGATGCGGAAAGCGATGATGTCGTAGACTTCTTCGAATTCCAGGTGCTGCTGCTCCATTTTCTGGTGAATGCTGTAGAAATTCTTGTAGCGGCCCATCACCTCGCAGGGCAGGTCGTTTTCGTCCATCTTGCGTTGGATGTAAGTCTTGACCGTTTCGATGTACTTTTCCCGCTCTTCCCTGCCTTTGGCCACCATGCTTTCGATATATTGATACTGTTCAGGCAGGATGTATTTGAAAGCGATGTTCTCCAATTCGTTCTTGATCCAAAAGATACCCAGCCGCGCGGCGATGGCGGCATAGATATCCAGCGTCTCGCGGGCGATTTTACGCTGTTTGGCCGGGTTGCTGTGGTACTGCAGGGTGCGCATGTTGTGCATCCGGTCGGCCAGTTTGATCAACACCACCCGGATGTCGTCGGCCATGGCCAGCAGCATCTTGCGGATGTTCTCCGCTTCCCGGGCCTGGTCGCTGCCAAAGGGCAGGGTGCTCAACTTGGTGACGCCCGAGACGATGTGGCGCACCTCGGGACCGAACATGGCTTCGATCTCTTCGGCGGTGGCATGGGTGTCCTCGATCACATCGTGCAACAGGCCCGCCGCTACGCTGACCACATCCAACTTCATGTCGGCCAGGATGCCGGCCACTTCCAACGGGTGGGACAGATAGGGTTCTCCCGAAAGCCGCACCTGCCCGTCGTGCACCTTGGCTGAAAAGACATAGGCGCGGTCGATCAGATCCAGATCGGCATCGGGATTGTAATCGGTGATCTTGTCGATGATATCGTTGATTCGGATCATATCATATCAATGCCGCCGCTTCGTTCATCCATCATAACTGCCATCTCGCTCAGACATAATATAAATCCGAAAACCCAACCCTATCAACTCAACAAACCCAAAAAACCCAATAAACGCTAATAGGCTTTGGCGAACACCACCCGGCGAGGGCTCGGTTGTCCGCAGCAGATGCAGCGGCCATTTTCTTCCTCGGCATCGAAGGGGATGCAGCGGATGGTGACGGTCAAATCTTCCTTGATGCGTGCTTCGCAGTCGCTGCCGCCGCACCAGTGGGCCAGGGCGAAACCGCCGTGAATTTCCGGCTTCTCCTGGTTGCGGGGGGTGAAAAAGGCGTAAAAATCCGCCTTGCTGTCGACAGCGAGGGTGTTGGCCTCCCGAAAGGCCACGGCGCGCGCCAGCATCTGATCCTGCACGGCATCCAACAGTTGTCCCACCTCGGCAATGAATTGGGCCCGGGGCAGGGCGCTTTTCTGTTTGTGGGGCAGATCGCGCCGGCCTACGAAGACCGCATCGTTGGCGATGTCCCGCGGGCCGATCTCCACCCGCAGCGGTACCCCGCGTTTGATCCACTCCCAGTTACGCGCGCCGCCGATTTCCCGGCTGTCCGTTTCCACCCGCAAGGGGCGTCCGCCGTAGGTCACGCGGCGCAACTCGCCGGCCAATGCCTCAGTGTAATCCATCACCTGCTGCCGGTCTTCCGGCTTGTGGGCGATGGGCAGCAACACCACTTGGGCCGGCGCGACGCGGGGGGGCAGCACCAAACCGTCATCATCGCCGTGGGTCATGATGACACCGCCGATCAATCGGGTGGATGCGCCCCAGGAGGTGGTCCAGGCAAAGGCTTCCGCCTCTTCGGCGGTCTGGAAACGGATGTTGGAGGCCTTGGCGAAGTTCTGGCCCAGGAAATGGGAGGTGCCCGCCTGCAATGCTTTGCGATCTTGCATCATGGCTTCGATGCACTGGGTGTCCACGGCGCCCGGGAAGCGTTCGGCGGCGCTTTTGCTGCCTTTGATCACAGGGATGGCCAAGAAGGATTCGGCCAGGCGGGCATAGATGTCGAGCATCAGGGCGGTGCGCGCTTCGGCCTCCTCGGCCGTGGCGTGGGCGGTGTGCCCCTCCTGCCATAGAAATTCGCTGGTGCGCAGGAAGATCCGGGTACGCATCTCCCAGCGCACCACGTTGGCCCATTGATTGATCAGCAGGGGCAGGTCCCGGTAGCTGGCGATCCACTTGGAAAAGGCGTCGCCGATGATGGTTTCCGAGGTGGGACGCACCACCAGCGGTTCGGCCAACGGTCCGCCGGGTACCAAGCGACCATCGGGACCCTTTTCCAGTCGGTGGTGGGTCACCACGGCGCACTCCTTGGCGAACCCCTCCACGTGCTCGGCCTCTTTTTCCAGAAAGCTCAAAGGAATGAACAGCGGAAAGTAGGCGTTCTTGACGCCGGTGGCCTTGAACATGTCGTCCAGCTCGCGCTGGATGTTCTCCCACAGGGCGTATCCCCAGGGTTTGATCACCATGCAGCCGCGCACCGGGGAGCGCTCGGCCATGTCCGAGGCCTTGACCACCTGTTGATACCATTCGGGATAATCCGCCTCCCGGGTGGGGGTGATGGCGGTCTTTATTTTGGAAGCCATTGCCGTTCAGCTCCTTTCATCGGTTGTTGCCGCGCCGTTTTCCTTTTCCCACTGGTCCACTTCCGCCAGCAGCACCGCCACCAGTTGGTCGCGGGGCACTTTGCGGATCACCTTGCCTTTTTTGAATAGAATGCCCACGCCTTCGCCGCCGGCGATGCCGATGTCCGCCTCGCGCGCTTCTCCCGGTCCGTTGACCACGCAGCCCATGATGGCCAGCTTGATGGGAACGGTGCGGGGCAACAGTGCTTTTTCCACCTGGTCCACCACCTCGATCAGGTCGATACCGCAGCGGCCGCAGGTGGGACAGGAGATGATTTCCGGGCCGCGGCGACGGATGTCCAGGGCCTTGAGAATCTCAAAGCCGACGCGCACCTCTTCCACGCAGTCGCGGGTCAAGGAGACCCGCAGGGTGTCACCGATGCCCTCGGCCAGCAGCATGCCGATGCCCATGGCCGATTTGACCACACCGGCATAGAGGGAGCCGGCTTCGGTGATGCCCAGGTGCAGCGGGTGGTCGGTCTGTTGCGCCAGCAGTCGGTAGGCGGCCACCGTTCGCGGCACGTCCGAGGCTTTGATGGATATCTTGATCCGCTCGAAGCCCGCGTCCTCCAGCAGCCGCACATGGCCCATGGCGCTCTCCACCATCGCCGCCGGGGTGGCGCCGCCATGGGTCGCCAGCAGATCCTTTTCCAGGGAACCGCTGTTGACGCCGATGCGGATGGGCAGTTGCCGGTCGCGGGCGCAGGCCACCACCTCATCCACCTTTTTGCGACCACCGATGTTGCCCGGGTTGATGCGCAGTGCGTCGGCGCCGTGCTGTGCGGCGGCGATGGCCAAACGATGGTCGAAGTGGATGTCGGCGATCAAAGGAATGGTGATCCGGGCCTTGATGGCGCCGATGGCCGCCGCCGCGTCCATGTCCGGCACCGCCACCCGCACCAGTTCGCATCCGGACGCCTCCAGGCGGTGGATCTGCGCCACCGTGGCGTCCACGTCCGCCGTGGGCGTGTTGGTCATGGACTGCACCGTGATGGGCGCACCATCCCCCACGGGCACATTGCCCACCTGAATGCGTCGGGTCGCACGGCGTGTGATCTCAATCGGCATGGGGGTGATCTATACTGGAAACCGCCTGTAAATACAAACCCGTTCCACCCGACCGGGCCACCTGAACAACAATGCGACTAGGCAACAGACCCAACCCCATCTAACCGACAGAATTCCTTCACTTAAAACTTTAAACTTAAAACTTTAAACTCCTTATCTATCCTCCATCACCCACACTTAGTGAAACCACAAAAATGGCAGGTCTGGCATCCCTCCTGATATGTGGCGGTCTGGCCGCATTCGGGGCAGGTGTCGCCCAGCAGGCTTTTGCCCGGGTTGCGGGCGGCGGCCCGGTCGCCCTTGAGGTAGCGTCGTTCCAGGACCCGTGCGATGGCGTCGGGGATGGAGAGCACCAGGCCGTCCTCCTGAAAGATGGGGTACTCACCGCCGATGCCCTTGAGCTGCTCCACGATCTGGTGGACTTCCACCCCCGAGCGCAGGGCCAGGGAGACCAGGCGGCCGATGGCTTCGGTCTTGGCGGTGGTGGAGCGGCCCGATTTGCCGATGGTGGCGAACACCTCGAAGGGGCGCTCGTCCAGCTCGGTGACGGTGACGTAGAGGTGGCCGTAGCCGGTGCGGATCTTGGTGGTGAAACCCTCGAGGGTTTCAGGCCGCTGGCGTACGGGAGTCAAGTGGGCGGGCGCCGGACGGTCGGCGGTGGCGCCGGTGGAGAGCACCTGGTGTTCCTTGCTGCCGTCGCGATAGATGGTGACCCCTTTGCAGCCGAGCTGATAGGCCAGGTCGTAGATGCTGCGCACCTCCTCCACTGTTGCCTCCCGGGGCAGGTTGACGGTCTTGGATACGGCGTTGTCGGTGAATTTCTGGAAGGCGGCCTGCATGCGCACATGCCATTCGGGCGATATGTCGTGGGCCGTGACGAACACCTGCTTGACATCGTCGGGGATGCCTTCCACATGCTGGATGGACCCCCGGCGGGCAATGGTTTCCATCAGTTCCCGGGAGTAGAAGCCCCGCTGCCGGGCAACCGCCTCGAACACCGGGTTTACTTCCAGCAGCCGGTCATCATCCATTACGTTGCGCACAAAGCTCAGCGCGAAAAGGGGCTCGATGCCGCTGGAGCAGTTGGCGATGATGCTCAGGGTGCCGGTGGGCGCGATGGTGGTCAGCGTGGCGTTGCGCTGGGCCGGTTGCTCCATATCGGCATATATGCTGCGGTGGTGGTTGGCGAACGGACCGCGTTGGGACGCCAACGCGCGGGAAGCGGCCACCGCTTCGGTCTGGATGAAGCTCATCACCGCTGCCGCCGTTTCCAGCGCCGCTTCGGAGTTGTAGGGGATACCCAGCTTGAACAGCAGGTCGGCGAACCCCATCACCCCCAGCCCCACCTTGCGGTTGCCCTTGACCATGGCGTCGATTTCAGCCAGGGGATAACGGGACATGTCGATGGTGTTGTCGAGAAAGTGGACCGCGTCGTGGACGATGCGCCCCAGCTTGTCGTAGTCGACGGTCGCCTTCTCCGCAGTGACGGTCACGCAGCGCGCCAGGTTGATGGATCCCAGGTTGCACGCCTCCATGGGCAGCAGCGGCTGTTCGCCGCAAGGATTGGTGCTTTCCACTTCGCCCAGGGCGGGTGTGGGGTTGTCCCGATTGATGCGGTCGAGGAACAGGATGCCCGGATCGCCGTTTTTCCAGGCCTGGCGCACCAGGGCGTTGTAAACTTCGGTCGCGTTGAGCGTGGCGGTTCTTGTACCGGTGGCCGGGTCGATCAGATCGTACATCTCCCCCCGGGCGGCGGCCGCCATGAAGGCGTCGGTCACCCCCACCGAGATGTTGAAGTTGTTCAGGTCGCCGTTGTTCTGTTTGCAGAAGATGAACTCGAGAATATCGGGGTGATCGACCCGCAAAACGGCCATGTTGGCGCCGCGACGGGTGCCGCCCTGCTTGACCTGTTCGGTGGCGGTGTTGAAGATTTTCATGAACGACACCGGTCCCGAAGCGACGCCGCCGGTGGTGCCCACCATGGCGTTTTTGGGCCGCAGGCGCGAGAACGAGAAACCGGTGCCCCCGCCCGATTTGTGGATGATGGCGGCGTTTTTCAAGGTTTCGAAAATGGCGTCCATGCTGTCTTCCACGGGCAGCACGAAACAGGCTGCCAATTGCCCCAGGCGCCGGCCGGCATTCATCAGGGTGGGTGAGTTGGGCAGAAACACCAGGTCGGTCATCAGCTTGAGGAAGGTTTCGGCCGTGGCCTGCACATTGGCCCGGGGGTCGTAGTTGCGCTCGGCGTCGGCGATGTGGCGGGCCACCCGCTCAAACATCTGCAACGGTCTTTCCAGCAAACGGCCTTCGGTGTCTTTGCGCAGGTAGCGCCGTTCCAGCACCGTGCGGGCGTTGGGTGTCAGGTCCAACCCGTTGGGCACGAACAGGGATTTGTCCAGGGCCAGCCGGATCGGCCGGGTCACGCCGCGCTCTTCCAGGACGGCCTTGAGCACGGTGTCCAGGACGGCGGGCGTGATGCAGTTCACTTTCAGTGCATCAACGGCCTCGCGCACCAGGCGGCTGATCACCAGGGCCTGCTCCGGTGTCATGGGGTGTTGTTGCATCAGCAACGCGGCAAAGCGCTGGTCATCCAATTGGTAAACGGCCAGATCGACCGCTCCTTCCTTGGTCTCTATGATTTTGGCTTTCTGTTCCACCGGCAACGCTCCTTGTCGGCCATCGAAAGAATAGAACAAACACCGCACCGTGGGGGCTCGCAAGGGCCCCGGCCCGGCAATCGATGAACAATTAACGACGCAATGCTCACTCTATCGCCCACAATATATGGTATGTCAAGACCTGTTTTGATCAACATCTTGCAATTTTTCATTGACAGTTCCGCGGCCGCTGATGTAACAAACAGGTCAATGATCGCCGCCCCGAAATGGCTTCGGACCGGGGCCCGAACCCGGTCCGAAGCCATTGCCGCTTTGTCGCACCCCGCCGTTCACAGGCCTTTGGCACAGCGGTCCGAAGCTGCAGTTGTTCCATTCCACGGTTGACCCCTTACCCCGCAAAGGAGTGCATGGTGTTCGAGGAAATCAAAAAGCGCGATGGCCGTATTGTTGAGTTCGATTCCACCAAAATCACCACCGCTCTGGTCAAGGCCGGCCAGGCCACCCGGGAGTTCGGCGAACGCGAGGCGCGCAAGCTCACCCTGCGGGTGCTGACCCTGGCCCATGAAATGCGCCTGGGGCCCATGCCCGAGGTGGAGGAGATCCAGGATATCGTGGAACATGTACTGATCGACTCCCCCTATCATGCCACCGCCAAGGCCTACATCCTCTACCGCGAGCAGCATGCCCAGATCCGCAGCATCGCCACCAAGGCCAACGTGGATCTGGTGGACCACTACATCCAGCGCCTCGATTGGAAGATCAAAGAGAACAGCAACATGTGTTACTCTTTGCAGGGGCTCAACAACTACATCTCTTCGGATGTGACGTCCGAATATTGGCTCAACAAGATCTACCCACCGGCCATCCGCCGGGCCCACAAGGCGGGGGATCTGCATATCCATGACCTGAGCCTGCTGTCGGTCTATTGCGTGGGATGGGACCTGCGGGATTTGCTCAAGAACGGCTTCAAGGGGGTCGAGGGCAAGGTGGAGAGCGCACCGCCGAAACACCTGCGTTCGGCCCTCGGGCAGATCGTCAATTTTTTCTACACCCTGCAGGGGGAGGCGGCCGGCGCCCAGGCGCTGTCCAATTTCGACACCCTGCTGGCTCCCTTCGTGCGCTATGACAACTTGACCTATGACAAAATCAAGCAGGCCATGCAGGAGTTCATCTTCAACATCAACATCCCCACGCGGGTCGGTTTTCAGACGCCGTTCACCAATATCACCATGGATTTGTGCGTGCCGTCCATTCTCAAAGACCACCCGGTGATCGTGGGCGGCGTCGAGCAGGAGGCCACTTATGCCGAATTCCAACCGGAGATGGATCTGCTCAACAGGGCCTTCGCCGAGGTGATGATGGCCGGGGACGCCAAGGGGCGGGTGTTCACCTTTCCCATCCCCACCTATAACATCACCCCCGATTTCGACTGGGACAACCCCAACCTCGACCTGGTTTGGCAGATGACCGCCAAGTACGGCATTCCCTACTTCTCCAATTTCGTCAACTCCGACATGTCCCCCGAGGACGCTCGCTCCATGTGCTGCCGCTTGCGTCTGGACAATCGGGAACTGCTCAAACGCGGCGGCGGGCTGTTCGGTGCCAATCCCCTGACCGGCTCCATCGGCGTGGTGACCCTCAACCTGCCGCGCATCGGTTTCGAGGCCGAGGGCGAGAAGGATTTCTTCCGGATCCTGGAGAACCGTGTTCAGCTGGCGGTGGAGAGTCTGGTGATCAAACGCAAGGTCTTGGAGAAGTTCACCGAGCGCAACCTCTATCCCTACTCCCGTTTCTACCTGCGGGAGATCAAACAGGGCAGCGACCTGTACTGGAAAAACCACTTTTCCACCATCGGCATCATCGGCATGAACGAAGCGTGTCTCAATTTCATCGGCAAGGACATCGGCACCATGGAGGGGCAAGCCTTCGCCCTTAAAGTGATGGACGCCCTGCGCGACATGCTTTCGCGTCATCAGGACGCCACCGGCGACATTTTCAATCTGGAGGCCACGCCGGCCGAAGGGACTTCCTACCGCTTGGCCATGCTGGACAAACGCAACCATCCGGAGCTCATCTGTTCCAATGAGGCGGAGTTCCAAAAAGGGGCGGCGCCTTACTACACCAACTCCACCCAGCTGCCGGTGAACTATACGGACGATCTTTTCCAGACGTTGCAACTGCAAGACCGCCTGCAGGCCAAATACACCGGGGGAACGGTGCTGCATGTGTTTCTGGGTGAACAGTTGAGCGACATCGAGGCCGTCAAGGCCCTGGTGCGCAAAATCGCAGGCAACTACCGGCTGCCTTACTTCACCCTCACCCCGACCTTCAGTATCTGCCCGTCCCACGGCTACCTGCGCGGTGAGCAGCCGCGTTGCGCCCACTGCAACCAGGAGACCGAGGTGTATTCCCGGGTGGTCGGCTATCTGCGACCCGTCAAACAGTGGAACGACGGAAAACAGGCCGAGTACGCCCTGCGCAAAACCTTTCGTGTGGGCTCCATCGATCCGGACTGGTCGGCCGTTCCGGCGGCACGCAGCCAAAAGCAGGGACGGCGCACGACGGCCGGTGCGGTCGACGCAACCGCCACGCCGGTGCCCATGGCGGCCCGGGCCGATTCGGCCGGCCGCTGAGCAGCGGCAAGGAAAGGTGCCGGGATCCCATGTGTGTTCAAGTGCGGGATGGGCAGCCGCTGCTGGCGGGATTGCAGAAAAATACGCTGATCGATTTTCCGGGTCGGGTCGGTTGCGTGGTCTTTTTCACCGGCTGCAATTTTGCCTGCCCCTATTGCCACAATCCGGAATTGGCGCGGGGCGCATGGCCCCAACGGATTACGCTCCGTGAACTGATCGATTTTCTGCAACCCCGCCGGCATTTGATCGACGGTGTGGTCATATCCGGCGGTGAACCCACTTTGCACCCAGCTTTGCCTGAGCTGTGTCGGGCCATTCGTCGGATCGGTCAGGCCGTCAAGCTGGACACCAACGGCAGTCGTCCGGCCGTAGTGGAAAAGTTGCTGCAAGACCGACTGGTCGATTATGTGGCCATGGATATCAAGACCGCGCCGGATCATTATGCGTCACCTTGGGCGGCGCCGGGCGCCGGCGCGGCGGTGGTCGAGAGTATGCGCCTGTTGATGCGCGGCACCATCCCCTATGAGTTTCGCACCACATGTGTGCGCCCCTTCGTGGATACCCCCACGGTGGCCGCTATTGCCGGCGCCGTCAAAGGCGCGCGCCGCTACACCCTCCAAACCTTTCGCACCGTCGATCTGTTGCACCCCGGCTTCTTCGACGGCGCCGATCCCGGTTTCAGCCCGTCGGAAATGGCCGAACTGCAGCGTGTCGTCGCCCCCTTCGTGGGTGAGTGCCTGGTGCGCTGATCCGGACCGTTTCGGTAGCTCGGCCCAGCCAGCAACCCATTCTTGACAGATGGGGAAACCAGGGATTATGATCTGAAGTGTTCATCAGATAATAAATCCTGTTCTCTTCGCTGTCGCTCGCACGGACCGACCTATCCTCTGTTTCGCTTTGCACGGGCCGACCGGCCGTTTTCCGGAACCTTGGCCGAGGCGCCGCCGATTTGGATCGACACAGGACCGACCGGGTTGCAATGGCGGGCGCGCCGCGATCCTTGCATACCAATTGCACCTGCCCGACAACCGTTTGAAAGGAGGTCCACATGACCAACCCGCACGAAGCCGCCTTTATTCAGTCGATCAAGGATCCGGCCGGATTCTGGGCGGAAGCCGCTCAAGAGATCGAGTGGGTTCGCCCATGGGATACGGTGCTGGACGACAGCCGCCCGCCTTTTTACCGCTGGTTCGCGGGAGGGCGCTTGAACACATGCTACAATGCGCTGGATCGTCATGTGGCGGCGGGTCGCGGGGATCAACCGGCCTTGATTTACGACAGTCCGGTGACCGATACGGTCAAAACCTACACATATCGTCAGTTGCGCGACGAGGTGGCGCTTTTTGCCGGCGTTCTGCAATCCCGGGGTGTGGTCAAGGGCGATCGGGTCATTGTTTATATGCCCATGATTCCCGAGGCGGCGATCGCCATGCTGGCATGTGCCCGGATCGGAGCGGTGCACTCGGTGGTCTTCGGCGGTTTCGCCGCCAAGGAGTTGGCCACGCGCATCGATGATGCCAAACCCAAGGTGATCGTGTCGGCCTCCTGCGGCATCGAAGTGCAGCGGGTGATTCCTTATAAGCCGCTGTTGGACGGTGCCATCGAAATGGCCGCAGCGAAACCGGAGTGCTGTATCGTCCTGCAGCGTTCAATGCAGCCGTGCGACCTGAGCGCCGGACGTGATTTCGATTGGAACGAAGTCATGGCCCGGGCCCGGCCGGTCGACTGCGTACCGGTGGCGGCCACCGATCCGCTCTACATTCTGTACACTTCAGGAACCACGGGGCAACCCAAGGGGGTCGTACGGGACAACGGCGGCCATGCCGTGGCGCTCCATTGGTCCATGAAAGCCGTTTACAATCTGGATGCCGGGGAAGTGTTCTGGGCCGCTTCGGACGTGGGGTGGGTGGTGGGCCACTCCTATATCGTTTATGGCCCCCTGCTCAAGGGCTGCACGACGATCCTGTTCGAAGGCAAGCCGGTGGGGACGCCCGATGCCGGTGTTTTCTGGCGGGTCATCGCCCAGCACAAAGTGTGCACCATGTTCACCGCACCGACCGCCTTCCGGGCCATCAAACGGGAGGACCCGGAAGGCGTATTGATCCGCCAATACGATCTCTCCCATTTCCGGGCGCTGTTTTTGGCCGGTGAGCGCCTGGATCCCGACACTCTCAAGTGGGCGCGCCAAAAGTTGCAAGTGCCGGTGATCGATCACTGGTGGCAAACCGAAACCGGCTGGGCCATTTGCGCCAATTGCCTTGGGCTGCACCACTATCCGGTCAAAGAAGGGTCGCCCACGAAAGCGGTGCCCGGATGGCATTTACAGGTGCTGGATCCCATCGCAAAAACCCCTGTGCCGGCGGGTGAGATCGGTGCCTTGGTGGTTCAGTTGCCGTTGCCGCCCGGCAGCTTGCCGACCTTGTGGAACAACGACCAGCGCTACATAGATGCTTACCTGGAGGAGTTTCCCGGGTACTATAAAACCGCCGATGCCGGTTTTATCGACGACGAAGGCTATGTGTTCGTCATGTCCCGTACCGACGACATCATCAACGTTGCCGGTCATCGGCTCTCCACGGGCGCCATGGAGGAGGTGCTGTCCGATCATCCCTCCGTGGCCGAATGTGCGGTACTGGGGGTCGACGACCCCCTCAAAGGGCAAGTGCCGGTTGGGTTTTTGGTGCTCAAGGCCGGTGTGCGCCAATCCGAGGAGCAGATCGTGGCGGAGGTGATTCAGATGGTGCGGGAGCGGATCGGTCCGGTGGCGGCCTTCAAGGTGGCCACGGTGGTCAAACGGCTGCCCAAAACCCGCTCGGGCAAAATCCTGCGCGGCACCATCCAGAAAATTGCAGACAATCAGGCGTACAACGTGCCGCCCACCATCGATGACCCCATGATTTTGGAAGAGATCGAAACGGCCCTGAAGACCATCGGCCTGGCCGGCGCCCGGTCCGGTCGGAAATGAGTCCGGTGCTTTACAGTATGTAAACAAACCCTACACGTTTTGGGTTTGCCGCCCCGGATCCGCGGGATGCGGGACAAAGGGCCGCCGCCACGGAATCGATGACGAACAAAGGGATGCGCGACCGATATTCATCTGATGCGGCATGGCATGCTTTCTGCTGAATGTATTGGATGAAGGGTCGGGACCGGTCTTCGTCAGGTTGGGCGACGGAACAATTCAGACAAAGGAAGGGGCTTTATGAACAGACGATTGCTGATTGCCGTGGACGGTTCCCTGCATGCCAATCAAGGGCTGATGTATGCAGCGGATTTGTTGGCAGGCCGGGAAGACATCAGTTGTACGCTGATTCACATTCAACCGGTGGTTTCGCAATATTTCATCGACGAGGCCAAAAGCGATCCGCAAATTCAAGAGACCCTCAAGCGGGTCCAGGAGCACAACCGGCGCCAGTCGGAAGAGATTCTGCAAAAGAGCAAGCAGATCCTGGTGGATCGCGGCGTCGCGCCGGCGGTGATCGAGACGGTGGGCAAGGCCCGTTCCATGGGGCTGGCCAAGGACATTTTGGAATACGCCCACACCCACTTGTACGATGCCATCGTCGCCGGTCGACGGGGCTTGGCCCGGGTGCAGAAGATTTTCATGGGCAGCGTCAGTTCAAAATTGGCGGAATACAGCGGCGGCATTCCGTTGTGGGTGGTGGACGGCGATATCCGTCCCGCCAAGTTTCTGGTGGCCGTCGACATCACCGCCCCGTGGCGCCATATTCTCGACCATTTGGCGGTGATGTGCGCGGGCTTGCCGGAGCTGAAGCTGACCTTTTTCCACGTGATGCAGAACGGCGCCGTCGAGACCGATGAAACCTTTGCCATTCCGGGCGTAAAGGAGATCGGCGAGTTGATGGCGCGTAACGAAAAGCAGGTGCTGGACCGTTTTTGGGAAGAGGCCACCCGGGAGTTGACGGCCGCCGGCTTCAAGCGCCACCAGCTGGAAATGCTGGCCCCGGGCCGCAGTGGAAAAATCGGCCGCATGATCAGCGACTACGCCACCGCCAACAATTACGATACGGTGGTCATCGGGCGTCGCGGCGGGGATCAGGCCTACTATTTCGGCAGCGTGTCGCGCTACGTGGTGGAACGCCTTTCCGGCTGCGCGGTCTGGGTGCTGGGATAGGTGGCCCCTATTTCAGGCGCCGCTGGATCGCGTTGAAGAGTTGATCAGGTTGGATCGGCTTGGCCAGATAGTCGTCCATGCCGGCAGCGAGGCACATTTCCCGATCCCCCTTCATGGCGTGGGCCGTCATGGCGATGATGGGAACGGCGGGGTTCTTCACACCCGTCGTCGCATCCCGAATGGCGCGGGTGGCCTCCAGGCCGTCCATTTCCGGCATTTGAACGTCCATCAGCACCAGGTCGTAGGGGGCCTTTTTCAGAGCGGCCACCGCTTCCAGGCCATTGGCCGCCGCATCGGCTTGAAAACCGAACTTTTCCAGCAAGTGCAGGGCCAATTTGCGGTTGATGGTGTTGTCTTCTGCCAACAGGATGCGGGCCCGTTTGCGCTTGGCATCCGCCAGGCTGTGACGGGTCACCAACAACCGCTTTTCCCCGTCCGTCCGCCCCTTCTTGCCGCTTAGCACCATCACCAGCGTATCGAACAGCTGGGAGCGCCGGATCGGTTTGGTCAGGTAGGCGGAAAAGCCGATGGCGCGCATTGCGGCGGCTTCGCCGCGCATGCCTTGGGAGGTGAGCATGACGATGGGCGTGCGGGACAAGGCGCTGTCGGCTTTGATGCGGCGCCCCAGTTCGGCGCCATTGATCTCCGGCATGCGCATGTCGATCAGGACAAGGTCGAAGGGAGCGCCCACCCGGGCCACCGCCTGCAAGAGCGAATAGGCCATCTCCGCATCCCGGGCACTGTCGCAAACACATCCCCAGGCCTGCAAATAACCCGTCAGCACATCCCGATTGGTGCGGTTGTCATCCACCACCAGAATCCGCTTGCGGCGCAACGGCTCGGGCAACAGGTCGGCGGCTTCCTGCACATTGGGCTGCTTTTCGAAGCGGGTCGTGAACCAGAAGGTGGAGCCCGCGCCGAGTTGGCTTTGCACCCCGATTTCGCCTCCCATCATTTCGGCCAATTGCTTGGATATGGCCAACCCCAAGCCGGTGCCCCCATATTTGCGGGTGGTCGAGGCATCCACCTGATGAAACGACTGAAAAAGCCGCTGTTGATCCTCCACGGCGATGCCGATGCCGGTATCGGAGATGGCGAACCGGATCTTGACGTGGGTGTCGCCTTCCTCCTCGAGGGTCGCCCGCAACACCACCTCGCCGGTCTTGGTGAATTTGATGGCGTTGGCGGTCAAGTTGGTGATGATTTGGCGCAAGCGGCCCGGATCGCCCCGGAGCAGGGAGGGGATGTCGGGTTGGACGTGATAGACGAACTCCAGCGCTTTCTGGTGCGCTTGCATGGCCGGCAGTTCGATCACCTCCTCGATGGCCTGCCGCAGATCGAAGTCGAGGATTTCCAGGTCCATTTTACCGGCTTCGATCTTGGAAAAATCCAGGATGTCGTTGATCAGGGTCAGCAGGCTGTCGGCGCTGCGCTTGCCCGTTTCTACATAGTCCGCTTGTTCCGCGTCCAGGTCGGTGGACAACAGAAGGTTGTACATGCCGATGACGCCGTTGAGGGGTGTGCGGATTTCATGGCTCATGTTGGCGAGAAATTCGCTTTTAGAGTGGGTGGCCGTTTCGGCCTCCTCCTTGGCGAGCTGCAGGTCCAGTTCCACCTGTTTCATGGCGGTGATGTCCCGTACAATACCGCGAAAACCGATGGCTTCACCGGCATGATTTTTCATCAAGCTTACGGAAGAGTCGAGGTAGCGGATGCTGCCGTCCTTGGCAACGCTTTCATATTGTACGTTTTTGACTGGCTTGCCGGTTAGAAAAACCTTTTTGTAAACCTCCTTGAGTTGCCGGCCGACCTCCTCGTTGACATAGCGTTGATAGGGTAGCAGGTGCAGTTCGGCAGGACTGTAGCCATGGATGGTGGAAACGGCATCGTTGAAAAAGGTGAGCCGGCCCTTTAAATCCACCTCGTAAAACCCGTCTTCAATGGTATCGAGCAGGTTGCGATAGCGTTCTTTGCCATGCCATTCCGAGGGTTCGGCCGAAGGTACCGAACGCGCCTTTTCAAGTGTGGCGGCAGCGGCAAAGACAATGGCGCGCCACAAAGAACGGCCATTCAGCGTTTCCTCCGATAGGTGGTTGTGTACCCCCGAACGGGCCAGTTGCAGCAACCCCTCGGCCGCGACGGGCGGCGAAATGACAATCAGCGTGCCGGGTCGCGGGTCGGACAACAGGACTTCGATGGCTTTTTCACCGTGAGGGGGGGGCGATGCCAGCACCAACAGGACGACGTCCGCCGCGTCCTCGGGCAGGTCGCCAAGATGGTTGGGCAGACCCTGCGCCATTTCCAAAACATACGGCAAGCCTGGAGGGGCGGCCAGCAATTCCGCCGCACGTTGGGCATTGGCGGCCGTCTCGCCGAAGACTTGGATGCGGATCGTTGCCTGGGAGGGTGGTGTGTGCATCGCCATTTCCGATTGGTGTTGTTGGCCCACCTGATACATCGGCCGTTGACCGGCGAACTTTAATCGTCGTTGCACCACCCGGCGGCCGATGATCGCTTCACTGCCAGCTGATGGCCGCTGGATTGCGCAATGCAAGCCGGTGGTAACGAAATCGAGGATAACCCACCATGAAAGGCAACTGCTGCTGCGTCGGGGCGGCGATGATGCCGGCCGGGCAGACGGCGGCGCAAATGCCGTCGTGACGGCACCTTTGCGGATCAATGGTCAGCAGGGTCATGGATGGCTCCTTGAATGATGTAGCGTTAGAACACCATTATGAGGGGTGACGGCGGCTGCGTCAATCCCGGAAGGGTTTGGCCGTGGCTGTGAATGAATATCATTCATTTTCGAAAAGAAAAGCTTTCTTCCCTATCCGCCATTGGCAGTATGATCAATTGATATTGACAAGGCGGCCGATTCTGACGTACAAAAAATCATCTACTGAATGCAGTCCATAATTTTATCAGGCCAAAACAGTTTTTCTTTACGCGCAGGAAATATCGAAGCCTTTGTCTCTTATCCAAAGGAGTCGAATTGTTGGCCCCATCGCTGGCGTGTGCAAGACATTGCAGGTATTCGAAGGAATCGTCCCCGATGGTCGGTGCCCGGCACCGAACCGCCAATGTCCAGGCCGACCGGTGGTCTTCCGGATTCTTCCGGTACGTTCACCCCATCTTCCCAGCCGAATCCCTCCGGTTTCAGCGCCGGAGATCCATTGCAATTGTGGCCGACGGTGTCCATCCGCCAGGCGGATTGCGTGACGTGTCAACCAATCAGGGAAAGGAGCAGTTATGAAAACGGTTAGGTCTTTGATCATCATATCGCTTGTTTGTGTATTGGCGCTGGCGGTCGGCGTGCCTGCCTGGGGCAAGGACACGATCAAAATCGGGGTCATCGGGCCGATGCAGTTCGTCCAGGGCAAGGGGCACTGGAACGGCGCGGTCATGGCCATGGAGGAGATCAACGCCGCCGGCGGTGTGAATGTGGGCGGCAAAAAAATGAAAATCGAGCTGGTGCAGGCCGACTCCAATGAGTTTCTCAATGTGACCGACGCCACCAACGCCATGGAACTGCTGATGACGCGCCATCGGGTGGATTTCGTGGTGGGCGGTTTCCGCACCGAGGCGGTGCTGGCCATGCAGGACATCGCCATGGAGTACGAGAAGATCTTCTTCGGTGCCGGCGCGGCACATCCGGAGCTTTGTTTGCGCGTGGCACAGGATTACGATACCTATAAGTACTTCTTCCGGGCGGCGCCTTTCAACTCCAACTTCCTGGTGCGTACCAGTTTCCTGCACCTGCAGTTCGTGGCCGGTATTCTCAAATCCCAGCTTGACCTTCCGAACATAAAGGTGGCCATCGTGGCGGAAAAGGCCATGTGGGCCGACCCCATGGTCACCGCCTCCGAAGGCGTGATTCCCAAATTCGGCATGGAAGTGGCCGGGGTGTGGCGTCCATCACCGGTTGCCACCGATGTGACGGCCGAATTGTCGGCCATCCAGCGCTCCGGCGCGCACGTCATCTTCACCATCTTCTCCTCTTCCGTCGGCATTCCCTTCGCCCGTCAAGCAGGCGAGCTGAAGATCCCGGCCGTGCAGGTGGGGATCAATGTCGAAGCCCAGAAAGACGGCTTCTGGGAGGCGACCCAGGGACAGGGCAACTACATCTTCACCTTGAACACCTATGCCCGCGGGGTGGAGCAGACCGAGCTGACACTGCCATTTGTCAATAAATATGTGGAGCGGTTCGGCGAAACCCCGACCTACACCGCCGACACCTATTCCGCCATCCGCTACAGCCTGGTGCCCGCCATAGAGAATGCCGGCACCCTGGATTCGGACAAGCTGGTGGAGGTGATTCGCGACCAGGTGGTAAAAACCCCCACCGGAACGATCAAGTATATGAAAGACGAACAGGGCCGTTATTTGCATGAGCTGACCTGGGGCCCCGGCTACCTGCTCGGGTTGGGTGTTCAGTGGCAGGACGGCAAGATGGCCGGCGTTTGGCCCAACAAATGGAAGGCCGCACCGGAAGCACCGGAGATCACCTATAAAGGCATTGTGGATTACAAGATCCCGCCTTGGGTTGTCGAGGCCTACAAAAAGTAGTCTTCATTCCTCCTTTTCACCATTCAACGGAACCGCGCAGCCGCTCTCGCGGGAAACGCCGCAAGGCGGCTGCGCCGGTTTGTGCGATGAGGCGCTATGATATTCGACATTGTGATCACCAGCTTGATCAAAGGCAGCACCTATGCCATGCTGGCCATCGGCTTTTCCCTCATCTTCGGCGTGGCCCGCATCGTCAATATCGCCCACACGGCGTTCTACATGGTGGCCGCCTACTGCATTTTCTACACGACGACCCAACTGGGCTTCAATCCGATCCTTGCCATCTTTGTCGCGGTGATACTGGTTTCTTTGCTGGGGCTGATCACCTTCAAGCTGCTGATCGCACCGATCCGCGAACATGAAGCCGCGGTGTTGATCGCTACCATTGCCCTGGCCATCGCCCTGCAGGAAGTGATGATGATTCTGTTCACGGGCGATTACCGCAGCGTGCCGCCCCTGGTGCCGGGTTTTGCCACCATCATGGGGGTCAAGGTGTTCTATCAGCAACTGCTGACATTCGTGTCGGTGCTGGTGGTGCTGGGGCTCATGTACCTGTTTCTGCAATACACCCGCCTGGGGTTGGCCATTCGCGCCACCGCCCAGGACCGGGAGGTGGCCAACTTGATGGGGATGAACGAAAGTCAGGTGGCCATGCTGGCCATGGGCATCTCCGTGGGTTTGGCCGGCGTGACCGGGGCCGTGTTGGCGCCACTGTCCATCGTTGAGCCCCACATGTGGAACCACCCCCTGGCCATGATGCTGGCGGTGGTCGTGCTGGGGGGGTTGGGCAGCATCAAGGGCAGTCTCTATGCCGCTTTCATCCTGGGCACCGCCGAAGCCTTGGTGGTGTTCATGATTCCCGCGGGCGCCTACCTCAAGGGTGCGGTGGCGCTTTCGATTATGGTGTTTGTACTGCTGGTCCGGCCGGCCGGCCTCTTTGGCGTTCAATTCGAAGAAGAGAGATGACCATGAATTTGTTGCGCTACTACTTGCGAAAAGTGTTCACGGTGTTACGAAACGAAGTGCTCGTGCTGCCCAGCCGGATCGTGGTGTTGCTTTTCTTCTTGTCGATGCTGCTGATTCCCTTGGTGGTCGACGATCCCTATTTCATCCGCATTCTGGTGTTGACCAGCATTTTCGCGATCTTCGCCGCCAGTTGGGACCTGCTTTCCGGTTTCACCGGCCAGATCAACTTCGGCCATGCCCTCTTTTTCGGGGTCGGGGCCTATGGCAGCGCCATCATGAACCAGCATGGGTTGCCCCACTGGGCCACCATTCCTTTGGGTGCCTTGGTGGCCGTTGCCGCCGGACTGGTGGTCGGCGTCCCCTGCCTGCGGTTGCGCGGCACCTACCTGGCGTTGACCACCTTGGCCTTTCCCATCATTCTGTTGGGCATCGTCTTCGCCTTTCCGGGCCTGACGGGCGGCGAGCTGGGGATATCGGGCCTGACGCGCCTGTCCACATCCCGAACGGTCACCTATTACATCGTGGTCGTCATCATGCTGCTCTCCTGCGCCGCGATGTGGAAGATCACCGACTCCAAGATCGGAATCATTTTTCACGCCATTCGTGAGGATGAACTGGCGGTGAAGGCCGCCGGCATCAATACCACCCTCTACAAATTGCTGGCCTTTTGCCTCAGCGGCTTTTTCGCCGGCATCGCCGGTGGCCTTTATGCCCACTTCATGCGCATTGCAGGGCCTTCGACCCTGGAAGTGCAGATGTCCTTTCAAGTGGTCATCTACAGCGTGTTCGGCGGTATCGCGACCATCTGGGGTCCGGTGGGGGCGGTGTTCATTCTGGTGCCCCTGATGGAGTTTTTCCGCTTGTGGCCGGAGTTCAGGACCCTGATGTTCGCCTTCGTGGTGATTCTGATTCTGCTTTACATGCCCGGCGGCTTGCTGCCATGGATTCGCAACAAGGTGGAAGAGGAGTGCCCGCGGTGCAAAATCCGCAACCTTGTCACGCGACGGGTTTGCCGCGTTTGCGCGGCCGACATGCGATAATTGTCGCCGCCGGCGTACCGATTGCCTCATATCAACCGTGCCAGGAAGGATATCAACGATGCGTTCGAAAGATCCCTACACCAGCAAGCCCTGGTTGAAATTCTACCCCGAAGATGTTCCAGCGACCATCGAAGAGAGCGAGATCCCAGCGGTTTCCGTGCCGGAGTTGCTGGACCAGACGGCCCGCAAGTATCCGCGCAAGGCGGCCCTGATATTTTACGGCAAGAAACTCACTTACAACGATTTGGTCGATCAGGTCGACCGCTTCGCCACGGCGCTGGCCGGCTTGGGTGTCAAAAAGAACGACACCGTGGCGATTTACCTGCTCAACTCGCCCCAGTTCGTGATCAGCTATTTCGGCGCGCTCAAGGCGGGCGCCAAGGTGACGCCGGTCAGCCCGGTTTACACCAGCAAGGAGGTCAAGCATCAGTTGCTGGACAGCGAGGCGCACACGGTGGTTTGCGAGGACATGCTCTACGCCAATGTGGAGCGCACCGGTGTGCCGTTGGACAACATCATTCTGTCCAATCTGGGCGACTACCTGCCCTTTTGGAAGCGCAGCTTCGCCAAGAAGATGATCAGCAAGGCCTATGAGGGGTTGCAGCCGCCCAGCGCCGAAGAGATCAAGCGCCTTGGGTTGCATGTCTTCAAGGAGCTGTTGAAGAGCAATCCGCCCAAACCGCCCGAGGTCACCATCGATCCCAAAACCGATATCGCCGCCTTGCCCTATACCGGCGGCACCACGGGGTTGCCCAAGGCGGCCATGCTGACCCACTTCAACATGGTGGCCACACAGCATCTGGGCAAGGCGTGGTGGCCTTTCATCGAGGAGGGCAAGGAGACCGTCATCGCCTTTCTGCCGCTGTTTCACATCTACGGGCAAGCGGTGCTGATGCTCACCGGACTGACCCAGGGCCAGACCCTGGTGTTGTTCACCACCCCCGATCTGGACGAGATCCTGACCGCCGTGGAGCGCTACCAGGCCTCTTCGTTCTACGGCGTGCCGACGCTCTATGAATATCTGAAGGAGTACGACAAAACATCACGGGTCAACTGGAAACGGCTCAAGGTGATCGTCTGCGGCGCCGACAGCCTGCACGACACCACCTGCGAAGGGTGGGAGCGGCGTACCGGCACCAAGATCCTGGAGGGTTTCGGCATGACCGAGTGCACCTCCCTGAGCCACAGCAATCCCTACACCCGGCCCAAGAAGGGCTCCTTCGGCGTACCCATCCCCGGGGTGGACGCGGCGGTGATCGACATGGAGGATCATCAATTCAAGCCGGTCAACGAGGAGGGGGAGATGGTGCTGGCCGGTCCCAACGTCATGCTGGGCTACTGGAAGCGGCCCGACGCGGATGCCGAGACCTTCGTGGAAATCGACGGCAAGCGCTGGATGCGCACCGGCGACATGGTACGCATGGACGACGAGGGCTATTTTCACTTCTTCGACCGAAAGCGCGACCTGATCAAGCACAAGGGTTACTCGGTGTTCGCCCGTCACGTGGAAGAGGTGCTCTACACCCATCCGCAGGTCAAGGCGGCCGGCGTGGTGGGGGTGCCCGATCCCAAGGTGGGGCAGATCATCAAAGCCTACGTGGTGCTGCAGGGCGAAGCGCGCGGCAAGCTTTCCGAGGAAGAGATCATCGAATTCTGCCGCAACAACCTGGCCCACTACAAGGTGCCGGGTATTGTGGAGTTCAGGGGTGAATTGCCCAAGACCGATGTGGGTAAGGTGTCGCGCCGCGAACTGCGCGACGAGGCGGAGGGCAGGATATGACCGAGCCGTTTTTGCAGGTGACCGATCTGAGCAAGCGTTTCGGTGGGTTGAAAGCCACCAACAATGTCAGCTTCAATATCGCGCGGGACGAGATCGTCGGGTTGATCGGCCCCAACGGCGCGGGCAAGACGACGCTGTTGCGCCTGATCACCGGCATTCTCAAACCCGATGCCGGCACCATCCGTTTCAAAGGAAAAAACATCACCGGCATGAAGGTGTGGGACATTGTCAATCTGGGCATCGCGGGCACCTTTCAGAACATGCGGCCCTTCCGCCGGTTGCCGATCATCGCCAATGTGATGGTCTCCTGCCTGAGCCCGCGGGCCATGAAGACCGGTGAGTGGGTCAAGCGCATCGAGGCCAAGGCCATGGACGCCCTGGAGTTCGCCGGCATTTCCGACATGGCCCTGGAAAAGGCGTCCACCCTTTCCCAGGGGGACCTCAAGCGCTTGGAAGTGGCCCGCGCCATCGCCACCGAACCGGAACTGCTGCTTTTGGACGAACCCTTCGGCGGGTTGAGCCCGGCCGAGGCCGACCTGATGGCCCAATCGGTCAAACGATTGCACAAGGGGGGACGTTTCGGCCGTCTGCACAGCGAGGGACCGGCCATGATCATCATCGAGCACAAATTGCAACAGTTGATGCGCATCGTGGATCGCGTCATCGTGCTCAACTACGGGGAGGTGCTGTTGGAAAGCTCTCCGGAGGAGGTGGTCAAACATCCGGCGGTCATCGAGAGCTACCTGGGCAAAGGAGATGAATAACGGTGCTGGAAATCAATGATTTGACAGTATGCTACGACAAGGCGATGATCCTCAACGGCATCAGCCTGCGGGTCGATGAAGGGGAGCTGGTGAGCCTCGTGGGGCCCAACGGCGCCGGCAAATCCACCACCATGCGCGCGGTCAGCGGCTTGGTGCAGTGGGAGAAGGCGCAGCATCGGGGCAATGAGGGGGACATCACCATCAAGGGCACCATCGAATTCATGGGGCACCCCATTCACCGCAAACCGGCGCACAAGATCGCCGAAATGGGGTTGATTCTCTGCCCCGAACGCCGGCGGCCGTTCAAAGAGATGACGGTGTTCGAAAACCTGCGCGCCGGGGCCTATATGATCAAGGACAAGAAGGAGGCCGAGCACAATCTGCAGAATGTCTACAAGCTGTTTCCCATCCTCCAGGAGCGTTCCCACCAGTTGTCGGGCACCCTTTCCGGTGGGGAGCAGCAGATGCTGGCCATCGGCCGGTCGCTGATGTGCAATCCCAAACTGCTGTGCATCGACGAACCCTCCACCGGGTTGTCCCCCATCATGCGGGCCGAGGTGTTCCGTAAGATCATGGAGATCAAGGCGATGGGCATCACCGTGCTGCTGGTGGAGCAGGAGGTGAGCATGGTGTTCAAAATGACCCAGCGCAACTATGTGCTCTCTTCGGGCAAGATCATCGCCGAGGGCTCGGGGGAGGAGCTGCTCAAAGACGAAGTGCTGCGCAAAACCTATCTTGGCATGTAAATCAACCGATCGTCCGTTTGACGATACCCAACACCTTGTCCGGATCGAAGGGCTTGGCGACAAAGGCCACGGCGTCCTTGATGGCGTGGTCGCCGTCGATGCCGCTGATGACCAGCACGGGGGTGTCCCGCAGCGCCTTGTCCTGGCGTAGCTTGCGATAGAAGCGCGGGCCCCACTCCCCCGGCATTTCCAGGTCCAGGGTGATCAGGTCCGGCTTCTCGGCCTTGACCAGGTCCAACCCCTCGGCGCTGTTCGCGGCGGTGAAGACGGTGTAGCCGTTGTCTTCGAACAGGGCCTGCAGATATTTCAAGATCACCGGGTCATCGTCGATTATCAAGATCTTCTTGGACATTCCTATGCTCCTGTTCTCAAGGCTTGACGTGGCATTCGGCGCAGGTGACGGGACCCTTGCGCTCCGTCAAATGACACCCTTTACAGCTTTGGTGAAACGCCTTGCGCAATCCCGGCATGCCACCCTGGTCTTCGAGGCCGTGGCAATCGGCACACGCCTGGTCCTCGGACGACTCCCAGTCCGACTGAACGCCCTGTTCGTCGTACACATGATGGCAGATCATGCAGTCCCACAATTCGGCCGTTTCGTTATGGCGGTCATGTTCGAACACGGCCGGCGGCCGCTGGGGATTGGGGAAATAGTAGTTCTCCACCACCTGCATTTCATACTGGCCGAAGGCCAACACCACCAGCACAGATCCCAGCAAAACGGCCAGCAATATGCCGATCTTGATCTTCATCCCGACTCCCTTCCAATGAACCGATATCCCGATGGCCTTGAGATCCGATGACCTATTCCCGCCATCGGTTTGCCATTTCCGCAGGCCCTTGTGCCCAATGAATGGGGCCCTGTCCGCCAAGGCTCAGGGGCCGCATCACTCTTTTTCCATGCACTCGTAGATGATGTCACCGAAGAACTTGATCTCCAAACCCACCTCGTAATGGTGCACGATGTCGTGCAAACCGCTGTGGCAGTTGTGACACGGGGCGATCATGGTCTGTGCGCCGCGGCTTTTGGCATCGAACAGCTGTTCGGCCTTGATCTTGTTGCCCAGCACCCGGGTGTTCTTGAAGGGCGGGCCGCAGTTGATCACGCCGCCGCCGGCGGCACAGCAGTAGTTGTATTCGCGGTTGGGGTGCATCTCCACCACCTGTTCGCAGATCTGATCGGCCACGTAGCGCGCCATCTCGTGCAGACCGGCGCCCCGCGAAACATTGCAGGGGTCGTGCAGGGTGACCGGTTTTTCATATTTGCGGGCGATACGCAGACGGCCCGACTTGAGCAGTTCGTAGTAAAACTCGATGGCGTGCACGATGGGTATCGGCGGCCGGGCCCAACCCAGCCATCGGTTGCCCATGTCGTAGACCGATCGGAAAGCGTGGCCGCACTCCCCCATGACGATCCGCTTGACCCGCAGCCGGGCGGCGGTGTCGAAGTGGGCCCGCTTGATGCGCCCCATGATCTCGTTGTCACCGCTGAACATGGCCATGTCGCTGTTGTCCCAGCCCATGGTGGCCGGCATGGTCCAGCGTACGCCGGCGGTGTGCATGATGGCGGCCATCTGGTAAATCAACTGGGCTTGGAATTTGGGCTCGGGGGCGATCACCGAATACATGATATCGGCGCCTTCCACCTCCAGCGGGATGCGCAGGGACGGGAATTCGGCACGGGCCTCCTCCTCCTGCCACTGCAAAGTGTCGATCCACTCGTCCCCCTTGACCCACATCTGGTTCATGGTGGCTGCGTGGCTGTGAGCCGTGTCCTGCAAATAAAGGGGCGTTGCGCCCAGTTTGTGAATTACGCGCCGCACCATGCTCATCAGATAGGCGATGTCGATGCCGAAGGGGCAGTAGATGGCGCAGCGCTTGCACAGGTTGCACTCCGTGTGGGCGATCCGTGCCGCCTGCCGAATCATTTCGGCATCCACTTTGCCCTTGGCCTTGAGCATGGGCCAGACGGTCTGCTTGACCTTGCCGGCCGGGGAAAAGCGCGGATCCTTGTCCCGCGAGAGGTAGAAGTGGCAAGCGTCCGCGCACAAGCCGCAATGAATGCAGGTCTCCACATAAGCCCGAAAGCGCGCGCCGGTTTCGCGATTGAATACCGCGTTGATGGCGGCTTCGATTTTTTCAGGGGTCAGACGGGAGACACCGAAGTCGATGCCCTCGTCCAGTTTTTCGTGGTTCGGTTTTTGGTTTTCTTCCATGATCTGCACCTTTATATGTGTTCCGCCCGCTGCCGGCGCGGTGCGGTCATTTTCAATGGGTTCTCAATAGTCCCGCGCCCGCCGTACGCCGCCGAACTCCGATCCCATGTAGGCCCGGGTAAGCCATCCGAGGAGCATGTGGCGCAAACGGGTGAAGGGGATGGCCGCCAGCAGCACTTGGCCGCTGATCATGTGGGCGATGGTCATCCCTGCGCCCTGGGTCACCTGGTGATAGGCCAGAAAGCCGGTGACAAATGGCGCCGCGGTCAGCGCCAGAAGGAAATAGTCCGAAGCGTCCGTCAAGAAGCGCACTTCCCGGCGCACGATGCGCCGGCCGGCGAAGAACAGGCAGCCGGCGATGACCACCACGGTCATGACGTCGGCCACTGCATCGGGCAGGGCCCACCACTGCACGCCCCAGGCCTCGTCCCACAACACGATGTGGGACAATACAAACACGGGTGTCACCAGAAGACAGAGGTGAAAGGCGAAGGTCGCCACCGTCATCACCGGGCTGGTGCGCCAGCGCAAGGTGGCGAACGGCACCAGCCAGCGGCCGATGGAACGCAGGCTGAATTTCCAGCTCATGTAAGTGAAGATGAACGGTTCGGTTTTGCGAACCATCACCAGCACCTGCACCAATCGGAAAACAAGGCCGATCACGAAGACCGCGAAGGCCACCCACGTCAGCGGTCCGGCCACCCATTCATACAATGCATGCATCTGTTCGTTATCCTCGCTGGTATGGCGGTTCCTAAATATCCGTGAGCGGTACGATCCGCCGGTGGTACACCCCGTCCTGCACGTAGCGCAGCAGCAGTGCGTCACCATCGTCGCTGAAGCACGGATCCCAGGCCATGTCGCACGGCTGCCCCCGGAAGCGGTCGTTGACGACAAAGGTGTAGCGGCCTTCCCGTTCCACCTTGGCGGCCACGTTGGCGCCATCGCTGGAGAACACCGGGGGCCAGGCCATGTCGAAAACGTTGCGCCACACTTGATCATCCACGACAACATGCCAATGGGCATCCTGTTTGGCCAGGGCGGCGATGCGTCGGCCATCCGGACTGAATGTCAGATCGGTGACCATGGCGTTGAAGGTGTTGCGCCAGGGTTCGCCGTCCACCGCCACGGTCCATCGACCGAAGCGGGGCGCGCAGATGGCGGCCAGCCGGTCGCCGTCCGTACTGAACTGTTGCTGCCAAAGCTGCACAAAGGGCTTTTGCCAGATGATCTCGCCGTCTTGGACCATGTACCATTTACCGGCCTGTCGCACCGGGGCGACCACATGGGCGGTGTGGGGATGGAAGCAGGGCGCCCAAATACCGCCATACGTTTTTCCCCACGGTCGGCCGTCGACGGCAATGGTGTAACGGTAAAGGTCTAAACGCACTTCGGCGGCCACCTGTCGCTCGTCCGGGCTGAAAGCCGGTTGCCACACATTGACGAAAACGTTGTCCCACGCTTGCCCGTCGACGGCGATGGTGTAGGTGCCTTCCTGAAAGCGATGGACTTGCCCGGAGTCTGCGGCCCGGACTTGCACGACGGCGGCACTGCGTGTTCCGGAGGCGCTCGACACCCAATGGCCGATATCGGCAAAATCGTTTTCCCATTTGGCACCGTCGATGGCGATGGCATAGCGCCCGCCTTGCTGCACGGATACGGCGATGTGATCGCCCCGCGCGCTGACCACGGGTTGCCAGGCATAATCGAAGGCCTCCGCCCAAGGGGTGCCCGCGACGGCCACGGTCCACTGGTCCATGTCGGCCACCAGGGCGTATGGACGGCCTTCCGGGGTGAACCGCAAGTGCCAGATCTTGTCGAAATCCTTTTCCCAGGTTTGGCCGTTGACACACACATTGAAGGTCTCTTCGCCGGTGTTGACGATGGCGGCGACCGTTTCGCCGTCGGGACTTGCCTGAAGCTCCTCCACCCACTCGAACCGTTCCTTCCAGGTGCCGATATCAACGGTTTTCTCTTCGGTGGTCCAGTCCCGGGATTTACCTTCAACCATGAGCTCTCCTTGCTGTTGGCCCGTGTCGCCGCTTTTGATGTCCCCGCTCTCGATGCGTGGTAAGCGTCGCCGGGCAAGGGTGCCGGGCAGCGAACCCCTTGCCGATGCGGTATAGGAGCGGTGGTTCATAAATTAATTGCGCATCACCAAATCTGGTATGAAACCGGTTCCATGTCAAGGAAAACCGAATCGCATCAGGAGTCAGTCGACCAAGGCGCGTCCGCCACTTCGCCGGCCCGCGCCGCCCGCTTCGGTTTTGCTTGTCATACCCACCCCGGTCGTGCTAAGGAAAACATCTTGTCAAAGCCAGCCAAGACCAGATTCAATATCCGGACCGCGGTCGGCCGCGCCGCCGCGGATCGGGTCAAAGCCATCAGGAGGTTGTCGTCATGGGCCAGGTGAATCGCTTTGCGCCGTTCATTCTTTTGATTGTTCTCTTCGTCGTGCTGCAACCCCTCTTGATCATCGTGGATGGCAAGAAAACGCCTGAAACCACCGCCAAATCGTTCCTCAAGGATTACTATTATCTCGATGCCGCCATGGAAAAGTGGCTTTGTGCGGATCTGGCCGCCGGCGGCGAGGCGGTGGAAAACTTCTTGTACGCCAAAAACACAGAGGCCCGCGAACGGGGTTTTGAAATCTCCTTTTTGCGCCACATGTTCACCCACATGGAGTTGGCCACCATCGATCGGGAAGACGACAGGGCCCGTGTCCATGCGACGGGTACCACCCGCGTGGCGATCAACCCGGTTTTCATGGTCATCGGGCGCTGGTTCGGCCTTGGACAAAACCATCCGGTGGACATCACCCTGGACCTGGTCCGGCAGGACGGTCGCTGGCAGGTGTGCGGCGGCGTGCCGGGGTTGGATGATGGAGTCCTGAGGTAAGGTACCAATGACGAATGCATAGTGAAGCGTGCCATGGGTTCCTGGATCATGATCGATGGCACGCTTTCATTGGACACAGGACTCACCCGCCGCCTTCCCCGCGATCCCTTTCACTGTTAAAAATCGCAGCCCCTTTTTCCCCATACCCATGAAGGATCGATAGCGCTGAATGACCTTCAGCGCAAAACGCCTGCCTGCCTGTGATTTCCGGCAATTTCATTGACGCTGCGGGCGGTGGTGCGTATAATCGATCAAACGTTCGCTTTTTAGAGCTGCGCCTGCGAGGTTTTCGATCCCTGCCGTCAACCGTTGATCGGCCGTGACCAATACGTTTTGTCATCTTGCTTCAATTCCGGGAGCCATCGAAACATCGTGTTCAAAATCGATCTGCATGTGCATACAGTGTTGGGCGGCGATGCCGACATTCTCCCCGATGCGGTTGTCGCCCAAGCCCGTCGCGTGGGTCTGGACGGGGTGTGCATCACCGAGCACCACTCCTACGATCTGAGTCGCCCCTTCGAGCGTATCGCCGCGCAGACCGGCTTTCCGATTTTCCGCGGTTTCGAGTATCGCGCCGCCGAAGGCCATTTGTTGATCTACGGCGTTCGGGCGGGCCGGGGGGATTTTCTGCCCGGGTTGCCCATGCAACAGGTCGTGGAGTGGATTCAAGGGCGGGGCGGTGTGGCCGTCGCCGCTCACCCCTATCAAAACCCCATGATCGGTGCCCCTTTGGGGGACCGGGTGTTGCAACTGAGCGGCCTGGCGGCCATCGAGACCCTCAACGGCAGTGTAGGACCGGAGGAGAACCGGCTCGCCCAAGCGGCGGCCGCGAAAATGGGTTTGCCGGGCGTCGGCGGCTCCGATGCCCATGGGCTGCAAACCCTGGGCAAAGCATTCACCCTGTTCGACGAACCGATCACCAGTGAAGCGCATCTGGTGCAAAAATTGCGTGAAGGATGCTTCCGCCCCGGGATGGCCGGCGATACGCTTGACACCGCAAGGGGCGTTCATAGTTTGCATCATTGATTCGACACCACCCTTTCACGGGACATGTTTGTGCGGCAGCATGACGCGGCGCCGTCATCATCGGGCGCCGCGTTTTTCCTGACGGACCGATTTACCATCCACCCACCAACCACAAGGGAGGCGTTATGGGCATTCGCACAGTGCAAGAGTACAAAGAGAGTTTACGTGATGGCCGGAAGGTTTACATCAGCGGCGAGAAAGTGGACGATGTCACCCAGCATCGCGTATTGGGTTTGACGGTGGACACCATCGGCGCGGGATATGAAATGGCGGCCACCGACGATCCGGCCATCCGCGACTTGCTGGTGGCATCCCATCCGGAGACCGGTGAGCCGATCAACCGCTTTTTCGTCACCCCCCGCACCGCCGAGGACCTGCGCAATCGGACCCGCTTGATCCATACGCTGATGCGCACCACCGGCGGGCTTCCTTTCGGCAAGGACATCGGCACCGACTGCCTCAACGCCGCCATGGCCGTGGCGCGGCAGATGGGCAATCCACAATACGAGGAGAATGCCAGGAACTTCCTGGAGCATTTGCGCAAAAACGATCTGCACACCTGCGGCGCCATCACCTGCGTCAAGGGTGATCGCTCCAAGGAGCCCTCCCAGCAAAAGCATCCCGATTACTATTTGCACGTGGTGGACAAGAACAAGGACGGAATCGTGGTCAAGGGCGCCAAGATTCATATCACCAGCGCGCCGGCGGCCAACGAGATTTTGGTGGTGCCCACGCGCCAGATGCGCGAGAACGAAGCGGACTACGCGGTCAGCTTCGCCATCCCCGCCAACACCGAGGGCATCACTTTCATCTGCCGCAACGGCCGCGGGCCCTGGTCGGACAAGGAGTTTCATCCGGATCGCCCGGTGCGCGAGCTGACCGAGGCCATGATCGTCTTCGACAATGTGTTCGTGCCCTGGGAGCGGGTTTTCATGTGCGGTGAGTGGCAGTTCTCCATGTACCTGGCCTACACCTTCGCCACTTTCCACCGCTTTACGGCCATCAGTTACAAGGTGCCCAGCGTGGAGGTCATGGCCGGTTGCGCGGTGGCCATGGCCAAATACAACGGTTTGTTCAAAGTGGGCCACATCCGGGAGAAACTGGCCGACATCGCCGCCTACGTGGAGACCCTGCGCGCCTTGGCCAACGCGGCGGCCAATGATCCGGTGATGTACGGCGACATCGCCGTGCCCAATCCGCTGATCGCCAATATGGCCAAGTTGCACTTCGCCGGCAAATATCATGATTTCGTCAAACTGATTCAGGATATCGGCGGCGGTATCCTGGCCACCTCGCCGGACAAGCGGGATTGGGAAAACCCGGATATCCACGACTATTTGGATCACTACCTGGGCGGCGCGCAGGAGTTCAGCACCATGGAGCGGCTGCAGATGATCCATGAAACCATGCGCCACGTCTGCTCGCACGAGTCGGCGTTCCACGAGGTGACCACGGTGCATGCCGAGGGTTCCATGGCGGCGCAGAAGATGATGATTCTGCACGAATCGCCCCTCAAGCAATACGAGGAACGGGCCAAGGTGGCCGCGGGCATTCTGCCTTGGGGAAGCGTGAAGTTCTAAGGCCGCAGCGATTTTGAAATCGACAGCGTAGCTGTCCTGCGCAGCAGGCGAAGGGGCACGGCTTGCCGTGCCCTTGCGGCTACGTCGAGGATTTCAAAAGAGCGAGAACCCAGAGATGGACCGCCGGATGCCGTTTCCGGATGGGTTTCGCGAACCCTTAGCTTTGCAACAGGCGCACCAGAACCAGAACAAAGAAGGCCAGGGGGTAGTAGCTGGCCTTGTTGAACAGTGCCATGGCATCGTCCCGCTGCCGGTTGCGGTTCAGTCGCATGACCGGGCGCAATAAAAGCAGCAGGTTGACGGCCACGGCGATGAGCAGGTAGACCCCGCCGAACCGCAGGGGGGAGAGCCCCAGCAGGGCCACGTTCAGGAACATGGCCGCCGTCAGGCATGCCAGGGCGAGGATCCCGGCCCGTGCCGGCCCCAGCCGCAGGGGAATGGTGCGTGCGCCGAAGCGGCGGTCTTCCTCCACATCGGTCCAGTCGTTGGGGATGTTCTGCCCCCCGATTTCCCAGACAAAAATCCAGGCGAACAACACCGCCACAAAGACGGGGGAAGGGGCGGGGTTGACGGCGTATACCGCCGCTAAAGGGCCAAGGGTTTTGACGATGCCGTTGATGACGGTGCGCCAGGGGGTGACGCGCCAAAGGGTGCAGTAGAGCGCTTCCAGCAGGCAACCGGCCGCGAAGATGTAAAGGCAAACCGGATTGAGCCAGTAGGCGCCGAACAGCGCCACCACGCCCCAGGCCGCTGTCCAGGCCGCGCCGGCGCCGAAGGACAACGCCCCCCGGGCCATGGGGTGGCGCATCATCACCCCGTCCAGGTCGTGTCCCGCCACTTGGTGCCCCCCGTTGGCGGCCTTGCGGCGGTCGGCGCGCAGGTCCACCAGGTCGTTGACCGCATAAACGGCCGTATAGCCGGCGAACACCGTGATGAGTCCCACCAAAACCACCGTCGGCGGCGGAAAGGATCCCAGGCACAACAGGGCCGCCAGGGCGGGCGCGGCCATGTCGATCAGGGCGTGGGGGGTGCGGGAAAGGGCCAGAAACGGTTGCAGCCGCTCAAACAGCCGCGTGGCGGAAAGGTTCAACGAATGACTCCTGGATCCTTGTGCGGTTGTTCTTTTCCGGGCGCGCTTAATCGTCCAGTTTTTCGAAGTACTCTTTTTCGGCGCCGCATTTGGGGCAAACCCAATCATCGGGCAGATCTTCGAACGGCGTGCCGATGGCAATGTTGTGCTCGGCATCGCCTTCCGCAGGGTCGTACACATAGCCGCAGGGACATTCATATCGATGCATGGACACCTCCTTGTGGTTTTTGTTGCAATTGTATACAAGAGTTTGGCGCGTCTGGCTACGGAATATTAAAGGAGTTCGGATTCACAATGATGGTTTTGTCGCTCAAGGAGGTGGCCCGGCAGTTGCGAATGCCCGTTGAAACGGTGCGCCGCTGGGTGCTGCAGGGAAAGATTCCCATGCAGATGAACCGGGGGGAGTATACCATACGGCAGGAGATGTTGCGCCGCTGGGCCGGCGAGCACCATTTGAAAATCTACGGGGCGCCGGCGGATGAAACAGTGCCTTTCGACCAGGTGGAGCCGGTCTTTGACGGCATTCTGCCCGCCATGCAGCGCGGGGGTGTTTTCCATGATTTGAAAGGCGACACCAAGGTCGATGCATTGCGGGCCGCCGTGGAGCGGATTCCCAACATCCCGCCGGCGGTCCGCGATCAGCTGTGTGCCAAACTGATGGAGCGGGAGCAGTTGGCCTCCACCGGCATCGGGCACGGCATCGCCATGCCCCACCCACGGTCCAATCCCGATTGGCCGCTGGCCGTACCGCAAATCAGTACCTGCTTCTTGGCCCGGCCCGTGGCCTTCGACGCCATCGACGGCCGACCGGTATCGGTGCTGATGGTGCTGCTCAGCGGTTCCACCCGACTGCACCTGACGATGATGTCCAAGTTGGCATTCCACTTGCGGGACAAAGCCTTCCGGGATTTCCTGCTGGCAATGCCTTCGGCCGAGGCGCTTTGGGCGCAAGTGGCCGCCGTGGAAACGGCCGGGGGGCAGGAGTGACCGTTTCTCAAGGGAAAGGCGGCATTTTTGCCGCCGTCAGGGAAAAGTGGGCCATCGTCCGTTCGGATGACCGTTTGATGGTCATCGCCCTGGCGGCCTGCGTGGGGCTGTTCAGTGGATTGGCCGCCGTGGCCCTGACCCGCGCCTTGCATTTCATGGCCCATCACTTGGCCGGCGCCCACCACCAATGGTGGGGGTTTTTATTGCCGGCTCTCGGGGCCACCCTCGCGGCACTGTTCATCAATGTCATCCTGCGGGAGCGACCGGGGCACGGCGTGCCCGAAGTGGTGCTGGCGGTGTTGCGGCACGGGGGGCGGTTGCGCTTTCGCTCCAGCTTCTCCCGTTTGGTGGCCAGTAGCCTGACCATCGGCAGTGGTGGTTCGGCGGGCCCCGAAGCGCCGGTCGTGGTCAGCGGGGCGGCCCTGGGGTCCAACTTCGGTCAATTGTTCGGCCTGAACGAGCGCCAGCGCACCACCCTGGTGGGCTGCGGCGCGGCCGGCGCCATCGGCGCCATCTTCAATGCCCCCATTGCCGGGCTGGTGTTCACGGTGGAGGTGATCCTGGGCGAGTGGCGCGCCTTCAATGTCGTGCCCATCGCCATCGCGGCGGTGGCCGGCACCCAGATCAGCCGGGTGCTGCAGGGCAACCAGATCGCCTTCGCCCACCAACAGTTTCACATCGGCCTGGCCGACATCGGCGCCAGCTTCGGGGTGGCGGTCATGGCCACCATCGGCGCCGTGGCCTTGGCGCGCATGATCAACGGCATGCAACATGTGGCCGCCCGAACACCGCTGCCGCGCTGGTTGCGCCCGGCCGTGGGCGGCGCGGCCGTGGGACTGATCGGCATCTTCCTGCCCTTCGTCATGGGCGAGGGGTACCAGTCGGTGCAACAGGCCATCGACGGCGTTTTCGCCCAAGGGGTGGCCTGGGCGGCCCTGGCGGTGGCGGCCAAGATCTTGGCCACCACGTTGACCATCGGCTGGGGCGGGGCCGGTGGCATTTTCGCGCCCAGCTTGATGGTGGGCAGTTTGATCGGGGTGCTTTACTATCGTTTGCTGATCTGGGCCTTGCCGATGGCCGACTGGACCAATGAGGGCTTTTTCGCCCTGCTGGGCATGGCGGGCATGATCAGCGGCATTTTGCAGGCGCCGTTGACCGGGATTTTTCTGGTGGTGGAGATCACCGGTGGCTACGACGTGATCGTGCCTTTGATCATTGTGTCGGTGCTGACCGCCACTTTCTGCCACTATCTGGAGCCGGGATCCTTCTACCTGCGGGAGTTGATCGAAAGGGGCGATTACATGCGCCCCGGAACCGACGCGCGGGTGCTGGCCGACCTGAAGGTCCAGGAAGTGATGACCGCCGAACCGGTCAACGTGCCCAACGATATGCTGCTGGGGGATTTCGTCAATTTGCTGGAACAGACGCCGGGCTTGGTATATCCGGTGTACGATTGCGGTTCCGGCGACTATCTGGGGATGGTGTTCGCGGATCGTATCCGTCCCTACTTGTTCGATCCCCGGATGCACACCATGCTCATCGTAGAGCAACTGATGGCCGACGACATTCCCGCCGTTCAGGCCGGTGACGACCTGGCCGGTGCACTGGAGCTGATGGACGCCCACGGCTTGCAGCATCTGCCGGTGGTGGCGGGCCACCGCTGCATCGGTGTGCTTTCCAAGGAGAAACTGCTCGACCACTATCGCAAAGAGCTGATCGTGCAGACCGGCGGTTGAGCGCCCGGTTGGTGATTGCCGCTACTGCCCCTTGGCCTCGAAAGCATAGAGCCGGTCAATGAGGAACGTCACGTAGCGCTGGCATTTGTCCTTCCAAATCTCCGATTGCCGAAATCGTTTGTATTCCCCGTCTTGGGAAAAATCGATGCCCAGCAGCTCGCCGCAGGCGATGGCACCGAATTCATTTTCGAATTCGACGGCCAGTCGGCCGGCCAGACCGCGGATGGTGTTGCGCGCCTGTTTTGCGGCCGGTTTGTCCGCAAGCGGCTTGCGGTGATGCAGCCCGAGGGCGACGGCGGCCGCCGAAAGGGCGCCGCAGGGCGCCTTCTGATGGCCGCTGATACCCGACAAGAACGGGATGCCGGCCCATAGAAAATCTTCGTTGTCCATGCCATAGCTTTCCCACATAACTTGCAGGAGGGCCGGACCTCAGTGGTAACCTTTGTGCATCAGCGCCAAGGCCCGTTCCCGGGCCTCGGTCAGGGGCAAGGTCATCGTCATCGGTGTCATTCCTTTTCGTGGTTAACTGCAAAGCCCAAGTCGGGGCTTGCCCTGTTTAGTGTGGTACGTTCATGTCCCGCAGCATCTCTGCGAGTCCCGCTTCCCACGAACGCCGGGTGATGCCGAAGCGTTCTTCCAGGCTGCCGCAGTCCAAAACCGAGTAGGCCGGCCGGGCGGCGGGGGTGGGATAGTCGGCGGTCGAAATGGGCACGACTTGCCGCACCGCCAACGGCTCCCGGTCCCGGGCCATGTCGATGATACGGCAGGCGAAGGCCCACCAGGTGACCGCCGGCGGATTGCAGAAATGGTATGTGCCCCATCCCGAACGGCGGTCCAATGCATGGCCGGCGATGGTCAGCAGGGCGTCGGCCAGGTCGCCGGCGTAGGTGGGGCAGCCCACCTGATCGTCCACCACGCGCAGGGTGTCCCGTTCGCCTGCCAGGCGCAGCATGGTACGCACGAAGTTGGCCCCGTGGCGGCCGAACAGCCAGGAGGTGCGCACGATGATGTGCTGCTGCCAACGGCGACGCAGTTGCGTTTCTCCTTCCGCCTTGCTGTGTCCGTATACACCCACCGGTTGAATCGGATCGTCGGGTCGGTAGGGCCTGGCCTGACGGCCGTCGAACACATAGTCGGTGGAAACATGGATCAGCGGCAGTTGTCGCCCGCGGCAGAGGTCGGCCAGTGCCGCCACGCCGTCCCGATTGACGGCGAAGGCGGTTGCGGCATCGCTTTCGGCGGCGTCGACGGCCGTATAGGCGGCGGCGTTGATCACCACCTGCAAATCGCCGGCGCCCTCCACCAGCGCCTGCAAGCTTGCCGGGTCGCTGATATCGCATCGGGGCAGGTCGCCGCCGACCGCTGCCCAACCGCGCGCGGCCGCCATGGTCATGAGATCGCGGCCCAGTTGGCCGTTGCTGCCGATGATCAAGGTGCGCATGGCGGAATCACGCTCCGTAAACCGGCAGCCGGTCGGCCGCGACTTGCGCCAGCGGCGGGAAGTCGCGGTCGCGGTCGGAGAGCAGTGGATCGTCGACGGGCCACCGGATGTCCAGGGCGGGATCGTTCCAGACCACGCCCCCTTCGTTTTGCGGCGCGTAATAAGTGCTGCATTTGTAGAGAAAAAGGGCGGTGTCGCTGAGGACACAGAAGCCGTGGGCGAACCCCGCCGGGATGAAAAGCTGTTGCGGCCTGTCCGCGTTGAGGGTCACCCCCACCCATTGTCCGAAGGTGGGGGCGCCGCGGCGCACATCCACCGCCACATCGAAGATTTCGCCCGCCAACACCTGCACCAGCTTGGCTTGGCCGCCGGGATGCTGGTAGTGAAGGCCGCGCAGGGTGTTGCGGCGCGAAAAGGAAATATTGTCCTGTACGAAGGTGGCACCGATGCCGGCCTCGGCATAGCGCCGCTGTTGATAGGTTTCCATGAAATAGCCGCGTTGATCCCCGAAGCGTTGCGGTTCCACGAGCAACACCTCCGGCAGTCGGGTGGGGGTTACCTTCATGGCGCCATCTCCTTGCGGGCGATCAAGTCCATCAGGTATTGGCCGTAGCCGTTGTTGCGCAACGGGTGGGCCAGTTCAAGTACCTGCTCGCTGTCGATGTAGCCCATGCGGTAAGCGATCTCCTCGACGCAGGCCACTTTCAATCCTTGGCGCTGTTCGATCACTTCGATGAAGCTGGAGGCCTGCATCATGCTTTCGTGGGTGCCGGTGTCCAGCCAGGCGATGCCGCGCCCCAGCTTTTCCACGAACAGTTGCCCTCTTTCCAGATAGGTGCGGTTCACATCGGTGATCTCCAACTCCCCCCGGGGCGAGGGACGCAAATCGGCGGCGATTTGCGTCACCTGCTGGTCGTAAAAGTAAAGGCCGGTAACAGCCCATTGGGAGGGCGGTACCTGCGGTTTTTCCTGGATATCGATGGCCCGGCCTTGCCCATCGAAGGCCACCACGCCGTACCGTTGGGGGTTTTTGACCCAGTAGCCGAAGACCGAAGCGCCGGCTTCGCGGTGCATCGCATGGGCCAGGGTGGCGGGCAGTCCGTGACCGTAAAAGATGTTGTCGCCCAGCACCAGGCACACCGGCCGGCCGTCGATGAAGCGGCGGGCGATGAGGAACGCCTGGGCGATGCCTTCCGGCCGCGGCTGTTCGGCGTAGCTGAAGGAGAGGCCCCACTGGCTGCCGTCGCCCAGCAGCTCCTCGAAACGGGGCAGGTCCTGGGGGGTGGAGATGAGGCAGATGTCCCGGATGCCGGCCAACATCAAAACGGACAAGGGATAGTAGACCATGGGCTTGTCGTAGATGGGCAGCAACTGCTTGCTCACCACCCGGGTGATGGGGTAGAGGCGCGTGCCGCTGCCCCCGGCCAGAATGATGCCTTTCATCGGTGTGCGTGCTCCTTGGTGGGTGTCGCCGGACCCCGCGTGCCGTCGGGGCCGTATTGGGTTTCCATCCAGCGGCGGTAATCGCCGCTGCGGATGAAGTCGATCCAGGGGCCGTTGGCCAGGTACCAGTCCACCGTTTCGGCCAGGGCCGTTTCGAAGCGGTAGCGGGGCCGCCAGCCCAGTTCCCGTTGGATCTTGCCGGCATCGATGGCGTAGCGCCGGTCATGTCCCGGCCGATCGGTGACGAAGCGGATCAGTCGGCGGCTGCAACCGTCGCCGCTGCGGCCCAGGCGCTGGTCGAGCAGGGCGCACAATTGTTCCACCACATCGATGTTGCGCCGTTCGGCACCGCCGCCGATGTTGTAGGTCTGCCCCGGCACGCCCCTTTCCAGCACGGTGGCCAGCGCTTCGCAATGGTCCACCACATAGAGCCAGTCGCGCACGTTGGCACCGTCGCCGTAGACCGGCAGCGGCTTTTCTTCCAGGATGTTGAGGATCATCAAGGGAATCAGCTTTTCGGGAAACTGATAGGGACCGTAGTTGTTGGAGCAATTGGTCACCATGGCCGGAAAATCGTAGGTCCGATGCCAGGCGCGCACCAGGTGATCGGCGGCCGCCTTGGACGCGGAGTAGGGGCTGGAGGGGTCGTAGGGCGTGGTTTCGCTGAAATAGTCCTCCGGGCCCAGACTGCCGTATACTTCGTCGGTGGAGACATGCAGAAAGCGAAAGGCGGCCGGTCGTCCCATCTGTTCCCAATAGGCCCGGCAGGCCATCAGCAACCGTGCGGTGCCGGTCACATTGGTCTCCACGAAGGCCAGGGGTCCCGCGATGGAGCGGTCCACGTGGGACTCGGCGGCGAAGTGGATCACGGCGGCGGGGGATTCCTCATGCAACAGACGTTGCAGCAGGTCGCTGTCGTTGATATCGCCGTGCACAAAGCGGTAGCGTTCCGGCGCGTCGCGGGCCACATCGTCCAGGTTGGCGGCATTGCCCGCATAGGTGAGGGCATCCAGGTTGACGATGCGGCATTCGGACATTTGGACCAGTGTGTGCCGAATGAAATTGGTGCCGATGAAACCGGCGCCGCCGGTGACCAGGAGGGTTGACGCGGATCGGTTCATGAGGCGGCCTCCGTTTTGCCGGATGGGTTCCCCGCCGCGCCGTTGTGACGCCCGTACACATCGTCCAGGCGGATCACATCGTCCTCGGCCAGGTAGCTGCCCGACTGGATCTCCACCAGTTCCAGGGGGATTTTGCCCGGGTTTTCCAGGCGGTGCACGGTGCCCAGGGGGATGTAGGTGGATTGGTCCTCCTTGAGCAGAAACTGCTCCTCGCCCCGGGTGACCAGGGCCGTTCCCTTGACCACTACCCAATGCTCGGCCCGGTGCATGTGGCGCTGCATGGAGAGTTGGGCGCCCGGTTTGACGGTGATGCGCTTGACCAGAAAGCGCTCCGACACATCGATGTCCTCGTAGCCGCCCCATGGGCGGTAGACATTGCGGTGATCCACGGTCTCCGGACGGTCGTCCGTCTTGAGCCGGTCCACCAGGGCCTTGACCTGCTGCACGCAGTGGCGCGGCGCTACGAAAACCGCATCCTTGGTCTCCACCACCACATGGTTGTCCAGGCCCACGGCGGTCACCAGTCGGCTGGAAGCGTGCACGAAGGAGCGGTGGACATCCTGCAAGTAGACATCGCCGTGAATCACATTGTCTTGCCCATCCTTAGTGCCGGCCTGCCACAGCGCTTCCCAGGAGCCCAAGTCGCTCCAGTCACTGGCCAGGGCCACCATCACCCCGTCGTCGGTTTTTTCCATCACGGCGTAATCGATGGAATCCGAAGGGCTTTGTGCAAAGGCCGCCTTGTCCAAGCGAAAGAAATCCAGGTCTGTGCGGCCCCGGGCGACGGCCAGGCGGCAGGCGGCCGCAATTTCGGGGGCATGCCGCTCCATCTGTTCGATCAGTTTGCCGGCGCGGAACATGAACATGCCACTGTTCCAGCAATAGTCGCCGGAATTGACGTATTGCTGCGCCGTTTGCCGGTCCGGCTTCTCCACGAACCGGTCGATGGCCCAGGCCGGCGGGCTGTCCCCATTCAAAGCGCTTCCTTTGCGGATGTAGCCGTAGCCGGTTTCCGGCGCGTCCGGGGTAATGCCGAAGGTCACCATGCGCCCCTCGGCGGCCAGGGCGGCGCCCTTGCGCACCGTGGCGACGAAGCCGTCCACATCGCGTATGTGGTGGTCGGCGGGCAACACCAGCAGGATCGGGTCGGTTTCGTCAGTGCCGGCGAGCAGCGCCGCCACCGTCAGGGCCGGGGCTGTGTTGCGCGCCGCCGGTTCCAGCACGATGGCCGCCGGAGTGAGGCCCATGCGCCGGATCTGCTCAGCCACCACGAAGCGGTGCGCTTCGTTGCACAACAGGATGGGCGCTGCGATCCCATCCAAGGCCTGGAGGCGCAACAGGGTGCTCTGGAGCAGGGTCGGTGTGTCCACCAAGGACATGAACTGTTTTGGATAGAGGCTGCGGGACAGGGGCCACAAACGTGTTCCCGATCCGCCGGCCAACACGACGGGCGTAATGGTCATGGGGATACCGTCATTGTCGCTTTTCGGTTAAGGAGCCGTTCGGCGGACCCGGCGGAGGGGCACCGGGGGCACCGTCTCTTTTTTGCATTACCAACAGATTCATTTAACACATCCGGTGCCCGATGATCAATTGCCGGCATGGATGGCCGTCGGGGCGCCGCGCCGACCGACTGCCGCCGGCAGTTGAGAAGCCCGGCTTTCAACAGATCGCTTACCGCCCTAAAACGTCGCGAATTTTGGCCCGCAGCTGCTCCATGTTGAACGGCTTCTGGATGAAACCGGCACAGCCGCGCGCCAGGATCTCTTCGGCCTGCTCGCTGAGGCTGTAACCGCTGGAGAGCAGCACCTTGACGTCCTGCCGGCGTGCCTTGAGCCGGTCGAACACCAGGCCGCCGCTCATGTCGGGCATGATCATGTCCAGGATGACGAGGTCGATCCGCTTGCCCTCTTTTTCGAAAACCCGCAAGGCTTCCTTGCCGCCGACGGCCGGCAAGACGGTATAACCCATTTTTTCCAACATGTTCTGATTGACGGTCAGGATCATCTGCTCGTCATCCACCAGCAAGATGGTGCCCGATCCGGCGGCAAGTCCCGCAGCGTCGGATTGCGGGTGGTCCGGTCGGCCGTTGGTGGCGGGCAGATAGAAAAAGAAGGTGGTGCCTTCGCCCTCCCGGCTGACAAAGTCGATGGTGCCGTCGTGGTTTTTGATGATGCCGTAGGCCGATGCCAACCCCAGACCCGTGCCGCGCCCCATCTCTTTGGTCGTGAAGAAGGGCTCGAAGATGCGCTCCTGGGTGGTGACGTCCATGCCGACCCCCGCATCGGCCACGGACACCTTCACATAATGACCGGGCGAAATGCCCAGCGGCCGCGCCTCCGCCGCGGCGAGCACCACATTGTTGGTGGTTACATGGATATTGCCCCCTTCGGGCATGGCCTGCCAGGCATTGATGCACAGATTGAGCAGAACTTGCTCGATTTGACTCTGATCGGCCATCACCGGCCAAACATCGTGCTCAAGCGCCTGGAGGACCTGGATCTCCTTGCGGGTGCGGCCGAACATGCCGGCGGTGCGCTGCACCAGTTGGTTGAGATCCAGTGGCTTGACCATGTATTTGCCCCCGCGGGCAAAGCCGAGCAGCTGGCGGGTGAGGTCCGCTCCGGCGGTGACGCAGGATTCGATGTTCTTCAACTTGTCGTGGTGGGCGTGGCCGGCAGGACTTTCCAACAGCATCAGGGAAACGTTGCCCTGGATGCCCATCAAGAGGTTGTTGAAATCGTGGGCCACGCCGCCGGCCAGGGTGCCGATGCCTTCCAAACGCTGAATTTGCTGGTACTGGGCCTCAATGCGTATTCTTTCCTGTTCCGCATTGAGCCGATCGGTGATGTCCAGCACCACCCCGCGGAAACCGATCGCCTCGCCGTTGCGGTCGGTGATCAAGGCGGCGGAAGCTTCCACCGTTTTCTGCGAGCCGTCCTTGCGGATGATGGCGTAGCGGTAGAGCTTCTCCGGCTTGCCCGTGCGGCGAATGATGGCATACTTCTCCTTCATGGCCTCGGCCTGGTCGGGCGGGATGAAGCGCCGGTAATTGAGGCCGTAAACCTCCTCCGGGGGATAGCCGACCATTTCCACCAGCGGATCGTTGAAGAAGGTCAGGTTGCCGCGCAGATCCATTTCGTAATAGCCGTTGTCCATATTGGTAATAATGGAGCGGTATTTTTCTTCGCTGTTGCGCAACTCCTCTTCTTTGGATGTGCGGATTTCGATCTCGCGGCGCAACTGGGCGTTGGAGGCTTCCAGGTCGCGGGTGCGCTCCTGCACCAGGGATTCCAGGCGGGTTTGATATTGGCGCAGTTCGAGTTCCGCCTTCTTGCGATCATCGATGATGCGCAAGGAGCCGACGATTTTGACCGGATTGCCGGCTGCGTCCATTTGCAAGGCGGCGTTGATGGAGCAGTACAGGATGTTGCCCCCTTTGCCCCGCAGGCGCAATTCGTAATCATCCACCTTGCCTTGGTCGGTGATGGTCCGCACGAACCGCTCCCGCTCCCGGGGATCTTCATAGAGGGTGTTCATGGTGATCCCGATCAATTCTTCCCGGGTGTATTGAGTGAATTTGGCCACCGAAGGGCTGACCTCCAGAAGGCTGCCGTCCATGGCGGTTTCGTAATAGATGTCCTGAATGTTCTCGTAGATGGCGCGATATTTCTCCTCGCTGCTGCGCAAGGCGTCCTTCATGCGGGCGAAGGATTCGGCGGTCTCCTGGATTTCCTTGTAGGCTGAATGGGTGTCGAATTGCTGGGACAGATCCTGTTGCTTGATGGCCAGCGCCTCTTTCTCCAATCCGGCCAAGGGGCGAATGATACCACGGGCCAAACGAAATCCGACCAGGGTGGCCAGAATGGAGAGCACGATGGTGATCAGCAGATTGTGGCGCCGATTGTCCTGCAGGCTGCCCAAATAGTCGCTTTCGGGCAGATAGACGCAGATGATCCAGGGCCACTGGGTGTCCTGAAACGGAGCGAACATGGCATGATAGGACGCGCCTGCGTGGTTGAAACGGACGAAATGGGGGCCGGCAAGCAGCAGGCGGCCGTCCGGTTTGTGCTGCCAGGGTACGGCATCATAGGCCGCGCGGCTGACGGGATCCGCCAGTTCGTCGATGCGCACCAGCCGAAGATGGTCGCTGCGGTCGCCTTCCGCCTGGGTGAGTTGGGCCAGGTCGGGAAAGGCCACCACGTCCCCGTTGTCGTTGAGCATGAAGGCCCGGCCGTTCTTGCCGATGCGCAGCTTTTCGATGAACAGCGACAACTCGTCGATCTCGATGTCGACACCCACCACCGATTGGAGTTCTCCGGGTGCCCGGTAGATGGGGCCGGCGATGGTGATCCCCGGCTTCTGGGAGGTGAAGAAGATGTAAGGATCGGTCCAGACGATACTGTCGGTCGCCAACGCACGCTTGTACCAAGGCCGTTGCCGCGGGTCGAAGGCGTCAGCGGGGTCTTGCTCTTCCATGACGAAGCGGTTGCGGTCGTCACGCCAGATCAAGCGTGTTTCGCGATGTCCGTTGCTGTGGGATATGATCTTGGTTCTGAAACCATCGGGGCTGTGGGTGTCGTTGCGGCTGACATAGAAGAAGTCGCCGTTGGGCGACCCGACGTAAATACCGGCGAAATGGGGATAGATGGCCAGTTGGTCCAGGAAATAGTTTTCCAGGGCCCTCCAGTGGGACGGGGCGCTGCTGACCACCTCGGAGGCCACCAAACGCTCGGTCAGGTGGGCCGCCCCGTGGGCCAGGGAGAGGTGGTTGCGGGACTGGACGATGGTCAGATCGGCGATGTTCTGCATGATGTCCCGGGCGTGATGTAGCAGCACCTTTTCCGACGAGAGATAAGTGGATGAGGTGATGATGATCTGCGTGCCCCAGATGAGACCCAAAATTCCGATGATAAGGGTCCAGCGGATGGAGAATTTCATTGTTGCCTCGTTGCCGGCGCATCGACCGCAGCATTTGGATGGCACTTGTTTTAATAAAAGGGATGCGTGGATGGTGTTCTGATTACACAGGATTCGCCCGGCTGTCAATCAGCGGTGGGTGATGCCCGGCGGATGGGTGCCGGAGCGATTGTTCGATTGCTTGCCGGTGGCGGTGTCCCATGATATGCAACAGGCATTTGCCGACGGTCCATGGTCGGTCGGGAGACGCCAAGATGCGTTTGGATCCGCAACCGCTTTTCCGCAGGGTGATCACGCCCTGGTATGATGGCCCGGTGGCCTGCTGGGTGGTGATCGTGATGATGGCGGGGGTGCTGCTCTTCAGCATCGCCGGTATCGTTGTGGCCCGCCGCAATCCCGACTTTCACGGCCACACGTGGGTACCGGCGCTGCTGCTGCTGGCCGGTCTGTTCGTGCTCCTGTCCACGGTCGTGCGATTGCTGCGCCGTCGTTTGGGGCGCCGTGTCCGTTCCAACGGTGAATAGCGCGCACTTCGACCGCTTGTCCTTCACTTTCGGGTGGGCGGGCAGGTGAGCATTCGGGCCGAATCATCCTATCAAGAGGTTATTGCCCCTTTAGAAAATCGTTGTAACTCATGCTCAAGTAGCTGTCGGTGTGGATGTATTGCAGCAGGGGCAAGAGGCGATCAACCCCAATGAAGCCGGGCCAGTTGGCGATGGCATCGCCCCCGGCCGTGAGAAAGTGGATGTCCGGCACACCCCGGATGCCATGACGGGCGGCGATGCGCGGGGTTTTATCGGTATCGACGCGCACCGGAATATAGTTGGTGTTGATATAGGCCGCCAAAGCCTTGTCGGTGAAGGTTTCCGACTCCAGTTTGCGGCAGTACCCGCAACGGTCACTGCGAAAATAGAGCAGATATTTACGCTCCTGCCCCTGGTTTTGCCGTTCGGCCTGATCGTAGCTCAGCCATTGGATGGTTTCGGCGCCGGCCGGCGCGGCGGAAAAGGCCAGCCAACCGATCAGGGCCAGACAGATGGTCATCATTCTTATGTTCATGGTAGACAGCCTCTTAGTATCCTATCATGCTCAATTGGTTTGTCAGCAGCAGCAGGCCGGTCACGATCAGCAGCCCGCCCGCAACGATGTTGATGTAGCGCAGAACTTTGTTGGCCCGGCCGATGAATCGGATGAGAAAGTGGATTCCGACGGACAACAGCATGAACGGGATGGCAACGCCGGCAGAGTATAGGGTCAACAACCCGATGCCGCGACCTACGGTATCCTGGTTGGCGGCCAAAATCAACACGGAACCGAGCAGGGGGCCGATGCAGGGGCTCCATCCCGCCGCGAAGGCCATGCCGATGATCAGAGCCCCCAGCAGATGGACCGGTTTGCGTTGCAGATGGATCCGCTTGTCCGCTTGCAACAGGCCGATGCGCCGGATGCCCGTCAAATGCAATCCCAGTACGATGATCAGAAGGCCGCCGACGATGCGAATGGGAGTTCGCGCCTCCTGAATAAGGGTGCTGAAAAAGGCCGCTGAGGCTCCCAGGGCAATGAAAACAATGGAGAAGCCGATGACGAAAGCCAAGGTGCTGAAAAAAATGCGCCGGCGTATGGCGGCGGTTGGATCTTGGGTCAATTGCTCGATGGAGATGCCGGTGATGAAGGAAAAGTAGGAGGGCACCAACGGCAAAATGCAGGGTGAAAAGAAGGAGAGAAGGCCCGCGGTGAAGGCGGCGCTCCAGGCAATATCCTCGAGCAGGAACATGATCAGTCCTTGGTCGGGCTCGGGGTCACCCCCAGCGCTTGAGCCCGTTGGGTGGCCATTTCCACGGCATCCATCAGGATGGCCCGCAGACCCCCTTTTTCCAGGGCGTGCAGCCCGGCGATAGTGGTGCCGCCAGGTGAGGTGACACGATCTTTGAGCACGGCGGGGTGAACATTGGTCTCCAGTTGCATGCGTGCCGCGCCGGCAACGGTTTGGGCCGCCAGGCGCAACGCTTCGGCCCGCGCCAGCCCCATCTTAACGCCCGCATCGGCCAGGGCTTCGAGAATCAAGAACACGTAAGCCGGCCCGCTGCCGCTGAGGCCGGTGACCGCATCCAACAAGTGTTCGGCCGGCACTGTGACGCATTCGCCCACCGATGCGAAGATGGTCGACGCTGTTTGGCGGTCCGCCGTCGTTGCATGGGGCCCGGCCACGATGGCGGTGGCCGCCGCTTTGACGGCGGCGCAAACGTTTGGCATGGCGCGCACCAGGTGCAGTGGCTGCGCTGTGTGGACCGCGATGGCGGCCATCGGGATTCCCGCGGCGATGGAGATCACCAATTGGGTCGGACGCAGACCGGCGGCGGTTTGCCGCAACACACTATCCATGATTTGGGGTTTGACGGCGTAGATCACCACATCGGCGCGGGCAATAAGCGCTGTGTTGTCTCCCTCCGGCACCACGCCGTAGCGCTGGGCCATCTCATTGCGCCGCTCCGCGTTGATGTCCGCGCAGAGAATATTTTCCGGGTGGGTCCGACCGGTTGCCAGCAAACCGCTGATCAGGGCCTCGGCCATGTTGCCGGATCCGACGAAACCGATGATTTTTCCCTCGAGCATGATCGCCTCTGTATTGTTGTGGGGATTCAAGGACGCCCAGAGGGCTTGCCGCCCTCGTCCGCTGCAAGGCCGCTGCAGGGCACCGATGTATTTCACCCGCCGCGGCCGGTGGCGCGATGCCGGGTTGCCGCCCGGGCGAAGGGTCAATTTTAAGGGTTGGGGCGTGGTTGTCAATAAAAAATGCCTTTCGCCCCTTGACCCTGGTCGAAAGTTGCCGATAATACCTCCACAGAGGGTGCTGCCCGCTGGGACGTGTATGCCTCGTAATGTGCGTGCAATGTCTCTAATTTTCTGTAATAGTGTAAAAATTTATCGAGAATAAGGATAAGAAGATGGGCTGCATCCCACCCGCCAAGGAGATCTAGTGAATAGCAAATATAATGGCCGCAAGGTCGCAAATGGAAGCCGCATACCCTCCTCCAATAGGAGGCGCGGGCTGTTTGTTTTGATCGCATTGGTACTGTTGCTGGCCTGGCAACCCTTTGCCTTCGCCGGTAAGGCCACTTCGACCGATGATCTGGAAAAGGGCCTGGATCACCTGCTCGGTTTCGTCGCATCGGAACAAAGCGCGGAAGGCCTGGACCGTTCGGTGGTCGACGATGTGCTGCAATATGTCGAGCAATCGCCGGAAATGGCGCAGTACACGCCCCGGGAGCGGGATGGTGTGCGGGGCGCCTTTTTGTCTTATGCCGTCGAACGGCCTCTGGACGAGGTGGTGCGCTACGCTTACAACCGCCGCATTCCGGAGGGGGCCTCCAATCCATCCTCCATTCATTTCGCCCGTTGGACGTCGATCAATGGCGCATCCGACGACGCACTGCCGGACATCTGGCCGTTGCTTACGTCATTGGAACAACCGACGGTGATTCGCGGGGTGTCGCGGGAGACCATCGCCCCTGATTTACACACCGGCGCCTACTATGCTTACGATTTGCAGCGGGCCATCGTGCTGCTGCAGGACGGTTCCCGGCGGGCGGTCATCTCCCTTTCCAACCAGATCGGTCATTCGGATGTGGGGCGCAAGGGTGTCATCGTCGGCGACGATAAAGATTGGAACTACCTGTACACCGAGGCGCAGGGAGTTAATAAGGCCGGCCTCGGTTGGGTCAAATCCAGAATCTACCAATTTTTATCGGTTTGCATCTACATCGAGGACCAGGCCAGCCCGGGCATCGTCAAAATGGGGGTTTTCCAATGGCTGGGTGCGGGCTGGGCCGGCTTCAACATGGTCGACACCCACCACATCCAAAAGGGATTGGAGCGCTATGCCGTTCAGTTCAAAGCGATGATGACGGCCGATGAGATGCCCGAGCCCCAAGCCCTCGAAGCGCTCTACGATGTCCTGCACCAGTCGGACGAAGGGCTGTTGCGGAAGACGGCCTATGATGTGACCCGTCACATCCACGGTTTGGCGAAAAAGGGTGATTCGGCGCGGGAACGGCGCACCGCCGATGATGTGGACCCCCGCACCTATGTGGACGGTCTCGACCGGGAGGAGCTGGTGACGGTGATCATGCGGGAGTATGTGAAGCACCGGCTTGGTAAGGGCTCCCCCCTGGCCTCCGCTTTCTGGGTGGCGATCAAGGCCAACGGTGAGCGGCCCAAACCACTCTGATTGCGGACGGATCTCACAACCCACGAAAAACCTTGACATAATTGGTGTTTTGACACTATCTTTCCGCAGTGTTGCGCGGCGGGCCCGATTCCCGGTGTGCAAAGAGCCGCGGTGACGGGCGCAATCGCCCATCTGCCGCATACGGACCACTCACCCTCAGGAAGCCGTTGAACCCATGTTTCTTGGTCACTTTATCATCGCTCTGGCCAACATATTGAATTTGGTTCTGACCATCTATCTTTGGATCATCATCGCGAGGGCCGTCCTTTCATGGGTCAATCCCGACCCCTTCAATCCCATCGTGCGTTTCATTCACAATGTGACCGAACCGGTGCTCTACCGTGTGCGTTCAAAAGTGCCGTTGCTTTTCGGTGGTATCGATTTCTCTCCCATGATCGTTTTGTTGGCCATCATGTTCTTGAGGGGTTTTCTGGTTCAGAGTCTATACGCCTTCGGCAGTTCCATGCTGGTGGTCCATTAACCCAGATCCCATGGCAGGAGGACAATCATGCCGCTGACGCCGTTGGATATACAGCAACAACAATTCCGGGTACGATTTCGCGGGTTCGACATTCGCGAGGTGGACCGTTTTCTCGAGCAGCTGGCCGAGCACCAGTCCCGGCTGCAGGCGGAAAACAAGTCCCTGAAGGAAGAGTTGCGCCGTCTGAAGATGGAAAACCAGGGATACAAGGAGCGCGAGGAGACCTTCAAGCGAGCCATGCTCAACTCCCAGAAGGTGTTGGAGCAGATGAAGGACAATGCGCGCAAATCGGCCGAAATCATCATTGCCGACGCCGAGGTCAAAGCCGAGAAGATTCTCAATCGCGCCCACAGCCGACTTTCCCAACTGCACGAGGATATCGCGGAGCTCAAACGCCAACGCATGCAGATCGAAGTACAAATCCGCTCGGTCATCGAGTCCCACGCCAAATTGCTCGAAATCGGCAAAGAGAGCATGGACGCCCTGGACGCCTCGGACGAGAAGGTGACCGTCTTCAAACAGCCGCCGAGCACGTTGAGTTGACCAAAATCCTAAACTCCGACCCCCCCCCGGCCGATATGAGTATACGGAAAACGGAAAGCGGGTAGCTATGGGGACCAAGTGGCGGCCTTCCCGGGCGTACCATACCCGCGTTTGTCATCAATGACCGGCCGACCGAACCCACCAGGGAGTGGCGCATGGCGAAGATTGATGCCTTTTTCAAACTGATGCACGAACAGAATGCCTCGGACCTGCATTTGATGGCCGGGCAACCGCCGGCACTGCGGGTGCATGGCGACATCGAGCGGGTCAAGTACAAGGTGTTGGACAACGATGACCTGCGGGCCATGTTGTATGAAATCGCTGCCGAAGACAAAATCAAGACCTTCGAAGAGACCGGGGATGTGGATTTCGGCTATGAGATTCCCGGGCTGGCCCGCTACCGCGCCAATTTTTTCATGCAGAAAAACGGCGTCGGCGCGGTTTTCAGGGAGATCCCCAGCGCCATCATGAATTGCCAGCAGTTGGGGCTGCCGACGGTGGTCTCCAAACTGGCAACCCTGCCCCGTGGCCTGGTGATTGTCACCGGCCCCACCGGCAGCGGCAAATCCACCACCCTGGCGGCCATCATCGACGAGGCCAACCGGCAGCGGGCCGATCACATCATCACCATCGAGGACCCGATCGAGTTTGTGCACAAGAGCCAGGGCTGCTTGGTCAACCAGCGGGAGGTCGGGTTGCACACCAAGACCTTCGCGGCGGCGTTGCGCGGGGCGTTGCGCGAAGACCCGGACGTCATTCTGGTGGGCGAAATGCGCGATCTGACCACCATGAGCCTGGCCATCGAAGCGGCCTCCACCGGTCACCTTGTCTTTTCCACCCTGCACACCACCAGCGCCGCCAAAACGGTGGACCGCATCGTGGAGGTGTTCCCGGCGGAGGAACAGGGACAGATTCGTTCCACCCTGTCCGACGGCATTCGGGCCATCATATCCCAGACCCTGTTCAAGCGGATCGATAAAAAGGGCCGCATCCCGGCCTTGGAAATTCTGATTGCCACCCCGGCGGTGCGCAACCTGATCCGGGAAGCCAAATCCCATCAGATCCCTTCCATGATCCAGACCGGCAAGAAGTACGGGATGCAACTGCTCGACGACGCCATCATGGACCTGTTCAACAAGGGGCGCATCAGCGCCGATGATGCCTACACCAAGTCCAACGACAAGGGCCGTTTCCGGCCGCTGCTCAAGTCGCCGCCGACGGATTTCACCGAGGCCTAGCCCGATCCCGCCGGCACAGGGAGATGACATGAAGAAGCAGGAAATCGACCACATTCTGACCCGCATGCTGGATTCCCACAGCAGTGTATCGGACCTGAATTTTACCGTGGGCCGGCCGCTGCAGGTGGAAAGCGCCGGCGAGTTACTGCCGGTGGAGATGAAACCGCCGATTCAGAGCTTGACGCCGTTTCAGACCGAGACCGTGGCGATGAACTTGATCGACGGTAACCGCCGCCTGACCGAAACGTTGTTGCGCACCGGCTCGTGCGATCTCTCCTACAGCCTGCCCGGCAAGGCCCGGTTCCGCGTCAACATCTTCATGCAATCGGGGCACCTGTCCATCGTCCTGCGGCAATTGGAATCCAAGGTGCCCACCATCCGGGACATGCAACTGCCCGGCAGCTTCAGGGAGATGGCCCGGGAACTCAACGGCATCGTGATTTTTACCGGCGCCACGGGCACCGGTAAAACCACCTCCCTGGCCGCTATTCTGGAAGAGATCAACGAGCGGCGCCCCGTTCACGTGGTGACCCTGGAAGATCCCATCGAATACCAGCATCCCCACAAGAAGGCCACCTTCAACCAGCGGGAGCTTGGACGGGATTTCGACAGCTTCGCCAACGGCTTGCGGGCGGCGCTGCGCCAAGCACCCAAGGTGATTCTGGTGGGCGAAATGCGCGACCGGGAAACGGTGGAGATCGGCCTGACGGCCGCTGAAACCGGTCACCTGGTGCTGACTACGCTGCACACCGTGGATGCCGGCCAGACCATCAACCGTATTCTGGGTATGTTCACCAACGAGGAGGAGAAACAGGTGCGCATCCGTTTGGCCGATACGGTGCGCTGGGTGGTTAGTCAGCGGCTGCTGCCAAAGGTCGGCGGCGGCCGGGTGGCGGCCTTCGAGGTGCTGCGCGCCAACCTGCGGGTCAAGGAGGCCATTTTGCACGGTGAGTCGGAGGGCAAGACCTACTATGAGATGATGCAGGCCGGTCGTCCCTTCGGCATGGTCACCTTCGACGACTACATTGTGGATCTCTACGAGCAGGGATTGATCAACGAGGAGATCGCGCAGGCCTATGCCTCCCACAAGGCGGTCACCAGTCGGGGGATCGACCGGGTGAAAAGCGCCCGTGGCGAGGCCACCACCGACATCAAGGATCTGGAGATCGATCGCGCCTATCATCAAAAGGCTTAACCGCCGGGAAGTGGATATTTGCCATGGAAGTGGTTTGTGACAATTGCCAGGGAAAATTGAGAATCGCCGACGACAAGGTGCCGGCCGGCAAAACCGCCTTCGTCAAATGCCCTCGATGCCAGTCCCGCGTGAGCGTGAGCGGTGCGGTACCGGCACCGGAACCGGAACCGGAGGAGGCGCCCGCCTCCCTGGACGATTTGTTCGATTTTACCGAAGAGGACGGGGAGGCCTATGACGCCGCGGAGAAGCCCTTCGATTTCATCGAGGAGGAGGGCAAGACGGCCATGGTCTGCGAGGCCGATGCGCTGATCCGGGAAAAGTTGCGGCCCACCCTCGATTTGCTGGAGTACCATATCACCGAGGTGCCCAACAGTCGCGAAGCCCTCAAGAAGATGCGCTACCACACCTACGACCTGATTCTGCTCAATGAGTATTTCGATACCCGCGATCCGGATGCCAACGCGATTCTGATCTATTTGGAGCGCCAGCCCATGGAGACCCGGCGCAATATTTTCGTCACCTTGTTGACCACCCGCTATCGCACCATGGATCACATGACCGCCTTTCAGAAAAGCGTCAACATGATTCTCAATTTGCGCAATATCGATGATATCGACAAGATCCTGCAACGGGGGATGGCCGATTACGGCCTGTTCTACAAGGTGTTCAAGGAGTCCGTCGAATTGTGATCCCGGATGCAATAGAAGTTGCGCCGGGGCTTCACCGCATTCCGCTGCCGGTGGCGCTGCCGGGCTTTGCCGGGTTCATCTCCGCCTGGGCCTATACTGCGGGGCCAGTGCTGCTGGTGGACCCGGGGCCGTCGGCCACGGCCGACCACCTGCTGACGGTGTTGTCCCGCCTGGGCATCCGAAAACCCGATCTGATCTTGTTGACCCATATCCACATCGACCATGCCGGCGGCATCGGTGAACTGGCGCGGGCTTTTCCCCGCACCCCGGTGGTGTGTCATCCCAAGGCGGTCCGCCACTTGATCGAACCGGACCGCTTGTGGGAGGGATCCCTGGCCACCCTTGGAGATGTGGCGCGCCGTTATGGTCCCATTGCACCCGTCCCCGCCGCCCAAATTTTGGCGGCCGACACCCTGGCCGAGGCCCCTGTGCGGGCGGTGCCCACCCCGGGGCATGCGGCGCACCAATACAGCTACCTTGTCGATGACCTGCTGTTTGCCGGCGAAGCCGGAGGGGTGTCCATCGCACTGGCCGAGGGCGGCCACTATCTGCGGCCGGCGACGCCGCCGCCGTTTCGCTTGGAGATTTGTCTGGAAAGTATCGATCGCCTCGTCGCTCTTCAACCGCAACGCATCTGCTACGGGCATGTGGGCATGCGGGCGCAGGCCGTGCATTGGCTCAACGCCCACCGCGAGCAGCTACAGCGGTGGCACCGGTTGATCGCTGAAGGGTGCGGTCCCGGGCGCCCGGACGACGCCCGGGCGCTGGAAGCGTGCGTGGACCACCTGCTGGCCCACGATCCGTTGCTCGCTTCATGGCCCCGATTGAATGCCGATGATCGCGAACGGGAGCGATTTTTCCTGCGCAACAGTGTGAAAGGCTATTGGGACTACCAGGCGCCCAAGGCACATTGACACACCCGATCCCCATTGATCCAATGCCATTTCAGGCCATGGCGCCGCACCGCCCGTGGTTGTTTTTTACGCGAGCCCGAATTACGCCATGCTGTCGGCGATGATCTTCAAACCTTCCAATGTTAAATCGGGTGCCACCGCCTCGATGGTGGTGGCCACATCCTGCATCAGGGGGGCCAGCCCGCCTGTGGCGATCACTTTGGCCGGTTCCTGCAGTTCGGCGCGGATGCGGGTCACCATGCCGTCCACCATGCCGGCATAACCGAAGATGATGCCCGACTGCAGGCTGCCGATGGTGTCCTTGCCGATGACCCTGGCGGGTCGCTTGAAGATCTCCACCCGTGGCAGCTTGGACGCCTTGGCGAAGAGGGCTTCGGCGGCGATGCCGATGCCGGGGCTGATGGCGCCGCCGAGGTATTCCCCCTTGGCGGAGATCACATCGAAGGTGGTGGCGGTGCCGAAGTCGATGACGATCAGGCTGCTGCGATGGCGCTGATAGGCCGCCACGCCGTTGACGATGCGGTCGGCCCCCACCTCGTTGGGGTTGCTGTAGAGAATGGGCATGCCGGGATAGGATTTGGCGTCGATCCAGTGGGGCGCGTGTCCCAAATACTTGCGGCTGAAACCATCCAGGATGGTGACCATGGGCGGCACCACCGAAGAGATGATGGTTTTGTGGATCTGGTTGAACCGAATGCCGCTATGGGCAAACAGGCCGGCCGCCAGCACGTTGAATTCGTCCTCGGTGGTGTTGTACTCGGTGCGCACCCGCCAGCTGGCCACCAGCCGATCGCTTTGAAACACGCCCATCACAATGTTGGTGTTGCCCACGTCGATAACCAGCAACATAATTCAGGTTCCTCGTTGTTTCGGGTTCGGGGAAGGGGCGCTCAAGCCGCCGCCCGGCGCAATGCGTCCAGCATTCGCACATTGGCCCGCGTGTTGGCCACGTTGTGCACCCTGACGATGTGGGCCCCTTGCATCACGGCCATCGCAATGGCCGCTTGGGTGCCCGTCTCCACCTCCGGCCGGTCCGCCGCCGGCTCTTGACCCAGTGCGGCGGCCAGGGTTTTGCGGATGAACGCCTTGCGGGAAGGCCCCACCAGAAGGGGCGCCTTCAGATCGGCGAGCGATGCCAACCGTCCGATCAGTTCCAGGTTGTGCGCCGCGGTCTTGCCGAATCCAATGCCCGGATCGATGATGATGTGTTGCGGATCGATACCGGCGGCGACGGCCCGGTCGATGGCGTCTTGCAAAAACCGGCGCACCTCGCCGATCAGATCGGTGTAGGTGGGATTGTTTTGCATGGTGCGGGGGGTCCCCTGCATGTGCATCACGATAACAGGCACCTTGTGGCGCACGGCCACCGCGGCCATCTCCGGATCCATGGCCAAGGCGCCGATGTCGTTGATCATGGACGCGCCGGCGGCCAGAGCGGCATCGGCCACTTCCGCTTTGGTGGTGTCGATGGAGATGGGCACGGGGACGCGCTCGGTCAAACGGCGGATGACCGGCACGACGCGCGCCGCTTCTTGGATCGCCGGCACATCTTCGGCATAGGGGCGGGTCGATTCGCCCCCGATGTCGAGGATGTCCGCGCCGTCTTTGACGAGCCGCAGGGCTTGGTTGACGGCTGCATCCTCGTTGTAGAAGGCGCCGCCGTCGGAAAAGGAGTCGGGCGTCACATTGACAATGCCCATGATCGCCGTGCGATCACCGAGGGCCAGTTCGCGATGGTGCCAGCGCAGGGTGTGGTGGTGCATCGAACCTGTCTCTGTCAAGAAGTTTCGGGGGGGCGCTCCTGCGGACGCTCCTTGGCGTCTTCCGAATCCCGCTCCCGGTCCTCCACCGGTTCTGTTTCCTCTGAGGGCGGTGGCGGCGGTGCGGCGGATGCACTTGCCGTTTTCGCACCATCGGCCGGGGTCTCATCACCCCTATCGCTTTCATCCTCCGGTGGATCCGGTAGATCCACATCCGGGTTGATGGAGCGGATCAGGTCGTCCAACTCCTTGCCCTGAACGGTTTCCTTTTCGAGGAGCAGGTCCGCCAGGGCGTGCAGGGTCTCCATGTGCGATTCAAGGATGGATTTGGCCTTGCGGTAGGCCTCCTTGATCAGCCGGGACACCTCGTTGTCGATGCGCTGGGCCGTGGCTTCGGAGTAGTCCCGATGCTGGGCGATTTCGCGGCCCAGGAAAACATGCTCTTCGCCCTTGGCGTAGGAGAGGGGGCCCAACTCATCGCTCATACCCCAACTGCGAACCATTTTCTGAGCCAGTTCGGTCGCCATCTTGATGTCGTTGGAAGCGCCGGTGCTCAACCGGCCGAACACCAGTTGCTCGGCCACGCGACCGCCGAAGGCCACGGCCAACTCACTCTCCAGTTGATCCTTGTATTTGAAATCACGCTCCTCGGGCAGAAACCAGGTCACCCCGGCCGCCCGGCCGCGGGGAATGATGGTGATCTTGTTCACCGCGTCGGTTTCCGGCAGCAACCGCGCAACCAGTGCGTGGCCCGCTTCGTGGTAGGCGGTGGTTTTGCGGTCCTCCTCCTTGATCACCTTGGACTTGCGCTCGAGGCCCATGTAGACCTTGTCCTTGGCGTCCTCGAAGTCCACCATCTCCACCTTCTCCTTGGAACGCTTGGCCGCCAGCAAGGCCGCCTCGTTGACCAGGTTCTCCAGGTCGGCACCCGAGAAGCCGGGGGTGCCCTTGGCCAGGGTCAGGGGCCGCACATCCGCGGCCACGGGTGTTTTTTTCATGTGGACGCTGAGGATTTTTTCCCGGCCGCGGATATCGGGCAGGCTGACCACCACCTGGCGGTCGAAGCGTCCCGGGCGCAACAGCGCGGGGTCGAGCACATCGGGGCGGTTGGTGGCCGAGATGAGGATGACCCCTTCGTTGGATTCGAAGCCGTCCATTTCCACCAGCAGTTGATTCAGGGTTTGTTCCCGTTCGTCGTGCCCGCCGCCGAGGCCGGCGCCCCGATGGCGGCCCACCGCGTCGATTTCATCGATAAAGATGATGCAAGGCGCATTCTTTTTGCCTTGCAGGAAAAGATCGCGTACCCGTGAAGCGCCGACGCCGACGAACATTTCGACGAAATCCGAGCCGCTGATGCTGAAAAAGGGCACGCCCGCCTCACCGGCAATGGCGCGGGCCAGAAGGGTCTTGCCCGTTCCCGGCGGTCCCATGAGCAACACCCCCTTGGGGATGCGGCCGCCCAGGCGGGTGAATTTTTTGGGGTCGCGCAGAAAATCCACCACTTCGCTCAACTCTTCCTTAGCCTCGTCTATGCCGGCCACGTCGGCGAAGGTCACTTTTTCCTGGTTCTCGGACATCAGGCGCGCGCGGCTTTTGCCGAAGGAGAGGGCCTTGCCGCCCCCGGCCTGCATCTGGCGCATGAAAAAGATCCAGACCCCGATGAGCACCAGCATGGGAAACCAGGAGATCAGAATGTTGTACCAAGGAGAGTCGGAAGGCGGTTTGGCTTTGATGCGCACCTGCTTTTCCCGCAGGGTCTTCACCAGTTCGGGATCTTCGGGTGCGTAGACGCGATAGCGCCGGCCGCCCAGATCGGTGGCGCTCAGGTCTTGGCCTTGGATAATGACCTCTTCGATGCGATTATCATCCACCATGGAGAGAAATTCGGAGTATCCCAATTGGGACTCGACCATCTCCTGGGCGTTGAACATTTTGTAGAGCATGACCATCATCATGATGATCACGACCCACAACGCCAGATTTTTGTAGAACGGGTTCAAAAAGGGTACCTCCTGAGAATTGTAAACCGTGCGGATACGGCGATCCCTACCATAATCCCCTTTGGTCTATTTCGCAACATTTATACAAGTGTTTCAGGATGCTCGTGGCGGCGATGGGGTGTGTCCGGGTCGGTTTTTCATCGTCGCCGGTACAAACAGCGGCGGGATCCGGGGTCCGGACGGAACAGGCGGGTGGCCGACAAGGATCGAAATTTGGTTGTGCACCCTCCTTTGAAACGGCCTCCGCATGTTCTGCCGCCTATGCACCGGAATCGATCCGCGACACAGACCGCATCGCTTATCGCTGCTTCCTTCCGGACCTGACGAGGTTCGCAACCGTCTGTTGCGCGGCGTCCGGCCCAACGGTCGAACATGTTTTCGGCGTGATCCGAGGGAGGGGGTTCAGCCCCGCATAAAGCGGATTTCGGGTACAGGGCACCGCTGGCTCCCCGCCTAGCACAACCAAGCTCGGGATTATAGAGACCACGGTTGGCTTTTTCAAGGGTTAAAATGGAATTGACTTTGAATACCGCCTCCTCTAGTAACCCACCATGGAAGAGACGCCTTGGCCAAATGATCACAGCAGGCCCACCCCGCGCGACCGGCCGGAGGAGTTTCTGGTGGCACGGGTGGCCCGCACCATCGCCCGCTACGCCATGGTGACGCCCGGCGAGCGGGTGCTGGTGGGCGTGTCCGGCGGCGCCGATTCCGTGGCCTTGCTGGACATCTTGAGCCGGCTGGCGGCCGCATTGGATATCACCCTGGTCGTGGCCCACCTGGATCATGGCCGGCGCCCCGCGGACGCGGCCGACGAGGCGGATCTGGTGCGGCGTCTGGCCACCTCTCGGGGATGGCCATGCCATGTGGAGACCCTGCCCCCTTTGCGGCGCCGCGGCTCTCTGGAGGCGCAACTGCGCCGGCGGCGCTACGCCTTTTTCCAGCGCACCGCCGCGGCGTGGGGATGCACCCGGATCGCCGTGGGGCATCATGCGGACGATAACGCCGAGACGGTGTTGCTCAATTTGATGCGGGGCAGCGGCATGGCCGGGCTGTCCGGTATCCCTCCGGTGCGGCAAGAGCGCATCGTGCGTCCGCTGATCGAGGTGGCCCGCGATGACCTGCGGTCCTACCTGCACCACCGGGGACTGCCCCACCTGGAAGACGCTTCCAACACCGACTTGCGATTCCAGCGCAACAAGGTGCGGCATCATTTGTTGCCGTTGCTGCAAAACATGTACAACCCCGATCTGAAGACCGCGCTGAACCGGTTGGCAAAGTTGTGCCGGCAGGAGGAGGCGTGGTTGGCAACCTTGCTGGCCCCAGTGATGCAAGAAGCCCTGATCGCGGTGGACGCAGATGCCCTGCTGCTGGATCCGGGTGCAATGGTGGCCCAGCCGCGTCCGGCGCAACGGCGGCTGCTGCGCATGGCACTGCGACAATGGCAGGGCCACCTGCGCCGGTTGAGTGTCGAGCACATCGATGCGGTGGCGGACCTGCTGCCGGCGGAGCGTGTCGGCCGCGGGCTGGATTTGCCTTATAGAATACGCGTCCAACGCATGGCCGAGACCCTCAAGTTCGAAAAGGCCCCCCGGGGCCGCGGCCGTCCCCGACCGATGCCGTCCTCCTCCGATTATGCATACGTGATTCAAAGCTTGGGGGCACACCCCGTCACCTTGTTCGTGCCGGAAGGCGGCGGCGCCTTGCATCTGACCAAACGATCGATGACTTGTATAGATAGGATGCCGGCTTCGGATCGCCGTGAAGCGCTTTTTGATTTTTCAGGGGTCGTTTTTCCGCTGGTCGTACGCAATGCCGGACCGGGAGATCGACTGCGGCCCATGGGGTTGCAAGGCAGCCAAAAGATCAAAAAGTGTTTCCCGGCCCAAGGCGTGTCTGCCCGACAGCGTCGACAACAACCACTGGTTGTCGGCGGCAGCGGCGAGATCTTGTGGGTGGCGGGTGTGCGCCGCAGCAATGCAGCCCCCCTGACCGCCGCCACCCGGGAAGTTTTACAGATGAAGTGGCTGCCCGCCGGCGATCAGTCGAACTGCCGCTAACGAAAGCCCTGCAATAGGAGGCGTTGCTCCTCGCGCCGTTGCCCGTCGACACCCACCGTTGGTTGCTTCGGCGCTTCCTGTCGGGATGAATTGCAATCCCCCGACAACGCTTGACATCCCTGCAAGTCGTCTTATTTTTTGGTCACTTTTTAGTAAGGGTGAATTGCCTGAATAATCAGGTAAATAGGAATTGTTAAGGGGTTTGGTAGGGCAAATCCGGGAGCGTTGGAGGGTATGAGCGAGAAAAAGCACACGGTCGAAATAACAGAAGATCAAGAAAACGTGAACCGCGAGGCAACCCCCGAAAAGGCCGAAGCCAAGGGGCCGGTGCCTTGCGAAGGTCAGGCCGAAAGCGTCGAACAAGTCGATTTGGAGACCCACTTGACAGCGGCCGAGGCACAGGCAAAAGATTATTATGACCGCTTGTTGCGTGTTTCCGCCGAATTCGAAAACTACAAAAAGCGGACCTCCCGGGAAATGCAAGAGGTGGTCAAATACGCTAACGAGAAATTGGCCAAGGAGATCTTGACGGTGGTGGATAATCTGGAAAGGGCCATCGCTTCCGCGGCCGAACGCAGTCCTAAGGACGATCCGTTGTTGCAGGGCGTGCATTTGACCTTGGAAGAGATTCTCAAGACGCTGGCCCGGCACCATGTGAAGCCCATCGATTCTTTGGGGGAACCTTTCGACCCCACCTACCACCAAGCCATGATGCAGACGGAAACGACGCAACAACCGCCCAATACGGTGGTCGACGAGCTGCAAAAGGGCTACTTGATTCACGAACGGCTGTTGCGGCCGGCCCTTGTGACCGTATCCAAACACCCGGCGGGTGATGAAACAAATGACGAAACGATAACGAAATGAAGTCCAATTTCGATGGATGAATAGGCAAGGAGGAGAGCAAATGAGTAAGATTATCGGCATTGATTTAGGAACCACCAACTCATGTGTCGCCATTATGGAGGGAAGTGAGTCAAAGGTGATCACCAATCCGGACGGGGGGCGGACCACCCCCTCGATCGTGGCCATTTCCGAAAGCGGCGAACGGCTGGTCGGACAAATCGCCAAACGGCAGTCGATCACCAACCCGGAGAACACCGTCTTCGGCGTCAAGCGCCTGATCGGTCGCAAATTTGAATCGCCCGAGGTGCAGGCCGACGTCAAGGTGTTGCCATACAAGGTCGAGCGGGCCGGCAACGGCGATGTGCGCATCAATCTGCGCGGCAAGCAGTACAGCCCGGCCGAGATTTCCTCGTTTGTGCTCTCCTATATCAAGAAGTACGCGGAAGATTATCTCGGAGAAAAGGTCACCGATGCGGTGATCACGGTGCCCGCCTATTTCAACGACAGCCAACGCCAAGAGACCAAGGATGCGGGCAAGATCGCCGGATTGAACGTTTTGCGGATCATCAACGAACCCACGGCCGCCTCTCTGGCCTATGGTTTGGACAAACGGCGCGAGGAAAAGATCGCCGTGTTCGACCTGGGCGGTGGTACCTTCGATATCTCTATCCTGGAAATCGGCGAAGGGGTGTTCGAGGTCAAATCCACCCATGGCGACACCCACCTGGGCGGGGAGGATTTCGACCTGCGCATCATCGATTATCTGGCCAATGAGTTCAAAAAGGACCAGGGCATCGATCTGCGCAGCGACAAGATGGCGTTGCAGCGGTTGAAAGAGGCGGCCGAGAAGGCCAAGATGGAACTTTCCACCTCCATGGAGACCGATGTCAACCTGCCCTTCATTACCGCCGACGCCACTGGGCCGAAGCATTTGAACATGAAGATCAGCCGCGCCAAGCTCGAGTCTTTGGTGGCCGATCTGTTGGACAAGCTCGAAGGTCCGTGCCGCATGGCCTTGAAGGATGCCGGTCTCAAGGCCTCGGAGGTCAATGAGGTGATTCTGGTGGGCGGCATGACCCGCATGCCCGCCGTGCAAGAGCGTGTGCGCAAGTTTTTCGGCCGGGAGCCCAACCGCAGCGTCAACCCCGACGAGGTGGTGGCGCTGGGCGCGGCCATTCAGGGCGGCGTGCTCAAAGGGGATGTCAAGGATGTCTTGCTGCTGGATGTGACCCCCTTGTCCCTGGGCATCGAGACCCTGGGGGGCGTGATGACGCGCCTCATCGAGAAAAACACCACCATACCCACCCGCAAGAGCCAGACCTTTTCCACGGCCGCCGACAATCAGCCGGCAGTGTCCATCCACGTGTTGCAGGGTGAGCGGGAGATGGCCCACAACAACAAGACTTTGGGCCGCTTCGAACTGGTGGGCATCCCGCCGGCGCCGCGGGGCGTACCCCAGATCGAGGTGACCTTCGACATCGATGCCAACGGCATTGTGAATGTGTCGGCCAAGGACCTGGCCACCAACAAAGAGCAGTCCATCAAGATCACCGCCTCCAGCGGCATGAGCAAGGAGGATATCGAGCAGGCGATCAAGGATGCCGAGCTGCATGCCGAGGAGGACAAGAAGAAGAAGGAGCTGGTTGAAGCCCGCAACCATGCCGACGGCTTGATCTACTCCACCGAAAAATCCCTCAAGGACCTGGGGGAAAAGGTGGATGCCGACACCCGCGCCAATGTGGAAGCGGCCGTGGCCGATTTGAAGAAGGCCATGGAGACGGAAAATGTCGACGACATTCGCGCCAAGAGCGAAGCTTTGACCCAGACCTCCCACAAGTTGGCGGAGGCCATCTACCAGCAAAGCGCCCAGAACGAACAAGCCCAGGCGGGCGCCGATGAGGCGCAAGGCGAATCGGCCGCCGGTGGTGGCGCTCAGCAGGACGACGATGTGGTGGATGCCGACTTCGAGGAAGTCAAAGACGACAAAAAGTAGCCGGCGACAACGGTCGCCGTTCCGACATAAAACCCGCCGCGGCTTTGCCGTGGCGGGTTTTTTCGTGTGGGCCGATACCTTTGCCGTTACAGTTGAAAACTCTCCTTGGCGCCGGCAAATTTCTCTCGCAGTTTCGGTTTCTCGATCTTGCCTGTCGGGTTGCGCGGGACATCGTCGAAGATGATCTTGCGCGGCCGTTTGTAGCGGGGCAGCGCCTCGCAAAAGGTTCGCACCTCTTCCTTGGTCAAGGTATGCCCCGGCTTGGCTCGGATGATGGCGGTGGCGATCTCGCCCAAGCGCAGGCTGGGCAGGCCGATGACGGCCACGTCCTGCACCTTGGGATGGGATTGGAGAAAATCTTCGATCTCAACGGGGTACACATTCTCGCCGCCGGTGATGATCACATCCTTCTTGCGGTCCACCAGCCAGATGAACCCGTCCTGATCCAGCCGGGCGATGTCGCCGGTGAGCAACCAGCCGTCTTTGAACGCCCCGTCGGTGGCTTCGGGATTGCGGTAGTACTCACGCATGACACCCGGTCCCCGGATGATCAGCTCGCCGGGCATGCCCGCCGGGACGGTTTGCAAGCGATCATCGACGATCTCGAATTCCCAGTCGAAGCCGGGACGCCCGATGGCGCCCACCTTGTGGCGGTTGTCGATGCCCAGGTGGATGCAGCCCGGTCCGGTCGATTCGGTCAGACCGTAATTGGTGTCGTACTGGTGATGGGGGAAGATTTTGAACCACTCCTTGATCAAACTGGGCGGTACCGGTTGCGCGCCGATGTGCATCAAGCGCCATTGGTCCAACTTGTAGTTGCGCAATTTGAGCTCGCCGCTTTCGATGGCGAACAGGATGTCCATGGCCCACGGTACCAATAGCCACACCACGGTCACCTGCTCCTCGGACACCGCCTCCACGATCCAGCGCGGCTCGATGCCCCTCAGAATCACCGCCGGTGCGCCCACGATGAAGTTGCCGAACCAGTGCATCTTGGCGCCGGTGTGGTAAAGCGGCGGCAGGCAGAGAAAGTTGTCCTGGTGGGTCTGGCGGTGGTGATGGTTTTCCACAATGCAGGCCGCTTCCAGGTTGCGATGGGTCAACAGCGCCCCTTTGGGGGTGCCGGTGGTGCCGGAGGTGAAATAGAGGGCCGCCGCATCGGTGATGGTCAGGGGGACGGACGGATCGTGGTCCGGCTGCGTCGCGATGAAGTTGTCATAGGGCTGGGCAAAGGCGGGGCACTGGTCCGGCGGTCCGACGAACAGGTAGCGGCGTATGGTCCCGTCGAGGCTTTCCTTGACGGCGGTGATGCGTTCAACGAATTCCGGCCCGAATACCATTGCCACCGGCTCGGCCAGGCCCACACAGCGGGCGATGGTTTCGGCGCTGAAACGGAAATTGAGCGGAACGGCGATGGCGCCACTGCGCAGGATGCCGAAATAGATGGGCAGCCATTCGATGCAGTTGGTCATCAAGTGCACCACACGGTCGCCCGGCTGGACGTCGTCGCCCTTCAAGGCGTGGGCCAGCCGGTTGGCGTGGGCGTCGAACATCTCCCAGGTCAGTGTGATGCGCCGCTGATGCGCGGGGTCCCGTTCGATCAGCGCGATTTCGTTGCCGTACATGCGCCTGTTGCGTGCCAGAATTTCGGTAATGATCATTGTTGTCACCTCGAATTGAAGGGCGCTGCGGCCCGTGGCCGACACCTATCGGCACTGCTACGATGGCCAGGGGCATAGCAGACTATCTCTTTTGGTGTAAAGTTTAAAAGGTTTGGTGCCTATTTGGTCTTGAACATCGTCATCAATTTCACTAATATGACCCCATTTATTTTTCTACCGCCGAAACGGCCTGGCGCCGGATGCCATTCGAAATATTCGACAGCCGTTCGCTGCGGCCGGGAGACGCGAGCAGCGCCGGCCTTTTTTTGTGTTGGGTGGCGGACTACCAGATGATTCATTCGGGAAGGAAATCATGATGAAAGTGCTTGTGAGCGACAATTTGGGAGAGGTGGGCATCCAGATGTTCCGGGAGGCCGAAGGGATTGAGGTGGATGTAAAGACCGGTCTGGCGCCGGAGGAGCTCAAGGCCATCATCGGCCAATACGATGCCCTGGCCATCCGCAGCGCCACCAAGGTGACCGAGGAGCTGATCGCGGCGGCGCCCAAGCTGAAGGTGGTGGGCCGGGCCGGCATCGGTTTGGACAATGTGGATATCCCCGCGGCCACCAAACGCGGTATCGTCGTGATGAACACCCCTACCGGCAATGTGATCACCACCGCCGAACACGCCATCGCCATGATGCTGGCACTGAGCCGCAATATTCCTGCCGCCACCGCCTCCCTCAAGGCCCAGCGCTGGGAGAAAAAAAGCCTGCAGGGACGCGAGCTTTACCAAAAGACGCTGGGGGTGGTCGGCTACGGCAAGATCGGCGCCATCGTGGCCGATCGTGCCCGCGGACTGCGGATGCGGGTTGTCATCTATGACCCCTTCGTCCCCCCCGAGAAGATTACCGCCGATGGTTACGAGGCGGTTTCCCTGGAAGACCTCTACAAGCAGGCCGACTACATCACCGTCCATGTGCCCAAGCTCAAAACCACGGCCAATCTGATCAACAAGGAGGCCTTCGCACAGATGAAGCCGGGGGTGATGATCATCAACTGCGCCCGCGGGGGCATCATCAACGAAGCCGACCTCTATGACGCCATCGTTGCCGGCAAGGTGGGTGGTGCGGCCCTGGACGTGTTCGAAATCGAACCGCCGGGAGACAACCCGTTGCTCACCTTGGATCAGGTGATCTGCACGCCTCACCTGGGCGCCTCGACCGCCGAAGCCCAGACCAATGTGGCCGTCATGGTGGCGCGCCAGATCATCGACTATCTGACCAGCGGCACCATCGTCAACGCGGTGAATGTGCCGTCGGTGACCGGCGAACTGCTGGAAAAGATCGGCCCCTACATCAAGTTGGCCGAACAGTTGGGGCTGCTGCAAGCCCAGCTGATCCAAGGGGCGCCCAAGGAGGTGGTGGTCGAATATTTCGGTGATTTCCGGGGCATTGACCTTTCGCCGATCACCACGGCGCTGCTCAAAGGGTTGCTGACGCCCATGGTCAAAGAGGTGGTCAATTTCGTCAACGCCCACGTGCTGGCCAATCAGCGGGGCATCAAAGTGACCGAGGCCACCATGGCCGCCCACGAAGAGTACACCTACTTGATCAACACCAAATTGGTCACCACCGAGGGCGAGAGCGTGGTGGCGGGCACCATTTTCGGCAAGCAGGACACCCGGATCGTGCGCATCAACACCTTCCGCCTGGAGATGATTCCGTTGGGCCACATGGCGCTGATCCACAACCAGGACGTGCCCGGTTCCATTGGCGAGATCGGCACGACCATCGGTAAACACAACATCAACATCGCACGCATGCAGGTAGGACAGGAAACGGGGGGCGACCGCAACATCATTTTCCTGTGCACCGACACACCGATTCCGCAGGAAGTGATCGAGGAGCTGCGCGGTTTGCGCACGGTCAAGACAGTGACCCCCTTGGAGTTTTAACTGTTTAGGAGGGCGAATGACGCAAGAGCGCAAGGACGGCAAGCCGGCGGAGGCCACCGAAGATCGGACCGCCCCGCAAGAGGAAGGGACCCAAAAGCACTACGCGTTGCCCAAGATCGATTTTTCCACCTTCATTTTATCGATCAACTCGTCCGCGCTGGTGCAACTGGGTCTCATCGAAGATCCCGCTTCGGGCCGGAAGACAAGGAACTTGGCCCTGGCCAAACAGACCATCGACCTGATCGCCATGCTGGAGGAGAAGACCCGCGGCAACCTGACCAGTGACGAGGAGAATATTTTGAAGAACATTCTCTATGAGTTGCGCATGCTCTACGTCAAGGAAAAGGGCTAGCGCGGGCCGACAGGCGGCGCAACACTGCACCTGAAGCCGGATGATCGATGGAACTGCTGGCACCGGCCAAAATCAATCTTTTCCTCTACGTGACGGGGCGTCGTCCGGACGGCTATCACGAGCTGTGTTCCTTGATGTGCGCCGTGGCGATATATGACCGGTTGGTGCTCCGGATGGGGGGTGCACGCAGCACCGTTGCGTGCCATGGTTGCGACCTGCCCTTGGACGGCACCAATCTGGCCCTCGGCGCGGTCACGGTTTTCAACGCCGCGCTGGCCGCCGAGACCCAGCGGCGGCCGGAGCAGGTCGCCATCCGGCTGGACAAGAAGATTCCCGTGGGGGCGGGGTTGGGGGGCGGCAGCAGCGACGCGGCCGCTGTCCTCAAAGGGCTCAATGCCTACCACGGGCACCCTTTCGACGAAGGGCGGTTGTGCGCCCTGGCCCTCGTCCTCGGGGCCGATGTGCCGTTTTTCATCCGCGGGCGGCCCGCGCTGGTAACCGGCATCGGTGAACGGATCCGTCCCTATGCCGGCCTGCCGGCCATGGACGTGGTGATTGTCTACCCCGGCTTCGGCTTGTCCACCGCCGCGGTGTTCAAAAACCTCAATTTGGCATTGACAAAATCGAAAAAAAAACTTAGGTACTTTCCCTTTAATAATGGAAGTTTCAGTGCGACCCACCACTTGCATAACGATTTGGAGGCAGGGGTGGGCGAGCACTTTACGGTCCTGGCCGACATTAAAGAGAGGCTGTGCCGGCTGGGTGCCATGGGCGCAGCCATGACCGGCAGCGGTTCGGCGGTGTTCGGGTTGTTCGCGAATGCGGCGGATGCGTCAAAGGCCAAGGATGTTTTGGAACAGCAGCCGGGATGGCAGGTGTTCGCCACCCGCCTGCTGACATGAAAGCGGACAGCGGCGCACGCGACCGCATGCCTGCAGATAGATACTGGGGCGTCGTCAAGTGGTAAGACACAGGATTTTGGTTCCTGCATTCGGAGGTTCGAATCCTCCCGCCCCAGCCAATCTTTCAGCCTTTCGCGCGATGGGGGAATAAGATACCGTGCCAAGTAGAACACTAAACGACTTCTGGATTTTTTCCGGCAACTCCAACCCGGCCTTGGCCAAAAAAATCTGCGAATATCTTAAAATGCCCCTGGGCGGCGCGAAGGTGACCACCTTCAGCGACGGCGAAATTCAGATTGAGATCGAAGACAATGTGCGCACCAAGGATGTGTTCATTGTGCAGTCCACCTGTTGTCCGGTCAACAACAACCTGGTCGAAATGCTCTTGATGCTCGACGCCATGAAGCGGGCATCGGCCAGTCATATCACCGCCGTGCTGCCCTACTACGGCTACGCCCGACAGGATAAGAAGGTCGCCCCCAGGGTGCCCATCAGCGCCAAGCTGATGGCCGATCTGATCACCACCGCGGGCGCCGACCGGCTGATCACCCTGGATTTGCACGCCGGTCAGATCCAGGGGTTTTTCAATATTCCGGTGGACAACCTGTTCGCCGCGCCGGTTATCCTCAAATATATCCGCAACGCATTCGCCAACGATATCGTGGTGGTCTCCCCGGACGCCGGCGGCGTGGAACGGGCGCGGGCCTTCGCCAAGCGTTTGCAAGCCAGCCTGGCCATCGTCGACAAGCGGCGTACGGCGCCCAACGAGGCCAAGGCCATGGCGGTGATCGGGGATGTGCGGGATAAAACGGCCATCATCCTGGATGACATGGTGGATACGGCCGGCACCATGACCGAAGCGGTTGGGGTGCTGCTGGAAAACGGCGCCACAGAGGTGCACGCCTGTTGCGTCCATCCCGTCTTGTCCGGGCCGGCCATCGGCCGCCTCCAGTCATCCGAGCTCCAAAGCCTTGTCGTCACCGACACCATTCCACTGTCGCCCGAAGCGGCCGCCTGCGACAAGATCAAGGTGCTCTCCATCGCCGAGTTGGTGGGAGAGGCCATCATTCGAAGCAATCGGGGCGATTCGGTGACATCCCTGTTCGTTTAACCCGTCAAGTTTTGCAATAAGAAGGAGGATATTTCTTTGGATAACATCGCACTCAGCGGAGAAACCCGCACCACCAAGGGCAACGGTCCGGCCCGCGCAATGCGGCGGGAAGGGCGCGTGCCGGGTGTCCTGTACGGTCCGAAAACCGAACCGGTCATGCTTTCCCTGGCCACTCGGGATCTTGAAGATATTTTGAAAAAGGGCGGGTTGGGACGATCCGTGTTCGACCTGAAGCTCGATGAGGGCGCCCGAACCAAGACCGTGATGATCAAGGAGATGCAGACCCATCCCATTTCACGGGCCTTTCTGCATGTGGATCTCTATGAAGTGGCCATGGATCGCCAAATCCGGGTCAACGTGCCTGTGATCACCACCGGAAAGTCCGCGGGCGTGGAGGAAGGCGGCATGTTGGAAATCATCCGCCGCGAGCTCGAGGTGCTTTGCCTGCCCAATCAGATTCCCGACAGCTTCACCATCGACATCTCCGATCTGGGCATCGGCGATTCGGTGCACGTGGAGGAAATCGAAACCGGCGAGGGCGTGGAAATTCCCCATGATGTCAACTTTACCATCTTGACAGTGGCCAGCCCGCAGCGGGCGGTCGAGGAAGAGGAAGCCGAAGAGGGCGAAGAGGGTGAAGCGGCGGAAGCGGAAGCCGGTGAGGAGACTGAAGAATCCGGGGACGAATCGTGACCCGGCGCGCCATGCTGTGAAGATCGACAGATGCCATGTCGGAACAAGAGGTCTATTTGGTCGCCGGGCTCGGCAATCCCGGTCCGGACTACGCAGCGACCCGCCACAACGCCGGATTCATGGTGATCGATGCCTTGGCGGAGGCGTGGAAAATTCCGATCACCAAGACCAAGTTCAACGTGCTCCATGGGCGTGGGACCGGGGGGGGCAAGCCGGTTGTGCTGGCCAAACCCCAAAGCTACATGAACCGCAGTGGGCCGCCTTTGCGGGCCCTGGCCGATTATTTCAGGATTCAACGCCAGGCCATGGTTGTTGTTCACGATGACATCGACCTGGCTTACCAGAGATTAAAAATCAAGGAGAAAGGAGGGGATGGGGGACACAAAGGAATAAGATCGATCATGGATGCCTTTGGTAGCGAGGAGTTTGTGCGCTTGCGCATAGGGGTCGGTCGCGCCGCCGGCGACAGGGATGTGGTTGGCCATGTGTTGGGTTCGTTCGACCCAGAGGAAAAAGCAATTTTGGCCGAGCTGATCCGAACGGCATGCGAAGCGATCGAAACCATTCTGACCAAAGGCACGACCCACGCGATGAACAGGTACAATCAGAACCTACGTTAACCGTAAATGGAGGAGAGAATGGACTTTATTGCGAACAACATTGCGCTCGTTTGCACGATCGTTGGTTTGATAGGCGTTTTTTTTGCCATCATCTTGGCCGCCATCGTGAAGAGTGCCCCGGCGGGTGATGCTAAGATGCAGGAGATCGCCAACGCCATCAAGGAAGGCGCCATCGCCTACCTCAACCGCCAGATGAAATCCATGGGGATCACCGGCGCCATCCTTTTTATCATCATTGCTGTTGCCATGAACTTCACGACCGCCATCGGTTTTCTGATCGGCGCCGTGGCCTCGTTCCTGGCCGGCTATATCGGCATGCGGGTGTCGGTTATCGCCAATGTGCGCACCGCGGAAGCCGCCAAGAAAGGCATGGCCGCCGGTCTGAACATGGCTTTCAGAGGCGGTTCGGTTACCGGTATGATGGTGGCGGGCCTGGCCCTGACCGCCGTTGCCGGTTACTACACCGTGCTGACCGGAATGGGCATTGCCCCCAAAGAGGCGGTCATCGCGCTGGTAGCCCTCGGCTTTGGCGGCAGCTTGATCTCCATCTTTGCCCGTTTGGGCGGTGGTATCTTCACCAAAGGCGCCGATGTGGGTGCCGACTTGGTGGGTAAAGTGGAAGCGGGCATTCCCGAAGACGACCCCCGCAACCCCGCCGTGATCGCCGACAACGTGGGTGACAACGTGGGTGACTGTGCCGGTATGGCCGCCGACCTGTTCGAAACCTACGCGGTGACCGCCGTGGCCGCCATGCTCATCGGCAACCTGCTCTTCCCCGATGTGCTCATGGCAACCGAGTTCCCGATGGTTCTGGGCGCCATCTCCATCATCGCCTCCATCATCGCTGTTTTCTTTGTGCGCTTGGGCAAAAATGAGTATGTCATGGGCGCCCTCTACAAAGGGATGTTCGGCGCGGCCATTCTTGCCGCCATCGCCTTCTACTATGCTTGCACCCACTACATGGCCGACCTTGGTACCATCAGCGCCATGAATATTTACTGGTCCGCACTGATCGGTCTGATTTTGACCGTCGTGATCGTTATCATCACCGAATACTACACCGGTAAATATGCTCCGGTGAAAGCCATCGCCGACGCCTCCACCACCGGTCATGGCACCAACATCATCGCCGGTCTGGCCGTCTCCATGCAATCCACCGCCGCTCCGGTGCTGGCCATCTGTCTCGCCATTTTCATGGCCAATCAATTCGCCGGTCTCTATGGTATCGCCATGGCCGCCATGTCCATGCTCTCCATGACCGGTATGGTCATCGCCATTGACGCCTACGGCCCCATCACCGACAATGCCGGTGGTATTGCCGAAATGGCCAATATGGATGAGAGCGTTCGCAACGTCACCGATCCTCTGGATGCGGTGGGCAACACCACCAAGGCCGTCACCAAAGGCTACGCCATCGGTTCCGCCGGTCTGGCCGCCCTGGTGCTTTTCACCGCTTATGTCGAAGAGTTCAAAATCCTGGGCGCTGCCAAGGAGCTGATCTTCAATCTGTCCGACGTCAAAGTCGTCATCGGCCTGTTCATCGGCGGCCTGCTGCCCTACCTGTTCGCCTCTATCGCCATGAAGGCCGTTGGTAACGCCGGCGGCGCCGTTGTGGAAGAGGTGCGTCGTCAGTTCCGCGAGATCCCGGGCATCATGGAAGGTACCGGCAAGCCCGACTACAGTGCCTGTGTGGACATCGTCACCAAGTTCGCCCTCAAAGAGATGATGGTGCCTGCGCTGCTGCCGGTCGTCGCGCCGGTGCTTGTCGGCTTCATCCTGGGCCCCGTCGCCCTGGGCGGTCTGCTCATCGGCAGCATCGTGACCGGTCTGTTCGTGGCCATTTCCATGACCACCGGTGGCGCTGCCTGGGACAATGCCAAGAAATACATTGAAGACGGCCACTTGGGCGGCAAGGGCAGCGATGCTCACAAAGCGGCCGTGACCGGCGACACCGTCGGCGACCCGTACAAGGATACCGCCGGCCCGGCAATCAACCCAATGATCAAGATTCTCAACGTGGTTGCCCTGCTGATGGTGCCTTTCCTGATGTAGCACCATTGTCACCTTCACTGGTCACGTAATACCCGAAAAGGATCGGTCCTCTGGGCCGATCCTTTTCGGTTGCAACTTTATGGATGCGATGTTATTATTGTGAGTACTTACAAGTGTGCATTTGAGTGATTCAACACAACGATTGCGATCTCCCTATGGCTAATCCGGACGAAGAGAATATCGTTTCAGAAAACACGAAGATCGCCCAATTCAAAGTGGGGGATCTGGCGGTTTACCCCGCCCACGGTGTCGGGCGCATCGAAGCTATTGAAAGTCGCGTGGTCAATGGCGAAACGCACGATTTCTATATCATGAAGATCCTCGAGAACAACATGGTCATCATGATTCCCACCTCCAATGTTGCTTCCGTGGGGCTGCGCGACGTGATCGGCGATGCGGAGATCCCCAAGATCATGGAGGTCATCAAGGCCCGCCGCGATCTGGCCATGGACAACCAGACTTGGAACCGCCGCTACCGGGAATACATGGACAAGATCAAAACCGGTTCCTTGTACGAGGTGGCCGAGGTTTTCAGGGATCTGTCCCTGCTCAAGGGCACCAAGGACCTCTCCTTCGGTGAACGCAAACTGTACGATACGGCCCACACCCTTCTTATCAAAGAGCTGTCCACCGCCCGGAAGATGGACGAAAAGGCCGTTGCCGCTGAAATCGAGGCTGTTTTCACCCCTGAAGAAGACGAACAGTAAGCCCCCGCAACCGTCGGTTCAAGCCGAATCAGAGCGTTTCGAACGCCATGTCTCGGCCGTGGAGGCCGGCATTCGGCTGGACAGCTTCATCGCCGACCATCTTCCCGGCGTATCGCGGTCCCGTGCAGCGGCTTTGGTCCGTCAAGGCGCCATCCAGGTGGATGGCGCATCCCGCAAGCCAAGCTACAAAGTCACACCCGGCGACACGATCGCCGGATGCATTCCCCCACCGACCATACCCGACCTGATGCCCGAGCCGCTGCCACTGGATGTTCTGTTCGAGGACGAAAGCCTGATCGTGATCGCCAAACCGGCCGGCCTGGTGGTGCACCCCGCCGCCGGTCATGCGGACGGTACCTTGGTCAATGCGTTGCTGCACCATTGCCCAGACTTGGCCGGCATCGGCGGGGAACGGCGTCCGGGTATCGTGCATCGCCTGGACAAAGACACCTCGGGTGTAATGGTGGTGGCCAAGAATGATGCCGCCCATCAGGCGCTGTCGGACCAATTCAAAGCGCGTCACATCCAAAAGCGCTACCTGGCCCTGGTTTGGGGATCCCCCGGCGAAAATTGCGGTACCATCGATCTGCCCATCGGCCGGCATCCGGTGGATCGCAAGCGCATGGCCGTGGTGCCGGGGCGGGGGCGGTCGGCCTGCACCTTATGGTTCGTGCGTGAACGGTTCGGCGGGTATGCCACGCTGCTGACGCTCGACCTCAAAACCGGTCGCACCCACCAGATTCGTGTGCACTGTCAAGCGATCAGACACCCCATTATCGGCGATCCGGTATATGGCCGGCGCCCCTCGAGATCCCAAGTGCGACACCCCGGCAGCGCCCACCACATCCTGGGACAGGCCGAACGCCAGATGCTGCATGCCGCCCGTCTCTGTTTCGCCCATCCACTGACCGGCGCGAAGATGACCTTCGAGGCACCGTTGCCCGAGGATATGGTCATCCTCATCGAACAGCTGCGCATGCCATGAATCATCAACCGTTCAGCGCCATTCAATAGGCTATCGCTTCAGTGGCAGCAGCTTCCAGCCGCGATCAAGCCATGATCATTCCTCGTACGCGCACCATTTCGATATTTGATTTTGGAAATGGCCTATAATCAAACATCAGCATCACGACACGCGAAAACGGCCCAGCGGCTATTTTTTGTGTTGCGGCCAAATAGTACAGCATTGTCGAACAGGGTAAGGCGCTATCGGATAACTGTTGACATTATTCTGCCTTATGCTTTAGCCTCCTAATTTAGATACTTCAGGCTATATTACGATTCGTAGAAAATTCATTTGTTCAAGAATGGCAACAGGCCAAATCGCAGAAGTGGGTGCCGCCTTTGTCGGCTCCAACGACCGGACTGTATGTGTCACGGCTTTTTGCTATTTGAGGTCAGGTTTCCATAACCGATCCGGTCTGCCGGATAAATCACATTCTCAAAATGTAGGAGAGAACAAGATGATGCAAAAGCCCAAAACGTTCGGTATTTGGTGTAGCGCAGTGTACCTCTTGACGCTCGTGATGCTCGGTTGCTCCTCATCCTCCTCCAATGATCCACCACCGTCCAACCCCACACGCGTGCAGACAAGTTCGGGAATTCTGACCGGTGTGCAGGCCGATTCAGCCATCGTCTACTACGGCATTCCGTTTGCGGAACCGCCAGTGGGCGCGTTGCGCTGGAAGGCACCGCAAGACCCGACCCCATGGAGCGGGACATTGGCAGCCACGGAACGAAAGCAAGTTTGCACCCAGGCAGCCATGTCGCCGACTTGGCATGCCACTGGCGAGATCATCGGTGGCGAGGATTGTCTCTACCTGGACGTTTATCGGCCCAACAATGACCAAACGGATCTGCCGGTATATGTCTATCTGCATGGCGGCTCCAACCGCTTTGGCGGTGCCTCCTCCTATGATGGTGCACTTCTGGCCCATGACCAAAACATCATCGTGGTGATTCCCCAATACCGTCTCGGTTCCCTGGGGTGGCTTACCCACCCTGCCTTGCGCGCCGAAGATCCGGATGATGACGAAAGCAGCTCTGGCAATTTCGCTTTGCTGGACAGCATCAAGGCATTGGAGTGGGTTCAAGACAATATCGATGCCTTTGGCGGTGATCCGGGCCGGGTCACCCTGGGGGGGCAATCCGCCGGTGCTTCCAACGTGGCCAAATTGCTGGTCTCCGAATTGTCGGAGGGGCTTTTCCATGGGGCTGTCGTGCAGAGTTTGGGCGGCGATGTAATCACCCCGGCCGAAGGTGACGTCCGGGCCGATACCATGTTGACCGCCCTGGGCTACGATGCAGCGGCACATGGCGAGGATGTCGCCGCATTTTTGCGCACCCGCACGGCCGAACAACTGATTACCGCCCACGGCACCAGCTATTCCGGTTTTGCCGACGGCTATGTGTTGCTCGATAACTACATCAACTCCATTTACTACAATGCCACCAGCGGTCATTTTAACAATGTCCCCATTCTGTTGGGCAGCAACCAATATGAGTGGAAAAACTTCATGCCGCTATATGGGCCATTATACGGGAAAGCCATTTGGGGAAAAGTGTACGACCTTTTCGATCCTGCTTTCGATCCTGATCATGCATGGACTTTCGAAGAGATTTTCCCCACTCAGGCCGACATAGACGTTTATGAGGCCATGGGCAAATATGTGAGCCTGGGCTGGAAGTCCAAATCGGTCGATGAGCAAGCCAAGCTGATGACGCAACGCGGCGGTGATGTTTTTGCCTACTATTTCAGATGGGGTGGCCCAACGTCCGCATCCGCCGAGTTCGCCCATGTATTTGGTGCGGCCCACTCCATGGAAATCCCTTTCTTCTTTGGGTATGATCGCGATCTTTTCCGTTATGCCCTCGATGATGAAAATCGTGCGGGCTTCGAGGCACTGCAAGCTTATATGATGCAATATCTGGGCAACTTCATTCGACAAGGCGATCCGGGCACGGTCGAAGGTGTTGAGTGGGAACGATGGTCCAACGCCCTTGAGGAAGATGCGCCCAAATGCATGGTGTTCGACGCGGATATGACCACGGCCGTGATCGGCATGGATACCCGGGAGGTGATGCCCGCCGACGTGCAGACCATGGCGCTGTCCGATCCACTGGTGCTCGGTCTGCCCGAGGGCGACAGGCTGCTGGTCCTCGGCCAGCTCGCCCGTTATCCGGCCGAATACCACCTCAACGACCGAGGCCACGACTTGCTTATGTCCGAGCTGGTTTTTGCGGCGCCGGAAGGGGTTACCACAACCCGATACACGGGCGTGAATGCCGGGGCCGGATATCGCATCGAGCTGCCCGAAGGCTGGGCGCCGGGTGACGATCTTGTGATGTATGCCCATGGCTATCGGGGGACACATACCCAATTGACGGTGAGCATGCCCACAAGGTTGCGGCCTTATCTGCTTGAGAATGGGTTTGCCTGGGCCGCCTCCAGCTATGCGGAGAACGGTTACAATGTTCGCACCGGTGTGGAAACCACCAAGGCGCTGCTGGATCACTTCCGGGAGCGGTTCGGTGAGCCGGGACGCATTTACGTGACGGGCCATTCCATGGGGGGGCATGTGGCCGCCAGAACCATTACCGATTCAGACTACAAGGCCGATTACGCTGGCGCGTTACCCATGTGCGGCGTCGTAGGCGGCGGTTCAGAGCTGTTCAGCTACTTTCAGGACTGGGGTTTGTTGATCAACTACTATGCCGGACTCAATTATGAGTTGCCTCTTGGCCCAGCGGAGACGCTCGATTATCAGGGTACCGCCTTCGCCTTTACCGGCGGCAGGCTAAAGGAAGCCGTCATGTATCTTTCAGGCGGTCAACGCCCGATCTATGAGGCGGCTTTCGCCGATTACATGGCACGTTATAATGCCGTCAACAGCTCTGTCACCCAATTGAGAGCCCCCTCCCCCCTGGTGGGTAATACCGACCGCGTCTATCATCTGGATGACGATTTTGAGAATATAAGCAGCGACGAGGCCGCTTTGCGTGATGGTATCAAACGCTGGCCCGGTCCTTTCTCGGATGGTGAGGATTTGGGCATGATGCTGGCGGTCTCGGGCCACATCGACGTTCCGGTGCTCACAATACACACCCTGGGCGATCTTTTTGTGCCCTTTTCCATGCCCCGGATCTGGGGCGAGCGGATTGCCGCTGCCGGAAAAGCCGATCTCTATCGGGCGCGGGCGATACGGGCCGTACACCACTGTTCATTTACAGTAGAGGAAGAACAGCAGGCTTTTATTGACCTGGTGACATGGGTTGAAAGTGGCCCAGCTTCAGCCCCGGCCGGTGATGACATTCAGAACCGTGCCACAGTGGCGGCCGATGATTTTGGCTGCCAATTCACTTCGGATCCCGCATCGCTGGATCCCACTACGGCAGCCATGCGCTCAGCGGGTGATCCGAGCTATAGCGCAGTCTGCACACCATAAGGCCATCAGCGGTTTTTTTGCAGAAAGCCAAACAGGCAAGCAGGGGGGCTTGCCTGTTTGGCTTGAATAATTTATAGCAGCTTGGCTGCATTAAGGACTCTGCACTGTCCTTTTGGAACCTATTATTTGAGCCCTTGGATCATTTCCTGCCTGTCCAGCAACTGAATGTTGAACGGATTGCTCTCCTGCCCGAAATAGACCGTGCGGTGGGGGAAGGGGATTTCGATGTTGTTGGCGTCGAAGGCCTGTTTGATGCGCCGCAGGTATTCCCGGCCGACGAACCATTGGCGGATGGGCTTGGTTTTGATTCGTCCCTTGATGATAACGGCCGAATCGGCGAATTTGTCAACGCCGAAAATTTCGGGCGGCTCCAGTATCAGAGGAGCGAACGCCGGATCTTCCATCAGGGTTTGGCCGACGGAGGTCATCACCTCCACAACGCGATCGGTGTTCTCCTTGTAGGCCACGCCGATATCGAACACGAAGGCGGACCACTCGTTGGTCAGATTGCTCAGGGTGGATACGGTGCCATTGGGAAAGATGTGGACCACGCCCCCCAGGTCGCGCAGAACGATGGTGCGAAAGTTGATCTTTTCGACCAGGCCGCCTGTGCCGTTTACCACGGCCACGTCGCCCACGCGGATCTGGTTCTCCAGGATGATGAAAAAACCGGAGATGACGTCCCGGACCAGGTTCTGGGCGCCGAAGCCGATGGCCAGACCCGCGATGCCGGCGCTGGCGATGATGGGGGCGATCTCCACGCCGAACTCCTTGAGAATCACCAGGCCGACCGTGAGCCAGAGAAAAAGATAGGCGGCCTGCTTGATCAGGCGGACGATGGTTTCGATTCGTTTGGTCGATTCCGACGGCGGCTCGCCCTCTCGCTCGCTCTTTTTGGTGAGGCGCCGTTCGAGACGCTGCAGCAAATGGTGAATCAGCTTTACGCCTGCAAAAGCGAAAAGCAGGACGATGGTGATCCGCAGTGCAGTCGTGATGAAAATTTCCCAATTCAAATCGGCTATCAGTGATTGAATGGTTTCCATGGGCGCACTCCTTTTCTGTCCATGCAAATGGATGGACGGTCAGGGTAAGGCATGGTCGTCGGCGAGGCTGCTGGTGGAGTCAAAATACAAACGGACCGGCGAAACCGACGCTGGTCCGTTGAGCGTGCGAAAAGAATTCAGGTGGGGGAAACGGTTGTGCTTTGACGACCGGTGTGTCAGGCCGCTTTTATGACTTTACCCGCTGTAATGCAGCCGGTGCAGACCACCATGCGTCGCACCCGACCATTGTGCACGGCGCGGACGTTTTGCAAGTTGGGCTTGAAGCGCCGTTTGGTAACATTGTGTGCATGGCTCACGTTGGCACCCACCATCGATTTTTTACCGCAGATTTCACATACTCTGGCCATTGGTCGTCTCCCTGTCGGACTGCTGTATCGTTCAGAAATGATTTCGGGCGCGGCGCGCCCGTTGTCTTTCTTTGGCAAAAGAATTCTATAACCCGTATTCATTGATCTGTAAAGTTATTTTTTTATGGCCCGGACGCCGTTCTTTGTGCGGCGGATGCATCCACGGGACGGTATGCCTCGCAACGGGCGATGTAAAGCAAGGCTTCCCGGTGGTGGCCCACATCCGGGTACTTTTCGATAACGGTGCGATAGCGTTCCAGGGCGGCCCGGTATCGGGCTTGTCTGAAATAGTAAGCGCCCACATACATTTCATGACCGGCCAGACTTTGGAGGCAAGTGACGATGTGGTGTTCGGCCTTGCGCGCGTGGGGATCATCGGGAAACTGGCGCATCAAGCGTTGGAAGGTTTCCAGTGCTTGACGGGCAGTGGATTGGTCGCGGTCCACCGTATCGATCTGCTCGAAGTGACAGCGTCCGATTTGATAAATCACGTAAGGCACCGCTTCGTTCCGGGGATGCAACCGTTCGAACGATTCGTACGCCACCACTGCTTCCGGATATTGTTTCAAGTGGTAGTGGGCATCGGCGATCTTCAGTTCGGCGAGAATGGCGTATTGGCTGAAGGGATACCAGTTTTTGAGCTGTTCGAAGGCCTTCAGGGCCTCGCCGTATTTGCCGCGATCATATGCCGCAACACCTTCTTGCACCAGTTCCGAGGCCGGTTTTTCGCTTCTGTCCGCACCAAACCAGGCACAGCCGGTCACCATCCAGGACACTGCGAGCAGCAGGAGGAGATGGCGCGACGTGAATTTCATTGCAATCGGTCTCCGGTTACGGGGAGGGTTGAACGCCACGGCGTGCAAGCGGCGGTGGCGTTAATGGGCGTTTGCAGACAACCCTGAGCCCGGCGAAACCATGCAATGGTATGCATTCATTTCGCCCGGGTGGTTTGCGAGGATTGGCCACAGTATTGAGGATCGGTTTAGATAATGGCCTTGATGGTATCTTCAAGTTTGGACTTGGCCACCATGCCGGTGATTTGATCCACCACTTTACCCTCTTTGAAAAAGATCAGGGTGGGGATGGCCTTGATGCCGAATTTGCCTGGAGTGACGGGGTTGTCGTCCACATTGCATTTGGTGAATTTGACCTGTTCGCCATAGGTGCCGGCCAACTCTTCGATCACCGGGCCGATGGCTTTGCACGGTCCGCACCACGGCGCCCAAAAATCGACCACCACCGGCTTGTCCGCCTGTATGATTTCAGCATCGAAACTTCCGTCGCTCACGTCCACAATCCCTTTTGCCATGATTGATGTATCCTTTCTGCCGAGGCGTTCATAGTTGGGTCAAAATAATATGAACCCCCCTGGTTGTCAACCGCGGCCTCAGTCCCAATCGGGAAAGGCGTCGGCCCAGGCACACGCCTGGCGATAGAGCTCAGGCACTTTTTCCTTGGGAATGTGGAGGGCGTCGGCGATGCGTTCGAAAAGGCCCCACTGGCCCTTTTCGTAGTATTCAATCAACGCCAGGTAGCCGATCAAGGGGCCGCCGCGTTTTGCCAGGGCCGCTTTGATGGACTTGTCCAGGGGCAATCCCTCCATGATGCGGGCCATGGGCTGATCGATGATGGCATCGATCAGGGAGAAAATGCCCAGGGTGAAAAGCTCGGCCGGCGCTGCCGGCGCAGTGGCGATGGCGCCCAACTGCTCGCAAAATTTGCCGCGAATGGAGGAGGTGCGGATCAGTTCGCCGGGTTTGCCTTTGGCCAGTTGGGACATGGCCACCAACGATACAAAGCGCCGGATTTCCGCTTCACCCATGTAGACCAGGGCCTGCTGGACCGATCCGATGCTTTGGGCCTTGGCGAAAAAGGCGGAGTTGCAGTACCGCAACAACTTGTAGGTCAAAGAGACATCGGGCATGATGAGTTGCTCTAGGCTTTTGAAGTCGAAGTCCGGTTGGTTGACCGATGCCACGATGCGCAACAAGTTGATTTGCGAGCCGGAGATGTCCTTTCCCGTGATCAGCTCGGGTTTGGCGAAGAAGAATCCCTGGAAAAGATCGAAGCCCATTTGTTTGGCAATGTCGAACTCGTCGTGGGTCTCCACCTTTTCGGCCAGCAGGCGGCGGCGGCTGGAAGGGGGCAGGGTGGCCACGACGGACCGGATGGTTTCCAGGGATGAGTTGCGAAAGTCGATTTTGATGATGTCGGCCAAGGCCACCAAGGGTTGAAAGGCGGGTTTCTCGACATAATCGTCCAAGGCAAGGGTGTATCCCTGTTGCGCCATTTCCCGGCATGCGGCGATCAACTCGGGGGTGGGGTCCACACCTTCGAGGATTTCCACCACGATGGCATCCCGGGGCAGCAACAGTGGCGCTTTGCGCAGCAACAGATTCTGCGTGAAATTGACGAACATCTTTTTGCCGCCCGCCATGCGGTTGGCGCCGATGGTGAAAAAGGTGTTGCTCAACACCGTCGTGGTGGCTTCGTCATTCGCCAAGGAGGCGAAGCGCTGGGCGGCGGCGTCCCGAAACAGCAGTTCATAACCGAAGATCCGTTTGCGGCGGTTGAAGATCGGTTGTCGGGCGACGTAAGTATCCATGGGCCTGCGTTTGGCGGTTAGTGTGTCGGGTCAAACCTTATTATCGACTGTCGGCAGTAGAACTTTACAGCGGGCGACCCCGGTGCGTGCCCAGGCCATTTGCTGTTTGACATTTGCCCCTTGCCGATGACTATACTTCGGCCCGATGCGCAGGACCAAGGCGACCTGCGTCGCCGGTGTGCAAGCCCGGCGTTGCGGCGCCATATGAGAGGAGGCAGGACATGACCCCAATACGCATCGGCGCACTGATATCGGGCGGCGGCAGCAACCTGCAAGCCATCATCGATGCCTGTGAGGACAGCCGCATCGATGGCCGCATGGCGTTCGTCGGCAGCGATGTGCCCGGGGCGGGCGGCTTGCAACGGGCCCGACACCATGGCATCCCGACATTCGTGGTGGACTACGGCGCCATTGTGGACCAATATCGCCAAGCCCCGGAGACGCTGGCGCCGCCGTCCGATTTCGATCCGGCGGAGATTGGTGCCAAGCAGCACCTTTTGGGACCTGAGGCGGCGCCGTCCCGGGTACACGCCTTTTTGACCACCCGGGCGGTGGCCGAAGCCCGTTTGCTGGACCACATCGCCCCCTTTGCCCCCGATTTGTTGGTTCTGGCCGGTTTCATGCGCAACTTGACGCCCTATTTCATTGATCGCTTCAACACCGACCCCGACAGGCCGCGCATTATGAACATTCATCCGGCTTTGCTGCCCGCTTTTCCGGGCGTGGACGGCTACGGCGACACCCTGCGCTACGGTTGCAAGGTGGGCGGGTGCACCGTCCATTTCATCGATTACGGAGAGGATTCGGGCCCGATCATCGGCCAGCGGTGCTTTCCCATCACCGAGTCGGACACCCTGGACAGCGTCAAACAGCGGGGGTTGACCCTGGAGTGGCAGCTTTATCCCGAGTGCATTCAATATTTTGCCCAAGACCGTCTGCAGGTGGTCACCATGACCCACACCGGGCCCCAAGGCCGACCGCCGGTACAGCGGCGGGTGGTCAAGATCCTACGGTCGCCTTGATGCGGCAATTCCATGTCATATGGATGGGTAGAGCACTTTCATCATCATGGGGAAGGCCACGAAGGTGCCCGCGGCGCTACCCATATTGGTGAAGGCCACCACCAGCAGGATCCGGGTCACCTTGTTGCGCCAAAACCCTTTGAGGGTCTGGATGTCTTCCTGGAGCCGTTCGCAATCGATGACCTGCGGCTTGCGTGAAAACGCTTCCACCAGGCCCGACACCCAACCGGCGGCGATCATGGGGTTGAGGGAGGTCAGCGGCGCGGCCAAAACGGATGAGGCCACCGTCAGCGGATGGGCACGGGCCAACAGGGCCCCCAGCCCTGCCAGCACGCCGTTGGCCCCTACCCACCAGATCAGCATGTCGGCGCCCACATGGGCCCCGCCTTTGAAAAAACCGTAAAACAGGATGGCGATGACCAGCAGCGGAATCGCCCACTTCAACAGACCACCCACCTTGCCTTTGGGCGGTATGGTTTCCAGTGCGTGCAGGTCGACCGGCTGTTCCCAGTGGCGCAGAATGCCGGGCAGGTGGCCGGCCCCCACCACCGCGACGATACGGCGGCCGGGAGCGGTGCGGATTTTGGCCGCCAGGTATTGGTCCCGTTCATCGATCAGGGTGGTGCGTACCGAGGGCAGGGAGCGCCCCACCTCGGCCAGGATCGATTCCAACACATCCTGTTGTTTGAGCCGTTCCACCTCTTCGGCATCGATCTTGTCCGCATCGCCGAAAGAGAGAATGAGTTGAAAAATCAACTTGATCCGTGCCCACCAGCCCATCTGGCGCCAGGTGCGGGCCAGGGTGACGCGCACATCCCGATCGGCCAGATGGACCGCGGCGCCGATGGCTTCGGCCGATGCCACGGCCTCGATCATCTCCTGGCCCGGTCGAATGTCCAGCTTGGCGGCGATGCGTTTTTGAAAGGCGGCCAGGATCAGGTTGGACAGGAGCAGAAACGCCTTTTTCTCCTTGATCACCTTGATCACGTCCATCTGCTGCCAACTCTCCTGCTGCCGCAGGTTTTGATAGCGCCCCTCGCACAGCTCCACGCAGACCGTATCGGGCGCTTCGGTCGCGATGACCGACTGGACCAGATCGACACTCTGCCGGGAGACGTGGGCGGTGCCCACCAGAACGATCTCTTTGTCTTCGTATGTCAGGCGCTTGACGGGATCGAGGTTGTTTTTCGGGTTCATCGGTATTATAGGTGACCTTTTTCGGGTGATGGGCGCCGCATGCCGTTGATCAAAAACGCCGCCGCCCACCATCCGGGGGCGGGTGACGCAGGGCCGACCCATAATATACGCTTTGATTCGCTTGTCAATGCAATCGGAGGCCGACACGCCATGGAGCCATTGGATAACGCTCCCTATTTGATCGAAAACGAGCCATATTATCTGAGCAGCGGCGATGAGGCGAACCTCTTTCAGGCCGCATGGGAAGCCAAGCTGCCGGTCATGCTCAAGGGCCCCACGGGGTGCGGCAAAACCCGTTTCGTGCAGCACATGGCCTGGCGACTGGGACGGCCGCTGATCACCGTGGCCTGCCATGAGGACCTGTTCGCCTCCGACCTTTTGGGGCGCTATTTGTTGATGCACGAAGAGACGGTTTGGGTGGACGGCCCCCTGACCCGGGCGGCCCGCATGGGGGCCATCTGCTATCTGGACGAGATCGTGGAGGCGCGCAAGGACACCACTGTGGTGATCCACCCGTTGACCGATGACCGCCGCATGTTGAGCATCGACAAGAAAGGCGAAACCCTGCGGGCCCATCCCGACTTCATGCTGGTGATCTCCTTCAACCCGGGCTATCAATCGGTGCTCAAGGATTTGAAACAGAGCACCCGGCAGCGTTTCGTCGGACTGCAATTCGATTATCCACCCGCGGCGCAAGAGGCGCGCATCGTGGCGGAGGAGGGCGGCGTGTCCGTTTCCGTGGCCGAACGCCTGGTCACCTTGGCCGGCAGGGTGCGCAATGTGCGCGAGCAGGGCTTGACAGAGGGCGCCAGCACCCGCTTGTTGATTTATGCCGCCCAATTGATCAGCCGCGGCATCGACCCGGCACAGGCCTGCCGGACGGCCATCTGCCTGCCGCTGACCGATGACGACCGCCTTCAGGCGACCCTGGCCGATTTGGTGGAAGACCTGTTCTAACCACTGCGGATGGGGGGTACACCGATCCGATCTTATCGGTTGATGGGAAGCTTGCGATCCTTGGGCAACGGCGGACGGGCGACACACCGACGGTGCCGCCCGCCGTCGAAACGCCTTTTGCTGAAGTGTTGATGGCCATGTCCGACAATCATCCCCTTGATTTTTTGCGGATCGCTGATCCGGAAACCCATGTGTGGGTCGCGGGACGGGTGGCGTTGATGCGTCCGGCGCCTTCGCGACGATTTCTGACACGGCTGGCCGAAACCACCGTATGGGCCCTTTCATTGGAGAGCGGCTTGGGCCGTGTCGTGACCGAGGGGTTGTTGCAGCTGGGCGGGCAGGCGCACGATGATCTGTTGGATGATTATGTCGCGCGGGTGCGCCGGGCCGGCGCCACCGGACCGACCTTGGCGCGCTTGATGGCGATGCATCTGGTGCCGGTTTTGGCCGCCGGGCCGGCCATGGTGCAACGCTTCGACACCACCGTGGGGATCATGCGCGGCAAAGGCACCTACACCCTTTTCGAACCCCTGTCGGTGCTCGGCACCCTGCTCAAGGCGGAGGAGGTCGAAGCGGCCGGCGCCTACCTCGATCTGTTGGCGACGACATTCGGCCAAGATATCTCCTACAACCGCAGTGTCCGTTTGGTCTACCTGCTGCCCAAGGCGGTCCGCGATTTCGTGCCCCGTCGCCGCAAAGCCCAGATCGAGCAGTTGCGCAGCGTCATCCAGACCGATCCCCGACTGGTGGACCCCTTTCTGGAAGGCATGGAAAAGGGGGCCGCGCTGCTGGGGGCGACGGATTTGGCCCGCTTTGTCGATGCGGGGTTGTCCCACCATGGTCGATCACCAAAGGCCGGCATCGCCTTTTTGAGCCTCTCTTCCGAAGAAGGGCGCCACTTCTGTGCACGGTTGCAGAAGGTCGTTCCCTTGTCCCGGATCAGGGCCTCCCTGGAGCGTTATTTGGCCGCCCGCCTGGGCCATCGGTTGCCCGTCAGGCCCATGTCGGCGCTGGGGGATCGCCTGCCCGAGGGGGCGCCCATGGTCTGCTCCGACGGCCATGCCATCTACCTGCCCGACGAGATCGATCAAGGCCGTGACCCGGCGGCCAATATCGCACTGGCAAAATTGTTGATACGTTTGGAGGCCGGCTTTTTCGAATGGGACAGCTTCGCCTTCGATTTGGCGCGGGCGATCGATCGATATCCGGCTGTCGCCCGGCGTGCGGCCGCGGTGGAGATCCGGTCCGTGGACGGTCGGTGCGACGCCGAACGTTTCCTCGACTGTTTCCAGCGGCCGGCGCTGGCCGAAGCCATCTGGCTGCTGTGGGAGTTGGGCCGCGTGGTGACCGGTTTCGCCCGGCGCTATCCGGGCCTGCTGCGCGCGGCACGGCCGGCCCTGCAAAACGAGGCGGACCGCCTGTGGCCGGCGGCAAGGGCCGATTGGTGGACGGCCTTGTATCGACGGTTGATCCTGGGCGGTGCGCCGACAGGCGGCGTCGGCGAAGAGTGGGTGGCGGATTTGGAGCGCTGTTTCCTCGAGCGAATGGCCGCCGAAAGCCCCGTGGAGGCGGGTGCCGACCTGGTTTGCCACGTTTACGACGCCCTGGCCGAGCGCATCGGCAAGCAAAGGGGACGCGACCGCATCCCCAAACGCCTGCCGTTGGGCTGGCGATTGTATTGGCCGCTTGTGGGACGGGCCTTTGCGCCGCGTGCCGAGGCGGCCGAACGCTTGCGGCGGCGTCTGGCCGAGCAGGGAATTCGCGTCTACCGGGCCGACTTGCAACAGATGCTGGTGCGCCAACGGGGCGAACTCTCCAGCGAGGAGCTGCAGCGGCTGGTCCTGACCCGTGGACAAGGGCCGGTACCGTCCGGTGCGGACGGCGCCCACGCCGATCTGGCGGCCCTGTTGGCGGCCGCCGGTCTTCAACCGGCCGCCGCGGATGCCGCCGACGGGAGCGCCTTTCGTTACCCGGAGTGGGATCACCAGCTGCAGGATTATTTGCGGGATCACGTGCGGGTCCAGCCGGCCAAAGTGACGGGCAGCACGGATGACGATGTCTATCAATCCACCTTGCAGCGCCACAGGGGGGTGGTCACCCGCATGCGACGCGCTTTCGAGCTGCTCAAGCCCGAAGGGTTGACGCTGTTGCGGCAGTGGCCCGAGGGAGATGCCTTCGATCACCGGGCGCTGATCGATTTCGTCATTGATCGGCGCGCCGGACGTATCCCCTCGGACCGCCTCTTTATCAAGCGGCTCAAGCAGGAGCGGGATGTGGCGGTGTTGCTGCTGGTGGATCTGTCCCGCTCCACGGCCAATCCGGTGGCCGGGGGGCAGGCCACGGTGCTGGAGGTGGCCAAGGAAGCCTTGGTGCTTTTTTGTGAAGCGTTGCAGGTGGTGGGGGACAGCTATGCCATCGCCGGTTTTTCAGGCACGGGGCGCCATTCGGTGGATTACTTCACCATCAAGGCGTTTGGTGAAGCGTTGACGCCCGCGGTCAAGGCCGGCATATCCGGTCTGCGGCCCCATCGCAGCACCCGCATGGGGGCGGCGATCCGACATGCCACCGTCCAGTTGGCGCCACTCTCCTCGCGTGTGCGGCTTCTGATTCTGGTCAGCGATGGTTTTCCCAACGATCTGGACTACAAAGGCGACCACGCCATTGCCGATACCCGCCGGGCCGCCCAGGAGGCGCGCGCCCGTCAGGTGCATGTGAAGGCCATCACCGTCAACATCGGCAGCGATCCGCGGCTGGATGCGCTCTATGGCCGGAACCACCACTATGTCATCGGCGACGTGCGTGATCTGCCGGACAAATTGTTACGTCTCTATGGTTTGTTGACGCGGCGTTCCTGAGTGGTCGCAAGGGGGTTGCATGCTCATTCATGATGATGTTTTTTCCTGGGAGGGGTTTGGCGGTGTATTTCAGTTGGCCGCCGGTTCATGCCGACTGCGCATCTTTGATCTCTCCCGTGATCGAGAATCGGCCAAGGTGGCCGTGATCAAGCCCATTGTGGTGGTGGTGTCCGACTTGCCCGACGACGGGGGCACCCTCAAGAAGATTTCGGTGCGCAGCTGCGCCAGCCACATCGCCACCCAGGTGGTGCGGGCCTTCCGGATCGACCCTCAGCGCATGACCTACGTGGAGTACCATCCCGCCTCCCGCTATGGTGAGCAAGGGGAGAACGTTATCCCCGCCAAGTTGGATGTGGTGGATTTCACCTGGTTCGAAGACAAGGCGCTGCACGCCAAATGGCGCCCCTTGGCGCCTCCCATGCGTGACTGGTTGGCCCGGGCGATCGCTGCGACGGAACCCTAAAACCGCAAATAAATCGTGTGGGTGCGGTCCGTGCCGCTCTCCTTGAGCTGCAACCGCAGTTGGCGTGCCGAGGGCGCCTCGCCGGGGAAAAAGAGAATGCCGTGGGCCAGGTCGCCGGCCGGGATGGATTTGTTTTGCAACGATTTGCCGCGCAGGTCCCGCACGATGGCGCCGCGGGCATCGTTGGCGCCATAGGCGGCCGCGCCGCCCAGGGTGGCGCCCGCCGCGGCGCCCACGGCCGCGCCTTTGCCGGCGGCCGCGGCGACATTTTCGCCCGACACGATACCGATGGCGGCGCCGATCAAGGAGCCGGCCGCCGCGCCTAGAAACCCCTTGTGGGCCCCCTCCTTGAACGCTTCGCGGGTCTGGGCGTAACGGGAGGCCCGTTCATAGGCCAGCTGATCGCTCAGGATCGGCCACAGGTTGCCGTCGTTATCTTCCAGGAAGGTTTGGCCGGGTACGATCTCGAAATGGTTGGGTCCCTGGTTGTCGAACACCAATTGCACGGGCAGCATGCCCGCGCCACGCACATCGAAACCGAAGGCCGTCCGGGCGGCTTCGGCGTCGGCAAAGGCCTCGCCCGCCACCAATGCACCTTCGACGGCCACCCGGTTTTCGTAGGCGGTCGGCATGCGAAAGGAGAGCGGTTGGGCTTTGTAGGCCGTTGCGCATCCACTCATGACCATTGCCATGCACATCCCAATGGCCAAATACGTATTGTGTCTCATTTTGTGTTTTCCTCGTCGGCTGCGGCCAATGCCCCCCAATCGACACCGCACAACCGGGTGTGTAGCGTGCCCGCCGCACATTTCAGTGCCGCGAGGGTCGCAGCGGCCTGGTCGACGGCGCCGGCATTGGCGGATTGTTCCAACTGCAAAGCGGCGGCGGCGATTTCGTTGGCGCCCAAATTGGCGGCGCTGCCTTTCAGTTGGTGCGCCTGCCGGGCCAGCAGGCCCATCTCACGGGCGTCGCAGGCCTGTGCCATGCGGGCGATATTGTCCGGAAGCATCTGTTGAAATTCGTCGTACATCATTTGCAAGAACGCCGTATCGCCCATGGCGCGCTTCAAGGCACCTTTCAGGTCGAGCGGTTCGTTTTGATCGGGCAACGGTTACCTCCCGTAAAGATTCTCACGTCATGCAAAAGCGGCTCGCTTGGCCGATGCCGGGCCGTGGTCGGATGCAGGTAATCTGCTTATCGAAGAAGACGCAGGGGGTTGTGATGGCCGTGCGAACCGTGTCCCGGATTGCAATCCCATACGAACATCTATATGCTACGGGCTGCCCGCTCAGAAGTCAATTCCAATCGCGGAGGAGGACGGGATGGCCATGCGCTTCCGGCCCTGTATCGATTTACACCAAGGCAAAGTCAAACAGATCGTCGGCGGCACCCTCTCCGACGGCGAGACCGCGGCGCTGCACACCAATTTCGAGGCCGCCGCCGCCGCCGATTGGTTTGCGCGCCTCTACCGCCGGGATGGTCTAGATGGCGGACATGTCATTCAGCTGGGGCCGGGTAACGAAACGGCCGCCCGATCCGCCCTGGCGGCCTATCCCGGTGGATTGCAATTGGGCGGCGGCGTCACCTTGGACAATGCCGTCGATTGGTTGGATGCGGGGGCGGCGGCGGTGATCGTCACCTCCTGGGTCTTTCATGACGGTAGCGTGGATGAGGCGCGCCTCGATCGGTTGCGCCGCCGCATCGGCGCCCACCGTCTGGTGCTGGACTTGAGTTGCCGACGGCGGGACAATGACTATTATATCGTCACCAATCGTTGGCAGACCTTCACACGTGAACGCGTGAACCCCGCGCTGCTGGACCGGTTGGCCGACGCCTGCGGCGAATACCTGATTCATGCGGTGGATGTGGAGGGCAAATGCCAGGGTATCGAAACCGACCTGGTCGCCCTGCTGGGCCGATGGGCGGGCCGCCCCATCACTTATGCCGGCGGTATCCGCAGCGAAGCGGACATTCGCGCCATCGCGGAATTGGGGCGCGGTGCCATCGACTTCACCGTAGGCAGCGCCCTGGATATCTTCGGCGGCAGCGGATTGCGATATGCGGATCTGGCACGGCGCTACGGGCCGATCGAATCCTCTGCTTAAAGGATTTTCCGGCCCCAGGGGGAAATACAGGCCGGTGAACAAGAACAATGAACCACGACATTAACGAGAAGGAGTTGTTCCCATGAGACGAGACACCATTCGGTCTGTCGCCCCGGCCATTGCCCTTTTGTTCCTGGTGACCGCCTGCACCACCGTCAATCCCTACACCGAGGATCGCCAGGTCAGCAAGCTGGCCATCGGCGCCGGGGTGGGGGCGGCCGGCGGGGCCGTCATCGGGCTTCTTACCGCCGACAGCAAGAACCGTCAGCGCAATGCGCTCATCGGGGCAGGCATCGGCGCCGTCGCCGGCGGCGGCGTCGGTTATTACATGGATGTGCAGGAAGCCAAGTTGCGGCAGCGGCTGCGCGACTCCGGCGTCAGCGTCACCCGGGTGGGCGATCAACTGGTGCTCAACATGCCCGGCAACGTTACCTTTGCCACCAATTCCGCCGACATCAACGCCAATTTCTATGAAGTGCTCAATTCGGTGGCCATCGTGTTCAACGAGTACAAGAGCACCACCATCGACGTGGTCGGCCATACCGACAGCACGGGCGGCGATGACTACAACATCCAGTTGTCCGAGCGGCGCGCGCGCAGCGTGGCCCAATACTTGGCGAGCCAGCAGGTGCTGCCGGCCCGCTTGTTGGTGGCCGGCCGGGGGCCCTTCGACCCCATCGCCTCCAACGCCACGCCCGAGGGGCGGGCCCAGAACCGGCGGGTCACCTTGCAGATCAATCCGGTGGTACAGCAGTAGCGTAGCACCGTGGTACCCGGGCGGTAATGGCGGACACCACCTCGTAGTGGATGGTGTCCAGCAGGTCGGCCAGGTCGCCGGCATCGATGGCCTGGTCCCTCTGCCGCCCCATGATCACCACCTCGTCCCCCACCGCCACTTCGGGGATTTCACCCACGTCGATCATCGTCAAATCCATGCAGACCCGTCCGACAATGGGGGCCCGGTATCCTCGCACCAACATGTGGCCCCGGTTGGACAGTGACCGTCGGTAACCGTCGGCGTATCCTACCGGTATGGTGGCGATGCGGGTGGCTCGGGGGGTTGTATAGGTGCCGCCGTAACTAATCGATGTGCCGGCCGGGACCGTTTTGAGATGAATGACAGGGGCTTTGAGGGACATGACCGGTTGCAAATCGATCTCCGGTGAAACCACCTCGCGGGATGGGGGCAATCCGTAGACCGCGATGCCGGCGCGCACCATGTCCAGGTGGGCGGCGGGCATTTGCAGGATGGCGCCGCTGTTGGCCGCATGTTTCAGGGCGACGCTGAGACCCGCCCGTTCCAGCTGGTCCAGGAGGTCGAGGAAGCGGTCCAGCTGCCGTTGCGCGGAGCGCAGGTCCGACTGGTCGGCGGTGGCGAAGTGGGTGAAGATCCCTTGCAGATCGATGCCCGGCAGCCGGGCCGTCTCCAGCAGCTCCGCGACGGCCGAGGGCGATCCGGTCGGGCGCAATGCATCGCACATGAAACCGAGTCGTCCCATACCGGTGTCGATCTTGACATGCACCGGCAGCCGGCGGCCGGTCCGGCGGGCCGCCGCGGACAGGACGCGGGCCGCTGCCGTGGAGAAGACAGTAGGGGTAAGGTTGTTGGTGAACATTTGGTCCGCCCACTGGGGCGGGGTGTGGCCGAAAATGAGGATGGGGGCGCTGATGCCCTGCCGGCGCAGCACAAGCCCCTCCGCCAGGTGGGCCACACCCAGGTCGGTGGCGCCGTGGGCCAGGGCGGTGCGCGCCACCGCGACGGCACCGTGCCCGTACCCGTCGGCCTTGACCGCCACCAGGAGCCGGGCCCGGGGGTGGGTGATGCGCCGCAGTAAACGGACGTTGTGCGCGACGGCCGCCAGGTCGATTTCCGCCCGAACACGGTCCGCCCCCGCCGCCGGTTCGTTCACCATTGCGCTCATAACAGGGACGCCATGGGGGTCAAATCCATGCCGAAAGCCGCCGCCACACCCGGATGGGTGACCTTGCCCTGCACCACGTTGGCGCCTTTGCGGATTTCTTCATTCTCATGGCAAGCGCGGCGCCAACCCTTGTCGGCGATCTCCAGCGCGTAGGGCAAGGTGGCGTTGGTCAAGGCATGGGTGGCGGTGCGGGCCAATGTGCCGGGCATGTTGGCCACGGTGTAGTGAATCACCCCTTCCTCTACGTAGATGGGGTCGGCATGGGTGGTGGGACGGGAGGTTTCGAAACAGCCCCCCTGGTCGATGGCCACATCCACCAGCACGGCACCCCGCTTCATGGTCTTGAGCATCTCGCGGCTGACCAGGTGGGGTGCCTTGTTGCCTGGAATCAGCACCGCGCCGATGACAACGTGGGCGCGGCGGATCCAATGGCGCAGATTCTCCGGGTTGGAGTGCAGCAGGAAGCAGTTGGCCGGCATGATGTCGGCCAACTGGCGCAGCCGGGCCAGGCTCTTTTCCAGCAGGTACACCCGGGCACCCAGGCCGCAGGCCATTTTGGCCGCATGGGTGCCGACCACGCCGCCGCCGATGATCACCACCGTGGCAGGCGCCACCCCCGGCACCCCGCCCAGCAGAACGCCCCGCCCGCCATGGGCCATTTCAAGATATTTGGCGGCTTGCTGGACGGCCATGCGCCCGGCCACCTCGCTCATGGGGGTCAACAGAGGCAAGGTGCCGTCGGCCTTTTGAATGGTTTCATAGGCGATGTTGACGGAACCGGCCTGGATCAACCCCCGGGTCAACGGTTGGTCGGCCGCCAGGTGCAGATAGGCGAAGAGGATCTGGTCGCGGCGGATCAGCTCGAATTCGGTTGGGAGGGGCTCCTTGACATGCAGGACCATCTCCGCCGCCTGGTACACATCGGCCGCCGCGGGCGCGATCCGGGCGCCGGCCGCCTGGTAGGTTTCATCTGCGAAGCCGACCGCCGCGCCGGCATTGCTTTCCACCAGCACTTCATGACCGTGCAGGCGCATTTGTTCCACGCCGGCCGGCGTCATGGCCACCCTGTTCTCTTCCACCTTGATCTCTTTTAAAATGCCGACGCGCATTGCTGAAACTCCCCCGGCACCCGGTGCTTCGCCGGTGCCGATGTTGATATGGTAACGCAGGCCGGCAGACCTGTTCCGGTTGCCGGCGAACCAGTGCAATTTTGCAGCTTAAACGCATCCGGGGCGGCTTGACAAGCATAAATCGGTGGTTATCATCTCGCGCGTAAAGCCTGCCACCGCGCAATTCGACCCGTGTTCTGTGGGCCGGTTGCGCGAGAGTGCATCGCGATCAAACCATTCAACCCAATTTGTGGACATCGGCCTGCCCGTTGCAGCGGTCCGCCGCAGTGTAACGGTTCAAAGACGGGTGGGCGATGTCGCCCAAGGTTCAAGGAGGTGGCACCAAATGAGCATCAAACCTGTCAATGATCGCATCCTGGTCGTTCGTGTGGAGGAGGAGAAGAAGACCGCCGGCGGTATCATCATTCCCGACACGGCCAAGGAAAAGCCCCAGGAGGGCAAGGTGGTCGCCGTGGGGCCCGGTAAACTCGGCGAGGACGGCAAGCGGGTCGCTTTGGAGGTGAAGGCGGGCGACCGGGTGTTGTTTTCCAAGTATGCCGGAACGGAAATCAAAATCGACGGCGTGGAACATCTATTCATGCGCGAAGACGACATTCTGGGTGTGTTGGAATAGTCGGCGCAACCAAGGAGGAGGTAAGGGACAATGCCTGGAAAGATGATTTGCTACGGGTTCGAGGCCAGGGAGAAGATGCTCAACGGCGTCAACATGCTGGCCGATGCGGTCAAGGTGACCCTGGGGCCCAAGGGGAACAACGTGGTGTTGGAGAAATCCTTCGGATCGCCGTTGGTCACCAAGGACGGCGTGACCGTTGCCAAGGAGATCGAGCTGGAGGGCAAGTTCGAAAACATGGGTGCCCGCATGGTCAAGGAGGTGGCGAGCAAGACCAGCGACACCGCCGGCGACGGCACCACCACGGCCACCATCCTGGCCCAGGCCATATACAGCGAGGGCCAGAGGCTGGTCACCGCCGGCACCAATCCAATGGCTTTGAAACGGGGCATCGACCAGGGGGCGGCCGCGATCATCGCCGAGTTGAAGAAGTTGTCCAAGCCCACCAAGGACAAAAACGAGATCAAGCAGGTCGGCGCTATTTCAGCCAACAGCGATGAAGTCATCGGCCAGTTGATCAGCGACGCCATGGAAAAGGTGGGCAAGGAAGGGGTCATTACCGTGGAAGAGGCCAAGAGCATGGAAACCACCCTGACGGTGGTGGAAGGCATGCAGTTCGACCGCGGCTACATATCCCCCTATTTCGTCACCAACACCGAGAAGATGCAGGCCGTGCTGGAGGAGCCCTACATTCTTTTCAGCGAGAAGAAGATCTCCAACATGCAGGACATGGTGCCCCTGCTCGAGCAGGTGGCGCGCATGGGCAGACCCTTGGCGATCGTGGCCGAGGATGTGGACGGCGAAGCGCTGGCCACCTTGATTATCAACAAGTTGCGCGGCACCCTTAAGGTGGCCGCGGTGAAAGCGCCGGGCTTCGGCGATCGCCGCAAAGCCATGCTGCAAGACATGGCGATCCTCACCGGCGGACAGGTGGTTTCCGAGGAGCTGGGGATCAAATTGGAGAACATCGGCGTCAACGATTTGGGGCGTTGCAAAATCGTGCGTATCGACAAGGACAACACCACCATCGTGGACGGCGCCGGCGAGCGCAGCGCCATCGAGGGGCGCATGAAACAGATCCGGGCCCAGATCGAGGAGACCACTTCCGATTACGACCGCGAGAAGTTGCAGGAGCGGTTGGCCAAACTTGTGGGCGGCGTTGCCGTGCTCAACATCGGCGCGGCGACGGAAACCGAAATGAAGGAAAAAAAGGCGCGGGTCGAGGATGCCTTGAATGCCACCCGGGCCGCCGTGGAAGAGGGCATCGTGCCCGGCGGCGGCGTGGCCCTGGTGCGTTGCCTGCCGGCCCTCGACAAAGTGGACGCCAAGGGCGAAGAGAAGTTGGGCGTCCGCCTGCTCCAGCGCGCGTTGACCGCGCCATTGCGCCAACTGGCCGTCAATGCCGGTTTGGACGGTTCCGTGGTGCTCAACAAGGTGTTGGAGGGCAAGGACGACTATGGTTTCAATGCCGCCACCGAACAGTATGAGAACCTGCTGGCGGCCGGGGTCCTCGATCCCACCAAAGTGGTCCGATTCGCCCTGCAGAACGCTGCCTCCGTGGCCGGCCTGATGCTGACCACCGAGGCCATGATCACCGACAAGCCGGAGAAGAAGAAAAAAGGCGCCATGCCTTCCCCGGACGACATGGACGACATGTACTGATCGATCAGGGGGATCACCCCAAGGTAAAAGAAAACCCGCTCCCTTGCCGGAGCGGGTTTTCTTTTGCCCTGAGGCATTGGTCACCTGAAACCGTCACCCATGCCGCTGCGACCTAAAGCAATTCAAGGGCACACGCCATGGAAACCCCGCCGCCGCCGCAGAGGGTCGCCAGGCCCAAGGTTTTGCCCTCGCGGCGCAAGGCATGGATCAGGGTCACCATGATGCGGCAACCGGTGGCGCCCACCGGATGGCCCAGGCCGATGCCCGAACCGTTGATGTTGGTGATTTCCCGGTTGAGCCCCAGCTCCTTTTCGCAGCCGAGGTACTGTCCGGCGAAGGCCTCGTTGAGCTCCACCAGTTCGAAGTCGGCGATCTGTAAACCGCTGCGATTCATCAGGTCTTGCACCGCCGGCACCGGCGAAAGCCCCATGACCGAAGGGTGGCATGCACCGCGTCCCACCGCCTTGATGCGGGCCAGGGGCTTCAGATTCAAGGCTTTCGCCTTGTCGGCCGACATGACCACCATAGCCGCCGCGCCGTCGTTGATGCCGCTGCTGTTGCCGGCGGTCACTTTGCCGGTTTTGGGGATGAAGGCCGGCGGCAGCTTCTGCAGATCCTGCATCGTCAATCCCGGCCGGAAATGCTCGTCCTTGTCGAAGATCAGGGGCTCTTTCTTTCTGCGCGGAATCTCCATGGGCACGATCTCTTCCTTGAAGTACCCCTCCTGGGTGGCCCGTTCAACATTGTTGTGGCTGCGCAGGGCCACTTCGTCCATCTCTTCGCGGCTGATGTTCAGGTGCTGGGCGATGAACTCCGCCGTGTGCCCCATGATATAGGGTTTGCCGACAAATTGGCGCAAAGGCTCTTGGGTGGCATCCACGGGGCCGCTTTCAGGGTGCGGGATGATGTGTGAGCCGCAGTGCAGCGCCTGGATGAGGGCGTCCATAAAGACCTGATCCTGGAGGCGGCAGCCCCACCGCGCCTTGGGCACCTGGTAGGCCACCCCCGACATGTGCTCCACGCCGCCGGCCAGAATGATGTCCGCCATGCCGGCCTGGATCATGGCCATGCCCGATATGGCCGCTTCCATTCCCGAGATGCAGACCCGGTTGATGGTGGCCGCCGTCACGCTGTCGGGAATTCCCGCCAACAACGCCGCCACCCGGGTGACGTTCAACGCATCGGCGGGCTCCATGCAGTTGCCGAAGCGCACATCGTCGATGGTGGCCGGGTCTATCCCGGCGCGTTCGACCGCCGCGGCCATGGCGACGCGGGCGATTTCGGTGGCATGAATGTCGCGCAGGGTGCCTCCGAAGGCACCGATGGCGGTACGGCAAGCGGAAACGATAACGACTTCTTTCATTTGGGCTCCTTGTGTCTGGCTGGGTCGTTGGGAAATCCATCGATTGGGCCGATACGCCTGGGAAGGGAAGGGAATGGACGGTACCCTGCACCTGAAAGGATCGACGCCAATGAAAAGCATCAGTTAACTCAGCCGCAAAAGAGTGTCAAGCAGCCATAAAATGAAACATCCTAAATAAATGAACTTCATCCGTTGAATTGCAACGATGCGCTTCCTTCGTCAGCGCATCCTATCATCCTCGCCAATGCAAAGCAGAGGCGACAGGGAAAAACCCTAAACCATAGGATGTGCTGACGAAGGAAGCGCATCAAAACCCATCTGCCGCGCATTCTCCGGCTCACAGGAAAACGGGGGGCGCATTTGGATCCCCTTTTACCGGGGCAAAAACATCTTGACAGCCTCAATGTCAACCGATAGGTTCGGTACCTGTTTTATTTAACCGTTCCAATAGGTTGAATCTGTCTTGGGGCGGCAGGCATTCCCATCCGCCCGACCCGTCAAGGAGAATACAATGGTCCAGCCAACGGCCAGCGGGAACGGCCCGCAGGGGATTTTGCCGGCCATCGATACCCGCACCCGCCTCTACGGTGTGATCGGGGCCCCCGTGGGCCACAGCCTCAGCCCGGCGATGCACAATGCCGCCCTGCAGGCCATGGGGTGCAACGCGGTCTACCTGGCTTTCCACACCACCGATCCGGCCGGTGCCTTGGCGGGGATGCGGGCGTTGGGCATGGGCGGTTTGAGCGTCACCATTCCCCACAAGGTTTCGGTCATGGCCCATCTGGACGAAATGGATCCCCTGGCGCGGCGCATCGGCGCGGTCAATACTGTGGTGCCCCGGGAGGGCCGATTGTTTGGATACAATACCGATTGCTTTGGTGCCCTTGCCGCGTTAAAAGAGAGGGTCGATCCGGCGGGCAAGCAGGTGGCGCTGCTGGGCGCCGGTGGCGCCGCACGCGCCGTTGGCTTCGGTTTGGTGGACGCGGCGGCCCGGGTCACCCTGTTCAACCGCAATGCCCAACGGGGCCGTGCGCTGGCGCAAGCCCTGGGCATCGAGTGGCTTCCCCTGGAAGAGTTGGCGCGCCACCGGGCCGATATCCTGATCAACACCACATCGGTGGGCATGCACCCGGATACGGGGCGGATGCCGGTGCCTGCCGATTGCCTGCGGTCCGGCATGGTGGTGATGGATATCGTATACAACCCCCTGGAGACCCGCCTGCTGCGGGAAGCCCGCGCCGCCGGATGCGAAGTGGTCGACGGCGTGGCCATGTTCGTGCACCAGGGCGCGCGCCAGCTCGCCTTGTGGACCGGTCGACGGCCGCCCGTAGAGATCATGCGCCGTACGGTCCTGGCCTGTTTGACATAACGAGAGAGGCTTCATGATCCCAATTGCGTGCCGGCCCATGCGGCCGGCGGTGACCATCGGGGTGCCCGGCTCCAAGAGCTACACCCATCGCCTGCTGATCGCGGCGGCCCTGTCCGACGGCCCCTGCCGCATCGCCAATCCGTTGCGCAGCGATGATACTTTGCTGACCTTGGCGGCCTTGGGGGATATGGGCGTGCCTTACCGGGACGACGGCGCGGCCATACATGTGCAGGGCGTCGTCGGCCGCCTGGCGGCCCACGCGAAGCCCATCGATCTGGGCAATTCGGGTACCTCCATGCGGTTGCTCAGCGGCGTGGCCATCCTCGGTCAAGGCGAATACTGCTTCACCGGCACGCCCCGCATGCAACAGCGGCCCATGCAACCGTTGCTGGACAGCCTGAACCAACTGGGGGTGGCGGCCCGTTCGCGGCACGGCAACGGCTGTCCGCCGATTCTCATTCCCGGCGGTGTTCCCCCGGGGCGGCACACCACCATCGACTGCGGTACCAGCAGCCAATATCTTTCGGCTCTGTTGCTGGCAGGTCCCTGCCTGCCCGACGGCCTGAACGTGGAAGTGGTCCGTGGCCCGGTTTCGCAACCCTACATCGACATGACCCTGGACATAATGGGGTTGTTCGACATTTCGGTGGCACGGGAGGGCTACACCCGTTTCGAGGTGCCCGGCGGGCAGACCTACCACGCCGGCGATCATGCCGTGGAGGCCGACGGATCCCAGGCGGGCTACTTCTGGGCCGCCGCCGCCATTACCGGCAGCCGAATCAAGGTGCGGGGGGTCACGCCGGCCTCGCGCCAGGGAGACGTGGGCCTGGCCGAGGTGTTCGGTCGCATGGGATGCCGCGTCGAACACGAACCGGACGGCACCACCGTCAGCGGTGGACCGCTGACCGCCATCGATGTGGACATGGGCCACATGCCCGATATGGTGCCCACCCTGGCGGTGGTGGCGGCCTTCGCCCGCGGCACGACCACCATTCGCAATGTGGCGCACCTGCGGGCCAAGGAGAGCGATCGCCTGGAGGCGGTGGCCCAGGAACTGACCCGGATGGGGGTGGCCGTGCAGTGCGGACCCGACCAACTGCAGGTGACCGGCGGTCGTGCCCACGGGGCCGAAATCCACACCTATGACGATCACCGCATCGCCATGAGTTTCGCCGTGGCCGGTCTCAAGGTGCCCGGGGTTGTGATCACCGGTGAAAATTGCGTGAGTAAGTCGTTTCCCGATTTCTGGGAGGTGTTCCAGGAGCTCTATCCGTGAACAACATCTTCCTCATCGGCTATCGCTGCACCGGCAAGACCACATTGGGCCGGGCATTGGCCCGGCGGCTGGATCGCCCCTTCGTGGACACCGACGACGCCATCACAGCCGCTACCGGCCAGGACATCCGCACCCTGGTGAACCGTTGCGGCTGGGACCACTTCCGCGATTTGGAGCGCCGGCAGATCGCCGCATCGGCGCGCTTGACGCACCATGTGGTCGCCACCGGCGGCGGCGCCGTGCTGGCAGCGGAGAACGTGGCCGCCATGCGGGCCGGCGGCACCGTGGTGTGGCTGCGTTGCCGCCCCGACACCATCGAGCGGCTGATGCGGGCCGACGTGCGCAGCGACGCCATGCGCCCCCGCCTAACGGGAGACGGTCTGCGCCGGGAAATCGAAACCACCCTGGCGGCTCGCGAACCGCTCTATCGGCGGGCCATGCACTTCGCCTTGGACACCGACGACTTCGACATCGACCGGCTGTGTGATACCATCATCGCAGCCGTGCAAGCGTCAGGCCCGACACCCCCGGACTACACCACAAACCAATAAGGGGTTTGCCCATGTCCAGCACTTTCGGCACCTTGTTTCGCGTTACGACCTTCGGCGAGTCCCACTGTCCCGGCGTGGGGGCGGTGGTGGACGGCTGCCCACCGCGGCTGGCCCTGACGGCGGAGGATATTCAACGCCAGCTCGACCGGCGGCGGCCCGGCCAGAGCGCCATGACCACGGATCGCCAGGAGGGGGATCGGGTCGCCATTCTTTCCGGGGTGGAGAACGGCCACACCCTCGGCACCCCCATCGCCCTGCTGGTGCCCAACCGGGACCAGCGTCCGGGGGATTACGCCGAGATGGCCGCAGTACCGCGTCCCTCCCATGCCGATTTCACTTACCAGACCAAGTACGGCATCCGCGCGGCAAGTGGCGGCGGGCGTTCCAGCGCCCGCGAAACCATCGGGCGGGTGGCCGCCGGCGCCATCGCCGAAAAGATCCTGGCCGAGCGGTTCGGCATTCAGGTGGTGGCCTGGGTCAGCGCCGTGGGCGAGGTGGTCGCCGATGGGGTGGATATGGCCGCAATCGATCGGCAAACGGTGGACGGCACCCCGGTGCGCTGTCCGGACCCGGCGGCCGCACCGGCCATGACGGCCGCGATCCAGGCGGCAAGGGACGATCAAGACTCCTTGGGCGGAATGGTCTCCTGCGTCTGCCGCAATGTGCCGGCGGGCCTGGGCGAGCCGGTGTTCGACAAACTCGAGGCGCTGCTGGCCCACGCCATGCTCTCCATTCCGGCCACCAAAGGGTTCGAGATCGGCTCGGGGTTCGCCGGCACCCGGCTGCGGGGATCGCTCCACAACGATCCCTTCGTTCAGAAAGGGGACCGCCTGGGCACCCTGAGCAACCACAGCGGCGGCATCCAGGGGGGCATCAGCAACGGCGAGGCCATCCATTTCCGGGTGGCCTTCAAACCACCGGCCACCATCGGCAGGGCTCAGACCACGGCCGATTTCGCCGGCCGACAGGTCGCCCTGGCCGCCAAGGGACGCCACGATCCGTGCGTGGTGCCACGGGCCGTACCCATCGTGGAGGCCATGGCGGCCCTGGTCCTGTTGGACGCCGTGCTGCGCCAGGCGGCACGCTGCATGGGGAGGCTGCAACCATGAACGGCGGCGATCCCCCGTTTGCCCAGCGGATCGCGCAGGTGAGCGAATCCCACACCACCCGTATCTTCACCCGGGCGCAACAGATGCGGGCCCGGGGGCGCGATATCATCAGTCTGGCCGTGGGCGAACCGGATTTCGACACGCCGGCGCCCATTCTGCACGCCACCGCTCGCGCCCTGGCCGATGGGCGCACCCGCTACGGTCCGGTGGCCGGCGAACCCGGGCTGCGCGAGCGCCTGGCCGCCGGTTTCGAGGGTTTCAGCGCGGATCGGATCCTGGTGACCAACGGCGCCAAGCAGGCGCTCTTCTCCCTGTTTCAGGTGCTGTGTGACTCTGGCGACGAGGTGATCCTCCCCCGGCCCTGTTGGGTCAGCTTCACCGAACAGATCCAGCTGGCCGGGGCCCGGCCGGTGCTGGTGGACACCGACGCGGGGTTCCAGCTCGATCCCGACCGGATCGCAAAGGCGGTAACACCGCGCACGCGGGCCATTCTCATCAACAGCCCCAACAACCCCACCGGCGCGGTTTACGGGGCCGACGCCCTGGCCGCCGTGGCCGCCATCGCCGCCGAACAGCGCGTCTGGCTGATCGCCGACGAAGCGTACCACGTTTTCACCTATGGGGACCGTCCCCATGTGCCGGTGCTGGGCCTGAGTCCCGCGCCGGATGGGGTGATCACCGTGCGCAGCTTTTCCAAGCAGTTCAACATGACCGGCTTTCGGATCGGTTACGTGGCCGCCGCGCCGTCGGTCATCCAGGCCCTGACCCGCTTGCAAAGCCACACCACCGGTAATGTGTGCACCTTCGCCCAATACGGGGCCCTGGCCGCCCTGGAGATGGACCCGGCGCTCATCGACCGGCGCCGCGTCGCATTGCGCCGCCGGCGGGATCTGGCGCTGGGCCTGGCGCGTGCCCTGTTCACATGCGCCGGCGCCCAAGGGGCGTTCTATATCTTCGCCGATGTGTCGGCCCACCTGCGGGCGGGACAATCCAGCGCGGACCTGGCCCTGCGGCTGCTCGACGCGGCCGGCGTGGCCGTGGTACCGGGCGAGGCTTTTCACGGCCCCGGCCACATCCGCATCTCCTATGGCTGCGACAGCGCGACCCTGGGACGGGCCTTCGCCCGCATCAAAGAGGGGATCAAAGAGGGGTTATGATCGGATTGATCGGATACGGCCGCTTCGGCCGCCTGACCGTCACCCACCTGGCCGCCGATTGTCCGGTGGTGGTTCACACACGCAGCACGGATAAAGCCGACGACATCGTCCGGGCCGGCGGTCGCCCGGTTGCCATCGAGGCGGCCTGCGCACAGCCCATCGTCATCCTCTGCGTGCCCATTTCGGCCATGCCGGACACCCTGGCGCAAATCGCCCCGCTGCTGGCACTGGACGCCATCGTGGTCGATGTCTGTTCGGTCAAAGTGCAGCCGGTGCAATGGATGCGGCAGGCGCTGCCGCCCACGACGTCCATTTTGGCGACCCACCCCATGTTCGGCCCGGACAGTGCCGCCCGCTCCCTGGCGGGGCATAAGATCGTGCTCTGCCCGGAACGCATCGCCCCGGCGCCCTATGGGCGGATCACTGCCTGGCTGCAGGGCAAGGGGCTGAAGCTGATCGAAACCACGCCCGCCGAACACGATCGCAAGATCGCCGTCAGCTTGGCCTTGACCCATTTCATCGGCCGCAGTCTGTCCGAATTCGGCGCGCAACCCATGGATATCGACACCGAAGGGTACAAACGGCTGTTGCATATTCTGGAGGTGGTCAACAACGACACCTGGCAACTGTTCGGCGATATGTTCCGCTACAATCCCTATGCCGAAGAGACGCGCCAAGCCTTCATGAGCGCCATGGAGCGAATCGGCGCGCGGCTGCCGGTCGCTTCGCCGTGAGCGTTTTTCGGGCGGCGCCGGCCCGGCATCCGTCCTTTCTCCGCCCGACCCGCGCAACCGTTGTGCTTTCAGGTGTTAGGATCTCTTTGTTCTGTGGTACTAAAAGAGAACTGTGAAACGCAGCCCGATCTCCGTTGAGCGGTTGTCCGGTTCGTAAACCAGGACCGCTTCATTTCCATCGGTCAACAGGGCCAGATCGGAGCGGTCGATGTCCCAGTAACGGATGTACGGCTCGACGGCGAAGCCCACTCGTGCCGCCATTCTGGACAAACGCAACGATCCCCGGAGACCGTAGCCGCCGTCCTGATCGTTCTCCACATCGTTCAAACGGCGATTCACATCGCTGAGCCGCGAAATCTGACGGCCCCAAATAAACAGATCGTATTCACCCGTGAGGTCCAAGCGCCACCCCTGGCCCAGCCGTATGGATGCCTCCAGGCCAATGGGCGCGTACAAGTAGTTGGACTCCCTTTCATAGCCGCCGGCGTAGCGTCGCTGGGAGTGGTCGTTCAACCAGCGATAGCCCAATCCCAGATAGGGGGTCAGGGTGAAGCCCGGTCCGCCGATGGGAAAATCGTATCCCGTCGTGCCCCGGAGCTCCATCAGGAAGGTGGGAATGTTGTCGATGGCCAGGGGAGTGCCGCCCCAGGTGCTGCCCGTATAGTCCAGTTCGCCGTAGGCCAGTTTGCCTTCCACCCGGGCCATGATCCCCTGGCGGTAGGTGTAGCTGCCCACGAGTCCGTACAGGATGCCTTCATTTTTCATCACGCCCGGTTCTTCATACTTTATGTGGGATATCTCGGTGCCTGCGGCGAAGTGGTGTCGTTTGAGCGGCGTCTGCGCCAGCGCCTGCCCAGCCGCGGCCATCAGTAAGCACATAGCAATGGTCGCCCATCTTCCGCGTGTCATGCTACCCCCTTGTGTCAGTGGTTTGAGTGGTATTGATACTATGAAACAGGGATTGTGTTAAGCAGTAAGTCTAAAAGATGGCGTTCCTCATCGAAAGCGCTATCGGGATCGGGATCGTAATCGTTTTCTTTAGATGCAGAGGCCGTGGTGACTTGCATGTATTTCGATTTCGATCCCGATCCTGATTTCGATTTGGATTTGGATGATAGTTCATTTACGCTGTGCAGGTTGTTCCGCCGGCATTGCCATGTTGCCTTGGAGGTGGTTTGACATTGCAATTCAGATGTGCCAGTGATGGCCAACCCTTTCTTGACGATTGCCCCTCGCGGCGGCCGTGGTTGGATGAAGGGGCGAGCGTCCAATGCCCGATGTTGAACGAAGGAGCGCCACTCTTTTTTGCCGGTGGCGGCGCCCTTTATGCAGCGTCCGGCATTTGTCGTTTGTATCTTTACGTGTAGGAAGTGTTCCATGGAAATGCAATTGGCGCCCAAGCGGGTGGCAAAATTACATCCAACCGATATTTTGTTTCAGACACCCTATTGGGGACGGGTCAAGCGGCAGCTGGGTTGCCGTGCCTTGGCCTTCGACATCGAAGATCCGGACCGCCCGCGGGGGGATTTGCTGGTGTTGATCCAGTCCTGTGGCGAGCATGGCAGCGTGGCCTATGTGCCCCAGGGGCCCGAGGTCGGCCCTTCTCCGGAAAACTACGGCACATATCTGGAATCGCTTTCCGAAGTCCTGGCCCCCCATGTGGACGACGACGTGGTGTGCATCCGTTATGATTTGCCCTGGGAGTCCCAGTACGCCGAAGAGATTCGCGCCCGGCGCTGGAACGGTTATCCCGAGGCGCGGGTGCGGGAGATGCGCATGAATTTCGGTACCCGAAGCTGGAATTTGCGCAAGGCGACCATGGACATGACCGTCGCCAGTTCCTTGGTTGTCGATCTGAGCGGCACCGAGGCCGATCTCTTGGCGCGCATGAAACCCAAGACCCGCTACAACATCGGGCTCGCCCGCCGTCGCGGAGTGACGGTGACGGCCGCGGCAATCGACCGGCTGCCCGATTTCTATACCCTCTATTGCCAGACCGCCGCCCGGAACGGCTTTGCCAGTTGCGAATACCGCCATTTCGAGGCGATATTCGCAACCTTTGTGCGGACCCATGAGCAGACCGAGGTACTGTTTCTGCTGGCCTCCCGAAAAGATGACCTGCTTGCAGGCGCCATCGTGGCCCTTTCCGGCAGACGGGCGGTCTATCTGTACGGTGCTTCCGCCACGGCCAATCGCAATTTGATGGGGCCCTATGCCGTGCACTGGCACGCCATGCAGTATGCCCGCCGGCGGGGTTGCGTGGATTACGATATGGGGGCGGTTTCCCCGGGACTCCATCCCGACCACCCTTTTTACGGCCTCTACCGGTTCAAAACCGGCTTCGGCGGCCGCATCGAATTGCGTACCGGGTCGTGGGACTATCCTTTGCACCCGGAAGCGTATCAAGCCCTTCGCAATGCCGAGGGCATGTCTCGCGGCCGGAACGCTTGACATCGTTCTCCGGTCGCCCAACGCCAAGCTGAGGCGCACGGTTTTTCTTTCGTCGCCCCCAGCCTGGCGTCGGCGACGTCCATCCGAATCAAGT
>NZ_JALJRB010000060.1 GCF_022968795.1 Desulfatitalea alkaliphila
AAACGCGTGCGAACACCGGGAGCCTCCAAAGCCAAGGACACTCCCTCAATACCTGCTGTTGTGATCAAATTTGTCAATGGTTCCATCGGTAATCTGTGGCACTACCTTTTGGGGGTCGAAATCATGCCTGGTTGTGTAAAATCGTGACCTTACGCCGATTTTCGACGTGCGTTTTTAGAACAACTGTCGAACTTCAGCTTAAAACACCTCGCCCCCTTGCGCGGCCTCCCCATCCAGGACCCGAAGGATCTGCGGCTACGCATGGCCCGGATTGATAAACTGGGCGCAAAGATCATCCTCTACCCGGATGCCGAGGAATTTATCCAGCAGAGTCTGTTACGCGCGCGCATGACCGCGGTGGCAGAAGAAATCCGCAAGGATCCGGAGGCCCACCCCTTACGCCGGAGCCTGCTCAAAACCAAAATGAGGCCTTATCAGCTGGACGGCATCGCCTTTGCGGCGGGCGCCGACCGGGCCATCCTGGCCGACGACATGGGCCTGGACAAGACCAACCAGGGTATCAGCGTGGTAGAACTGCTCGCCCGCCAAGCGCCGGTCTCCAAGGTGCTGATAATCTGCCCGGCTTCAGTTAGATCCCAGTGGCGATCGGAAATCCTGCGCTTCAGCGACCGCTCCTGCGACCGGGTGCTGGGCGGCGCCGTGCAACGGGCGGCCCAGTAAGGGGATGCGCGCACCGGCAAGGCCCTGGATATGCTTCAGGTTATTTATTTAACTTGTCTTCAATTGTCTTGATCTCTTCACGCAATGTGTTACATTTTGAAAGAAATTCCGGTCTTGGGTCATGGTCCAGCGCGATCTCAATTCTTCGGCCTGTTTTCGGGCAAATGGGTGCATTGGCGATAATATTTTCAATTTGGATCGTTATACTCTGTATCATATCTTCATATTGTCTGAGCTCTTGCTGTTTCAGCATCAACTCGTTCCGATAGTCAGCTTCAGACTTGCCGATAGACTTAACCACCTGCTGGATTCGATATAAACCCGAATTATGCTCAAAGGGGAAAAAGTAGAGCAATGCGGCGAAGGCTACCAAACCAAAATAAAAATATCTTCTCATTAAAGTTCTCTCCGTGATCTACCTATTGGCCATTTTAGAACCTGTTTAACACAAATATAAAGCAGGCAAGGCAAAAGAAAGCATGGCACATTTGAACCCCTTTTTTACCGGTACGAAGCTTCCCTCGAAAAAAGCATCTCTAATATCGATTGGGAACATTACCAAACTGTTAAAAAAAAGTAATTGATCACTGTGGTATCTGCGCCACTTTGTACTTTTGAAAGACCTTGTCGTAGGTGCCATTATAGATGGCACAACGGATCGCGAGCATCCGGTTTCCGGTCTGCTTCACCCACCAATCCCCGGAGCGTTTCATGCGGGTGTGGCAAATGAACTTGTTGGCTGATTCGATACCGCCACTGCCGATCGGATAGCCACCGATACGGTCCCCGCGGTAATGGATTCTTTCCCGATTGTTGAGAAGGTATCCGATCAGTTTTCGGATTTCCTCCTTTGCCGTGGCGTCCGGCGGTTTCATGCGCTCAAGGCCCCAAATCACGCTATCGACTTCGCCGTAAAAGAGCCGGGTCATTGTGCTTTCAACCCAACAGCCCGATGCGCAGATCGTGCTGGGCAATGCGCGAGGCCACGAATGACAAATCGCGGCCAAACTGTTCCTCATTTTGTATCTGGTGCCAGCTGGCCACATGTACGATCCGATCCTGACCCAGCAAATAGATGCGAAAGCCCTTGGCTTCCTGCCACCGGCCCTGGCCTCTTTTCTCGTTGCGTCGCGCTTTGGGCCGTGTGGGCACATGGGCGCCATCGGAGGCGACCACCAGAATCGGGCGCCAGGCAACATCGCTCACCTGCCCACAGCGCTCGGCGATCTGGTCAGCGGCAGGAATGACATCGGCCAGCGTGGCATGCGCACCCACGGCTTCAAAGGTGTCGTGCATGAAATGGTCGCTCACGGGCTGATCGGTCAACTCCGCAAACAGGTCGCTGCCGCCGGTAAAGGGCACCTCGGCGCTGGTGCGGGTCGCTTTGTGCTGAACGTCGAACTGATATTTCTTGCGGCTGAGCTCAAGCACCTGGTCCAGGGGTGAAAAACCGTATGAACAATCCACGCAGTAAAACCAGGGCCGCTTCAACGCGCTGGGGCCTTGCATGCTGACGATCTGTTTGAGATCGGCCCGGCGCCGCTTGCACGTTTTGCCGCATTTGGGGCAAGGGGCATGATCCCGGTCCAATTCACCGGCGTATTTTTTCTCAATTAAAGCCTGCAAACAGGCGCCGAAAAACTGTTTCTTCGTTTTGGCAAACAGCTCGCTGAGCTCGGTAAGTGTCGGCTTTTTACCGTCTGCAAACGCCTCGGCGATGATCAGGTCAACCCATTTGTCGACTTCATCATGGATCATGCTG
>NZ_JALJRB010000061.1 GCF_022968795.1 Desulfatitalea alkaliphila
GAATCAAATAACGATTGTCCAGTAAAAATTTTCATTTTTGAGCCTGTTATGAATCAATTTTATTGAATTCCAATTGGTTGAGGAGTTTAGAAAGCAGTTGTGGGTTGTTTTGAAAAAATCTGTGGCCGCAAATTACCGCTGCTACATAATAATAATGTTCTGCTATATAAAAGGGTGCCATGATGTTTAAGTTCTTTGAGAATCCAATATCGTTTGCCTACTTGGCTGAAAGTGGACATGCTTGTCACTTTTGCAAAGCAACCGAAAACTGCCTCGACGGGGAACACTTCTTCGGCCAAAATGAGATAGATGCAATCTGCTTTTCGTGTATGCAAGCTGGTCGCTTAATTGATCTGGATATCTCTGCAAACGAGATCAACATATCCGCTCTCGACCCAATTTTAGTTGATGTCGAGCAGGTTTCAAATGAGATTACCTATTGTACGCCATCAGTGCCGACTTGGCAGGATTCATTTTGGCCCATTAAGAACGGCAGGCCATATAGGTTCATCAAGATCGCTTCTAAACTCGACTATGAATCAAAAGAGCAATTTATTGATTCTCTATATGAGAATAGCAATGATCCAGAATGGCTTTGGAGCATGTTGCCTGATCACAAGATAGCAAATATTAAAGAAGGCCAGTATGATCTATCTTGCTACTTGTTTGAGTTTGAAGGAGACAAACTTACAACTTGGGATGCAAACTAAGCAGAACAATCTGCTGTTGGGGACGGCGAGGACCATGCCGCCCCAAAGCAGCACGTTAGGTGCCAGGGGTAGCTATGTCGCAGTACGAATTGCTTGCTACAGCAATCGCATGCTTTGCGGTTCTCGTTAGCCTCATCGCTTGGAACGGCCAGAGAAAGCTCCAACGCGAGGCCAATGATCTCCAGCGAGCGACCGCAAAGCTGGCCGAAAAGCAGTTGGAGCTGCTGCTCCGGGAGGAGCGCGGCAAGAGCGTAGCTCGCCTTTCACTTGATCTCTTCCGCGATGGCAAGAGCTACCGCTTCCGCCTCACAAACGTCGGTGAGGCTGAGGCGCGAGACGCAGAGATTGAGTTGCAGCTTCAACGGCCGGAGGACAATCCCATCATTGCCTCTGAGTACGCCGAGAAATTTCCGGCAAAACGTCTTATGCCTGGATCATCCGTCACGCTAATCGCGGCCATGCACCTCGGTAGCCCGAGCGCCTATAACGCCATTCTGTCTTGGACCAACCCGGACGGGTCGCGGATTGAGGAGGAGGCTTATGTTGCACTGTAGCGGGCTGGCACCTAACAAGGCAAATTAACTCGGATGCAAATTCCGCTGCGCTCCATTTGCACCGGTTATTTGCAACGTTAGCATCAACATTTTTTATGAAAGGAGAAACTGATGAAAAAGTATCTTTCATTGCTACTTCTATCTACTTTTATCTTATTTATTTTTCCAGTCACTTCGAATTGTCAAACTATAATTGATGGTTCATGTACTGTAATTTTCGCAATACAAGATCCATACTGCGTACCATTATTAAACATGACATACGATTTTCAGGTAGGAACACGTTTTTTCGGTTCTATATCTGGGCTAAGTTGTTCCGAAATAAATAAACTCAAAAATGAAATCTATGAAACCTACCTCACCGTAAAGACTGGTTCAAACAATCTCTATGATGCCTTGAATTCAAGAATCATAAAAACGCAGGAATCGCTTTCCAACATCGAATATGTTCTTGAACAGAATCAACGATCGCTTACTGATGATGAGTGGAATGTAGTATTGTCCACCTTTTTAGTTTATATGTCTGGTGTAGAGCTGGGCTATGTTATCGCCACTTCTGGCCTTTTGACTGGAGGTGCTGCGGTTGGTATCGTCGGTGTTTCTGCTGGGCTTTATCTCATATATAAAGGATGTACAGGTCACACCGATAGGCTTTTTGCAATAAGGCACATTAAAAAAAGTGTTTATTTGCATCGGGATTTAATTGAGAATGATAAATCTAAATTAAACTCGTCAATTCCATTGAACTACACTGATGCAATAAAAACTTTCAATGGACTATGCAACATCGTGAGAAATAATTGTATGCCTTGTACTGGGCCACCAGAATCGCCAAGTTCTTTGCACTTTTATAAGTAAGAGACACTTTCGTGAAAATAAATGCTAACCTTTTACTTCACCAGATTCGGGCCAAAAAGCGGCCCTCTCTGGTGAGCAATACGTTAGAGATAAAATGAATCTCAAAGCGTACATAGAGAACTTAAATAATATTGTGCAGCGTGAAACAAATGAAATCAGGTTTATTGAAAAATGTGCTGAACACCTAAATTATCTTCGTAAATATTGGAAATCCAATAGAAACGAATTTGATGAATCTGATATTGTATTT
>NZ_JALJRB010000062.1 GCF_022968795.1 Desulfatitalea alkaliphila
TTCCCCAATCCAGCGCCATGTGCCCCGATAATCATTTTTACCAACATCCACAGACTATTACGCCACATCATCCAACTTGGCACGCCCACTGCAGTCCCTTCCTGTAAAGCGTTACCGGCACCAAACAGAACCCAATTGCCGCGCAACCCAACCGACGGCATCACAATCAAGGAGGAGGACGTCATGGAAAAACCGATTCGCATCATGGTGGTGGACGATGAGCAGAGCATCTGCCGCAACGTCGAAAAGATTCTCACCAAAAACAACTACCAGGTCACCTGCGCCACCAGCGCCGACGAAGCCCTGACCATCATGGCCCAAAACAGCTTCGAGCTGGTGATCTCCGACATCGTGATGCCCAAGGTCAACGGCCTGGAACTGCTCAAGTCCATCAAGACCCAATGGCCGGACACCAAGGCCGTCATGATGACCGCCTACGCCTCCACCGACACCGCCATGAAGGCCATCCGCCTGGGCGCCCTGGACTACCTGCCCAAGCCTTTCACCCCCAAGGAGCTGCGCAATCTGGTGGACCAGGCCCTGGCCGGCAAGCTGATCGAAGCCAAGGTGAGCGAAGCCGAGAAAAAGGCCATCACCGTCATCGACGTGGACATCCCCTTCGATCCCGATGAAGTGGCCGCGGCCACCGGCGAAGCCTATGCCCGTTCCATCGGGCCTTCCGACATGCCGGTGGTGGAAGTCAGAACCCCCACCGATCAAGAAGGTTTCTGCGAAGTGGGCAACATGATCTGCGACATCTTCAAGAAACTGGGCGCCACCTGCAAGGCCGGCACCAAATCGGCCGGCTGCCCCCAGCTCAAGGCCAAAAAGAAAAAAGGCGCCGCGGCCACCCAGGGGCCGGCCGTCAAGACCCTGGTCGGCATCGACCAACCCTTCAACTACGAGGAGGTCAAAGCGGTCACCGGCCCGGAATATCTCAACTACCTGCGCAACGACGGCGTGGCCGTGCCCACCTATGAGGAACTCAAAGCCAACGTGGCACGCCTGGAACGCCGCATGCAGATCGACGTGGACATGCCCTTCGACCACGAAGCGGTGGCCAAGGCCACGGACGAAATCTACGCCCGCAATGTGGGCCGCTCGGACATCCCCACGGTGGAAATCACCGCCGATCAGCCCATGGAAGGCTTCTGCGAAGTGGGCAACATGGTGTGCGACATCTTCAAGAAGCTGGGCGCCACCTGCAAGGCCGGCACCAAATCGGCCGGCTGCCCCCAGCTCAAAGCCAAAAAGAAAAAGAGCGCCGCGGCACCGGGCGCCTTCGATCCGGCCAGGATGATCGGCATCGACCTACCGTTCGATTATAAAGAGGTGGCCGCCGCCACCGGCCCCGAGTATGTGGCCCAGTTGGAAACCGACGGCATCCAGGTGGTCCCCTACGCGCAGCTCAAAGCCAACTACGCCAAGCTGACCGCGGCGGAACAAACCCCCCGGCTCCAGGTGATCACCAACAAGGTGCTGGTCATCGACGACGAAGTGGCGGTCAACAACAACATCCGCAAAATCCTGGGCAAAAAGAAATACACCGTGGACCAGGCCACCACCAAGGAAGAGGCCCTGTCCAAAATCGAAGCCGGCGACTATTCCCTGGTGCTGCTCGACCTTCGCATTCCCGGCGTCAAGGACCTGGAACTGCTGGCGGCCATTCGCCAACACAAGCCCGATGCCCAGGTGATCATCATCACCGGCTACGCCAGCATCGAAACCGCCAAGGAGGCAGCGCGCATGGGCGCCATGGACTACCTGCCCAAACCGTTCACCCCCAACGAAATCCGCAACGCCACCGACCGCGCCATGCAACTCGCCGCCTAACCCAAAAAAAGCCACCCGGGGGGAAACCAATCCCCCCGGGACCACCCCCCCCACCCCAAAATATTCTGATCCCCGAATTGCAGGGCCCCCACACACCGTTCCCGAACAAACCTCTCGGGGCAACCCGGGCACGGCATGCCGTGCCCCTACAGGAGGCACACCCGACCCAACAAACCCACAAATCCTATAAAATCAAATAGACAGAATACCTTCACTTAAAACCTAAAACTTAAAACTTAAAACTGCCCGCCAGGGCCCCAACCCAACAAACCGATGTAAT
>NZ_JALJRB010000063.1 GCF_022968795.1 Desulfatitalea alkaliphila
CGGAATCGATGTATTGGCGGTTATCCACGACGCCCGGTTACTACCTGATGAACTTTAGATCAGCGCAGCGTCGATTTCCTCCGGTTTCACAACAGGTAAAGCGGTTGACTTTACCTCAAGATATGGAATGCCCCGTGGCAGCAGGCAGGACGATGTAGCCTCTTTTTGAAACGACGACACTTTCCGGTTTCAAGTTGCACATCTCCTTTGTTGCAGTTATGACGATAGTATGCAGCTATTGAAAATTTATCAATTAATCATTAATGTTGCAGCAACAGGGCAAAGGCGAGATAGCAACGGAGGAGAAGAAACTGTATATCTGTGGTACGTCCCCTACTTCCCGTCCCCTATTTCCCCTACTTCCCCCAAAACTGAATTTCTGAGGTACGTCCCCTACTTCGCGTAGTATGCAGCTATGCACGAATTGTCAATCAATCGTTAATCTTACAGCAACAGGCCAAAGACGAGATAGCAACGAAGGATAAGAAACTGAATATTTGTAGTATGTCCCCTATTTCCTAAGGAGCTGCAACTGCATTTCTGACGTACGTCCCCTATCTTCTCTCCAATAAATGAATATATGACGTACGTCCCCTATCTTCTATTTATGACGTACGTCCCCTATCTTCTATCTTCCCCGTCCCCTATCTTCCCAGATTTCTGCTACCGGAAACGCCATTTATTAGTTCTACATTTTTAGTTAAAAGCAGAGTTCTCGACCGAAATAAATACCAACCTATCAATTTTGCTTACCTCAACATTTGGGTCATGCAAATTCTCATAAACTGTGTCGAATCCGTATTTTTTCAAGGCTCTGTAAAGCGACTTTCTCGTAAACCAGAAAGAAGCTGCATTATCTAACGATGACCACAGGGCTTTCTCTTTCTCTGCAACCGTGGCATTCGATTCGAATTCCTTATAATTCCTTCCATCAAAAATGTCACCATCATATTCAATAGATAAAATTTTTCCTAATTTAAAGGGATTATCTTTAGGGTCGAGATCGTCTATTGCTATATGCGTATCTAATATAAGAATTCCACCTTTACTGAGTATTTTTGATATGCTGTGAATAAGTTCTAAAGCTGATTGAGCATCAAGATGGTAAAAAATGCCACAACACAAAACAATATCAAAATTTCCATATTTCTCTATAGTAAAATTTCGAACGTCATCCTGATGGAATGTACATTTTTTTAACCCAATGACATCTTTGACAAATTGAGCTTTTACCAAGTTTGTATATCGTCCTTCAATCCCAACAGTTTCGGCCCCAAGTTTTGCAAACTCAATAGCGAATAGGCCCTCCAGACAGCCCAAATCTGCCATCTTAACTTGTTCCCACCTGTCGAAATGGAAATCTCTGAGAATTTTTTTATAAAAATCAACCCGCCACATATCTCCAACATCTTTATCGCATGTGTGAAGGCCATATCCCAAATCGATATTATGAGATGTCCATTCACCATATTGCGCGATGATATTATTACGTTTTTTAACAAGTTCATCTTTAGAGAATTTAGCCATATGATGCATACTTTCCTTTCAATGCCGTTGAATCAACACACCGGCTTGTACGCCGGATAGAATTTTTTTTGTTCATCACCGATTTTCGCGTAGCTTAAAGCGTCACAGAAAAATAACATCCCAGCGGATCTCAGCTGAAGTTCAAAACCATCCTCGAGCCATCCAAGCACGGCAATTGACCGGGCAAATTTTCCCACGGAACCTGGCGCAGGATCGGGTTGTGTGCTCGCTTGGGATAGATGATATTGACGCTTTTGCCCTGCACCTCGACAATGCCTTTACCACTTACAAAATGTCGATACAATTTAGGTGCGTCGCAGTCTTCGAAGCCGCGCAGTTTTTTGGCCAGCATGGTGTAGAGGGTGTCTGCAATCATCGTCAGTGCGATGTCGAAGTGCACCTTTATCGCTATCGGCGATGATAATGCATTGAGGTGAAAGAACTTCACGGCTTCGACGATACCGTTTTCAACACGCCACCTGCGGGCATAGTTGCCCACCAAACGCTCCACGGGCATTTGAAAATCGTTGGTGATCACAAATGCCGGTTTTTCACGGCCATTGCCGCGC
>NZ_JALJRB010000064.1 GCF_022968795.1 Desulfatitalea alkaliphila
CCCATTTTCATTGACAGATTCCGCCGAGGTTCGAGGCGTGCTTGGTGTTCGTGATGGAAAAGAGATGGTGCTCAATGGTTCAAGCGTGGTGGAAAGTGCGAGCGCATACGTGCCTGCAGGGTGTGAGAGGGCGTCAGTATCCGCAATCGATGATTTGACTAGAAAGATCGTGGAAGAGCTACGAGACAATTCACCGTCTGAGTTAAACAAGTGAACTGAAAATGCCAACGGTATTAGCTAACAAAGCGCCGCAGTCGACGCAGCAAAGCTGTGCGCCTGAGAACTAAGGTTAAGCGCGCAAGAGGAGTGACGGTGCAAAGACCTCCAACTGATCGGGAAATCTTGCAAAGAATCCATGATCGCTCTCTTGACAAGTTCGGTCGTTTCGACCGTAACAATCCCGAGAATCAGCGGTCGTCGAAGATATACGTGCCCATCGACTGCGATGCCATTGCCAATGACCTCGGGGTAGACGCCGACATAGTATTCGGTCGGCTCTACTACCACCTCGATAAGAAGTACGGCTATACCCAGGATAACGGCGCGAAGGTGCATTTATTCACCATGGCTATTAGCGACGATAGGCATGCGGTGCATTTCCCAATGCTCTCCGCAGTGCTAGCAGAACTCCAACAATCATGGTTTAGGTTTACTGTACCTTTGGTCATCTCCGGCATTGCATTGGCAATATCGGTTATCAGCCTTGTTTGCGGAGGCGCTTAACACGGCGCTCCAGCCGACGTCAGGCCGCGATGCGGCCTTCCTCGGCTGAGCTTGGCGTTATAAGCTATGGAAAAAAAATACTCATCACCGGACAAGAAACACCTGGCAAGACTAATATATGAAAGCGAAATTCGTTTTGGTCCGGCTTATTTTAGGTTAGAAATAAACGGTTTAATAATTCCCGGTAAACTCTTTGGAGGAAAGCTCTTTTGGTCACCAAATTCAAAATACATTGCCGCAGAGGAATGGCTAACCACTGATTACAGCAAGGGTCCGGTTACCAGATTGCTTCTGATCGACCTCGAAACCAAAAAAGCTTGTGCATTTAAAAAAATACATAAGGGGTTTTTAAAAAATGTTGAATTTCTCTGTGATGGAATTAAATATATAAAAGAATATGCTTCTACTGGCCAAGGTACTGAATCCGTAGTGGATTATGCGAATATCATAAATTGGAAGAAAGTTGGCTTATAACATGCGCATTTACAAAGGACCGCAAAAGGCGAGCCGCCATAGTTTTGGCGAATTCATCAATTAACTTTACTTTTTTGAAGCCCGAATTCTTTTGCGGCCTGTAATGCGCGGCGTTCGGGTAGGATTACAGAAACACACAGATTATTCGGGAGAAGTTATGACAGAATCGCTCAGGGACAAACTATTCTTGGCAGCTAAAAAAGTTGGTGATCTAAATAAATATGGTGAGGTTAAGGGCTTTAGTGGGAACGAAAACGGATATGCAAAAATCAAACAAATTAGACCTGGTTGTGCAATTTGGATCCATCATTTAAAGGACGAAACACTCATAATTGACTTGTTAATCACTGAGACGGCTATTAGCAGATATCCAAATGAATCAGAATCGACCTTAAAAAAGTTTGAAGCATTTGCCGGTGAGGAACTCAAGACCGATGTATTTGAACATTCAGTCGACATTAGTCATCAATCCGGCAAGTTTTATTTGGACGTGACCAATCAACCTTTTGAACAGATCAGTGAGACTATCGATAAGATTCTGAAGCTTTTTTAACTCAAGTACTCAAGCTTACATCCCGAACAACGGCGTGCTGTCCGACTCGCTTCGCTCGCGGCAGCGGAATCTGTCAATGAAAATGGG
>NZ_JALJRB010000065.1 GCF_022968795.1 Desulfatitalea alkaliphila
GCGATGCTGGCTGTCGGCCTTGCTGGCCTTGCGGCAGGCAGGTTGGCGACAGTAGTGCTGCCGGCCCTTGCTGCGCGGATCAGGGATGAACAACCGATTGCAATGTCGACATTTTTTGCGTTTTGTCCCTGGCATTGGTCGCGGCCCTCCTGCCGGATAATCTGGCAGAAAACACCGCTTGTGAAAATGCCGGAATTTTCAGGGAAAACAATCGAATAAAACAAGAAGAAGATCGTTTAGAAACTTTTCATAGAAGAAGATGGCAGGAGGTTGTATGGACATTTTCAAACCGCCAAGAAAAGAACAAAATCAGCTCGCCGCTGGCATATACCAGCAGTCAAAATAGAAACGGCGTTATATGAGGCGTCATGGTTGAATAGTAACGATGATTTTTTTCAGTGCAAATAGCGCCCAACCATCCGCTCGCTCGTGTGGGACGCGCAAAAAGCCGCGCGCCCCACAGCGGTGCGTTGTGTGATAAAGGCGGACGCTCCAATAATTACAATTCCGGCTTCGATTCCGGCTCTTGACAATGATACCAATATTGATACTATGTGACTATGAAAAAAATTGATGACCTGCTATTGATATTTAGACGAAATCCGAAGGATGTCCGGTTTTCGGATTTGTGCAAAATATGTGATCATTATTTCGGTGAGCCACGTCAGGAAAAAAGCAGTCATCGAATTTACAAAACACCTTGGCAAGGAGACCCAAGGATAAATATCCAGAATCACAAAGGAAAGGCCAAAGCATATCAAGTTACGCAGGTGCTATTGGCTATTGAGAAATTGGAGGTAAGCCATGGCCACAAAAAATGATAAATATACGTACCGGGTTACCTGGTCTGAAGATGATAATGAGTATGTGGGCCTGTGTGCTGAATTCCCCAGCTTAAGTTGGCTGGCCGATACGCCGGAAAAGGCTCTAAAAGGCATCCGAAATCTTGTAGCGGATGTGTTATTGGACATGGGCAAAACCGATGAACCAATTCCCGAGCCAATCTCAAGTAAAAATTTCAGCGGGAAATTTATGGTCCGGGTGCCTCCAGAGGTACATCGAAAATTGGCCATACAAGCTGCTGAGTCCGGCGTAAGTCTTAATCGTATTGCCAGTTCCAAACTGAGCCAATAAATAACCTGCACACAACCATGCCTTTCACGCGGACGGGAACTCCGCTGCGCTGCGTTCCCGCCGGTGAAGGCTACGTTGGGCAAACAAATTGAATTTATACAAATCTTGACAATGTACCCCATTTGAGCTACATTTACAAAAACTCAAATGGAGGCAGGCCATGGGTAAATCATCCACCATCAGAGCAAGAATTGAACCCGATTTAAAGTGCAAAGCGGAGCACATATTTCAGCAGCTTGGGCTGACTACAACCCAAGCGATTACCTTGTTTTATAAACAGGTCGAATTAAAAAAAGGGCTGCCTTTTGACGTAGCCATTCCTAACGAGGTCACTCGCAAGACGTTTTCCGATACGGATGCCGGACGTGACCTGATCATTTGCAATGACGCCGACGATATGTTCAAAAAGTTAGGCATCTAATGCTGACACCCGCATATACAAAGCAGTTTGAACGCGACGCTAAGCGGATGAAAAAACGCGGTAAAAACCTTGAAAAATTGAAAATAATCATCCGTTCTTTAGTGGCTGAGGAGTCGCTTGATAACATTCATCGTGACCATAAGCTGATTGGCAATTGGAAGGGGCGACGGGAATGCCACATTGAATCCGACTGGCTGTTGATTTATCTTGTTGAGTCCGACCGTGTTGTCTTCGAGCGGACTGGAACCCACTC
>NZ_JALJRB010000066.1 GCF_022968795.1 Desulfatitalea alkaliphila
CTTCAACAGGGCCATCGGTGCTCGTGCCTCGGCCATGGAGCACCTGGTTCCCGAGATGATGTTCAGCACTGAGGACGACCCCGCCCACGGCATCAGCGCCGTCAAGGCCCTGGCCCTGGCCGCCGAGCAAGGTCAGCGGATCTGGACCATCACCAGCGACAACCTGGATATCGCCTTGCCATCTCTCAGCCTTGCTACCGAGACCAAAACCGACATCCGCAATGCTGTGCGCGCCGGCAAGGTGGTCACCGCCCACGAGGCGCGGATCAACTTCCATGGGTGGATCGGGGAAGGGTATATGGTGATCGATCCGAATACCGGGGCCGGGGCGTATATGATTGCAGGGGGGAGTAATGGTGGGTTCATCATCTTTGCTCAAGACTATACGACTAACCTGAACATGTCTATGGCATTCTTTTTCGTGGGTGTAACAAAATTGACTCGTACAATACTTGGGCTGTTCACCTCGGGTGCGGTAGCTAAAACATTCGGAACTGTAACAGTATTAGATTTGCTAAGATCTTTGCCGAAAGGAGGTATAGCAACCTTAAATGGTGTTGGTGGAACAATTATTGCGGTGGCATTAAATGTTTTCATAAATACTATAGTGGCAGGTGCTGCCTTAATTGGTGGCATTGGGTTCGGCTCGTTAATTTCAGCATTTCCTGTTTTTGGCACCGATCAGAATATTACCGACTGGTGGGTTGATTTTTGGTGGGATTTGCTTCACTAAGATTGCAGTTCCGAGTATTAAGGTGATTTGGCGAGGAATCTTTATCATGTTTGAGAAACGTTATACCTCTTGGATGAAAAGAACTAATCAGATGTGGAAGATATGGGTGTTTGTATCTTTCTGCGTGTTCTCGGCGATAATTCTGATGGTATCGATTTGGGCTTTTAATAACCCGGGCAACACTTTGATGCAAAGACTAAGTCTTGATGCATCGAATCTGATATCCAGCTTCGCGGTAGTCGCACTTTTTGGATTTCTATTTATCGGCTTTTCTTTGCGCTGTCCTTCGTGCAAGTGCATGATCGCTTATTGGATAATGAAGACGATAAGCGTCAACCAATGGTTCATCGCATTAATTTCACTTGATCAATGTCCTGTTTGTGGATTTAGGGGTTGTGAGAACGCCGACTGCGGCAAGACAAGGGTGTTACGTAAATAAATACGAAGCGAATCACGGGGAATCATGAGGGGCATTCTATATCCAAATTCCGGGGACATAAATTCCATAAATTCCGGGGACACCATACTTAATTGTCGGCTTGGCAAAACGGCTATGATGGCAATGGGGACGGCAGATAATCAGTTACCATAGTGTTATTGCGCTGACCTATAGACCCTGTGCCACGTAAAACCAGTTCTGGCGGACCCGTCGCTTCGTATCTATTATCGACGAGTCGAAATGCTCGAAAGATAGAAAAGCGGCCATGAACCTGATGGCCCAGGGCGGCATCCCGGTCACCGGCATCACCCGGGGCGGGCAAATCACCCACATCCGCTTCGAACACGTGTGGGCCCAGGCCTGGGTCGATTACTTTCCCGGCCGGGGCATGACACACCAGACCGGCGACAGCTGGATCCCCATGGACGCA
>NZ_JALJRB010000067.1 GCF_022968795.1 Desulfatitalea alkaliphila
CCGATGCTGGCTGTCGGCCTTGCTGGCCTTGCGGCACTCGGGTTGGCCACAGTAGTTTTGCCGGTCCTTGTTGCGCGGGTCCGGGATGAACAACCGGTGGCAATGACGGCATTTTTTGCGTTTGATCCCTGGCATTGGTCGCGGCCCTCCTGCCGAACAATCTGGCAGAAAACACCGCTTGTGAAAATGCCGGGATTTTCAGGGAAAACAATCGAATAAAATAAGAATAAGATCGTTTGAAAACCACTTATGGAAGAAAATGGCAGGAGGTTGGACGGACATTTTCAAACCGCCAAGAAAAGAACAAAATCAGCTCGCCGCTGGCATACAGCGGTGTTCTGCCGGAAAGCGTGTCCAGTACCATGGCCAGAACACACGTGCCCGCCGACAGATCCATCTGGCTGTTGACCATGGCATCGAGGGTCTCAACGAGTTTGATCTTTTGCGCAAAGGCTTTGACGATCGGCAAATGGCCGACTTCTGAGAATGTCAGATCCGCTGGTATGATAGACTTCATGATGCCCCCGTTGGGTTTGAGTTTGACCATGGGGCAAGTGTATCAATAAGTACACACAAAGTCTAGATTTTTTATTTCCTATGTATATCAATATGTTGTGATTCTTAACCCTCTGTTATATCAAAAAAAGGAAATTCCCTTGCCGATCGACAATAGGGTGTGGAAAGTGAGTCGTAGCGCAACTCGCGGGCGAAGGTGGGGTATTCGATGCGGCTGGGCTGACCGGCGCTGCTGCCGGCGCATGCGCTGCAGCCGGCCGTGCCGTTGGTGTCGTAATAATGGACGATTTCGTTGCCGTTGCCGTCGATGATCGCCTGCAGTCGGCCGTGGGTGTCATATTCGTAGGCCGTGGTTTTGCCGTCGGGGTCGATTTGGCGGATTATTACTCCGGCCGCATTATCGGTTGTGCGTTGCCCCGGGGTGTCGGCAGCATCGATTTGCCGGGTCAGTCCTCTGAGCATGCAGATTTGTTAGTATGTCTTGAACGGATTTGTAAATGTAAAAATATAAAGGGCGTCCCCGCCCCCATTACGCCCCCGCTAAAGGGCGTCCCCGCCCCCCCGCTCAACGGCTTCATTCAGGAAGCCCTACTTATTTTAAATAGTTTCAGCTTTGAAAGAAAATAAATAGATAGCAGAGATAAAACCAACGACAGGACGAATGAAAAATTCAAAACAGTATCAAAATCTTCTAAATCTAAATAATGCCAATTCTCACCATATACATATTCGATAACAATTCCCATTAGCAGCATATCATTCAATAAATAAATAGCCGAACAGATTAGAGTACTTGCTATATAGTAATATACTTTGTTCTTTATCTGCTTAGACCTTAAAAGCATTAACAAGGGAACCAACCAAAATGGCCAAAATACAAAAACGAGAGACTCTACCCATATCAGAACAATAGCCCATAAACCGACATTCATAGTTCATTCCTATTTGATAACAATTTTCAAGATTTTTTGTAACTATTCAGCGTAAATTC
>NZ_JALJRB010000068.1 GCF_022968795.1 Desulfatitalea alkaliphila
TCAATGCCGTTAACTTAACCAATAGGTTTATATTGTGGAAAGAATTTCCGTGGTTTAACTTTGTGAGTTCGCGGATACGTTCTTCCCGGCCGTATCGGTTCGACGGTTCTTTGAAAAAGTTCACACAAGTCAGCGACCATACGCTTGACCCTTGAGTGCGTTTTATAGAACATCAGCGGGATCACACCCTTGCACTGAGACAATGCGTAGGTGAAATTGATCTGGTATATATATTTGCAGGTGCCGGTATCCATTTCAATTGCCCTTCGAGCCGGGATGGCCAGTATTGAGACCAGGTTTTTGTAAAAGATCTTTGCATGAAAATCCTGGTGAACCGACAGAGCGGATTGGCCTGAGAAGTTTTCAAGTTCCATGCGAGATTTGACGGCTTTGTAATCCTCTTCGACAGGCCATCTGCAATGGTAAAGATCATAAAATATTTCAATGGGGTAAAGATCCCTATCGAGCAAAGAGGTGATTAGCACTTGAACCTTGCCGTCACGCTCGATGCGAACGAGACGCACTTTCAAGGGTGCGATATCAAGCCCCCATTGAGCACAAGGTTTTTTGGAAGATGCATTTATGGCAAGATCGACAATCTTTTCGGACTTGCCGGAATGAAAGAATTTTCGAACGGCCTTCCATTTTGTGCACGAGATACGCGCACAAAAGTCGGCCTGCTGAGACAATACCAATCGGAAGAGCCACCAGGCAGGATAACCCCTGTCGAGCAGGAGCAAGTCATTGGGCATCAATTTCAAGAAATGGTTTTCGGCTGCCAGTTTCCGCTCGCCAACGCTTTTAGGGCCGATGGCGGCATCGATGGTGATTTTGTTTAATGGGTCGAACAACTGCGAGATCCTTGCCATGGGAGATGGAGCGCCCTTTCGCCCCTTCCATGTACCAAAATGTTCGATAATGTCGTCATAAATGGGTAAACGTGTGGTTGAACCGTCAATGGCCAACAATCGGAACCCGAGCCAGGTACGAGGAGACAAGTGTTTTTCAAAGTAGCTGATCAAATGGCCGTTAAGCTCGATGAAAGCATCAAACTTCAATTTGGCCCTGGCTTTGGTCAAAGCCGCTTTGGTAACCACGCGTGTTGCGACATCAAGGCGGAAAACCGACTTGAAGAACTTATCCAGTTCATCTTGGTAGGAGCCACGAACGAAATTAATAAGGAATATAATCAGGGTTTTAAACGGAAGTTTTCTTCTGCGTGTAAAAGCGGTGGATGAGGTCCGATTGCGGTCAATGAATTCTTTTGAGGAGATGATTTTCTTTAGAAACCTGAATATTTTGGCACAGTTATGGCAATTCAGGTTCCGTGCCAACATTGATAAAATTTGGAAAAATTTTCGGCATGGTGTGCTCCTTTCGTTACGATAATTCGCTGTTATTGTTGAAAGTGAGTATACCATGCCGATCCCTTTTTTTCAATTATTAATATATTCTTTCAGTATGTTACAGCGATTTTTGGCTTTCTTAAGTTAATGACATTGA
>NZ_JALJRB010000069.1 GCF_022968795.1 Desulfatitalea alkaliphila
AGTTTCTACTGCCGCTTGTGTGAAAAATTTCCGGCAGTTTCCCGTTGAACAAGCAGTCCAAGGCATGGCTGGCGGTCACATTCTGCTTTCGACACGTTGACAGATAGCTTCGAATTCGACAAAACATCCGCGCCCCATCAAAGCTTCGAAAGCAGCCCGATATCTTCTGCTGGACCTTCGTCATTCGGATATCGTTTTCACCCAGGTTGTTGGTGAACGGGATGCGCTCATCATCCATGAATCTGAGAACGTCGTGCTCAAAATCCCTGAGCCGTTCGAGTAAATTCCTGGCCTTGGATCTTTTGATCCGGCCTCTTTTGCCCTTTTTGTTGGAACGCTCCGGCGCAGGGCATTCAATGTCGGCCTGCTTCAACAGGGCGCGGTATTTTTGGCGGTATTCATCGGATTTTTCAGGGCTCAGCGCCCCTCCGGCATCGGTGACGCTGCGATTGATCGTTTCGAGCAAATTTTTCATCTGCAGCGCCCACTGCTGACCGTCTTGCTCCCAGGCCCTGGTCAGCTCCCTTATATGATGGGCGTTGCACAGTGCGTGGGTGCAATCGTCCAGCTTGTAGTACGGCTTCCAGTGGTCATGACACAAGGTGCCTTCGAACCGGGGCAAGATGCCGATGTCTTCAAAAGCATCCATACCTCGTTTCTTGTGGGGTGCAAACAGTGTCCACGATTCGCTGGACATGCTGTGGAGCCAGTGCCTGTCCCCTGCGATGTTGATCCCGGTCTCATCGGCATGCGCCACAGCGCTGGCGGCCAGTTCGTCCTTGGCGCGATTTTCAAAGACCTCAAGACAATCGAAGGCCTCCTTGTTGAAATTGAAAATCGACCCTTCACTGACAGGGATGTTGAGCTGATCGGCGAAATGATCCTGGATGCGGTTGTACGGGATCAGCTGATATTGCGACATGTACACCGAGTGTGCCTTCACCCCCGTGCCGTATTGGGCCGCTTTGGTCACACCTTCGGGAAAATCGGCCACGAATCTGTTGCCTTTGTCATCTTCGAGCACCTGTGCGCGGTATTCTGTCACCACCCGCGATATATCGATATCGAACACCTGGCGCGTCTCGAAGCCACCATGCACATACCGGCCCGGGGCCAATTTTTTGCGGTCGACCTTGATCACTACAACCTCGTCCGGATCATCGACTTTTTCAAGCGTGGTGCCGATGCGGCCCTTTTGCCCGCCGGGTTTTCTGCCCGTTGTGGCTTTGGGCGTCTTTTCTCTGTTCGGATCGCTCGATGGCGGCTTGCTGCTGTTGGTGCTGTTCAAACCGAGACGATTGGCCAGCAAGCTGATGATCAGAATCAAAATCTCAACAATCGACCGCGTGGCACCCGACAACTGCTTGTCCTCTTGAACAAGCTTGCGAGCGTTGGCTATTGCGGCCTCTATGTCAATGTT
>NZ_JALJRB010000007.1 GCF_022968795.1 Desulfatitalea alkaliphila
GCACCCGGCCCCCCGACCCACCCGCCGGCGGTCGTTCAACCCTCCCTTGTCATTCAACCTTTCGTTACAATCGCCACCATTTTCTATCATTCCCGCTGTTCCCTCCTTCCCCTCGATGCCCTCCATGCCCTCCATTCCTCCATTCCAACCTTTCCCAGCCGTGCCGCATTCACCTTTCCCGCCCACGCACCATTCACCATTCACCATTCACTCCCACGATTGGCAATCGCAACGCAAACATCTGTTATTCGATTCAAATCGAAATGCAGTTCTCGCGATGCGATCGACGGCACACACGCTTTTCAACATTTCGCCACGCCCCGATAGCGTCAATACCGAATGTCCCTTCCCCCTGCTTGTCATTACACAGCGCATTTGATAGAAACAGCGCCATGGTACACAAGTTCCAACAAGGCCGGTTGATCCTGGCGTCCAACTCCCCGCGACGGCGTTATCTGCTGTCCAGGGCGGGCCTTTCCTTCGAGGTGCTGCCCAGCGGTGTGGACGAAGCGCAGGTGCCCTACGACACACCCGCCGCCTACACCCAAACCCTGGCGCGCGCCAAGGCGCTGGATGTGGCCGAACGCCGGCCCGATGCGTGGGTCATCGGCGCCGACACCATCGTGGTGATCGACGGCCAACCCCTGGGCAAACCCAGGGGCCGCACGGCGGCAAGGGAAATGTTGCACCAATTGAGCGGCCAGACCCATCAGGTATTCACCGGCTATACCATATGTTGTATCGCGCACAACCACCACGTCACGGATGTGGTATGCACCGACGTCACTTTCAAATCGCTCAGCGAACCGGAAATCGAGTGGTACATCCACACCGACGAACCCTTCGACAAAGCCGGCGCCTACGCCATCCAGGGACTGGGCACCTTTCTGGTGCAGCGCATCAACGGCTCCTACACCAACGTGGTGGGGCTGCCGGTGTGCGAGGTGATCGCCCATCTGATCGAGGCGAAGGTGATCCGCATCGCCGCCGACGGTGAGCCGTGAATGCAACGCATGCGGATCGGGTCGCAAGAGTACAATGGAGAGGTCAATGAACAGCACCATCGCTGATCGCCTGCACGAGGTCCAGGCACGGATGGCGATGATCGCCCGCAGGTGTGGGCGGCGGCCCGAGGAGATCCAATTGGTGGCGGTGGGCAAAACCCATAGGGCGGAAGCCATCGAAGCGGCCATGGCGGCCGGGGCGACCATCATCGGCGAAAACTATGTGCAGGAGGCCCGCGACAAGTTCGCCGCCCTGTCTCATCGACCGGCGGCCTGGCACTTCATCGGCCATCTGCAGACCAACAAAGCCAAATATGCCGTGCGGCTATTCGAACTGATCCACACGGTGGACTCCCTCAAACTGGCGGAGGAACTGAACCGGCAGGCCGGCAAGGCGGGAAAGATCCAGCGGGTGCTGATCCAGGTGAACACGGGCGGCGAGAAGAGCAAGTCGGGGGTGACAGCGGAGCAGGCGCCGGCCCTGGCGCGGGAACTCAGCGGCCTGGAACACCTCAAGGTCGAAGGATTGATGGCCATCCCCCCCTATTTCAACGACCCCGAAGCGTCCCGTCCCCATTTCGCCGCGCTGCGTGAACTGCGGGACCGGATCGCCGCCCTGGCCATCCCCGGCATCGAGATGCAAGCCCTCTCCATGGGCATGACCGGCGATTTCGAAGCGGCCATCGAGGAAGGCGCCACCCTGGTGCGCATCGGCAGCGCCATTTTCGGAGCGCGCGCATGAAACTCCTATTGCACATCTGTTGCGGTCCCTGCGCCATATACCCTTTGAAGGTGTTACAGGAACAGACGACCCAAGTGATGGGCTATTACTACCGCAGCAACATCCACCCCTACACCGAATGCCTGCGGCGACAGCAGACCCTGGAAACCTATGCCGACACCATCGGCTTGCAATTGATCGTCGACCGGGAGTACGACCTGGAGGGCCATCTGCGAGCCACGGTCTTTCGTGAAACCCAACGCTGTCTTTTGTGCTACCACCGGCGCCTCAAGGCCACCGCCCTAGTGGCCAAACGGGGCCGCTTCGATGCTTTTTCGACCACATTGTTGTACAGCAAATTCCAGCAACACGACGCCATTCGCGCAACCGGACAAGCGGTGGCCGAAGAGGTGGGGATCCCCTTCCGATACCACGACTTCCGCGTCGGCTGGAAAGAAGGCATCACCGCTTCCAAGGAGATGGGCATGTACCGGCAGCAATATTGCGGATGCATCTACAGCGAGAAAGAACGCTACTTCGGCCGCGGCAGCCGCCAATAAATCGGCGGCGCCACACTGACGCCACTGTTTCACATACGCCAAAGACGCGCAGGCGCCCGGCGGGAAGGCAACATGTTCCACAACTTCATCTACTTCATCGTCGCCTTGATCACCCTGATCCTCTACCAGCCGACCCAAACACCGGCCTTGTCCGCCCTGGATGCGCTGCTGGGGCTGCTGGTCGTCACCGGGCTGTTTACAGCCATCGTTCGCTTTCGCTTCGACCGTCTGGCACGGCGGGCGAGCCACTACAGTCAACGAGTGCTGGACCAACGGTTCGGCCAGTTAATGTCCCAGCACGCCATTCTGGCCCTCGCCGTTTTCGCTGTGGTCATCTGGGTCCTGGATCTGCCCTCCCACATCGGTTTCCTGGGCATCTTCGTCTGGTTGCCCACCCTCAAGGACCTGCTCTTTTTGCTGCTGTTCGGCGGCTACCTGGTGCTGGTCTGGACCTATGCCTACGATGCCCACCAGGCCATTTACGGTGGGGATCTCACCCGCGCCAATTATGTTTACTCCAATGCCGCCTTCAGCGCGCCGATCCTGCTGCCCTGGACCCTGTTGTTCGGCATCTCCGATCTGTTGCGTCTGCTGCCTTTCGAGCTACCCACGCGAATACTCGATTCGGCGGTCGGTCAAACGGCCTATTTCCTGGTCTTTCTGGTGTTGGCTACCATCTTCGCCCCCCTGTTGATCAAACGGATCTGGCGTTGCCGCCCCTTGGAGGCAGGCGACCTGCGCCACCGCATCGAAGCCCTCTGCCGCCAGGCAGGGGTGCGCTACGCCGATATCGTCTACTGGCCCATCTTCGGCGGCCGGATGATCACCGCCGGTGTCATGGGGCTAATGGGGCGCTTTCGCTACATCCTGGTGACCGACGCCTTGCTGCAAATGCTCTCCCCGTCCGAAGTCGAGCAGGTGATCGCCCACGAAATCGGGCATGTCAAACGCAAGCACCTGTTGCTCTACCTGCTGTTCCTGGTCGGCTTCATGCTGATCTCCTACGCTGCCTATCCCCTGAGTTTCATCGCTCTGTTCTTTGTCAAACCGGTTCTGTCAATCGTACTCCATTTCAATCTCAATCCCACCAACTTCATCTACGCCATCTACGCCGTGTTGCTGGTGGCGGGCGTAATCGTTTACTTCCGATACATCTTCGGCTATTTCATCCGCAACTTCGAGCGCCAGGCCGACCTGTTCGTCTTCCGCATGTTTCGCGATCCCCAACCCTTGATCGTTACATTCCAAAAGATCGCGGCCACATCGGGACAACCGGCCGACAAACCCAACTGGCACCACTTCAGCATTCAGGAGCGGATGGATTACCTGCAACGCTGCCGGCACGATCCCCACCTGATCGCGCGACACGACCGCAAATTACGTTACAGCATCGCCCTTTTCCTGACCGCCTTTTTACTATTGGCAGTGGGCGTCTTTCAACTCAACCAGGCGGTGATAGGACACGGCGGACGCCAATTGCGCCTGGCCGCCCTTGAAAACTACCTCGAGCGCAAGACGCCTAAAACCGAGGAAGACGCTCTGCTCTACGCCATGCTGGGCAACACCCACCTGGAACGCAACGACGAAAGGGCCGCCCTATCGGCCTACGAAAAGGCCGCCCGTCTCAACCCCAACGATCCCGACATCCTCAACAACCTGGCATGGGTCCTGGCCACCATCGAAGAGCCATCCCTGCGCAAACCCCAGCGCGCCCTGCACCTCGCCCAACAGGCCATCGCCCTGCAATCGACCGCCCCCCATATCTGGGACACCCTGGCCGAAACCCTCTACGCCAACAACCGCATAGAAGAAGCCATCAATGCGCAGCAAACCGCCCTATCCCTGAACCCCCCGGACAGAACCCACTATGAAACACAACTGGAAAAATTCAGACAAGCAAAAAAAAGGCAGGAATAATCAATACATCACCCCTTACTAAAAGGAACCAATCCTTCAACTTAAAACTTAAACCTACTTTTAAAGGCCCCAATCCTTCAACTTAAAACTTAACACTTAACACTTAAAACTACTTAATACACACCTTTCGAACTTGCAGCATATCGGTTTTACCACCGAAAATCTTTTCTATACCATCCTGTTTCAACGTCGTCATGCCGTCGGCGATGGCCTGCCTGCGAATCTCTTCCATCTGGGCCCGGCGCTGGACGAGCTTTTTCATCTCTTCGGTGCCCACCAGCAGTTCATGGATACCCATGCGGCCGCGGTACCCGGTGTTGTTGCAGAATTCGCAGCCTTGCGGTTTATACAACTCCAGTTCATCGTTGTAGTTGATGTTGACGTTCTTGGCGAATTCCTCTTCCCCGTACTCGCGCACCAATTCGCCAAACTCTTCTTCGGAGGGGTTGTACGCCTTTTTGCAATCCGGGCAGAGGGTCCGCACCAGGCGCTGGGCCATTATGCACAAAATGGCATCGGCGAAGTTGAAGGGGTCCATGCCCATGTCCAGCAGGCGGACAATACTCTCCGGAGCAGTGTTGGTGTGCAGGGTGGAGAAGACCAAGTGACCGGTCAAGGAGGCCTCGATGCCGATGTGGGTGGTCTCCTTGTCGCGCATTTCGCCGACCATGATCACATCCGGGTCGGCGCGCAGAAAAGAGCGCATGGCGGCGGCGAAGGTGAAGCCGATCTTGGGTTTGACTTGTACCTGGCGCAGCCCCTTCTGGGTGATTTCCACCGGATCCTCGGCGGTCCAGATCTTGGTCTCGGTTTTATTGATGTAGGCCAGGGCCGAATGCAAAGTGGTGGTTTTACCGGACCCGGTGGGGCCGCACACCAGCACAAGGCCGTAGGGCTGGATGACGCACTGCACGAAGTTGTCGTAGTTGCGCTCGGAGAAACCGATCTTATCCAGAGGAATCGGCTCGCCGGCGGCCAAGATGCGCATGACCACATCCTCCATCCCCCCTTGGGTGGGAATGGTGGCCACACGCAGTTCGATGTCCTTGCCGCCGTACTTCTTGAATTTGATCTTGCCGTCCTGGGGCAACCGCCGTTCGGCGATATCCAGATCGGCCATGATCTTGATGCGCGACACCACCGCGTTGCGGTAGGCGAAGGGAACGGTCTGGTAAACCGTACAAGAGCCGTCCACCCGGATGCGCACCATGGTGTTCTGCTTGCCCGGATACGGTTCGATGTGAATGTCCGAAGCGTTGCGGGCGTAAGCATCCAGGATGATCTTGTTGACCAGCTGGACGACGGCGCTGTCCTCTTCCCCGACGCCCGATTCGGCCTCCTCGATCTCATGATATTCGTCCTGCAACTGAGAAAGAATATCGTCGATTTCGGCCATCTCCCGCTCATCGGCGCTGAACAGCTTGATGAAATCGAGGATGTCCTGCTTGAGAGTGACCGCGAACTTTAGGCGCCGACCTGGAAAAAGGGCCTTGATCTCGTCGATCCGCTTCAGATCGTGGGGATCGTCGATGGCGATCACCGGTTGTCCCTCATCCAGGCGCAACGGTACCCACAGATTGGCGCGCATGAAGGGCACTTTGATCCCGGCAAGCAGTTCACCGGGAATGGGGTGAGCGGCGCTGTAAGAGACAAAGGGCACTTTGTAATAGCGGGAAAGGGATTCGCCGATCTCGGTCTTGGGCACCTTGTATTCGCGGCTCAGGACGCTTTCCACCGGCTCCTTGCGTTGACGGGCGTCGGTGATGGCCTTGGCCAGCTCTTTCTGGGTGACCAGGTGGTTTTCCAGCAGATAGTCGAACTTGGTCACACGCCCGCCACGGGCTGCCATACGTTTTTGGTTGTACAGTGCGATACCGATGATCTTGGCCAGATCGACCACCGCTTTTTCGTCCGCTTCATGGAAACGGCCGCCGTCCTTGCGATTGATCAATTGCAAGGCGCCCATAAGGTATTTTTGAAAAATGATGGGATAAACGAGAACTTGCTGGGTACGGAAGCCGGTTTTCTGGTCCCAGCTCTTGTCGAAGTCCAGGTTCTCGTCGATGTTTTGCAACTCCGCCTTGTCATAGACATTGCCGATGTTGAGCAGCTTGTGGGTCAAGGCGGCGTAACCGGCCAGGGAGGATTTGCTCACGGGAATGCGGATTTCACCGATCTCGTCGCCGGACTTGAAACGCGACACCAGCTCCCGCTTGACGCCATCCACCACATAGACGGTCAGTCGTTCGGCATCGAACAGGGAGAGAATCTCATCCGACAGATCGATAAAAATCTCGTCCAGATCACGTGCCGCATTGATTTTATTGCCAATTTCGATAAGTCGCGTACGGTAGGCGACTTCGGACTGCAAATTGACGTTCCCGTCCTCCAAGGTGGCACGGGCCTGGGTTTGAGATGTATTCAAATTCAACATAGGACCTTACCTGTGGACTCCATGGTATCCATCCGCATGGGGCCGTAAGGGGCCACTGACAGCCTTGCCGAAACCGTCGGCGGCCCTCACCGGATGGGCAAGCAGGCTAATCGCCCGACCGCTCCACGGGGTCGGACCGATCCGCCGGTGGGGCTTTGAAATGGTGAACGATCTTTTTCGCCCCGCCGACGATCAGCACAATGCCAATGAAATAAAAGATGATCACCACCGATTTGGAAAAGGATTCGAACTCGGCCAGTCGGGGCATCACCTGCACATTGCGCAACAGCACGCCCACGCCGGCCAAAACGAGCGCGATTCCCCAAAATAGTTGACGGTAGTCCTTCGCCGCAGGTTTATCGTTGTTTGTCATCGCTGTTCCAAGTGCCGACAATCGGGCGTTTGAATAGCTATCGGCTGTTTGATACCGGAAGTTTACCATAAAATGGTGATCACCGACAGGAAACTGAATGCATTTCCGCGAAGGGCATGTGCCATCCGCGGCATACCCTGTACCGTCCGTCTCGTCCTAAATGGCGTAAAGACGCTCCCGCGTGATGATGGACACCCCATTGGCCGTCAGCACTTTGATGGCCGCCTCGCTGTTGTCAAAGCGAAAGATCATGACCGCATGCTTGCCGGTGTGGTGCACATAAGCGTACATGTACTCCACGTTGATGTCGGTGTCTTTCAGGATCTCCAGAAGCCGGTGCAGCCCGCCCGGACGATCCTCCACCTCCACGGCCACCACCTCGGTGCGCCCCACCGTCAGGCCGTTGTCCTTGAGGGCGTTGGCGGCTTTCTCGTTGTCGTCCACAATGAGCCGCAGCACCCCGAAATCGGAGGTGTCGGCAAGGGCCAGGGCCTGGATGTTGACGCCCGCTTCGGCCAAAATGCCCGTTACCTCGGAGAGGCGGCCGGATTTATTCTCCAGAAAAACGGATATTTGTTCCACTTGCATAGGGCCTCCTTCAACCGGCTGCGCCGGCTGCTGCTTGCTCGACGGTTAAACACGATCGGGTCGGAAAAACCGTTCCCGGCGGCGGATCGGCCGCCGGCAGGCATCGAAATCGTTCCCCCCGGGCCTACAACTTGCGGTTGTCCACCACGCGCTGGGCCTTGCCTTCGCTGCGGGCGATGGCCTTGGGCTCGACCAGGCGCACTTTGGCCGTGACGCCCAACAGCTCCTTGATGTTTTTCGAAATGCGTTTCTCGGTGGCCTGAAGCTTCTTGACCTCATCGGAAAACAATTGCTCGCCGATCTCCACCTTGACCGTCAACACGTCCAGCGCGCCTTCCCGGTCCACCACCAGTTGGTAGTGGGGGGTGACGCCCTCGGTGTCGATCAGCACGCTTTCGATCTGCGAGGGGAACACATTGACCCCCCGGATGATCAGCATGTCGTCGCTGCGGCCGGTGACGCGGCTCATGCGCAGATGGGTGCGACCGCAGATGCACGGTTCGGGATTCAACGAACAGATGTCCCGGGTGCGGTAGCGAACCACCGGGAAAGCCTCCTTGGTAATGGTGGTGAACACCAGCTCGCCCACGCTGCCGTAGGGCAGTGGTTCCAGGGTGGCGGGGTCGACGATCTCGGGAATGAAGTGGTCCTCGAAAATGTGCAGCCCGTTCTTGGCCTCCTTGCACTCGATGGCCACGCCGGGCCCCATAACCTCGCTGAGGCCGTAGATGTCCACGGCGGTCAGGTTGAGTTTGCGCTCGATCTCGCCGCGCATGGTTTCGGACCAGGGTTCGGCGCCGAAAATGCCGAATTTGAACTTGAGGTCCTTGAAAGAGACCCCCATCTCTTCGCACACTTCGGCCAGGTGCAGGCTGTAGGAGGGCGTGGCGGTGATGATGGTGGGGCCGAAATCCTTCATGATCATCACCTGCCGGCGGGTGTTGCCGCCGGAAACGGGAATCACCGACACCCCGAGCAGCTCCGCGCCGTAATGCACCCCCAGGCCGCCGGTGAACAGGCCGTAGCCGTAAGCGTTGTGAATGATATCGCCCCGGTTGGCGCCGCCGGCCATCAGGGCCCGGGCCATGAGTTGGGCCCAGGTCTGAATGTCCCGCGCGGTGTAGCCCACCACCGTTGGTTGACCGGTGGTGCCCGATGAGGCGTGAATGCGCACCACGTGATCCATGGGCACGGCAAACATCCCGTAGGGGTAGTTGTCGCGCAAATCCTGCTTGGTGGTGTAGGGCAGGCGCCGGAGGTCGTCGAGGGTGCGGATATCGGTGGGGGAAATGCCGGCTTCCTTGAATTTTTCCCGGTAAAAGGCCACGTTGGCATAGACCCGCTCCACGGTGGCCTGCAACCGGCGCAGTTGAATCGCCTCCAGCGCCTCGCGCGGCATGGTTTCATATTCCATATTGTAAATCATCGAACCACTCCTCCTTGAAACAATCACTCATCCATCAGTTTGCCGGTGAAGGCCGGTTTGCGTTTCTCCAGAAAGGCGCTGGTGCCCTCCTTGGCGTCCGGGCTGGCCATGCAGAGGGCGAAGGCGTCGGTTTCAATGCGCAAAGCGGTGGTCAGGTCGGCATTGAGACCGTTGTCCACAGCCTGCTTGACGGCCCGCACGGACACCCGGCCCATGGCCGCCATCTCCCGCGCGGTGGCCATGACGGTGTCCATCAAGGCCTCCGGTGCGACCACTTTGTTGACGATCCCCAGCCGCAAGGCCTCGACGGCGGAGATCATCTTGCCGGTGAAGAGCAGCTCCTTGGCCTGGGCCGCGCCGATGATGCGCGGCAACCGCTGGGTGCCGCCGTAGCCGGGAATCAAGCCCAGCTTGATCTCCGGTTGGCCGAAGGAGGCCTTTTCCGAGGCGTAGATGAAATCGCAGGCCATTGCGATCTCCAACCCGCCGCCCAGGGCGAAACCGTTGACCGCGGCGATCACCGGAATCGACAGCTGGGTCAGGGCGTTGATGGCGGACAAGCCACGATTGATAAACACCTTTGCCTTGAGGGTGTCCAGCCGGGCCAGCTCCGTGATGTCGGCCCCGGCCACGAAGGCCTTGTCGCCGGCGCCGGTCAACACCAACACCCGAATCTCCTCATCGGCGGCGACGGCTTCCACCGCCCGGGCAAACTCTTCCAGCAAGGCGCTGTTGAGCGCATTGAGGGCCTTCGGCCGGTTAAAGGTGATGGTGGTGATGCCCTGTTCCGTGGCCACGCTGATGTGCTCGTATGACATCTCTGCTGCTCCTTCCCTGCTTGCTTGTGCAACCGTTGATGAAAGCGGATTTCAACTCGGCCCCTGAAGGGCCTCCCGCATTGCCGTCGGCGTTACTTCGTTAATATACCGTTTGATGCCATCCACGATGCCCTGGACCAGCAGACGCTGATATTCAGGGCTGGTCAGGCGCTTGCCCTCCTCGGGATTGCTGATGAAGCCGGTTTCCACAAGGATCGATGGCATTTCGGCGCCCAACAGCACATAGAAAGGTGCCTTTTTGACCCCTTTGTTGCGAATGTTGTATTTCCGGCCCAGTCGGCCCAAAGCCCCTTCCTGTACGTAGCTGGCCAAGAGTGTGGATTCGCTGACTTTGGCATTTTGCATCAGATCTTTCAAGATCGAATCCAGATCGCTGATATTTTTCATGGAAGTGGCGTTTTCGCGCGCCGCCACGCGGATGGCCTCGTCGTCGGTGGCCAGATTGAGAATGTAGGTTTCGAAACCGGACGCCCGACGGTCCGGCGATGCATTGGCATGAATCGAAATGAACAGATCGGCATTTTGCGTGTTGGCAATGGCCGTCCGTTCCTCCAGGCTCAGGTAGACATCCTTGTCGCGGGTCAAAATCACCTCGCACTTGAGTTGCGCCCGGAGCTGTTCCGCCAACTTTTTGCTGATGGCCAGGACCACATCCTTCTCTTGGACCCCCTTGTGATATCCCGGTGCCCCGGGATCGCGTCCGCCATGGCCCGGATCGATGACGATGCGCCGCACGCCGAGAGCCAACTGTTTGACGATGGCGCCGGGTGGCAAAACGCCCGTGTCTGACGGCGAGACCTCGGGCGCCGGCCGCTGTGCAACGGCGCCCGTTTCCACGCCCCAAACATCCAATACGATGCGGAAAGGGTTTTTAAGGGAAAAGATCTTGAAGGTCCGGGCCGATTTGATATCCACCACCACCCGCACCGTATCGGCGGTGTATTGCCCTGCGCGGGCATCACTGAGCAGATCGTCGTTGATGGGAATGATACGTTGCAGGTCGTTGCTCAAACGGCTGTTGTGCAGGTCGATGTAGATGCGCTGGGGCTTGCCGATGGCCGGATCTTCGCGCAGCTCGTTGTAGGTGAAGACGGCATCCTGGTCGGCGTCGATCACCACCCGGGTGTAGCGCGGATTGGACCAAAAACGCAGACCCTCCACCACCGCCGGCCGGCCCGTGCCGCCCGCAACCGCCGCCGGCCGGACCACCGCCGGCGCTCCGTCCTGCGCCGTCTCGATCACCCGGGCGATGGCGTCGCCGTCGCTGCCCTCCTGCCGGGAGGCGATCCCCAGCGTTTGGCGGGCCATCTCCGCTTCAGGGCTTTGGGGATACCCATCGAGCAGCTGTTCGTAGGTTTTGCGCGCTTGCAGCCGATCCACTTCATTGCGCGACCAGTGGTGCAAGCCGCTGTAGCTTTGGGCCAATCCAAACAGTGCCGCGGCGGCCAGGGCGCCGTTCGGTTCGGCCTGGTAGGCCTGGCGGTAGGCGTTGATGGAACGCAACCACTGATCCCGAAGCTTCTTCAATTCGGGTCGCTGTTCGAGGCGTGCATCGTTGGCACGGGCCTGTTCGTAGAACTGCCGCGCATTGCGGGTCGAAGCGGCGTTGGCCGAAGCCGCGGGCGGCGGCGCGGCCGGTTTGGCGGCGGGGGGGGATGATTTTTCAGCGGTGGTCCGGGTCCCGCCCCCTCCTTTCAGTGCGCTGCTCGCTTTTTCGGCACGAGGCCGATACCGACTTTTTGGGAAATGGCGCACCACCCGTTCGAAAAGATCGATGGCCTCCTGCCGGTCGGCCCCCACGAATGAACGTTTGTACAGCTCGCCATAGAGCACGCCAGCGTGGTAAAGCCCGGCGGCGGCCCAGGGACCGTGGGGGTCATGGCGGTAAACGGCAAGATAACGGGTAATGCAGTTCAGCCACTGATCCCGGTACTTCTGCCGGTTCGGGGCGTTGCGCAGGTCCCGATAGCATCGCTCGGCCTCGTAAAACTTGGCCTCGGCGGTTTGGGCGTGGGCCGGCGGTTGATACAAGGCTGCCAACATCAGGCAACCCAACAACCAAGCCCCCCGGCGTGCTATCCATCGCAGATGTGTGCTCATCCCGCTGTATGCTCCACTATTGTCAACTATTGCGCAGGCTTTTCATTCGTTGGTGTAAAGAAACCATGAGGGGCAAGGATTGTCAATCGCCCTTGCGGATCTTCTCCTGCAATTGGTGCAGCAGATGAAGCGCCTCCATGGGGGTCATGGTGTCGGGATCGATGGCACGCAGCCGGTCGATCACCTCCCGGTCCGCCGACTGGAACAGCGCCATTTGCACCGGTTTTTTGAAATCGTTCGCCGCTGCGTCCCAACCGCCGACGGCGGCGGCGTCCGTCGAACCGTGCCGTTCCACCCGTTCCAGAACCTGCTTGGCGCGCACCACCACCGTTTCGGGAATGCCGGCCAAGCGGGCCACCTGTATCCCGTAGCTGCGATTGGTGCCGCCCGCCACCAGCTTGCGCAGGAAGATGATGCGATCCTTCCACTCCTTGACGGCGATGTTGTAATTCTTGACCCTCGGCTTGATGGCAGCCAGCTCGGTCAGCTCGTGGTAGTGGGTGGCGAAAAGGGTCTTGACCCCTTTGCCGCTCAAGTCATGAAGATACTCCGCCACGGCCCAGGCGATGCTCAGCCCGTCGTAGGTACTGGTGCCGCGGCCGATTTCGTCCAGTACCACCAGGCTGCGCTCCGTGGCATGGTGCAGGATGTTGGCGGTCTCCTCCATCTCCACCATGAAGGTGCTTTGACCGGCCGCCAGATTGTCCAGCGCGCCGACGCGGGTGAAGATCCTGTCGGTGATGGGGATGTCGGCGGCGGCGGCCGGCACGAAGGCGCCCATTTGGGCCAAAATCACTTGCAGGGCCACTTGGCGCAGGACGGTGGATTTGCCGGCCATATTGGGCCCGGTGACGATCAAGACCTGTTCGTTGTCGTTGTCCATGGCGATGGTGTTGGGCACGAAGCGCTCGCCGCGCATCATCCGTTCCACAACGGGGTGGCGCCCCTCCTCGATACGCAACACCCCTTGCCGGTTGATGGCGGGACGGCAGTAGTCGTTCCGGTCGGCCGTTTCCGCCAGGGCCAGGAGACAATCGATGCGCGCCAAAAAACGGGCCGCGGCCTGCAAATCGTTGCCGCACGCCCGCACCTGCTCGCGCAATTCATTGAACAGTTCGAGCTCCAGGGCCCACTGTTTTTCCTCCGCCCCCATCACCCGGGATTCGAACTGCTTGAGTTCATCGGTGATATAGCGTTCCGCATTGACCAGGGTTTGCTTGCGCACGTAGCGGTCCGGCACCGAAGGCGCCTGGGCCTTGGACACTTCGATGTAGTAGCCGAACACCTTGTTGTAGCGCACCTTCAAGGTGTTGATACCGGTGGCCTCGCGCTCCCGCATTTCCAGTTGGGCCAGATATCCTTTGGCATCCCGGGCGATATGGATCAACTGGTCCAAGGGCGGGTGATACCCGTGGCGGAACATGCCCCCTTCGTTGATCGTGGGCGGCGCATCCTCGCGAATGGCCTGCACGATCCGTTCGGCCAGGGTGTTCAAGTCATCCAGCGCGAGCGACGGTTGGAACAGGTCGCTGCTCAATACCTTCAAATCATCCCAAATGGGCGGCAGGGCCGCCAGGGAGCGCCCCAAAGCCAGCAGGTCGCGGGCGTTGGCGTGGCCCATGGCGATTTTGCCGTGGAGCCGCTCCAGGTCGTAAACCCCGTCGAGGGCTGCCACCATGCGACGGCGCACATCCCCCCGGGCCACGGCCTCCTCCACCGCATCGAGTCGCAGGCCGATTTTTTCCGGTGAAAGCAGTGGATATCGCAGCCACTGTTTGAGCCGCCGCCCGCCCATGGCCGTTGCCGTGCGGTCGATGATGCTCAGCAGGGTGCCTTGGCGCGTACCGCTGCGCAGATTCTTTTCCAGCTCCAGGTTTTGACGGCTCATGTGGTCGATGACCAGATGGTTGTCCAGGCGGTAAGTGGTCATCTGCCGCAGATGGTCCACCGCCTGCTTCTGGGTCTCGCCGACGTAGTGCAGCAAAGCGCCGGCGGCCGATAAGCCGGCGGTCAGCCCCTCGGCGCCGAACCCTTCCAGAGAACGGGTGTGAAACTGCGCCAACAACCGATCCCGTCCCCGCTGCAGGTCGAAGGCCGAGGCCGGTAACCAGTTGACGGCCCGCTGTTCCAGGGCGCACACCATTTTCCGGAGTAGCGGCACATGCTGCATGGTTTCGGGCAACAGCACCTCCCGCGGGGCGATGCGCAACACTTCATCCAGCACCTTGTGGCCTTCGGTGGTTTCGGTGACCCGAAAAAGGCCGGTGGAGATGTCCAACCAGGCCAACCCCAGGATCTCCCCCCGTCCGACCAGGGCCAGCAGGCAATTGTGGGCCTTGGCCTCCAGCATATCGCTGTCCACGATCATGCCGGGTGTGACCACCCGCACCACCTCGCGCCGGACCAAGCCCTTGGCCGCGGACGGATCTTCCACCTGGTCGCAGACGGCGACCTTGAAACCGCAGTCGATCAAGCGCCCAATGTAGGATTGGGCGGCCCGATAGGGCACGCCGCACATGGGCACGGGCACATCATCATTCTTGTTGCGAGAGGTCAGGGTGATCTCCAACGCCTTGGAGGCCGCCTCGGCATCTTCGAAGAACATCTCATAGAAATCCCCCATGCGATAAAACAGAATGGCGTCCGGGTATTGCGCCTTGATGGACAGATATTGCTGCATCATGGGGGTGGTTTTGGAGGCGCTCATGGTGCGGAGATGCTTTTCAAGCCGTGCGGCGTGTTGCCGGCAAGGGTTCGGGGATTCATGGCGTGCGGGCACCCGTCGCTACCGGTGGCACGGCGGCGGCAGCGATGACCGCAGGTCTATTCCCGGGGCGTGGTCTGATCGCGGGGCGCCGTTTCGGGATCCTCCGCCGCACCGTCTTCTTCTTCGGCCCGGGTGGGCGGATCGGTTGATTGTGCCGCCGATTCATGGGCGGCCGCTTTCGTCGATTTGTGACCGGTGTGCGGCTTCAGCGTTTCAATGTCTTTTTTCATGGCCGTAATGGCTTCGGCCTGGGAATTGATGGTGTCTTTGAGTTTTTTGACCTTTTTACCTGTTTTTATCCGCTCCACGAAACCGAACAGGAAGGCGATCAGCCATCCGAGAACAAAAAAGAAAAGAAAATAGATGACAAAGGGAAGCGCAGGTGTCTGGTAACTGCCGAAACCAAGATTGATGGACAACGGCTGTTCGGCCGTCAGCAGCACATCACGGTTCTGGTAGACGATCAATCCAAGCAAAGCGAGAATGACAATCCAAAAGACCAGTTTCACCTTTTTCATGCGGATCCTCCATGATCCCGGAGTGGCGCCGCCGGCAAGGCCGAAAGCGCTGATTTGCCCTGATAATTACAGGTTGAGCCCTGAAAACTCAACACTTTTTATTGCCTCAAAGGCAAGGTTTCCAAATCCCCCCAGGCACCCATGGCGCGGCCCACCACCACCAGCACCCCCCGCACGCCCTGGATATGCCGGGCCCAGTCGACCGCCGATTGGATGTCGGCGGCGCTGCCCACCCGGTTACCGGTGGCTGTGGCCACGGCATCGGCCAGGGCGCAGTTGTCCGAGAGGATGCACACGGCATCGGCCCGTCCCAGGCTCAGGGAGTGGCCCACCGATCCGGAAGAGCTGCAGATCGCCCGAAGCCCCCGATCCGGTTGGATGCGCACACCGATCTGAAGACTCAGAGGGGAGGCACCGGCAAATACGGCAACGGTCAAAGGTCGCTGGATTTCAAAATAGATATCTCCACCGTTTTCGACAATAATTTCGGGTGACCAGCGACGCAACCGCCGGCCCACCGCTTCTGCCAGGGCCCCGGCCACGGCGGCCATGGGGCCCACCGCCGCGCGTTGGGCGGCATCGATCATTTCGCGCACCAAGGGGGGCGCCAAAGGATCGGCAGGCCAAGGGCGCAGTGTCTGCTGAAAATCCGGAAACCGCTGGATATAGCGCTCCAGATAGCCCCGCTGGGCCAACACCGCCGCACGCGCCTCCGCCGCCAGCGGCACGCTGCTGTAGATGCCCAGGTCGGTCTGCTGCACGACCACCTGTTCGGCGTGCAAGTGGCTGCGCACCAAGCGACGATAGGTCCGCTCCTGATAACCGATTCGGGGCCCTGGGGTGTCGGCATGGGGCATGGTGCCGACCTACACGTCCACAATTTCCGGCCGCAGGTCGGCCGGACATTGCAGCAAGAAGTAACGGTCGGTCATGCCCGCGATAAAATCTCTTACGATTTCCGCCGGTTGATGATTCGAAACATAGGTGTCCGACATGTCGGACAAAAAGCCGCTGAAGATGCGGGATCGCTGGTTGCCCCGGCGCAGATCTTCCAGGTAGGTGTCGAACAAAAGATCGAACAGGGTTTGGATGGCATCGGCATGGGGCTTGATGGTCGGGTTGAGATAGATGCGCTCCAAATTGAAGGTTTTGAGTTGCTTCAATGCCTGCGAGACCCGGTCGCTCATGGCGATATGGGGTTGATCATGGCTTTGACGAATGATGTCGGTCACCAGGCTGTAAACGATGGTGCCGTTGGTGTTGCCGAGCACCTCGGTCACCGCCTTGGGGATATCGGACCTTCGAATCACGTTGAGGCGGATGGCATCCTCCAGGTCGCGGCCGATATAGGCCACGGTATCGGCCATGCGCACCACGCACCCTTCCAGGGTCATGGGCATCAGGGCCTGATCCGGATCGCGTTGCTTGCGCGCAATCTCCGCATCCAAATCGGTGAAGGTTTTGTCGCGCTGCGGCAGCAGCACCTGGTTGTGAATCTCACCATCGTGGCACAAGATCCCGTCCAGGGTCTGAAGGGAAAGATTCCAGCCGCGTCCCTTACGCTCCACGCGATCGAGGAATTGGATGCTCTGCACATTGTGCAGGAAGTGGCCGATACCCGCGCCGGCACAGAGGCGGCTCAGGTGCCGTTCGCCGTCATGGCCGAAGGGGGTGTGGCCGATGTCGTGCCCCAGGGCAATGGCCTCGATCAGATCTTCGTTGAGGCGCAAGAAACGCCCGATGGTGCGGGCGATCTTGGAAACCAGTTGGACATGGAGCACCCGGTGGGTGATGTGGTCGTTGCGAATCAGGTAGAACACTTGGGTTTTGTCGATGTAACGGGTGTAGGCGCTGGAATGCATGATGCGATCCGCATCCAGGGAGAAGGATTGACGGTATCCCGAGCGTACCTTCTCTTCCGGCACACGACGCAAGCACTGCTCGCTACGTGCCGCCAAGGGCGAAAAGAGCGCCGCCTCGCGGCGGTTCAATTGGGCCTTTAGATCGGCCAAGATGGCAGTGGTCTCAGATAGATCCATCGACTATGCATTGCTCCAGAAGTCGGTTGTAATCGATGCCGGCCCGGCGAAATCCTTCGCGTCCATATTTCATGTTGGCTTCCAACACCACGAAGTCATCGCGCCGGCAGGCGATATCCAGTCCAACGTCATCCCAGCGGCACACCCGAGCCGTACGGACGGCCAGGGCCAGGGCACCGCGGGGTACCGGGGAGAAGTCCACATCCCCACCACATCCGATGTTGGTCCGGTGATCGCCCACCGGGGCCACGCGCCAATAAGCGTGCACCACCCTGCCGCCGATCACCACCGCACGAATGTCCTTTTCCATGGGCAAGTAGGCCTGAATATAGGCCGGTCCTTCCATTTGGCAATAGGCGGCCAGGTCCTCGGCACTGCGAATCAGATATACGCCTTTGCCAAGGGCCGACCCGCGCGGCACCTTGGCGATGAAGGGGAACGAGAAATGGTCCACTATGCGGGCCTTCTGCCGGCGGCCGTAAAACACACGGGTCCGTGGGTGGGGGATGCCGGCCATTTGGAACAGCGCGGTCTGCTTGATCTTGTCCTGGGCGAACTTATAGGTGTGGTAGCTGGGAAAAGTGGGCTTGCCCATGGTGTCGAGCAGCTCCGCGTAAAAAGGAGACGGATAGTAAATCTTGGCCGCTTCGCGGATCCATCGGCGCTCCTCGGGGGTGTAGTCGAGAAAGTTGGGGCGCACCCCCAAGGTGCGGACGTTGCGGCAGTGACGCAAGCGCCCTTCGAGTGCCACGAGGGGGTTGTCGAGAGATGCCGATGTCATTGTTCCGTCCAGTTGTCTATGGCGGTGGTGCGATGACAAAGGTCCCGGGCGGCAAGGAGGGATCGATCCAGAAACGCTCCAGCAGCATGGACAGGGTGTCCCCTTCCACCGAGGTCACACGGATTTCCTTTGGCACTGTGAACTCATGAACGGTTTGCCAATCCAGCCATTGGACTCGGAAACGGACGGTGTCCGATCCGTCGTAAACGGTCATTATCTCAGGATGATCGCAGCCGAGCGACACCACTTCGGCCACGCGAGCGCGCCAGCGATTTTCCAGCACCACCCCGCAGGACGCATCGTCCAGCCGGCGGGTCGCCGCATGGGCAGGCAACGGCGGCCGTCCAGCCAGAATATCCACCAAATCCCCGAGCCCCATGGGCACGCCGATCAACCGCTCCAAGGCATTGGGGGTTTGCCGGAAACGGCGGTGTTTGCCATCCGAAACATCATAAATATTGATGGTTTGGCCGTCGCCCGCCATACTGAACAACGGCTGCCCAAGGGGACCGAGCCATTCGAGGCGCAACCGGTCCGGCGCCGCGGCCGCCCAAGCGGCCCGGCCGCTGGTGGTGCGTCCCCCCTCCTGCATTTGAATTCGCATCAATCCCTTGAAAGGCGGAAGCATTTGATTGTGGCGGGTCCACTCGGTCACTTGTCGTCGCGCCAGGGGGTCTTCCTCGACCGCCGGCAGCCACCCTGCACAGCCGTGGAGAACGATCAGGGCAAGGCCCAATAACATGCATTGCAGGCGCCGACGCATCTGTCCTTGACGGTGCGGTGATTGGCAGCGTTGCATCTTTCAGGGGCTGTCCTTGCGAGGTTGCTGCGGCAATTGCAACTCGCGCAACTTTTCCCGGAGCGCTTCACGGTTTTCGGTTTTCAGCTCAAGGGAGCGTCGGTAGGCTTCCAGGGCCTGCTCTTTGTCGGCGAGCCGCCAATGGATATCCCCCATGTGTTCCAGAATGGTCGGATCGTCCGGCACGAGGTGCACCGCCTTGACGATCCATTCCAGGGCCTCTTGGTAGCGCCCCATCTTGTAGTAGACCCAGGCCAGACTGTCGGTGATGTAACCATCGTCGGGTTTGATGGTTAGCGCCTTTTTGATCAACGCCTCGGCCTCTTCCAGCGCGATGCCCAACTCCGCGTAGGTGTACCCCAGATAGTTGAGGGTTTCCGCATCTTCGGGCGCGATGGCCAGGGATTTTTGCATGGCATCGATCACATCCTCGGGACGGTTCATTTTATCGTACACCACGCCCATCCGAAAATGGTAACGGGCGTTGCGGTCATCGATGGCCACGGCTGCCCGCAAGGCATCCAATGCCTCGGGATAACGCCCGCCGGCCTCAAAAAAAGCCCCCAGGTAGAAATGGAAAGCCGCGTTGTGCGGATCATGACGCAGCCCCTGTTGAATCGCCTTGATGGCCTCCTCCGTCCGGTCCGCATCGTTTAGCAGCATCGCACGATGGATGACGGCGCTGCCGTAGAAGCGCGATTGGGGTTGGACGCGGGACAGATGGGACAATGCCGTGGACGAATGGTTCAATTGATCATGGACCAATCCCGCCAGGTAGTGCAAGTCGGCGTTCTCCGGTGCCGCTTCGAGCATCCCCGTCACGGCCCAGACGGTGGTTTCGAAGGCGCCTTGTTCGTAGTAACGCTCGAAAAGATGCCCCAGCGCAGCCGGATTGCTTTCCACCTGCCGTCCCAGCTCCAACAGCAGCCGGCGGCCCTGCTCCGAATCGCCCTCGCTATGGTAAAACGCCGCCAAGTCCAGGAGCGCGCCGCTGTTGTCCGGGTGGTAGGCGAGCAAGGTCTGGTAGGTGTGTATGACCTGGTCGGTGTTGCCCTGAATTTTGTAGATATGGATCAACTCCAGGTAGGGCTCCTCCAGAGAAGGTTCCAACGCCAGGGAGCGTTTGAATGCTTGCGCCGCTGCGTCCAGTTCACCCTGGGCCAATAATGCTTTACCCTGAAAATAGTGCGCGGCGTAGGCGTGGGGAAAGCGCTCCACCATCATGCCGAACACCCGCGCCGCGTTGGCCGGATCGTCGGCATCCCAGTAGATGCCGCCCAGATGCATATATGGATCGGGATCGTCGGCGCCCAAGGCCAGCACCTTCTCGTACACATCCTTTGCAGCCTGGGGCATACCGTTCTGCTGATAGATGCGCCCGGCCATGATCAAGGCATCGGGATGGTTCGGCTGATCCGCCAGCACTTGTTGGATCAGGGCCAGCGCTTGTTCCAACTGTTGGTGCGCCATGTAAAGGCCCGCCAGCTCCAGACGGGGCAAAACCCCTTCAGGATCATGGTCGATCGCCTGCTCCAGATACCAACGGGCCTCGGCCAGGGCACCCTCTTTGATCTTCATCTGAGCGGCGACGAAATAGTAATAGGCGGCGGCATCGTCACCCCTGTCCCGGGCCGGCGCAGGCAGTTCAACGGTATGAAAAGCCGGGTCATCCAGCGGACCTCGGCAGCCAACGGCAACGGTCAATGCGCAACAGGAGATCGCCATCCAAAGCAGCACCGATAGCAGTCGTTGAGATGAAGAAAGGTGCTTGGATGTTTCGTGGCGCCGCATCCATGCGCCCGTCAGTGTCGTGGCTGGCACCGGCCTGACCTCATGGGTTGGTGTAGACATCGAAATCGGGGATCTCGTTTTTGAAGAATTCCCGCATTTTTTTAATCACATTCTTTTCGATCTGGCGCACCCGCTCCCGGGAAATGCCGTAGCGATCGCCTATCTCCTGCAAGGTCACCGGATTGTCCGAAAAGATGCGCTGATCGAAAATCTCCAGCTCCCTGTCCGTCATCTGCTCCCGGAACTCGGACACCTTGTTGTGCAGCAGCACCTCGATTTGTTTCTTTGCCACCTTGTCTTCAGCGGAGCCGGTGCTTTCACTGAAAAACTCCATCCTTTCGGTGTCGGAACCCTCTTTTACAGGTGAATCCAAGGAGACATCCCAACCGTCCAGCCGCTGATCCATATCGATGATTTCCCGTTCCGAGACGCCGAGCCGCTGGGAGAGCAACTTGGGCTTGGGATCGAAGCCCTGTTCGATCAGCAACTGTTTCTCTTTCTTCAACTTGAAGAAGAGCTTGCGCTGCCCCTGGGTGGTGCCGATCTTCACCAGGCGCCAATTGTCCATGATGAACTTGAGGATGTAGGCCTTGATCCAGAAGGAAGCATAATAGGAAAATTTGACATTCTTGAAGGGATCGAACTTCTTGACCGCCTGCATCAAACCGATGTTCCCTTCCTGAATCAGATCCAGAAGATTCTGCATCCAAACGCGTTGGAACTCCAGTGCGATCTTGACCACCAACCGCAGATTGGAGGTCACCAGTTGGTAAGCGGCCTCCGAGTCATCTTCTTCCTGCACCCGGCGGCCCAATTCGATCTCTTCTTCCCGCGTCAACAATCGATATCGACTGATCTCCGTCAAATAACGCTGCAATGGATCGAACTTGGTCAGCGCCTTGACCGGTTCCACATTCTTGCTGCGATTGTCGATGGGGCGGCCGGCGGCCGCCTTCTTTTTGCCTTCGGAGGGTTTTGGTTTCTCGGAGACCTTCTGTTTCTCTTTTATTTTGTCCATCAGCGCGGAAACCTCATCGTCTATTGCTTCATGTGTCGCCCACCCCCTGCTTTGAGAACCAGGGGCGTGCAGCGGCGACGAACCTGATTTTTATGGACTTGAACCGGCAACCTGTGCTAATTGCCCTGCCGGTATCCTGCCATGCGCCTGTAGCTCAGCTGGATAGAGCAACGGACTTCTAATCCGTAGGTCGCAGGTTCGAGTCCTGCCAGGCGCGCCATCCAAAATTTTTAAATTATCACATCGCCGACCGCTTTACAAAACATATCATCGTGAAATTCCCACAGCACCGTATGGTTCAGTCGGATTGGTCGGAGATTGAGTGGCGTTAGAAGGCGATTGGGTTGCAGGCGAACCGGAGGTTGACGCGGGCAAGCGCGCATTTTGGCCCGCTTCGGGCAACAAGCGTTTTACCTTATGTTTGCAGTACGGCCGCCAATACCACGGTGATATTGTCTTTGCCGCCGGCGTCGTTGGCCAACGCCACAAGCTTTTCCGCCTGTCGGTTCAAATGGGTGGAAAGGCGCAGCACCTCACTGATGCTGGCGTCTTCCACCAAGTCGGTAAGACCATCGGAGCAGAGCAGAAAGACATCGCCGGGCAGCACGGAGCCCCGTAGAATATCCAGTGCGGGTGAAGGGCGCACGCCGACGGCGCGCAAGATGACGTTGCGCATTTTGTGGGATCGTGCCTCCTCGGCGGTGATCAAACCTTGATCGATCTGATCCTGCACCAGCGAATGGTCTTTGGTGAGCTGCTGCAAGGTCCCTTGCCGCCACCGGTAAGTGCGGCTGTCGCCCATATGGCCGATCACGAATCCGGAAGCGCCGAAAGCCAGCAGTTCTGCGGTACACCCCATCCCTTTGTGGTGCGGATGGTCCGCAACATGCTGTAAAATACGATCATTGGCCAGGCGGAAGGTGCTCTGCACGCACTCGATCAACGCCTGCTCCGCCGGTACCCGATTGTTGCCGAAAGTCACCTCGGCGCTTTGCGCGAAAATCTGACTCGCCATCTCACCGGCAGCCGCACCACCCATGCCGTCGGCCACCAGACAATAACCCGCTTCCGGGTTTGCAAAAAAAGCATCTTCGTTGTTTGAGCGGACGCGACCGACATCGGTTTTTCCGCAGCATTCAATTATCGGCATGGCAATCGAATTGTGGGGCATCAACATCCCCCACCATTTGGATAGGACCCCTGGAAACATGGAATAACGCCTTCGCGACCATTCAATCCGTGACTGACCAGCTTCCCCTTGCGCTCCGTAGCGAGGACCGTCGCTGCGGCATTTTCTCGGCAGCGTATCGCGACATGAAAATTTTTATTATAATATCCGATTATTGTCAACATGCAACAATCTATGACCCCAATTTTTTAGTCCTGCCGCGCTTGGCCATGAAAACGCAAACGGTGCTCAGTACAGCCTATCGGCTATTGGTGACTATATCTTTAATCGATAGAATGAATTAACTTAATCCTAACACGTAAAACTTAAAACGCCCCTCCCCACCCCAATCGCCGTCGGAACCCTAACAATACCCGTTTGTTTTTACGATAACCCTGAGTTAAAGCGTAGGGGCACGGCATGCCGTGCCCCTACGGGGTGGGGGCTGGTAGCACAAGCGTGCATCGGTTCCGTAGAAAGACCATAGAAGGGAGTATGAAATGGTGGAAATCAAGGATATTGGTGGTGAATTCGGGCTGATTCGTCGGCTCGCCCGGTTGGTGCAGGCAGCCGATGACCGTGTTGTTCAGGGGATCGGCGATGACGCCGCCGTGGTGCGCATGGCCCCTGCGCCGGCCCCCTACCTGCTGGTCACCACCGATGTGCTCGTCGAGGATCGCCATTTTCGAAGGCGCTGGTCGACGGCGGAGCAGATCGGGGAAAAGGCGGCCGAGTGTAATATCAGCGATATCGCCGCCATGGGCGGCACCCCCCTTTGGATGGTGGCGTCGTTGGTGCTGCCGACCCACGAAAAAGCCGATTGGGTGCAGGGGTTGTACCGCGGTCTGCATCACAGTTGCCGGCGCCACGGCATCACCATTATCGGCGGTGACACCACGCAAGGGGCCACCGCGACCATCAGCGTCACGCTCCTGGGGACCGTGCCGCCCGAGCTGTTGCGGCTGCGCAGCCACGCACGTCCCGGCCACCTCCTGGCGGTGACGGGTCCCTTGGGCGGGTCGGCCGCCGCCATCGCCCTTCTGTCGGCCGGGCTTGCGCCATCTGCCTATCTGATGGAAAAACACCGTACGCCCAGATGCCGATTGGACGTATCCGGCCGCATCGCTCCCCTGGCCGGGGCCATGATCGATATCAGTGATGGGCTGGGATCTGAGGTCCACCACATCTGTACCGCCAGTGGGGTGGGGGCGCGGGTCGATGCCGCCGCCATTCCCCTGCATCCGGATGTGCGCGCGGCCGCCCGTGAACTGGATTGCGATCCGCTTGACTGGGCGCTCAGCGGTGGAGAGGATTTCGAGTTGCTGTTCTCCATCGCCCCCGACGACATGGCCCGGGTGCAGCGAACGGGTTGCGAGATTTTCCCGGTGGGTCACGTTACCGATCAAGCGGCGGGCATTTTCCTGCAAAGTCCGGGCAACCGCCAACACCCTTTGCCGGGCGGCTACAACCACTTCCTTTGATACCGGCGAGCCGCCGGACCCGGCCCTCCCAACACAGATGTGCTGGAGAAGAAAACCACCGTTCAGCGGTGATTTATGGATGGCGCTAACCCTGCTTGGCCGGACCCGAGCGTTGCGGCTTGCGCCGTCGGGTGGCACCTCCCGACTTGCCGCTGCGCCCTGCAGGCCGACCGGCGCTTTCGGCACCACTGCCGCTTCGCGGCCGTCGGGGACGCCTGCTCCTTTTGCGTCCACGCCCCGCAGTGCCTGACAAGCTGCCGTCGTCACGCGGCCGGGGCTTGCGCTTGGACGGCGGGGGCGGCGGCGGGGGCGTCAACCAATCCTCTTCCGGTTGGATGCAGGGCAACGGGTGACCGATCAGTTCCTCGATGGCGGGAATACAGAAGCTGTCCTCTTCGTCCGCAAAGCTGATGGAGGTGCCGCTGGCGCCGGCACGGCCGGTACGGCCGATGCGATGAACGTAATCCTCAGGGTCCCGGGGAAGCGTGTAGTTGATCACGTGGTCCATACCCTCGATATGAATGCCACGCCCCGCCACGTCGGTGGCCACCAACACACGAATCTTGCCCGCCTTGAAATCGTTCAAGGTACGCATTCGCACATTTTGGCGGATATCGCCCGAGAGTACGGCGCAATCGATGTTATAGCGCGTGAACAGATCGGCCAGCCGGCGGGTTTCATCCTTGCGATTGCAAAAGACGATCACCTGCGACAATTCCTTACGGGTGATGATATTGTAAAGCAAAGCGTACTTCTCTTGTCGGGTGACGATGTAAACCAGCTGTTCCACCGTATCCACCGCGACCTGTGCGGGCTCGATCTCCACGGTCACCGGATCGGTGGTCCACTGGGACGCCAGTCGGGTCACCTCGGGCGTCAGCGTGGCGCTGAACAGCAAGGTTTGCCGTTTGTTCTTGTGGGGTGTGGCGGAAATAATTCGGCGCACGTCCGGAATGAATCCCATGTCCAGCATCCGGTCCGCCTCGTCGATGATCAACGTCTCCACATGGTCCAGGTGAATGTCGCCCTGACGCTTGAAGTCGAGCAGTCGGCCGGGCGTGGCCACCACGATGTCGGTGTTTCGCCCTGTCAACTGACGCCGCTGTTTTTCATAATCCATGCCGCCGAACACGCTGGTGATGGTCAAGGGCGTATGCTTGGCAAGCTCTCGCGCCTCATCGGCAATCTGCATCACCAGCTCCCGGGTGGGGCCCAGCACCAACACCCGCGGCGCGCCCTTGCCCGGTGTTTCACTCAGGGGCCGGCGCAGCATGCGGGTGATGACGGTGATCAAAAAGGCGGCTGTTTTCCCGGTGCCGGTCTGGGCGCGGCCGGCCGCATCCCGTCCGGCAAGGGTGCTGGGCAGGATCTCGGCCTGGATGGGGGTGCAATACTGAAACCCCAATTCGGCGATGGCGCGCATCAGTGGATCGGGCAAGTCCAGATCGTGAAACCGCACCTTGCCTTCAGCCGAGGTTACGGCAAAGTCTGCGGGATCCCATGTTGCCGGCGGTGGCGGTTTCCGGACCACCGTGTCCGTCTCGGGCGGCGATGCTTTAGCCCCCTTGTCGGGGCGTGGCTCGCGACGCCTGGATCGAGGGGTTGCGCTTTGTTCGGTGGGTTCCGCCACCGGCGCCTGCGCCGACTGCGGCCCGTCGGGCACGGCGTTTTTTGATGTTTGTTTCTCGGGATGGGATGTCGTGAACAGTTTGTCGATGAATTTCTTGATAGTCTGTATCAAATTGAAAATCTTTCCGTAACATATTGAATGCGTTGTGGGTTAACAATGGGCTAACAACTGGTGGTCGGCAGGGAGCGGTCGGCAGGTCCTCAATCCATATAGCGACCGGCAAAAATGTAAGCCAATCCGCTTAGACTGTAATCGATCTCCATGGAAAGAAATTGGGAAAGCGAATGGAGCGTTACGATGGCATTGATATCTGCATCCTCCCTGGTAACGCCGTGGATACGTTCCAGCAGTCCTTCATTGACTACCTGGACCCGGCTGTAATGCTCTTCCAGCGCTTTAAAATCGCAACGCATTTCAGACTGGTTGCGACTCTTGAAATATTGGGCCAGCAGATACATGGAAGCGGTCCGGACGGTGGTCTCCTCGATGGTGGCAAACGGTAAATGAAACCGTGCCATGGGCTTGAGAAACTCCATGACCGGACAATCGCTGGTAGCCATGATAATGCCGAAAATGGCGGACAGCCCTTCCATGATGGAGGTCTGCTTGGAATAGGTGCGTTCCGCCGTATGGCACACCACCATGCAGTCGTGGTAAGAAAAGAGGTCTTTGAAAGCCTCCACCAGTTCCATCAGATTGACGGCGATGGGGCAATTGGCATGCCCCTCGTCTTGCAACGGGCAATGCCGGCACTGTTTGAAATGGAGCCGCACCCATTCGGTTGTCTTGCCCGTCGCCGAGGCGATCGGAACCATGCTCAACGTATCCGGATCCAAAGTGATATGGTAATCCTTGATCTGACCGTTGAGAAATTGAAACTGGTAGTGGTATTCGAAAGGACTCCGTTTAATCATGACGCCACCGCTCCTTCGGCCATCAGCCCGCCTTGTTTTTCAGCTTGGTCATCAGCTTGGATACGGCATCTTTCAATTGCAAGTTTTGTTCCCTGAGAGACTGTAGCTGCTGAGCGTGCTCTCGCTTGGCCTCGGCGAGTGTGTTTTGCAACGCGTCTTCCTTGGCCGCGAAGGTCGCCTTCAGCTGCTCCTCCATGCGGGCAAGGGCCTGCCGCTTGCCGTCGGCCGCAGCTTCCGCCTGGGCCAAAACCTCTTTCGAGCGACGGAATTTGTGGGACGCCTCGAAACGGCGTTTGTAGCCCCACGCCCATAGGCAGGCCATCACAAGGCCGAGCAAACCGGCCAACCGGATATACAAGATGCGATCCAGTGAACCGAGCCACGTGTCCAGGTGCCATCGGGCCTGCATCATCGGCAAATCGGCGATGGCGCCGAAGAGAACCAGCAGGAACAGCAGTGTGAATGCGGTAATTTTCAATACGATGCCCACGAACCGACCCCCGAAGGCGGCGCAAGCCGACCTTTTTCGCGCTTCGAATGGATACAGGTGTCAACCATAACGCACACCGCTCACCGGTTTCATCGCAGAGGCCCTGCGGGCCGGGTAAAGCGAGGCGGCAACACAAATGGCAAAGGTGCCCAAGGCGATGACCGCCAAATCCACGAAGCTGATCCGTACCGGCAAAGTGGTGAGGAAATAGACATCGCCCGGCAAGGAGATGAAGGGGTACCGGTCCAAAATCAAGCATAACACCACACCGGCACACAATCCCAGCCCGATGCCCACCGCGCCGATGGTCATCCCTTTGTATAAAAAGATGCGGGCAATGGCCCCGTTGTCGGCCCCCATGGCTTTTAAGATCGCGATATCCTTTGTTTTCTCCTTGACCATCATAATCAGGGCGCTCACCACGTTGAACGCCCCCACCAAGATGATCAGGGTCAGTATGACATACATCATGATCTTCTGCAGCCCCAGCATGGAGAACAGATTGCGGTGCAACTGTTTCCAATGATTGGCCCAGAAAGCGCCGCCCAACTGCGCCAGGATGCGCTCGGTGGCGATTTCGGCATTGTCCGGATCGTGGAGGCGCACCTCCAGGCCGGTCACCACGTCGCCCACGCCGATGGCCGATTGCAACCGGTGGATATTGACGAAGCCCATGGCACCATCATACTGGTGCATGCCGGTTTCGAACAGGGCGGTCACCTTCATCCGCTGCGTACGGGGCAATACCCGCGCATCGGCGCGCTGGGTGCCGGCCACCATCAACAACAGCTCGTCACCGGCCACCACACCTAACTTTTCCGCCAAGACCGCGCCCAACACAATCGCCGGCGGCCCTCCCTCCCCCTCACCGGTGGCCAATAAGCTTCTGATCTCGCCCCCGTCGCCCAATCCCACGACAACGTCGCTGCGCGCCGGATCGATGCCCCTCAGAACCAGTCCCGCCACACTGTCCATGGAACGGACCATCCCCTGACTGACAATGAAGGGGGCGGCGCCGGCCACTTCCGGCAACGCCTGCAACCGCTCGAGATGGAACGGGTAATCGCCGATCCAATCGTTGTAGCGCATGATCGTCACATGGGCTTCGATACCCAGTATGCGATTGCGCAGTTCCGCTTGAAAACCGGTCATCACGGCGATCACCACCATCAATACCATCACGCCCACACCGACACCCAAGGCGGCCAGAAGGGTGATCAGCCGGACCAGCTTGCGTTGGTTCTTGATTTTCAAGTGGCGCCGCGCCACAAAGGTGACAAAGGACATAGTGCGTCCATTTAACAACCATTGGGGTTGATAACAAGCACAAACTATTCGGGGTTCAGGCCCCGATTCATTTTTCCCGCCACATATCCTTCAAGGTCCAGGCAGACATGATCATAACCCAAGGCACGCAGCGCATCGACAACCCGACGCCGCGACGCGGGACGAAGCAATTCGGACTGAACCGCCGGTTCCACCTCGATGCGGGCCACGCTTCCGTGATGGCGCACGCGACACGGTCCCTGAATGACATCGCGCACCAGCGATTCGGCCTGGTCGATACGGGTCAACAAAGCCGGCGAAATGGGCGTATCGTAGGGCACACGGCTGGCCAGGCAGGCCATGGCCGGCTTGTCCCAATTGGGCAGCCCCATCTTCTTGGCCAGGGTGCGGATCTCCCGCTTGCTCAGCCCGGCTTCCATCAACGGCGCGGCGATGCCGAGTTCATTGGCCGCTTGCAGGCCGGGCCGGTAATCGCCCGCATCGTCCAGGTTGGCGCCGTGGGCCAGGGCATGAATGCCCACCTGTCGGGCCTGTCGGGCCATGATCGCGAACAGGCGACGCTTGCAGTAATAGCAGCGCAATGGCCCGTTGGCGACAAACAAGGGATCTTGCAGCTCATCGGTATTGAAAACCACCTGCTCGACCTTCAATTGCCGGGCCAATTCCATACTCAATGACAGCTCGGAGTCCGGATGAATGGCGGATCGGGCCGTAAAAGCAACCACCCGTTCCCCAAGTACCTGCTTGGCGGCGGCCAAAAGCAACGTGCTGTCCACGCCGCCGGAGAAGGCCACTCCCAATCCGTCGCAATGCCCGAGCAGTTCCAGCAAGCGTGCATATTTTGCATCGGTGGTTGCGCTGATGGGCATGAAGCTGTTTTTAGTGCTTTTCGCTTTCGTATCCATGGAGCTCGAGTTTCTCAAAAAATGGTTTACAAATAATGGATAATACAATATGTTTCCGATTTGTTCAACCATTCGACAAGGAAGAAGGGGAAACGCATGGGCAAGGACAGCCTCATTAAATCGACGACTGCCAAATCGGGTGCCAAGAAAAAGAAAACCACAAGTAAAAAGACGACCGCCAAGAAAAGTGCCCCGGCAAAGTCCAAAACCAAAAAGAGCGCCGCCGCGGCGGGCAAAAAGACCACCAAAGCCGCCGCCAAAAAGACCACGGCCAAGACCACTGTCAAAGATCTGCTGTTCAAGCAATTCGATTCCCGATTCACACCGGCGGCAGGTGGACCGCCCACCGCCGACCGTTCCGCCATGAGTGCGCCGCCATTGATCACCGCCGACGATCCCGCCGAGGTACAGCGCCTGCGCGGCCTGCTGGACCGCCGCTTCTCGATGGCGGAGATCAAGGCCGCCGCCAAGGAGCCGCCTCCGGTGGAAAAGAAACCGGCCGCACCTGAACCGGATGTGCCTGAACCGCCTGTAACAGCGTCGACCGAGGTGCCGGCCGGCGAACAAGAGACGGCGCCCCCCGATCCGCCGGAAGCAGCGAAGCCGGTAGAGCAACCGGCCGCGCCCATCGCGACGCCTGCCCCACCGGAAGCGAAAGCGCCGGTCTCCGAGGCGGGCTCCGCCGAAGACCCCCCGCCGGTAGCCGAAGAAGTCAGCGCACAGACACCGACCCCAGTGCCGGAACCACCGGCCGCAACATCGGCGGCAGCGGCATCGGTCCCGACGGCGCCCGCAGAAGAACCACCCAAACCGGCCGTGGCCACCGCGCCCGCCGCCGAACAAGTCTATCAATCCATGGAGGAACCTGCCGTGCAATCCCGAAACATGTCATCCGGTGCCCCGCCAGCTGCCGACGAATCGACGTCCGACCCTGTGATGCGAGCCATGAAGATCGGCATCGCCGCCTTGTGTGTGGTGGTGCTTTTCATTCTGTGGGCCAGTTTCGCCAATAGCAAACGTTACTATATCTCCGAAGACCGCCACGGCATGACCATCCTGCAGGGCGCCTTCTCGCCCACCGGCAAACGTGTCTTGGCGGTGCTGCCCGGCCGTCAGCCGGCCGATCCCGTGCAAGCGGTCTACAGCCGTAAAGAGGTCTTCCCGCTGATCTTCCAATTCCATTTGGACCAAGCCGATGCCAAGCTTGCCGAAACCGGGTTGCCCGATTTCGACACCATTCAAACCCGGTTGGACCTTGCGGATGCCTTCGCCCTGGACAAGGGAATGCGGGCATCGGTCACCCAGCGGCGCAATCACCTGCAACGTACCCAACTGATCCACCAAGCCCATGTGGAAATCAGCAAGGATACATTGCCGGCGATGTCCACGGCCCTGCAGCAACTGCGGCAGGCCCAGCGTCTGGCTGCGGATCCGGTGCAATTGGAGGCCATCAACCAGATGATCACCCTGGTCAACGAGCGCCGCGCCGGGCTGCAAGCCCGGATCGCCGCGGAGACTGAAGAGGAGACCGGCACGCGGTGATGGCCCGGGCCGGACGCCCCTCATGACCATTCGCCGATTCTTGATCGCCGCCCCCACCTTGTTGGCTGTGGCGCTGCTGGTCTCTTATTTTTGGGTGCCCAGCTACGAAGACCAGGTGGGGGGTAATCCGGAGCGCTTGACCCGCTTCATCACCGCCTCCAGCGGCGATGCGAGCATGCTCAATCCGATCCTGTCCGCGGATTCGGCCAGCAGCCAAATCGGATCCCTGGTGTTCGAAGGCCTGGTGGACCGGGATGAACATCTCGCATTCCGCGGACGGATTGCCCGCTCCTGGCGCATCTACGCCCAAGCCTACTTCTACATCAACCCGCAGGGGACCACCCGGCGTTGGGGCAAGACGAATGCCGCCACCCTGGTGAACGGTCTGCGCACGCTCACTGCGCAGGACGACCCCTTCTGGCACAACATCACGGCCGTCGATTTGCTGCCCTCGGAATCCTTGCGGCACACCGCGGCCCCGTCGGACAACGCCGACGGCGAACCGATCCTACTGCACGTAACGCCGCCGCCGCGGGTCCGGCTCACCCTCGAGAGTGTCGATCCCGACCTGTTCGAACGACTGGAAGATGAATTGGGTGCCGGCTATTTCGACCGCTTCGACCCCCTGCCCTTCGTCGTGCCCGACGGTGACATCCCGCAGGCGCAATTAGCGACCATCGCCCGTGATATCTTGCCCGCCACGGCCTACAATCCGATCATCCAGTTCGACCTGCGACCGGGCGTCACCTTTCATGACGGCCGGCCGGTGACCGCCGAAGATGTGCGCTTCACTTATGAAGCCATCATGAACCCGAGCAACCTCTCGCCCCGGATACCCGATTACGAACCGGTGCAGGCCGTGGAGGTGATCGATCCGCTAACGGTGCGCATCGTATACAACCGGCTCTATTCACCGGCGCTGGGCACCTGGAGCATGGGCATTTTGCCCGCCCATCGTCTCAACGCGGCCGCCCTGCGGCAAGAGGCCCTCAAACGGGGCGAGTCGCCCGAAACCTTCGGCCTGCGCCAGAGCCGTTTCAACCGCAACCCCATCGGCAGCGGCCCCTTCATGTTCGACAACTGGAAATCGGATCAGTACATCCGCCTCAAACGGTTCACCGATTATTGGGAAGGGGCGCCCAACTACGAGCAGTATGTCATGCGCATCATCCCCGATCCGCTTACCCAGGAGATGGAGTTCTATGCCGGGACGGTGGACGACTATGCCGTCCAACCCCACCAGGTGGCGCGCCTGCGGCAAGACGAGCGGTTCCAGCACTTCTCCGGCACCGCATTCGGCTACTCTTATATCGGTTACAACAGCCGCCGCCCGCCCTTCGACGATCCGCGGGTGCGCCGGGCCCTGGGCATGGCCATCGACGCCGATCAAATCATCGAATATGTGCTCTACGGCCAGGCCGAGCGGATCACCGGCCCCTTCGTCAAGCAAACCGATTTTTACAACCACGACATTCAACCGCTGCCCTACGACCCCCAAGGGGCCCTCGACCTGTTGGCCGAAGCGGGTTGGACCCGCGGCGCCGACGGCTTTCTGCAAAAAGACGGTCGTCGCATGGCCTTCACCCTGATCACCAACAACGGCAACCCCATCCGCCGGGCCATTCTGGCCATCGCCCAGGATGCCTGGCGCAAAATCGGCATCCAGGTGGAGACCGATCTGCTGGAGTGGTCCGTCTTCATTCAGCGGCGGGTCAACCAGTTGGATTTCGATGCCCTGGTGCTGGGATGGTCCATGGGCATCGATCCCGACCTCTACCAAATCTGGCACTCCAGCCAAAGCGGCCCTTTCCAGCTCAACTTCGTCGGTTTCGACGACCCCGAGGCGGACGATCTGATTCTCCAGATCCGCCGTGAATACGACCATGACAAACAGGTGGCCGCCTGTCATCGATTGCACGAGATCATCGCCGCCGCGCAACCCTACACCTTTCTGTTCGTGGGCCGCTGGACCGCCTTGCTGGATCGCCGTATCGTGCGGCGGGTGCAAACCCCGGACGGCGAGATCCAATACAAACCCATCGAGCCGACCATCACCGGCGGTTACACGTTCCATTTCAACCAATGGATCAAATTGCCACAATCTTTGGAAGATAGTTTTAAGTTTTAAGTGTTAAGTTTTAAGTTGAGGAATGCTATCGATTATAGGGGGTTGGGGGTGGGCGAGCAGATGGGTTATTTGGAATCCAAATTGAAATCGGGTTCGGGATCGCTATCGATAAGTTGAGATATCGCCTTCGTTCATGGATCTTAGGGGGCCGATTTCGATACCGATCCCGATAGCGATTTCGATGTGGACGAAGGTTCGAATCAGTGGATGGGGGTACCCAACCGAATTGGGCTTTTTCCTAACGAAAAAGCGACGTGGCTTGTTCTATCACGGAGGCGGGGGGGCCGGGTGCTGCAATGCGTGCAGGCGCTTAGGGGCCGTTATGGGGTGGGCGCAGGGTGTTCGGCCCGCACTGTTTGAGCGCAGCGCGTTTGCGGGCCACCCGGCCTATGCCCACCCCAAACATCTATAATAGACAGAATTCATTAACTTAAAACTTAAAACTTAACACTCGCATAGCACCCACCCGCCGGTGGTCGTTCAACGCGCCTTACTAAAGCATCAAGTAATGGTAATGCTACCGGCAAGGAGAATCGATGACGGCATTTTTAGGCCGAAGCCTGATTCAGAAAACCATCACCCTCTTTCTCGTCTCGGTGGTCTCTTTTCTGATCATCCACCTGGCCCCCGGTGAACCGAGCCAGATCGATCCGCTCAATCCCAAGTTCTCGCCGGAGATGGTGGAACGCATGCGCCAGGAGTTTCACCTGGACAAGCCGTTGCACATCCAATACCTGTTGTTCTACCGGGATCTATTCAGCGGCCGTATCGTCTCCTGGCGGGACAACCTGCCGGTATTGAATAAAATCGGCGAACGGTTTCTCAACAGCCTGCCTCTTTTCATCGTGGGCACCCTGCTGACCTGGACTTTCTCCTTTCCCGTGGGCATCCGCTCGGCCATCCGACGCGACGGCCCCTTCGATAAAACCACCACCTTCCTGGCCTATGTGCTGATCTCCATTCCCGGATTCTTTTTCGCCTATATTCTGATTATCCTGGTGGTCACCCAACTGCATGTGCCGGTCATCGGCATGTACTCCTTCGGCATCGACACCGCCTCGCCCATGGTGCGTTTCATGGATCGCGTCTGGCACTTGGTGCTGCCGTCGGTGCTGGGCGCCACTGGGGGCATCGCGGTGCTGTCGCGCTACGTGCGCAGCCAGATGCTGGAGATCATCGGCCAGGACTATGTGCGCACAGCCCGGGCCAAGGGCCTGCCGGACGATGCGGTCTACTACCGGCATGCCTTGCGCAATGCGCTGCTGCCCTTCGTGACCATGTTCGGCCTGATCCTGCCGGGGCTGATCGGCGGATCGGTGATCATCGAATCCATCTTCTCCTGGCCCGGCATGGGCCGCATGGCCTATGAAGCGATTCTGGCCCGGGACTACCCGGTCATTCTTACGCTCAACTTCATCACCGCGGTGTTGGTGCTGGTCGGCACCTTGATCTCGGACCTGCTCTACATGGTGGTGGATCCGAGGATTCGCCTATGACCGCCGATACCCGCAACAGCGCCTTGGATGCCGCCACCGGACTGCCGCCCGCCCGCACCCCGTGGGAGGAAACCTGGCGCCTGCTACGCAAAAACCGGCTCGCCTTCAGCGGCCTTTTGATTTTTGTGATCTTCTTCCTTGTGGCCGTAGCCGGCATCCTGCTCACTGCCGGATCCCGACCGGTGCTCGACCCGGCCCAAGTACGCCTGCAGGAAAAGCTGCTGCCCCCCCTGTCGCTGCCCAACCACGAAGTGTTGCCTCCCGAAGCCCTGCCCCCCCTGGGCCGTTACTTGCTGGGCACCGACGACCTGGGCCGGGATGTCTTCGCCCGCATGCTCCAGGGCGCCTGGGTATCCCTGACGGTGGGTTTCGTGGCCGTGGGCATCGCTGTGATCATCGGTATCATCCTGGGAGGACTGGCCGGTTATTACGGGGACCAGGAATTGGAAGTCGGCCACCTGCTGGTCTGGACGACCGGGGTGATTGCCGCCTTCTTGCTGTTGACGAACCGGCCGGCGGGTGCAGCGGCAGCAGCGGCGGCGTCCGCCGTCATCTGGATCGTCATGCGGCGCGAAAGATCGCTTTACGAGGGACCACCGTCCCGGCGCCGTTGGTTCACCCGGGGCCTTGTCAGCGTGGACACCCTGATCATGCGGGCGGTGGATGTCATGCTCTGTTTCCCCTCCTTTTTTCTGATCCTGACCGTGGTGGCCCTGCTGCCGGCCAGCCTCTACAACATCATGGTGGTGATCGGTCTGACCAGTTGGATGGGCACCACCCGTTTCGTGCGCGCCGAATTTCTTTCCCTGCGCGAGCAGGATTTCGTCGCCGCCGCCCGGGCACTGGGCATCGGCGACATGCGCATCATCTTTCGCCATATCATGCCCAACGCCATGGCGCCGGTGCTGGTGTCGGCGACCCTGGGCATCGCCACGGCCATCCTCACGGAAGCGGGCCTCAGCTTTCTGGGCTTCGGCGTGCCGCCGCCCCACGCCACCTGGGGCAACATTCTGTCCGACGGCAAGCAGTTCATTTTCGACGCCCCCTGGCTCACCTTCGCCCCCGGCATCGTCATCCTGATCGTGGTCCTGGCATTCAATCTGTTCGGCGAGGGGCTGCGCGATATCATGAACCCCAAACTGCGGGAGCGTAACTAAACTGGCCGATACGCAAAACATACTGTTGCAGGTGGAACAACTGCGAGTGCACTTTCACGGCGAGGGACCGGTCGCCCGGGCGGTGGATGGGATCGACTTCCAAATCCACCGCCGGCAGACAGTCTGTATCGTGGGTGAATCGGGCTGCGGCAAAACCGTCACCGCCCTGGCCGTCATGGGGTTGCTCCCCATGCCTCCGGCCCGCATTGCCGGCGGGCGCATCCTGTTTGACGGCCGATCGCTGTTGGACCTGCCCGCGGATCAGTGGCGCACCCTGCGCGGCCGTCGCATCGCCATGGTGTTTCAGGAGCCCATGACCTCCCTCAACCCGGTGTTCACCATCGGCGACCAGATCCGGGAAACCATCCTGGCCCACGAAGCCTTGAAAGAGGCCCAAGCACGGCTACGCACCATCTCCCTGTTGAATGATGTGGGCATCGAGGATCCCGAACGGCGGGCTTCCGATTACCCCCACCAGCTCAGCGGCGGCCAGCGCCAGCGCGCCATGATCGCCATGGCCCTGGCCTGCGGACCGGACTTGATCATCGCCGATGAACCCACCACCGCCCTGGACGTGACGGTGCAAGCCCAAATTCTGCACCTGTTGCAGCGGCTGCAGGCCGACAAACAGATGGCGATCCAGTACATCACCCACGATCTGAGCGTCGTTTCGGCCATTGCCGACCGAATTTACGTGATGTACGCCGGTGTGATGGTGGAGCAGGGCAATCCCGGTCAGATCTTCCAGCAGGCGCGCCACCCCTACACCCGCGCCCTGCTGGACGCCTTGCCCACCAAGGAAAAGCGGGGCCAACGGCTGGCGACCATTCCAGGAACCGTTCCCCACCCGGCTTACAAGCCATCGGGTTGCCCGTTTCATCCGCGCTGTGGTTTCCGGGAACCCGCATGCGAACGGGATTTTCCGCAAATGTGCGACTACGGCGACGGCCATGGGGCCCGCTGTCCGGTCATCCAGCGAATGGGCGGTTTTCCATGAAATCCGAGGCCGAAAGAACAAGCCTGCAAGGAGTGCCGCAACCCGGGCAGAATGTCCCTATCCTACAGGTACGGGACTTGAAAAAAAGCTTTCCCGTAAAGCGGGGTCTGATGCAACGCACCCGGCAACTGGTGCGCGCCGTGGACGGCGTGGACCTGGACATCGCCGCCGGCCGGACCTTGGGGCTGGTGGGCGAAAGCGGCTGCGGCAAATCCACCGTGGCCCGCATGATCCTGCGCTTGCTCAAGTCCGACAGCGGCACGATCCGCTTTGAGGGCCGCGTGATCGACGCCTTGAGTGAAAAACAATTCAAGCCCCTGCGCCGATCCATTCAGATGATTTTCCAGGACCCCTACAGCTCCTTGAACCCTCGCATGACGGTTGCCCAATCCATCGCCGAAGGGGTCCGCATCGCCGGCATCGCCGGCCGCCGGCAGCAGCGTGAGCGCATAGAGGAACTGCTGACGATGGTGGGCATGCCTCCGGCCGTCGCCGACCGCTATCCCCACGAATTCAGCGGCGGGCAACGCCAGCGGGTGGGCATCGCGCGGGCATTGAGCGTAGCGCCCCGTCTGATCCTGTGCGATGAACCCATATCGGCCCTGGATGTATCCATCCAGGCCCAAATCATCAACCTGCTAAAGGATCTGCAAGATCGATTGGGTTTGAGCTACCTCTTCATCTCCCACGACCTGCATGTCGTCAGCTATATTTGCGACAACGTCTGCGTCATGTATCGCGGTCGCATCGTCGAAGCGGCCCCGGCCGATGCGTTGTTCGATGATCCACGCCACCCTTATACCCACAAACTGCTGGCTTCGGCGCCGTCATTATTGGCAAAAGCCGAACAACCGCCGCCCGTCGAAGCCCGACGCGATCCCCTGCCGCCCGGTGCCTGCACTTACGCCCAGCAGTGCCCCGAGATGGATTCCGCCTGCCTCGATGGGCCGACGGCCATGCACCAGGTCGGACCCGACCACTGGGTCCGCTGCCCACCGGCAGCCGGCAAGAACCCCTGAAGCAGTAGGCGATTTCGATTTGGAATGGGGAAAACCGGCAGGGGCAGGATCAGCGCAAAAAGGGATCGACGGCGATGCCATCGATCCCTTCGATTTTTCTGTATTTCGGAAATTTCCGCAAGCGGAAGGCGGATTAGCGCTTGGAGAACTGGAAACGAGCGCGGGCGCCCTTCTGTCCGTACTTTTTGCGCTCTTTCTCACGCGGATCACGACGCACGAAACCGGCTCTTTTCAGAACAGGACGCAGCCCGGCATCGAATTCCATCAGGGCCTTGGTGATGCCGTGGCGGATGGCGCCGGCCTGACCGATGATACCGCCCCCCAATACCTTGATTTTGATGTCGAATTTGTCCTGGTTGTTGGTCAGGACGAGGGGTTGGGTGATGATGGTTTTAGCGGTATAGACCCGGAAGTAATCTTCCAAGGTGCGCCCGTTGATGGATATTTCCCCCTTGCCGGGGGTGATCCATGTCTTGGCGATGGCGTTTTTGCGTTTGCCGGTTGCGTAGTAAGTGGTATCCTGTGCCATAGAAAAATCCCGAATCACCTTTTCTTAAAGTTTCAACGTTTGGGGTTGCTGGGCGCTGTGCGGATGCTCACCGCCGGCATACACCTTCAGCTTGAGAAACATTTGGCGTCCCAGACTGTTTTTGGGCAGCATGCCCTTGACCGCCTTGCGGATCAACTCTTCCGGTTTCTTTTCCATCAATTTGCGGGCCGTGATCGATTTGATCCCGCCGACATAGCCACTGTGACGGTAATAAATCTTCTGCTCCATTTTGCGGCCGGTCAGTTTGATCTTGTCGGCATTGATGACGATAACGGCATCCCCCGTATCCACATGGGGGGTGAAGGCGGGGTTGTGTTTACCCCTCAGACGAGCCGCGATCTGCGAGGCCAAACGGCCGAGCACGGCGCCGTCGGCGTCCACGAGCCACCAATGGCCGCGGTTGTCGGATGCTTTGGCACTGTAAGTGTACTTTTTCACGATATCTATCTCCTGCGCGTTGTTCTGAATCCGCCCTACCTAAATGATATTGCCCTGCAAGTCAAGGAAAATTAGTGGGTTTTTCACCCTTTTGACAAATCCGTTTTTATTTGTTTTAGCAGTGGTGCCATGAACGATAATGCCGCCCAACTGGAAATCGAAGTCAAGTTCCATCTGCCCGATCCCGAGGCAATGGCCGATCGACTGACGGCCATGGGGGCCAGGGCCCGACCCGTCCATTTCGAAACCAACCTCTGTTTCGACGATGCCGACCGGCACCTGTTTCGTTCCGGCCGTCTGCTGCGCCTGCGCCGGGATGATCAATGCCGCCTGACCTACAAGGAACGTCCCGATCCAGCCACCGATCAGTTCAAAGTGGTCAACGAATTGGAGGTGACCGTCGACGACTTCGACACCATGCGCACGATCCTGCACCGGTTGGGTTACCATACGGCCCGCACCTACGAAAAATGGCGCCAAACTTTTGAATGGCAGCAACTTCACTTCTGCCTGGACAACCTGCCCTTCGGCCACTTTCTGGAAATCGAAGCCCCCGGCGCGGACATCCGTTCGGCTGCCCGGGCCCTCGATTTGCCATGGTCGGAACGCATCATCAAGAACTATCTGGCCATTTTCGAAATCCTGCGTTCAGGGATGAACCTGCCCTTCTCCGACGTCACCTTCGATCTGTTCAAGCACCACCCGGTGGATCTGACCTCCTATCTGCCGCTGCTGCAGGTAACGACACGTCATGGAACTCCCGATGTACAATAGCGCGCACAACGGCATATTGTCGGTGATGAGCCTCAATCTTCGCTTCGGCTTGGCCGAAGACGGACCCAACAACTGGGTCCATCGACGTCATGCCTACGCGCCTCTGTTGGCAGCTTTTCCCAGCGATTTTTTCGCCTTCCAGGAGGCCAATGACTTCCAGATCGACTTTCTGGCCGACCTGCTGCCGGATCACGGATACATCGGTCGGCGCATGCCCGCCCCGCAGCGTTGGCAAAACAATGTGATCTTCCATCACAAACGCTGGCAATGCGTGCACCATGAACACTTCTTCTTGAGTTCGACGCCCCACAAACCGAGCCGTTTCCGGGGCAGCCGCTGGCCGCGCCAGTGCACCTTGGGTGTGTTCCGGAATCGATGCCGCTGCCTGGTGGTGGTCAACACCCACCTGGATTTCGCCGAGTCGGTGCAAGTCCGCAGCGCCCACTTGATCCGCAAAAAAATGGGGCGCCATGATCGCAAGGGACCCTCCGTGCTGATGGGGGATTTCAATACGATTCCCGGCAGTGCCTGCTATGAGGTGTTTACCAGCCCGCCCGACCGGCAACGCTGTTTGCGCAATGCGTTTCCTCCGCCCTATACGGGGACCCACCATGGGTTCGACGGCGGCGAGGAGGGGGATCCCATCGACTGGGTGCTCTACCGCGGCGCCCTGACGGTGCGTCGGGCCTGTGTCATCACCGAACGTTTCGGGGGAATCTTTCCATCGGACCACTATCCACTGGTGGTCCGATTTGAATCATGAAGGATGGAACGCGGCACACGTTGTCACGGGGTGTTTTTGCGGCAGGCCACAGTTGCGTTGAGCAATCCGCCGGCCTCCACCACCAAATCATTGCAAATGACCTCACCGGAGCACTTGCCGGTGGCCAGGATCACCAACTCCTTGTTGACTTCCAGCCGGCCATCGAACACCCCCCCGATGGTCATCACGGCAGCGCGGGCTTCGGCATACACCGCTCCCTCTTCGGCAATCACGACATGATCCCCCTCCAGCGCACCTTTCACGGTCCCCTTGATCACCAGACGGCCCTTGCCGATCACCGTGCCTTCGACCGTAAACCCTTCATCAATGATCGAAAACTGCTTCTGCTCCGTTTTCACTGCCGTCTCCTTCCATGGTCGCTTCCACTTGCTGCGTTTCGGGCTGTTGGGTTCCCTCGACGGCCGCATTGTCCAATTCCGCACCGCTCGGCGTCGGCATCTCACCGGCAGGCGCCTGATCGTCATCGTTGCCCGCGGGACCGGGCGATGCCGGTGGCACCGCCTCCGCCGACGGTTCGGGATCGGGTGCTGGTTCCGGTGGCGGCGGCGCAGGCGGATCGTAGGGAATGTCGACATCATAATCCCGGTTCAGCAAGAGGGTTCCCTCTTCCTCGAAGACATACACCGTCACCGTGTCATAAGTAATGGGCGCGCTTTGACCGGGGGCTCTGAACCGCATGGTGCGGTAGTTGTTGATCCTGAATTCCTGACCGCCGCCGGGGTTGGGCCTGCCGCCACGCAAGGTTACGTTGGGCACGGCCAGAGGCGGCACCGTGGGATCGTCTTTTTTACGGTAAACCAACACGATGTCCCCCGACAACATCTGCCGCGGCTGCGATACATTGTAAATCCGGAAAACGGCTTCCAGTACCTGCGCGCCAGGTGTGTAATTGACTTCGAACCGGCGCACATCCGCTTGCCAGCGCACACGGGGCGTCGGTTGCGGTGATGGTGACGGCTCCGGCGCCGGTGATGGTGACGGTTCCGGCGCTGCTTCGGCCTTGGCCGCGACGTTTGTCTCCGCTTGATCTTCACCTTCAGCGGCGGTTGTCTCCGCTTCCTCTTCACCCTCGGCGGCGGATGTTTCCTCTGCGACATCCGCGTGCACATCTGCCGCCGCCTCGGGTCCCTGTTCGATCACCAGTTTTGCCAGCAGGATGTCTTTTTCGTTGCGCAGCGTCCCTATCTGTCGACGAAGGTCAGTCAGTTCCCCCTCAAATTCTTGGGCTGCGCGATGTTTCTGAAAATAGGCGATACCCAGCACCACCGCGGCCAGTTGGCTCAACAACAGCGCCACGGCCACGGCGATCACCAGGCCTTTGAAGTGCTTGAAGGGAATCACCCGACCGTGTTCGCCCACCAGCATCACGCTCCAATAGCGTTTCCGTTTGGTTGCCGTGCCGCTCCCGTCGCTGGTTTTTCCTTTTCCAAACATACCGCTTCACCTGAAAAGCTTGTGTTGAATGGCGTATCCCAAGTGCCGGTAGGCCTCCTCGGAGGCCTTGCGGCCGGAGGAGGTGCGCATCACCAGGCCGATCTTGAGCAGAAAGGGTTCGACCACATCCACCAGGGTGTCCGTCTCTTCTTGCAGGGTCGCCGCAATGGCTTCGATGCCGACCGGCCCGCCGTGGTAGTAGTCGATGATGGTTTTCAGATAGCGCCGATCGAGGCCGGTCAGCCCCTTGCCGTCCACCCCTTCCAAGGTCAGGGCCGATTCCACCGTATCCCCGGAAATATGTCCGTCACCGCGCACCTGGGCATAGTCCCGGACCCGTTTGAGCAGGCGGTTGACGATTCTGGGCGTGCCGCGCGAGCGCAGGGCCAGGGATTTGGCGCCCGCCTCATCGATGGTCACATCCAGGATGGCGGCCGACCGCTCGATAATCCGCACCAGATCGGCGGTGTCGTAAAAATCGAGACTGCGCAACAGTCCGAAACGATCCCGCAGGGGGGCGGACAGCAGTCCGACCCGGGTGGTGGCGCCGACCAGGGTGAAACGATTGAGGCGGTAGCGGTGGCTTCTGGCATGAATGCCTTTGTCAAAAACGAAATCGACGGCGAAGTCTTCCATTGCCGGGTAGAGAAACTCCTCCACCGCTTTGGGTGTGCGGTGAATCTCGTCGATGAAGAGAATGTCCCCCTCTTCCAAGTGCGTGAGGATGCCGATCAGGTCGCCCCCCTTTTCCATGGCGGGGCCCGACGTCACGGTCAGCCGGCCACCCATCTCCCGGGCAATGATGTGGGCCAGGGTGGTCTTGCCCAATCCCGGCGGCCCGTGAAACAGCACGTGCTCCAAAGGCTCCTTGCGGAACAGGGCCGCCTCGATGGCGATCTTCAGCGTATCGACCACTTCCCGCTGGCCGACATAGTCCGTAAGACATTCCGGCCGCAGCGATTGAATGTCCGGATCGCCGTCGTCGGGCCGGCAAGCCGCGTCCAACAACCCCTGTCCGGTCACACCCCTGGTCAATCCATTCTCATCCATGGCGCTACTGGTCCTTCTCGCCGCGATACACCTCGTCGAAAAGCGCTTCCGGCGTCGATATGGATGGATCGCGCTTGAGCGCCGTTTCGATCATTCGTTTGGCATCGTTGGGCTTGTGCCCCAACTGGTTGATCAGCACGTCCAGCACCGGCGCCGTGAAATCTTCCATCTGGGCGCGCTCCGGGGTGTCTCCCTTGCGAATCAAGGTGAACTTGCCCACCTTGCCCTGCAGCGTGGCGATGATCTTCTGGGCGGTTCTGGGCCCGATGCCTCTCAATCGTTTGAGGCGCTCCAGATCGTTGGATTCGATGGCGTCGGCGATGTCGCGAATGGAGATGGTCAGCGCCTTGGCGGCCTTGAGCGGGCCGATGGCATCCACGGAGATGAAGTGCTGGAAGAACTCCTTCTCCGCCTCCAGGTTGAATCCAATCAACACCGGTTTGGGTTGTCGTTCCGTTTGGTGGTGATAGATGTACAGCGCCACCTCGTCGCCCACCTGCTTGCCTTGCAAGGTTTCATGGACAAAAGCGGGAATCGTCACTTCGTATCCCACCTGGTTGGCCAGCAGGAGAATGCGATCCTCCTCCTTCTTGAGCAGGCGGCCTTCAAGATATGCAATCATGGGGACCCTTTCCACGCCGTTCAGCAATGCAGATTTCGGGTGCCACCATAACGAAAGAGGCCGATAAGGGCAAGGCCCAAGGCATCCGAGGCGTGGTAAGGACGGATCGGGTCCGAACAACCCAACAGGTTGCGCACAGCCTTCTCCAGCTGTTCCTTGCCGGCATTGCCGTTGCCTGTCAGCACCTGCTTGGCCTCCCGCACGGCGACGGTATGCACCGTGGCCGCCACCTTGCGGCTGGCCAGCAGGATCACGCCGCACACCTGCCCGAGGGAAATGCCGGAGCGGGGATATTTTTCGAGGGAGAAGACATCCTCCAGCACCACCACGTCCGGTTTCTCCGAGACCAGGAGCTCGCATAGCCGGTCGAAGATCTGTTCGAGACGCAGTGCCAGGGAATCCTTGGAATTGGTGTGGACCACCCCGAAGGCAAAGCCGTGCACTTTGTGGCCTTGGCCGGTGACGATACCGATTCCGGTGTCGGCCAATCCGGGGTCGATTCCGAGAATTTTGATGCTCATAGCGGATCGGCCGCCGCACGCCGCTGTCGGCAATGCGCAGCCTGTGGTCGACCGCCGCGACCACCGTGTATTATCGCCATGGCCTTACAACTCTTTGAGCCGGGTCATGGCCACTTTTGCTTCGCTGCTTTGCGGGAAGCGTTCTTGCAGCGCTTGCCAAACAAGACGGGCGTTGGCTTCATCACCCAACTGCTGAAAGGCCATGCCCTGCTTGAGCATGGCGGCCGCCACCTTGTTGCCCGTGGGGTATTTTTCAATTACGGTCTGGTATTCCAGGATGGCCTTCTCGTACCATCTTTCCCGATAGTGGGTCTCACCGATCCAGAACTGCGCGTTGTTGGCCAAAGCGGAGTTTGGAAATCGCTTCAACAGTTGCGCAAACCCTTCGCGGGCGTCTTCAAGGCGGCCATTGTCGAAGGCTTGCATGGCCAGTGCGTAAAGGGCGGTGTCATTCTCCGCGTCGGCAAACCGTTGGGCTGGAGCCTCTCCGGCAGCAGGTGTTTCGGTGGTTCGGGCGGCGGCACGCAAACCGAGATAGGATTCGATGGCCGCAATGCGTTGTTCCAGCATATCGATCCGAGCCAATGATGCCGATGCATCGGTACGTCCCGCGCGCGGGGTATCATCGGTGCCGGTTGCGGCTTCACGGCGTTGCAGCTGATGAGCCATTTCATCCACCCGCCCGTTCAACAAACGCAAATCCTGCCGGATGCGATCCATTTCGGCCCCTGCACCGGCCACCCGGGTGCGCAAATCGGTCTCCAAGGCCTCCCGTGTCGTAACGGTCTCCCGAATTTCGTCCGCCAAGCGTTGTTGCAGCGATTCCTGGGTTTTCTGCAGTTCGCGCTCCCTGTATTCCAGGCTTCGCAAACGTTCGTCCAGAATCAATACATCCCTTTGGCTGGCGCACCCGGTCAAAGCCAATACAATAAGTATCCCGACAATCTTGCGAAACATGTTATCCATCACCTTGTTCGACCTCGTATGGGCTTGCGATGTTCAGTCCTCGCAGTTGCGGCACCCGTCGGACCAGCGGAAAAAAGCAGGCGACCCGACCCCGCAGGGGGTGCAAGGGTCGCCTGCGGATGACCGATGGCTGGACGATCCGTAGGGGTCGTGGCCTAGCGGATCACAAATTGGGCCCGTCGATTTTTGGCCCAGGCTTCCTCGTTGCTGCGCGGGTCAATGGGCCGCTCCTCGCCGTAGCTGATGGTGCCTATCCGGTTTTCGGCAATGCCTAGGTTGACCAGAAAGGCCTTGGCCGAATCGGCACGCCGTTCACCCAGCGCCATGTTGTAAGCCGCGGTGCCGCGTTCGTCGCAATGACCTTCGATAACCACCCGCAATGCGGAATTGGCCCGCAAATATTCCGCCTTGGCGCGCAGGACCTGCTGTGCCCGGGGGGTCAACGCCGAGCTGTCGAAATCAAAATGGACGTTCTCGTTGACGAAAGCCGCTTTGGCCGCTTGCGCCGCCGCCGCCTCGGCACGCAACCGCTCTTCTTCCAGACGGGCCCGCTCGGCCGCCTCGGCCGCTTGGCGCTCGGCGTCCGTGGGGGTCGTCACCGTCGGTGCCGGTGCCGGCGCTGGTTCCGCTTCAACCGCCTTTTTTGCACAGGAGACCGTCAGAAAAGTAACGGCCAAAACCATTGCCAGCGCCAAAGCCAACCAATTCTTGCTCTTCATTTTCTCCTCCTTTGTTAGGATGCTGCCGAAATACGATTATTGGGGAATGTTGGGTGACCAGTTGGGATGACTTTGTTCACCATCCATTACAAGTAAGCGCCTCTGATCCGTGCCGAAAGCGGTCATGACGTGAAGTTGCGACCGGCCTGTGCGGGTCGAACTGAAAACGATCAGGCTGCCGTCCGGAGACCATGAGGGTGCTTCGTTGTCGCCCTGGTTGTGGGTTAGTCGTATTGGATCGTTACCATCGATGTCGATGACATTAATGTTGAATCGTCCGTCATCCATGGACGAGTAAGCGATACGATCGCCTTTGGGGGACCAGCTTGGTTGCGTGTTGTAACGTCCCTGGTATGTCAGCCGATGCATCCGTTGGCTCTCGATTTCCAGAACGAAAATTTGGGGCGTTCCGGCCCGGTTGGATACAAAAGCCATCATCTTGCCATCGGGTGACCAGGTCGGTTCCACGTTAATTCCCGCATGGTTGGTCACTCTTTTAATCATTTTCCCGTCACCGGTCAATAGGTAAATTTCCTGATCGCCCGTAAAGGAAAGGGTTGCGGCCATTTCAAAACGATGGGGCACCCAAGACGGCTTGATCTGCACCCCTTTGTAGTTGAGGGTGGTCTCAGCGTCGTTTTGCAAATTGCGAATGACGATCCGGGAAGGGCCTTCCTTGAATGAGGTGTAGGCCAGGTAACGACCGTCCGATGACCAGTGTGGAAAGTTGGAGATGGAACTGTTGCGGGTGATTTGACGCACATTGGTGCCATCGAAATCGCAGGCGAAAATCTCCTTGTTGCCGGCGACGGTGGAAACGAATGCGATTCGGCTGTCGAACACCCCCGGATGACCGGTCAACACCTGGATCACTTCGGAACAGAAGCGCCGGACCATCTTTCGTTGATCGCCGATGACGCCCCGGTAGCGCTTGCCCACCATCATTTCCGCCTTGAAGGTGTCGAACAGCCGCAACTCCAACTCCAAGGTCTCGCCCAGCACCGACACCCCTCCGGTCACCAGCAGCTCCGCGCCCACGGTGGTCCAATTGCCGAAGTTGAGTTCCGTTCGAGTGATGCCGCCGCTGCGCGGATCGTACAAAAACCCGATACGGTCAAGGCTTTTGAAATAGCCGGTGAAATTCAACATTTCGACGACCTGGTCGGAAATGGGCGCGGCCAGTTCCTGTTCGTTCCCGTTGGGGGTCAACGCCTTGAATACCGGCACGGCAATGGGGATTTTGCGCAGAAACGGGTTGGTCAGGTCAATGTATTGGATGTCCGCCCTCACGATTCCCGGCCAGAGCAACAGACCGATCAGCGCGAGTAGCGGCAAGTATCTATTGTTCATAAACTGTCAGCGCTCCAATATGGTGTCGTAATGCAGTGTCATGGCAAATCCGGAAAACCGGCGTTTGTTATTGAATCCCTTTGGGCGTGAAACGCAACCCCATTTCGATATAGGGCCGCCGCAGTTCGTCGGGATGGGGCCGCACCGGACTGGATTTGACAATGGCGCGGTAGGCCGATTCGTCCAGGTAGGGATTCCCCGAACGGTCCGTGAAAAAGATGTCCTCGATGCGTCCGTCGGGCATGACCTTGAACACGATGCTGGCCACGCGATCCCCCCGGCCGCCCCCCATCTGGTCGGCGAAGGCCCAGTTCTTCTGGATGGCAAAAGCCACTTCGAGTCGATAGAGGTCGATGGCTTCGATCTCCTGGCGGCTGCCGATACCGAAGCCACCGCGCCCGTCGGCGGCCGTTCCTTCGCCGCCACCGGCCCCGCCGCCGGCGCCGGAGGATGGCCGACCCTCTTTTTCCACCTGCTCCCGCAGGCGCCGAATGGTTTCCTCGAGGGGATTGGTCTGAGGTTGCGGTTGCGGTTGCGGTTGCGCCGCCCTGGCAGTTGTTTGTCGGGGCTGGGGCGGCGGCGTCTCACGGGGTGTCTCCCGAGGCCGCATGGTCTGGTATTTCAGTGCGGTTTTGGCCTGGGGCGTGCGCGGCGCAAGGGACACTTCGGGCGTGACCTCTTCGCCGGGGGTGGATGCAGCGACTTCCGCAGAAGGTGCGGCCGTTTCGGAGGGCGGCGCCTCTTGGGTCGGCGCCGGTGCCGCCTCGGCCCCCTGTTCGGATGAGGCGGCGGAGGTGACTTCCGTGGACGCACCGCCACCCCCCAGGTCCACCATTTGAACCTGCATGACCGACGACATATCGAACCGACTGGAATCGGAACGCGGTGTGTAAACAAACAACCCGAACACCAACGCATGCCCCAACAGGCTGATCAGCAGGGCAATTGTCGCTTGTCGCCGCTCGCGGCCGGCGGCATATGGCAGTGCCTGGCGAAACATGAAAGTGAACCTAACGCCCGGCGGCGCGGCGCGGATCGTCTTCGACGGGCACGGTCACCATGCCCAGCTTTTCCACGCCGGCGGATTTGATTTCGGCCATCACTTTGGCAACGAATCCGTAGGGAACCGTTTTGTCCGCCCTGAAAATCACCTCGCGGTCCGGTCGATTCTCCAGTATATTGGCCAGCTTGTCCCGCAGGTAATCGGGTTCGACGGCAAAATCGTTGATGTGGATGATCTGCTCCGCGTTGATGGTCACCACCAGATGCTCCTTGGGCGATTCCATGGGCATGGCGGTCGCCTCGGGCAAATTGACGTCCACGCCCTGGGTCATCATGGGCGCGGTCACCATGAAAATGACCAGCAGCACCATCATCACATCCACGAAGGGAACGATATTGATATCGGACATCAAGCGATCCGTGTTGGTGTGCATCGCCATTGGTTCGGCTCTCCTTTTTCTGTTCTCGGCAATCCAGCGGCAACCCGGCGACTTTCACCGTGGCCGGGCAGCGCTGTCAGCGAAACCGCCGTGCCGCCGTCAAGGCGCTTCCGTCAGCAGATCACGCTCGATGATGCCGACGAAATCGGACGAGAAACTGACCAGTTCAGACTCTATAATTCTAATTTTATTCATAAAGTGATTGAACGCAATGACCGCCGGGATGGCCGCTGCCAAACCGGCCGCCGTTGCCACCAAGGCTTCGGAAATGCCCGGCGCCACTGCCGCCAAGCTGGCCGAACCGCGCAATCCGATCATATGAAAGGAGTTCATGATGCCCCAGACCGTTCCGAAAAGGCCGATGAAGGGAGTAGTGTTGCCGGTGGTGGCCAGGAACGGCACCATCTGGGACAAACGGATGGTTTCGGAACTGATCGCCCGCCGCATCGCCCGGTCCACGCCATCGGCCGCCCGGGAAACCCGCTGCCCCTCAGTGTCCCTGCTTTTGTGGGCCTCGCCGGCGGAGGGCCCGCCGCCGCTTTGACTCAACTTCTTGAGCTCCACGTATCCAACCCGAAAAATACGTGCCACGGGGCAGCCGGCCAGCTGCTTGGCCTTGGCGTAGACGCCGGCCAGATCCCGGCTTTTCCAAAAATAGTCGGTGAACACTGCCGATTCGCGCAGCGCCCTGTTCAAGGTACGCCATTTGATGAAAATAATGGTCCACGAGGCAACCGAAAAGAAGAGCAGCAGGAACAGTACCAACTGCACCATCAAACCGGCGCTGCCGATCATTTGGATAATATCGATGTCCGATTGGGTCATGAGCTGTATCTCCTACAATTGATCATCTTTATACGCCATGCACGCCACTGCTCGCAATTTGACGCCTGTTGACTTGTCCGGAAGAATCGGCCGGTTGGGCGGGTGGCGGGTTTATGCGGAATTGAAGCCTTTTGCCGGTCAAGGGCCGGCGTTGATCCATGGTATGGGCAATCCTTCTTGCGCACGCAAAACGGTCCGTCAGTTTCACTCAACGGCATCAACCTATCCAACCCGGCCGAAAGTGTCAAGACAATGCAGTGGGGACCGATAATTGAGGATCGGGTCTTATTGGGCACGGCGTGCCGTGCCCCTACGGGTTGGTTGCGTGAAAGAACCCATCTGCTCGAACAACCCCCAACCATCTATAATCGACAGAATTCATTCAACTTAAAACTTTTCACGGAAAAATTGAAACTGAAAACGCTTAACACTCCCCCCTATCTTACGCTATTAGTCGCGATACGCTGATTTTCAGCATCGTCGCCAATAAATTCCGAGGAGCTGCCATGCAACCTGTTGCCGATTTGATCTTTGAGGCCCTGTTTCTCAAACATGTACCCCGCAGCGGGTACGCATTTCTCGGTACGGGACGCGAATCGGTGGCCGAGCACGTGTATGCCGCCACTTTCATCGCCTTCGTCCTTTCGCGACTCGAACCGACCGCCGACACCCAGCGACTGGTCACCATGTGCATAGTTCACGACCTGCCCGAGGCGCGCATCGGGGATCTCAACTATGTGCAGAAACGGTATGTGCGCCCCGATACCGCACAAGCCGTCACGGATGCCTTGCAACGGGTCGATTGGGGCCCGGACATTGCCGCTTTGATCGAAGAGTTCGAAGCGGGGACCACGCTTGAAGCCAAACTGGCGCGGGATGCGGACCAGCTTTCGCTCGTGGTGGACCTCAAGGCACTGAAGGACCTGGGATATGCGACCCCCGATGAATGGCTGCCCCATGTTCGCGACCGCCTGCAAACCCGGACCGCCAAGGATCTGGCCGATGCACTGATGGCCACCCCACGAAATGAATGGTGGTTCAGACTTTTTTGTTGACAGTAACACTGTTCTTCCATAGGTGAATTTTCTTGGGCCGACCATCTTCCGACGCAACCGCGAGGCCCAAGGGCAGACGCCGTCACCTTCCCGCCCGTTGCGCCACGACGACACGCTCGGACGACTCGTCGGCCTGCTGAAATCCCATTACTTGTTACATGGCGGAGGCGATTCCCATGAATTGGTTGGCAGACACCCTCACCTCGTCCATCGGCAAAAAATGGCTGATGGCGCTCACCGGACTTTCTTTCTGCGTTTTTCTATTCACGCATTTGGCAGGTAATCTGACCCTCTACGGCGGCAGAGCGGCGTTCAACGCCTACGCCGAGCAACTGCACAGCCTGGGGGCATTGCTGTTGGTGGCCGAACTCGGGCTGCTGCTCTTCGCCTTGATCCACGTCGTCACCGGCCTCACCCTCTTTTTGCAAAACCTGAAGGCCCGGCCCGTCCGCTACCAGGTCAACAAAAGCGGCGGCGGGCGCACCATCGGTTCGGCCACCATGCCCTACACCGGTTTGCTGTTGTTGCTGTTCGTGGTGTTCCATTTGATCAATTTCAGTTTCGTGGACAAAACCGGCACCACCATTTACGATATCGTGACACAGGCATTCGCCGATCCGCTCTATGTACTTCTTTACGTCGCGGCCATGATCGTTGCCGCCATTCATGTCAGTCACGGCTTGTGGAGCGCCTTTCAGACCATCGGCGCCAACCACCTCAAATACATGCCGGCGATCCGAATCTTGAGCATTCTCTTCGCACTGGTGGTTGCCTGCGGATTCGGATTTCTGCCCATATATCTTCTGATCAGCGCATAACGCACGGAAAGGAAACAGGATGTTGCTCGACGGCAAAGTGCCCGCAGGGCCATTGAACGAAAAATGGGATCGGCACCGGTTTGAGCTCAAACTGGTCAATCCCGCCAATAAACGCAAATTCGACATCATCGTGGTGGGCACCGGCCTGGCAGGCGGATCGGCCGCGGCCACCCTGGCCGAACTGGGATACAACGTCAAGGCCTTCTGCTTCCAGGACAGTCCCCGACGGGCCCACAGCATCGCCGCCCAGGGCGGCATCAATGCCGCTAAAAACTATCCCAACGACGGCGACAGCATCCGCCGCCTGTTCTACGACACCGTCAAGGGTGGCGATTTCCGGGCGCGGGAAGCCAACGTTTACCGCCTGGCCCAGGTCAGCAACCTGATCATCGACCACTGCGTGGCCCAGGGCATCCCCTTCGCCCGCGAGTACGGCGGCCTGTTGGCCAACCGCTCCTTCGGCGGCGCGCAGGTGTCGCGCACCTTCTATGCCCGCGGCCAAACGGGGCAGCAGTTGCTGCTGGGGGCCTACGGCAGCCTGATGCGGCAAGTGGCGGCCGGCAAGGTGCAAATGTTGCCCCGGCGGGAGATGCTCGACCTTGTGCTGGTCAACGGCCATGCCAAGGGCATCGTGGTCCGCAACCTGATCAGCGGCGCATTGGAACGGCATGCCGCCGATGCCGTGGTGTTGGCCACCGGCGGCTACGGCAATGTCTTTTTCCTCTCCACCAACGCCATGGGATCCAATGTGACGGCCGCCTACCGCGCCTACCGCAAGGGGGCCCTGTTCGCCAACCCCTGTTTTACCCAGATCCATCCCACTTGCATCCCGGTACACGGCACCTATCAATCCAAACTCACCTTGATGAGCGAAAGCCTGCGCAACGACGGCCGGGTGTGGGTGCCCAAAACGCCCGGAGACAAACGCAAACCCGACCAAATACCGGAAAGTGAGCGGGACTACTACCTGGAACGCAAATACCCCAGTTTCGGCAACCTGGTGCCGCGGGACGTGGCCTCGCGCAATGCCAAGGCGCAGTGCGACAAGGGCAAGGGGGTGGGCGAAACCGGGTTGGCGGTCTATCTCGATTTCGCCGACGCCATCGCCCGCGACGGCCGGGATGTAATCGCGCGCAAATACGGCAACCTCTTCCAGATGTACGAAAAGATCACCGGCGACGACCCCTACAAAACCCCCATGATGATCTACCCGGCGGTGCACTACACCATGGGCGGCCTTTGGGTGGATTACAACCTGATGAGCAACATCCCCGGCCTGTTCGTCATCGGCGAAGCCAACTTCTCGGACCACGGCGCCAATCGCCTGGGGGCCAGCGCCCTGATGCAAGGGCTGGCCGACGGCTATTTCGTGCTGCCTTACACCATCGGCGGCTATCTCACCGGCACCGCCAAAACGGACATCAACACCGCCCATCCGGCCTTCGAGGAAGCCGAACGGGACGTGCGGGCCACGGTGGACAAGATGTTGGCCATCGGCGGCAAGCGAACCGTGGACGATTTCCACCGCCAACTGGGGTTGATCATGTGGGAGTATTGCGGCATGTCCCGCAACAATGAGGGCCTGGAAACCGCCCGGGGCCGGATTCAGGAATTGCGGTCGCGGTTCTGGCAAGAGGTCACCGTACCCGGCAGCGCCGGGGACTTCAACCAGAGCCTGGAAAAGGCGGGCCGGGTGGCCGATTTCCTGGAATTCGCCGAGCTGATGATCATCGACGCCCTGGCGCGCCAGGAATCTTGCGGCGGCCACTTCAACGAGGCCTATCAGACGCCGGACAACGAAGCTCTGCGCAATGACGATGAATTCTGTCATGTCGCCGCATGGGAATATCGCGGCACGGATGCGGCACCGGCGTTCCACAAGGAATCGCTGACCTTTGAAAATGTGCAACTTACCCAAAGGAGCTACAAGTGAGCACGCAGCACCTGAACCTCACATTGAAAGTCTGGCGCCAGAAGGGTCCTGCGGACAAGGGCCGTTTCGACACCCTTCAGGTCCGTGATATTTCACCGGACATGTCTTTTCTGGAAATGCTCGATGTGGTCAACGAACAGCTGACGCTGGAAGGCAAGGCGCCCATCGCCTTCGATCACGATTGCCGCGAAGGCATCTGCGGTATGTGCGGCGCGGTGGTCAACGGCCGACCCCACGGGGCGCTGAAGGGCACCACTTTGTGCCAACTGCACATGCGCCATTTCGAAAACGGCGATGTCATCGCCATCGAACCCTTCCGGGCCATGGCCTTCAAAGTGATCAAGGACCTGGCGGTGGATCGCAGCGCCTTCGATCAGATCATCCAGGCCGGCGGCTACATTTCGGTCAATGCCGGCGGCGCTGCCGACGCCAACGCCATCCCCGTGCCCCAGGACCGGGCGGAGTTGGCCATGGACGCCGCCCAGTGCATCGGCTGCGGCGCCTGCGTGGCGGCCTGCCCCAACGCGTCGGCCATGCTCTTTGTCAGCGCCAAGCTGTCCCAGATGGCACTGCTGCCCCAAGGGCGACCCGAGGCGGCCCGGCGCGCCATCGCCATGGTGCGTGCCATGGATCGCATGGGGTTCGGCAATTGCAGCAATGAGACCGAATGCGAGGCCGAATGCCCCAAGGAGATCAATATCACCAACATCGCCCGCCTCAACCGGGAATATTTCAAGGCCGGTTTCGGTTCGGCGGTCAAATAGCGTCCCTTCCTGGCCGGAATGACTCCGGCGAACGACACTGCCTGCAATTGTAAAAATATGGGGGGTGAGAGTTACCCCCCTTTTTTTTCCAGCTGTCCCGCCACGGCGCTGGTGGCCTGGGCCACTTTATCCGGGTCTCCCAAATAATAACGCCGTATGGGTTTTAAATCCGCCGCCAGTTCATACACCTGGGGAATGCCGGTGGGGATGTTCATGGCCAGGATCTCCTCGGGCGACATCCCGTCCAGATACATCACCAAGGCCCGCAAGCTGTTGCCGTGGGCGGTGATCAAAACCCGACGGCCGGCCAGCACGTCCGGTGCGATGGTTTCCCGCCAATAGGGCATGAACCGCTCCACCGTGTCCTTGAGGCATTCGGTCAACGGCAACCGATCCGCGGATAAATCGGCATAACGGGGATCGTTTCCGGGGAAACGCGGATCATCGGCCGTCAGCGCCGGGGGCGTCACATCGTAACTGCGGCGCCAGAGCTGCACCTGCTCCATGCCGTGCCTGGCCACGGTCTCGGCCTTGTTCAGGCCCTGCAGGGCGCCGTAGTGGCGTTCGTTCAAACGCCAACTGCGAAATACGGGCACCCACATGCGGTCCATCTCTTCCATCACGATCCAGAGGGTTTTGATGGCCCTTTTGAGCACGGATGTATAGGCCACGTCGAAGACCATGCCGGCCCGCCGCATTTCACGCCCCGCTTCGGCCGCTTCGCCCGTACCCCGTTCGGTCAGCCCGACATCGGTCCAACCGGTGAATCGGTTCTCCCGGTTCCATTCGCTTTCGCCGTGGCGCAGCAGAACCAGCTGAAACATGGCGCACTCCTTTCATGGGCCGCGTCAATCGGCCGAATGTTGGACAGCGCCGACCTTGGCCGCCATCTCTTTCAACTGAACGATATGGTTGCGCTCTTCCTGGATAATGCCTTCCAGTTGGGTCATGACCTGTTGGTCGTCCAAAAAGTCGTGCAGCATTTCATAAAAAAGAACGGTGTCGTTTTCGAATTCGATGGACTGAGCCAGCACTTCGGCCAGATCGGACGCGTCGGCCAATCTTTGCGGATCCAGGGAGAAGGTTTGTTGCGCCATGATGTTTTGCAGCAGTTCGCGCCCCATTGCGGCCAAGCGGGACTTGGGAACGTCGGCCCTACAGGCGGGGTCCAGGTGTTCGAACCAATGGGCATGATCCCGCTCCTGGTCGGCCATGGCGGCCAACAGACGCGCTACTTCGGGATCGGTCGCCTCGCGGCTGGCGCGTCGATAAGCGGCTTCGCCGTTGCGCTCGATCTGAATGGCGATATCGCAGATATCTTCCTTGGTGAACATGGTTGCCGATTCCTCCATAGGATTTTGTCGTCCCTTTTTCCTATAACACCGGATTCACGACAGGTTCAATGTGTAAACATTTATTTCCACTGATACGTCGGATAGTATGAAAACGGCAGGCCGGGGTGGACTTTCGACCCGGCATCCATAATTTGTTATAATCGTGTTGGTCAAAATTGCAACGAGCGGCACACCACACAGGGGAGGCCGAACATGCGACCCTTCAAAATCATTTCGGGAACATTATGCCTATGGGGCGCTCTGGTGCTTGGCGCCGCGGCGCAAACCACATTGTCCACGGCCGACAACGATGCATTGTATTACACCCCGCCGCGGCTGAGCTTGCTCGAAGGGGCCGTCTCCTATTGGCGCCCGGGCGCCGAAGATTGGGTGGCAGCCCAAATCAACACGCCCTTGGCACCCGGTGACCAGCTTTACGTTGGCAATGAAGGACAAATGGAGCTGCAAATCGGTACCGAAGCGTATTTACGTGCCGCCGGCGACACCCAGATCGGTCTCGAGCAACAAACACCGGCGTTGCAGCACTTCAAGGTGACCTCGGGAGAAGCGGCCCTGGATCTGCGCCGTCTTGAACCCGGTGAGCAAGTGGCGCTGGACACACCCCGGGCCGCGCTGACCATCGATCAACCGGGTTACTACCGCTTGACTGTCGGTGCGGATCAAACCACGATAGTGGTCCGCAACGGCGGCAGGGCCCATGCCGTTTTGGCCAACGGGGATACCGTCCCCGTCACCGCCGACGAGGCGGCCACCTTTGCCGGCCCGTCGTCCACAGCCGTCACCGCACGCGCGGCACCGCCGCTCGATGCCTGGGACGAGTGGAACCACAATCGAACCGACGATCACCTTCAAGCCGAGAGCACGCAACACCTCCCGCCGGGCACCTACGGTGCCGCCGAACTGGACCGCCATGGCACGTGGCGCTCCGTACCCGTCTACGGTACCGTTTGGGTGCCGCGCGCGGTGCCCGCCGATTGGGCCCCTTACAGCAGCGGCACATGGGTACGCGATCCTTATTACGGCTGGACCTGGGTCGACAGCGCCCCTTGGGGATGGGCGCCCTTCCACTACGGTCGCTGGGTTTACGTGCACAATACCTGGAGCTGGGCGCCGGGCCCCCGCGTCCGCCGTGCGATCTACGCCCCTGCCATGGTGGCCTTTTACGGGCAACCGGGGGTGAGTGTCAGTGTTTCCGTCGGGGGCCCCATGGTCGGTTGGGTTGCCCTGGGCTGGGGCGAGCCACTGGTGCCGTGGTGGGGACGTCCCGGCTTTATTCACCGACCCTGGTGGGGTGGGTGGGGCGGTCCACGGGTGATCAATAATGTGACCATACAGCACACCACCATCATCAATGCGCGCCACATCACCACCTATCGCAACAGCCGAGTGCGAAACGCCGTGGTGACGGTCAACCCACGGCACTTTTCCGGCAGACCCATTGTCCGGACACAGCTTTCAGAGGCGGATACCCGCCGACTGCGCCCCACCCATGCGGCGCCCTCGCTCTCCACGCGGCCGTCCCACTTCGTTCCCACCACAACGAGGGGCATTCGACCGCCCGAGGAGCGATTGCAACGGACTGTGGTGCGCTCGCGTCCACTGCCGGGCAGCGGCCCGGCCGTCACCGGTCGTGCACCAGACCAACGGAGGATGGACCGGCCCACCGCCCCCCGTACCATCGAACGCGCCACGCCGCGGCGGCCGGATGCCACAATGCCTGAGCGGCGCGTGACGACGGACCGGACCCGCAGCGGCAGCCGTATCACGGCACCGAATCCGTCGTCGCCGACACCGCCGCGCAGCCCGGCGGAATCCGGCGTCCGAACGGCGCCGAGACCCGGCAGCCGTTTCGGTGCCGACGGCCCATCGCCCGGTCTGCGGCCTTCGTCTCCCGAAATGCCCCGCAACCCGGCGGATATGCGTCAACGCCGAACGACTTCGTCTCCCCGCGCTCCCGCAACACCCCGGTCGAGCGGAGAGGGATTTCGCGCTCCCGGTGAAGCCGGCGTCACGCCGCCTGCGGGCATCCGCAACGCTCCGCAGAACGAGGGGCGGCCCAGCCGACCCTCCATGGCGCCATCACGCATGGCGCCCACGCAGCCGCCCGCGGACCGCTCCATTACAACCGGCGAGCGGATGGCGCCCCGTTCCGGTGGCACGGTACGGTCGCAGGATAGGTCGGGCGCACGAGACACGGCACCGTTTTCCGGGCGCCGATCCCGATAGCCAATGGTCGCGGGGCCGCAGCCCTGCTCCGCTTTGTTTTATTGGGAATCTTAAAGGAGTGGTGCCAAAAGCCTGGCGATGCGCACAGCCAAGCGCACCGGAAACGCGCGTTCCGCCAGCTCCTGCGCTGACGATAGGCGCGAATCGGCAAAATCGTCCAGAAACATCGCCTCCACCTCTTTGGCGAAAGCGGCATCGCGCACCAGCAGTGTCAATTCGAAATTGAGGCGGAAAGAGCGGTTGTCGAAGTTGGCCGTGCCGACGGCACTCACATCCTCGTCCACCAGCATGGCCTTGTGGTGTAGAAAGCCGTTGCCATGGCGGAATATTTGCACACCCACCATTTCCAATGGCGCCACGAAGGACCATCCCGCCAATCGCACCAGCATGTGATCGCAATCCTCGGGCACCAGGATGCGCACATCCACGCCCCGCATGGCCGCCAGTTGCAATGCGCTGACGATCTGTTGGTCGGGCACGAAGTAGGGGCTGGCGATCCAGAGCCGACGCTCGGCCCGTTGAATGGCGTTCATGAAGAACAAGGCGCAGGTGTCGTAGCGATCGGCCGGACCGGTGGGCAGGCTCAGCACGGCACTGGAATCGCCGGAGGGCGCGGTTTGCACCGTCCAGTCCAGATCCAACAGCTGGCCGCTTGCCCAGAACCAGTCCTCCAAAAAGGGCACCTGGACCATCTGCACCGCCGGTCCCGTCACCTTGACCATGGCGTCCAGCCACGGGGTCAGACGCGGGTGGCGCCCCATGTATTCATCGCCCACGTTGGCGCCGCCGACCCAGGCATGCCGACCATCGGCCACCACGATCTTGCGATGATTGCGAAAATTGATCTGGAAGCGATTGGCGCGCCCCTGGGTGCTGTTGAAGGCGTGGACCACCACCCCCGAGCGGCGCAAATCTTCCAGGTAGCGACGGGGTAGTTGGTAACAGCCGATTTCGTCATACAGAAAGTGCACCTTGACCCCACGCGCGGCGGCGGCCGTGAGACGCTTGTGAAACTCCCGACCCAGGGCATCGTCGCGCACGATATAGAATTGGGCCAGCAGATAGTGCTCCGCCGCGTCGATCCCTTCAAAAATCGATGCAAAGATGGCCTCGCCGTTGCGCAATAAAGCAACCGCATTGCCCATGGTGGCCGGCAATTTGGCCAGGCTCTCCATCAAGGGCATGGCCAGCGGTTCGGGCACCACCAGCTGAGCCGCCCGCAGCTGATCGACCAGATCGCGCACCAATGGATCGGTCTCTTCGATCTTGTCTTGCCGTTTCTTGACGTAACCGTTGAACTTGGAACGGCCGAAGGTGAGGTAAAGGGGCACGGCGACATAGGGGATGGTGTTGAGGGAAACCGCCCAGGCCACGGCGCCCTGGGGGGTGCGAGTCTCCAGGACGGCGTGGACCGACGCCAGGCCGCCGGAGATGTGCGCCACGATCACCAGCAAGGCCACAAACCGTTTGCGACGCGGCCGCACATAGGCGGCACACCGATCAAGCGGCGAGGTCCCCCGCGGTTTATTGTCTTTTCGGAAACGTGACAAGAGCTTGCGCATTCGGCACCTGGACCTCGTGTTCGGAGTGGTGCGATACCGGGGTGGTTGAAATTACCGGGCCTTCCGCCAACGCCGCACCACCGCCTTTTCCAACTCCACGATAAAGAAAACCGCCACTCCCGCACCCAATATCAATAGCCAATCCACCGGTCGGATGGCTTCGGTGCCGAACCAAAGTTGAAAAGGCGGTAGATAGGTGAACATCAGTTGGAAAAGGGTCAACAGACCGACCGCCATTAAAGCCGCCCGGTTGCTCAACAAACCCTTGAGGGACAGGGAGGATTGCATGATGAAACGACTGTTGAACAGGTAAAAGAGCTGACCGGCCACCAACACGTTGACGGCCATGGTGCGGGCCGACAGCAACGAAACGCCGTTGTCCAGCTCATAGAAGAAAAGACCGATGGCAAAACAGGCCACCAACACCGAAACGAAGCCGATGCGCCAGAGCAGATAGCCCGACACGATGGGTTCGTTGGGATCCCGCGGGGGCCGCCGCATGATACCCGGTTCCGAAGGCTCGAACGCCAGGGCCAGCGCCAGGGTGACCGCCGTGATCATGTTGACCCACAGGATTTGCACCGGCGTGATGGGCAACTGGTTGAAAGCGAACAACACCGTGGCCAATACGATCAGTGCCTCGGCACCATTGGTCGGCAGAATGAAAAGAATGGTCTTCTTCAGGTTGTCGTAGATGGTGCGGCCCTCTTCCACCGCATGTTTGATGGTCGCGAAGTTGTCGTCGGCCAAGACCATGGCGGCGGCCTCCTTGGAGGCCTCGGACCCCTTGATCCCCATGGCCACACCCACGTCGGCCCGCTTGAGGGCCGGTGCGTCGTTGACACCGTCACCGGTCATGGACACCACTTCACCATGGGATTGCAAGGCCTCCACCAGGCGCAGCTTGTGCTCCGGGCTGGAGCGGGCAAAGACATCATGATCCAGTACCGCTTGGCGCAATTGTTCGTCGTCCATCTCCTCGAGCTGTCGCCCGGTAAGTGCCTTCTCCCCGTCGCCGATGCCCATCCGGGCACCGATGGAGCGCGCCGTCACGGCATGATCGCCGGTGATCATCTTGACCCGAATGCCGGCTTGGCGGCACTCTTCGATGGCCTGGATCGCCTCGGGCCGCGGCGGGTCGATCATCCCCACGCAACCCATCAGGCTCATGCCGTCTTGCACATCTTCGAAGGAGATGGTGTCGTGGTCCGTTTCCTTGCAGGCCACCGCCAGCACGCGATACCCTTTTTCGGCCAGGACATCGGTACGCTCTTCCCAAAAGGCTGTATCCAAGGAACCCGCATCACCTTCCAATCCTTGTCGCTCACACAAGGGCAGCACCGCTTCGGGTGCCCCTTTTAGATAAATCAGGCGGCCACCTTCGGGGTTGTCGTGGAGGGTGGCCATAAAACGGTGATCCGATTCGAAGGGGATGACATCGACACGGCGCCGCTCGCGCTGCAGTTGGTCGCGATCCAAGCCCGCCTTCATCCCCAGAGCCACCATGGCCCCCTCGGTGGGATCGCCGTCGACGATGTACCCTTTCTCCGGATCCTGTCGTACCTCGGCGTCATTGCACAGCACGCCGGCGAGAATCAAAGTGTGCAAGTTCCGCTGCGCCGCGGGGTCGACCGGTTGCCCATCCTGCTCGAAATCGCCTTCGGGGTCATAGCCGGTACCGGAGACCGCCACATTGCCGTCGGGCAACACCACCTCCGTGACGGTCATTTCGTTGCGGGTCAGGGTGCCGGTCTTATCGGAGCAGATCACCGTCACCGACCCCAAGGTTTCCACCGCCGGCAACCGCCGGATGATGGCGTTGCGCTGCGCCATGCGTTGAACACCCAGGGCCAGGGTGATGGTCATGATGGCCGGCAATCCCTCGGGGATTGCCGCGACCGCCAGGCTGACCACGATGAGGAACATCTCCACCACCGAAAAACCACGCAGCCCCAAACCGAAAAAAAAGACCACCAGCGCCACGCCCAGAATCACGGCCGACAGCAATTTGCCGAAACGGTTGACGGCCCGCAGCAACGGCGTGGTCAACTTCTCGACCCGCGCGACCATCTCGCCGATGCGCCCGATTTCGGTGTGGCGTCCGGTGGCCGTCACCACGCCGGTCAACCGGCCGCTGGTCACCACCGTGCCGGAATAGGCCATGCAGCTGCGATCCCCCAGTTCGGCCGTGGGTGCCACCGGATCGGTCTGCTTTTCGACCGGTAGGGACTCACCGGTCAGGGCCGCCTCCTCGACGCGCAAATTGCGTGCCTCGATGATGCGCACATCCGCCGGCACCCGATCCCCCGACTCCAGATAAACCACATCGCCCGGCACGATCTGATCCGCTTCCACGGTCACCCGGCGGCCGTCCCGCGCCACCAGGGCATTGAGGGACAACATCTTGCGAATCGACTCCAGGGCCGCTTCGGCCTTGCCTTCCTGGACGAATCCGATGACGGCGTTGATCAGCACCACCGCCAGAATCACGCCCGTATCGATCCATTCACCCAGAAAGGCGGTGATTACGGCCGCCGCCATCAGAACGTAAATCAGAACATCGTTGAACTGGCGCACAAAGCGGCGCAACAGCCCCTCGGGCGCCTCTTGGGGCAATTGGTTGGGGCCGTGTTCGGCCAGCCGTTGCCGGGCCGCCTCACTGGTCAAACCCGCCTCGGAAACCTCAAATGCTTGTAAAATTTCTCCCACCGGTTTGCTATGCCATGCCCCTTCGGGCACACTCACATCCGATCTCGATTGAGGTTCCATCGCCACCTTCGTCCCTCCAATACGCCGGCACCGCTCTTGCTCCGCTTGTTGGACTATGACGGCGCTCTATTTGTCATTGCCAGTAGCCGGACAATACATCAGGTCAAAACGACAGGCAAGGACGAGAAATCCAGTCGCAGTGCATGGAGCAGCTGCGCCGGTTGCCAGGGAAGGGAACGATGGCGGGTCGCCCGAAGCGGCATGCAATGCATTGGACGCGGGTGGCACTGGCAACGGGTTGCCAGTGTTGCGCAGCAACAAGAGGTCATGCGCATCACTGCCGCCACCGGTAAGGTGGATAGCGTTCACGCCACATACACAAACAATCCTGATCAAAATCCTTTCCACTTGATTTCTACATGCGATTGCCCTGGATGGAAACGCGGCGCACGGAATGTTAAGGGCACACGAAAAACGGCTTGCCACAGCTTGCTCATTGACAATTCAATCAAGTACCAATAGATTTTTAATTAAGACCCGGTGCTCTTCCGGAATGCACATGAAACCGCGGCCCTTTCAACCGCCGGCGCGAGCTGCATTGGATAGAGCGTGGCCACTTCAGCAAGCCGCCAAATGCCGTTTCCGGTCCGGGCACCCATTGCTTCGATGCGCTCTGCCGCCGCGCTTGCGCTCATCTCTCTCTGTTGTGTTCAGCGGATCTGCCCATCGCAACCCCTAACGCGGTTTCACGCAGGAGGAACCGTCCGTGAAAATCTTCCCGGGCACGCCTTATCCCCTTGGTGCCGTCTACGACGGATACGGCACCAATTTCTCCCTATTTTCGGAAATCGCCGAACAGGTGGAGCTGTGCCTGCTGGACGAAGACGGCGGCGAAACCTGTTTGGCCATGCCCGAAGTGACCGGGTATTGCTGGCATGCCTACCTGCCGACGGTGGGCCCGGGCCAGCGCTACGGATACCGCGTGCATGGTCCGTGGGATCCGGCCAACGGCCATCGGTGCAACCCGGCCAAGCTGTTGATCGACCCCTACACCAAGGCCCTCGAAGGTCAGGTGCGCTGGGACGAAGCGGTCTTTCCCTACCGCTTCGCCGAGGGCCCCGATGTGCGCAACGACACCGACAATGCGCCGTTCATGCCCCGTTGCGTGGTACACCAGCCCCACTTCGACTGGAACGGTGATCGTCGCCTGCAAATTCCCTGGCACGAGACGATCATCTATGAAACCCATGTCAAAGGATTCACCGCCCGCCACCCGGACATTCCCGCAGAGATCCGCGGCACCTATGCCGGCCTGGCGCACCATGTGGCCGTCGATTACCTCAAACACTTGGGCATCACCGCGGTGGAACTGCTGCCGGTACACCAGTTCATCCACGATCAGCATCTGGTGGCCAAGGGGCTGCGCAACTACTGGGGTTACAACTCCATCGGCTACTTCGCCCCCCATAACGAATATGCCAGCGACAAACGACCGGCGGCGGCGGTGGCCGAATTCAAGCAGATGGTCAAAACCTTGCACGAAGCCGGTATCGAAGTGATCCTGGACGTGGTTTACAACCACACCGGTGAAGGCAACCATTTGGGCCCCACGTTGTGCTTCAAGGGCATCGACAACGCCTATTACTATCGTCTGACCGAAGATGCGCGCTACTACATGGATTACACCGGTTGCGGCAACAGCTTGAACATGCGCCACCCCCACGTGTTGCAGCTACTCATGGATTCGCTGCGTTACTGGGTGCTGGAGATGCACGTGGACGGCTTTCGTTTCGATCTGGCATCCACCCTGGCCCGCGAGCTGCACGATGTGGATCGCCTGTCGGCCTTTTTCGACCTGATTCAGCAGGATCCGGTGATCAGCCAGGTCAAATTGATCGCCGAACCGTGGGATGTGGGCGAAGGGGGTTACCAGGTGGGCAAGTTCCCACCCCTCTGGACCGAGTGGAACGGCAAGTACCGCGATTGCGTGCGTGATTTCTGGCGTGGCCACGAACAGACCCTGGGAGAGTTCGCCTCCCGCTTCACCGGCAGTTCCGACCTCTACGAAACCACCTCCCGCCTACCCTATGCCAGCATCAATTTCATCACCGCCCATGACGGCTTCACCATGCGCGACCTGGTCTCCTACAACGAAAAACACAACCTCGCCAACGGCGAGGAGGGAAGGGACGGCGAAGATCACAACCGTTCCTGGAACTGCGGTGCCGAGGGCCCCACGGACGATCCCGGCATTCTCGCCCTGCGCGGCCGCCAGCAGCGCAATTTGCTCGCAACGCTGCTGCTTTCCCAAGGGGTGCCCATGATATCGGGGGGCGATGAAATCGGCCGTACCCAACAGGGCAACAACAACGCCTATTGCCAGGACAATGAAATCTCCTGGTACGACTGGGACAACATCGACGAACCGCTGCTGCTCTTTTGCCGGCAGTTGATCCACCTGCGCGCCGAGCATCCGGTGCTGCGCCGGCGCGGCTGGTTTTTGGGCAAACGGATCCACGGCAGCGAAGTAAAAGACATCGCCTGGTTCTCTTCCGACGGCACGCAAATGGCCGAGGAGGATTGGGGTACGGGGTTGGTCAGCACGCTGGGTGTTTTCTTGAATGGCGAAACCATCCCCAACCCCCACCCGCGCCGGGATCCGGTGACCGACGACAGTTTCGTCATCCTGTTCAATGCGCACCATGAATCCCTCGTTTTCACATTGCCGGACGCGGCATGGGGCGCCTGTTGGTCGGTGGTGATGGACACCGGCAAAGTAGGATTACCGAACACCGACCGAAGGCATCCATCCGGCGGCGTCGTGGAACTGGCCGCCCGCTCCGTGGTGGTGCTGCAACGCTGCAACACATAACGACAGGAGATCGATTGATGGAACGACTGGGGGTGATGACACCCATCGAAAAGTACGCCGACCTCATCGGCCAAGCGGCCCTGGATCGCATTTTCGCCAAGGCCCGACCCATCTTCGGCATGCGGGTGGTGCACATCAACTCCACCTACAACGGCGGTGGTGTGGCCGAAATGCTCGATCCGCTGTCGATCCTGATGAATCAGGTGGGCATCGAGACCGAATGGCATCTGCTCCAGGGAGAGCTGGATTTCTTCAGCGTCACCAAGAAGATGCACAATGCTTTGCAAGGCGCCGAAATCCACCAGACCCAGCGTAAAATGCAAATTTACGAAGAGGTGCTGCGCAAGAATGCCGCCCGCATGCATTTGAACCGATTCGACCGGGTGGTGGTCCACGACCCGCAGCCCCTTTTTTTGATCAACCATTACACCAAGAATTGCCCTTGGATCTGGCGTTGCCACATCGACCTGAGCCGGCCCAACCCGACCCTCATGAACTATTTGATGCCCGTCATGGACAAATACGACGCCGTGGTGGTCAGCGCCGAACAATACAAACAGCGACTGCAAGTGCCGCAGCGCATCTTCATGCCGGCGATCAATCCATTTTCCATCAAGAACAAGGAACTGACCGAGGATGAAGTAGATGAACGGCTTTGGCACTACGGTATACCAACCGACTTGCCGCTGGTCGTGCAGGTATCCCGGTTCGATATCTGGAAAGATCCCCAGGGGGTGATCGATGCCTTTAAAATCGCCCGTCGCCAGGTGAACGCCACCCTTGTTCTTCTGGGCAATGTGGCCACCGACGACCCTGAAGGGCCCGCCATCTACAAAAGCCTGCTGGACCAGCAGGAGGATCGGATCATCCTCATCTCCAAGGACGACACCTGTTTGGTCAACGCGCTGCAACGCAAGGCGGCGGTGGTGCTGCAAAAATCGCTGCGGGAAGGATTCGGCCTCACGGTAACCGAGGCCATGTGGAAAGGCACCCCGGTGATCGGCGGCAACGTCGGCGGCATCCCCTTGCAGATCGAAGACGGCGTCAACGGCTTTCTGGTCTCGGATGTCGAAGAGGCCGCAGACCGCATTGTCCGACTTCTGAAAGATCGTCGGCTGCGGGAACGGATGGGGCGTCACGCCAGGCAAACGGTAATCGAAAAATTTCTTCTGACACGTCTCCTTGAGCAGTATATCGACCTTTTTCGCGCCTTCGAAACCCGGTTCTTCTTGAAAGATCAGGGCCCGGGAGATCGAGCATAGATCCCCCCGCGCCGGCATGCCGCGAGCATCGATGCCGCAAGGTGCGACAACAGAGCGTGCGCAACCCCATGGAGAGCCCATGGCCGACACACCGCATACAGAGCCCGTCGCCACCTATCGAATGCAGTTGCGCAACGGCTTCGATTTTGCGCAGGCCGCCGACATCGCGCCCTATTTGACCGCGCTGGGGGTCAGCCACTGCTATCTTTCCCCTTTCCTGGCCGCCGCCGAGGCCAGCACACACGGCTATGACATCGTGGATCCCACCCGGGTGGACGGGGCGCTAGGCGGCGCAACGGGGTACAGTCATTTGTGCCAAGCCTTGCAAGCCGAGGGCCTGCGCCAGATGATCGATCTGGTTCCCAACCATATGGCCATCGGTGCTCCGGACAATCGCTGGTGGTGGGACGTTCTCACCCATGGCCGCCAAAGCCGCTACGCCGGCTGGTTCGACGTGACCTGGCCGACGGAAGGGCCGTTCGCCGGGAAAGTCCTGCTGCCCGTATTGGGCGACCACTACGGCCGGGTCCTGGAAAACGGCGAACTGCGACTGTGCCGTAACCGGGGAGGCTTCTCCCTGACTTACCACGATCAGCGTTTCCCGGTGAACCTGACCGGCCTGGGCGATTTGCTGCGCAGGGCGGCGGCCGCAGCCGATTCCACCATGTTGGCCTTCCTTGCCGACTGCTGCGCCGGCTCCCACCAATCATGGGATGCAAACGGCGGCTCCAGCGACAGCCGCCGGGGCACCTACGACGGTGTGATTCAACAACTCCTGGAACGTCTGTGCCTTCAAAACGCAGCCGTCGCCGGTGCCATCGACCGGGAAGTGGCACACCTCAACACCCACCCCGACGCCCTCGACGCCCTCATTGGTCGGCAACACTACCGTCCGGCCTTCTGGCGCTGCAGTGGCGATCAACTCAACCACCGGCGCTTTTTCGACATCGACAGCCTCATCGGCGTGCGGGTGGAGCTTTCCGAAGTGTTCAACGCCACCCATCAATTTCCGCTGCACTGGGTGCGCGAAGGGCATGTGCACGGACTGCGCATCGACCATCCCGACGGCCTGTGGGATCCCACGGGATATTTCCAACGATTGCGCGCCGCCTGCCCCGACACTTGGATCCTGGCCGAAAAGATCCTGGAACCGGGCGAGCCTTTGCCGGCGCAGTGGCCCATCGACGGCACCACCGGTTACGATTTCCTCAACCAGGTAGGCGGTCTGTTTGTGGACGGTGACGGATTGATGGCCCTGGGCGCGGTTTGCGCCGACTTCACTGGAGAGTCGCTCCGATATGCCGATCTGGTGGCCCAATGCAAGGCGCTGGTGCTCGACCAACTGTTCGGCAGCGAAATGGGGCAATTGACCGACCTGCTGGTCGCCGTCTGCCAAAAACAGCGTCGCCACCGGGACTACACCCGCCGCGAACTGACTGCGGCCCTGGCCCGCGTCGCCGTCCGCTTTCCGGTCTACCGCAGCTATGGACGGGTGTTCACGGCCGCCGGCCGCGTAACGGTGTCGGAAGAAGACGCGGCGCGCATCCGCCAAGCGGTCGACGGCGCCCGGGCCGATTGCCCCGAGCTCGACCCTTCGCTGTTCGCATTCCTGGCCTCCTTGCTGCTGCTGGAAATCAACGACCCCGCGGCGATCCGGCTGGCGCTGCGGTTTCAGCAGTTCACCGGCCCACTCATGGCCAAAGGGGTCGAGGATACCGCTTTTTACCGCTTCCACCGCCTGGTCGCCTGCAACGAGGTGGGGGCCGATCCGGATCGCTATGCCGTCACACCCCAAGCGTTCCACCGCTTCTGCGCCGACACCCTCGCCCATTATCCGCGCACCCTTCTGACCACTTCCACCCACGACACCAAACGCAGCGAGGATGTGCGCGCCCGCCTGGCGCTGCTCTCGGAAATCCCCCGGCAGTGGGCGGACGCCGTTGGGCGCTGGGCCGATCACAACCAAAACCATCGAAGTGCCGCGGGCCCGGACAAGGCCGCCGAGTACCTGTTCTACCAAACCCTGGTGGGTGCCTGGCCCATCGAGGCTGACCGCTTGACCGCGTTCATGACCAAAGCGGTGCGGGAAGCCAAGTTGTATACCAGTTGGACACAGCCCGCCGAAGACTACGAGGCGGCCGTGGACCAATTCGTCAAGGCGGCCATGGCCGACGCCGGCTTCACCGATGATGTGGCAGCATTCGTGGCTCCGCTGGTGCGGCCCGGTCGCATCAACAGTCTGGCCCAGACCTTGATCAAGCTGACGGCCCCCGGCGTGCCCGATATTTACCAGGGCACGGAGTTGTGGGACTTGAGTCTGGTGGACCCGGACAACCGGCGTCCGGTGGATTACCAATTGCGACAACGCCTGTTGCAAGAATTGGACGGATGCGCCGTGGAGACCATCATGGAACGCATGGACGAAGGGTTGCCCAAACTGTGGCTGATCCGCCAGGCTTTGCACCTGCGACGCCGTCGACCCGTCCCGTTCGGCAGCCAGGGCGATTACCGGCCCCTGACGGCCGAGGGATCCAAGGCCGATCATGTGCTGGCCTTCGCCCGCGGAGATCAGGTGGTGACCATCGTGCCCCGCCGTATCATGGGGTTGGCTAATGACTGGTCCGACACCCGCATCCAGCTGCCGCCGGGCCGCTGGCACAACCGGCTCGGCGATGATATGATATTGGAAGCAGCGTCCATCCGACTGGCAGACCTGCTGGAGCGCTTTCCCGTCGCCCTGCTGGTCAAGGAGGAGTGAAGCGATGACCGCTATCCATTTATGGGCGCCCGATGCCGCCAGGGTGGAGATCTTGTTGCGCGAGCAACGGTACGCCTTGACCGCCGGCGACAGGGGCTGGTGGACACTTGCCAATCCCCAGCCGCACCACGGCGACGACTATTACTTCTTCCTCGACGACCAAGGTCCTTTTCCCGATCCCCGTTCGCCCTGGCAACCTGCCGGCGTCCACGGTCCATCCCGTTGGATCGACCACCGGCAACACCGCTGGCAAGACGACGGATGGCAGCCGCCACCCTTGACGGCAGCTGTGATTTACGAATTGCACATCGGCACCTTCACCGCCGAGGGGACTTTCGACGCAGCCATCCAACGGTTGGACGCACTTGTGGACCTGGGCATCACCCATGTGGAGCTGATGCCGGTGGCATCCTTTGCCGAAGAAAGGGGCTGGGGGTACGACGGTGTGGCCCTCTATGCGCCCCATCACCACTATGGCGGTCCCGAAGGCCTCAAACGGTTGGTGGACGCCTGCCACCGGCGCGGCCTGGCCGTCCTGCTGGATGTGGTCTACAACCACCTGGGGCCCTCCGGCAACTACCTGGGCCGTTACGGCCCCTACTTCACCGACCGTTACAACACCCCATGGGGCGATGCCGTCAATCTGGACGGCCCGCACAGCGACACGGTGCGCCGCTTTTTCATCGACAACGCCCTGATGTGGCTGCGCGACTACCACATGGACGGCCTGCGCATCGACGCGATACATGCCTTCGCCGACAATTCGGCAACCCATTTTCTTGAACAGTTGGCCGATGCCGTGGGGTCCCTCCAAGCCCACCTGGGCCGTCACCTGGTACTCATCGCCGAAAGCGACCTGAACGATCCGCGGGCGGTGCACCCTCCCGCTGTGGGCGGTTACGGTCTGGATGCCCAGTGGAACGAAGACTTCCACCACGCCCTGCATGCCGTTTTGACCGGCGAACGCCAGGGTTACTACCGGGACTTCGGCCGTTTGGCCGATCTGGTGGCCGTATTGACCCACGGATGGCGCTATGACGGGCGTTTCTCTCAATTCCGACAACGATGCCACGGGCGACCGGCCACGGGATTGGCGGGTCATACCTGGGTCGGCTGCATGCAAAACCACGATCAGGTGGGCAACCGCGCCCGGGGCGATCGCCTCTCCCAAATCCTCTCCCCGGAAAGGGTGATGATCGGCGCCGCCTTGTTACTGACCTCTCCCTTCGTTCCCATGCTCTTCCAAGGAGAGGAGTGGGGCGCCCGCACCCCCTTTCTCTATTTCACCGATCACCAGGAACCGGAATTGGGCGAGGCGGTGCGCCGTGGCCGTCAAAAGGAGTTCGCCGCCTTCGGCTGGGATCCCGATCAGGTGCCCGACCCGCAGGATGCAGCCACCTTCCGGCAATCCAAACTGGCATGGGACGAGATGGATCGAGCGCCCCACAAAGCGCTGCGGCAATGGTACAAGGCATTGATCCGCTTGCGCCGACAACACCCGGCCCTCAGCGACGGGCGCCTGGAAGCAATCCGGGCGCGCTTCGACGAGGACGCCCGCTGGCTGGTGATCGCCCGGGGCCCGGTGGTGCTGGTCTGCAACCTGGCTGACAATGCACAGCGTATTGCGGTTACCGGTTTGGGCGATAAGCAATTACTGCTCGCCTCTGCACCGCAGGTGCACCCCGATAACGCCGGCGTCCTGTTGCCGGCCGACAGTGTCGCCATATGGGCGGATGGGACATCCGCCATCGACGATTCGATGCCCTTTTCATTTTCTAACAAGGAGAACAGCCCATGAGTTCGCACAAGGAACGTGTCACCTTCACCCTGATGGCCCCGGATGCCCGGGAGGTTTATCTGGCGGGGAGTTTCAACGATTGGACCCCTGAAAACGACAAAATGAAACAGAACCGTTCGGGCCTGTGGCGGCGGGATAAAAAGCTGCTCCCCGGCACCTACGAATACAAGTTCGTCGTGGACGGCGACTGGGTGATCGACCCCGATTGCCCCACCAGCGTGCCCAACCCTCATGGCACCGCCAACAGTTGCATCGAAGTCGTGAGCGGCAGTACAACGGAGAACAAACAAGCCGCCTATGTGTCCAAAATCAAAGAGAAGTTGGACAAGTGGCAGCGGGAGATCGACAAACTGGAAGCAAAGGCCGAAAACGCCAAGGACGCTTCCAAGGTCAAATATCAGAAACAGATCGCTGCGTTGCGGGAAAAGGCCGGCGAATTCGAACAGAAACTGGAAGCGTTGCACCGCTCCGGCGGTAAGGCATGGGAAGATCTCAAGGATGGGATTGAAAGCGCCTGGAAATCGTTGAGCGACAGCATCAAGTCGGCCAAGTCCAAGCTTAAATAGGTTGCCGCGATGACCACCATTGCGCGCTGCGCCGGTGTCGTGTTGCCCATCCCCTCGTTGCCCTCGCGGTTCGGCATCGGCGACCTGGGGCCGGCGGCACGTCGCTTTGTAGACTTTTTGCAGGCGGCCCGGCAGCGGCTGTGGCAAATACTGCCGCTGAACCCGATTGACGCCAGGGGTGATTTTTCTCCCTATGACAGTTGGTCCGCCTTTGCGGGCAACACCCTGCTGATCAGCCCGGAGGACCTGGTCAAGGATCGATTTCTGGCGGACAGGGACTTGAACCCGCTGCCCCGTTTCGATACCAAGCAAGTGGATTATGCCGCCGCTGTAAGCTTTAAAGAATCCCTGTTCGATATTGCCTTCAAGCGGTTCCAGAACACAACGACCCGCGGCAACCGCGAGGCCTTCCGCCGTTTCCGCCGCGCAAATGACGGGTGGCTCGACGATGCGGCCCGCTTCAAAGTTTTAAAGGATCACCTCGACGGCCTGCCCTGGCAACAATGGCCCGCCACCTTCAAACGGCCTTCGCCGGCCGCCTTGCGCCAACTCGATCAACAATTCGGGGAAGCACTGGAAAAAGAGAAATTTCTTCAATTTCTCTTCGATCGGCAGTTGCGCGCCTTGCGCCGTTACTGCTTATCGAAGGGGCTGCAGCTCTTCGGCGACATCCCCATCTATGTCAATGCCGACAGCGCCGATGTGTGGGGCCATCCCGACATCTTCCAACTGGATCGGGACGGCCGACCCGTTTCGGTCTCCGGCGTACCCCCGGATTACTTCAGTGTTACCGGCCAGCTGTGGGGCCACCCGCTCTTCAATTGGCAACGGCTGCAAGCCACCGGTTACGAATGGTGGCTGCAGCGGATCGGCCACAACCTGGAGCGCTTCGATTGGCTGCGCATCGATCACTTCAGGGGCCTGGTGGCCTTCTGGGAGGTGCCGGCCCATCACACGTCGGCCATCGACGGCCAATGGACCGCGGCTCCGGTGGACGATTTCCTCACCTGTCTGCTGCGCCGCTTTCCGCTGCCCCCCATCGTGGCCGAAGATCTGGGCGTGATCACGGCCGATGTGCGCGAAACCCTGCGGCGTTATCGAATACCGGGCATGCGCGTGGCGCTGTTCGCCTTCGGATCTGATTTTCCGCGCAATGCCTACCTGCCCCATGCCATGGATCCCCACTGTGCCTACTTCACCGGCACCCACGACACCAACACCGTCCGGGGGTGGTTCCGGCATGAAGCCAAACCTGCGGAGAAACAGCGCCTGCAGCGCTATGTGGGCCACACCATCACCGAGAAAAGCGTGCATTGGGACCTGATCCGGCTGGTCATGCAATCCCCGGCCCGCATGGCCCTGGTGCCCATGCAGGATCTATTGGGCCTCGGCCGATCCGCGCGCACCAACCGTCCGGGACAAGCCCGGGGAAACTGGCGCTGGCGCCTCGATCAGCGCCGCCTGACGCCCCATCTGGCGCGGCGGTTGGCAACCATGACCACCACCTACGGGCGCGATTGATGCGCCCACAAGGCTTCGCGCAATCCTGAGCTGCGCTGAATCCGGCGACCGACCGCCAAGTCGAGCAACGGGGGCGGCGCCAGGATGTGAAGGCTTTTGCGGGCGCGGGTGACGGCGGTGTAAACCAGCTCGCGGGTGAGCAAGGGTGAATCCTGGTCGGGCAGCACCAGCACCACATGGTCGAATTCGGATCCCTGACTCTTGTGCACCGTCATGGCGTAAACGGTCTCATGGTCCGGCAATTGGTGCGGCGCCAGGGACCTGAACGCTTCCCGGCCTTCGGCGAAGACCACCCGCAGTGCATCCGGACCGCCTTCCGGATCGTGCATGGCCACACCGGCATCCCCGTTGAACAACCCCTGGTAGTAATCGTTGCGCCTCACCATCACCGGTCGCCCCGGATACCAGCTCGAATGAACGCTTGCGGCCGGCGGGATGCGGCCGTGGGAGCGCAGCAGGCCGGTCACGTATGTATTCAGTGCTTCGACGCCGAAGGGACCTTGGCGCACGGCGCATAGGATCTTGAACCGGTTGAGGCCCGTCAAAGCCATTCCGGGCGTCGGCGCTTCAAACAGCGGCGCAAAACCCTCCAGAACCGATGCTTCCAATGCCGCTGCCAACCTCTCCCGATCCGTCAGGGGGGTCAAACGGATGCCGGTGCGGCCCTCGTCCGCCAACAGGGCGCGCACCGCATCGGCCTGCCCGGCATTGATGGCGCGGCTGAGGGCCGCGATGCCGCCGCCGGCCTCGAAACGGTAGGTGCGATCCAGAACGACGATATGGTCGGCCAAGGAAGCGGACGTCTCCTGTCCGGCGTTGTCGGCGTCCCGGCCGCGGTCTGTGGCGGCCCTATTGGACTGCGGGTCGAGACCGTAGCAGATATCCCCCAACACGGCCCCGGCTTCCACCGACGCCAGTTGATCCTTGTCCCCCACCAGCACCAGCCGGGTGTGGGGCGCCAGGGCCTCCATCAGGCGCACCATCAGCGCCAGATCGATCATGGAGGCTTCGTCCACGATGACCGCATCGGAGGGCAAGGGGTTGTCCGCGTTGTAACGGTACCGTCCCCGGGCCGGCATGAACCCCAGCAGGCGGTGCAGGGTCCGGGCCTCGTGCAGCCGCAGGGCATCGCCGGCGCCCGGATCGCCCGCCCCGGCCAACAGGTCTTGCACCGCCCCCTGCAAGCGAGCGGCCGCCTTGCCCGTGGGCGCAGCCAAATGAATGGTCAAGGACCGATCCGGCTGCAGATGGTGCAGTAGTTGGATGATACGGGCCACCGTGTAGGTCTTGCCCGTCCCGGGCCCGCCGGAGATGACACTGAAACGCCGGGTGGCCGCCACCTGCGCCGCCCGCCGCTGACCCCCATCGTCATCGCTGAAAATCGCCGCCGTGGCCACTGACTGGGTCGTTTCCGACACCGCCGCCGGTGCCCGGCAACGTTCGCGGATGGCGCGGGCCAGGGTGTGTTCATAGGCCCAGTAGCGTTGCAGGTAAAGCCGCGCGCCCTCCATAATCAGGGGCCGGAAGGCCCCCCCCTGCCCCACCGCGGCGCAGGCTTGCAGCCGTTCGCGCCAGCGGCGCGGCGAATCGGGCGCCGCCGCGCCTTCCCAACGCGGAAAGGCCGACAGCGCCGCTGCATGGGCCAGGTCCAAATCGAGACAGACGTGCCCCTGGCCGGCCGCCCGGCTGACCAGGGCCGCGGCCAAACCCACCCAGGGATCGGCGCACCCGCCCAGGCGCTGGACGGTCTTGGCGAAAACCCGGTCGATGGCCCGCAAGGGTTGCTCGTGGGCGGCGCGCAAAAGGTAGGGATCATGCATGGGCCTGGTTTCCGTCGGATGTTTCGATGGGGGTGACGATGCGGCGCAAATCGGCGATCAACCCTTCATCGGGCAGGTCATGGTAGACACCGTGGACGGGTCCTTCCACACCCCGTATAAACAGGTAGTAAACGCCGCCGAAGTGCCGCTGGTAGTCGTATCCCGGCAACCGCCGGCGCAGCAGCTGATCCAGCGCCAGCACATAGAGGTGATATTGCAGAAAGTAGTACGATTCGGCCATGACCCGCGCCAGCCGCGCAACCGTGTAGTCCGCCGGGGTGTCGCCCAAGTGGTTGGATTTCCAGTCCACCAGATAGTAGCGCCCCTCATGGGCAAAGAGGGCGTCGATGAACCCCCGGAGATAACCGTGCATGGACGCGAAGGTGAGCCGCTCCAAGGGATCGACCGGCAAATCGGCCATGTGGGGCCGGCCATGGGCGGCGAAACAGCTTTGCAGACGCTCGGGCGACACCCGGTTGAGGGGTAGATAGAAATCCATTTCGTCCATCCGACGCCCCCGCGGCACATCCGCCAGGCGCAACGGCTTTGTTTGCGGCGCCGTCGGCAGGGGCGCCGCCGCCAGATGGCTGAGCATACGATCCACCACCTCCGCCCACCGCGCATCGAAACCGTGGGCCGCCAAGGTTGCGTTCACCAGGGCAGTACGCGGCGCCCCCGGTCCTTGTGTAAAATCCCAATGCTCCAGCAGGTCATGAAAGAAAAGCCCGGCGGCGGTACCCTTGGGAAAATCGGCCAGACGACGGAAGTCGAGTGCATAATCGGCGGCGGGAGCCGTCGCCGACGGCACATCGTCCCGGTCCGCTGGATCGGACACTCCCGGCGAATGGTCGGCGGTCATGGCGGAGAAGCTGGCCACGCGCCAGCCACCATCGAAAGTGCGGGCGAACGTCCGGCGCGTCAACCGAACCGGCGCGCCTTTGCAGTCATCGAAGGTTGCGGCGCCGGCCTCCGGCAGCGACGCCACGGCGATGGTGCCCTCGGAGCGACCTGCCAAGGTCTGGAGCTCGGCCACCATTTCGCTGTCGGTCATGGCTTTCATGCGGGCATGCAGGGCGGCCATCCAATCTTGCCCCATGTCGGGCGTTCCGTGCAGCAAATAGGCGGTGGCCGACAGTTCGGTATCGCGTATGGCGCCCCACACCATGTAGCAGCGGCGACGGGCACGCGTCACGGCGACATAGAACAGCCGCAGGTTTTCCGACAAGGCCTCGGCCGCGGCCTGCCGTTGCTGTTCGGCGGTCAGGCCGGGGCCGATGGCCAGGGTCAGTTGATCGTTAACCGCCGGATCGTGGAACACTGCCGCGTCGTCCGTCACCTTGACACCTTCCCAGGTGAAAGGGCAGAAAACCACATCGAATTGCAAACCCTTGCTTTTGTGAATGGTGATGACCCGCACGGCACGGGCATCGCTTTCCAGGCGCAGCATTTCGGTATCCGCCGTGGCGGCGTCGCTCTGCCGCTGGTCGGCCAACCACTTGAGCACCCCTTCCGGCCCGGCGGCGTGATACCGGTCCGCCTGGTGAAGCAATTCGGCCAGGTGCAGCAGATTGGTCAAACGCCGCTCGCCGTCCGCCAGGGCGCGCAGCCGCCCCTTGATGCCCTCGCGCGCCATGAAATGGCTGAACATGCGGAAAAAACCGTACCGCTGCCAGACCTGATGATAGCCATGGCAGCGCGCCCACCAGGCCTGCCAGGTCGCGGATGCGTCGTCCATGGTGGCGCACAAAACGGCTGCGTCGGCACCGAGCAAGACGGTGGCCAAGGCGGTGCGCACCTTTCGGGGATCGGCGGGCGCGGCCAAGGCATCCAGCACGACGGCCAGCGCTTCGGCTTCCGGAGTGTCGAATACCCGCCCGGCGCTGTGCAAAACGGCCGGCACCCGCCGCCGGGCCAAGGCCGACTTGACCGCCTGGGCTTGATGGTGGGTCCGGGTGAGTACGGCGATTTGCTGCGGCGCCACCGCCTCATCCGCCAGCAGACGGACAATCTCCTCGCCCACGGCATCCACGATACGCGGCAGTGCCGCATGGCGCGGTATGGGACGGTGCAGATCGGCCGTGTCATCGCGGGTCAGATGCCATAGCACAAACGGAGGGGATGCTGCCTCCGTCACGGTGTCCGCCGCGATGGCCCGTTCGTAGGGAATCTGTTCGAACCCGAATGGGCGCGGATGGTGCGCGAACAGAGTGTTGAGCGCATCGATCAGGGGCGCTGTGGCGCGCCAGTTGCGCGTCAAGGTGTGCCGGCGACGGGCATTGCGCCGCGCCTGCAGGTAGGAGAAAAGATCGGCACCGCGAAAACTGTAGATCGCCTGCTTGGGATCGCCGATCATGAACAGCAAGGGATGGCGGTCGGCAAACAGGGCATGGAAGATGGTGTATTGCAGTGGGTCGGTGTCCTGGAACTCATCCACCAGGGCCGCCTGGTATTGCCCACGGATGGCGGCCACCAGACCGGCCCGGCCGTCACCGGCCAAGGCATGGTGGACTTGCAGCAGCAAGTCATCGTAAAACAGCACATTGCGGCGCTGCTTCTTGTCCCTCAAGCGCCCTTCGGCCTGCTGCAGGAAACGGATTTTCAGATAACGCAAATAGGCGGTCAACTGATCGGCCAACGCCACGTGGCAGGCCAGGGCATGGTCGCACAGGTCCAGGAAAGGATGCTGCGGCGCTGCATGGCCCTTCTTGGTGGCACCCGCGACACGCGCGGCGGTCAGTTTCTCGAACCCTTCCCAGAGGGGATAGTCACCCGGCCACTGATCCATGGCGGCCGTCAGATCGGCCACCTTGCGCTGGCGGCGCGTCATGCCCGGTCGCTGCGGATCCGCGGTGTTGCCGCCGTAAACCGTACCGCTCAAGGCAGGCGAATGCAGCAATGCCGCCACCGCCGACCGCGCCGCAGGCCACTGGGTCACCACCTGATGGGCGGCCCGGCGCCACGGTGCGATGGCGCGCGGCGGCGGTTTGCCCCCTTCCGGCAGCAGTCGCAGCCCCGGGAAACGGCTGTGCTGCATCAGTGCCGCCAACCCGCGCGGTCCCTTCAAGTGATCCGTCACAAAACAAGCCAACTCCATGGGCGCCCGGCTCACATTGCGGCGCCAGAAATCGTCGGCCGTCTCTTGCACCAGGGGCTGGGCGTCCTGAACCAGTTCGGCATCGAACAGATGGCCCGTTTCGAAGGCGAAGTGGTGCAGCACCCTTTGGCAGAAACCGTGAATGGTGAAAATGGCCGCCTGGTCGAAATCGACCAGGGCATCCTGAATGCGATCCAGGGCCTGCCGAACGGTGACGCCGTTGCGGCACATGGCGTCGAACAGCGGCTCGGCGGGCTGCTGCCCGTTCAACACCGCCTTGGCGCTGAGCAACCGGCCACGAATGCGGCTTTTGAGCTCTTCGGTGGCCGCTTTGGTATAGGTGACCACCAGGATCCGATCAATGGACACGCCCCGTTCCACGATCAGCCGCAGGAAGATCCCGGCGATGGTGTAGGTCTTGCCTGTGCCGGCGCCGGCTTCGATCAGATGAACCCCGTCGAGGGGGGTGTTTTCGAGGTCGAAAGGGGTCATTGCTGTTGGTTCATGCGATAGACGAAAACCAGCACCTCGGCCACGGCCTGGTAGAGAGTGGCGGGAATTTCGGTGTCGAGATCCAGGGCTTCGAGCATCTGCACCAGGTTGCGGTCTTCCACCAAAGGCACCTGGTGCTCCCGGGCCAGGGCCACAATCCGCTCGGCCATCTTGCCGCGCCCCTTGGCCACCACTTTGGGGGCGTGGTCGCCTTTGGTATCATAGCGCAAGGCGGCCGCTTTCTTGGGTTGCTCGGGTGTTTTCACGCTTTGATGTCGATCCGGCCGACGGCCGGACCCTCCTGGTCCTCGGTGCCGAAACGGGCGATGGCCTCCCGGGAGACCCGGGCGGTGACCTGCACGTGATCGAAATGGCCCGCCAAAGCATCGACCACGGCATTGGTGTGGGTTTCGATCCGTTGCTTCACTGCTTCATCGCGCACATGGAACTGAATCCCCAGATCGTTGGCGACCATGGTCAGATCCACCCGCACCGGTCCTAAACGATCCATGTCCAACAGCAAAGCGATGCGATGGCCGGGTGTCCCGTCACCGCCGCCGCGTTTGGGATAGTACACCTTGAACGCCACGGGCCGCCGCCCCTCTTCCATGGGCACCAGATGTGCCAACACATGGAACAGTTCGCCGCCGCCGGCCCGCTGCACCGCACGCTCCTGTTGGTGTTCCACATGGTGCAACAGTTGGGACACCGTTTGGCGCAAAAAGCTGACCTCCTGTTCCTTGAGACCGAAAGAACGGGAAGCGGCCCGCTCCGGCTCACCGAGAAACGATTGCAGCAGTAACAGTTGCGGTTTCAGATCGCGCAAGAAGATGGACTGCACGGCCCTGGCCAGGGCATCGGGGCCGGTGGCGGCTCCGCGCACGGGCCCTTCCGGGATATCGGCGGGCGCAACCCCTGTCCGGTTCTCGGCGACGATGCGCGGTTCGCCCGAGGGCGCCTTGGTGGCCAAGGCCTCCGCCAGTTTGACCTCGAACAAAACGCCCCGGTCCTCGACGACCGTCCGCACCCACTGCTGCCACTGTTGGGCCGATGATTCGGTGGGCGCGGCGGCAAAGAGCCCCTTGAGTTGTTCCAGGGCATGGGCCACCGCTGGGGTCATCTGCCCCTGTGCCGAGGCCGTCGACGGAGTTGACGCTGTCGCCGCCGTGGCACCGACATCCGACCGGGCGTTGGCTACCGCCCCGCCGGCCTTTGCGTCGACTGCGGTGCGAGGGAGAGCGGTCAGAAGGCGGTCAACCACCCCCGCCAGCCGCTGCCGATCCCCCTCGGCAAGCAGCGTGCCCAAGGCCAGCCGGGGCAGTGGTCGCTGATTCGGCAAAGTTTCGACGCCGTCCACCTTCAGTTGCAGAGGCACTCCGCTACGCGCCACCTTCAGCGACATCACCTGGCCCGGCTGCACCGGCATGGTGGTCCGGGCCAGGGCACGAAAACGGCCCAAATCGATCAAGACCCGTCCATCGGCTTCGAGTTGCAACACCCGACCGGTCAGACGATCCCCCACACGCAGCCCGTTGAAGGCATCCTCCGCCGCAAGTCTTTGCCCCGGCGCCTGAACCACATTATCCAATAGCGCGGATAACTCCATCCAACCCCCGTCTTCTTCCAACAACCGGAAAGCTGCGCTTTCGGCCACCTTGCCGGCAACATATCACAATCCCACCACAACACCCAATACCCGGTCTGCCAAACCCCAGGGCGGGTGCCCTGGGGCAGTTTTCAGTGTTAAGCCTTGCTCAACCCAACCCGGAACGCTTAAACCCGTCGCCTGCACATGATCGTCGCATCGCTTGCAACTTCCCGCCGTTTTTGCGATGATGCGCCCTGATCGGAACCAACACACAACGCTTGTCGATGATCCGGGACAGAGCGAAAGGAGCATACCAATGTCGAAGACCGATGCCATTTTGACCACCCAAGCGTTTGCCGAGCAGGCGGGGGTCTCCGCATCCACCGTGTCCAAGTGGCTGCGTGAAGGCAAAATCGAAGGTTTTAAACAGGGCAACAAATGGCAAGTACCGGCCGACCAACTGGCACGTGTAACGGAAGCGCCCGCCGGCGCCGCGTACCAACAACCGGGGAAGGCCGGCCCCGACACCCCGCCGGCGGCCGACAGCGGCCAAACCTACTCGGTGGAAGCCTTTGCCGAACGGACCTATTTGACCGTCGCCGGCGTGGAACGCTGGCTCAAGGAAGGTCGCCTGAAAGGCACCAAGGATCAGAGCGGCAAATGGCGGGTGGATGGAACCAATCTGGCGCGCAGCGCATTGCAACACCTGATACGTCGATAATCGCCGATTGCACATCGGTTGGACATCTTGAACCGCACCCGGAATGCTGGCCGATGAACGGGTCTTCAAGGTTGGTGGAGACCGGCACCGCTGCTCGAAACCCGAAGTTCAGCCGCCGGCCTTTCCCCTGCACTTTACAGGATAATGCCTTTGAAGAGAAAGTAGCCGTAGGCGCCGGTGAGCAGCAGGCCCACCAGGCGGGGCAGGCGCCCCCAAAAGCCGATCAGTGCCAAGTGGAGGATACCGGCGCCCATGATGATCGCCACGCCCAATTCGAAGTAGGCGGGCATGCGAATATTGCTGAACAAGGCGAACAGCCCGATGCACATGGGAATGCAGATGTGGCCGTCTCCCACCTGGGAGCTGTAGACGATGTCCGCCCGCAGCCGCGAGGCATAATAAAAGGCCAGCAACGCGTTGGGAATCACCATGAGCAGGCCGCTGAGCCACCCGATGTTGTCGAACACAAGCAATCCGGATCCGGTGCGCGGTAGCCAAGCCACCAGACCGTCGATGGCCTGGTAGACGACCACGCCCGCCATCACCACCAATGCGCCGTCGGCCAGCATGGACCATTGCAGCCGCCGCCCCCGGTACACATTCTGCTTGAGCACATCGTACAATTGGAACAGTTGCCAGAAAAAAAACAAACCCACCAACACCAGCCCGTCCCGGAAATCGAGCACCCCGTCTCCGGCCAAGGCCCACAGCGTCCCGGTGAAAAAAAGGACGGCTACCAAAGTCAGTTGCAAGGAGAGGTGGTTCAAACGATGGCTGCGACGAACCATTGCCCCTGCACCGTTGGCGCGTCGATCCGGAAAAACGGCCAGGCCCGAAATACCGGCGGGAAGCCCGATCAGGAGGGTCAGGTTGGTGACGTTGTTGACCAGGCAGTTTTCCAGCACCAGAATGCCGTCGCCACCGGATCGGCCGAGGATGAAGGCGAACATCAGATTGGAAAAGCCCGAGGCATAGGGCATGATCACCGTGCCCAGGGCCGTGCCCTCCAACCCTTTGCGTTCGAGGGCGCCCAGGCGCCATATCATCAACCAGGAGCCTCCCGCAAAGAACAGCAGGAGCAGTAAGGGATCGGCTGTGGCAACCCAGCCGACGGCCTGTTGCCAATGCACCGTCACCCATTGCCACCATCGGGCCCAGTGGGCTGCGGGATCCAAGGCGGTCATCGGCGGCGGCTCCGTTTTGGCCCGCGAAAGCTACCGGGGTCGCGCTGGTGCATGCAGCGGGACATGTTCATGCACCAACCTGCCGCGGCAGACGCGATGCGCATGTCATCCATGGCGACGCCCGGTGTTCCACACCGCTTGCACCCTTTTGCCGTCCCGGGTTCAATGACCGGCCACCAGCTGCCGCCACCGTTCAGCCAATACACGATGGTCGGCCACCAACGCTTCGAGTCGATCCACATCTTTGCGGGGAACATCCAATTTTTCAGCGTAGGCGTAGACCCGTTGCCGCTCCGGCAAGGAGAAGTTGCGGTCCAGGGAGGCCAACACAATCGCATCCCGCAGAATCATCAAGGCGGTGAGACGGGACACCTTCTGCTTTTCGATGCCGAAATGTTTATCGGTGTGCTGGATGAACAATTCGGCGTCGGCCCCCAAACGCCGGGCTTGCTCTTTAATGAAAGCCAACTCGCGGGGTCCGTTTTCCCGATCCGCCTTGGCAATGGCCACCAAAATGCGCAGATAGTTGTCCACTTCGAAGTCGGGTGTGCGGGCATCGACAAAGGTGGGTTCAAAGATCGCCTGCATATAGCGTTTCGCCTCCTATTGCGCGGCTCCGGCGCCGCCTGCGGTCCATTCTGGAAGATGCCCGGTACCATCCCCGGAGCGACAGTCGGTTGGAAGTTTGCCTTCCCTGGAATGTTATCGGCCGTTGCGAACCTGAGATTAGAAAGAATTGGTTAGAAGGGGATTCATTTTTTTGCATAACGCAATTTGCAATTTGCATCTTGCAATGCAAATTGGGACTTCCCTCCCATGGCCCTGCATTGCATGATTTTTCCCAACTTATTGAATTAATGAATAAATAAAATTTTTCAGGTCGATTTTAAATTTTGGCATGCAAGATGCTTAATTTCATGTCGAAGCCTAACTTTTTCATCATCTTCCTCTCTTGCTTGCAGGGTGGCGCCAAGCGCCACCCTGCAAGTACCCCTCTTAAAAAACCGAACTCAAAACCATCGCGCCAAATGCAAATTACAAGCCATCGGGGATGTGCGTTTTGGCCGTCAAAGCGTTGATGGTTTCATCGATAACCCGCACGATGGGTTGGTTGGTTTCCAGTTTCATTTTGTGAATGATCTCCCTTTTCTTGTTCAATGATTTGGCAAACCCGACAGCCTCCTCCAGCAGGTGCTCCAGCGCACAGGCCTTGCGGATGATGTGGAAAGCCAAGCACTCATCGGCCGTCAAGCGCCTTGCGGTATACTCCATCTCCTCGAGCAGGTGCATGGGCAGCACCCGGCGCGAAAAGGCCAGGAACACCTGGCCCAGCGGAATGCCCAGATCCACCTCGGGCAGGCAGATCCATCCCCGATCGTTGCGCATGAAACGGAAGTCGTGGGCGAAGGAGAGAAACGCCCCACCGGCGAAGGCATGCCCGTTTAGGGCCGCAACGGTGGGCATGGGAAAGGTGACCAGGCGCCTGAACAGCCCGAACATTTCGACGCGGAAACGGTCCATCAGCCCTTCGCCCTCCTTTTGCACCGCCGGCAAAAGCCAATCCAAATCGATGCCGTTGCACCAGATCTTTTCATGGGCGCTGGTGACCACCAGGGCGTTGACCTCGGTCTGTTGCTCGATTTCGTCCAGCACCGCCCCGAAAGCACGCAAGGAATCGAAATTGAATCGATTCTCGCCGTTGTTCATGGTCAGGACCGCCACATTCTCATCCACCTTGTAAGTGTACATGGCCATTGCGCTTCCTTTCTGATTGCACATCATTTGAAAAAATTATGTTGCCGTCACCGTAGGCCAATAGGCCGGGTTTTGCTTGAAGTGCCGCCCGAAATCGAGCAAATCGGGGAAAAACGATTCAAAATCCTGTTCCAGCAGGGCATAGGCGTTTTTGATCTCCCCTATGCCCCCTTTGAACCGCTCGCCGCGGGTCAACCTTGCCGCAATGCGATCCAGCGCCAGGCCCAACCGCTCCAAATCGCGGTACTGGCCCAGCCAGTCATTGGTGGTCATCTGTATCAACACCCAGCGCAACCGGGCGGGCAGCGCAACGTCGGTCGCTGTGCGCAATCGGCCATAGACGCGGCGGGTAAAAACCGGCAACGGCTCGACGCTGAACCGTCGCCAGTGCACCGCAAGGAAATGGTCGTGGCACATATCCACCATCACGCCTGCAAAACGGCGACGCCGCGCGCTGAACCGCCGGCGGCTGGCCCGCACGACCGGATGGTGATCGGCGAAGGCATCGATGCGCCGATGGAACCGGATGGCGGCAGCGATCCGGGGGCCGTACCAGCGTTCGGGGTTACCCTTGATAAAATCCCCCAGCATCTGCCCGATCAGCGAATCGTCGTTGGCATCGGCCAAATAGAGGTGGGCAAGAAAGTTCATGGTTGCACGCTCCAGGCACCATTTAGCTGCACCACCTGCCCCTGATCAACCTTTTTTTGCCAATCGGCCACCCGTGTGGTATGAGCGACACTGCCATCGGGCATTGCACATGATCCACAAGCATTTGCATCCATCGATGGTTTTCGCCTTGCAGGCCGACAGGAGGTCGAAACGATGCACACCTACACCATTCACCCCATCGTCATGGGCACCAAGGTGTTCGACCAGGGCATGATGACCCATCAACACGCCTATGGCCGCCCGTACACCATCCCCATCTATTGCTGGTACCTGCAAGGGGGTGACGAAAACATTCTCGTGGACACCGGCGAAATGCATCCCATTCAGTCACCGGACCGCGAGACGGCCATCGGCGGCAGGATATACACCTTTGAAGAGGGACTGGCCAGATGGGGGCAGACGCCCGATCGGATCGACGTCGTGATCCACACCCATCTGCACAACGACCATTGCGAGAACGACTTCAAGTGCACCAACGCCGTTTTCTACGTTCACGAACAGGAGCTCACGCGGATTCATGACCCGCACCCCCTCGATTTCCGCTACCTGGAGGATTACATCCTGGAAATCGAAGAGCGCGGCCAGATCCGCGCCCTCTCCGGCGATGCGGAGATCCGCCCGGGCATATCGGTGCTGCACACGCCGGCCCACACGCCCGGTGGTCTCTCGGTGGCCGTGGACACCCCGTCGGGCAAGGCGATCATCACCGGGTTTTGCGTGATCGACGAAAACTTTCACCCTCCCAAGGAGATCCGCGCCATGGAAATGGAGGTGATCCCGCCGGGCACCCATGTGAACACCTACGAGGCCTATGACATCTTGCTGCAGGTGAAACAGGCGGCCGATATCCTGATCCCTTTGCACGAACCCCGTTTCGCGGCTATGGAGACCATCGGCGCACAGAAATCATAGGCCTGTGCCCACCGGGCGGGATACGGCTGTGGCGCCGACCAAGCTGCTGGTGATCAAACGCGGCGCTTTCGGTGACATGGTGCAGGCAGACGGCGCGTTGCGCGATATCCGTGCCGCCTTTCCAAGCGCCGAAATCGTGCTGCTCACCACGCCGCCCTATGCCAAATTGATGCGTCGCTGCCCCCACATCGATCGCCTGCTGATCGATCCGCGCTTGCTTGACCTGTAGAATGGTGATTTTGTCGAGCAGCTCCCCTGCCCCGATTATAATCAAAACCGTACTGGATTTGTCTTCCCCCATTGCGCATCCCGCCTTTGCCTGTAGGCTTGTGGCGGCCCAAGGCCACCACCCCTTGTTGTCTTGTACTCCACCAAGACCCGCAGAGGTATCACTTCTACGCCCACGGCGCAAGCAGCGCCGGATGGACGAGAAACGGCCCTGAGCATCCGCGCACCGGTGGATCATGGCGATGCGGACGACAGCAGCTGGATCATGGTCGGACCGTCGATGTTCCCCCCGCTCAAGATGACCCCGACACGCCCCCGGCCTTTGACGGCGCCGCTGAGCAGGGCCGCCACGCCCAATGCGCCGGAGGGCTCCACAACGATCTTCAAGCGAAAAAACAGAAAACGCACCGCCGCCATGATGGCCGCTTCGCTGACCGTGCGCATATCGCTGGCATGCTTCAAGACGAGCGGGAAAGTGATCTTGCCGAGGGAGGGGGTGCGCGTGCCGTCCGCGATGGTGGGGGGATGGTGCACGCTTTGCAGGGTTCCCGTACGGAACGAGCGGGTGGCGTCGTCGGCGACCTCCGGTTCGATACCGATGGTGCGGCAACCCGGCGAAAGCGACCCGGCCGCGATAGCCGACCCGCTGAGCAAGCCCCCGCCGCCACACGGCACGAGCAACATGTCCAGCGCACCGACCTGCCGGCACAATTCCAGGGCCGCCGTTCCCTGCCCGGCAATCACGTCATGGTGATCGAAGGGGGGAATCAGGCTGTAACCGTGTTGCTGCTGCAACGCCGCGGTCAAGGCTTCCCGGGAGGTGGCCATGGGATCGTAGGCGATCACTTGGGCGCCGTATTCTTCGGTGGCCTGACGCTTGATGACGGGGGCGTCCTCGGGCATCACAATCACCGTGCGGATACCCAGCATGCGACCGACCAGGGCCACCGCCTGGCCGTGGTTTCCGGATGAGTATGCGATGACCCCTGCGGCGCGCCGGGCGTCGCCCAGTCTGGAGATCGCGTTGTAGGCACCGCGGAATTTGAAGGCCCCCATGCGCTGGAAATTCTCGCACTTCAAATACACCCGCGCCCCGGTCGTCCGGTCAAGGGTGCGCGACGTCATGACCGGTGTCACGTGGGCCACGCCGTCGAGCCTTGCGGCGGCGGCTTCGATCTGGTCGATCATGCCTTGCTCCCTGCGGCGACTGCTCCGGAGCCCGTTGAACTTCCTTGACATCGCCCTGGTCTTTTGACAAATATGATTTATTTTCTGACCATTGATATTGTTGACAAAGCGTATCATGCAAGCCCCGAAAGCCCAATTGCCGTGCTTCAAGGGCGCGCCGGTTTTCATCGCCACCCGATCAATCGCCAGTCCCGTTGCCGAATGAAATGCGCTCGTTCATGCAATGGTTTTCATCATACTATCAAAGGGATCGAAGGAGGGTCGGAAAATGAAGAAATCAATCGCCTTTTTTATTATGGTCGTTATGGTCGGATGGGTGTTCGGCGCAGCAGCACCCGCGCAGAGCCAGGTCACAGATATTTCCTGGGGCACATCCGCCGTTGGATCGGCAGGGCATCGGGCCCTCGTCAACCTGGCTGCCATGCTCAACCGGGAAATCCCCGAATATCGGATCATGGTGCTGCCGACGCCGGGTGCGATCGTATCCGTAAAAGGATACGCCACCGGCGAATTCGACGGCTATTACGGCGCCGACATCGCCTTCTACGAACTGGCCAACGACATTCAGCGCTTCAAAGGCTTCAAACCCAACATCAAACGGCAGCCCGTGCAGTCTTTCTGGGCCTACACCATGGAAGTGGGCATCGGTATCCACACCCGCGACCTGGGCAATTTCAAACAGTGGCGCGATCTTTCGCGGCAAAGAATGTTCACCGGACCGATGCCCTGGGATGTGCGCGCGGCCCTGGAGCGGGGAATGGAAGCCATCGGCGTCAACCATCAATACATGGAAGTGGATCTGTCCACGGTGGGATCGCTGGTCGATGCCGGCCGGTTGAAAGGCTTCATCGCCTACACCAGCGCCGAAGCCACGCCGGCACCCTGGATCGTGGAGCTTTCCCTGGCCACCGACTGGGCCATCCTCAACCCCAGCAAAGAAGAGATGCAGATGCTTCGCGACCAGGGGATCGAACCCGTCCAGGTCTCCAAGGATGTGTTCAAGAAGGATGTCAAGGTGGACAGCATTACTTTGCTGCCATTTTTCTATGGGTTCCATGTCGGCCTGGAGGTGCCCGAGGAAGATATGTACCGGATGCTGGTGGCCATTGAAAAGAATGCCGATGAATTGGTCAAGGCGGATGCCGGGTTCCGTCAGATTCAACAGAACATGCCCGAACTCCAGCGCCGGGGTGTCGCCTCATCCGCCGCGTTCGTGCCCATTCACCCGGGACTCGCCAAGTACATGCGGGAGCGGGGGGTGTGGAACGACGCCTGGGATGATCGCGTCGCCAAACCGTAGATAGCGGATATCGGGGTGCTGTCGACGGTTCGCCGATCCTGCACCCCGTTCCTCGCACAATGATCCGGCCCCGTCCCGGGCACCACCGGGGCGGGGTGTTCGCCACGGCCGACAATTCCCAAAAAAGGCAGCCTCCGGTCCCATGAACACGCCCACCCAATCCCAGTCCTCGGACAGCGGCGGCAACGGTGTCACAGCTGTCACCATTCTCTTTTATCTCTTTGCCGGCGCATTCTTCCTCTACCTGTTCCGTTACTACATGACCGGATTCGGCGGCCCGACCCTGGTCGCCGTAACCTTGGTGCCGGTGACCTTCATTATCTTCTGCCTTGGCGAAATGCGCGACCGCGGTCTCTACCCAAAGCTGGGGCGCACGGCCAACCGCATCATCTGCGGCGTCTACATCCTCATCTGCCTCGTCTGCAGCATTTATCTGACCAAAGAATTCACGGACATCCGCATGGTGCGGGCGGGCATGTGGAACCGCACCGATCTGACCATCGGCGGTCTCATGTTTCTGCTGGTGATGGAGTATGCCCGCAAACGACACCCGCCCCTGTTCGTGATCAACCTGATCCTGATCGCCTACACGGTCTACGGCTACATTGTGCCGGGCATGTTCTGGCACCCGGGTTTGAGCTGGACCCGGGTGGTGACGGCCATGAGCGTCGAGATGACCACGGGTGTTTTCTCCCATTTGTCCCAACTGGCCCTCACCCTGATCGGCTCCTTCATTCTGCTGCTCAGTCTGCTGCGTGCCTTTGGCTGCGTGGAGTCGATCATCAACGCCGCCTCGCAGCTGGCGACCAAATCAACCCGCGCCTTGCCCCAGGCCGCCGTGCTCGGATCCATCGGCGTGGCCGCCATCAGCGGCAGCGGTGCCGCCAATGCGGCCACCACGGGCTCGGCCACCATTCCCTCCATGATCGGCAGCGGGCTTCCCCGGGCCAAGGCCGCCGCCATCGAAACCGCCGCGTCCTTGGGCGGCCAGATGATGCCGCCCATCATGGGCATCACCGCCTTCATCATGGCTGAATTCCTGGGCACCAGCTACTGGGAGGTGGTTGCCCGCGGGTACGCACCCGCTTTGGTGTATTATGTCGGTGTAAGCCTCAGCGTGTACATCATCTCCGTGCGTTTCCAGACCGGCCGCCCTGATTTTACAGTCTCCCGGCTCACTCCCTTCGACAAAATCAACCTTGTCGTTTACTGCGTCGTCATTATGGGGTTGATCTTCTTCATGGGCGTCTTGCGCCAGCCGGCCATGATCGCCGCCTTGCGCATTTTTATCGCAGCCGCCATCGCGGTTACCGTGATCTTCGTGATCCTGACCTACCGCGCCCACGCCGGCTGGCACGGCAAGGCCTTGGCGGCGCCTTATCAGCGTTTCGTCGAACAGTTCGCCACGGTCACCGCCGACCTCACCTTGCTGCTGGCGACCCTCTCCATTCTGACAGGCGTGTTTGTAATCACGGGCATCCCCACAAAAGTGGGCTTCCTGCTGATGGAGGCCGCCGGCCTTCACATAGCGGCCATGGCGCTGGTCGCTTTTCTGTTCGCCGCCATGGTGGGCACCGGCCTGCCGCCTGCGCCGACCTACATTCTAACCGCCCTGGTCATCGCACCGCCGATGATCAAGGCCGGCGTGGATCCATGGGTGGTGCACTTCTACGCCTTCTTCCTCGCCGTCTGGGGAGAGTTGACCCCGCCCACCTCCGTGGTGGCCGCCGTCACAGCCAAAATCGCCGACGCCTCCTTCATGGCCACCCTGTTCCATGCCCTCAAGATCTGTGTGGGATTGTTCATCCTCATGGCCGGCGTTTTCGCCAATCCCGAGCTGGTGCTCTCACCCGGCCTGGCCCAACTTGCAGCCATCGCCATCCTCACCGTCGGCACGGTGGGGATCGTCTTCAGCATGAACGCCAACTTCACGCCCAACAGGTCCGTGGACGTTCCCTTCCGCATCTTGCTTGCAGTATTGTCCTTCGTCGTCCTGTTTCATCCCGGAACGGCTACCACCATAGGCGCCATCGTGCCCATCACCGCCTCAGCCATCTACTGGTTCATCAAATGCAGAGACAAAGAAGCGCGCCCATTGGCAACAGGAGGCAAATGATCCATGTCCGACGATAAAGTCTTTTCCCAATATGAACAGACACGGCTTTCCATGCGACCGGCGATCATGGGCCGCCACGGCATGGTTGTCTCCGGCCATTCCCTGGCCAGTCAGGCCGCCATGCGCATCCTGGACCGCGGCGGCAATGCCGTGGATGCCGGCGTGGCCGCCGGCATATGCCTGGCGGTACTGCAGCCGGACATGGTCAACTTCGCAGGCGTTGCCCCGATCATGATCTTTGACGCGGCCGGCAACGAACTGACCACCATCAGCGGCGTGGGCCCCTGGCCCCGTGCCGCATCGGTGGAATTCTTCCTTGAACAGTGCGGCGGAAAATTGCCGGAGGGGATATTGCGCACGGTGGTGCCGGCGGCGCCGGACGCCTGGATCACCGCCTTGATGCGCTACGGCACCCTGCGCTTTGCCGACGTGGCCGCGGATGCCATCGACCTTGCGGCCAACGGCTTTCCCATGCACGCCTTTCTGTACAACAGCCTGGTGGAATTACGTCAAAAATACTTGCAATGGCCCGAAAACGCCGCGATTTATCTGCCCCGCGACGGCATGCCCTGTGCACCCGGAGAGCTGTTCCACCAGAAGGATCTGGCCGCCACGATGACCACCATGGCGGCGGCGGAGCACCGCGTTCGTTTCTCCGGCCGTCAGGCGGCGCTGCAAGCGGCGCGGGATGAGTTCTACAAAGGATCCATCGCCCAAACCATTGTCGCCTATCATCGCCGGAACGGCGGATTGCTCACCGCCGAAGATATGGCCTCCTTTGCGGTCAATGTGGAATCACCGCCCAGCGTGCGCTACAAAGACTACGACGTTTACGCCTGCGGTGCCTGGTGCCAAGGACCCGCATTGCTGCAGGCGCTCAACCTGGTGGAGGGGTGGGACCTCAAAGCCCTTGGCCACAACAGCGTGGCATACATCCATGCGCTGAGCGAAGCACTGAAACTGGTTTTTGCCGATCGGGAACGCTTCTACACCGATCCCGACCATACCGCCGTTCCCCTGCAGGGGCTGCTCTCCAAGGCCTATGCCGCCGAAAGGCGCGACGCCGTGGACATGAACAAGGCCTGGAAAGAGATGCCCCCTCCCGGCGACCCGTGGCGGCATGAGACCGGACTGCTCGCAGGGACCCCGGCCGGCGACGCGGCCTACCGCCCTCCCCGTCCCAACGATGCGCCCAACGACCATCTGGACACCAGCTATGTGTGTGTCGTGGACCGCCATGGCAACTGCTTTTCGGCGACGCCCAGCGACATGTCCTACACAACGGAAGTCATCCCCGGCACCGGCCTGGCGGTCTCGTCGCGGGGCTCTCAGTCCTGGGTGGACAAAGATCACCCCTGCGCGGTGGTCGGCGGCCGACGCCCGCGCCTGACCCCCAATCCGGTCATGGTTTTCCGCGACGGCAAGCCCTGCATGGTGATGGGTACCCCGGGCGGCGACACCCAATGTCAAACCATGTTGCAGACCTTCTTGAACATCGTCGAGTTCGACATGGAACCTCAGCTCGCCGCCGAAGCGCCGCGCTTTGCCACCTTCAGTTTCCCCAACTCCTTCTACCCCCACGATTATCATCCCGGACTGCTGCGCATGGAGAAAAGAATACCGGACGCGGTGGTCAAGGGCCTGACCGACATGGGCCACCGGGTGGAACGCTGGCCCGACTGGGCCTGGAAAGCCGGCGGCGTCTGCCTGATCACCATAGACAGGGAACAAGGCGTGCTCACCGGCGCCGCCGACCCGCGCCGCGAATCCTACGCCGTTGGCTGGTAATAATATTTCATCGGAGAGGTTTCATGCGCCGCAGCCCATCATCCACAGCCGAAATAATTATGCGCAACTACTTTCATGCCAAGGACGAGAACCGCCCTCACCTGTTGAACCGGGTCTTTACTCAAGATGCCACATTACAGGTCATCAACAACACAGCGACTATTTCCTTCCCATCCAAATCTCACGGGCGCGATGCAATCGCCGACGCCCTGGTCCGTGGTTTCGGCCGGACGTACGAAAACGTCTATTCCTTCTATATGTCCCGCCCCCAAACACCCATAGCCCCATTCTCTTGTGATTGGCTGGTCGGCATGTCGGAGAAAAGCAACAGACATGTGAGGGTGGGCTGCGGGCGCTATGATTGGGCATTTGAGCAAGTGGCGCCAAACCTGGCAAGCCGCCTGGTCATCACCATCGACACCATGCAAGTACTACCACCGGACCAGCTGCCGGCCATAATGCAATGGTTGCAACGGCTGGCCTATCCTTGGACATCGCCGGCGGCTGTCATGGAAACGGCCCCGGGCATCGGGGCACTTGAACCGGTACTGAACCTCATCGCTAAATAAACGATCCGTCCCTTCTCCATCACCATCGTGCCCATAAACAGATGCGACCCGACTATCCGCTATCAGCCGCAACCAGTAAAAAAAGAGGGGCTGTAATCGAAACGATTACAGCCCCTTGTCCTTTTATGGTGCCGAAGGGGAGACTCGAACTCCCACTGGGAAACCCCAACTAGACCCTGAACCTAGCGCGTCTACCAGTTCCGCCACTTCGGCGTTTTTCCGCACACCGGTTGAAGGTTGATTTCGTGCGGAAGATGCATTAGATATATGGATTCATTTTCAGTGTCAAGCACAAATTTGGACTTTCCGGGCGATCATCATGGAGATAGTAAGCACATTCGAGGCCATCGAAAAACCGTACAAAAATGCGGTTATAACCATCGGTAATTTCGACGGGGTGCATATCGGGCACCAGGCATTGTTCCGAACCGTTATCGATAAGGCCGAGGCGATCCATGGGACCGCGGTGGCCATGACCTTCGATCCCCATCCCTTGCGGGTGCTTTCCCCCAACAGCCATCCGCCGATGATCACCATGCCGGAGCAGAAGGCGGAGTTGATCGCCAAGACCGGCATGGAGGTATTGATCCGCATTCCTTTCACCCGGGAATTCGCCGCCATCTCGGCCCGCGACTTTGTTGAACGGCTGCTGATGGAGCGCATCGGCATGCGCGCCATGGTGGTGGGCAATGATTACGCCTTCGGCCGCAATCGGGAGGGCAATCTGGCGTTGCTGCAACAATGGTCGGAAGAATTGGGGTTTGATGTGTTGGTGGTGGATTGGGTGCACACTGCCAATGGCATGAAGGATCGCATCAGCAGCACCCAGATTCGCGAGCAGGTGATGGCCGGGGACATGACGGCCGCCAAGCGGATGCTCGGCCGCCACTACCAGATTCGAGGTGTTGTGGCGACCGGACGCAACCGGGGTGGACGCCTGTTGGGGTTTCCGACGGCCAATATTCTTATCCAGGACGAGTTGTGCCCCAAGGAGGGGATTTACGCCGTGACGGTCGAGCACGACGGTCAAACCTTTCCGGGAGTGGCCAACATCGGCTACAGCCCCACCTTCGACGATCATCTGTTCACCATTGAAGTCCACCTTCTGGACTTCGATCGCAACATCTACAATGATCCCATCCGCGTCAATTTCATCCAGCGGCTGCGGGATGAAATCAAGTTTGACAGCCTCGATGAATTGACCGCCCGAATCCGGCAGGATGTCGTCCAGGCCCGCCAAATCTTGTCCGGCATGCAATAGACGGGGGCCAACCGGGTTCGGTAGCACAATGTCCAAAAAACTCATGATATCCCTGCTCATCGGGTCACTTCTGTCGGCCGCCACCCTTTATCTGGCCTTTCGCAATGTGCCCCTGGGCGAGCTGGTGACCTATCTGGGCACCATATCCTATGTCTGGATTTTCCCTTCCGCTGCACTGGTGCTGCTGACCTTTGTGCTGCGCGTGTTCCGCTGGCGGATCATCTTGAAGGAGGCGCTGCCGGTCGGTTTCTGGCCGGCTTTTCATCCGCTGATGATCGGTTTCATGGCCAATTCCATCCTGCCCGGCCGCGTCGGTGAAATCGCCCGGCCGGTGTTGCTCAAAAAGCAGCAGGGGGTGCCCATGACCACCGGCCTGGCCACGGTGGCCGCCGAGCGGGTGATGGACATGATGATGCTCATCGCCCTGTTCACAATGGTTTTCGGCACGGCCACCAGCCAGCCGGACCTGGAGGTCTCCTTCGCGGGCTATCGCCTCGACGGGCGGACCTTGCAAACCGCGGCCTGGGCCATGATCCGGCTCAGCCTGGTGCTTTTGATCGGTTTGGGCGCCCTCGCCTTTTCGCCCACGCGCCGCTGGATTCTCAAGGCCATCGAAATCTGTGCCGCCCTGGTGGGGCGGATGGTGCCCCGAATTGAAAAACCGGCTGCCCGCTTCGGTCGACTGTTGCATCAAATCGTGGAGAACGTCGGCTTGGGATTGGCGCTCGTGGGCCATCCGCGACGGGTTGCGGCCTGCACCGGCTTGACGGTGGCGATCTGGGGCGTTACGATTCTTTCTTATTATGTGTTCGCCATGGGGTGCCCGGGCATCGAGATCTCTTTGGTACAAATGACCACCGTGGTGGTCATCACCTGCTTTTTCATCGCATTGCCTTCGGTCCCCGGTTTCTGGGGGGTGTGGGAGGCGGGCGGCATCTTCGCCCTGTCCTTGTTCGGCGTCCCGGCAGGCGATGCGGCCGGCTACACCCTGATGAACCATGCGGTGCAGATGTTTCCAGTGATCCTGGTGGGGCTGGGCTCCGCCCTGGTCACCAGCGTCAACATCTGGCAACTGGCATCGCTTAAAAGCGACAACGGCACACCGCAAGCCGACGATACAAGGAGTGTTGCCCGTGAATCCTCTTGATATAATCACCTTTCCCGATCCGTTTCTCAAAAATCCGGCCCATGTGGTGGAAAATATCGATGGTGACCTGCAACAACTGATCGACCGGATGGCCGAGACCATGTACCAGGCACCGGGAGTGGGCTTGGCGGCTGTTCAGGTCAACCAGGACAAGCAATTGCTGGTTTACGACATCCGCCCCAAGGAGGAGGGGCGCGAACTGCATGTGCTGATAAATCCGGAGATCGTCGAGCGGGAGGGCCGCATCGTCTCGGAAAACGAGGGCTGCCTGAGCGTTCCCGACTTTCGTGCCGATGTCCAGCGTGCGGAGCGCATCCTGGTGGCGGGGGTGGACCGGGAAGGCAAGCCCCTGCGCATCGAAGCCGAAGGCTTTTTGGCCATTGTTCTGCAGCACGAGATCGATCATCTCAACGGCACACTGTTCATTGACCGCATCAGCGCACTGAAGCGCCAACTGTACACCCGCCGCGTCCTCAAACAGCTCAAACAGCAAAATTCGGAATGATGAAGACTTCCATTGTGTTCATGGGAACCCCCGATTTCGCGGTGCCCTCCCTGGAGGCACTGCACGCCGCGGGCTTCGCGCTGCCGTTGGTGGTGACCCAGCCGGACCGCCCCAAGGGGCGGGGCCGGACGCCGACGCCGCCACCGGTTAAAGTGGCGGCCCAGCGTCTGGGATGCCCCACTCTGCAACCCACTACGGTGCGCGATGCGGCCTTCGTGGACCGGTTGCGCGACCTGAACCCCGATTTTCTGGTGGTCGTGGCCTTCGGCCACATCCTGTCCCGGGAGCTGCTCGCTTTACCGGCACGAACAGCCGTGAACCTGCACGCCTCCCTGCTGCCCAAGTACAGAGGCCCGGCGCCCATTCAGTGGGCTTTGATCCGGGGCGAGACGGAAACCGGCGTGACCACCATGCTCATGGATACCGGCGTGGACACCGGCGACACTTTGCTCAGCGCCCATACCCCCATCGGGCCGGAGGATACGGCCCAAACCCTGCACCACCGTCTGGCGCGTTTAGGCGCCCCCCTGCTGGTGGAAACCGTGACCCGTCTGATGCGCGGTGATCTCTTTCCTAGGGCACAAAAGCATGCCGATGCCACCTATGCGCCCATGCTGTGCAAAGCCGATGGCCGCATTGCCTGGGAACAGTCGGCCCGCCGGATCGATGCTCTGATCCGCGGGGTGACCCCTTGGCCCGGGGCCTTCTGTTTCAGGGACGACCAACGCCTGAAAATCATCAAAGCCCACCCCCTGAGCGCCTCGGCCGGCGATGCGGCGCCGGGGACGGTGGTGGCCGGCTTTCCCGATGAATTACGAGTGGCCACCGGCGACGGTTGTCTGTGCATCGAGGTGATCCAGGGTGCATCGGGCAAAAAGCTGTCCGTTCAGGACTACCTGCGCGGCCACCCCATGCCGGTGGGCACCCGATTGCAATGAGCAACGCCCGTCAAATCGCTTTCGACCTTTTGTGCGGGGTGCAGCAGGGCGAATACCCCCTCGATCATCTGCTCGACGCCGCCGCGGATCGGTTCGAAGACTTGTCCCGGCCCGACCGGGCCTTGGCCCATGCCCTGATTTACGGCACTCTGCGTTGGCAGGGACGACTGGACCACGTCATCGATTTCTGGGGCAAAAAGCCCGAGAAGATCGACCCCCGTGTGCGCATCGTCCTGCGAATGGCCCTGTTTCAATTCCTCTTCATGGATCGCGTGCCGCAACGGGCCATCGTTCACAGCGCGGTGGAACTGACCAAACGCAATGGCCGTCGCTATGCCGCAGGATTCGTCAACGGGGTGTTGCGGCGCGCCTTGGCGGCGCCCGAGCAGGTGGTCTGGCCTGACGCCGCGCAGGACCCCGTGGGGTGGCTGGCCACCCACCACGCCCTGCCTCCCTGGCTGGCGCGCCGTTGGATCGAAAGATGGGGATTAACCGAAGCCGAGGCACTCTGCACAGCCATCAACACCATCCCGGAGGTGACCCTGCGGGTGAACACCCTGAGAACCGATCGCGACGCCCTGTTGCAGGCACTGGGACAGGATACGGAACAGATCCGGACCACACATCACAGCCCCGAGGGCATCGTGGTGGCCGGTTTCAAGCGATCCCTCACACAGTGGTCTTCTTACCAAGCCGGTCTGTTTCAGGTGCAGGATGAAGCAGCCCAGCTGGTCACCCATCTCGTGGCCCCACAGCCGGGCGAAACCATTTGGGACGCATGCGCCGGACTGGGCACCAAAACGGCCCACCTGGCCCAATTGATGGATCATCGCGGCACCCTGCTGGCTGCCGACCGTCAGGGCACCAAACTGGACCGTCTGGAAAACGAGATGACGCGCCTGGGCATCACCATGGTGCGGCGACAGGTCATGGATCTGGAGATACCCAATGCGGCCGACGGCCTGCCGAGCTTCGACCGCATCCTGGTCGACGCCCCCTGTTCGGGGCTGGGCGTGTTGCGCAAAAACCCCGACGGCAAATGGCACACCCGGCCTGCCGACCTCGCCCGTTGCCGTCAACGGCAACTGACCTTACTCAACAGCGTAGCAGTGCATGTGCGCAACGGCGGCCGCCTGGTGTACGCCGTGTGCAGCATGGAACCGGAGGAAAACGAGGGGGTTGTTGAACAGTTTTTGCAAAACCGCTCGGATTTTGCTATCTATCGGCCTGAGATGAATGAAGTGGCTTCACCTGAAACCTTCCTGACATCCGAAGGCTATCTGAAAACCATGCCCCACCGGCATGGCATGGATGGTTTTTTTGCTGTATGCTTGGTGAGATCGGCAAGTTCGCTTTGAATCCAAACCTCCGCAGCGCCTGCGACACATGCACCGCCGCTGAAGGGTGACCGCGATGCCTGTTTATGACTACACCGCGCTGGATGGCAAAGGCAAAACCGTCACGGGCATCATCGATGCCGATGGTGCCGCTGCGGCACGGCAGAAAATCAGGGCCGAAGGCAAGTTTCCGGTAAGTCTGCGCGAAGTCAAAAGCGCCCTGCTCCATGAAGGGGCCGAAAAGCAGCGTCTGGACCTTTCCCGGTTTTTCAGCCGTATCCGACCGGCGGAAACGGCCATCATGACGCGCCAGCTTTCCACCCTGATCGGCGCCGGTTTTCCTCTGGTGGCCGCTTTCGATTCGCTCATGGCCCAAATCACCACCCCGGCGCTGAAAAAAACCATCGCCGGCATCAAGGCCTCGGTGACCGAGGGAAGCTCCTTTGCCGATGCGCTAAAAAAATATCCACGGGTCTTCACGCCGATCTACATCAATATGGTGGCATCGGGAGAATCTTCCGGCACCCTGGAAATCGTCCTGGCGCGACTGGCGGAGATCATGGAAAAGTACGAAGCGTTGAAAAACCGGCTCGTCACCGCCATGATCTACCCGCTGCTGATCTTGATGACCAGTGTGCTGGTGGTCACATTCATGTTGATGTATGTCACCCCTAAAATCATGTCCATGTTCGACAACATGAAACAAGCGCTGCCCCTGCCCACCCGGATTCTGTTGTCCATCAGCGACTTCATGCAATCCTACTGGTGGGTTCTGGTGCTGCTGTGCATCGGCTTTTTGTTGGTTTTGCGCGCCATGCGCAACACACCGAAGGGGCGGGAGCGGCTGGACACCATCATCCTGCGCCTGCCATTGATCGGCGAACTGGTGCGCAAGTTGGCCGCCGCCCGTTTCGCGCGCACACTGGGGTCGCTGTTGGACAACGGCGTCTCCATGCTGCCGGCCTTGGGCATTGTGGAAAACATTGTGGGCAATGTGCGCATCGCCCAGGCCGTTGCCAACGCATCGACGGAGGTGGGCAAAGGCCAGGGCCTGGGAAAAACCCTCGGCGCCGGCGAAACCTTCCCTCCCATGGCGATTCAAATGATCCAAGTGGGGGAGCAGAGCGGCAATTTGGAGGAGATGCTGGCCAAGGTGGCCGATGTTTTCGAAAAGGAGGTGGAAAACAGCGCAATGCGAATGTCCGCGCTGATCGAGCCGGTGATGCTCCTGGTCATGGCCGTGGTGGTGCTTTTCATTGTGCTGGCCATTTGCCTGCCCATCTTCGAGATGAACCAGATGATCCGCTGAAGCACCGGAAAGGCTTGAAAGTCAAATCGATTCCGCCTATACTGCGCCAGGCTTCGCAGTGAGGATCGCAATGGACATGCACAATCGCACGGATGATGACAGGTCAAGGGCAAGGGAGGCGAAACAAGGCAATGAAAAACCAGACCATTAACAACAAGGGCTTTACACTCATCGAACTGCTGGTGGTGATTCTTATACTGGGGTTGCTGATCGGTATCGTCGGACCACGGGTCATCGGACGCACCGACGACGCCAAAGTCAGCGCGGCCAGAATCCAAATCGAGAGTCTCATATCCGCGCTGAACATGTATAAATTGGACAACGGCGTCTATCCCAGCACGGAACAGGGCCTGCAGGCACTGATATCCCCTCCCCAAACCGGCAATGTGCCTCGGAACTGGCGCCAGGGCGGTTATTTGGAACGCAACCAGGTTCCCAAGGATCCTTGGGGCAACGACTACGTTTACCTATCGCCCGGAGCCCACGGCGACTTCGACCTGGTCTCCTACGGAGCGGACGGACAACCCGGTGGCGACGGTTACAACAAGGATATCACCAGCTGGGAGCTGGACGGGTAGGCCGTTGGCGCAACACGCTGCAAGCGATGGCCGATGAGGACCGGCGACCATTCACCACCCGTTCAAAATCGTCTCCTGCGCCATGCGCCTCGCCGGTAGGTCCCCGTCATTGCGCCGGAACTTATGATCGCAACGGCGCCCACTTGAATTCATATGCCACTGATACCCGGGTTGGAAGCATGCCGATGACCTTCCACGCCATCTCTGATCGCCAGGGTGGTCGACCCGCCCCGGATGATCGCGGTTCGCATCTCAGCGGTTTTACCATGATCGAACTGCTGGTGGTGATGTTGTTGATCACCATCCTGCTCTCGGTCACCATCCCGCGGTTCGACACCGGTATCCTGCAGGATCCGCAAAAGCAGCTTACACGCTGGATCACTCACACCACGCGAGCCTTGCGCACCGCGGCCATCGAGACCCAAAACGTGCATACCCTGGTGGTCGATTTAGACGACAACCGCATGTGGGTCGTACACACCGCAATGGAAGAGGAGGCCTTGGCCGCGGCCCCGGACAAGGCCTTCAAGCCCGGAGGCTCCATTCGTTTGGTGAATGTTCAGTTCCCCGAACAGGACAGCATGACGCCGGGAACGGTGGAAATCCATTTTCACCCGGCCGGTTTCTCGGATCAGGCAATGATTCATTACACCATAAATAATTCGCAACGTTTCACCTTCCAGGTGGAACCGTTGCTGCCCAAAGTGAGGTGGTTGGAAGGATGGCCCTCCTACTGATCCGGCATCCATCAGAACCGGCCGCCACGCTCACGCGGCCGGCAAACAGCGGGGGGTTCACCTTGATCGAGGTGCTGGTGGCGTTAACCATCCTGACCGTGGCGCTGACCAGTATTTACCGACTGCAAAGCGACACTTTCCGCATGAGCGACGACACCCGTTTCTACACCCTGGCACCCATGCTGGCGCAGCAGAAATTATCGGAAATCGAACGCCAAGGTCTTTCCTTGGCGGCCGGTGGATCCGGCGACTTCGGTCAGGATTTGCCCGGGTACGCCTGGTCCCTGCAAATCGAAGATGCCCAGTCGGACTTGATCAAGAACCCGAAGCACCACCTTATCCGTCTCGACCTGGAGATCACCCGGGACGAGATCCGGCGCTACACCCTGAGGACCTATCGTTTTTATGTGGATTGAAGCGTCCCACACCATCGACCGCCGGTGCTCCCGGGGTTTCACCTTGTTGGAAATCCTGGCGGCCATCTTCATATTCTCCATCGTCATGGGGTTGGTATTCGGCACCTTCGGCGGCGTTTTCTCGAGTGCCGACCGCGTAGGTGCCGCCAGCGACCTACATGAGATGGCCAGCGCGTGCCTGGTGCGCATGGCGACCGACCTGAAGGCGATCCATGTCGCCCGGGAACCCCGTTACAAGGCACCCGATATGGATGATCCACCGGACCCCTATCGTGTGGAAGGCGGCACCGAATATCTGGGGGGCGAACTGTTCTCGCGCCTGCGCTTCACATCCCTGGCCCATCTGCCCATCGGCCGGCAACCGCGTGAGGGCATCGCCCGGATTGTCTACTATCCCGAAATGAAAACGGAAGGCGAACGTATTCTGCGCCGCGCCGACAACCTCTTCCCTTATGACGACTTCACGCCTTCGCCCACCGATCCGGTCATTTGCGAACAAGTGCTCTCTTTCAAAGTGGTCTATTTCGACAAAGAGGGGCGCGACACGGAAGAGTGGAATTCGGAGTCCGACCTGTACGAACACAGCACACCCCGGGCCGTGGGGATCGAATTGACTTTGGGCGACGAACAGATGTCCTACACCTTCGTAACGGAAGTGGATTTGCCGATGGTCCGATCCATTTCAAGAAGGCGGTGATCGCGATGCAATCGACAATCCAGCGGATGCGCAGGTGGCTCGATCCGCGCAACATCCGTCTGATCGGAAAAGGCGACGAAGGCCGACGCGGCATCGCGGTTATCCTGGCCTTGGCGACCATGTTGGTGGTTGTCAGCGTGGCACTTGAATTGCATATCACAGAACGCAATAACATGATCGGCGCTGCGGTCACCCGGGATCGGATCACTTTGCAACAGATGGCCGCCTCGGGCGTCCACATCGCCATGGCGGTTCTGCTCAAGGATCGACAGGAAACGGAAAGCGTCTCGCTGCAGGAGGATTGGGCCGATGCCGAAACCATGGCGGCCATCGTGGAAACCTTCCCTTTTGAAGCCGGCAAGCTGGAGGTGGCCATCATCGACGAGATGGGCAAGATTCAAATCAACGCCTTGGTCCAATTCCCGGACGGCGGGAACTTCAACGATTCCCACCGCCTGCTGTGGGAGCGGTTCGCGCAATTGGCCATCGCCGCCGATGAGGAACTGCAGCACGACGATATGTTGACACTCATTCACGCATTGAAGGATTGGTTGGACGCGGACGACAATATCACGGAGTTGAGCGGCGCCGAATCGGACTATTATCAAACCCTGGACCCGCCCTACGAAGCCAAGAACGGCCCCCTGGATCACTTGTCGGAACTGCTACTGGTCAAAGGGGTCACCCCTGAAATGTATCATGGAATGGCCGGCATCGGCGGCCTGAGCCAATACTTGACCGTCTTCGGCGCAGAGAAGATCGGCGACCAACAGTTCACTTTTCCCGGCAAAATCAACATCAACACCGCCGAGCTGCCCGTGCTGACCGCCATGTTGCCTTTCGAGTACGCCGAATTCGCCCCGCTGCTGATCGAACACCGCGAGGCCACCAGCGGGTCGGTCTTCACCAACGACCTGACCCGCCAGGATTGGTACAAACAGGTACCCGGCATGGCCGGGGCCACCATCGATCCCGGACTGTTGACGGTATCCAGCGACATTTTCCGAATCATCGCCGGCGCCGAAATCAACGGCGTGCGGCTGACGACCACAGCGGTCGTCGAGCGTATCAAGCCCTCGGAAATGGACCCATGGCAATGTAAGGTCTTGAAATGGGAGACAGAATAGGATATTCTGAAGCGTCAGATCAAAAAAGTTGGCTTCACAACGATCTGTATTTGCACAATAAACGTGCCGCTGATATCCACGCGGCCCGTCACTCGAATTGCCTGATGCAAACTGAAGGACCGGCATGAGCCGACAAATCATCGCCATCGACATTCGTGCCACCTCCATTGTCGGGGTGCTGTTGACCACGGGCCTGAAAACCAACGTGATCGAGGGATGTGCCGAAATCCCACTGGTGACGTCGGAGGCAAATCAGGATCCGTTGCTGAACGCTCTGACCGAATTGCGCCGGCAACTGGCATTCGACCATGCCGGCGCCGTGATCGGTCTTCCGGCCGATCACGCCCTTTTTCGCACCATCAGCGTGCCTTTCAATGAGGACAAGAAGATCCGCCAGATTCTGCCCTTCGAACTGGAGCCGACCTTGCCTGTGCCGGTGGATGACCTGGTGATCGACTACCAGAAGGCTTGGGAGGGCGAATCGACGGGATTGCTCACCATTGCCATTGAACGCCGGGAACTCGAAAACATCATGGCTACAATGACCGAGGCCCGGATCGCTCCCCAGTTGGTGGTGCCGGGCGATTTCGCCTCGGCACTCTGCCTGACCCATCATGATCAGGGGTTACCCGAGCATGCGTTGCTGCTGAATGTGGGGCTCACCAAAACGACCTTGTTCACCCTGGTCAACGGCAAAATCGCGCTGGCGCGCTGTCTCGCCTCCGACGTCGGCACCGAGGCCGGGGTGGAAATGCTAACCCTGAAAATCCGGCAAACCCTGACCGCCTTCGCCGACCGCCAACCAAACGGATTCGCACCCACTACGGTGTATCTCAACGGCCCCGCCCTGGATGACGAAGCGGCGGCGGCACGCCTGATCCAAGCCATGGAAATTCCATCCCAGACCGTCGACCTGCGCACCATGGTCCACAAACTGGACATGGCCGAAACGACCCAGTGGCGCCCCTGCGTTATGAACGGCGCCTTGGCCTTGGCCCTGGTCGAGGCCGAAGGGCGAAACTGCCCCAATTTTCATCGCACCCGGTCGGTATTCAAAAACTACTGGACCACCTATCGCCCCTATGTGCGGGGTCCGGCCATCGTGCTCGGCATCGTGCTGCTGCTGGGCATGGGAGGCGTCCTGCTGGAAAACCACCTGCTGCAAAAACGCCTGGACCATATCCACCATCGGATGGAGGAAATTTTCGCGGCCACCTTCCCGGGCAGCCGACGGGTAGGCGACGCCCTGAACCAAATGAAGAGCGAGATTAGAGGCGCCCAGGGTGGCAACATCGATGCCGGCCAGGCGATCCCCCAGGTGCGCACCGTGGACATTCTGCAGCAACTCAGCACCTCCATTCCCAAAGAGCTGGATGTGCTCTTCAATCGCCTGGTCCTGGGCAGCGATGATCTGACGGTGGCCGGTGAAACCACCGGATTCAACGTCGTGGATGAGGTCAAGAACCACCTGGAACAGAAGGGTCTATTCAAACAGGTAACCATCGCATCGGCCAACATGGACCGATCGGGAAACAAGGTGCGCTTCAGCCTGAAACTGGAACTATGACTTTTTTCTCACTCAAACTGCTGCCATTTCGATCCTACGCTCTGCCAATCAACCTGCAACGGCGCGACAAGATCGCCTTGATCGCGGCAGGAGTGGCCTTGGGGATCTTTCTTTTCTTCCAGCTGATCATTTTCCCGCCCCTGGATCGCAGAACACGGCTGCAACAACAAATCGTCAGCCAAACCCGTGCACTGCAGGAGATGCAAATTTTGGCCGCCGAGCACCGAGTCGGGTCGCAAACGGCCTTCGCCACCGAAACCCGGTTGAAAGAGCGTCCCCGGGGCTTCACCCTCTTTTCATTTCTCGACAACTTGGCGGGCCAAGGCGGCATCAAGCAAAACATCGTCCATATGCGGCCATCGACAACCAACCTCAAGGGCAGCCCCTACTCCCTGTCCTTGGTGGAACTTCGGATCGATGGATTGACCATGGAACAGCTGATCGCTTTTCTGCACGGCGTGGAGACCGCTCCACACGCCGTTTGGATAAGGCGTATTTCGCTCTCGCGCGGTGAGAAGGAACAGGATTTGATCAACGTCATCCTGCAAGCGGAAACGTTCCAATTATGATGACCATGCGACCGATCAAGGCGAAACAGGTGTGCCCATCATGAAACGCACCAGCAGAATTCTTCTCTACGGCATCTACGCCCTTCTGGCCGTTGGACTGTTCCTCTACCTGTTGTTCCCATCGGCTGTTGTACGGGACCTCGTCGTCGCCCAAGTCCGTCAAAGCCACCCTGCGGTGGATGTACGCATCGACGAGGTGCGACCGTCCTTTCCGCCGGGCCTGAAAATGTTTCCCCTGTCCCTATCCTATGCCGGGACGCAGGTCCTCTCCCTGCACCAAGTCAAGTTTCTGCCGAAGCTGACCTCCTTGCTGGGCAATGAAAAGCAGGTCGCCTACAATGGATCGATCCAAGGCGGCGGCGGCCTTGAAGGATATGTGCGCATGCTGCAGGAGGCGCCCCGGCAGAAAATCAGCGGCACTTTGAATGTGACCCAACTTCCCATCGAAAACATCGCACTGCTCAAACAGATCTCCCAAGTGGCCGTGGCCGGCATGCTGACCACCTTTGTCGACTTCGATACACACAAGGGCCCCGGCGGAACGGCCGACGTGAACATCGACCTTTCACCGGTGCGTGTCCATTTCACAACACCTTTGATGGGTTTGGAGCAGTTGGACTTCACCCGTATCCAATCGGATCTGATCGTGACGCCCAGAATGCTGCAGATAAAGCAGATCGACGCCACCGGGGCCCAGCTCGAGGCGCGCATCACCGGATCGGTGGTGTTCCGGCTCCCGCTTCAGGAGAGCCGTCTGAATCTGTCCTGCACGGTCAAGCCCCAACCGGGATTTGTCGCCGAACAGAAGAACACGATGATCGGGGCCTTGCTGGCATCTTCAGCCGCACAACAGCGGGGGGTCATCATTCGGATCGCCGGCACACTGGCCAAACCCAATTATGTGGTACGCTAAGCTCATGACCATTCAACGGATCACCATTCTCGTCAACCTGGCGCTGCTCACCCTGGGTGCATACTGGGTGGTGAACACCTTCTACAAGGTGCTGGCGCTGCAAGTGCAGTCGCCGCCGCAGGCCGTGGAATCGACCGCCGACAGTCAACGTATACAAGAGACCCAACAAGCGCCGCCCTTGGCCCATTACACCCCCATCCTGGAACGGGATCTGTTCCAAACCAGCAAGGTCGCCGCCACCGACCAACCCTCCGGCGAGGATGTCAGCCTGGAGGGGCTGGAAGAAACCCAGCTCCAACTCAAGCTTTGGGGCACGGTATCCGGCGATACCGAAAACACTTACGCCGTAATCGAAGACACCCAGAAAAGGGAGCAAAGTCTCTACCGCATCGGCGATACCATCCAGAACGCAACGGTCAAAATGATCCTGCGGGAAAAGGTGGTTCTGAACGTGGAAAACCGCGATGAGGTGCTGGCCATGGAAGAGCCGGGCACCAGCGGTGGCGGCACCCCCATGCTGGCCGGTCGAGGGAGTCCCGCACCAATGGTCTCGACGGCCCCGGCCATGGAACAGCGCATCACCTTGCAACGCGCCATGATCGAAGACGCTTTCCAGGATGTCAACCGGCTCATGTCCGAGGTGGCCATCACTCCCTATATGCAGGATGGGCGGCCCGAGGGATTGGCCTTCAACAACATCCGGCCGAACTCCATTTTCCGGCGCATGGGTTTGCGCAACGGCGATGTTTTGCTGGGCGTCAACGGCCAGCAGATCCAATCCATGGAGGATGCCATGCAACTGTACAACGACCTGCGGTCGTCGGACGAGGTCCAATTGCAACTTATGCGGCGCGGTCAGGAACGCAACATCACTTACAACCTGCGTTGACGCGGCATTTGAAAATGAATCGACAACCACTGGACGCATGCTTCGATGCGGCCTGCAAACTTCCACGGGCCAAATACAAGCACCAAAGAGATTAGACGGATTCCTATGAGACTTGCCTTTCGCACTCCACTTGGTCTGGTGACCGGGTTCCTGCTGATCGGAGCCTGCCTCCTGATGGCCGCCACAATCGCCGCCGCGCAACCCTCCGGCGCGGACACCGCCCCCGGGCCTGCCGGCGGCGATCAACTGGTCTCCATCGATTTCAACAACGTGGACCTGGCCGTGTTCGTCAAGTTCATCAGCGATCTGACCAAAAAGAATTTCATCATCGACGACAAGGTGCGGGGCCGTGTCACGGTGATCTCCCCCGGCCGCATCACCGTTGCCGAAGCCTATCGGGTTTTCGAATCGGTGCTGGAGGTCAACGGCTTCACCACCGTACCCTCCGGAGCGGTCACCAAGATCGTGCCGGCCCCCGAAGCGCGGGCCAAAAGCATCAAAACCCGCATCGAAGAGGAATCGGGGCGGCCGGGCGACAATGTGATCACCCAGATCGTGCCCCTGCGCTATGCCGACCCCAACGAAATCAAAAACCTGTTCACGCCCCTGGTCTCCCGCAACAGCGTGATCCAGGCCTACCCGCCCACCAACACCCTGATCATCACCGATGTGCACTCCAATATCGTTCGCCTGCTGCAAATTCTCAAGGCCATCGACATCACCGGCGTGGGGCAGCAAATCGCCCTTATTCCGGTGCAGAACGCCAGCGCCGCCAAATTGGTGACCATGCTGGAATCGATTTTCCGCGCCGCACGGGAACGGGGTGCCTCGGAAAAAGACATCGTCTTCGTGGCCGACGACCGGACCAACACTTTGATCGTTCTGGCCAGCGAAGGGGACATCGACAACATCCGTCAGTTGGTGCGCAGCCTGGACAAGGAGGCGCCCAAGGGGCAAGGCAACATCAATGTCTACTACCTGGAGCACGCCTCTTCGGAAGATATGGTCAAAGTGCTCCAGGAAATTTTGCAACGCGGCGGTGAAACCGTCGACGAGGAGGGACGTCCGGTGGCGCCGGTGGTCTCCAGCCGGGTGCGCATCACGGCCGACAAGCCCACCAACAGTTTGATCATCGTGGCCGATATGGAAGAGTACATGGTCCTCGAGTCGATCATTCGCAAAATCGACATCCCGCGCGCCATGGTTTACATCGAGGCGCTGATCATGGAAGTCAACGTCAACAAGGATTTCCGTCTGGGCACCGAGTGGACCATCGGGGCCGAAACCTCCTACAAGGGCAAGGACGGCATCTACGGCGGCGGCTTTCGCGGTGAAGACCCCTTGGTCACCTTTGGCCAGGGACTCACAGCCGGATCGGTGATCCCCAATCTGCCCAGTGGTATGTCCTTCGGTATTTTCGGCGAATTCCTGGAAATCAGCGGCTTCACCTTTCCCAGTATTTCCGCAATGGTGCAGGCCTACAGCAAGGACCGGGACGTGCGCATCCTCTCCACGCCCCAGATCCTGACCACGGACAACCAGGAAGCCCGCATCTACGTCGGCAAGAACGTGCCTTTCCAGACCACGGCCACCGCCAGCACCACGGGCACCGAAATCTTCAACTCCTTCGAATACCGCGATGTGGGCAAAAGCCTGAAGATCACACCCCAAATCAGCAAAGACCGCATGGTGCGCCTGCTGATCTCCCTGGAGGTGACCGCCCTGGAAGGGGTGGCCACCACCCGGCCCACCACCCTCAAGCGCACCATCGAAACCACCGCCATCGTCCAGGACGGCCACTCGGTGGTGCTGGGCGGCCTGATCGATGACAACGAGGACGCCGCCCGCTACAAGGTGCCCTGCCTGGGGGACATCCCCGGTTTCGGCGCCCTGTTCAGCTCCCGGGCCTCCAACTTCGAAAAATCCAATCTCTATGTCTTTCTGACCCCCAGGGTGATCCAGGACAACGAGGAAGCCGCCCGCGTTTCGACCCGCAAACGGCAACAAATCGACGGTGCCCTGGAAGAGAACATCAAGCTCTACAATAGCGATCAGAACATGCCCCCGGCCGAAACCCTTCAAATCCCGGGCCCCCAGAGCGCAGCGCCCGCGGATACTTCAGAAACGGCGGCCGCCGACCGTGTGGTAACGTCCGGCGCCGTTCCCGAGGGCGGAAACGTCGGTCGCGGCGAACCATCCCGCGCAAACCCTACCGCCGACGCCGGCACCGTTCCGACGGCTGCGGTGGAACAGTCCACCCGCACCGGCAATTCCAATGTGGAAGGGTTCACCCTTCAAGTGGCCTCGGTGCAAAACCGGGAGCAGGCCGGCAAACTGCTCGATGCCCTGATCGCCGAAGGGCATGCCGCCTATATCGTGCGCTCGGAAATCGAAGGCGAAACCTGGTACCGATTGCGCATCGGCTACTTCGCGACCCCCAACGATGCCGAAGCCACCATCCGGCAACTCCGGGCGTCCCGGCACGATCCGATTCTCATCAAACTGTAGCGACATGCCCATGGAACTGGCCCACATCCTCAAACATCAATTCGCCCTGCCGGAAGATTCGCTGGCGGATGCCCAACACATCCAACAGGAAAAAGGCGGACGGTTGGGGGACATCCTGGTGCAACGCCAGGTGATTTCCGAAACCCAACTGCTCGAAGCGCTCAGCGTGCAGTACGGCATCCCGTTCTGGCCCGAGTTGCCCATGGAGAACATCATGGGCAACGACTTCGCCAAGAGAATCTCCATCCAATTTCTAAAACGGCACCATATCGTACCCCTGGCGGTGCCCGATCCGGCCGCCACCGAACAGTCCGACGATACGCCGGGCAAGCAGGTCCATATTGTGGCCATCAACGATCCGGCCAACTTCAACGCCGTGGATGATCTGAGTCGCATTCTGGGCCTCGAGCAATACAAGCTGGTGCTCTCCTCCAAACAAGCCATTCTGGGGGTCATCAACCTGGCTTTCGACCTGAACCAGGATTCGGCCGCCCAACTGGTGCAAGACATGGAGGACGAAAGCGACATCATCAGCCAGATCGAGGATACGGCCGACTTGCTGGACGACACCAGCGACGCGCCCATCATCAAGCTGGTCAACCACATCCTTTCCCAGTCGATCAAAGCCCGCGCCAGCGATGTCCACATCGAGCCCTATCAAGACAGTTTCAAGGTGCGCTACCGTGTGGACGGCATTCTTTACGACCTGCTGTCGCCACCCAAATGGATTCAACCGGCTTTGACGTCGCGCATCAAAGTGATGGCCAAACTCAACATCGCCGAGAAGCGGCTGCCGCAGGACGGACGCCTGGAGGTGAGAATCGGCAGCCAGATGATCGATGTGCGTGTCTCCACCCTGCCCACCACCTTCGGCGAACGCGTGGTGATGCGGCTGCTGAACAAGTCCAGCTCCATCTTCAATCTGAACGAAATCGGACTTTCGCCCGCTCAAATGAAGATAATGAAGGAGCTGGTGCACTCGCCCAACGGTATCATCCTGGTCACCGGCCCCACCGGCAGCGGCAAAACCACCACCCTGTACTCGGTACTGGCTTCCATCAACACCCCGGACATCAATATCATCACCATCGAGGATCCGGTGGAGTACCAACTCAAAGGCATCAGTCAAATCCAGGTCAACCCCAAGATCGAGTTGACCTTCGCACGGGGCCTGCGATCCATTGTGCGCCAGGATCCGGATGTTATCCTGGTGGGTGAAATCCGCGACCGGGAGACGGCCGAAATCGCCGTGCAGTCGGCCCTGACCGGCCATCTGGTCTTTTCCACGCTCCATACCAACGACTCGGCCAGTGCCATCACCCGGCTGGTGGACATCGGCGTGGAGCCGTTTCTGATCTCCTCTTCGATATTGGCGGTGATCGCCCAACGGCTGGTGCGGGTCCTGTGCGAACATTGCAAGGAATCGTACAAACCGGACATGGCGTTGCAAGCCCTCGGATTGCGTCCCGACCGGCTGCGCAAATACACCTTCTACCGGGCCAAAGGGTGCGATCAATGCTTCAATACCGGCTATCGCGGCCGCATCGGCATATATGAGATCATGATAATGGGGCAACAGCTCAAAACGCTGGTGCAAAAAACCTACGACGCTTACCAGATCAAACAGGAAGCGCTCAAGCACGGCATGGTCACCCTGCGCCGCGATGGACTGGAAAAGGTGTTGCGCGGCATCACCACCATCGAAGAGGTGGTGCGGGTCACCCAAAAATAGTACCGCTGCGCCGGTTGCCCCCTGACCGCCGGCCTATGGAATAAAACGGCATGTTGCTTTTCGCCCGACGGATGACACACTTGCGGATCTTCACCACTCTGGTGGTGTTTGTTCTTTTGCTGCCGCCGCTTGTGCAAGCCGATCAAACGCCCATCGCACCGGCCGCCGCTGCCGACGACAGACTGACCACCAAACACACCTTGCGACCGGACCGATCCCCCTTGAGGGTGTTGCTGGACTTCGTCTCCCGTGCCGATGGCGAACGATGTCCCATGTACCCCACCTGCTCCCATTATGCCCGCCAGGCCTTCGCCGAAAAGGGCCTGTTGACGGGCTGGGTGTTGACCAGCGACCGGCTGTTGCGCTGCGGCCGGGACGAAACCCGGCTGGCACCGAAGGTGCGCATCGATGGCGCAGTCCATGCCCACGACCCCCTCTCCGCCAACATTTTCTGGTGGGACAACCGCTGACATGAAACATCGACTCCTGTTGGCGGCATTGCTGCTGGGATTGTGCCTGCCGATCCCGGCATCCGTTCTCCACGCGGCGGAGCGAATCATAGACAGCCGGCAGCAACTGGCTTTTGCCGAGCACCTGTTCAACCAGGGGCAGTACCGGCGAGCGGCCGAGGAGTATATCCGTTACACCTTCTTTTTCCCTGGTGATCCGGACCTGGACCGAGTACGATTGAAAGCCGCCGAAGCCCATCTTTTGGCCGGCGACGGCGGCAGCGCATTGCAAGTCCTGCGCCCTCTGACGGAACGGGAACCATTGGATGCAGCGGCCGTGGATGCCTACCTGCTGACGGCCGAATGCCACTTGCAGCGCAACGATCCCAACCAGGCGGTGCTTCAGCTCAACAACCTGATTTTACTGACCGACGATCCATCGGTCAAGGATCGCGCCCATTTGCGCATCGGCTGGATTCATATCGAGCAGCTGGATTGGCAAGGCGGCCGACGGGCCTTGGCACGCATCACCGAGCCGGGCCGGCAACGCCATCAGGTGGATCGCATCGTGTCGGCACTTGACACTGCCGATCACCTGCCAGGCAAGAACCCCTCTCTGGCGGGCGCGCTATCGATCCTGCCCGGCGCCGGTCAGCTCTATGTCGGTCGCTATCAGGACGCCCTTTCCGCATTTCTCGTCAACGGCGGTCTTTTCTGGGCGGCCTACGAGTCCTTCGACAACGACCTGAACGTCCTCGGTGGGCTATTGACCGTAGTGGGCATCGGCTTTTACACCGGCAACATTTACAGCGCCATCAGCAGTGCGCACAAGTACAACCGAGCCGTGGAGGAAGGTTTCGTTGACCACCTCAAGCATCAAGTGATATGGGGAAGCGGCTTGGACGACGCGCATCGCCGGCACACCGCCGGCAATGGCCTGAGGGTTCGTTGGCAGATCCCTTTTTAACCTTGAACAGGCAGGAGTTTTCGTGATGCCCCTGATCGCCCCTTCTATTCTGTCCGCTGATTTCGCGCAATTGGGTGAAGAGATTCGTGCCGTGGAGGCCGCCGGTGCCGATTGGATTCACATCGATGTAATGGATGGTCACTTCGTGCCCAACATCACCATGGGACCGCTCGTTGTGTCGGCCGTGCGCCGGGTGACAACGCTGCCCCTGGATGTCCATTTGATGATCGCCAACCCGGACCGCTTTATCGAAGATTTCGCCAAAGCCGGCGCCGATTATATCACTGTCCAGGTGGAAACCACGCCCCACCTGCACCGCACCATTCATCTGATCCGCGATCAGGGGGTCAAAGCGGGCGCCGTTGTCAACCCGGGCACCTCATTGAATACGCTGGAGTGGATCCTGGATGACCTGGATCTGGTGCTAATCATGAGTGTCAATCCGGGATTCGGGGGGCAGGCCTTCATCCCCGGCAGTCTGGACAAGATCGATCGGTTACGCGCCCTGCTCGCCGTCCGGGAGGCCAAGGCGCTGATTGAGGTGGACGGCGGTGTCAATGGGCGAACCGCCGGCGCCGTAATCGCCGCCGGCGCCGATGTCTTGGTGGCCGGATCGGCCATCTTCGGCACGGCGGACTACCGACAGAGCATTGCCCGTCTCAAGAACGCCGATCCGGGCGATTAAGGGAGGCAGGGTGAGCGACACACCTCGACAGGCAACGATTCTAACGATCCATGGCCCCAACCTCAATCTGTTGGGCCAAAGAGAGCCGGAGATTTACGGCCGAACGGGACTGGCCGAAATCGACGCCAAACTCCGAAACCTGGGCCACCGGTGGGCGGTTGAAGTGCTCACGTTTCAATCCAACCACGAAGGGGCCATCGTTGATCGCATCCAGGAAGCCGCGGACCAGGTGGACGGCATCATCATCAACCCCGCGGCCTACACCCACACCAGCATCGCCATCCGCGATGCCCTGTTGGCGCTCAAGGTGCCCATTATCGAGGTGCACCTTTCCAACATCCACCGACGGGAACCGTTTCGTCACAAATCCCTGCTGGCCGATGTGGCCACGGGCCAGATCGTCGGCCTGGGGGTCAATGGCTACTACCTGGCCCTCCGCGCATTGGTGGACATCATCGGCACCGCTCCATCGACAACGGTCTAAAAACAGTCTAAACCTTGCGCACCTGGACCGCTTCGGGGCCCCGGCTGCCAGCCACCATCTCGAAGGTCACCTGTTCGCCCTTTTTCAGCGTGCGAAACCCATCCATTAGAATCTCCTTGTAATGGACGAACAAGGTGCCGCCATCCTCGCTATCGATGAACCCATACCCATTCTCTTCGTTGAAGCTTCGCACCACACCCTTCGGCATCCACACCTCCCGTCGACACATCCCCCATTCTCATGACGCCTTGGCTTTGCGCCACTCCTTGTGCTGTTTCCAGTAGGGATTGATCAAGTCCTCGAATATGGTCATGGCCGCCGCTGCGCCTTGCCCCGTGGCGGTGACGATCTGCTTGTAGCCGCCCTCCACATCGCCGGCCGAGTAAATGCCGGGCACATTGGTGCGGTGAAAGCCGTCGTGCTGGATGTAGCCGTCCGCATTCACGGCCACACCGATTTTCTCGGCCAAATCAACTGCGGGCGCATAGCCGATCGCAATGAACACACCTTCCACGGCCATCTCCGTCCGCTCGCCGGTTTTGTTGTTGCGCAGGATCACCCGCTGCACCCGCTCCTCGCCTTCGATGGCGTGCACTTCGGTATCCCACAGGACTGGGATTCCATTGGCCGCCAGTTGGTTGGCCAGCACATCCTGGGCCCGCAGCGCGTCCCGCCGGTGCACCAGGGTTACGTCGGCGCCCATGTGCTGCAGGTATAGCGCTTCGGTGACCGCCGAATTGCCGCCGCCCACCATGATCACCTTACGCCTTTTGAACAAGGGGCCGTCGCAGGTGGCGCAATAGCTGACACCCCGACCGGAAAACCGCTGCTCGCCCGGCACCCCCAGATGCTTGTGGCTCGCACCGGTGGCCAGCAACACGGTTTTGGTCAAAAATTTGCGCCGCGTGGTCATCACCTCCATGGGATCGCCGGGGCGAATGTCCAGCACCGACTCACCCTGGAAAATCTGCACATACTGCAGTGCGTGGTTGACCATAATGTCCACCAGTGTTTTGCCGCCCACCGTGGTAAAACCGGGATAGTTCTCCACTACGGGCGTCAACGCCACCTGGCCGCCCAAGGCGTCCCGCTCGACAACGGCGGTCTTGAGGCCGCTGCGCTCGGTGTAGATCCCCGCGGTCAAGCCGGCCGGTCCCCCTCCCACGATGACCACGTCGGTCTCCACCACCTTATCGGTGCTCTCGGGAATGAAAATGGTCTGGGGCTCCAGTTTGAGCAAGGACGAGAGGAACACCTCCTCCTGCTGCGCACCTTGACCGATCAACATGTCGTTGGCGTAGGCCTGGGGAACGCTGTGGGCATTGTACTGCTCGGCCAGGTCGGGCCGGCACTGGATATCGATGATTTCCAGGGAAATCAGGTCGGGCCGCTCGATGGCCGCCTTGAGCCCGTTGACCACCTGTTGCGGGCAATAGGGGCAGGAAGGGCTTACGAAAATCTTGATCTGCCGCGGGCCGTCCAGCCGCTCGATCACCTTCATCGATTGATCGCTCAGGTCGCTCTTGCCCATGCCCAACAGCATCATTGCTTCGAGGAAAGAACGTCCCTCCTCGCCCATGGGTGCCCCCAACCATCGGATTTGATACCGATCCGGATCGATCAGCAGGGTCGGCGAGCTCTCCACCCCCCATTTGGCGGCCAGTTCGTGATTCAGATGGTATTCCTTGAGGGTGATCTTGTCGGTCAACTCCCGGAAAGCCCGTATCACCTGGCGGCTCGCGTCGACAAAGACGTCGTCCTTGCCGCGTTGGGAAAAAAGAAACAGCGGTATCTGGTTGGGCAAGCCGGCGAAGGTCTGGCGCAGCTGCCGTACCAGTGCTTCCTGAGCCCCTCTGTCCATCTCATGGTTGTGTTCCGGTCCCGATGCCATCATCGATCTCCTTCCCTGTCTGCGCGTTTTAAATGAAATCAGGGATATAATGGGGTTGTTGGTGAATCTTGTCAACCTGTAAGCCAAACCTGTAAGCCGCACCTGTAAGCCGCGATGGGGCGGTGGGATGGGTATAGATAGTTTTAAGTTTTAAGTGTTAAGTTTTAAGTTAAGGAATGCTATCGATTTTAGGGGGATAGGGGTGGGCGAGCGGATAGTTCCTTTCACGCATCGTAGGGGCACGGCACGCCGTGCCCCTACAGGACGTACGTTGGCCATCGGTTTCAATTTCGACCAGCCCATAACCCATAGGATGCGCTGACGAAGGAAGCGCATCGTTTGCATTTGATCGTTTGAATTCGAATTGCACCACACCAAATGACCGATTGCCACCATTCCCACATACCCGGAGGGATATGTTTTTGCCCCCAACCCCTAAAATCGATAGAATTCATTAACTTAAAACTTAACACTTAAAACTTAACACTATCTTTTACAACCCCATTAATCCCGATCAACCCAATAATCACGATTATTTCGCCAATTGCATTTTCCACCCGAATAGGACAAAGTAGTTGCCATGGACTTCGAACATTCAACAACCGCGCCCCTGCAGGTGGTGACCATCGGTGGGGGCAGTGGTCAATTCGCCCTTTTATCGGGGTTGCGGGATATACCGGGCATTGCCTTAACGGCCGTTGTGTCCATGATGGACAGCGGCGGCAGCACCGGTCGACTGCGGGACGAGCTGGGCACCTTGCCGCCGGGGGATGTTCTCAAATGCATCGTGGCCTTGTCGCCCCACCAGCAGTTCGCGCGGCAGATCCTGCAGAAACGCTTCAAAAAGGATCGGCGACTCGAAGGGCACAATGCCGGCAATATGCTGTTGACCATGCTGTCGCGCTACACCGGGAATTTTCCCTCTGGAGTGGCGGCGCTTTCCGAAATCCTGGACACCCGGGGCACCATTCTGCCGGTCACCACCGACCAGGCCACTTTGGTGGCCGAACTGACCGACGGCACCCGCATTTTCGGTGAACAGGCCATCGATGTGCCGCGGGGCCATCAACGCGAAAAAATCCGGGATGTCTTTCTCGTGCCCCACCACTGTGATGCCATCCATGTTTATCCGCCGGTGGTGGATGCCATTGCCGCGGCGGATTTCATCATCGTGGGACCGGGCGATTTGTTCACCAGCATCATCCCCAATCTGGTGGTCCCGGGCGTGGCCGATGCCCTGCGGGCATGCCGCGCACCGTTGCTCTACGTGTTGAACATCATGACCAAGTATGGCGAGACCCACAACTTTCTGGCCATGGACTTCGTGCAACGGTTGGAGGCCTATCTGGGCAAACGGGTCGACGGCGTGATCTACAACAATCGTCCCCCGAGTGAATCGATATGTCAACTCTATCAAGCCCAGAAAGCCGATTGCGTGCGACTTGAACCTTCCGATCCCGATTGGACCGGCCGCACAATGCATGCCGCCGACCTGATAGAAACCGACGGCCCGGTGGTGCGGCACGATCCGCGCAAACTGGCCGGATTGCTGCAAACGATTTTCTTTGCAGAAAAGGATCCGAAGGAGGTGTGATGGCGCGACCCTTGATTGTCGGGGTCATGGGCGGTGCCCGGGCCGAAGCTGCCGATCTTCAGGCGGCCTACCGGCTGGGGGCCTTGATTGCCGCCCAAGGCTGGGTGCTGCTCAACGGCGGGCGCGGAACCGGCATCATGGACGCCAGCGCCCGCGGGGCCGCCGAGGCAGGCGGATTGACCATCGGGGTGCTGCCCGATGCCGATAGGGCCCATGCCAGCGAACACATTCGGGTCGCCGTGTGCACCGGCATGGGCAGCGCACGCAACACCATCAATGTGCTCAGCAGCGATATCGTGGTGGCTTGTGCCGGCGGCGCCGGCACCTTGTCCGAAATCGCCCTGGCGCTCAAGCACGGCAAGCGGGTGATCACCCTGGGATTCGAGGCGGCGGGCATCCGTGGCTTGTTGGGACCGGACATCGCCCTGGACGCGGCGCAATCCCCCGAGGCGGTCATCCGCCTCATTCAAACCCATTGTCGGTGCAAGTAGGCTTCGGCCCGCTGCAAGTCCTCGGCGGTGGTGATCTTGATGTTGGTGACATCGCCCGGGATGGTGTGCACCCGCCCGCCCATCTGCTCCACCAGGGAGGCGTCGTCGGTCGCCACCTTGGCATTTTGCCGCGCCCATTGGTGGGCTTTGCGAATCAGGGACAAGCGGAAGGCTTGGGGTGTTTGGGCCATGCAAAGGGATTCACGGGCGACGGTTTCGATGATCACGTTTTGCGGATCCACCCGTATGAGGGTATCGGTGACCGGTACCACCGGAATGCACGCCCCCCAGCGCCGGGCGGCGTCGATACAGCGTTCGATCAACTCGCCTGTAACCAGAGGCCGCACCCCGTCATGAATCAACACCACATCGTCTTCTTCCGGCATGCGTTGCAGTCCGTTGAACACCGAATCCTGCCGCCGCGGCCCACCGGGCACCAGCAACGGTTCGCGGCGCAATCCGGCGCCGGCAATAATCTCCCGCCGGCAACGGTCCATCTCCTGCTCCGGTACCGTCACGACGATCTGTTGAATGCGTTCACAATTGTCAAAGGCCCGCAGGGTGCGGGTCAGGATGGGAAGGCCGCCGATGGTCAAGTACTGCTTGGGCCGATCGGCCCCCATGCGCACCCCTCTGCCGGCGGCCACGATCAGGGCGCTGCTCATCGCAAATACTTGAGTTCGTTGGGCAGGGGAACACCCTTGCCCATGGTGTCTTCACCGTAATTGGCGGCGGCCAGTATTTCGATATCCTTCAAGGCGCGCACATCGCCTTCGAAGTTCACGCGCTCGATGTTCTCCTTTTGAATCTTGCCACCCGCCCATTGGATATCCAGCACGCTGCTGGCATCGAAGCGGTCGGCACCGATGACCAGCTCCACCTGGCCGCCGTAGTACTGGACGATTTTGGCCACCATCAAGCTGGGGCGGCTGTGAAAACCCAATTTTTGGGGGATGGGCACTTCAATGCGGCCCCGTTCGATGTTCTCGTTGAGAATCTCCCGGGCCAGCTCCTTTCCGGTACTCAAATAGTGACAGGCATAGTATAGGCCGTAATTGACGGTGCATTCGAGCAGTTGATCGGGGTCGACCAGGGCCGCCAGGCGGTCCTGCACCTGTTTGTAGATGTTCTTGTAGCCGGCCTCGTGCAAATGACGTTCGTAGAGATGCAGCAAGCGCCCCATCATCTGCAGCAGGTGAAACACAACGGAAAAGTGGCTGCGCAATTGCTTGAGCTTGCGATCACCGAATCGGAAACCGCCGTGGATCACATAGGTATCGAAGGAGGATTGAAGGTTGTGCACCACCATCTCGAATCGGCGAATGGCCACCTCATTGACCTGCACCGGCACCAACTGCCGGATCTCTTCGATGCTGTAGGGCTCATACAAGCCGAGCTGGTCGAAGCGGGTCGAGATACCTAGAAATTCGCTGGCGATCTTAACGATGTGCTTCTTCTGGATGTCTTTGGATTCGTCGTCAATGCTATAGGGCAGCATTTCGCCGGTGGTGGTGCCGGGAAAGTCTTCCGGCCCGAAGGCATGCTCCGGAATGGGAATATTCAGATGCTTGGCCTCGTTGATGATCACCGGCGCCAGCTTCATCAATGCACTGTTAACGAAGCCGGCCGCTTTGCGACCGGCGTCGCTAAACTCTTCCGTTTGTGGCAAGTCATAGAAGATCAAACGATTGGCGATATGCTTCTGCGAGTATCCGCCCAGGCTCAAATGGCGTACGGCGGCGGCCAATTCGCGATAGCAGTACCACTGCGAATTGTTCTTGGCGCCGTGAAAATCGAGGAAATCCTCCAGCACCTGGGAGGTGGACACCAACTCGGAATAAAGCTTCTTGGTGAAGGCGGCGGCGGGCAGTGGTCCACTGGCCAAATAGATGCAGCACTTCAGGTAGTCGAAGGAGAAGAGCCGCACCTTTTCGGCAAATGAGATTTCACAATAGCCTTCATCGGCGGTAACGCAAGGATTCATCGCAGCTACATCATGTCCTTTTGGGTTTCGTGGATGATGCGGTCGATCTTCTGCCGCAATCCGGCGGGCAAGCCTTCAATGTCCACGTTCAAAAACCCCCGAACGATCATGGAGACGGCCTCGTCTTCATCCACGCCGCGGGCCATCAGATACTCGATTTCGCCCTGGTCGATCTTGCCCACGGCCGCCTCGTGGGACATCTCCACTCCCGGCACGTAGCCGCGCAGCTCCGGGATGGCGTGCATCAGCCCCTCTTTGAGAACCAACCCTTTGCACTCTAGATGGGCCTTGACACCCGCCACTTTGCCCACCAACTCCCCCCGCGCCACGATGGTGCCGCCGGCGGCGATGGCGCGGGAAATGATTTCCGCCCGGGTGCCCGGTGCGTTGAGCACCACCCGGGAACCGACGTCCAGATGGCAGCCCTTGGCCGCCACCAGCACGCTGTTGAAGCGCGCCACCGCCCCTTCGCCGTCCAGGTAGGTGATCGGATTCATCTGCAAGGAGCCCACCGGCTTGAGGGAGATGTAATTGGAGACAAACACGCCCCCCTCTTCCACATGCACCACCGTCCGCGGGCGCACATTGACCCGCTCGCCCCAATCGTGAATCATGGTGAAGTGCAGTTGGGCGCCTTTTTTGACATAAAACTCCGAAACGCCGACGTGGAGGCCGGACACCAGATGGGGCGAGGTGGCACAACCGGTGATTACCTGCAAGCGGGAATCGGGTTCGGCGATGACCACATTGTGCACGTTCTGGGAAAACTTCTCTTTGGCGATATAAAGGCAGGCCTGGACCGGTTCTGTCACGTGGCGACCCGCCGCCGATCGAATGAAGTAGCCCTCATGAGGGATCTCCTTCGCACGGCTGGTAAAAGTATCTTGGGCCGGATCGATGGAGCGCCAGAGATAGTCCGCCAGCCAATCGTGGGTCTGTCGGGCCTGGGTGATGGACATCACCTCCACGCCGTCTTGCCGGGCGTGGCAGTGGATCACCGAGCGATCCTTCTGGATGAAGGTGCCGCTGCGATCCTTTTCGCTGGTGTCGATGCCCACGTCGAGGAACTTGCGCGCATCGTCCCCCGTGATGTCGGTCAGTTGCGTCACATAACCATGGTTTTCGGCCTCGGTCTCATATTCAGGCCAGTCGATGCCGTCGGGGGCATCGTTGTCTACAGTTGAACGTCCATTGCGCATCGAACACACTCCTCGTATCCAAATTCACCGATCCACTTGAGGATCTCCCGAGCGTTGCGCGAGCAGCACAAATGCCCGTTGAACAGCACCTGTCCTCTGTCCGCGGTGATGTAGTCCAAAATATGGCCCGTGTGGGTGATGATCAAGGCCGACTTGGTCTGGGGCGCGATCCGTTCCTGGTGGGATTTGCCTTTGGCGCATTTGACCCCCCGCCGCAGCAGGGTGTTGATGGTCTCGCCGATCAAGGCCATGTTCTCCAGGTCCACGCCCGACTCGGGCTCGTCCAGCAGAATCAGGTCCGGATCCTGGGCCATCAGCTGCAGCAGTTCGCTGCGCTTGATTTCGCCGCCGGAGAACTTGTGGTTCACGTCCCGATCGAGAAAGGCAGCGAAATTGACCTCTTCAGCCAACTGTTCGATATCCACGGCCCGACCGCTCAGCTTGCCGCACACCTGCACCAGATTGCGGGTTTTAAGCCCTTGGATCGTGGGCGGCCGCTGCACCGAGACCCCGATCCCCAGACGGGCCCGCTCGTGGATCGGCATGTGGGTGATGTCTTCGCCCTTGAAGGTGATTTTGCCGTGGGTGACATGATAGCCGGAAAACCCCATGATGGTCATCATCAGGCTGGTCTTGCCGGAACCGTTGGGGCCGAAAAGAATATGGGTTTCGCCTTGGGGGATCTCCATATTCAAATTGTTGAGGATCGTACGTCCGCCGACCTCAACCTGCAGCTCTTCGATGGTCAACATCCCTCTACCTCTGGCAAGTTGGGTTGTCCGAAGGGACAGTTTATTCAGCCGGACTTTGCCGCGTCCGGCATTCGGATGGATTCGGCGGCCGGAGCAGGCCGTAAGCCGAATTCTGTATCCCGCGGCGGTTACCCGCTGTCGGGATGGCGATCATTCATCTAGGATGCCGGTTGCCCGGCACCTCAAGCGACCTACCCGGGAGCTTGGACGGGCCGCCCTCAAGCACTCCCCTATTTGGTCTTGCACCGGGTGGGGTTTACCTAGCTTCCCCGGTCACCCGGAGAACTGGTGCGCTCTTACCGCACCGTTTCACCCTTACCCCGCCGCAGCGGGGCGGTTTGCTTTCTGTTGCACTTGCCTTCGCGTCACCGCGACTCCACGTTATGGAGCACCCTGCCCTGTGGTGTTCGGACTTTCCTCCGATCCGGTGGCACCGAACCGGCGAACGCCTGGCCTACTCCGGCCGCCAAACTCATATAATTATAGATGCATGTTACACGTCTTCGTCGATCATCGCCTTGGGATAGATGATCCGCTGGCAATGGGGGCACATCTGCATGGCGTCCATGCGCATCAATTCGATGAAGCGCTGGGGCGGCAGGTTCATCCGGCATACTTGGCACACTTCGTTATCCACCGCTGCCACCGCCACCCCGCGACCTTGCTGCTTGGCGCGGGTGTAGACGGTTTGCATCTTGGCGTCCAACCGCAGCCAAATGGATTCCCGTTTACCGGCCAGTCGTTCCTTCTCCGCACGCTGGGTCTTTGCCTCCCCTTCGATTTCCGCCTGGCGTGCTTGGATCTCCTGCTGCATGTCGGCAAGGTCGGCCTTGTGGCAGGTCACTTCCTTTTCGGTACCCTCCAGCTGCTCCAGCATGGCGATCATCTGATCCTCGATGGCGGCTTTGCGCATCTTCAGATCATCGATCTCCCGCAGCATGCTCTGATACTCTTTGTTGGTCTTGACCGAACGCAGCTTTTCGTCGTTGCGGGTCACCCGGTCCTCGATGGAACGAATTTCCTCCTCGTTGGATCGGTAGGTCTTGCGCAACTCTTCCAGACGCTGCTCGCCTTCGGCCACCTTCCGTTTAAAGTCTTCCAGCTCTGTTTCCAGCGCTGCGATACGCTGCTCGACACCGGCCAAATGCTGATTGATCAACTGTTCACTGCTGTCGACCAGCTGCAAGCTCGCCAGTGTCTCCAAGCATTCCCTGATGGTATTTGTCATCTACCCCTTCACTTTCACCCTTGGCTATAAAATGGATCTTGCTCCAAGGCGCACGCGTCAATCCGCACCGCCCGACCTGCATCCGACATCAGTTGACGCAACTGCGCGGCCAGCGGTTCGACAATCAAATGTTCCGATGCAAAATGGCCCACATCGATCAGTCCGCGTCCCGCCGCCTCCACGTCTCGCGCGTCATGATAGCGCAAATCGCCGCTGATAAACACCTCCGCACCGGTTTCGAAAAAGGCGGCCAACAAACCCGAACCACTGCCCGAACAAACGGCCGCCTGTTGCACCATCATGTCCGGATCCCCGGCAACCCGCACTTGGTGCAAGCCCAACCGCTGCCGCACCGCTTCAGCCAACCGGCCAAGGGTCATGGGCTGTTCGAGGCGACCGATGCGTCCCATGCCCATCCCGGCGGCGCTGCCGTCATTCGTTGCGGCAGGGGGGATCATGGGCACCAATTGTTGCAGCCCCAAGGTACGGGCCAACACCTGGTTGACCCCTTCCCGGGCACTGTCCAGGTTGGTGTGGGCGCAATAGAGGGCCATGCGTCCCTGCAAAGCGGCTTCAATCACACGACCGATGGTGCTTTCCACATCGATGGTACGCAGCGGGCGCAAGATCAAGGGATGGTGCGTTACCAGCATGTCCACCCCGTCCCGTACCGCTGACTGCACCACGGACAGCAGCGGGTCAAGGGATACCCGCACCGAACCTACCGGCCATCGTAGCGATCCGATCTGCAGCCCGCAGTTGTCCCACTCCTCGGCAAGATGCGGAGGCGCGATGCGTTCCATGGCCTTGACCAGGTCCGCAACGCAGGTTTCAACAGGGCTATCCGGGGCCATCGCGTACCATCCTTTCCCTGGTCCGAACAGATTAAAAAAGGGCGCGGTCCGTTGGATGGAACCACGCCCTTCATGAATCTTTTGATATGCATGGTGACAAGCGCAACGGGCCGCTCTGTTCATGAATCGAAGTGGGCCCACCTGGGCTCGAACCAGGGACCGACCGGTTATGAGCCGGTGGCTCTACCAACTGAGCTATGGGCCCGTCAACGACGCAGGCTTCTCTTATCGGTCACCTTCGGGTTTGTCAAGCAATCCGATCCGACCGCTCCCGGTGATCAGCGACGGGCCTGTAAATGGGCAAAATCCACCCACCCCCGGGCGTGCCCGGACAGTTAGCTCTCGATGAAGCTCTTGAGCTTGCGGCTGCGGGTTGGATGCCGGAGTTTGCGCAAGGCCTTGGCCTCGATCTGCCGAATGCGTTCGCGGGTCACGGTGAAATCCTGCCCCACCTCCTCCAAGGTGTGATCCGCCTTTTCGCCGATACCGAAACGCATGCGCAACACCTTTTCCTCGCGGGGCGTCAATGTGGCCAACACCTTGCGGGTCTGTTCGGCCAGATTGAGGCTGATGGCGGCGTCCGAGGGCAACATGAATTTCTTATCCTCGATGAAATCACCCAGATGGCTGTCCTCCTCTTCACCGATGGGCGTTTCCAGGGAAATGGGTTCCCGTGCGATCTTGAGCACCTTACGCACCTTGTCCAGAGGGATCTCCATCTTTTCGGCGATCTCTTCGGGACGCGGTTCGCGCCCCATCTCCTGGACCAGATAACGAGAGGTCCGAATCAGCTTGTTGATGGTCTCGATCATATGAACAGGGATCCGTATGGTACGCGCCTGGTCGGCGATGGCCCGGGTGATGGCCTGCCGGATCCACCAGGTGGCATATGTGCTGAATTTATATCCGCGCCGATACTCGAACTTGTCCACCGCCTTCATCAAGCCGATATTGCCCTCTTGAATGAGGTCCAGGAACTGCAATCCCCGGTTGGTGTATTTCTTGGCGATGCTGACCACTAAACGCAGATTGGCCCTGATCAGCTCGCTTTTGGCCAGCTTCGCCCGGGCCCGGCCTTCATCGACATTGGACAATATCCGCTTGAGCACCCGGCTACTGGCCTTGACCTCGTTCTCCTTGGCGCTGATTTGTCCCTGCACGTTGCTGACATGATTATAAAGAAGCTCCAATTCCGCCCGCGGCAAGTCGGATTTCGACTGCACCAGTTTCAAGAAGCGGGCACGGGTGGTCAGGCTCTCGCGCAAGGTCACCACCGGGATGCCGAGGGTTTCGGCAGTGGCCGTGATCACCCGGTTCATGGCATCGAACCAATCGATCAGATTACGGATATCCTCCTCCATCTGGTCGATGACGCTGCCCTCCAAACGCCACTCCTTGAGCAGATCGAAAAGCTTCTGGTTGCGACGGGTGATGCAGCGGCGTATGCGGCGCTGCTCATCCGACTTGAGATGGTCGTCGTTGAACAGTTGCTCGCGAAAGGACATGTTTTCGCCATGCACCTCCGCGATGGCCCTTATGGTGCCCACAAAGGCGTCGATCTGCACGAACTCGTCCTGGTAAGTGTCGCCCTCGTCCACATCCCGCAACACGTGCTTGGGACGCAACATTTGATTTTCGATGCGTGAACCCAAATCGAGGATGAACTGCACGCCGATGGTGGTTTCCAACAGCGCCTTGAGGACATCCTGCTCACCGGCCTCGATCTTCTTGGCGATCTCCACTTCGCCCTCGCGACTGAGCAGGGTCACCAACCCCATCTCCCGCAGGTACATCTTCACCGGATCGGTCACCGTCCCGTATTCGGACATGCCGTTGTCGTCGGAGGTGGTGCTGAGATCCAATTTTTGAGTCTTTTCCTTGGTCAAATTGCGATTGTTTTCATCGATGATATCGATACCCAGATCATCGAACATCATCAATGTGTCATCCACTTGATCCGCTGCCAACATCTCGTCGGGCAGGGCGGTATTGATCTCGTCATACGTCAGGAAACCTTGTTTCTTGCCCTGGGCGATCAACACCTTCATGGCCTTTTCCGTGACGGCCTTGGCACCCTTCTGGTCGCCGCCCGGTTGATGCCCCCGGGCCTTTACCGCGGCGGCGGTCAGCGCCGCGTCATCGTTCTTGGCCGCGGCATGGTCCGCCTTTGGGGTCGGTGTCTTGGCGTTTTTGGTTTTGTGATCCGTTTTTTTTGCTGCCATTGGTTTGAGCCTCCAGCACCTTGCTACAATTTGGTCAATCCCCTACCCGCCTGCTGTTGTTTTTGCATCAACAGTTTTGCAAGCAACTCCATATCGTTATTCTTTTCCGCCGATTCGATCCGGCGTTGCAGATCCTGTCGCAACCGGCGGCGGCGCCGGTCTTCGAACTGCGCCAACAGACGTTCGCACCCCTGCCGGTCCCACCTGTTGTCTTCAATGGCCAGGCGGGCCAGCAGGCTGTCCATTTCGGGATCGTCAATGGACGCCGGCAGATCCAAGCCTCGGTCGGCCGGCCGGTCGCCTTGGCGTACCACCATCCGGGCCAGCGATCGACACTGGTCGTCCTCGAAATCGTCAATCACATTGCGCCCCACGATCTCCGGAATCATGGCAGGGCAATGCAACATCATGGCGATGATGCGCATTTCCAAACGGCCGCGGTCGACCATGGCGGTTGCCGCACCGGTTGACTTGTCCGCAGCCGCCGACCGCGAACGTCCGCCGATGGGGGCATGTTGCGCCGCCTTCCGACGGATCTTGTCCAGTATGGCCGCCTCATCTATGTTCAACCGTTCGGCCAACTGCTTCACATAAAGCGAACGGGCCAGGCTGTCCTGGATCGCCGCCAGCGGCGCCTGCATCTCGTCCACCACCTTGATTTTGCCCTCCAGGCTGAGGCCATGGGTGTCGATGGCCATCTCGATGATGAACGGCATCATTGCCAGAGCATTATCGGCCGCTTTGAGAAAAACATCAGGCCCCTTTTCGCGCAGAAAGGTATCGGGATCGTGCCCTTTGGGCAGCACAAGAATGCGAGCGTCCAGGTAACCTGCCTCGAACACCTCCACGCTGCGCTGAGCGGCATTCAGCCCCGCCTGATCGGAATCGAACACCAGGATCGCATGGCCGGCGCGGCCTACCATACCCTTAAGTAATTGCACATGCTCGGGTGTCAAGGCCGTACCCAGGGTCGCCACAGAATTCTCGATGCCGAAAAGGTGCATCGCCAGAACATCGAAATACCCCTCCACCACATACACCTTGCCGGTAGCACGGGCGGCCCGGTTGGCCTTGTCCATGGCGTAAAGACAGCGCCGTTTATTGTAAACCGGGGTTTCGGGCGAGTTGAGATATTTGGGTTTGCCGTCGCCCATCACCCGCCCACCAAAGCCGATCACCTGCTGACTGAGATTGAGAATCGGAAAGATCACACGGTCCCGAAAACGGTCATAGTGCCCCCGATTGTCCTTGCGCGGCACGACCAGCCCGCTTTTGCGCAACAAGTCGTCGGGCACTTTCTGTTTTTCGAGATGGCGCGACAATCCGTCCCACCGATTGGGCGCGTAGCCCAACTGATGGCGCTGAATGATGTTTCGGGTCATCCCCCTGCCCACCAGGTAGCTCATCGCCCGAGCCCCTTCGACGCCATCGGCGAGGGTTTCCTGAAAAAAGCGCATGGCCGCCTCGTTGACGGCCAAAATACGCTCGTTTTCCGTGAGTCGCGCCTTTTGCTCCGGACTCATGTTGGCGACGGGCACCTCGATACCATATTTGGCAGCCACCCTGCGCACCGCGTCCCCGAAAGAAAGCCCCTCAAGCCGCATCAGGAAACTGAACAGCGAACCGCCGGCTTGGCAGCCGAAACAATAGTAAACCTGCTTCTCCGGGCTGACCGTGAACGAAGGCGTCTTTTCGGCGTGAAACGGGCATAGACCGGTGTAGGCACGACCGGCCTTTTTCAGCACGACGTACTCTCCCACAACCTCAAGGATATCGGCGGCGTTCTTGATCCGATTGATGGTCTCTTCAGGAATCTGATAGGCCAAAGAGAACACCCTCCATATCATCCAGTGGGCTTGTTGGGGAGGCCAACGGCCAGGGCAGACGCATCTGCTGAATCCGGCACCTCATCACGACCAAACGCAACCTTCGGTCATAATGGCGGATTTCCGGCAGACGGTAAGGGGCGGTGAATCATCGGCGGCATGGTAACACCTCGGCGGCTTAATTGATGCTCAGGTCATCAAAATTTCTGAAACTACCAAAACAGGTGTTTGGTGTCAAGGCAGCATAATAATCACGAATCGGCGCGGTGCTACCCTCGAACGAAGAAAAAACAATGTTCGGCGGGAAAACTTACAACGCACCCTTGGAGGAGGGAACACCCACCACTCCTTCATCCAAGCCCGCGGCTTGCCGCAAAGCGCGGCCCAATCCCTTGAAGACCGCCTCGATCATGTGGTGCCAATTGTCGCCATAGGCGATCTCGACATGCAGGTTCATACCGGCTTTGTAAGCCAAGGCGCGTAAAAATTCCTTGGCCAGGGAAAGGTCGAAGTCGTTCTGGCGCGGCATTGGTGAAGGCGCGCGCACATACAGGTAGGGACGATTGGACAGGTCCACGGCCACCTTTGCGAGTGCGTCATCCATCGGAATGACGGCATACCCGTAGCGGCAGATGCCTTTGCGCTCTCCCAGCGCCTGGGACAGCGCTTGGCCCAAGACCAATCCCACGTCCTCCACCGTATGGTGATAATCCACCTGGATGTCCCCTTCTGCGGTCACCGTCAAGTCCAACCGTCCGTGCACGCACATCAGGGTCAACATATGGTCGAAAAAACCAATGCCGGTGGTCACTTCGCAACGGCCATCGCCGTCGATGCACAAGCAGGCGCGAATTTGCGTCTCTTTGGTTTTCCGTTCCAACTCGGCAACGCGTTTCATGTAAGATCCTCTGCTTTATATCCGGGGGCGTGGGGGTGGGTTGCACATTGGTGCTAACAGATCCTGGAACGTCCAGCCAAACATCTGATTCATACAAGATATGAAGTGGAATTGCAACCTTGGCGACAGTTCGGGTTTGTTGTGTTTGCTCGGTCAAAAAACGCCATCACGAACCTTGATTTGCGGCGAACGGTTGGATAAAAAGACCCACCATGTTGTCAGAACATCGCATCACAACCAAGGAGAGTGCATTTGAACCAGCCCCGACCCATTGTTTTGCAAGATGCTTTTAAACAATTTCGCCACGATCAGGAAAAAATACAAGCGCCGGAAACCACCGTCGCACAATTCAAAGAGAAACTGGCCGCCAGCGGCTTGAATCTGCTGGAGGACATCGTGCGTGTCGACAACGGCCGCTTGGACATCCCGGTCTATTTCAGCATCTGCGGTTCGGACGCCCGCAATGCCATCGGCAACTACAAACAGATGGGCAAAGGGGCCACCCCGGCACAAGCCCGGGCCAGCGCCGTGATGGAACTTGGCGAGCGTTTCAGCCTATACAGCTTCCGTGCCGATGATACCCGTTTCATCGATGCACCGTTCAACGCACTTGAATCCCCGACCCTGCCCCTCGAGGCCATCGCCCGTTCCGTGAACGACGCCTCCGACGACCTGGCGGTGGCCCTGGAGGTGTTCAAACAACTGCCCTTGCGTTGGACCTGGGCTTTCAATCTGACCCGCGGCGAATCGATGCTGGTGCCCTTCAATTGGTTTTGGGCCATCAATGAATTCAACGGTGCTTCAGCCGGCAATTGCATTGAGGAGGCGCTCTGCCAGGGCATTTGCGAAGTGGTGGAACGCCATGTGTCGGCCCTGGCCGGTCGGCCGGATGCGCCGTTGCCGGCCATCGATCCCGCCAGTGTCAACGACCCGGTGGCGCGGGAGCTGCTGGACAAGTATCGAAACGCCGGCGTCCAAGTGCACCTGTCCGATCTATCGATGGAGGTAGGCATTCCCACCGTCGGTGCCCTGGCATGGGATCCGGCCACTTTCCCTGATAAAAGCGAGGTTGTGTGGACGGCCGGGACCACCACCAATCCCGCCAAGGCCCTTTGCCGTACCCTGACCGAAGTGGCTCAACTGGCCGGAGACTTCAACAGCGGCGGCAATTACGTGGCCAGCGGCCTGCCCAAATTCAACCATCCGGAGCAAGCCCGTCATGTGACCCATCCGCAAAGCCGCGTGCCACTGGACGCCTTGCCAGACGTGGGGGATGACAACATCAAGACCGAGGTGTTGCGCTGTGTGGCGGCTTTGGCCCGGCGCCGGATGGAGGTGCTGGTGGTGGATGTGCGCCATCCGCGACTGGACATCCCCGCTTTTTACACCATGGTGCCCGGCACCCGTTTCCGCGAGCGGGCAGCCGGCTCAAGTGTCGGCATGGTGTGTGCCAAGCTGATCGCCGAGCAAATGCCCGTGTCCCTGGCCATCGCCCAACTGGCGGACCTTGAGCGTCGGATGCCGGGCAAACACTACACCCCTTTCTATTTGGGGAAATTGTACCTGGACCAGGGTGCCCACCCCGATGCCCTGAACCACTTGCACCGAGCCGCCGAAAGGGAACAGCCTGCCGAAGACCGGGCCAGTGTGTTCACCTACTTGGGCATCGCTTATAAAGAGATGGGGCAGTATGGGGAAGCGCTGGCAGCCTTGTCGCAAGCCGACGCCATCGATCCCGAGCGCACCGACACCCTCAATTTGATGGGATTTTGCCACTTTAAAAAGGGGGCCCATGAGATGGCCATCGCCTGCTTCGAGCGCGTCGTCAAGTTAAATCCCGGTTCGGCCATCGACTATGCCAACCTGGCGGTCAACCATCGGGCCATCGGTAACATCGAGCAAGCGAAAACCTATTACCGCCTGGCCCTCTCCCTCGACCCGGAGATCGATTTCGCCCGGCAACACCTGGAGCAGCTGGAAAGCTGAACGCGGTGGTGCTCACCCGCCCATGCGCTGCAACAACTCTCCGGCGGCGTTGTTGTAGTCCTGCGCGCCGAAACTGCTCGTACGGTAAAACACCACCGGTTTACCCACATCGGCACTTTCGGCGATGGTGGTGTTGGCGCGCACGGTGGTGTCGAACAGCAGCGGACGGTAGCGGGGCGTTTCCTGCAGGGCCTGCAAGACGCGCTGGCTGACCCGTGTGCGGGCATCGAAAAAAGTGGGCAGGATGCCCACCACTTCGATGTCGGGATTGATGTGTTCCTTGACTGCGGCGATGGTTTCGAAAAGCTCTCCCAAGGCGCCGAAGGCGTAAGGATGGGTTTGGCACGGAACCAGAACGTAACGGGCATAGGTGAACACGTTGACCGTCAGCAGTGAGAGGCTCGGGGGCGTATCCAACAGAATCACATCGTACTGCGCCTCGATATCGGCCAGGGCCTCTTTGAGCCGATTCTCCCTTCCCTCGACGTCCGCCAGCTCCACCTCCGCCCCGGAGAGGTCCACATGGGAGGGAATGATGTCCAGGCCCGGCCATCTGGTGGACAGAACGGTTTCCGCAGCCGACAGCTTACCGTCCGGTCCCACCAAGTCATAGACAGACGGCACCTCTTCGTCCGTTTCAATCCCCACCCCCTTGGTGGCATTGGCCTGGGGATCCATGTCGACGATCAACACCTTGCGGCCCATACGACTCAGTGCAGCGCCCAGGTTGATCACGGTGACGGTCTTTCCGACACCCCCTTTTTCGTTGGCAACGGCAACAGATCTGGTTTGCATCCTCATGCCCTCCTTCTATGCAGTGGCTTCCGTTGTCGGGAAATCCTCGTTCATCAACAGGTCGATTTTGTCACGCAGGCTTGCCAATCGATCTCGCAGGTGGTTCATGGTCTGTTCGATATCCGCCAACCGGCCCTCGACCAGCGCCTTGTCGCTGCGACCGGCTTCAACGGCAGCGGCCAGCTGCTGCACGTCGCCCACGTAGGTGGTGAACTGTTGGGTCAGAAGGTCGTAGAGCCGGTTGCCGACCACCCGTGTCATGGGTTGTATATATTGGAATTTGAGATTCTCCTTGTAATCCTTGAAATGGGCGATGACCGCCCTTTCGGTTTCCCGTTTCATGCGGCGCACCCCATCCTTCAATGCCTGGATACCTTCGACGGGATCATCGGGGGATGATTTTTTCAGCACCTTGCGCAAAACACGCACCAAGGCATAAAAACCCAGACGCATCACCGCTTCGGTTTTGATGGCGGCGGAATATCGCATGGTGGCCGCCGCCGGCGGCAGGGACAATGCCATGTCGTTTTTGATCGACGCCAAATCCAGGGCGCCGTCAAATGTCCATTGGTTGGTCATGGGGTTCAGGCCGAACTGCTCCAGCGCCTCCTCGTAGCGCGCCAGGGCATCGCGCACCATGGCCTCATAGGGTTCGGCCACCAGGTGCAACTGTTCCTGCAGCTCCTTCTCCCGCTGTTGGACAAAGCCTACGATTTCGGGATTGATCTTCTCGGCCATCAATCCGTCCAGCGCCTGCTTCAGTTCTTGAAACACCCAATAGAGGGTGTGCGTGAAGCCCGAGGCGGCAAGCCGCTCACGGCAATTTGCAAGATCGACCCTGTAATCCCGCACGAAAGCCAGCACCTGTCGCAGCAACGCCCCACTGCGCGGATCGAAAAAGCGGTCCACTTCCGCCTTCAGCTCACGGGATATTTTGGCGATGGCGCCGTCCAAAGTACTTTGTATCATAGCCTCGACCCGGGACATACGATCCTGATGGATTTGCAATCGTTCGGCCATGTCGCGCGCATCGCCCGTATCCCGCCGCAGCAAATCGCGATTGAGTTGCAACCACTGCCGCAACCCGTTGAGCGTAACCGCGATGCGTGCCAACTGATTTTGCAGCAGCAGCGCCGAACGCTCGCGGGTCAATTTGTGATCCAAAACGGTTCGCAAGCGACGCAGTTCATCGGTGGAATAAGCACTGAGCGTCTCCGCCTTGCGCCATTGGTTCAATCGCTCCTGATCTTTTGGCGGCAAGGTGGCCGTGATCTTATCGAAAAGGGCGTACAAGGCGGAAAGCACGAACGGCTGGGGATCCGGCACCATCATGCTCAGCTCTTCCCGGATGCGTTGCACGAGCGCTTTCAGGTCCGCCATGCCTTCGTGTTCGTTCAGGTCGCAGTTGACCACGAACAGCATGTTGCCGGCAATGCCCATGCGCTTGATGATGGATAGAAAACGAATGTCCGCCTGACGCAATCCGGTTCGACTGCTGATGACATACAGCACCAGATGGGCCTTGAGCAGATAGTCCTGAATCATGGCCAAATGAAGGGGGTTGGGCGAATCACTGCCTTGGCAGTCGGCCATTTCCATATTGGGTGCCAGCACATCGCCCGGCACGGCCAACTCGATATCCCGAAGAAAAACCGCCAATGCGTCGTTGCCCACGAAATCGCGATGATCGGCGAACCGGTTACCGTCAAAGGAACGAGTGGTCCCTTCATCTGCGATGAACGCCTGCACCTGGTCGTACCCTTTTAAATACGAGGCCAAGAGCACGCCATTGGCGTTGAGGCTATCGTGCACGATGCGCAACTCGCTGTCCAGGGCATCCAGGGCGGATTGGAGATCGCGTCGATCCTGCCCGCGGCGAATATCGAACGCCTGTTCCCGTGATCGCCATGCATCCGTGGGGAAAAGGACCAGGGCCTGCTGCACCTCGGCGTTGACCTCGTCCCAGGATTTGAAATAGAGCTTGGCTTGCAATGCCTCGCCCTGCCGCAAGCGGGTGACGATGGAGGTCACCACGCCCGCCCCCCGCTTCAGGTAATCGCCTTGCAGCAGTGCGTTGACCAGCGTGCTTTTTCCCGATTTGATCGCCCCCACCACGGCGATACGTACCACGTGGTCATTCAATTGGCGGGCGATGGTGTCGCAAGTCGATTCCCACTGGTTGAATGCCGCCCCGCCGCCGTTGAGCACGCCGGCGGACTGCCGCAACAGCGTCTTGACTTCTGCGTTGATGGCGAGAACTGTTTCCCTGTATTGCTGATAGCGATCCATAGATGCTTTCCGTCTTCGGCACAGTTGCCGTTATGCGCCAATACCGCCTTTCGGGCCGAAGGTTGGATATAGCAACGCTTGGTCCGAATTGTCAAAACCTACCATCACCATTGATCCCCACCGGATCCCGCCAAAATGATGCGGGATTGTAAATCCAATGATTTTGTGGTATTGGAGTTAAAGTCGGCGGTGCCGCACGCAGTCCATATTAAAGGGGAACCACGATCCATGTCTGAAAAGCATCCGGAGTGCCCGCTCTACAATCCCTTGAATTGCAAAGAGTACTACAACCCCAAGTTGTGTGCCTTTGTTCGCAAAGACAAGGATTGCCTGAAAAAGAAAAAGCCGAAACAGAGCCCTGAAAAGAGCGAAGCGTGATTCGGCACGGATGCCATGCATTGTATAAAAAAGGGGGCGTCGTGGACGCCCCCTTTTTGTTGGCAGGTCTGTTCAGGCATGGCCGGCCGTGCCGGACAAGGCATGGGGATCGATTCCCAGCTTTTCGATAGCCCTTTGCCAACGCTCCGGCGGCGGAATGTCGAAAATAATGTCGCGACTGCCCGGGGTGACCAGCCAGGCGTTTTGGCTCATCTCCCATTCCAACTGCCCCGGCCCCCATCCGGCGCAACCCAGGGTGATCAGAAAGTCCTCAGGCCCCTCGCCGCGGGCGATGGCTTCAAGTATGGCGCGTGAATTGCTCAAAGCCAGCGTATCGCCGATGCGCAAACTGTCGGGCCAATCCAGGGGTGGTCCATGCAGTACGAAGAGTTCATTGGTGTGCACCGGCCCGCCGACATGGATGGCCAGGGACGCTGCCGCCGGGCTGTTCGGTATCTCCAGCTCGTCGAAAATCATGCGCCCTTCGACCCCCTCATAAATTTGATTGATTACCACACCCACGGCACCTTCATCCGTATGGGCGGCAATGCACGTCACGGACTGCCTGAAATTGGGGTCCATCAGCGTGGGCATGGCCATCAGCAGGTATCCCTGCAATGATGTGGAAGGAAAAAGTTGTTCCATGTGCGGCACCCTCGATGGTTGACGGCCGATGGATTCGGCATTCGTTTGTTCGACAAAGCCAAATGAATCCCTATCATAAAAACCGCGCCCCAACAAATCCGGCGTCGCGCAGGGTGAATTGCCTGCGGCATGTCGACGATCGAAGCCTGAAAATAATATGATGGAAATTCATTCGGATGGACGTTTGTGATCCTGGCCGAAAGCGTGTCCGGCAAGATTTTGACTTGCACCTGTTTTTGTGAAGAAAATTCTTGACACTGCGGGACGCCTGTTGCTAAACAGCCGATAACTCGCTTAGGATTGCCGAAATGAAACGCCATATTGCCCGAATCATCCTTATCAACCTTATTATTCTCGTACTCGGTGTCATTGGCGGCGCCGGGCCAAAGGGGCGGTAATGGTGTAAGCAAAATCCCCGGTGCAACAAACAAACCGTTACCCGCCCCGAATGGCCGGTAACGGTTTTCTTTTTGGAGGAGATGATAACAATGAAAAGCGAACAGGTAAAACAAGGTGTGGAACGCGCGCCCCACCGCGCACTGCTCAAGGCTTGCGGATACACGGACCATGAGATTCGGCGTCCCCTGATCGGCATCGCCAATTCGGCCAACACCGTCATCCCCGGCCATGTCCATTTGAATACCCTGGCCGAGGCGGTCAAGGCAGGGATTTACATGGCCGGCGGCACACCGGTGGAATTCGGCATCATCGGTGTCTGCGACGGTATCGCCATGAATCACGAAGGCATGAAATACTCGCTGGCCAGCCGGGAGCTGATCGCCGATTCGGTGGAAATCATGGCCAAGGCGCACAGCCTGGACGCCTTGGTGATGATCCCCAATTGTGACAAGATCGTTCCGGGCATGTTGATGGCGGCGGCCCGCCTGGACCTGCCGACCATTTTCGTCAGCGGCGGCCCCATGCTGGCCGGCCGCGATCCCCGGAATGCGGGGGCCGGCAAGATCGACCTGATCACGGTGTTCGAAGCCGTCGGGGCGGTCAAGGCAGGCCGCATGAACGAAGGCGAGCTCGCCGCCATCGAGGATGCCGCCTGCCCCACCTGCGGCTCCTGCGCGGGCATGTTCACCGCCAACTCCATGAACTGCCTGACCGAAGCCATCGGCATGGGACTGCCCGGCAACGGCACCATTCCGGCGGTGATGGCGGCCCGCACCCGCCTAGCCAAACAGGCCGGCATGCAAATCCTCTCCTTGTGGGAAAAGAATATCACCCCGAGCCGCATCATGACCCCCGAGGCCTTCGGCAATGCCCTGGCGGTGGACATGGCTTTGGGCTGTTCGACCAACACGGTGCTTCACCTGGCCGCCATCGCCCGGGAGGCAGGCGTGCCCTTCGAGCTGGACCAAATCAACACCATCAGCGGCCAGACGCCACACCTCTGCTCCTTGAGCCCCGGCGGCATTCACCATATCGAAGATTTGGATCGTGCCGGCGGTATTCAGGCGGTGCTCAAATTGCTGGCCGCCGCCGGACGGATCGATGAAACCTGCATCACCGCCACCGGGTGCACCGTGGGCGAGAACATTGCCGCCGCAAGGGATGCCGACCCGGAAGTGATCCGATCCTTGGACAACCCCTATCATGCCACCGGCGGACTGGCGGTGCTGCGCGGCAACCTGGCCCCCGACGGCTGCGTGGTCAAACAGACGGCCGTTCGACCTGAGATGATGCGCCACAAGGGCCCGGCCCGCGTATTCGAATCGGAAGAGGAAGCCACGGCGGCCATTCTCGGCGGCCGCATCCAGGCGGGCGACGTGGTGGTGGTGCGCTATGAGGGCCCCAAGGGCGGACCCGGCATGCGTGAAATGCTCACCCCCACATCGGCCATTGCCGGCATGCAACTGGACGGCCAAGTAGCGCTGCTCACCGACGGACGCTTCTCCGGCGGCACCCGCGGCGCCGCCATCGGCCACATTTCGCCCGAAGCCGCGCAAGGCGGACCGATCGCCCTGGTCCAGGAGGGCGACATCATCACCATCGACATACCGGCCAAGGCGATCTCCCTGGAGGTGGATGAACAGCAACTGGAAACCCGCCGCAAGACCTGGCAACCACCCGCACCGCGGGTGACAAAAGGGTATCTGGCGCGCTACGCCGGCGCCGTCGGCTCAGCCGCCGGAGGCGCCGTTTTCGAATAGGCATGCAGGGTAAAGGGCGCCGCTCGAGGCGGCGTCGAACCCACCGTTGTCGAAACGATCAAGGAATGGAAACAGCACAATGAAAAAGACAGGCGCGGAAATCTTGATGGAGATCCTGAAAGAAGAGGGTGTGGACACTCTTTTCGGGTTCCCCGGAGGCGCGGTCATCGACCTTTATGATGCGTTGATGCGCAGCGATTTGAGACATCTACTGGTGCGTCACGAACAGGGCGCCGTGCATGCAGCCGACGGCTACGCCAGGGCAACGGGCAAGGTGGGGGTCTGCCTGGTCACCTCCGGACCGGGGGCCACCAACACGGTTACCGGCATCGCCACCGCCTACCTCGATTCCATCCCCCTGGTGGTCATCACCGGCCAAGTGCCGACCCAACTGATCGGCAACGATGCTTTCCAGGAAGTGGACATCGTGGGCATTACCCGCCCCTGCACCAAGCACAACTACTTGGTCAGCCGAGTGGAAGACCTGGCGCGCATCCTGAAAGAGGCCTTTCACATCGCCCGCAGCGGACGACCGGGACCGGTCCTGGTGGACATCCCCAAGAACGTCGGACAAGCCGTTACCGACTATGCACCCGTCGGTCCGGTGAGCATCAAGTCCTACAACCCCACCTATGCGCCCAACATCAAACAAATCCACAAGGCAGTGGCGTTGATTCGCAACGCCAAGCGACCGGTGGTCTTTGCCGGCGGCGGCGTGATCTTGTCCGATGCTTCCGCCGAGCTGACCACCCTGGCCCGCACCCTGCAAATCCCGGTCACCACTTCCCTGATGGGGCTGGGCGGCTTTCCGGGAACCGATCCCTTGTGGCTCGGCATGTTGGGCATGCACGGCACTTACCGCGCCAACATGGCCATCTCCCACTGCGACCTGTTGATCGCCGTGGGGGTGCGATTCGACGACCGGGTGACCGGCAAAACCGACTGCTTCGCCTGCAACGCCAAAATCGTGCACATTGACATCGACCCCACCTCCATCCGCAAAAACATTGCCGTGGCCGTTCCGGTGGTGGGCGATTGCAAACACAGCCTGACGGAAATCAACCAGGTGGTGGAAGAGCAGGGTCTGGGGCGTGACAGCGAAAAGCATGCGACGTGGCTGGAACAGATCGACACCTGGCGCAAGGAGCATCGTCTGTCCTACCGCCAGCAGGACGTGATCAAGCCCCAGTACGTTGTGGAAAAGCTCTTTGAATTGACCCGCGGCGATGCCATCGTCGCCACCGAAGTCGGCCAGAACCAAATGTGGGCCGCCCAATTCTATCACTTCAAGCGTCCCCGGCAATGGATCACCTCCGGTGGCCTGGGCACAATGGGATTCGGCTTGCCGGCGGCCATCGGCGCCCAGGTGGCCTTTCCCGAGGCCGTGGTGGTGGACATCGCCGGTGACGGAAGCATCCAGATGAACATCCAGGAGATGGCCACCGCCGTACAATACGGCCTGCCGGTCAAGGTGGTGATCCTCAACAATCGCTGCCTGGGCATGGTGCGCCAGTGGCAGCAGTTGTTCTACGACAAACGCTACTCCCAAACGCTCCTGGAGCAAGGACCCGACTTCGTCAAACTGGCCGAGGCCTACGGTGCCGCCGGCTTGCGAGCGGTACATCCGGACGAGGTGGAAACGGTGCTGGCCAAAGGGCTGGCCACCGCCGGACCGGTGATCATGGAGTTCCTGGTGGACAACGAAGAGTGCGTCTACCCCATGGTGCCGGCGGGCAAGCCCATAACGGACATGCTGTTGGTGTAACACCGGGAACCAGTAAAGCGAGTTCCCTAATCGGGTCGGCTTCAAGCACAAGTTGTAAAGTGAGTTGCCGGCCTAAGCCTTGGAAGAAGACAGGGACCTATGAAATCCGAAAAACATACATTGACCATGCTGGTGGATAACGAGCCGGGCGTCTTGTCCCGGGTGGTGGGCCTGTTCAGCGGCCGGGGATTCAACATCGACAGCCTGTGCGTGGCGGAAACCATGGATCCCAAGGTGTCGCGGATCACCATCGTCACCCAGGCCAACCCGCTGCTGTTGGAACAGATTGAAAAGCAGTTGCGCAAACTGATCAATGTGGTCAAACTGCGCGAAATGTCCGATGACCGGGCGGTACGGCGCGAAATGGCGTTGATCTGCGTTCACGCCCGAGCGGAGAATCGGGACGAAATCTTGCGCCTGGTCAATCTGTTCCGGGCCAAGATCATCGATGTGGCATCCAATTACTACATCATCGAAGCAAGCGGCGACGCGGACAAGATGACTGCCCTGATCGGGCTGCTCAAACCCATGGGCATCAAGAAAATCGCCCGCACCGGCACCGTCGCCCTTTACCGGGAACCCAAACGGGGCATTTAACCGTTCAACAAGTTGTGCGAACCTTCGCATGGCAATTCACTAAAGGAGAGATTAACACCATGGCACAGATCGATTTTGGCGGAGTTGTGGAAGAGGTGATCACCTCGGAAGAGTTCACCCTGGAAAAAGCGCGGCAGGTGTTGGCCGACGAAACCATTGCCGTGCTGGGGTACGGCGTGCAGGGCCCGGCCCAGGCGCTGAACATGCGGGACAACGGTTTCAAGGTGATCATCGGTCAACTGGAGTCGGACAAGGTTTACTGGGACAAGGCCGTGGCCGATGGCTTCGTGCCCGGCGAAACCCTTTTCTCCATCGAAGAGGCGGCCAAGCGGGCCACCGTGATCCAATATCTGCTCTCCGATGCAGGCCAGATGGCCACCTGGGACGCGGTCAAGGCTTGTCTGAACCCCGGTGACGCCCTTTACTTCTCCCATGGTTTCTCCATCGTCTACAAGGACCAGACCAAGATCATTCCGCCGGACAACGTGGATGTGATCCTGGTGGCGCCCAAAGGCTCCGGACGTAATGTGCGGATGAACTTTTTGGACGGCAGCGGCATCAACTCCAGTTTCGCCATCTTCCAGGACGCCACCGGCCGCGCCAGGGAGCGCACCCTGGCCTTGGGCATCGCCATCGGTTCGGGCTACCTCTTTCCCACCACCTTCGAAAAAGAGGTCTACAGCGATTTGACCGGTGAGCGGGGCGTTTTGATGGGCTGTTTGGCCGGCGTGATGGAGGCCCAGTACAACCTGCTGCGCAAACACGGCCACAGCCCCAGCGAAGCTTTCAACGAGACCGTCGAAGAGCTGACCCAGAGCCTGATTCGCCTGGTGGCGGAAAACGGCATGGACTGGATGTACGCCAACTGCAGCACCACGGCGCAGCGGGGTGCCCTGGATTGGGCACCCAAGTTCCGGGATGCGGTGGTGCCGGTTTTCGATCGGTTGTACGAAAGCGTAATCGACGGCTCGGAGACCCGCCGGGTGCTGGAAGCCAACAGTACCCCCGACTACCGCGAGAAACTGAATGCGGAGCTGGCCGTCATCGGCGATTCGGAAATGTGGCGAACCGGCCGTGCCGTGCGCAGTCTGCGTCCGGAGAACCGAGGAAAATAGAAGGGCAAAAAGAGATAATTGTCATGGAAAAGGTACTGATCTACGACACCACCTTGCGCGACGGCAGCCAGGGGGAGAACATCAGCTTCTCCTCCGACGAAATGCTGAGCATCGCCAAGCGATTGGACCAGATCGGCGTCCATTACATCGAGGGCGGGTGGCCCGGCTCCAATGCCCGGGACGCCCGCTTTTTCGAACTGGCCGCCAGGGAAGGTTTCGTCAACGCACGCATAACGGCCTTCGGCAGTACGCGCAAACCTTTCACCGAAGCTGCCGACGACCGCAATCTGCAAGCCTTGATCGACAGCCGGGCCCCGGCAGTGGCCATCGTGGGCAAGTCCTGGACCCTGCACGTGGAGCAGATCATGGAGAACACCCGGGAAGAGAACCTGGCCATGATCCGCGACAGCATCACCCTGATGAAAGATCACGGGCGTGAAGTGATCTACGATGCCGAACATTTCTTCGACGGTTATCGGGAAGATGCGGCCTATGCCCTGGAGACGGTGACGGCGGCGGCCCGCAGCGGCGCCGACGCCGTCATCCTCTGCGACACCAACGGCGGCACCCTGCCCTTCGACATCGAAACCGTTTTCGACCAGGTCCGCCGATCCCTGGCGGCACAGGATCTGCCGGTGCGCCTGGGTATCCATGCGCATAACGATTGCGGCCTGGCGGTGGCCAACAGCATCGCGGCCGTGCGCACCGGTGCGACCATCGTTCAAGGGACCATCAACGGCTACGGCGAACGGTGCGGCAATGCCGACCTGATCACCATCATTCCCATCCTCAACCTGAAGATGGGACGCGCCTCCATTCCCGACGACCGTTTGGCGCAACTGAAAATCCTTTCCCGGTTCGTCAGCGAAACGGCCAACCTGGTGCCTCTCAACTCCCGCCCCTTCGTGGGCCGCAGTGCCTTCGCCCACAAAGGCGGCCTGCACGTCAACGCCATCATGAAAGCACCCCGGGCCTATGAGCATATCGATCCCGCCCGGGTGGGCAACAAGCGACGGGTGCTGATGTCCGACCTGGGCGGTAAAAGCAACGTGGTGTACAAAGCCAAGGAGTTGGGGGTGGAACTGGGGTGCAACGGCCTGGACTGCCAGCGCATCGCCACCGAGATCAAAACCTTGGAGGATCAGGGATACCAATTCGACGTGGCGGACGGATCGATGAAGATTTTGCTGCAGAAATTCACCGAACAGTTCAAGCCGCTTTTCGAGCTGCAATCGTTCCGCGTCACCGTGGAAAAGAACCAGTCCCAGCCTTGCACGGCCCAAGCCACCATCAAAATCGCCGTGGACGGCAACGATGAAATCACCGCCGCCGAAGGCGACGGGCCGGTCAGCGCCTTGGACAACGCCCTGCGCAAGGCCCTGGCCAAATTCTACCCCGGACTGGAGGCCATGCGCCTGGTGGATTTCAAAGTGCGGGTGATCGACGGCAGGGAAGGAACTGCGGCCCGGGTGCGGGTCTTCATCGAATCCCGGGACCACAACGACATTTGGAGCACCATCGGGGTCTCCGAAGACATCATCGAGGCCAGCTGGCACGCCCTGGCGGACAGCTTTCAGTACAAGTTGGCCAAACAGCAGGAACAGACCGAAGGATGACCACCCATGAAGAAGGCAGGTAAATACGCCGCAGGGTACTCGATTACCCTGCGGCCCATGCTTTGCTCGTGTTGGCGACCGTGAACGATACGAAACATCCATCACCCATCAACCGAGCGAGGTAAACCATCATGACCGAAATCGTCAAAATCTTCGACACCACCCTGCGCGACGGCGAACAGTCCCCCGGCGCGACCATGAACACCGGCGAAAAGCTGCGCCTGGCCATGCAGTTGGAAAAGCTGGGCGTGGATATCATCGAAGCCGGATTCCCCGCCGCCTCCGAAGGGGACTTCGACGCCGTGGCCCAGATCGCCGGCAAGCTCAAGCGCACCGAAGTGGCCGGCCTGTGCCGCACCGACAAGCCCGACATCGACGCCGCCTGGGGGGCCATCCGGCATGCGGTCAAACCGCGCATCCACACCTTCATCGCCACCTCGGACCTGCATCTGGAGTACAAGCTCAAAAAGACCCGTGACCAGGTGTTGGCCGACATCAAGAAGGCCGTGAGCTACGCCAAGACCCTGTGCGAAAACGTGGAGTTCTCCGCCGAAGACGGTTCGCGCAGCGATCGCGATTTTCTGTGCCGCGCCTTCGAAGTCGCCATCGCCGCCGGTGCCACCACACTCAACCTGCCCGACACGGTGGGTTACGCCATCCCCAGTGAATTCGCCGAACTGGTCCAATACGTGATGCAGCACACCCCCAACATCCACCAGGCCGTGCTCAGCGTCCACTGCCACAACGACCTGGGGCTGGCCACGGCCAACACCCTGGCGGCCCTGGCCGTCGGCGCCCGCCAGGCCGAAGTGACCATCAACGGCATCGGCGAACGGGCGGGCAACACCTCCCTGGAGGAGGTGGTGATGGCCCTGCACACCCGCAGCAACCTGCTGCCCCTGACCACCAACATTCAGACCGAGCAGATCCATCCCACTAGCCGTCTAGTGAGCATGATCACCGGCATCATGGTCCAGCCCAACAAGGCCATCGTCGGCGCCAACGCCTTTGCCCACGAAGCGGGCATCCATCAGGACGGGGTGCTCAAAAACCCCATGACCTATGAAATCATGCGCCCGGAAACCATCGGCCTGAGCGCCAACAAGCTGGTGTTGGGCAAACATTCGGGCCGCCACGCATTGCGCGACCACCTGAAGAATCTGGGTTACGATTTGTCGGCTGAAGAGCTGCAGGTGGTGTTCACCCGCTTCAAGGCACTGGCCGACAAGAAAAAGCATGTGATGGATGAGGATCTGGAAGCCATCATCACCGAAGGGGTGCTGCGCACCCACGAGACCTTCGTGCTGGAGTACCTGCACGTCACCGCCGGCACCACCGTGCTGCCCATGGCCAGCGTCAAACTGGCCATCAACGGCCGTTCGGTCCAGGGGGCCGGCTATGGCAACGGTCCCATCGATGCCGCCTACAACACCATCGCCAAGCTCACCGGCACCGAGGCCGAACTGATGCGATTCTCCATCAGCGCCCTGACCGGCGGCACCGATGCCCAGGGCGAAGTGACGGTCCGCTTAAGAGAAAACGGACTTGTGGCCCTGGGCCGCGGTTCGGACATGGACATCATCACAGCCAGCGCCTTGGCCTTCGTCAACGGCTTGAACCGTTTGGAATACCTGAAAACCCATCCGGTTGAAAAGGCCCAAAGCCTCTAAATGCCATGGGCCGGGGAGGCGGACACGCCGCCTTCCCGGCCCCTTACCCGTAATAGATCATCATGGTGACGGACATGACGAACCATGCAGACAACTTGGCGCGCCTGCGGGAACTGATTGCCCAAAGCAGTCGAATGGTCGCTTTCACCGGGGCCGGCATCAGCACCGAATCTGGCATTCCCGACTTTCGCAGCCCCGGCGGCTTGTGGACCAAATACCGGCCCATCGAGTTTCAAGACTTCATGGCATCCGAAGAGATGCGGCGGGAATCGTGGCACATCAAATTCGCCACCGAGAAGGTGATTGCCGACGCCAAGCCCAATAAGGGACACCTGGCACTGGCCCACCTGTACCGACAAGGCAAATTGAGCAGCGTCATCACACAGAACATCGACGGGCTGCACCAGGTGTCGGGCATCCCCGACGACCGGGTGATCGAGCTGCACGGCAACACCACCTACGCCCTCTGTCTGGATTGTCATCAGCGCTACGAATTGGACCAGATACGGGCCATCTTCCTGCCCGATGAAACCGTCCCCCATTGCGACCGGTGCGGCGGTTTCATCAAAACGGCCACCATCTCCTTCGGCCAGGCCATGCCGGTCGAGGAGATGCGTCGCGCCGAAGAGGAGACCCTGGCCTGCGATCTGTTCGTGGCGCTGGGATCGTCGCTGGTGGTTTTCCCGGCCGCCGGTTTTCCCTTGATGGCCAAACAGAACGGCGCCCGCCTGGTCATCATCAACCGGGATGCCACCAAGCAGGACCCCTATGCGGACCTGGTGATCAACGGTTCCATCGGCGAGGTGTTGGGCGGTCTGCTGGACGGTGATGAATTATCAATGGGAAGGGACGATTAATCCACCTGCAAAGTGCCGATCAGATCCCTCACGCGGGTCATGCCGTGGGCCAGCAGGTAATCGGCGATACCGTCGACGATTTGCATGGTGCAGCCGGGATTGACGAAATTGCCGGTGCCGATCTGGACGGCCCCGGCACCGGCGATGATGAACGCCAAGGCGTCCTCGGCGTTCATGATACCGCCGATACCGATGATCGGCAGCTTGACCGCCCGGGCCACCTGCCACACCATGCGCAAGGCCACCGGTTTGATGGCCGGCCCGGACAGGCCCCCGGTGATGTTGGCCAGTTTCGGCCGCCGCGTATTAATATCGATGGCCATGCCGGTGATGGTGTTGATCAGGGAAACCGCGTCGGCACCGCCGTCCGCGACGGCGCGGGCAATGACGGTGATATCGCTCACATTGGGCGACAGTTTGACCACCACCGGCCCCTTGTAACGCACGCGCACCGCCTCGGTCACCTGCTGCGCGGTCCGCGGATCGGCACCGAAGGCAACCCCCCCCTCCTTCACATTGGGACAAGAGATGTTCACCTCCACACCTGCCACGCCCTCAATCTCGCTAAGGCGCGCCGCCAACTCGGCGTAGGCCTGCACATCGGTACCGTAAATGTTGGCCAGCACAGGAGTTTGCAGACGCCGTAAAAATGGCAGCTTGTCCCGCACAAAGGCCTCCACCCCCACATTTTCCAGGCCGATGGCATTGAGCATGCCGCAAGGGGTCTCCACGATGCGCGGCGGTGGATTGCCCTTGGCCGGCAGCAACGACAACCCTTTGACCACAATGGCGCCCAAGCGGTTCAAATCCACCAGCGCGTCAAACTCCTTGGCATACCCGAAGGTACCCGAAGCGGTCATCACCGGGTTTTGCAATTTCAGCGGGCCGATGGCGACGCTCAGATCGACGTTTGTCATGCTCGTTCACCCCTTGGGTTGCCGGTTGCGCGGTGGCCGAAGGGCGCCGAACCGCCCCTATCGTACCGTGGCACCCTTCTATATCGCATACGGAAAAATATGCAAGACAACCAAGCAACACCCGCATGAGTGACCGGACACGTCGCACCACAAAAGGGTGACTGCATCCAAATCGAAATCGAAATCGGGATCGAAATCAAACAATCAACAAGACGCTACGCCACAGTCTGCGAATTAAATAAAAGCGATTTCGATCCCGATAGCGATCCCGATTTCGATTTATAATGGGGGCAGGTCCGAACATGGGCGTTGTAGATAAACGCATAAAGTTTTTCCCTCAAGGGGCGATATCTTACGAAAGAGCAATGGTCGCCTGCGGCGATACCGGATCGTTGGCGGTCGGCCGATGCAAATACCATTACCGGCACCGAACACAATTGTGTGTTGCAGGCACCACGGATTTTTAAAACCATGGGATGGTTCAGCCGAAACAACGGATCAACGGAAGACACCGATCTCCAGCTTGCTGCCGAACAGAGCGCCTTGCTGGAGGAGCGCAGCGCCATGCTGCTGCGGACAGTGAATGTGCTGCTTCACCTTTTGCAAGCTTTTGCCTTGGATATCAAAGAGATCCACGCCGATCGCTTCAAGGAGGAACTCCAGGCGCTCAACGAACGACTGCAAAGCGCTGAAAAGCCCAAACGGCTTGAGGTCCATTTTGAACACCAGAAAGAACGCATGTTGGCCTTCATCGACCGGCAGCGCGGCTATCTCGAAGACCGCGAAAAGGAGTTGCGGGACATCATCGATTTGCTGACCCGTGCCATGGCCAATCTGAACGTGGAAAACCGGGAATTTTACGAACGCATCTACGACCAAAGCGACAAACTGATCGCCCTCAACGACTTGGACGATATCAAAAAACTCAAAAGCGCCTTGCAGGCGGAAGTGGACCAGATGCGGGATATGGTCCACATCAAACAGGACCAGGAACAGCGCCAAATCCAGTTGCTGGCCGGACAGGTCCAAACCCTGCAAAACGAGCTGCACAAGGCCCGGGAAAAGTCCATGACCGATCCCTTGACCGGCATCTACAACCGGCAAGCCCTGGACGATGTCCTGGCCGAACGCATCATGCGCAGCCGAATCGTCGAAAGCGATTTCTGCCTATTGATGATCGATGTGGATGACTTCAAGCAGATCAATGACCGGTATGGTCATATCATCGGCGACCGGGTGCTGATCGCCATGGCCCAGAAATTGCGGAACGCCATCCGCGGCGACGATCTGCTGGCCCGCTACGGCGGCGAGGAGTTCACCATCATCCTGGAAGGCGCAATTCTACGTCATGCTCAGAAGAAAGCACGACAAATATGTGACACCATCGCATCGGTCCGCTACGCCACCAGCGAGACCCAAACCGACAATTATCTTACGCTCACCGTCAGCATCGGGGTAACCGCTTATCGCAATGGCGACACCGCCGAGGACTTGATCGGTCGCGCCGATCAGGCGTTGTACCAAGCCAAGCATAAAGGTAAAAATTGCGTCGTTGCCAAAAAATCTTGAACAAACCATCAATCTGGATTAGAAACAAACAGATTTGGCACCGGGCGGCCGATAGCACCCTGCCTGAAGGCGTAACCGCCCCAATACCTTATCGCCATCGCCGAATCCATCAAGGAGCCTTATTTCATGCATTCCAATGATCGTGTTCAATTTGCGAAGCCGGACTTGGCTTTGCTCGCCGAAAACCATACCGTCGTCGACCTCCATTTCCATTCCACCTATTCCGACGGATTGAACCGCATTCCCAAAATTGCGGCCCGTGCCCGCAAATTGGGGATCGGCATCGCCATCACCGACCACAACGAGATCCGCGGCGCCCTGGAGATCGAACAATACGACGACCTTCTGACTATCCCGGGCATCGAGCTGACGGTGGCCGAAGGTTCCCACCTGCTGGTCTATTTTTACACCACGAAGGCGCTGCGCCGTTTTTACGAGAAGGAAGTGGCGCCCCACATGGGACAGGGCGTGATGCACTCACTGCGGCTGACCATGGTCGAGGCCATCGAAAGGGCCCGGCGCTACGATTGCGTCATCATCTTCCCCCACCCGTACTGTGCCATGTACACCGGTATCTGCAATGTGCAGTTTTCCGAAGCGCAAGTGGGTCGAATGCTCGAAACAGTGGACGGTGTAGAAGTGATCAACGCCAACAATATGAGCAAGTGGAATCTGAAATGCGCCGTCCTGGGTTTCAACCTGGGCAAAGCCATGGTGGGCGGCAGTGACGGCCACGCCTTGCATCACATGGGTCGGGCGGTCAGTTTCGCCGACTGTGCCGCCAACCGTCACGACTTTCTGGATGCCGTCCGCCACCATGCCAACCAAGTGGTGGGCAAGGAGATACCGCTGCTGCACAAAGTGACCACCAACGGTCTCAAAATTCGCAAGAGTATCGGCAACTGCCCGGACTTGTTCGAAAAAAATATCCGATACGGCCGCACCTTCATCAACGCCAAGTCCAAGGCCCTGTGCGGCCGAATTCAACGCCGCGTCGGCCAACACGTCAAGACCCAGGATCTGTGGAGCCACTTCGGGATGTGAGGTTGTCCCGCAGTTGATCGACGAATCCGCCGATGAGGTGGTGCACACGCGACGATCCCTCGCCGCGTAGAATGCCGTGCCGGTTCATGTGAAAAAGGACATAGCGCTTGTCCGCGGAACCGATGCGTTGAAATATGCGCTCGGATCCTTTGGGATTGACCACGGGATCTTCATCGGCCTGCACCACCAGGGCGGGAATGGTGATGTTGCCCAATAAAGGCTCCACCCGATCCATCAAGCGCTCCAGCTCCCGCACGCCGGATATGGGGTTGCGCAGGTAGTTGATCTCAGGATTCTCCGGGTGGTTCTCGACAAACAATTTGCGCGCCTCCTCCCAGCGCATCTTTCCCATGAAGCGGTTCCAGGCATCCACCACCGGCGCCAGCTTGGATGCCGCGTACTGCAAACGCAACGGGGTGGCCACGGCGAACACACCGGCCAACCCATCGATGCGGGCGGCCAGTTCCAATGCCAGTGCGGCCCCCGTTGAAAAACCGCCCACCGCCACCCGCCGGCAGCGGTTGCGGATCAGCAGATACCCCTCTTCCACCGATCGAATCCAATCCATGTAAGTGCAGCGGGCCAAATCCTCCGGCGCCGTTCCGTGCCCCTTCAGGCGGGGCGCATGGACCCAATACCCCTTGGCCCCCAAATACTCCGCCAAGGTTTGCACCTCCGCCGGTGCGGCCATGTAACCATGACAGAGCAAAATACCCATTTGCCTGGAGCGACCGCGAATCAACAAGGGGTGCCCGATGTCGCGGGGTTTGCTTTCCCCATCGATGGCATAGTGGCGGTAGTCGGTTTCGAATTCCAACTCGCCCTTGTCCAGAAACCAGCGAAAAATCCGGCGCTGCAACCAGAAACGGGGCGTCCGGCACAACCGGGACACCCTTTTCTGCAAACCGTTCAACGGCTCGACCTCATTGGCCATCACGGCCACCGGATTATCGATACGGGCCCGATGGAAATCGAAAAAGGTCTTGAGCTTGCGGCGGTTGCGAATCAAGTAGGGGGGCACATGCTGCACCACCTCCGTCTCTTGGGCGACCGAGATGAAATCGGCCAGTTGTTGAAAGCGATCATCGAGCAACAGATGGTTCTGATTCTCCTGCAAACTGGTGTGCAGGTGAATGGCGGGCTCGGCCGTGCCCTGTTGAATGGCCAGAAAGGCGCGTCGCAGCAGATCCGCCACATGAATTCGGTCATGCAGGCTGTGTTTGAGTAAGGAGGCGAAGATGTGATCATGATTGACCGTGGTCAGTCCGTAAATGGCGCCCATATAGTGCTGCATGATCAGCCGGGCGTTTTTGCGCAATAGCTTGAGGCACGACAGGCGGTCATCAAAATCGATGGATTGGGGGCGGCGAATGTCGCGCAGAATCTTGCGGTGACGCAGCCACGGATCGATGGCGATGGGCCGGCCGAAGCGAAGGTCGATATCCACCCCGGAGAGCAGCATGGCCCCTTCGGTCATCAACTCCTCGGTCAAGCGCTCCGGCACCGTATCCATCAACCGTTTGGCCAACTTGTTGAGAATGTTGATGCGTGCCCGCAAGGGATAGTAGGTCAAGTTGACCGGCACGATGTGGGTTTGCCGCGAGCTGAGTTGGGAAACCCCATCGATCCGGAACAGGGAAAGCAACCGCTGCGCTTCCGGATCGCCCTGTTGTGTCAGCCACAGCAACCGTTGGCGATAGAACTCAGTGCGCAGCGCAAGGTTGGCCGCGCCGGTGTGGGGTGCATGCTTGCCGGTGGCGGAAGAAACGATGAATCGGCCCTTTTCCACGATCTTCTTGTTCTTTACCATGCGGCCTTCCGGGAAGATGATCCAATCCGCCTCGCCTGTGAGCAGCGTTTTGACGATCAGGCGATCCCGGTGGGGATCATTGGTGGAGACGGCGCCCACCGCATCGAGGAAACGGCCTATTGCGCCGACGAAAAACTCCTTCGATGCCAGCGACCAAATCGGTTTTTGCAGCAAATTGTGCAGATAGAAGGGGATCAGCACCGTTTCCAGGCGGGTGAAATGGTTGACCACGAAGATGTTGGCCCCTTCGGGAATGTGGTCGGTGTCGTGCAGCACGACCCGGGCTTTGGTCAAGTTGGCGAAGGTTTTCAGCACCAGGTTGGTGGTGCGATAGGCAATCGGATTCATAAGGTGCAGGCCATCCCAAGGGTGTTGACAGAAGGTGCGGTTCCCACTACAAATAGGTGCTCAGCGACCAAAGACCGCCCCACCGATGCCGCCGCCAAGCGACCATGGGCGCTATATGGCCGCAATGTAAGGCATCCGGAGGTTATCGTGTATTCCAAAATTCTCGTCCTGCGTTTTCCCAAAAACGAGGTCCAAAAGCCGCTGGTCTGCAATCTGTCCCGCAACCACGACCTGGTTTTCAATATCCTCAGTGCGGGCATCCTGCCCGGCAAAGAGGGTTACATGGTCCTGGAGCTCTCCGGCCAGCACAAAAATTTCAAGGAGGGCGTCCAGTACCTCAAATCCCAGGGGGTTGATGTACAGAACGCCTCCCAGGAAGTCAAACGGGATGATGCGGTTTGCATCCAGTGCGGCGCCTGTACGGCCGTTTGCCCCACCGGCGCCCTCTCCATTCAACGCCCCGAGATGGTGGTGCTGTTCGACCAACGCAAGTGCAGCGTCTGCGAACTGTGTGTCCCCGCCTGCCCCCCGCGGGCCATGCGGATCCGCCCCGCGAAGCAGGTGCTCAGCTGAATGGGTGAAACCATCGCCGTTGCCTTGAGCGGTGGCATCGATTCAATGGTGGCGGCCGGCCTGCTCAAGGCACAGGGACACCGGTTGATCGGCCTCCATTTCCTCCATGGGTACGAGACCGGCATCCCGCAAGGCCATACCGCGGACGCCGCGGGAGATCCTTTTGCAGCCGTTCTGAACCGTGCCCGGCGGACCATGGCGGAGCTGGCTGAGCAATTGGGCATCCCTGTACATATTATCGACCTGCGCAAGGAATTCCAAAGCCGCGTGGTGGATTATTTTGTCGCCACCTATGCCGCCGGCGCCACGCCCAATCCCTGCCTGGTCTGCAATCCCTCGATCAAATTCGATCTTTTGCTTCGTCAAGCACGCACCCTGGGGGCCGAGCGTTTGGCCACGGGCCATTACGCCCGCATCGCACCGGCGGAGGGCCATCGACGAATACGCCTGTTGCAGGGGGTCGACCCACAGAAGGACCAATCCTACTTTCTGGCTCGCCTCACTCAGGATCAATTGGCCGGCGCCGTATTACCCCTGGGCGACCTGCACAAAAGCGAAACCCGCCAAATGGCACGCCGCCTGGGATTGGTTGCGCCTGTAACAGGCGAAAGTCAGGATGTCTGCTTTATACGGGACAACCGCTACGCCGACTTTCTCGGGCGCAGCGTCGGTTTCAAACCACAACCTGGCCCCGTCGAAGACCTGCACGGCAATGTCATCGGCCGCCATCCCGGGCTGCACCATTTCACCATCGGTCAGCGGCGCGGCATCAATTGCCCCGCCGCGGCACCCTACTACGTGGTTCGTCTGGATCACAAGCGCAACTGCCTGATTGTCGGCGGTAAAGAGGACCTGCTGCAATCGCGTTGCACGGTGACGACGATCAATTGGATCGCACCGCCGCCGGCGGCGCCCATGGCGATCCGGGTCCGCATTCGTTACCGCCACGCGGCAGTGCCGGCCACCCTGGTGCCCACGGCCGCGCAACAGGCGGAAATCCATTTCGCCACCCCCGAAGCCGCCGTCACCCCGGGCCAGGGTGCCGTCTTTTATTGCGGCGAAGAGGTGTTGGGAGGTGGATGGATCGCATGAAGCGCTATCGCATCGTCACGCTGGGTTGCAAAGTCAATCAATGCGAATCGGCCGCCATCGGCCACTTGTTGGAGCAGCAAGGTTTCGACTGCGACGCCGGCGCCCCTGATCCGGACGTGGTGGTGATAAACACCTGTACCGTCACCGGCAAGGCGGCGATGCAATCCCGACAGGCCATACGCAAAGCCGTTCGCAGTCATCCCGGCGCACGCATCGTTGTCACCGGCTGCCATGTCGAAGTGGCCGCTCCAGCGGTGGGTGCCATGGAAGGCGTCCACCTGGTGGTCGACAATGGGAACAAAATGGAACTGGTCGCCCTGCTGGACCGCCTGTCCCCCGCCGGCGGGTCGGCGGCGCCTGCATTCGCGCTGCGCGATGGCTGCACCGACCACTGTTTCGCCGCCTTACCGGCGGTATCGCGAGATGATCGCACACGGGCCTTTTTGAAAATTCAGGATGGCTGCAACACCTGTTGCACCTATTGCATTGTGCCCCGCACCCGCGGTCCGAGCCGCAGCATGCCCACGGCCGATGTGCACCGACACATGCGCCGCCTGGGCGAAAACGGCTTCCGGGAAGTGGTGCTGACCGGCATCCACCTGGGTGCTTACGGCCTCGATCTGGAACCGCCCACAACACTGACCGATTTGATCGACAGACTCTCGAGCCCGCCCATGGTGGATCGCCTACGGATCAGCTCCATCGAACCCACCGAGATCACATCCGCACTGGTGGCACTGTTCGCACAACGCGCTGGTGCCCTGTGCCCCCATTTTCATGTGCCGCTGCAAAGCGGCGACAACGGGGTGCTGCGCCGCATGGGCCGCCAGTACACCCGCGAACAGTATACCGAGGTTATCCACACCATTGCCCGTTCATTGCCTATGGCGGCCATCGGCGTGGATGTGATGGCCGGTTTTCCAGGCGAAAGCGAAGCCGCCTTCGAGCAAACCTGCGCGCTCATCCAATCTTTGCCTGTCACCTATTTGCACGTATTTCCCTTCTCTCCGCGCCAGGGAACACCCGCCGTGCGGTTCACGGCTAAAGTGCCCGAACGGATCGCCAAGGAACGATGCCGTTATTTGCGGGCCATCGGTGAAGAAAAACGCAGGCGTTTCATGCAATCCATGGTGGGACGGGAACTTGTCGTACTGACCCAGACCCTCTCATCCACCCCCTGCCCAACTGCGCGGGGGATGAGCGAAAACTACCTTCCGGTGCTGCTCAGCGGTGTGCGCCTGGAAACGAACAGTCTGGTACGCGCCCGAATTCAAGGCGTTTCAGATGCGGGCATTCTGCTTGGCGAACAGTTGCCCCCCGTCAATCCATGAACCTGGAGGAAGCCGCCTGCTTACCTGCGGATGACCCGGTGCCCCCCTGATCGGTCCTCTTCGTGTGCTGGCAGGATGGTGCCGGCGAGCGCAATTGCCGTACCTTTTGCATGAGGGCATCTTCGAGCCACAAAGCAGGAAAAACCGCCAGATCGTAAAGCTGCACCACCAAACGGCCGGCGTAAAACGCCAAATGACCGGTCAACCGCAACAGCAATGCGGTCATGCGCAGCAGCCAAGCCGCAAAGCCACCGATCAGCGCGCGGGTCGAGGTGACAAACGACTCGAAGGGGATGGCCACGAAGGCCAAAACGAAGGGCAGCGTGAATCCCATGATCATCTGCCCGATGGTGGGAATTGCGCTCTCGACCATGGGCGCCAGTTCCTCGCCGGCCACGGCCTGCCGCAACGCCTCCATTTCACCGACCAAGCGGTCCCTTAGAAAAGCCAGGGAGGCCTCCATGCCGGCCAGCACGGCCAAAAAAAGCAGCAGCACCCAGAACAAAACCTTCCGTTGGCGCTCCGCCAAATGGCCGATAACGGAAAAGAGGCGGGTGATGCGCAAGGCATCCATCAAGAAGAAACCCACCACGATTTGCAGTGCGACAAGGAAAACGCCGGCCACGTCGGCGGTTTTGAAACTGCCGATAAAGCTGTTGCCGCCCACCATCTCTGCCATGGGCAAGGCCACAAGGTTGAAATTGATCACCGCGCCGACCGCCGCCACGGCCAAGACCAATGCGGAAACGAAAAAGCGGGTCAAGGAAGAGGCGGCCAGATGTCGGCGGGCCGGATCGGTCTGTGCCTGGACCGCCTCGAAGTGGTCCATGTAGCGATCAATCTTGTTGGATCTTTCGGTCAGGCGGGCGATTGCCTTTTCAACATTGCCCAGGGAGCGTTGTACCCCCCGCCAGAAGGGCAGCATGCGGCTCAGAATGGCATGGCGTTCGGCCATGTCCCGCCGGTGACGCTCCAGGGCGGCCCGATGCTGCTCGCTGAGGGTCTGGTGTATCTCCTCCAACATATTGATCACCATACGGTCACCGCTGGGCTTGATATGGGCAATGGCGTCGATCACCTTGACCCAGTCGGGCAACGCCTGGGGAACGGCGGCACTCTTGGCGTAATCCTCCTCGATCTTGGCCAGGTCCTGCATGACCGTTCGCTGCAACCGAGGATAGCCTTCCAGATCCCGTTGCACATCCTCACTGATGCGCGCGAATTCGAGTGCGACTTTACGATCCGCCAAATCGAGGCCTTCGCGCATCAAAACCTGGTGATTGCGAAGCTGAAGGCGCTTTTCGGCCAACCTCACCGAGGCCGCAGCTACGCGCATGGCATTGCGCACCATGCGGCCCACGGCGTACACCGTGCGATGAAACGGCTTGCGCGCCAAGTACATGGCCGATATCAACAACACCAGCCATACTAAAAGGGAAAGCAACGGCACGGGCGTAATGGACCAGAGACTCTCCATGGGCCCCTCCTCTCTTATATGGTATCGGCGTGCCCCGGCGACCTGTCGTCCGAAGTGATCGGGCGATGGTTGGCGGCCAGGGTCTGGTTGCCCTCCAGGCGCACGTCATAAAACACGTAAGCTTTGGCCATGGCCCGCAGGTTTTCGATGGCCCCTGCCAGCTGGTCCAAAGCCGATTGAAGCTCCGTTGCGGATGAAGCACCCTTTTCGTAAGCCGAACCCCGCCGGAGTGTCTCTAAACTGTGGGCGCACTGCCCGGTCTGCTTCCAGATATGCAGCAACAGCTCTTGCAGATTGGCCGCCAATTCGTTGATGCCGTTGCCGATGCGACCGAATTCGTCCGCAGTGTCGATGGCAATGGTTTCGTTGAGTTTGCCCTGGGCCATGCGATCCACCGCATGCTGTATCTTTCGAATGGGGTGTTGAATGGCGCGCGCGGCAATGCGCAGCCAGAGCAAGGAAACCAAAGCGGCGGCCGCGCAGCCGCCCCCGATGATCAACAAGAGGCGATATTTGAGTTCCGCGACAAGAACGGCGGCGTCTTTGGGCAGTTGCCGGCCGGCATCGGCATCCGAATGGACCAACAGTGCCAAAGCGTCCGAAAGCTCATTGAACACAAGTAGGTAGGTGCCGACGATGGTGAACCCGACCAGCAACATGAACAGCCAAAACCATCGACGTATATAGGAGAAACCATTGCGTTTCATCGGCGTCCATGCCGGCGATTCGAGAGTCGGCCTTAAAATTCGAAGCGTCCGATCAACAGCCGGCGTTTCCCTTGCCTACTTGACAGGGATGCTCTCCAGGACGCTGACCTCGTCAGCCCTGAAAATACGATCCAGGGCCACAATCATCATCATGCCTTTGTCCGTCTCGCAAACGCCGCGAATGTATTTGCTGCGCAAACTGGACAGCAACATATCCGGCGGCGGCAGAATCGCATCGGCGCGCATGCGGACGATGGGGATCACCCCGTCGACGAGAAAGCCCACCCGCCGCCGGCCGGCCAATCCGATCAATACCCAGGGCCGATCATCCAACCCGCGCCGGCCGTCCACTCCCAAGATACTCCCCAATGAAACCAACGGGAGGTATACCCCCCGCAACCGGATCAAACCGTGCACGAAGTCCGGATCCCCGCTGTTCTTCTGCTCCACAACGGGGTTGCGCAATATCTCCCGCACGGTCAGAATGGTCGCACCGAACAGCTTGGTGCCGATTTGAAAACCGATCAGTTGAACAATATCCACATCTTCGTTGAGCAGTGCCACGTTGGACTCGCTTTCGACACTCGTTTCCCGACGATCCGGCCGAAATCACCTGCCGCCGGTTCCCCGGTCCACAAGCCGCGCTTCGGCCGGACCGGAGCTCTCAACTGTTCACGGCAGCCCCGTTGGGAGCAGCGCATCAGGCTTCGACATCCGGCTTCTCGTCGGGGTTGTCCGCTGCCATCTGCATTCCTTCAACCACTTCACCTTTTTGAATCTTGAACTGGGCCACCTGACGCGTCAGATTGGCCGCCAAGCGTTGCATCTCCAGGGTGATCCCCACCACCTGACCGGCACCGCTGGCGGTCTGCTTGGCGCGCTCCGCGGTTGTGGTGGTGATTTCCCGCAACTGTTGGGAGCGGCCGGCCTGACTGTCGGTCATCTTCTTGACCTGTTCGGAACGCTGCACGATGGCGCGCATCTCGCCACCCACATTGGTGGCCTGTTCGGTGGTTTTGGATACCTGCTGGGAAATGGCGTTGGCTTTTTCCACCAAGGCGGCCAAGGCCCGCTGAGCGGCTTCGCGCCGTTGCCCCTGTTGGCCGGCCATGCCCACAATTTCCTGGGCGAGGCGGTTCAAGTCTTCTACCAGGCTGTTGACCTGCTCGGTGTTGTCGGCCAGCAATTCCGATGCATGGGCGATCTCCTCGATGGCCCGCATATTGATCTCACCGCCGCGGGCGATCTTGTGCAGCACATCCTGGGAGCGGTCGGTCAACCGGGTACCTTCTTCCACCTTGTTCGTGGAATCCTTGATCAACTGGGTGATCTCCTTGGCGGCTTCCGACGAACGCTGGGCCAACTTACCCACTTCATCGGCAACCACCGCGAAACCGCGGCCGTGAACACCGGCACGCGCCGCCTCGATGGCGGCGTTGAGGGCCAGAAGGTTGGTTTGCTCGGAAATCTCGGTGATCACGGTGATGATCTCCGAAATCTGTTCCGAGGATCCCTTGATGGCGGCCATACCGTTAACGGTGGCATCCACGGTGGAACGGCCTTCCTGGGCGGCTTCGAGCACCACACGGCCTTGCTCGGTGGCGCGTTCGGCGGCACGGGTCATCTCTTCCACCGACTTGGCGATGGCGCGCATCGACCGTGTCATCTCCAACACCTGTTGGCCCTGTTGCTGGGCCGTACCGGTTACCTTGGCGGCGGTTTCACCCATGGCGGCCACACGTTCGGTGGCGACACTGGCCTCTTGAATCTGATCGCTGGTGGCCTCATCGACCTGTTTCATGTTGGCGATCAGATCCGCCATCCGTTCGTAGGATTGATTGGCCACCTCGGCCTGCGCCAAGGACGCCTGCTGCACCTGACCTGCCGTTTGGCCCATCTGGCTCACGGTGTCCAGGATCTCGTTCATGTACTTCTCATCCTGCTCGGCACGGTCCCGGTTGGCGGTGGCGCGCTTGGCCACCTCGCCCGATTGACTGTTCACGCCCTTGGCGGCATCTTCCACCAAGCCGAAGGACTCCCGCAGGGCCGTCATCATGCTGTTGAACTCGTGGCCCATCAGGCCGATCTCGTCCTTCGACGTAACGGGCACGTCCAGGGTCAAATCGCGTTCCTTGGCCACTTGGCGGATGGTGTTGGCCATGCCGAGAACGGGCCGCGTCAAGTTGCCGACCAGCAACCAGACAACGACCGCCAGAATCACGAGGGCCAAAATGCCGATGGCGGCAGCTTGATAGACGATCTGGCGCGCCCGTTCGTTGATCACCTCCAACGGGATGTTGGTGGCGATACTCCATGCCTTGTCGGCAAAACCGACCCGAATCGGTGCGAAGGCGTAAAAGGTTGTTTGTCCTGTGGTCAGAGACACTTTATATTCCGTGGTCTCCAAACCGTTGCGAACAGCCTCGATGCTCTGCGGCAAAAATTCGAAATACTCCATGGGCAGGCCGACGTTGGACCAACGGGTGGGGTGCGCCGCGAACATCCCGTTGTTGGCGATCAGGAAACCGTAGCCCACCTCGTAAAAGCGAACCCGTTTGATCATCGGCTCAAAGGCGCTCAAGGGGATGTCGATACCCACAACACCCACCGTCTCGCCTTCGAACCGAACCGGCACGGCCAGTACGGTTTTGTGCTGTTCAATGCCGTTCATTTCAAAGGTGGAGGGATCGAAGATCACCTCCTTGCCGGTGCGCAAGGGCTCCAGATAGTAATCGCCACGGCCCTCGACATCGTAGGCATGCAGCGGTGAAACCGACGGGATGCCGTCGAGCCGGTTCCAATAGGGTATGAAACGCCCCGTTTCATCGTGCCCGATGGCGTTGGCGAACTCTTTGTCCCGGCCGTCCAGAGCATTGGGCTCCCAGCAGGACCAAACCGCCACGAAGTTGGGGTATTCGTCCAGCACGTTGCGCAACATCCCGTTGACCATGTCGCGCGGCGGGGTCCCCCTCTTTTTCATGCCTTCGAAGGCCTGGGCCAGGGTACGCGCGGTATCCATAGCCACCTGCATATCCGCCTGAACCACGGTCGCCCAGTGGCGGGCAACTTCGACGGCCGCCTCTTCGGCTTGCTCCATGGCCGACCGCCGGGCCTGCCAGCCGATGTAACCAATGGACAAAAAAAGCGCCAAAACGGCGACCAGCAAGATCTGGGCCGCCATCTTCTGTCTCATACCGAGTGATCTCATCCTCTCCCACATACGCTTTGCCTCCTGTCCGTGTTTCCCGATGGCCTCTGCAGGCAATACTCACGGTGCAACCGAATATGTAAACAATCTCTGGCAGCCGGTCGGCCGTTTTCATGGCGTGTCGCGCCATTACGAGACGGTTTGAAATCAACCGCGCCAAAGCAGATCATTGAACGCCTGATGGGTGGTCGGCACCGCACGGGCATAACGACAGCGCCTCCGGTAATCCACCAGTCCCGGTTTCCCTTTACCATCTATCGGTCGTCGTTGAGATTTCTTTACATAAAATTTGCATCGATAGGTGATTACGAATCGAACCATGCACCGACGGTGCATCAAAGCCTGTCTTACCGAGCATGTGTTGAAAAAGGTATATAGAGCAATGCATCGAAGGTTGTCAAACAAAAGATCGACGGCGGCATTACGGAATTGATAGCAATATTTGGAGGTTGTTCCTCATGGAAGGCCGGGGCGGCGTCATCGTCCCGGTAAAACGGTCCCGCAGGCCATCACGATGGCGGTGATGGTCGGGAAGTCGCCTTGCGGCTACGGCTCAAAGCGTTGATCTGGATCTGTTGCGTGAGGGACGGCTTGTCGAAGGCAACGCCGATGCGCCGGATGGGCAACGAGGGCAGCCCACCGTCGGTGCAGAGAGTGATGTTGGAAACCACCCTTGCGGACACTCGGCGCAGGTAATAACCTTGACCTGCGGCGAACAGGTCCAGGCAAAGCCGTTCCCGCCCGCCGAGCCGTTGGCCGGCATCCCCCATGTCCACAAAGGTGAAGGCCATTCCAGTGGCACTGATTTCGATCATCTGCCCAACGATCTCAGGCTGCGTGTCGATCACCACGTAAACCTGGTTGTCAAAAACGGTGCGCTCCTCTTTGCGACGATTTGCAGCGGTGGATGGGTCCATTTTCTTCCTTTATCAACCGAATGGTGAAACGATGACCTTGTGCCGATGTCCCATGCCTTGCAACGGGGCGTGTTGCACCTCCACCCGCGACAGGGAACCGGTTGCGATGGGGATTGTTCGGCCACGTGTGCCGCAACCTGGTGGGCGGAGCTTGTCGAAGCAACGGGTGAAGCAAGGAGTGTGCCACACACTGATCGTGCTGTACGAACGCTTTGATGCGCTACCCCCGGCGTGCGCTCCGCTTGAAAGTTGCGCGTTTGAAGCAATGTGCACCATTTTTGCGCACTTGTCATATCGACCTGTTTTCGTTATGAATGAAATTCAAACTCACCTCCAAGAAAGGTTGCCTCCTCCCCATGGCCCGCTTCGCCCGTTTGATATGCGGATTGGCGATATTCCCGATCTTCTGCTGGGCTTCGCCGGCCCATGCATTGGAGGTTATCGAACAGGATCGATTTTATGTTTATGCCGCGCCGGCCCAAAAGCATATCGCCGCAGCGCTTTTGAAGGCCTGCGGACCGATGGCCGCCTTTCTCGAAACCAAGGGGTTGCCGGTGCGACGGCCGTTGCACATCATCCTGGATGACACACTGGATCGCCCCCAACCCCGTGTCCACATGATCCCTCACCGCGAAATCCGAATACCGATCCGAGCGCCGGGCGTGCTGGAAGACGGTTTCCAGGAAGCCGATCCATGGCGCTACTTCCTTTTCCTGGGATTGAGCGCCCAGGGGATCTACAGCGAGCGCTCCGGTCTTCCCGCGGCAGCCCACCGCTTGATGGGCGAAATCATCTCGCCCACCATCATTTTACCGGAATGGTGCATCGACGGTATCGGCGCCCTGTTATACGAAGAATTCAAGCAAGGCTCCGCGCTCCACGCACTGGACGCCATGAAGGCCCGCATCGGCCCGATTCCAGCCCTGGACCGTGTCAGCAACCACCCCGATATCTGGCCGGGACGCTTCAGCTATCGTATCCATGGGCGCCCCTTTGTACAATGGCTCAGCAGCCGCTACGGATGGGAGCGGCTTCACACTTTTATTCGCCTGCACGGCAGGGGCATCGTGCCGTTGGAAATCGACACCAAAGCCCGCACCGCCTTCGGCCGATCATGGGCCCGGCTATGGGACGCCTATCGCGCGACCCACCCACCGGCTGTGGCCGAAGGGGCCGCACTGCCCATGATCGGCTACTGGAACGCCCCCTTCGTCTACTGGAACGACATGGGCGTTTATCCGGGTTTGCGCCGCAACGCCCACCGTGGTCGATACGGCCATGTGAACCCCGAGGGATGGCTGCATATCAGCCAATTCGATGCCGACGGCGTATCTCGATTGCAGGCACAACGGGGGGACCGGGTGCGGCGGGCCCCGCGGCCCCATATCTGGGATCCGGGCCCCGGTGATGTGGCCGTTACCCGCGAGGGCCATCGGCCCCTGTTGATGATCGGCACACCCATTGAAACCGGCGAGCGATGGTTGCCGGGATCCGCATCGGAGCGGCCGGTCACGCTGATCCCACCCCCGGAAGGCATGCTGCAGCTTTCCGGTCCCGTTAGGGGGCCGGACGGTACCGTGGCGGTGGCCGGCAATATGCACGGCCAATGGGATATCTGGTGCTATGACGGCCGGTGGCACAACCTCACCGACCGGCCCGCCATCGATCTGGATCCCTGGTTTGAAAACGGGCGACTCTTTTTCAGCTCCAATGTCCGCGGCCGTTTCCAGATCCATGATGCCGGCGACCGACCGGTTACCGCCAGCGCCACCGCCGCCATGCTGCCGCGGGGAGACACCTATGTCGAACTATCCCCCGGCGGATGGACACTCCGCCCACTGCCGGAACAGCAAGCACAACAGACCATGTCGGACGTCCCGACGCCATCCGATGATGCCGCATATGAAAAGAAAATAAGCACAGCCGACGGCACCGCAACGGCTGAGAAGTTGATGACGGCCCCGGCGCCCAAACCTTACCGCCCCTTCAGAACCCTTGGCACCAATTACATCTCGCCGGACATTTTTTACGATGCCGAATCGACCCAATTCGGACTGGTAACCGACGGCCGCGATGTGACCGAGCAGTACGCCTGGAACGCCGGCATCCGCTACTCGCTGGACCACGCCTTGCTCTCATGGCGCATGGGCGCCGGCTATCGCGGCTGGCAGGGACGGGCGACCCATTACCCCATGGATTACACCACCCACCGCGGCACTACTGTGGCCCAAAGGCGGTACGATGTCCGTTTGAGTTGGTCACCGTGGCCCGGCGAAGCATTGGATGTGGGCGTCAACTGGCGCCGCCATGCACCGCTGCGCGGCGAAGAACTCTGGTCCGACGAGTGGTGGGGCAGCCTCGGCTACGGCCTCGCCTTCGGCAACCTGCGCATGCGACTGACAGGCGATCTGTTCGATGGCGGCGACCCATCCGTGTACGGCGACATCCTCTACTGGTACGGCGAACGCATCACCACCATCACGCGTCTGCGGGCCGGCAAGGCCTGGGGCGATCCGCGCCCGGGCCACAACACTTTTCGCATCGGCGGCAACACCAGTGAAGGGTTTTTCACCCAGCGCCCCACCCGCCTATTCCCCTTGCGCGGATTTAAAACCAATCTGCTGGAAGCCGAACTGGCCGCCGCCGGCACGGTGGAGATCGTCTGGCCCCTGATGGAGCTGCAATCGGGATACAAATCGTTGCCCCTGTTCTTGCGCAATCTGCGCCTGGGCACCTTCGTGGATGCCGGCTTTGCCGCCGACAATTTCAGCAGCGACGAACTGTTGATCGGCGCGGGATTTCAGTTGATCACCGGCATGGAGATCGCCTGGAGGTTCATGGCCGATTTCAGCATCGGGCTGGCCTGGCCGGTCAGGCAGCCCGACGACATGCACTACTCCGGGCCCCAATTTCTCATCCAAATCGGCCGCCCGTTGTAATTCCCCGACGCTGTGATATAGAGGCGTTCCGTGTGACCCTTGAACGAGGCTTCAACATGAACAGCTTTGCCCAATGGTGGCAGTATTTGCCCCATCACATCGATCCGGTCATTTTCCAGGTCGGCAGTTTCCGTTTGCAGTATTACGGTTTGATGTACCTGGCGGCCTTCGGTCTGACCTATTTACTGGCCCTCTACCGAATCAAAAAAGAGACCCGTTGGACCCTGGACAACGATCATCTGCAGGGCATGCTCACCGCAATGATCATCGGCCTTATCGTCGGCGCGCGCCTGGGCTACGTGATTTTCTACCAGCCGGCCTACTATGCCTCGCGTCCGCTGGAGATTTTCCTGCCCTTCGGGTTTGACAACGGCTTTCACTTCACCGGCATTTCCGGCATGTCCTACCATGGTGGTTTGATCGGCACCACCATCGGCATGGCTTGGTATGTGCGCAAGTATCGTCTGGGTTTCCGGGAGATGGTCGACCTGCTGGCGCCGTGCATCCCGGCCGGGTACACCTTCGGCCGTATCGGCAATTTCATCAACGGCGAGTTGTGGGGCAGGATCACCACCAGCCCCGTCGGCATGTACTTTCCCCATGCCCCGGGCAATTTTCCCCGCCACCCCTCCCAACTTTATGAAGCATTCGGCGAAGGCGTTCTGCTCTTCGTGGTGTTGTGGGCGTTGCGCAAGCGCATACAAACCCCTGGCGCCATGCTGGCCTTCTACCTGATCGGCTACGGCAGTGTCCGTTTCGTCATCGAGTTCTTCCGCGAACCGGATGCCCACTTGGGCTTCATCCTTTTCTTCTTCTCCATGGGACAACTGCTTTGTATGGCCATGATCGCCGCCGGCGTCATCCTATACGGGGTGTTTCGCCGCATGGCCTACAAGTCGATAAAATAGCGGTGAAAGGCATCTCCGGGGTGCAACTCGGGATGAAAGGTGGTGGCCATCAAGCGGCCGTGCTGAACAAAAACCGGATCATTGTCCATGCACGCATGCACCGCTACCGCGTCGCCCATGGACAGGATACGGGGCGCCCGGATGAAAATGGCCGGGTAGGCCCGCAGTGCCAGCAGCGGCACATCGATGGCGTGGGTGTCGCTGGCGATTTGGCGCCCGTAAGCGTTGCGCTGAACCGCGACGGGCATTCCCCCCAGCGATCCGGGATGCCCGTCCACCTGATCGGCCAGCAAAATGGCGCCGGCGCACACCCCCCAGACCGGCATGCCGTCATCGATCCGGCGCCGCAGCGGCCCTCGCATGCCGAAAGCCTCCAAAAATTTTGCCATCACCGTGCTTTCGCCACCGGGGATGATCAAGCGGTCGACGGTCGACAGGGCCTGTGCATCGCGCACGATACAAGGCGTCACGCCGCAACGGTGCAAGTGGGCAATGTGATCCAGAAAGGCGCCTTGCAATCCCAGCAATCCGACCCGCATGGAGCACCCCCGCAACGCCCTCTATACCCCTCTCTCCGCCATCTTGACGTCCAGGGCGCTGTTCTCCAGCCCGATCATCGCAGAGCCGAGATTCTTTGAAATTTCAATTAGTCTGACCGGATCCTGGTAGTGGATCACCGCCTGCACGATGGCTTGGGCCATGCGGGGTGGATTCTGTGATTTGAAAACGCCCGAACCGACGAACACCCCGTCGGATCCCAGGGCCATCATCAAGGCCGCGTCGGCCGGTGTCGCCACGCCGCCGGCGGCAAAGTTAACCACGCTCAGACGGTCGAGGTCGCGGGTCTGGCGCACCAATTCCACCGGCACCCGCAGCTCACCGGCCAATTGCACCAATTGATGATCGTCCAAACCCTTCAGGGCGTTGATCTCCTCGGTGATGGCCCGCATGTGGCGCACCGCCTCGACGATGTTGCCCGTTCCCGCCTCCCCTTTGGTACGGATCATGGCCGCCCCCTCGTTGATCCGTCGCAACGCTTCGCCCAGGTTGCGGGCACCGCACACGAAAGGCACCTTGAACAGGGACTTGTCCACGTGACGGCTTTCGTCGGCCGGGGTCAGCACCTCGCTTTCATCCACAAAATCGACCCCCAACGCTTCCAGAATGCGGGCCTCCATGAAGTGGCCGATCCGCACTTTGGCCATAACGGGAATGCTCACCGCATCCATGATGGCCTGGATCATGGCCGGATCGCTCATGCGGGCCACCTGCCCGTCCTTGCGGATATCGGCCGGCACCCGCTCCAGGGCCATCACCGCGCAAGCGCCGGCCTCCTGGGCGATCAGCGCCTGTTCGGGGGTGGTCACATCCATGATCACACCGTTTTTGAACATCTCGGCAAAACCTTTGTTGACTTGTTCGCGTGCCATGTCGCTTTCCTTTGCATAACGGGTTATGGCCCGCGTTCGGCGGGACCGCGTCGATGCCGGCAGCGCCGGGGCGATACCGGTTGCTTTTAACGCCACAATGTATTAAGTGGGTTAGTACAATTAATACTTTGTATGGTGTGTGTCAAGAATGAAATCCAAACAACCCCTCTATGCTCAAATCGCTGCCGTGATCAAAGCCCGGATCGTCGAAGGCCTTTACAAGCCGGGCGAAAAGATCCCGCCCATCCGGCAGCTCACCGAAACCTTCGGTGTCAACAAGGCCACGGTGCACAAAGCGTTCGAGTGTCTCAAGCAGGAAGGGGTTTTGGAAAACCGGGTGGGCAGCGGCTCGTATGTGCGCTATCCTGAAAAAATCGCCGCAGCGCCGGGTTTGTTCGACTTCCGCACCGACTATCTGCATGAGCGCTTTTTCCCCCACCAGCAGGTGCAGACCGTGTTCAACACCCTGTTCGAGCAGGAAGGCGCAGGTGCCCTGGCACCTGTGCCCACCGAAGGAGATCCTGAACTGCTGCAAGTGTTGGGACAACACTACCACTTGCCGGCCGAGCGCATGCTCATTGTATCCGGCGCCCAGCAGGGGTTGGACCTGGTAGCCAAGGTGTTCAGCGCCGATATCAGCGCATCGATGCTTTTCGAAGACCCCACCTATCCGGGCGCCATTTCCCTTTTCAGGGCGCGCCATTTCGTACCCCTTGAAGCGGACGGCCCCGACCTGGCTCATATGGATCGGCTGTTGCCGGGCCAGATCCGCCTCTATTATGCCATGCCCTCGGTCCACAACCCGACGGGCATCGCCTACTCCCTGGAGAAGAAAAGCGCCGTTGCCCGAAGGGCCCGGGACCATGGCTTTTTCATCATCGAGGACGATTATCTCGGCGAGCTGAAACCCGACGCGCCGCGGCTGGTGGATCTGGCGCCCGAGCGCACCATCCACATCAAATCCTTTTCGCAAACCACCCTGGCCGGTTTGCGCCTGGGATTCATGGTGGTGCCGACAGACCTCTACAAGCGTTTTGTCTTTGCCAAATACTCGTCGGACATCACCTCCTTCGGATTGCTGCAAAAAGCGTTGCGCGAATTCATCCGCCAGGGGAAATACAGCCGCCACCTGGCCGATTTGCGCCGCCTCGCCGCCGAACGGCGGCGGCGACTGCTCGATCTGTTGCAATCCTTCCCAGCGCTGCACGCCGCCAATGACCGGTGGGGCTACAGTCTGTGGGTGCGCCCCGCAACGCCGCTGCAATTGGACGCGCCCCCCTGGTCCCGTGGCGAGGAGTTCTCCTTCTCGCCCACCCTACGCCACTGCTTCAAACTGGCCTTCATGCACATGGACGATGCCGCCTTCGACCAAAGCTTGCCCTATTTGCAGGACCTGCTGCGCCGCGGCATTGCCAATGGAACCGTTTGATGCAATCAGCACCGCGCATCCTTTACAGCGACGATGAGATCGTTGCCGTGCACAAACCGGCGGGCCTCAAAGTACACCGCTCCGGCCGCCAGGGCGCAAACACCCCGACGACCCTGGCCTGGGTGCGCAACCACCTGGGGCAATGGGTCTATCCGGTCCATCGGCTGGATCAACCCACCTCGGGGGTATTGCTGTTTGCGCGCAGCCCCGAAGTCGCATCGGTTCTGGCTGCCGCCTTCGCCGGGCAGCAGGTGCACAAAACCTATTGGGCCGTAGTGCGTGGACACACACCTCCCGGCGGCCTGATCGACCACCCCCTGGTGGGCAACATTCACCGTCCCAAGGCCGGCCAAGTGCCGAAACCGGCCCGCACCGCCTTCGAGCGGTTGGCCGCCGTTGAATTGAATCACCCTGTGGGACAATATCCCACCAGCCGCTATTGCCTGCTCCGGGTTCATCCCTTAACCGGCCGCATGCATCAGATTCGGCGCCATCTACACCACATCAGCCACCCGGTGATCGGCGACACCACTTACGGAGACGGCCGCCACAACCGTTTTTTCAGGTCCCATTTCGATTGCCGCCGGTTGTTGCTGGCCGCCGTGCAAATCGCCTTGCGCCACCCCCGCACGGGCCTTGACCTTACCATCACGGCACCGCCGGAATCCTCCTTCGCCGCCGTTTTGCGTAAGATGGGGATGGTTTTTGACGGCCACATTCCGCCTGACGGCTACAAGCCGGTTGTTTAGCAGCGAGGCACTGGCGGGCACTGGCGGGCAGTTTTAAGTTTTAAGTGTTAAGTTTTAAGTTAATGAATTCTATCGATTACAAAGAGTTGCAAGAGGGTTTCCTGCCGTAAAAAGTGAAATTGCTTGTTCTCGCACGGAGGCGGGTGGGTCGGGGGGCTGGGTGATGCAATGCGTGCAGGCGCATAGGGGCCGTTATGGGGTGGGCGCAGGGCGTTCGGCCCGGATTTTTTGAGCGCTACGCGTTTGCGGGTTTAACGCCTCCTTGCGAAAATAGACAATAATTCTCTACCGGTTGCGAGAATCGATTCGTAGCATACACATCTGCTCGTCCGCTCTAACCACCTATAATCGATAGAATTCCTCAACTTAAAACTTAACACTTAACACTTAAAACTCCTTGCCAGATGCCCCCTGTTGGGATACTAAATTCCTTTTTGCAACCCTGTAGCAACGGAACGGCCAATGATCACTTTGCTCGATTATGGCGCCGGCAACGTCCGCAGCGTCATCAACGCCATTGAACACCTCGGCGGATCCGTCCGCGTGGCCGAACGCGCCGAGGACATCGCCTCGGCCGAAAACCTGGTCTTTCCGGGGGTCGGCGCCTTTGGCAGCATGATGGAACGGCTGCATGCGGCGGGGTTCGTGGCACCGCTCAAGGCCTATCTACAATCGGGCCGCCCTTTTCTGGGCATCTGCCTCGGCATGCAGGCGCTGTTCAACGCCAGCGATGAGTCGCCGGGCATCCCCGGTCTCGGTCTGTTCAATGGCACCGTGCGGCGTTTTGCCACAGGCCTGGCGGTCCCCCACATGGGATGGAACAACATCCGCATCCGGCAAGCGTCGCCCCTGTTCGCCGGCTTGCGGGGTGACGAAAAATTTTATTTCGTGCACTCCTACCACGTCACCGCCGACAACCCGGAGGAGATCCTCACCACCACCGATTACGACTACTCCTTCGTCAGCGCCGTTCAGCGCGGCGCCATCGTGGCGACCCAATACCACCCGGAAAAAAGCGGCGCGGCCGGCCTGCAACTGCTGCGCAACTTCCTGGCCGCCGGCACCGCACCGGTGTGCCCCCCCTGCCCGGAAGGGCCGACCCGTCTGGCCAAACGCATCATCGCCTGCTTGGATGTACGGGCCAATGACCAGAACGATTTGGTGGTGACCAAGGGGGATCGTTACGATGTGCGTGAAGCCGGCGCCGTGCGCAATTTGGGTCAACCGGTTGCCCTGGCCCGCGCTTATTATGAAGACGGGGCCGATGAAATCACCTTTCTGAACATCACCGGTTTCCGCGATTTTCCTCTGGAGGACATGCCCATGCTGGCGGTGCTCAAGGAAACTTCGCGCCGGGTATTCGTCCCCCTGACCATCGGCGGCGGCATCCGGGACTACACCGACGTTCACGGTCGCCATCATGATGCACTGGCGGTAGCGGCCGAATATTTCCGCTCCGGGGCCGACAAAATTTCCATCGGCAGCGACGCGGTGGATATCGCCGAAACCTACCTGCAGCGGGGCCGCGCCACGGGCGACAGTGCCATCGAGCAGATCTCGCGGGTCTACGGCAGCCAGGCCGTGGTCATCTCTATCGATCCGCGCCGGGTCTATGTGGCCACACCTGACGAGGTGCCGCACCATGTGCTGCAAACCGCCATCCCGGGCCCCCGGGGTGAACGCTACTGCTGGTACCAATGCACCGTCAAAGGCGGGCGCGAAGGCCGACCCATCGATGCCGTGACCCTGGCGCGGGTGTGCCAGCAACTCGGGGCGGGGGAAATCCTTCTGAACTGCATCGACCGCGACGGCACCCGGGACGGCTTCGACATCGAGCTGATCGATGCCGTCAAAAAGGCCGTCCGAATCCCGGTCATCGCCTCCAGCGGCGCCGGTTCGGCCGCCCATTTCCTCGAGGTGTTCACCCGCACCGGCACCGAAGCGGCCTTGGCGGCAGGCATCTTTCACCGTCGCGAGCTCTCCATCCAGGAGGTCAAAGGCTTTCTGGCGGACAAGGTCGAAATCCGGCGTTAAAGTTGACCGTTTTCCATCAGGCTGTATTGCCGTTCGTGATTGAATATGATGTGGTCCAACACCCGGATCCCCAGGGTCTCCCCGGCGGCTTTAAGCTGTCGGGTGACGGCCAGGTCGTCGGTGCTGGGTGCCAAATTGCCGGAGGGGTGATTGTGCGCTACGATCACGGCCGAGGCCCGGTCGGTGATCGGATCGGCAAACACCTCGCGGGGATGCACCAAGGCGCGGTTGACCAACCCCACCGATACCGTGCGTACGGCGATCACCTCGTTGGCACCGTTGAGGGAGATGCAGAGAAACTGCTCTCGGGTGCGATCCGCCATATGGCGGATCAACGGGTAGGCATCGGAGGGAAGGGCGATCTTCACCCCGTGGGGTCGAATCCGGCGGCGGGCGAATTCAAGTCCGGCCACCACCAATGACGCCTTGGCCCGGCCCACACCCGGAATGGCCACCAACTCCTCCACGGTGGGGGCCGTGCCCACACTGTCCAACAAAGCCAACAACCGCGCCGACAAGGTGAACACATCGACTTGGCGGTTGCCGCTGCCAAGCAACACGGCCAGCAACTCCAGATCCGAAAGGGCCTGGGCGCCCATTTTGTGCAGTTTTTCCCGCGGACGCTCATCCAGCGGGAGTTCCTGAACCCGTTTCATAAAGGTGTTGCGTCTCCAAATCATGAAGGTAAACAAACGAAAAGCGCCTTGCCGAAGCGCTGGTGGCGCAAGCGTTGGAAGATGCGTTCCGGGTCAAAGCCGACTGCGGGTGGGGGGGCGTGCGCACTTCTATTTGACACTGCAGCCCAATATAATCTATTTTCGAACCTGTCAATTTCTCTTTTTCGGGCTTCACTTGCGCATCGAAATCAGCAGGACATGATCAGGCGATGCTGAAACAGGACAGGAACCAACTTCCATATCCGGTTGCCAAGACGGCACTGCTTGCCCGACTCTGCCGCACCTGCGGCCAGTGGCGGCAAGAGGACCTGTTGCTGGAACAAATTGTGGATGCCATACCACAATTGCTCGACAGCCAGGGGAGCATGATGCTGCTGTTGGACCAAAGCCAAACCGGGCTGCTGATCCCCGCGGTCCGGTTGGTCGGCCCAGCTGACACACAATCCTTGGCATCGATCCGTTTGCCGGCGGCCCTTGAAATGGCCGGGGAGGTGTGCCGCACCGGACAACCCCTGATTCAGCACGATTTCGGCAACTCCGCCTACGCGAAAACCCTTGCGCCGACCTCACTGCACCACCGGATCACGGACCGCTTGGATGTTCCGCTGCAATTGCAATCGCAGACCATCGGCACACTCTGCGCCATCAACAAAACCAAAGGACATTTCGGAGCGCAGGATGTCGATCTTCTGTCCGCCCTCGCCGGCTTGTGCGCCCTGGGACTGGAAACCATCCGCCGGCGCAAGAACGCGGTTACGGCCGATTTACGCATGGAAGCGTTCGACCACGCCCGCGACCGGGTGATAAACGATGTGTCCCACGCCCTCAAAACGCCGCTGGCGGTATTGACCGCCTCGCTCAAATTGCTTGAAAAATTTCTCGTCTGCCTGCCCGACCGGCAATGGCAGCCGATTTTCCAACGGTCCCAGCGCAACCTGACCCGTTTGCTGCGCATCGAGTACGATTTGGAAGATATTTTGCGGCGCACCACCGAGGATGGTCCGAACCTGGATCCGGACGCACCAGAAAAGGACCACTTCTTTGAACAAGTCAACATCCCCTTTCTGGTTCACGAACTCAAGGAACCTATCAGTGTCATCGAAACAGCAAGCCGGATGCTGTTGGACCGACAGCCCACCGATCATCCCATGGCGCCGGCTCAGCATCGGTTTATTCAGCGGATCGTCCGCAACACCCGCAAAGCCCGGGACATGTTGGGCGCGCTGTTGGAGGTCGGCCGTGCGCAGGCGAACACCTTCCAGTGTGAATCCTTCGCGCCGTGCGAACTTTTGCAAAGTTTAATCCTTGATATCATTGAATTTCAAGCGCCTGAGTTGAACGACGCCCTCTCGGACCTGCCGGAGACTTCCGTCAAAATTGCGGCGCTGGCGAAAGCGGGCATCCGTTTGGACGTGACCCCGTTGGCAGCGACGATACGCATGGCCCATGACGAGACCAAGTTTCGTCAGGTGGTGGGCAACCTGTTGAAAAATGCGCTTTATCACCGGCGGCACCATGTGTTGATCCATCTCTCGTGCCAAAGGGAGCAAGTCACGGTGGCGGTACGCGATGACGGGCCCGGCATCGCCCCGGCCTATCATGAAACAATTTTCCAACGATACAAGCAGGTTGCATCGAGCGATAGTGTGGCGCGCGCCGGACATGGCCTCGGGTTGGCCATTGCGCGAACCCTTGCGCGATCCATGGGCGGCGACATCACATTGGAAAGCGAGCTTGGCCAAGGCGCCGTGTTCCGCTTGACCTTGCCGATCAGCTTTGCATGCGAAAATGTGACGGATTTCAAGAAAAGGCTAAATTCCCGGTAAAAACGGCCGATAGAGAATTAGGTTTTTTTTTCATGTCATGGTATATGAGGCCCTTGAAGGCCTGAACAGTATCAGCAAAAGGGGGTAATTTCATGAGAAGAACGAAAAAGTTCGCCTTGATGGTGGCGCTCTGCCTGGTGTCCATGCTCATGGTCACCACCGCCTGGGGTCAGAACAGCATCCGCATCGGCGTCATCGGGCCGATGCAGTTCTCCCAAGGCCAAGGCCACTGGAATGGCGCTTTGATGGCGGCCGAAGAGCTCAACGCAAGAGGGGGCGTTCAGGTCGACAATCGTACGATGAGAATCGATCTGGTCCAAGCCGACTCCAACGAGTTCATCAGCCTGGAAGATGCCGCCAAGGCCATGAACCGGTTGATTGCCCGCGACAAAGTGGATTTCGTCATCGGCGGATTCCGGACCGAAGCGGTGCTGGCCATGCAGGATGTGGCCATGGACGCCAAGAAAATCTTCGTCGGTGTCGGCGCCGCCCACCCTGAGTTGTGCAACCGCGTCGCCCGGGATTATGACCGATACAAATACTTTTTCCGCAGCGCGCCGTTCAGCTCCGCTTATTTGGTTAAGACCGTTTTCATTCAATTGCGCACCGTCGGTTCCTTGTTGCGACAAACACTGGGGGTCGGCCGGATCAAGGTCGCCATTGTGGCCGAGCAAGCCATGTGGGCCGATCCCATGGTGGCCGCTGCGGAAAATTATATCCCCCGCATGGGCATGGAAGTCGTCGGCGTTTGGCGGCCATCCCCTCGGGCAACCGATGTATCGGCCGAGCTTGCCGCGATCCAACGCGCCGATGCCCATATGGTCTTCACTATCTTCTCCGCCCCCGTAGGGGTGGCCTTGGCCCGCCAAGCCGGCGAGATGAAGCTGCCGGCCGCCATTGTCGGCATCAACGTGGAAGCTCAAAAAGAGGAGTTCTGGGAAGCCACCAATGGGGCGGCTGACTACCTCATGACCATGTCCACCTACGCCAGGGGCATGGCCTTCAATGAGCTGACCCGAGATTTTGTGGATGGCTACTACAAGCGTTTTGGCGAAACCCCCAGCTTCACCGCGGACACTTACAGCGCAATCAAACATCTGCTGGCGCCGGCCGTAGCCGCCACCGGCGGCCTCGATGCCGAAAAGATCATCACTTACCTAGAGGAAACGGTCCACCTTATCCCCTCCGGGAAGATAGCGTTTCTTAAAGACGAGCAGGGACGCCATCTGCACGATCTGGCCTGGGGACCGGGGGGGCAAACCGGCATCGCCGTTCAGTGGCAAAACGGCCGTCAAGTGCCGGTCTGGCCCCACTTCAAATGGATGAGCCCCCAGTGGGAGTTCAGCGCCGAGCCGCCCGAAACACCCCACGAGATGTCCTACGAGGGTATTCAACCCTATGTGATCGCACCGTGGGTCATTGCCGCCCATAAACAATAAAGGCCACCAACGGACGGATCGTTGGCACCGCCTGCGCCTTCAAACCGGTTGTTCGCATCGTATTCGTAATCGCAGCGTCACCCGCCATTTCTGATTGCGAATACGATCAACAACCGTTACCGTGTTGCTTTTCCCACCCGCACCATCCTCTCGGCCGCTGCTTTCAACCGTCCGGAGCGATGCAACCAACCAAAAAACCCACCTCTACCTCTGTAAACACCTAAAACGTTACCGTATTTTCAGGGTGTTTATTTGGTATTGTGTTTTGTCATTTTACTGGTATACTTCGTCGCAGCTTACTTCCTGCGGAGAGCGAAGTTACGGTTGACCCTGGAAGAAACGCATACTGCCTTAGGTTTCGCTGCTTACTCGGTTAAAAGGAGAGATGGAAATGAAAGAGCTGATCAGTTTCATTGCACAGTCATTGGTGGATCGCCCCAACGAAGTCAATGTTTCGGAGGTGGAAGGCAACCAGACCACAGTATTGGAGTTGAAGGTAGCCAAGGAAGACCTTGGAAAAATCATCGGCAAACAAGGACGCACCGCCCAGGCCATGCGCACGATCCTCAGCGCCGTCTCTTCCAAGGTGAAAAAACGAACGGTACTGGAGATCATTGAATAGCGAGATGACTTGATCATTCGGCGCGAGCGCGCCATTTTCGACCTCCGGGAACGACGGGCACTCCCATCAAAATAAGGCTTCAGCCCACTGTCCGACTCGCGAGGGATACCGCAACGCTTCGTTCAACATCAACATAAAATCGGTTCGAGAGAGCAGGCGTGCGCCCATGCGCTGCATGTGATCGGTAGGCACCTGGCAATCGATCAAGCGGTAGTGTTGCCGAACGAGATGGCGCGCCAGGTGGACCAAACACACCTTGGATGCATCCCTGCGCATCGAGAACATGGATTCGCCGAAGAAGGCCCTGCCCAGGGCGATACCGTAAAGTCCGCCGCTGAGGCGACCGTCACACCATGCCTCCACCGAATGGGCATAACCCATCACGTGGAGGCGGCGGTAGGCGGTCGCCATCTCCGGGGTGATCCAAGTACCTGTGCCGACTTCGATTCGCAGACGGGCACAGGCATGAATCACTTGATCGAAGGCAGTGTCCAGGGTAACCCGGAAACGTTCCTGGCGGATGGTCTTACGCAAGGAACGGGATATCTTCAATTCTTGCGGCATCAGCACCAAACGGGGGTCCGGCGACCACCAGAGAATCGGCTCGTCACCGGAATACCAGGGAAATATACCGTTGCGGTAGGCGAGCAACAATCGCTCCGGCGCCAGATCGCCGCCGACCGCCAGTAAACCTTCACGCGTGGCAAGGTGGACGGGTGGGAAAACCAGTTCCTTGGACAGCAGGTAGACAGGCATGACGGGTTACACCGGCGTTCCGGACTGCATTTGAAGGTAGGCAGGACAAGGAAGGAAGGGCGGTGCCGACCGCCCTTTTTCCATGCTATTCATAGGCGAATACGATGGTATCGTCCTTGACGTCCAGGGTGGCCTTGCCCCCCTTTTCCAAGCGACCGAAAAGGATCTCATCGGCCATGGGATCCTTGATGGCGGTCTGCAGCACCCTGGCCAAGGGTCGGGCCCCATAGTCGGGATCGAACCCTTTCTTGGCCATCCAACGGCGCACGGCGTCGGTGTAGGTCAACATCACCTTTTTTGCCGCCAATTGAACGGCGAACTCCGACATGAATTTGTCGACGATCTGTTCCATGATCTCGACGTTCAGTCCGTTGAAGGTGATCACCCCATCGAGACGGTTGCGGAACTCCGGACTGAAATACCGTTCAACGGCTTGCTTGCCTTTTCCGGTGGCCCCTTTTTTGGGATCGCCGAAGCCGATGGTGGCTTGGCTCATTTCACGGCTGCCGGCGTTGGAGGTCATCATCAGGATCACATTACGAAAATCGGCCTTCTTGCCGTTGTTGTCCGTCAGGGTGGCATGATCCATCACCTGCAACAGGATATTGAACAGATCCGGGTGGGCTTTTTCGATTTCATCCAGCAGCAGCACACTGTGAGGGTGCTTGCGGATACCGTCGGTCAAAAGGCCGCCCTGGTCGAAGCCGATATATCCCGGCGGCGCACCAATCAAACGGGCCACGGCATGTTTTTCCATGTACTCGCTCATATCGTAGCGCATGAATTCGATACCCAGGTTGGCCGCCACTTGGCGCGCCACCTCGGTTTTGCCTACACCCGTGGGGCCTGTGAACAGGAACGAACCCACGGGCTTTTCCGGGTGTCCCAGCCCAGCCCGTTGCCGTTTGATGGCGGTGGTCAGTGCGGCAATGGCATCATCCTGACCGAAAACCACCTGTTTCAAACGCTGCCCCAGCGTTTCCAGCTTGGCCTTGTCCGGCGTGGAGACACTCACGGTGGGTACGCGCGCCATTTTGGCCACGATCTTCTCGATGTCGGCTGGATTGATTTTGGTCCGATGGGCGCCGCCGGAAAGGCGCACGAAGGCACCGGCCTCGTCGATGACATCGATGGCCTTGTCGGGTAGAAAACGATCATTCAGATATTTGAACGAAAGATCGCAGGCCGACCGCAGGGCGCTGTCCGTGTAAACGATGTCGTGGTGCTCTTCATAGCGGGAACGCAATCCTTTCAGAATGCGCACACTCTCTTCAACGGTGGGCTCGGCGATCTCGATTTTCTCGAAACGCCTTGAGAGCGCTCTGTCCTTTTCGAAATGGTTCTTGAACTCTTCGTAGGTGGTGGACCCGATGCAACGGATTTCACCACTGGCCAGCACCGGCTTGAGGATATTGGAGGCATCCATGGAGCCGCTGCTGGTGGCCCCCGCCCCGACGATGGTGTGTATCTCGTCGATGAACAGAATGACGTTCTTGCGCTTTTGCAGTTCGCCGATCACACCTTTGAGGCGCTGCTCGAAATCGCCACGAAACTTGGAGCCGGCCAGCATTCCGCCCAGATCGAGGCTGTAGATCCGCATTTCCTTGAGCATCCCGGGCACTTCGCCGTTGAACACCTTCTGTGCCAAGCCCTCGGCCATGGCGGTTTTGCCAACGCCCGGCTCCCCCACGAAGATCGGGTTGTTTTTACGACGCCGACAGAGCACCTGCATGGTGCGTTGCAGTTCCAGTTCCCGACCGATGAGCGGATCCAATTTCCCCTCGGCGGCCAGGCGCATCATATCGACTGTATAGGCATCCAGGGGGTTGGTCTTCTTCTTTTCCCGATCCACATCCGATTCGGGTTTGCCGAATCCGGCCGGATCCCCGGCAGGCGGCTCATTGGGCAACTCGTGGCTGATGTAGTTGAGCACATCCAGTCGTGTAATGCCTTCCTGATTGAGAAAGAAGGCGGCGTGCGAGTCTTTTTCCATGAAAATGGAGGCCAATATGTCACTGACCGAAACCTCCGCCTTCTCCGCCGAACGCACGTGGTTCACCGCCCGCTGAATCACCCGCTGGAATCCCACGGTCTGTTGCAGTACATATTCGTTGCCTTCGGGAATCACTTCCATCTTGTCGCGGAAGAAATTCTCCAAGGCCGCCTTTAGATGTTCCACGTCGCCGCCGCAGGCGTTGATGATTTCCAAACCGTTACTGTCATGCAGGATGGCGAACAGGATGTGTTCGATGCCCACATACTCATGGCGGCGACGCTTGGCCTCGCGTACGGCGAAGCCCAATGTGACACTCAACTCTTTGCTTATCATGACGCTACGCTTTCTCCATGGTGCATTTCAATGGATACCCGTTCTCCCTGGCAAGGCGGGTGACGGTTGTGACCTTGGTCTCGGCCACCTCGAATGTGAACACCCCGCAAGTGCCGATGCCGCGTTTGTGAACGTTCAACATGATCCGGGTGGCCTGCTCCACCGATTTGTGAAAAACCGCCATCAATATATGCACCACAAATTCCATGGTGGTATAATCGTCATTGTGCAGCAAGACCTTGTACAGCGGTGGCTCCTTGAGGTCACGCTCGGCCTTGACATCGACATCCCCTATGGTTTCCGGTAAATTTTGGCTCATCACACCGAATCGTCAACGCTAACCCCGGATGTCTCATTGACTGTTATCAATTATAAGCATCCGGGTCTGTTTTTGTAAAGTGGTTCGGCAACGGTGCTCATGGTGCCGAAAACCGCCCTCGGCCATGGCCTTGGCACAAATCTAACCGCCCAATTCGGAATGTCAAACAATCGGCTGCCGGTGGGTCGCCGCGATGTCAAACAGGCTTTAAAGGGCGATGATGCGGGGATGCAATCCGGTATCGTCGATGGTGATGCGGCCCACGCTGGTGCTGCCGCCATAACGACCCTGACTGGCCGATCCTGGATTGAAATAGAGAACACCGCCCGCATGGGCGATGGTCGCCTGATGGGTGTGGCCGCTGACGACAACGTCAATCCCGGCGGCAGGGGGATCCAAATCGAGGGCGGCCGGATCGTGAAGCAGATAGAAGCATTTCCCCCCCAGCTCAAGCATATCGGTGGGCGGTAAAGCCGCGGCCCACGATCCGCCATCGGTGTTGCCGCGAACTGCGGTCACAGGCGCCAATGTCGCCAACTGCTCAAGAATGGCCGCACCACCGATATCGCCGGCATGCAAAATGTGATCGGCACCGCGCAGGGCATGCAGGGCCTCGTTGCTCAAACTGCCGTGGGTGTCTGAAATAAGGCCGATAATCATTTGCCGCAACACTTCTTGTATTTCTTGCCGCTGCCGCAGGGGCAGGGGTCGTTGCGGCCCACCTTTTGATCACTGCGCCGCACCGGCTGCTTTTTGCGCGGGCTCCCGTCGCCGCCGCCCGAAAAAACCAGTTCCTGCGCCTTCTCCTTCTGCATTTCCTCCAAGGAGGGCGGTGCGGCCAACTGCACCCGGAACAAAACTCCCAGGGTCTCACTTTTGATCCGTTCGATGAGATCCTCGAACATGGCAAAACCCTCTTTCTTGTAAATCAACAAGGGGTTTTGCTGGGCGTAACCGCGCAATCCGATCCCCTCTTTGAGGTGATCCATGCTCAGCAAGTGGTCTTTCCATAGATTGTCCACCGTCTGCAGCATCAAGACCCGCTCCACGTGGCGCATGGTATCGGCGCCGAACTGTTGCTCCCGGGTCTGATGATAGGCCGTCGCCTGCTCGTAAATCGCCTCGGCCAAGCCCTCTTCGGTCAATCCGTCCAGCGTGTCGTTGTCGAAGGGCTGTAAACGGAAATTGAACTGCTTGAAAACCGCGTCGGACAATCCCTGATGGTCCCAGTCCTCGGGCAAGGCCTTCTCATCGGCGAATTGGGCGGCGATGATCTCGGCCTGTTCCATCATCATGTCGAGAATGGTCTCGTGGATACTGTCACCGCGCAACAGTTCCCGCCGCTGGCGGTAGATCACTTCCCGCTGCTGGTTCATCACATCGTCGTATTCCAGCAAGTGCTTGCGGATATCGAAGTTGTGCGCCTCCACCTTGGTTTGAGCGTTTTCGATGGCCCGACTGATCAGGTTGTGCTCGATGGGTTCGCCGTCCTGCATGCCGAGCCGCTCCATGATGCCGCCGATGCGCTTGCCGCCGAAAATGCGCAACAGGTCGTCTTCCAGGCTGAGATAAAAACGGGAGGAACCCGGGTCCCCCTGGCGCCCGGAACGGCCCCGCAGCTGATTGTCGATGCGGCGGCTCTCGTGACGCTCCGTGCCCAGGATGTGCAACCCGCCCAGCTCGGTCACCCCTTCACCCAACTTGATGTCCGTGCCGCGGCCCGCCATGTTGGTGGAAATGGTGACCGCTCCCCGCTGGCCGGCCATGGCGATGATCTCGGCTTCGGCCTCATGGTTCTTCGCATTGAGCACGGCATGGGCAATGCCTCTTTTTTTGAGGATGCCGGCCAACTGTTCCGACACATCGATGGAGATGGTCCCCACCAGTACCGGCTGCCCCTTGGTGTGCAAGGCCTCGATCTCGTCCAGCACTGCCTCGTATTTTTCCTTTCGGGTCTTGTAGATCGCGTCGGCGTGATCCTGGCGGATCATGGGCTGGTTGGTGGGCACCACGTTGACGTCCAGGTTGTAAATCTTCTTGAACTCCGCCGCCTCGGTGTCGGCCGTACCAGTCATGCCCGCGAGTTTGTCATACATGCGGAAGTAGTTCTGGAAGGTGATGGTGGCCAAGGTCTGGTTCTCGTTCTCGATCTTGACATTCTCCTTGGCTTCCAGGGCCTGGTGCAAACCGTCGCTGTAACGGCGCCCCGGCATCAGGCGACCGGTGAATTCATCGACGATGATCACCTGGCCTTCCTTGACGATGTAGTCCACATCGCGCTGAAAAAGGGTGTGGGCCTTCAAGGCCTGATTGATGTGGTGCAGGGTTTCGATGTTGCGCGGATCGTAGAGGTTGTCCACCTGGAGCAACCTCTCCGCCAGGGCCACCCCCTCTTCGGTGAGCGTGACACTGCGCGCCTTTTCGTCCTTGCTATAGTGGGCATCGGCCTTGAGGTTCGGCACGATGCTGTTGACCTGGTAGTAAAGGTGGGTCGATTTCTCCGCCGGACCGGATATGATCAAGGGCGTGCGGGCCTCGTCGATCAGGATGCTGTCCACTTCGTCGACGATGGCATAGTGCAGGTCGCCCTGGACGATGGTCTCCAGGTCGTATTTCATGTTGTCGCGCAGATAGTCGAAGCCGAACTCGTTGTTGGTGCCGTAGGTGATGTCGGCGCCGTAGGCCTCGCGCCGCTGGGCATCGTCCAAACCGTGGAGGATGGAACCCACCCGCAACCCCAGAAAATTGTAGATTTTGCCCATCCATTCGGTATCCCGACGGGCCAGGTAATCGTTGACCGTGATGATATGCACCCCTTTGCCGGCCAGGGCGTTCAGGTAGGCGGGCAAGGTGGCCACCAGGGTCTTGCCTTCACCGGTTTTCATCTCGGCGATCCGCCCCCTGTGCAAGAAAATGCCGCCGATCAACTGGACATCAAAGTGACGCATCTCCACCGTCCGCACCGATGCCTCGCGAACCGTTGCAAAGGCTTCGGGCAGCAGTTCATCCAACGATTCGCCCTGCGCCAACCGCTGCTTGAACAAATTGGTCTGTTCCCGGAGCTGCTCATCGCTCATGGCCTGCATACGGGGTTCCAGCGCATTGATCGCCTCCACGACAGGCCACAATTTCTTGACTTCACGTTCGTTTTTGCTCCCGAAGAGTCGGGTCAGCAGATTCCATATCATCGGATCAATCGTCCTTCCCGGAGATTCGTTTTACAATACGGATGCATGGCTTGCGGTTTGCGGGGACCGTAGCTGATGTTGGATCCTGCATGATGCGGGATGGATGGTGGTGAGGTCGAATCAATTAAGAATGTAGTTTTCCGGATTGACCGGCACACCGTTCAAACGCACTTCGTAATGCAGATGGGGCCCGGTGCTGCGTCCGCTGCTGCCCATTTTGGCCATCACCTCGCCCCGTTGCACCCGATCCCCCTTCTGTTTCAATCCCTTTTCCAGATGGGCGTAACGTGTGGTGAAGCCATATCCGTGATCGATCACCATGAGTGTCCCGAAGGCACCCCGCTCACCGATGAATGAAACGACCCCATCCGCGGTGGCCACCACCGGCGTGCCTTTGCGGTTGGCGATGTCCATGCCCCGATGGAACTCCCGCTTGCCGGTAAAGGGATTCCGGCGATATTCGAAGCTGGACGTGACCCACCCTTGGGCCGGCCGAATCGCCGGCGTGTGCGCCAAGATATTTTTACGCTCTTCCAGCTTTTCCACCAATGTGGCAAAGCTGCCGCTCCGGCGCGCCGCGGCGTTGTCCAATTGTCTCACCTGCGCGTGCATTCGGCGCATCAACTGTTGGTGGTCACGGGTGATGTCCAATTCGGGACTCAGGTCCTCGGGCGCCGAACCGCCGACACCGAAAAGCCCTTCCTGTTGATCGCGTTGATCGAGATTGGCCAGGATGCGAATGCGCTCCTCGAATTGATCCAGGGTAACGATGCGCTCTTTGAGCAGATCGATTTCCCTGGCGAACTTCTGGATTTGCCGGCGCTGCAGCGTCACCTCTTCATTTCGCAGCGCCAACTCACGTTGTAAAGCGCTGTTCCGGGCGGCCTCCCGTCCTATGGAAACATAATCCCACATCCCGTAACCGATGACCGACAGCAGGGTCAACGTCAACAAAGCGAGAAGAATGCACTGTCCGCGGGAAATTCGGAGCTGCCTGACCTTTGTACCGGAACCGCCTACAAGGAACAGGGAAAATTTTTGTGCCATGGTCAGTCCTGATGATGATGGCCGCCGCTTTGACGTGGGTGCCCGCACTTCCTGATCCCGCTCACATCGCTGGTACGCTTCGGGCTTCCGTGGGGTGGACGAACATCATCCGTTCCGATGTTGCCGGGTTGCGTGGCATTCGTGCTTCAGCGCACACCAAGGGCCGTTATGCACATGGTACAATTCACTACTGATATTAGCAAGATACGATGCTCTTTGCGTTAAAAACCCAGGGCAAAATAACATGGATCAGCAATGGTGTCAAATCCCATCGATTTGTTTTTGTTATACATTTTCAATGAAGCCCAATGCGGTGCCAACTTCACCGACACGCACTGTCGGTCATGAAGGCCACCAACCTGAAGTAGCTTTGGGTGCCGTCGGAAAAAAAGCCACCGGCGGACCGAGACCCACCGGTGGCTTCAGCGTTGTTGCACACTAGGATCAGGCGATCCCCAGCTTGAACTTGAGGGACTTGAGGGTGTTGAGCATCAGCATGGTGATGGTCATCGGGCCCACGCCGCCCGGAACGGGGGTGATGGAACCGGCGATCTCCTTGGCGGCATCGAAATCCACATCGCCCCGCAAAATGGCGATCGGCTTGCCGGTCTTTTCGCTGATCTTCTCGCCGACCCGGTTGACACCCACATCGATCACGCAGGCACCGGGCTTGATCCACTCCGGTTTGACCAGGCCGGGCACGCCGGCGGCCACGATCAGGATGTCGGCCCGTTGGCAATGGGAGGCCAAATCCTTTGTGCCGGTATGCACGATGGTCACCGTACTGTTGGCGCCTTTGCCCTTTTGCAACATCATGTTGGCGATGGGCTTGCCCACGATGTTGGAACGACCCACGACCACCACCTCGGCGCCGCTGGTTTCGACGCCGGCGCGCACGATCATCTCTTGGATGCCGGCCGGGGTGCAGGGCGGAAATTTCACTTCCTTACCGCCGATCATCAAACGGCCGACGTTGACGGGATGGAATCCGTCCACGTCCTTGTCCGGATCGATGGCGTTGAGCACCTTTTTTTCATCGATGTGCTTGGGCAGGGGCAGTTGCACCAGTATGCCGTTGATGGAATCGTCTTTATTGTACTTGTCGATCAGGGCCAACAGCTGCTCTTCGGTGATGTCCACGGACTGAGAGTCCTGGATCTCCTTGAACCCCACCCGGTGAGCGGTTTGGATTTTCAATGTGACATAGGATATGGAGGCCGGATTCTCACCCACCAGGATGGTGACCAGCCCCGGCACGACCCCATGTTTTTCCTTGATCTGTTTGACCTCAGCCGTGATCTCCTCGAGGATCTGCTCACGAATGTCGGTACCTTTGATTAGCTTTGCGGCCATCTGCTCTCATCTCCTTTCAGGATTGTGTAAACGAATATTTCCCGGGAAAATCAACCCTTAAGGGAGCAAGGGGTTGCTTTCACCGATGCAAAGGCGTTGGCGAAATGTCCGCTTCCATGCATGACGGATCGGCGCTTCGAAAGATGGTTTCCCTTAATTCAATGAAGCTGAAATGTCAATTGCAACTCACACCGTGGCAAACTCCCATTCCCGTTTGCATTCGACATAAAAGTTTTATATTCTCTGTGTTCGGTAACGCGCCGACCATCCAATAAGGAGGGAAAGCCACAGCGACGGCAAAGACATGGAAACCAACGCCCATCAAACCAAGATCACCTTCACTGATGTAGAGTTGTCGCGGCAGCTTTTCGGTGAGCACGACCGCCATCTGCAGCACATCGCCCGAAGTCTCGATCTGCAGGTCAAGGCGCGGGGCAACACGGTCCATTTGTGCGGGGATGAGATCACCGTGCACCTGGCCCGCAACCTGCTGACCCAGCTTTACGGATTGATCAAGGAACGCTATCCGGTCTACGACACCGATATCGATTACGCCATCCGGCTGCTCAGCGCCGACGACCGCACCCTGCTCAAAGAGATTTTTCTGGACACGGTCTACATCACAGCCAAGAAGATGGCCATTACACCCAAGAGCCGCGCCCAGAAAGAGTACATCGACGCCATGCGCCGGCACGACATCGTGTTCGGCATCGGCCCCGCCGGAACGGGCAAAACCTATCTGGCCATGGCCATGGCGGTGGCGGCGCTGACCAAGGGCACCGTCACCCGCATTATTCTGACACGGCCGGCGGTGGAGGCGGGCGAAGCGTTGGGGTTTTTGCCCGGCGACCTGGCGGAAAAGGTGGATCCCTATCTGCGGCCGCTTTACGATGCGTTGCACGACATGATGCGCTTTGAAAAGGCCGCCGCGCTGATGCAACAGGGAGTGATCGAAGTCGCCCCCATCGCCTTCATGCGGGGGCGCACCCTGAACGACTCCTTCATCATCCTCGACGAAGCCCAGAACACCACCTCGGAACAAATGAAAATGTTCCTGACACGTATCGGCTTCAATTCCAAGGCGGTCATCACCGGCGACATCACCCAGGTGGACCTGCCGCCCCAGAAAACCTCCGGACTGATCGAGGCCAAACAGATTCTGGCTCACATCCAGGAAATCAAGATGGTCTTTTTCACCCAGCGCGACGTGGTGCGTCACCGGTTGGTGCAGGACATCATTCTGGCATATGAAGCGGCCACCGAGAAAAAACTGGCGGCCGCCAACGGTCCGCCGCCGGGTATCGTGCCGACGGTCCCGGCTTGACGAGGCGATTCAACCCATGAGTCCCGAAAACAAGAAACGCTTGACGCCCGGCGCCATCGTGACGCGTCATCTGGGATGGCTTTTGCTGGCCGCCCTGGTAATCCTGTTTCTGATCCTGGTCTATCCAAGTCTGCTCATTACACAGGAACAGTACCAGTTGGGCGACATCGCCATGCAGGACGTCAAGGCGCCCGGTGATTTTTTCGTGGAGGACAAGGTGGCCACGGCGGCCAACCAGGAACAGGCCGCGGCCGGCATCCTGACCGTCTACGATCACGACCCGCGCATCGCGCCCCGCATTGCGGAACAGGTGCGCACCGTCTTCGCCCGGATGCGCACGCGCATCGAGGAGGCCGGCCTCGTCGGCGAAGGCGCCCAAGACACGCCCCCCGACCGACAAGCGCTGGAGCGGGCCATGGCGCCCCACAAAGAGAGCTTCGAAACGGCCATGGGCATCGAGGTGAGCCGGGGCGCCTACCGCCTGCTGACGGCTGAAATGTTCTCCGCCGCCATCGCCGAAATCATCGTTCAAATCGTGGACGCCATAATGTCCAACGGTGTCGTCGCCAACAAGGAGGTGTTGCTCCAGGAGATCGACAAGGGCATCACTTTGCGGGACGTGGCCACGCAGAACGAAAACACGGCCTATGCCCTGCGCCAATACTATGGTCCGGATCAAGCCAAAACCATGGTTCGCATCATCGCCGAACCGATGGTCAAGGACCTGAATTACAACCTGATCAATCTGATCGTGGACTTCAGCCAACGTCTGCTGGCACCCAACATCACCCTCAATCGCAACGAAACCGAGGCCCGCAAGCAGCAAGCCCGGGAGAGCGTCAAGCCGATCATGTACCGGATCAAGACCGGGGAGATGGTGCTGCGCGAAGGTGAAAGGGTCACCGCAGTCCAGCTGCTCAAACTGCGCGCCATGGAAGAGCAGAGCAAGGGCCGGCCGATCTTCACCAGCGCCGTCGGCGCAGCTGCCATGCTGGCCATCATTCTGATCGTGCTGCACTTCATCCACCTGCAACTGCCCGACCACAAACACCTGAACACCAGCAAAAACCTGCTCTTCATGACCTTGAGCCTGGTTCTGGTGCTGGCGCTTACCAAAGCGGGCATCGTTGTGGCGGGGGGGCAAAGCGGCGCCCACCCCTTTGCGCCGCCCGCCGATGCGGTGCTCGTCGCCATACCCATAGCGGCCTGTGCCATGCTGGTGTGCCTGGTATTGGGCTTTGAGATCGCCCTGCCCTTCGGCATGGTCGCCGCCATGTGCGCCGCGCTGTTGATGGGCACCCGACTCGACACCTTTCTCTTTTTCGCCGTCACCAACAGCATGGCGGCCTTCTGGGTGCAGCACTGCCGCGAACGCCGGGTGGTGATCATGGCCGGCATCAAAACAGGGATTCTGGGCGCCTTGATGGCCCTGGCCATCGGCATTCACGCCGGTGAAATCGGTGGTCTCAACTTGGCCTGGATGGCCGTCCTGGCCCTGGCCGGCGGGCTGCTCAGCGGAATCATCACATTGGGCGTGGCACCCTTGGTGGAGATGGGCTTCGGCTTCACCACCGACATCACCCTGCTGGAATTGGCCAACCTGGACCGACCCATTCTGCGGCGCCTGATGATCGAGGCGCCGGGCACCTACCATCATTCGGTCATCGTGGGATCCCTGGTGGAGGCCGCCGCCAGCGAAATCAACGCCAATCCGCTGCTGGGCAAGGTGTGCGGCTACTACCACGACATCGGCAAGGTCAAAAAGCCCCTCTATTTCATCGAAAACCAGACCGACGGGCGCAACAAACACGACAAACTGGCCCCTTCCATGTCGAGCCTGATTCTGATCGCCCATGTGAAGGACGGTGTGGAGATCGCGCGCAAGCAGAAGCTGGGGCAGGTGATCATCGACACGATTCAACAGCACCACGGCACCAGCCTGATCCACTATTTTTTCGAAAAGGCCAAGCAGCTCAAGGGCGAGGATGCCGTGAAGATCGACGATTATCGCTACCCCGGCCCCAAGCCCCAAACCAAGGAGGTGGGACTGGTGATGCTGGCCGACATTGTAGAGGCGGCCTCGCGCACCCTGGAAAACCCGACGCCCGCGCGCTTGCAGGGGCTGGTGCAGCAACTGATCAACAAAGTGTTCTCCGATGGTCAGTTGGACAACTGCGAATTGACCCTCAAGGATCTTCACAGTATCGCCAAGAGCTTCAATAAAATTCTCAACGGTATTCACCACCACCGTATCGAATATACCGAATCGAGCAGCAAAGAGGGCGCAAAGACGAAAAATGGCCATTCTGATCGACAATCAACAGGCAAACCATCCCATCGCGACGCAGGACGTGCAAAGGAACGCCCAAGCCATCTTAAACGCCTTGGGATGTCCTGACGGTGAATTGTCGATCGTGTTGGTGGACGACCCGACCATTGCCCGGCTCAATGAACAGTACCTGCAGCACACCGGCCCCACCAACGTGATCAGCTTCCCCATGCGCGAAGGGCCCCACGGCGATCTGCACCCCGAATTGCTGGGTGACGTGGTGATCTCCATGGACACCTGTGCCCGGGAAAGCCGGCAGGCCGACATGCCCATGGCGCAGCGATTCCTTGAACTTCTGATCCACGGCATCCTGCACCTGATGGGCTATGACCACGTGCACTCGGAGGCGGAGGCCGACATCATGGAAGCCAAGGCCCGGGAACTGATGGAAATGCTCGACAACGCTTGAAGGAGGTGCAATGGCCGGTTTGACGGTATTGGTGGATCATGTCGCGTCTTTGCGCAACAGCGGCCGCGGGGCCGATCCCTCACCTGCGACGGCGGCCTTGTTGGCCGAGCTGGGTGGCGCGGACGGTATCGGTGCAGGTTGGCATCCGGCACGTGCCCTGATCGATGAGCAGGATCTAAGGCTGCTCCGTCAATCGGTGCACGGACGGATGGTGCTCCATTTGACCGCGGCGCCGGAATGGGTCGGCTTGGCCCTGGACATCCAGCCGGAGCGCGTCATCTTACGACCATCGGAAACGTCCGACGAAGGCAAGGCCGCCGATGCTTTCGACATGGCGCTGCACACAAAAACCATCTTCGATATGGTCGACACGCTGCAATCCAACGGCATCGGGGTCGGCGTGGCCATCGTACCCGAACCCGAGCAAGTGAAATCGGCGCACCAGGCACGCGCCAGCTGGATCCACATCAGCACCCGCCGGCTGCAAACGGCTCCCTCGGCCGCCAATCAGCACCAGGAGCTGTTGAAAATCATCGACGTGGTCAAAATGGCCCACCGTTTGCGGCTGCGCATCGCCCTGGGCGGCGGACTGGATTTTCGCCTGGTCAAACTGTTCACCGGTCTCAAGGAGATCGATGAATTCAGCATCGGCCACGGCATCATCGCCCGGGCCGTGCTGGTGGGCATGGAAACCGCCGTGCGGGACATGGTGACGCTGATACGAACGCTGTAGAAAGGAGTTCCTGCGCCATGATTGTCGTTACAGCCGCCGAAATGCAGGCCATGGACCGCAAAACCATTGATGAGATCGGCATCCCCGGACGGGTTCTGATGGAGAATGCCGGAAGGGGCGCCACCCGTGCATTCCTGGAGCATATCTACCGCAACGGCGCCCGACCGGTGGGCGTGCTCGCCGGGCGGGGCAACAACGGTGGCGACGGCTTGGTGATGGCCCGCTACCTGGCTAGGATGGGGGTGGAAGTACGCATCTTTCTGACAAGCACCCGCGACCGTCTCCAGGGAGACGCGGCCGCCAACGACCGGTTGCTCAGCGCCCTGAACATCCCCGTTACGGAAATTCCCGACGCCGCCGCCTTTGCCGCCTGCCAAGGCGCCATGCGCCACTGCGGCTACTGGATCGATGCGCTGTTCGGCACAGGTCTCAACAGCGACGTACGCGGCTACCTGCGCGATGTGATCCAGTTCGTCAATCAGTTGCAAAAACCATTGCTGGCCGTGGACATCCCCTCGGGACTCCACAGCGACACCGGCCACCCCTGCGGTGTTTGCATTCAGGCCACTGTGACAGCCACCTTCGGCCATCCTAAAATCGGCCATCTGCTGCAGCCGGGCGCCGGTTTTTGCGGCCGCCTGGTGCTGATCGATATCGGCATTCCACCGTTGATCACCCAATGGGCCGATCCGCGCCAACGTTTGATCACCGGTCGTGCGGTACGCCGCTGGTTGCCCCGGCGGGCGTCCGACAGTCACAAAGGACACACCGGTCATTTACTGGTGGTGGCCGGCGCCGCCGGCAAAACGGGCGCCGCCATCATGAGCGCCCAAGCGGCCCTGCGGGTGGGCGCCGGCTTGGTGACCCTGGCCGCGCCCCAAAGCCTGAGCCCTATTCTGGAAGGCCGACTCATCGAAGCCATGACCTGGCCGGTTCCCGACAACGGCCAAGGGCAGTGGCCGTCGGAAGCCTTCACCGCCATCGAGCAGGCGGCGATGGAAAAACGCTGCATCGCCATCGGGCCCGGCATGGGCACCAGCACCGCCGCCCGCGATCTGGTGCGGCGCGTGGCATCGGCCCTGGATCTGCCGCTGGTGATCGACGCCGACGGTTTGAACAACCTGGTGGGCGGCCTGGCGGTTCTGGCCGGCCGCAGCGCACCGACCATTCTCACGCCCCATCCGGGCGAGATGGCCCGGCTGCTCGACCAATCGGTTGCCGCGGTTCAACACGACCGCATGGCGGCCGTACGTCGGCTCGCCCGCCAAACGCGATCCCACGTGATACTGAAAGGGGCCCGCTCCCTGGTGGCCGATCCGGACGGCAAGGTCTGGATCAATCCCACCGGCAACACCGGTATGGCCAGTGGCGGGATGGGCGATGTGCTCACAGGCGCAGTGGCCGGCCTGTTGGCCCAGGGGCTGCAACCATCCCAAGCCGCCGGCGCCGCCGTGTTTCTCCATGGCCTGTCCGCCGACCTGCTGTCGGAAGAGGCATCCAGAGGTTATCTGGCCACCGAAGTGATGGATGCCTTGCCCCTGGCCATGCAACGGATCTTCGACAACCCCCCGGCGCCGCCGGTGGAACAGCCACTGCTCTGATGAACACCACCGGCCAATGGATCACCCACGGTCCCGAAGAAACCCGCTGCTTGGGCCGGCGCCTGGGACAGTGCCTGCAACGGGGAACCATTATACGACTGTACGGGGACCTGGGAAGCGGCAAAACCTGCCTTGTCCAAGGCCTGGCCCGCGGTTTGGCGGTTCCCGAAGGGTATGACATCACCAGCCCGACCTATACCCTGATCCATGAATATCCCGGCCGCTTGGCCCTTGTTCATGTGGATCTCTACCGTTTGGAAGATGCCTCGGCGGCCGATGCCGTTGGTTTGTGGGACTTGTGCGATGAGCGGTCCGTGGTGGCGGTCGAATGGGCCGAGCGGCTGCCGGACAGCGAGTGGCCTTCGGACAGCGTGGCCATCCGGATCACCACCATCGACGACACCCGGCGTCGACTGCACGTCCAGGCACCGGCAACTTTGGACATCAGCGAAATCGGTCCGGCACTTTGAAGCCGGTCGACCGCCTACTCCTTGAAAATTGATCGTGGACTTGAAAAGCGCTCTCTGATATATAATCAGGTTGCCCGCGTCGGCATTGCCGTTGGGCATGTAACCGACACCATCTCTCCGCAAGGCGAACCGTGCCGGCGGTGGTTAGCGAGGAGAATCCATGGCCCTTGTGGTTCAAAAGTATGGCGGCACATCGGTGGCCAACATCGATCGCATCCGCCGAGTGGCACAGCGGGTGGCCAAAACCTTTGATCAAGGCAACGATGTGGTGGTGATCCTGTCGGCCATGGCGGGGGTCACCGACGGCTTGATTGAACTGGCCCATAAGGCCGCCGAAGAGCCGGCCAAAAGGGAGCTGGACGTGCTGCTGGCCACCGGCGAGCAAACCACGGCGGCCCTGCTGGCCATGATGCTGCAAGGGATGGGCTATCAGGCCCAATCCCTGCTCGGGCACCAGGCCGAGGTGGTCACCGATTGCGACTACGGCAACGCGCGCATTTTGGAAATCGGTGCCAAGCGGCTGCATCAATTGATCGAAAAGCATACCATCGTGGTGGTGGCCGGCTTCCAGGGATATGACATCAAGGGCAACATCACCACCCTGGGCCGGGGCGGCTCGGACACTTCGGCCGTCGCCATCGCCGCCGCCACCAAGGCCGATGTTTGCGAAATCTACACCGATGTGGACGGCATCTATACCGCCGATCCCAACATCTGCCCCAAGGCGCGCAAACTAAAAACCATCTCCTACGACGAGATGCTCAACATGGCCAGCCTTGGCGCCAAAGTGCTGCAGATCCGTTCGGTGGGCTTTGCCAAAAAATACGATATCCCCGTGCATGTGCGCTCATCATTCAACGAGGAGGAAGGTACCATGGTCGTCAACGAGGATTCGGGCATGGAACAATTGGTGGTGTCCGGCGTGACCCTCGACAAGAAGCAAGCCCGCGTCACCATCACTAAAGTTCCGGACCAGCCGGGGATCGCCGCCAAGATCTTTTCGCCCATTTCCGAAGCGGGTATCATTGTGGATATGATCATCCAGAACACCCGCCAAGGGGGCCAGACCGACATGACCTTCACCGTGCCCAAGATCGATTTCAAACGCACCATGGAGATCGCAGGCAAAGTGGCCGACCGGATCGGTGCCGAAGAGGTGCTGGGCGATACCAACATCGGCATGGTGTCGGTGATCGGCGTGGGCATGAAGAATCACGCCGGCGTGGCGTCGGTGATGTTCAACACCCTGGCCCGGGAGAATATCAACATCATTATGATCGGCACTTCGGAGATCCGGATCTCCTGCGTCATCGAGGAGAAATACACCGAGTTGGCCGTTCGCGTCCTGCACACCGCCTTCGGTTTGGATGCCGACGAATAGGGTGCGATTGCCCCGCTTCAGTCCCGACCAGCTGCTGGTGATCCTGGTCTTGGGTTTGCTGATCGCCGGCTTAGCGGTTTGGCGCCACTTCACTTGTTGATGATGCCATCGGTGTCGCGGTCATCCAGGGCGTTCTCGATCTCCGCCGCAACCCGACGTGCCGCCGCGACCGGATCGGCCGCATCACGGATGGGCCTTCCAATAACAAGGTAATCGGCGCCCCGCGCCACCGCCATGGCGGGTGTGACCACCCGGGCCTGATCATCCTTTTTCGCCAACGACCAGGCGGGGCGGATGCCCGGTGTCACCGCCAGGAAAGCAGCACCCAATCGCTGCTTGATGGTCGCCACCTCATGCCCCGAACAAACAACGCCGGCACACCCCGCCTCGTGCGCCATTTGCGCCTTGTGCAACACCAGGCGCTGCAGATCCGCGACCATGTCGTCGGCATACCCGGCGGCGCGCAATTGGGCGGCCGATACGCTGGTGAGCACCGTCACCCCCAACACTTTGACACGGCCGGCACCACCCCTGACGGCGCCCTCCAACATCGGCCGGCTCTCGCCGCAATGGACCGTAGTCAGGTCTACCGGCAAACCGGCAACGCCACGCATGGCGCGCTCTACCGTTACGGGAATATCGTGCAGCTTGAGGTCCAGAAAAACCCCGGCCCTGCCTTGGGCCGCCACCCATTGCACCAGGGCGGGTCCGTAACGCACAAACAGCTCCAGCCCGATCTTGAACATCCCCACCTCTTGATGCAACAAAGCGACCAAGCGCCGGGCATCGTCATCGTCCGCCACATCCAACGGAAAAATAATATAGTCCTTGCCGCTTCGCATTCAGCCCATCCTTTCCAAACGTCCATGACGGCATATGCCACAGCCCTCTATGCAGGGATCCATCAACGAAGTCAAACCGAAACCATAGGCGACCGATCATCGTCCTTTTTCCGTCGAATTGGACGCGGTGGTTGAATTATTCCCCGAAATCATGGTATTAGACGAGATCAAGCCTTGGCTCCCGCTGCCGCGGGGGCCGGATGTAATGGCATCGGCGGGATTGTCGTTTAAAACAATGGGGATTCCAAACGTGAACACACGGCGGTACCACGTCTCGGCGGGCACTTTTCAGACCAGTACGCGACAACCCCTGCTGTTGCAGGCCTATTTGGGAACTTGCGTCGGTCTGGCGATCCATTGCCGCGACACCGGTTGCGGCGGCATACTGCACCTCCTGCTGCCGGAACCCATTGTCAAAACCAATGTCACCAACCCCGAAAAATATGCTGCGACCGGCGTGCCATTGTTTCTCGACGCGCTCATGGCCATGGGCGCCCGGCCGGAAAGCATGGCCGCCACCCTGGCCGGCGGGGCGCTGGTGGGACCGCTGAGTTCCCAGGACCTCTCCCTGGACATCGGGGGCCGGACCGCGGAAACGACCTTGGATATCCTAAAAAAGCGCGGGATCGAAATCGCCCAGTCCGAAACAGGGGGATTCTTCACCTGTTGCCTGAGCCTGGACACGGCCGTAGGGCAATGTACCATCGAGCCGGTCGGGCAAAGCAAGCACGTCCCCCTGGCAGACATTAAAATACCGCAGACCGAGGAAATCCTGGCATCCATGGCCGGCTTGCGCCCCATTCCCCAGGTGGCCCTAAAGGTACTGCGCCTGATCGAAGACCAGGGATACAGCATTGACCGCGTGGCCGAAGAAATTCGCCAGGATCAAGTGATCACCGCCCGCACCCTGGGTTTGGCCAATTCGGCCCTGTTCAGCAAAAAACGCACCATCGAGACCCTGGATCACGCTTTGGTCTACCTGGGCCAGGAGCAGATGGTCAAACTGGTGTTACTGGCGGCGGTGGAAAGCTATTTCGAGCAGTCCGGCATGGGCTATTCGCTTTGCAAGGGGGGCCTCTACCACCACGCCCTGGGTTGCGCCCGCCTGGCCGAAGTGCTGGCCGCCCGCACCGGCCGGGCCGAACCCCATATGGCCTACACCGCCGGTTTGCTCCACGACATTGGCAAGGTGGTGCTGGATCAATATGTGGCCGCCGCCTATCCCCTCTTCTACCGCCAGGCGCTGGTAAAGCAGAACGACATGCGCACTGTCGAACGGCAAACCCTGGGCATTGATCACACCGAGGCGGGCCATCTGCTGGCCCGCCAGTGGTCCCTGCCCGACAGCCTGGCCCATGTTATTCGTTACCACCACCATCCGGACCGGGAAAGCGCCTGCCAGCCCTTGTCGATCATCGTCTACCTGGCCGATCTATTGTTGTCCCGCTTCCGTGTCGGACTGGAACTGGAGCGCCTGGATACCCGAACACTGCAAACCCAGCTGGCCGCCATAGACTTGGAAATGGAAAACTTCGCCGACCTGGTGGACCTGATTCCCGGGTCTGTATTGGAAGCCAACCCCGCCGAGTGGACACCACCTGCCGGCAACCACAATGAAAAGGACAAGCACCAAGGCCGTGAAGCCCATCAGTGATCATCAGCAGCAATTGCTGCGCCGGCTGCCGGGCGTGGACGCCCTGCTTGTCCGGGCGCAATCGGACCCCCATTTGGCGCCTATGCCGAAAACGGTCCTGCTGCGCGCCATCCGCGACACCCTGGCCGATTTCCGCCGCCGCATTTTGGAGCAACCGGACCGGATAACGGACCCATCCTTGCCTGAGCGTCATTTGCTGGCCGCAGTCGCCCAAAAGGCCGATAAACTTCAGGCCTACAACCTGCAACGCACCATCAACGCCACCGGCGTGGTGGTGCATACCAACCTCGGCCGCTCCTGCCTGGCGGCCGAAGCACTGGACCATCTCCTGGACATCGCCGGACACTACTCCAATCTGGAGTTCGATCTGCGCATCGGCCGCAGGGGCTCCCGCTACAGCGCCGTTGAGGATCTGCTCTGCGAGCTGAGCGGTGCCGAAGCCGCCCTGGCGGTCAACAACAATGCGGGGGCCGTCCTGCTGTCCCTGGACACCCTGGCCCGCGGCAAGGAAGTGGTCATCTCCCGAGGGGAGTTGGTGGAAATCGGCGGCGCCTTCCGCATTCCCGATGTGATGGCCAAAAGCGGCGCCATCCTCAAGGAAGTAGGCACCACCAACCGCACTCACCTGCGGGACTACCAACAGGCCATCACCACCGACACCGGACTATTGCTCAAAGTACACACCAGCAACTACGCCATCGTGGGCTTCACCGCCGCCGTGGACCTGAAGGCCATGGTGGGCCTGGGCGCACAATTCGGGCTACCGGTCATGGAAGACCTGGGCAGCGGCAATTTCATCGATTTCACGCGCTACGGGCTGACCGCCGAACCCACCGTTCAGGCATCGGTCGCCACCGGCATCGATGTGGTCACCTTCAGTGGCGACAAGATGTTGGGCGGCCCCCAGGCCGGACTGATTGTCGGCAAAAAGGCTGCCGTGGAGCGCATCAGGGCCAACCCCTTGACCCGCGCCCTGCGCATCGACAAACTGACACTGGCCGCCTTGGAGGCCACTTTGCGCCTCTACCGGGATGAAGCCAAGGCAGTGGCCACGATACCGACCCTGCGCATGCTGTTGGCCGGGCGTCCGGAACTGGAAGGCCGCGCCCGACGGCTGGCCCAGGCGATCGAGGCGTTGGCCCATCCCGATTTGACGGTCACATTGCTGGACCGGCCGTCCCGAGTCGGCGGCGGCGCCCTGCCCACACTGGATCTGCCCAGTTGTTGCGTCGCCATCCGCATGACCGGCATGTCGGCAGCGGGCCTCGAGAAGGCGCTGCGCCGCAACCGCCCTCCCATCATCGGCCGGATCGAAGACGACTATTTCTTAATGGACCCGCGCACCCTGGCAGACGAGGCGTTCGACACCATTGCCGGCGCCATCGACACCATCGTCAAAGGCGATCACCAGGGGAATATACCCTATTGACCGTCACCTGTGACCATCGAGTGGAGTTCAAACATGGCCATTCCGACCCGCAGCAACCAGCCCGATGATCGTTCTTTCCTGCGCACCGGCGCACCGGACACTCCCGGCGCCGATGGCGAGAATCACAACGATCAATCTCCCATCCGGCCTTCGGCCCCTCTGGATCCCGAGTGGATCGCCCCTTTGGCGGCCCTGGACCGCATCGGCATGTGGGCCATCCACCTGGACCCGCCGACCACGGCCGGTGTCTCGCTGCACAAAGCCCTCGCCAAAAGCCTCTCACAATTCGCCCTGACTTATAATGGGCGATGGTTTCAATGGGACAACGGGTTGTACGGCTGTTTATTACCCGACACGGACGCCGCCGCGTCCGCGGCCCTGGCACGACAATTTCTCAGCAGCTGGAGCGATCAACGGGTTGAAAGCCTCTCCATCGGCGTCAGCCAATTCCCACTGCTCGATTTCGACCGCGAGACTTGTTTGTTCAATGCATGCAAGGCACTGGACCACGCCGCTTTTTTCGGTCCGGCCAGCGTGGTGATTTTCGATGCGGTCAGCCTCAACATCAGCGGCGACCACTATTTTCAAAGCGGACAACCGGCGGATGCCATCGCCGAATACCGCGATGCGCTGCGCCTCGATCCCAACGACGTCAATGTCCTCAACAGTTTGGGCGGCTGCCTGGCCCAAATGGAAGACCGAACCGGCGCGCGGGAAGCCTTCGCGACAGCCCTTCAAATCGACCCGCGGGAACCCATGGCCCTCTATAACCTGGGTGTACTGGATCTGCTCGATGGGCAGCCCGAGGCGGCAATGGACAAATTCCGGCAAGCCCACGCCCTGGACGCCGCCCTGTTCGAACCCCTCCTCCAGCTCGGCAAGTGGTTCACCGAACAGCAAGCCTACGACGAAGCCTGCCGATATCTTGAGAAGGCCGTTGTGCTGCAACCGGAGCGGGCGGCGGTGCATAGTTTGCTCGGCCAGTGCCTGGCGGCCCGGGGGCACGACCGGGAGGCGATCATGGCTTGCAAAAAGGCGGTCAAACTCAATCCCAACGATGCCGCCGCCTTTTCCCAGCTGGGAATGCTCTACGATGCGAAGGGGGAAAACCCGGACATCTGCATCACCTTCTGCCGTCAAAGCGTCACCCTTTGCCCCGACAACAGCCTGTTCCATCTGCGCCTGGCCGCACTCTACCACAAGCACCACCATTTGGAGGACGCCCTAGCCGCCTATCAAACCGCCGCCGAACTAGGCGCCGACACCGGCAACCGCATCACCGAAATCCAGGAGCAGCTGGCCACCCCGGACGCCAGGCAACGTTACGCATAAGCCATCGCTTGCATTTGGAGGCGACAATCGTTATATCTTAGGGCTTGCGAAAAATGAATTCGCATCTCAAGCGCACGGGGAGGTCCGTGCGGACCCTTTGATGTCAAGGAGCACCTCATACCATGCCGATTTATGAATATCGCTGCGAAAAATGCGGCCACGAGTTCGAACAACTGGTGCTGGGCCGGGAGTGCCCGGAGTGCCCCACCTGCCAAAGCGAAAAGGTGTGCCGCCTGATGTCCAGTTGCGGCTTCGTCTCCAAGGGGGCCGGCGGCCAGACCGTTTCCGCCTCCGCGGGATCCTCCTGCGGGGGATGCGCGGCCACCAGCTGTGCCGGTTGCGGTCACTGATGGGCGAGGCGTTGCGCATCGGCACCCGCGGCAGTCAACTGGCCCTGTGGCAGGCCCGCTGGGTGCAGCAATCCATACTGGAACAGTGGCCCGGCACCACCGTTGAGCTGGTGATCGTCAAAACCCAGGGGGACAAGATCCTGGATGTCCCGCTGGCCCAGGTCGGCGGCAAAGGGCTCTTTGTCAAAGAGATCGAGGAGGCCCTGCTGGACGGCCGCATCGATTTGGCCGTCCACAGCATGAAGGACATGCCGGCGGCCCTGCCGGAGGGGCTGCACATCGCCGCCGTGCCGCTCCGGGAAAATCCTTTGGACGCCCTCATCTCCCTGCGCCATGCATCGCTGGCGGATCTGCCCCAAGGCGCACGGGTGGGCACCAGCAGCCTGCGCCGGGGAGCGCAACTGCTACACCAACGCCCCGACCTGACCATCGACCCCTTGCGCGGCAATGTCGACACCCGCCTCAAGAAGTTGGAAACCACGGAACTGGACGCCATCGTTCTGGCGGCGGCCGGTCTGACCCGCCTCGGCTTGGCCGATCGCATCACCGCCCATATCGCCCCCGATATCATGCTGCCTGCCGTGGGCCAGGGCGCCTTGTGCATCGAGGCGCGCAACAACGACGGGGCGACCAAACAACTGCTGGCCGCCCTGGACCATCGCCCCACCCACGTGGCCATCACCGCCGAACGGGCATTCCTGCACCGCCTGGAAGGCGGTTGCCAAATCCCCCTGGCCGGCCACGCCACATTGGAAAACGATCAATTGCAATTGACCGGCCTGGTGGCTGAACTGGACGGCTCCCGCATGGTGCGTGCCACCAACCGGGGCGCACCCGACCAGGCTGCTGCTTTGGGGCGGCAACTGGCCGAAACCCTCTTGCACCGCGGCGCCGGTGAAATTCTGGAAAGGCTCCAAGCCCATGCCCGATAAGGCCTCTACAGGAATGGTGTTTCTGGTGGGCGCCGGTCCCGGCGACCCTGGTCTGATGACCCTCAAAGGGGCCGACTGCATCGCCCGGGCGGATGTGCTGATCTACGATTTTCTAGCGGCCAAGGCGCTGCTCGACCATGCCCGACCCGATTGCCACTGCATCTACGTCGGCAAGCAAGGCGGCGACCACACTCTGGCCCAGGAGGAGATCAATCGGCTGATCGTGGAAAAGGCCCGTGCCGGCATGACGGTGACCCGGCTCAAGGGGGGCGATCCTTTCATTTTCGGGCGTGGCGGCGAAGAGGCGGAAGAGCTGGTGGCCGCCGGCATCCCCTTTGAAATTGTGCCGGGCGTCACATCGGCCATCGCCGCGCCGGCCTATGCCGGCATCCCCCTGACCCATCGCCGTTTCACGGCCACCGTGGCCTTTGTGACAGGCCACGAGGATCCGACCAAGGAGCAATCCAATATCGACTGGCGCGCCCTGGCGCAGGGCATCGGCACCCTGGTCTTTCTGATGGGGGTTAAAAACCTGCCCCACATCGTCGACCGTCTGCTGGCCAACGGACGCCGCCCGGACACCCCGGTGGCCCTGGTGCGCTGGGGCACCACCGCCCAACAGCAAACCGTTACCGGCACCCTGGCCGACATCGCGGAGCGGGTGCGGGCCGCCGGTCTCAAGGCACCGGCGATCATTGTCGTCGGCGAGGTGGTGGGACTGCGGGAACAGCTGCAATGGTTCGAGCGGCGGCCGCTGCTCGGCAAGCGCATCGTCGTCACCCGCGCCCGCGCCCAGGCCAGCGATCTGATCCGGCGTCTCAGCGCCCTGGGCGCCGAGTGCCTGCAATGCCCCACCATCCAGGTAACCGCCCCGGACAGCTGGCAACCCCTGGATCAGGCCATCGCCCAATTGGACCGTTACCATTGGATCGTCTTCACCAGCGTCAATGGCGTCGACGCCTTTTTCGACCGCCTCGACCGCAAGGGGCTGGATGTGCGCGCCCTGGGCCACCTGCGCACCGCCGCCATCGGACCGGCCACCGCCGAACGGTTGAAGCAACGGGGCCTTAATACCGACATCCTTCCGGATACCTACCAGGCCGAATCGGTGGTGGCGGCATTTGCCCGGCAATCCATCCAAAATTGCAATATCCTCCTCCCGCGCGCGAAAGAAGCGCGCAGCGTACTGCCGGACGAACTGCGGCGCATGGGCGCCGCAGTCGATGAAGTCACTGCCTACCAGACCCTCCAAAGTACCGAAAACAGTGAAAAGATGATCGCCTTGCTGCAGAAGGGTGCCATCGACATGGTCACTTTCACCAGCTCTTCGACAGCCCGCAACTTCAAGGCATTGCTACCGAAGGAATCGCCGCTGGCGCAACTGCTCAAAGGGGTCACGGTGGCCTGCATCGGCGACATCACCGCCGCCACGGCCAAGGAGCTGGGCTTCACCGTGGACATCGTCGCCGAAACATTCACCATCGACGGACTGTGCGAGGCCATTGTGCGGCACTACACCGCACCGCAATAGCGCATCCTTGATGTCCCCGAGGCGGCTGGAGGCGGATGTCGTTCACGTCCGCCGGCTTTGCAGATGGCACAATACGTGCGAGCAACATGGTTTCCCAAGGTGATCCTCCCTTGACCATTCAGCGCATTCCGTTCTATTTTTACGACACACCCTCCGCAAACCGAAACCCGGCCGCCGGGAGCGCCCATGAACGACGACCGCCCGCCCAAGCTGCCCGAACGGGTGGCGCAAATCCAGGAAATGATGGACACCATCATCGCCAATGTGGTCTTGGTGGGCCAGATCCCCGCGCCCACCTTCTCTGAACAGGAGCGGGTGGATTTCTTTCTGGAGCGTTTGGCCTCCTTCCAGGTGGACGAATGCACCACAGACGGTTTCAACAACGCCATCGGGGTGATCCAAGGCACCAACCGCAACCGGGCACCCATCTTTCTGGTGGCCCGCATGGACTCGCCTTTCGGCCACGAAGTGGACCACCACTTCACCATCCGCAAAGAGACCATCACCGGCGCCGGCCTGCTGGACAACGCCCTGGGGGTCGGCATCCTGCTTTCCATGCCGGAAATCCTGCGCCGCCTGGCGCTACGGTTGGAATCGGACCTGGTGCTTGCCGGGGCGATCCAATCCATCGGCAAGGGCAACCTGCGGGGTATTCGCCACCTGCTCCAAACCTGGCCCACACCCATTCGGGGAGCGGTCTGCATGGAAAGCGGCGAACTGGGCCGCCTCAACTACTACGCCGACGGCATGATCCGCGGTGAGATCGTTTGCCGGGTGGACCCGCTCCAGGAGCGCCCCCACCGCTTTCTGCCCAACGCCATATTGGTGATCAACGAGGTCATCAATCAGATCCTGGCCCTGCGCCTGCCATTGAAGCCAAGGGCCAAAATCATTCTGGGCACCATCCACGGTGGCTTGAAACATGGCCAGATCGCCCACGAGGCCCGCCTTGGTTTCGAGATCCACAGCGATGCCGACGAATTGGTCAAGAACATCTTCACCGATCTGGAAGACATCGTGGCGGGCCTGCGCCATGAATACGAAGTCGGGCTGACCATCGAAACGGTCAGCAACCTGCGGGCGGCCCGTCTGAAATACACCCACCCCCTGGTCAAGCGCTCGGTGGCACTCATGCAGGGCCTCGGCCTGGAGCCATTCAGCGAGCCCTGCGAATCGGAGCTCTCCATCTTCCTGGCGCGCGGCATCCCGGCCGTCACATTGGGCATCACCCACGGCGACAACTATCAACAGGTGGATGCCACCATGCGCATCACCCCGATGTTCACCGGCATTGCACAAATCATCGGCACCTTGCTGGCCATTGACGAGGGAGCGTGCGATGGATAGCCGCTGGATGCGCACCAACACTTTCCACTATGCCGATTTCAACGACCTGCAGGCCCTGGTGGAAGCCAAACGACGCAAAGGGTTGTCCATCTCCTTGTGTCTGCCCACCCTGAATGAAGAAAAGACCATCGCCAAGGAGATCGTCATCGTCAAATCGGAGCTGATGTCGCGCTTCCCTTTGGTGGACGAAATCGTGGTGATCGACTCCGACTCCACGGACCATACCCGCGACATCGCCAGGGCCTACGGCGCAGATGTCCACAAAGCGGCGCAGATTCTGCCCCATCTGGAATGCTACACCGGCAAGGGAGAAAATCTGTGGAAGGCACTGTTCGTCACTCGAGGCGACATCATCGTCTACCTCGATGCCGACATCAAAAACATCCACCACCGTTTTGTATACGGCCTGGTCGGCCCCCTGCTGCTCGACGACCGGATCCGTTACACCAAGGCTTTCTACGACCGGCCCATCGCCTCCGATGATCATACCTTGCGCCCCACCGGCGGCGGCCGGGTCACCGAACTGGTCATTCGCCCCCTCTTTTCCCTCTTTTTCCCCGAGCTGACCCAGATTCTGCAGCCCCTCTCCGGAGAGTATGCCGGTTACCGCGCCATTTTTGAACAAATCCCTTTTCCCATCGGTTATGGCGTGGAAACCAGCATGATTCTGGATATCTATCAAAAATGGGGACTCGAAGTGATCGGCCAGGTGGACCTGGAAAAGCGCATCCACCGTAACCAGGACACCAAGGCGCTGGGCAAAATGGCCTTTGCCATATTGAAAACCTTCATCCATCGAAAGATCGCGCTCGGCATGATCGATGTGAAAGGCGGACTCCACGACGAAATGATCCAATACACCATCGTCGGCAACCGGATCGAACCGGACATCGTCCGCATCAAGGGTGTGGAGCGCCCCCCCATGATCGAGGTACCGGAGTACCGCGCGCAGCGTGCAAAGATGGCCGGCGATGGCCCGCACACCTTCCGCAATGCCACGCCGCAAGAAGACCGGGCCGAATGAGACCTTTCAAACGACCCCACTACCAGGACCAACGGTGGTCCTTCGCAACACCGCCGTGCATCGACCTTCGGGCTCGCGACCGCATCCTTTCTTGCTTGCTCTCGGAAACTGTGGTAAGCCACCAAAGTAAAAGATAAAAACGAGGTTGGACATGGAGCGGGTGCCGCGGAGCAGACCAACATCGCCCATCAACACCGAGGTGGGTCCTGAAGAGAAAGGCCACATCACGCGGCCCGACACCGCCCCCGAAACGCCCTCGCCCGAAACGGCCGACAAGGAAATCAGCCGCCGGCAACTGATCAACAAGCTGAACAACATCAACTTCCAGGACCGCACCGTCACGGTGGTGTTCCGGCACCGCACCTACGGCCGCGAGCTGAAACTCAAAGCCCATCCACTGCCGTGCAGCGACGCCCGGCTGGTATGCCGCTGGTCGGACCCCGTCCCCTTCGACCAGTTGATCGAAGACTACCGCTTCGATCAACTGCAGGTCCTGAAAGGTCAGCAAATGCTCCAGGTGCACCCTGAAATCAAGGGGCTGACACCCGAGCAGGTGGTCTTCACCCTTCCCGAAACTTGCCGCGAAATCAGTACGCGCCAACTGCAGCGCCATCCGTGCAGGGACATCGCCGTTTATCTCTTTCAAAACGGCGCGGCCTTCTACGGCAACCTGGTGGATTTCAACGCCACCCAGTTTCGTGCCGCCCTGGGCGTGCATCCGCCCCAGACCTTCGGCTGGCTGGAAACTGCGGAACCGGTCACCATTGTCTTCACCCGGGGCAACAAAACCCTCTATTCGGGACAGTGCCGCATTGTGCGCCATGATGGCGGTCTGAACCTGCGCCATTTCACCTTGGCGCCGCTGCAACGCCAGATCCGCCGTTTCCCGCCGCGGGAATTTCGCAGCACCCGTCATCGTCCGACCCCGCCACCGGATGTGGTGTTCGAGCATCCCTTGTTTGGCAAAACCATCAACCTCAAGGTGTACGATCTGTCCGGCTCGGGTCTGGCGGTGGACGAAGAGGCCGACCGGGCGGTGTTGACTCCCGGTTTGATCCTGCCCTCTTTGGAACTGGTCTTCAGCGATGGTTCCGCTTTGCGGGGTATGGCCCAGGTGGTCTATTGCCATCCCTACCAGGGCAGTCGATGCGCCATGGTGCGCTGCGGCCTGGCCATGCTGGACATCGCCGTGGAAGACCACATTCGTTTGCTCTCCCTGATGCACCAAGTCAACGACGCCCGCGCTTATGTGTGCAACAAAGTGGACTTGGAGGCGCTGTGGGACTTCTTCTTTGAAACAGGCTTCATCTATCCCCAAAAGTATGAATTTCTGGAGTCCAACAAGCAGACCGTCAAGGCCACCTACGAGAAGCTGTACCATCAGAGTCCAAGCGTAGCCAGTCATTTCATCTATCAGCAGAACGGCCGTATCCTGGCGCACATGGCCACCGTGCGCTTTTACGAAGCCTCCTGGCTGATCCACCATCATGCCGCCATTCGCAGCAGCCACCATCGCGGCGGATTGATCGTGTTGAACCAAGTGGGTCGCTTTATCAACGATTCCCACCGGCTCTCCTCCATGAAAATGGATTACGCCTTATGCTACTATCGGCCCGAGAACAAGTTCCCCTCCCAGGTGTTCGGCGGCGCCGCCCGCAACATCAAGCAGCCCAAGGTCTGTTCCCTGGACACCTTCATCTATTTTCACCACCGGGCCGACCCCGGCATCGCCAAGGACATACCCGCCCACTGGACCATCGAAGCCGTCCGCGAAGAGGATCTTCTCGATCTGCGCACATTTTACGAGCAACACTCCGGCGGACTGATGCTCGACGCCCTGCATCTGACGCCCGAGCGAATAGACAACGGTGAGTTGGCAACGATCTATAACCGCATGGGACTCAAGCGGGATCGGCACCTCTTCGCCTTGCGGTACCGGGACAAGCTGCGGGTGGTGATCATGGTCAATCAGGCCGACCTGGGCCTGAACATGTCCGACCTGACCAATGCCATCACCCTGCTGGTGGTGGACGATCTCTATCTGAATTGCGAGCTGTTGGAAACGGTGGTGGGCCATCTGCTGCGCTACTACGAAGCCGATGCCGTTCCGGTGCTGCTCTACCCGGAAAATACGGCACGAAGGATGGGAATCGAAATCGAGAAGCGGTATATCCTTTGGGCTTACAACACCCAAAACCTGGACGACTACTTTCGTTATCTCAAACGCCTGTTGAAATTCATCCAGCACTGAGATCGCCGCAGGGCTTGCGTCCACGGCAGGCGATCAGCGGTGTGTAGGTGAACCGGCGCGGTTGGGCGAAGAAATTTTGAAAATCGGCCACGAACCCTTCGTACCCTCCCGGATAACATTCGAAGGGATAGCCGGACCGTCCTACGGCCACTTCCAGCTTCTTGGTCCAGTTGAAACGGTCCACCTCGTTCAGCGGCCCGTGGATCAAGTGGTGCGCGGCCAGGGCGACATCGATGGCTTCAAATCCCAAATCATAGAGAAAAGAGTAGAGTTTGATGCCGATGCGGGGATCGAAATCGGCTTCCTCCGCCAGCTTCTGCATGATACCATGCAGCGCCGCCGACAGGTGATCGGGCATGGCATAATGGTTGAGGCAGTTGTGATCCAGATCGATCAGACAGAGGATGCCGCCGGGCTTGAGGCACTCGGCCAGGCGTGCCACGATGTCGAAGGCACGACGGCCGTGGTATTCCAGAAAGAAACGCACCCACACAAAATCGAAGGGCGCGAGATGGCACAGGGGCTCCAAGACATTGCAGCATTCAAAGGTGAGACCCTCCGCGCCGTAGGTGTTTTGCGCGTGGGCGATGCGCTCCGCCGACACATCCAATCCCACCACCGTTCCGCCGGGCTGCACCAAATCGAACAGGGCACGGGTGGTCACGCCCGCCCCGCAACCGATATCGGCCACCCGCATGCCGGGGGCGATCCCCGCCCACACGGCTTGTTGTTGTACGACGGCGACATCGGTCTTCATTTCCAACCGTTCGATCTCCGCCTCGTTTTCCATCAGATAGGGAGGAGCCTGGATCATACCACCTCTTTTGTATTCATCGGCAAAGCCGTGAAGCCTTCAGCGTGGATTAGCAGAGCGCAAGGGGAGAGTCAATGGAGCATTCCGCATTGAAGCAAACAATCCATTCCAAGAGCCGTTTTGTTTTTGAAGCCATCGGGCGCATCCACTCCTGTTTTCCGGAGAAGTTCGGTATTCCCCGCCAGGCCGGTCTGGTCGAGGAAGCGCAGGGCGCCATTGAACTTTTTTCGTCCTTCGACCGGAAAGAAGCCCTCAGGGAATTGGAGGGCTTCTCCCACATCTGGGTCCTGTTTGTCTTTCATCGCTGCCTGGGGCACGCCTGGAAGGCCACGGTGCGCCCCCCGCGGCTGGGCGGCAATCGCCGGGTGGGCGTTTTTGCCAGTCGCTCCGGCTTTCGCCCCAATCCCATCGGCCAATCGGCGGTGTCTCTTCTGGGCGTGGAACGCCGCGACGGCAAGACCTGGCTGCGTCTCGGCGGTATCGACCTGCTGGACGGCACGCCGGTACTGGACATCAAACCTTATCTGCCGTATGCGGACCATATCCCCCGCGCTCGAGGCGGATACGCCCAGGAGGCACCCCCCTCCCGGCGCACCGTCGTGTTCACGCCAGCGGCGGCGGCGGCCTGCCAGACCCTCGGTCAAGGGCGCCACGGCAATCTGAAGGGGTTGATCACCGCTCTGTTGCACCACGATCCCCGACCGGCCTACCGGGATGCGACCCGCCCGGCGACATTCGGCATGGCCCTGTGGGATCTGAACATCCGCTTTTGCATCTCCGGCGAGCGCATCGAGGTGCAAAGCGTGGGATTAGGGGATCGAAACCGGCCCGCGTCCTCCGCCTTACAAACAACGCCGCTTGGGGAAGACTGAAAGTCGTTCAGGGACGATCGGCGCTTTCCTCCGGCCGCACGGCCGAATAGGTGATGCGATAGATCGCACCCCTCAGGTCGTCGGAGACCAGCAGGCTACCGTCCGCCATGATTTCCACATCCACGGGACGCCCCCAGGCGAGGCCGCCCAGCAACCACCCTTTGGCGAACAGGTCGTAACCCACCACCTGTTCGCCCCGCAGCGTGACCTGCATAATTCGGAAGCCGGATTTGTCCGGATGTTGCAAGGCACCTTGCTCGGCAATCATGATCCGGCCGTTGTAGCCGGGAGGAAACATGCGCCCTCTGTAGAAACGCAGGCCGGCGGCGTTCACACCGGGATCCAGACGCAATACCGGCGCGGTGAATTCGGAACAGGCGTGATCGCCGCCGAAGTGCTGATCGGCAAGAACGCCCCCGTAGCAATGGGGAAAACCGAAATGCAGCCCCCTTGCGTCGGCGCGATTGAGCTCATCGGGAACCGGCCCCGGGTCCGTTTGCCGGGGGGCGGTGTCGGTGAACCAAAGGGCGCGGGACCCGGGGTGCCAATCCATCCCCATGCTGTGACGCACGCCACGGAGCACCACCTCGAAACCGCTGCCGTCGCGATTGAGGCGCGCGATGGCGGCAAACATGGCACCCTCTTCCCTGCACACATCGCACGGCGCGCTCAAGGTCACATATAGACGGCCGTCGGGGCCGGCGCGCAAGGTGCGCCAGCCATGCAGCATTGCCTTGGGAAGCCGGTCGAAGATCACCTCGGGCGCCGGGGGCCGATCCAGGTGACTTTCAATGCGCCGGAACCGCAATATGCGGTCCACCTCGGCCACATACAGATCACCGTCCATGAAGGCCACCCCGTTGGGCATGTTCAGCTCTTCGGCCAAAATATGCACCCGGTCCGCCCGACCGTCGCCGTTTTGGTCCACCACGGCGTAAACCCGCCCGCTTTGCCGGGTACCCACGAAGAGCACACCGCCGGGGCTGACGGCCATGGACCGGGCGCCGGGCAGTTCGTCGGCATAAAGCGCGATGGCAAATCCCGGCGGCAAATCGATGGCGGCCAGCATCATGCGGTTCTGCACCCCGGCTGCGACTGTATTCCCACCCAAGCCAAGAGCAAAGGTCGCCACCACAATCCATACCAGTGACCAACGGCGCAATAACATCGACGCAACTCCTTCCGAGATCAAAAACCTCCCCTCGGTGGAAGAGGATTCAAGCTTTACATCGTCTTGCGGCCCATCCTTGACAACACCCGGCCGACAGCATAGGGGTTGTTGTCTGCATTGTCAAAAGCAGAAAGCGAAGGCCATGCATCCAAACGACGAACAAAACATCCGCGCTTGGGCCGCCCGGCAATCGACCCCCGTCACCATCACGGCGGCCCGGGCGGAGGGCGATGCCGACCGGCGGCTGGAGCGCTTCTGCGCAGAAATCCAAACGTTGATACCCGATCTGCGGATCGCCACTGGCGACAACGACCCCTTCCGCGCGCCGGCCCTGATCATCGGCCGCCACCGCAACATCGCCTATCAGGCGGTGCCTGAAGGAGCGGAATTGCCCCCTTTTCTCACGGGTTTGGAAGGCGCAGGCGGCGGGACCGGGGACCTGCCCCCGGACTTGAAGGATTGGCGGGATCGCATGGCGCTGCCCGTTGAGCTGACCCTTTTCATCGCCATGCAGTGCCCCCATTGCCCGCGGGAGGCCGATCGTTTGGTCCGACTGTGCGCCGCCACGCCCAAGATTCGCCTGGCCGTGGTGGACGGGCACCTCTTCGCCGATCAAGCCGCCGCTCACGGCATTCGCGCCGTCCCCACGCTGCTCCTTGACGGGCAAATGCGCTGGAGCGGCGCCATCGACCTGCCCGATGTGATCCGCCAATGCCTCCGACGCGACCCCGCCCGCCTATCGGTCAGCGGTTTGCGCCAACTCCTGGAAGCCGGCGAAGCACCCCGCGCCGCGGCCATGATGATCGATCACGGGTCGATCTTCCCGTCCCTGCTGCCGTTGCTGACCCACGAACGCTGGTCGGTGCGCCTGGGCGCCATGGTGGTGGTGGAGTACCTGGTCGAAGCAATGCCGTCATTGGCCGTCAGTTTGATCGCCCCGCTCCGACGGCAATTCGACCGACTGCTTCCCCGGGTGCAGGGGGATGTGGTGCAGGTACTGGGGCAGATCGATGACAGCGCCGCCCGGCGTTGCCTGCAAGCCATCGCAGACGGTGATTTTGCCGCCGATGTCAAGGCCGCCGCCGCCGAGGAGCTTGAAAACCGCTCGTCTTGACCACGGTTCGAGAACCACCTATCCCTTCAGCGCCAACCACCTGGCCCGGTATCCTTCCAGAAGGATCGGTTGCCCCGCCGCCACGCGCTCATCATTGAGCAGATCGGCCACCTCGTCCGGGGCTCCGAATGCGGCGAGCCACTCGCTTTCAAGGGTTTGGGTATCTTCGGAAAAATTGCAGACCACCAACACTTTCTGGGCGCCATGGGCGCGAACGTAAGCAAACACATGGGCATTGCGGCTGTCCACCACCTCCATGCCGCCATTGTAAAAGGCCGGGATCGCTTTGCGTTTTTTAAAGAGGTTGACCATTTCGTGATAGAAGCGCCACTCCAAAGTGTCGCTGTCGGCCAGATCGTCCCGGGCTTCCCAGCGGTGGCGGCAACGGTGCACCCAGCGGCTGTCATTGGCTTTGGCCGGATCGGTCAGGAAAGTGTAGTCGTTGAGCATGCCCCACTCGTCGCCCAGGTACAACAGGGGAATGCCGCCGGCACTGACGATGATGCTGCGCAGCAGATTGATGCGGCGCACGGCCAGTTCGATCCACTCCGGCTCTTCCTGTTCAATGGCGTTCTCCAGTCCGGCCAAGGAAGACAGGGTGCCGGAGACCCGCACATCGCCATTTTCCGGGTTGAATTGAAACGGCACCCCGCGGGCGAAGGAACCCGGGAAACGACCGGTGTAGAAGTCGTTGAGAAAGCGGCGGTGGCCCGCCGGATCGATGCCCACGGCGCGCGCATCCTCGTCGGCGAAGGTCCAGCCGATGTCGTCGTGACAGCGCAGGTAGTTGACCCACGAGCAGCCTTCGGGAATGCGGCTGCGGTGCCGCATGGCGTGCACCAACAGCTTGACCTCCCGGGTGGCCAGCGCCTCCCAGAGCAAGGCCATGAGCATCGGGTTGTAGGACAATTGACATTGATGGGGGTGGATGTAGGACAGCACATCGTCGGGGTGGACGATGGCCTCGGACTTGAAGCGCACCCCCGGCGCGACGATTTGCATCAGGGCGTTGAATGCGCTTATCAAGGTGTGGGCTTCGGGTTGGTTTTCGCAATCGGTGCCCAACTGTTTCCAGATGAAGGCCACCGCATCCAGTCGGAAGATGTCGACTCCCTGGTTGGCCAGAAAGAGCATCTCTTCGGCCATGGCACGGAACACTTTCGGGTTGGCATAGTTCAGGTCCCACTGGAAACTGTTGAAGGTGGTCCAGACCCAGCGCTGCATCTCTTCGGACCAGGTGAAACTGCCCCGTCGCACCGAGGGGAAGATGTCCCGCAAATGACGCTGAAACTGATCGGGCAGGGTGCGGTCGGGGAAGGTCCAATAATAGGCCTGGTAGTCGGGATCCCCCGCCTTGGCCCTGCGCGCCCAGATGTGTTCATCGGCGGTGTGGTTGAACACGAAATCCAGCACCAGGCTGATGCCTTCCGCGCGCAGGGTGGCCGCCAGGGCGTTGAGTTCCGCCATGGTGCCGATGGCCGGGTTGATGGCACGGTAGTCGCTCACGGCGTAGCCGCCGTCGTTGTCCCCCACCGGTACGGCGAACAGGGGCATCAGGTGCAGATAGTTGATGCCCAGCTTCTTGAAATAGACAACGTGTTCCTTGAGTTTGGCAAGGTTTTCGCTGAACAGATCCACGTACAGAACCGCACCGCAAATCTCGTGGGAGAGGTACCATTCAGGGTCGGCCTCCCGCCGGGCGTCCAACGCTTTGAGTTCATCGGATCGCTCCATCCAGGCCTGCATGGCGAGTCGCACCACCCGGATCAAGGTGTAGAAAAAGTCGTACTGCCAACCGTAGAGCGCGTGCAGATCCTTGAACAGACGCGGCCATTCCCGCTCCAGGCGCGCCTTGAATGCTTCCCATCGGTCCCCGTGCACGCCCGGCGCGGATGCGAACCCCGCCTCCATTTCCGGCAGAATGCGATCCAACGATTTGCGCGCCTGGACCGATCGCCAATCACCACCCGTCATAACGCCTTCCACAAATTGCAAGCTTTGTCGTTTTTCATTCCTGAACCCTTCATTCGGTCACGCACAACGAAGGTGCCGCCTCAGCACGCTTGATCCCGCCGTTTGCGGTTGCACCAGCCGCTGTTATTGCCCCGTCCAATGGAGATGGTACAAATCGTGGCGCCGGTCGCGCAGGTTCTTCACCGTACCGCTGTTGCGGGCCGCCATGAGCGTGTTGGGCCGTACATCGGCGATGGCCACGGTCTCCACGTTGGGGGTCGTGTCGGCGGCGATGCCGTCCCGCGCAAAGGGAAAATCGCAAGGGGTGAGAATGCAGCTCTGGGCGTACTGGATGTCCATGTTGGCCACATTGGGCAAATTGCCCACGTTGCCCGACATCACCACATAGATCTGGTTTTCCACGGCCCTTGCCTGGCAACAGTAGCGCACCCGCAGATAGCTCTGGCGTTCATCGGTGCAAAAGGGGACAAACAGGATCTGGATGCCTTGATCCACCAGATGGCGCACCAGTTCGGGGAATTCGGCGTCATAGCAGATCAGCACCCCGATGGGGCCGCAGTCGGTCAGGATGGCATTCAGACTCTCGCCCCCTTCGATGTTCCACCAGTAATCCTCATTGGGGGTGGGGTGAATCTTGGTCTGCTGATGAATCGAGCCATCCCGCAAAAAGACATAGGAAATGTTCTCCACGCGGCCGGCATCGACCCTGGTGGGATGAGACCCTGCGATGATATTGATGTTGTACCGCAAGGCCATGTCGCGCAAGGCCTCCTTGAAACGGGGCGTGTATTTGGTCAAGGCCTCGATGGACTCGGCCGGCGTCAGTTCCTGATCCTCGATGGAGAGCAACTGCAGGGTCAACATCTCGGGAAACACCACGAAGTCCCCCTTGTACTCGGCCACCACATCCACGAAGTAGGCCACGAAACTGACAAACTCCTCGAAGGAGCGCACCCGGCGCTGTTTGTATTGCACCGTCCCGATGCGCACCGTGTCGGGCAACCGGCCGCCGTAGGCCTTCTTGCGCACCGAGGAATCCCCCTCCCCCACCTTGGGATTGCGCCACACCATGTGGATGCCATACCCCATGGAGTGATGGTCTTCGGGCAGGTAGCCTTTGATCACACCGATCACTTCGAAACCGTTGTGCAGTTGGAAAGAGAGCACCGGATCGCGCGCCTTTTTATTTTGCACCTGTTCGATGTAGTTTTCGACGCTGCCGAATTTCTTGATGCGCTTGGAGAGGGTGGGCAAGCGCCCGGCGAAAACAATCCCCTTGAGCCCCTTTTCCTGACACAGCTTTTTGCGCGCGTTGTAGAGTCGCTGGCCCAGGCGGTAGCCCCGGTAATCGGGGTCGACACACACCTCCATACCGTAAAGCCAGTCCCCTTCCGGGTCGTGGTTGGCGGCATAACCGTTGCCGGTGATCGCCGCCCAGGTGTGGGCCTTGAGCGCCCGTCGCCCGTCCACCATGAAGGTGACGCAGTAACCCACCACTTTGGAACCCACGACAATCACAAACTGGCCTTCGGGAAAGTTGTTGATCTGACCTCTCACGGCGCCTTGGGTGTACCCCTTCATGACGGTGTCGGCATAGACCCGTTCGGTCAAATCACAGATGGCCGGCACATCGCTCAGACGGGCATTGCGAACCTCCAAACGGCTTTTGGTATTGGCAAGACGACTGGTGTTGCTCATATCGGTTGTTTGCACTCCTTTTTTAGTGGTCGATATCGGGTCGGGATTGAATCAGGCTCCGGAAAGGGTAACATGCTTTATTCATCGGTATCGGCATCGCTGCGCGCCTCCCCCGCCTTTTCGACAAGCGAGGGCGGCAGGGATTTGGCCGCTTTGGCACCCAACGCTTTGAGCGCCTCGGTACGCCGGACCAGATTGCCGTTGCCGCTGACCAGACGGTCATGGGCGGTGTGATAGGCACCGCGGGCGCGATCGAGCATCTGTCCCACCTCCTGCAGCGCTTCGACAAACCCCACGAATTTGTCATACAATGCGCCGGCTCTCCGGGCAATCTCCAATGCATGGCGACTCTGGTACACTTGGCGCCACATGTGCGCAATGACCCGCAAGGTAACCAGCAGCGTGGAAGGGGTGACCACCACGACGTTGTTTTCCAGCGCCTCGGTGAACAACGTCCCATCCTTTTCCACGGCAGCCAGAAAAGCGGCTTCGATGGGCACGAACATCAAGGCGAAATCAGGACTGAACAGACCCTCCAAGTCGGTATAATTTTTCGCGGCCAGGGATTGGATGTGACGGCGCAAGGATTGGACGTGGCGCTCCAGGTGCAGCTCCCGCTCCGCCGCGGTCTCGGACCGCTGATAGGCTTCGTAGCTATTGAGCGACACCTTGGCGTCGATCACCACATCCCGGCCCTCGGGCAATCGCACAACGGCATCGGGTATGAACCGTCGCCCATCACGATCCCGCAGGGCGACCTGTGTATCGAACTCCCGACCCTTTTGCAAACCCGCGGCTTCCAATACCCGGGCCAGCACCACTTCGCCCCAGTTGCCCCGTGTTTTGCTGTCGCCCTTCAAGGCCCGGGTCAGGTTGAGCGCCTCCTGCCCGATCCGTTGGTTGAGCGATTTCAGGTTTTGGATTTCGGCCTGCAGGGCGACACGGTCGCGGGTCTCCTTGTCGTACACATCCTCGACCCGGCGTTTGAAACGCTCGATCTGGTCCCGCAGCGGATCGATCAGGTGGTGGAAAGCCGTTTGGTGCCGCTCCACCAGCTGCCCGCCCTTTTCCTCGAATATCCGTTGCGCCAGTACCTGGAATTCGCTTTGCAGCTGTTTGCGGGCATCCTGCAACAAGGCCAATTTTTCCTCGCCCTGCTTGCGCTCCTGGTCCAGCACGGTTTCCAGCTCGGCCACCCGCACTCGCAAGGCGTTGCACCGCTCCTGCCACTGGTCGACCGCCTCTTGCCGCTCCGTTAACCGTTCCCGCAAATCGAGGACGTAATTTTGGGCCGTCGCCAAGCGTTCCTCCAGCACATCCAGGGCCCTGGCGTCGCGGTGCAGCTGCCGCCGCCAGGCTACCCGCAACCGGCTGCGCACCACCAAACCCGCCACCAAGGCGCCCATGAGGCAGCCGCCGAAAACGGCGCCGAGCCAATATGGATCACTGAGATTCGGGAACATGGTTTTATTCTCCGCTTTTACCTTAATAGCACCCTATAACTATTGACAAAAAAAAGCCCTCTATATTAATGTGGTCCCTTGGTTCGATATCAGCACCTGAATACAATTTAATATGTTGAATTTATTAAAAATCGAAACAGTATCAAATACCACCGCAAGCATGGAAAGGAGGAATCACAACCTACACCTTGAGGCGATGGGTCTGCTTGGACGCCATCCGACCCCGACGCGGCCTTCTGTTTTCGTGACCGCGTCATTCGTGCGACACGGCCACCCCCTCCGGGATGACCCGCCGCGCCCCGGACGGGGCACCTGCGATACTGGCCGGACAAGATTTTGTCAACCCCAAATGAATCGGCGACCTGCAGCACATGAACCCGCAACACTTACAACTTAAAGCAGTTACCATCTTGTCGGACTGCAACCTTTAACCGGTATCTCATTTAAGGAGGTAACATTGGCTTTCGAATTCTACAAAGAAAGTTATACCGGCAATGTTCACGAAGTCACCTTGGGCAAAGGTGACAAGGCCGTGACCGTCGGCGGTGAAACCAGCTACCCGTTTTACCTGTTCGAAGGCGAAATGCCCCACAAACCGCGCATTGCGATGGAAGTGTGGGACATCCAGCCGGAGGATTGGGCGGAAGCGGCCCTGGCGCCTTTCAAGGATGTCGCGGGCGACCCCGCCGCCTGGGCCAAAAAATGCGTCGAACAATACGGCGCCGATATGATCGTGCTGCAACTCAAGAGCACCGACCCCAACGCCCAGGATGCATCCCCCAAGGATGCGTCGGCAACGGTGAAAAATGTGCTGGCCGCCATCAACGTGCCCTTGGTGGTCTGGGGCGTGGCCAACCCGGCCAAGGATGAGCAGACCCTCAAACAGATCGCGGAGGATCACCAGGGGGCCAACCTGATCATCGGACCGGTGGAGGACAAGAACCACAAGGGCATCGGTGCCGCGGCCATGGCTTACGGCCACACCGTGATCTCCTCCTCGCCCATCGACGTCAACCTGGCCAAACAGGTCAACATCCTGCTGGAAAACCTGGGCGTCCCCATGGAAAAGGTGATGATCGACCCCACCACCGGTGGGTTGGGCTACGGCCTGGAATACACCTACTCCGTCATGGAGCGTTTGCGCATGGCGGCCCTGGCTCAGGGTGACGACAAACTGCAGCTGCCCATCGTCAACAACCTGGCCAACGAAGTGTGGAAATGCAAGGAGGCCAAACTATCGGCCGATGAAGCCCCCACCCTGGGCGACCCGGAAAAGCGGGGCGTCCTGATGGAGGCCGTGGCCGCCGTAACCTACCTGTTGGCCGGCAGCGACATTTTGATCATGCGCCACCCCGAAGCGATCCGTCTGGTCAAGAGCTACATCGACCTGATGGCCGACGGCGGCAGCGCCAACCAGGTGGCGGCCGTCGAAAAGGCCCTCGGTGCCAAGCCGGTGGATCTGGCCGCCCTGGCCCCCGCGCCCGACCTGACCATCGAGGAAGAAAAAGCGGCAAAACCGGCCCCGGCCAAAAAAGAGGCCCCCAAGGCCGAAGCGCCCAAGGCCGCCCCCGCCGCCGCCAAACCGGCCGCTCCCGCGGCGGCAGCACCCAAACCGGCGGAAGCGCCGAAACCGGCCGCCGCCCCGGCGGTGGATCCGGCCCAGGCCCAGGCGGACGCCGAAGCCAAAGCCAAGGCCGATGCCGATGCCAAGGCGAAAGCCGATGCCGATGCCAAGGCCAAAGCCGAGGCCGATGCAAAAGCCAAGGCCGAAGCGGAAGCCAAGGCCAAGGCCGATGCCGAAGCCAAGGCCAAGGCCGATGCGGATGCCAAAGCCAAGGCCGAAGCCCAGAAGCGGGAGGCCGAGGAAGACGCCCTGCGTCAGAAGCGGGCCGCCGAACGCCAAAAATTGGCCGCCCAGCGCAAAACCGCCGAATCGGAAGAGGCCGTCGCCAAAACGCCGGCCACCGTCCAACTGGACGCGCTTGACAAAATGATCAGCCAACTGGATCGCATCCACCGCCGCGTGGCCTGATCGGCCCCGCGCAGATGCGCCTGTCCATACAATCGAGGAGGAACCTCTAATGGCAATCGTAAGCAAAGTTAAGGATAAAGCGGAAGAGAAAGCCGCGAAAGTCGCCGATCCCGTGGCCGCGTCGATGGATGTCGCCACCCAACAAATGATCGCCCGCGCCCAGGAGCTGGGCATCGACACGGTGTTCGACCGGGCCGTACAGATGAAACCTTGCAACATCGGCACCCAGGGCATCTGCTGTAAAAACTGCTCCATGGGCCCCTGCCGCCTGCCGCTGCCCAAGGGCGGCATCGAAGGCGAGGACACCCGCAAGGGGTTGTGCGGCGCCACCGCCAACACCATCGCCGCGCGTAACTTCATCCGCATGATCGCCGGCGGCGCCTCGGCCCACTCCGACCATGGCCGCAGCGTGGCCGAGGTGTTCATGTCGGCCGCCCGCAAGGAGACCGACGCCTACAAGATCAAGGACACCACCAAGTTGGTGGCCGTGGCCAAGGAGCTGGGCGTGAGCACCACGGTGGAAGTGGACGGCGAGACCCGGGACCGCGACCTTGACGAAGTCGCCCTGGAGGTGGCCAAAATCGCCATGAACGAATGGGGCAAGCCTGAAGGCGAACTGCTCTATCTGAAGCGGGCGCCCCAACCGCTGTACGAAAAGTGGTCCAAGACCGGTGTCAAGCCGCGCAACATCGACCGCGAAATCGTGGAAATCATGCACCGCACCCACATGGGCGTGGACCAGGACTACAAGAACCTGATCAAGCAAGGCACCCGTGCGGCCCTGGCCGACGGCTGGGGCGGCTCCATGCTGGCCACCGACCTGCAGGACATCCTGTTCGGCACCCCCTACCCCCTGCAGTCCGAAGCCAACCTGGGCGTGATGAAGGAAGACCATGTCAACATCGTCATCCACGGCCACGAGCCGGTGCTCTCCGAAATCATCGTGGCGGTCTCCCAGCGCAAGGACATTCTCGAATACGCCAAGTCCAAGGGCGCCAAGGGCATCCAGCTGAGCGGCATCTGCTGCACGGCCAATGAAATTCTGCAGCGCCACGGCGTGCCGCCGGCAGGCACCTTCCTGCAACAGGAGTTGGCCATTATCACCGGCGCCTGCGACGCCATGGTGGTGGACATACAGTGTATTTTCCAGAACCTGGCCAACGTGGCCAAGTGCTTCCATACCAAACTGATCACCACCCACCCCATCGCCAAGATGGAGCAGGACAACGTGCTGCACATCGAGTTCGACGAACACCACGCCCTGGAAGATGCCGAGCGGATCGTCAAGCTCGCCATCGACAACTTCCAGAACCGGGGCCAGGAGGTGATGATCCCGCGCCAGAAGGCCACCCAGATCGCCGGTTTCGGCGTGGAGTCCATCCAGTATCACCTGGGCGGCACCTTCCGCGGCACCTACTATACCCTCAACGACAACATCATCAACGGCCGCATCCGCGGCATCGCCGGTGTGGTGGGCTGCAACAACGCCCGCACCCGTCACAACGAGGCCCACATCCAGGTGGTCAAGGAGCTGATCAAGAACGACGTGATCGTGCTGACCACCGGATGCAACGGCATCGCCTGCGCCATGGAAGGGTTGCTGACGCCGGAAAGCGCCATGGTCTACTGCGGTCCCGGCCTGCGCGAAGTGTGTGAAACCGTGGGTATTCCGCCCGTGCTGCACCTGGGCTCCTGCGTGGACAACAGCCGCATCCTGCTGGCGGCCACTGAAGTGGTCAAGGCCGGCGGTCTGGGCAAGGACATCTGCGATTTGCCGGCGGCCGGCAGCGCCCCCGAGTGGATGAGCGAGAAGGCCATCAGCATCGGTCACTACTTCGTCGCCTCGGGCGTCTACACGGTGTTCGGCGTCACCCTGCCCACCTCGGGTGCCCCGGTGTTCCACAACTACCTGGCCAACGAACTGGAGAAACTCTACGGCGGCAAGTGGGACCTGGAAACCGATCCGATCAAGCACGCCCAATTGATGATCGCCCACATCGACAAGAAGCGCAAGGAGCTGGGCATCGACAAGGCGCGCGATCGTGTACTGATGGACATGGCCGATCGTCAGAAGCTGGAAGCGTAGAACGCAAACAATATCCTCAACGAAGGAGGAAGCATAAATGTCTCGACTCGTCGCATTCGCCGCCATTCAGGGTGGCTACAACATCGTTTCCAAGGTGGAAGGCAAATACAAAAAAGCCCTGCAGACCTACAACGCCGACACCAAGGTGGGGTTTCCCAACACCGCCTACTACCTGCCGGTGATCTACTCCCTGCTGGGTATCAAGGTGGAAACCCTGGAAGATATGCAGAAACCGCTGGCCTTCGCCCGCAAACTGCTCCCCCCCCACGTGAAGGGCAGCAACCACCTGCCCTACCTGGGACCCCTTCTGGATGCCGGCATGGCTGCCCTGTTCGCCTTTGAACTCGAAGAGGCCCTGCGTTACCTGGAAGATCCCGATTTCTACCATCCTTCCGAGGAAGTGGACCTGGATGCCGGCAAGATCTGGCTGGGCGCCGCCGACGACACCGTCATGCGCAAGCGTGGCGTGGAGTTCGTGGACGGCTCGGCCCCCGGCTTCGCCGCCATCGTGGGCTCGGCCCCGGACGTGGACACCGCCAAGCTGATCGTGGAAGAGTACCAGCGCCGCAGCCTCTACATCTTCTGCGCCGCCAACCAGAACGGCACCACCGTCATCGAACAGCTGATCGAAGGCGGCGTGCAGGTCGGCTGGAACACCCGTATCGTGCCCTTCGGGCCGGACATCTCATCGGCCATCTTCGCCCTCGGGTTCGCCAACCGTGCCGCCATGGCCTTCGGCGGTGTCAAGCCCGGCGACTACAAGACCATTCTCAAATACAACAAAGACCGCATCTTCGCCTTCGTCAACGCCCTGGGCGATGTAAACGCCGAATGGGCCGCGGCGGCGGCCGGCTGTGTGAACTGGGGCTTCCCCACCCTGGCCGACACCGACATCCCCGAGATCCTGCCCACCGGTATCTGCACCTACGAACACGTGGTGGCCAATGTCAAACACGAAGAGATGGTGCAACGCTCGGTGGAAGTGCGCGGCCTGAAAACCACCGTCAGCCAGATCGAGATTCCCTGCGCCTTCGGCCCGGCCTATGAGGGTGAGCGTGTGCGCGGCGCCGATCTTTACTGCCAGACCGGCGGGGGCAAAACCCAGTGCACCGAGTATCTGCAACTGGCCGAAATGAACGATATCGAGGACGGCAAAGTCACCGTCGTCGGACCCGACATCCCTGACATGAAAGAAGGCGACACCTTCCCGATGGCCATCTTCATGCAGGTGGCGGGTCGCGAATTCCAGGAGGATTTCGAACCGATCCTGGAACGGCAAACCCATCATCTTATCAATTACATCCAAGGCATCATGCACATCGGGCAACGCGACATCGCCTGGGTGCGCGTCAGCAAGGCCGCGGTGGACAAGGGCTTCACCCTCAAGGACATCGGCGTTGTATTGCATGCCAAGTTCCACCAGGATTTCAACAAGATCCTGGACAAGGTGCAGGTGACCCTCTACACCAAGCCCGAAGATGTGGAGAAAATCACCGCCCAGGCCCGCGCCGCTTACAAGCAGCGGGACGAGCGCGTGGAGAACATGACCGACGAAGACGAGGAGATCTTCTACTCCTGCACCCTGTGCCAGTCCTTCGCTCCCACCCACGTCTGCACCGTCAGCCCCGAGCGCACCGGTCTGTGCGGCGCCTACAACTGGATGGACTGCAAGGCCTCCTATGAGATCAACCCCACCGGCCCCAACCAGCCCATCGAAAAGGGCGAGGTGCTCGACCCGGTGCTGGGCCAGTTCGCCGGCGTCAACGAGTTCGTTAAGAAGGCTTCCCGCGGCGCCGTCACCCACTACAACTTCTACTCCCTGGTGCACGATCCCATGACCACCTGCGGCTGTTGCGAAGCCATCGCGGCCATGCTGCCGGCCTGTAACGGCGTGATGACCGTGCATCGCGACTACACCGGAGAGACCCCCTGCGGCATGAAGTTCACCACCCTGGCCGGTGTCATGGGCGGTGGCGCTTCCTCGCCCGGCTTCGTGGGGCACAGCAAGTACAACGTCATCCAGAAAAAATTCCTCAAGGGCGACGGCGGCCTGCTGCGCATGGTGTGGATGCCCAAATCCCTCAAGGAGGAGCTGCGCGAGCGTCTGCTCAAACGTGGGGAAGAATTGGGCTACCCCAACCTGGTGGACATGATCGCCGACGAGACCGTGGGCACCACCGAAGAGGAGATCATGCCCTTCCTGCAGGAAAAGGGTCATCCTGCGTTGTCCATGCCGCCGCTGGTAGGCTGATCCATTGACAAACGGTTGACCCGGGGGTGCCTGCCATGACACCCCCGGGTCCGCACCTCATAAGATTAAGGAGAATCCAATGGCATTAACCGGTATTCAGATTTTCAAGCTCCTTCCCAAAACCAACTGTAAGGAGTGTGGCGTGCCCACCTGCCTGGCCTTCGCCATGAACCTGGCGTCCGGCAAGGCGGAGCTGGATGCCTGCCCCTATGTGTCCGATGAAGCCCGGGCCCAATTGGCCGAAGCCTCAGCACCGCCCATTCGTCCGGTAGTGGTGGGCAAGGGCGTGCGCAAAGCCACCACCGGCGGCGAAACGGTGCAGTACCGCCACGAGAAAACCTTTTACAACCCCACCCTGCTGGCCGCCGTCGTCTCCTCGGCTTTGGGCGCCGATGCCCTGGCCACCAAACTCAAGGAGTGGAACGCCCTGCAATACGAGCGCGTGGGCCTCAACCTGCGCCCCGAACTGGTGGCCCTCAAGGATGCCAACGGCGATGCCGCCGCCTTCGGCGCGGCCGCCAAGCAGATTGCCGAGACATCGGAATTCAACCTGATTCTGATGACCGAAAACGTGGACGTCATGAAGGCCGGCGTCGAGGCGGCCGGGTTCAAACGGCCCCTGCTCTATGCCGCCACGGCCGACAACGCGGATGCCATGGGCGCCCTGGCCAAGGAAAAGAACCTCCCCCTGGCCGTCAAGGCCGATGGGGTGGAAGGCCTGGTGCCTTTGACGGAAAAGCTGACCGGTATGGGACTCAAGGATCTGGTCCTCGACCCGGGCAGCCGTGAACCCAAGCAGGCCAATGCCGACATGATCGCCCTGCGTCGTGCGGCATTGAAGGACGCTAACCGTGCGGTGGGATTCCCCACCATCACCTTCCCCTGCGAAATGGCCGACAATCTGGATGTGGAGACCATGATCGGGGCCACGTTCATCGCCAAGTACGGCGGCATCGTGGTGTTGTCCGACTTCGCCGGCGAGAGCATCTTCCCGCTGCTGCTGGAACGGCTCAACATCTTCACCGACCCGCAGCGGCCCATGACCGTGACCGAGGGCATCTACGAGATCGGTACCCCCGACGAGAATTCGCCGGTGCTGGTGACCACCAACTTCGCCCTCACCTACTTCATCGTCTCGGGCGAGATCGAGGGCAGCCGTGTACCTGCCTGGTTGTTGATCAAAGACTCCGAGGGCCTATCGGTGCTCACCGCCTGGGCCGCCGGCAAGTTCGCGGGCGACGATGTGGGTATCTTCGTCAAGAAGAGCGGCATCATGGACAAGGTCAAACACACCGAACTGATCATCCCCGGTTATGCAGCAGCCATCGTGGGCGACATCGAAGAGGAACTGCCCGGTTGGAGCATCACCGTCGGCCCGCGTGAAGCGGCCCACATTCCCGGTTTCCTCAGAGAACGATTCAAATAGTCCCGTCATCGGGGATGGCCCGAGGGGCCATCCCCGTGTTGCATCCCCGGACAAACCGTTTGCAACGGGCCCCCGAATCTAGTAGAAACCGGTTCACGCCGGTCACGAAGGGTGGCCGGCTTCCGCGACACGCAACCCACACACTGTGAACGCATAACAAGGGAGGTCGTATGTTACTCATCGGCGAAAGTTTGAACGTAATATCCACAAAGATCGGGCGGGCCTTCAAGGAACGCGATGCCAAACCGATCCAGGAAGAGGCCCTGTTTCAAAAAGAGAAGGGCATGGACTACATCGATATCAACCTCGGGCCGGCCAAAAAAGACGGCCACGAACTGATGCCGTGGGTGGTGCAGGTGGTGCAGGAGGTGGTGCCCGATCTGCCCCTGGCGCTGGACACGTCCAACATCGACGCCATCGAGGCGGCCCTCAAGGTGATCAAGCAGATCCCCAGCGGCACCCCGCACATCATCAACTCCATCATGGTGCGGCCCGAACGCTACGAGCGCATGGTGCCCCTGGCCGCGGAATACAACGCCGACTTCATCGCCCTGATGTGGGGCCCCGAAGGATTGCCGCGGGATGAAAACGAGCGCGCCGCCCTGTGCGTGGAGCTGCTCTATTTCGCCAACGAGGCGGGCATTCCCAACGAGAAAATCTGGGTGGACGGCATCGTGACCCCCGTCAACATCCAGCAGCCCCAAGCCATCAGCCTGATGGAGTTCCAGAAGATGATCCCCGATATCTCCCCCGGCGCGCGCAGCACCTGCGGCCTGTCCAACATCTCCAACGGCCCGCCCGAGCACCTGCGCCCCATCCTGAACCAGACCTACATGGTGATGCTGCAAAAGTGCGGCATGCAGTCGGTGATTTCCGATCCGCGGGACGATCAACTGACCGCCATCGCCAAGGGACAGCGCCAGGACATCGTGGATCTGATCTACGGCATGCTGGACGGCACCCAGCCGGACATGGCCGGCCTCTCCAAGGAGATGCAGGACTACGCCAAGACGGTCAACGTCATCCTGGGCAACACCCTCTACTCCGACTCCTGGTTGGAAGTGTAAAACGCCATTATCAGCCACCATCCAGCTGCCCATCGCCCCTTTCCCGATCGGAAAAGGGGCGTTTTTTTTGCAAGCAAGGGGTCGCGTGCGACACAGACAGCCTGTCAAACATAAGATAGCCCTTGGACCGGGGTCCAATCCCTGCTATTTCTGTTTACAACAAACCGTCCATATTAAAAGGGAGACCCAGCCATGGATGTCAAAACCAGCGATCTTCCGGGCATCGGCAAAAAGTACGCCTTTGGCACCGCAAATTCGGGCCATTTCGTCATCGTAATGCATCAGCAGGGCATGCGCGAGATCTATCACTTCAAGCACCCGGATGACGACGAGGCCGAATACAGTTTTCAGCTCACCGACGAAGAGGCGCGCCAGATCGGCGCCATCATGCTGGGGGTGGACTACCAGCCGGTGGCCGACGACCGCATGGAGCTTTTCTTGCGCAATGTGCGCCTGGAGTGGATAAAGGTTCAACCGCAATGCCGATTGGCCGGCAAGCGCATCGACGAATCGCGCATTCGCTCCCTGACCGGCTGCACCATCATCGGCATCCAAAGGGAAGGCGATATCATCGGCAGCCCCGACATCAGCGAAGTGATTCGCCCGGGGGACACCCTCATGGCCATCGGCAAACGCGATCAGGTCAAGGCTCTGGAAGATCTCTGCCGGGCATAAAGGATATTTTCCGATGGAAAACCTTCCATTCCTGTTGCTGGCCGGCTTGATTCTCGGCGCCTTCTTCACGGTGAGCTTCGCTTCCCAAAAATTGCGCTTGCCGTCGGTTCTGGTGTACATCGTGCTCGGCGCCGCCGTCTCCTCCTATTTCATTGACAACGGCCCGGTTCACACCGTGGCCGAAATCGGCATCGTGATCCTGTTTTTCATCCTGGGCCTGGAGTTCCCCTTGGCTCGGATGATCGTCATCGGCAAGAAAATCTGGCCCTCGGGCATGTTGGATGTGTTGCTCAACCTGGGCGGGGCAATGGCCCTGGCGTTACTATTCGGGTTGGACGCCATGTCGGCAATGGTGATCGGCTCGGTGGCCTATGCCACCAGCTCATCCATATCCGCTAAAATGCTTCAAGAACAGAAACGGCTGGCCAACCCCGAAGCGGAATTCATCCTCGCCATCCTGATCTTCGAGGATCTTGTGGCGCCCCTGTTGGTCTCCTTCATCGCCGCCATGCGCCAGGGAGAAGCCTTCACCGCGCCCTTTGCCGCGTTGTTGCTCCTGAAAATCGCACTGCTGGTGACCGGCGCGATCTTATTGGGCCACTTCGGTTTCAAACGCCTCGACCAGTTCGTGTCCCGTCATCTGCAAAAAGACTTCATGCCCCTCATGGCGGCCGCCATCGCCCTCTCCTATGCAGGGGTGGCCATCGCCTTGGGTCTGTCGGAAATATTGGGCGCCTTCTTGGCCGGCATGATGCTTTCGGAAACCGGGCGTTCATCGGATCTGGAGCACCTGCTGCTGCCCATCCGCGACATAACCCTGCCCTTCTTCTTCTTCTGGTTCGGCACCACCATCAGCCTGGGCGAAGGGGTACCCCTGGTGCCGCTGTTGTTGAGTTTGATCGCCTGGGCGGTCATCGGTAAAGTCGTGATGGCCTACTACGGCAGCCGACTCTACGGCTTGAGCCCCAAAGTGGCTTGCCGGGCAGGTTTTTCCATGGTGCATAGGGGCGAATTTTCCGCCATCATCGCCAGCCTGGCCATTCCTCAGCTCAGGGTGCTCAGCGGCATCTACATCCTGGTGACAGCATTCCTGGGCGTCTACCTGTTCCAGAAAGCGCCCGCTCTGGCCAACTGGTACCAGAAGCGAAAAGGCGCCGAATGACGGCCACTTTCAATTCATTCACAAACCATCGGTTTCGCTTTCCCGAAAATAAACCGGGCGCCCCCGATATCCGGGTAGCGCCCAGTGGGTTGACAATCAACCGATCAGCGGTATTAGATCTTGCAGGTCGACGCACCGTCGATACAATAGTTCAAATAGTAACCGATCAACAGAACGCTCAATATGATGGACAACATAAGTCACCTCCAGCCGCGACGCGTCCCGTGTAACCCGGACGCTGATTATGAACACGCTAAGGGCCAAACCCTATAACGCTTGTCTTTACATCTAATATCTAATAATTTTTTATAGTTATAAAATAACAATGGATTCCACATCGTCAAGACCGGGGGCCATGGTGGGTAGTTTAAAGTTTTAAGTTTAAAGTTTAAAGCAAGGAATTCTGTCGATTGTAGGCGGTGGGGTGGTCAAGCTGGTGTGCCCTTTGAAGTGAAATGGTTTGTGCTCGCAGGGAGGCGGGTGGGTCGGGGGGCCGGGTGCTGCAATGCGTGCAGGCGCATCGGGGCCGTTATGGGGTGGGCGCAGGGCGTTCGGCCCG
>NZ_JALJRB010000070.1 GCF_022968795.1 Desulfatitalea alkaliphila
TCGCGACTTTGATGAATACTGGGCCTTCCATGAGTCCTGCGAGCACGAGCGCAACCATCGTCCCTCTACGCCAGCGGCCTTGTTCCGCCCACTCTTAAACCGCGCGTGACCGGAAAATACAATCATCTGAAAGTCGTGAAGTAAGGAGTATTCCGCTTATGGACTTTAAAGCATATGCAAAAAACTGCTGCTCATGGTCGTTCTAAAAGAGCCGCACCCAATTGATTTGCCTTTGGTATTTGTTTCATAATTTCAAGTCGATTTGTTGAGATAAGTAAATTATCGCAATGGATACTTGATGGTGGTTGTGCGCGAATATAATATTCACTGTCGCGAAGATTGAACAGCGGAGGATTTCTTGAAGAGAATACTGGATATATTGGGCGCATTATTCTTGCTTCTTACTGGTATGTTTTTGATTTTACTTTTTTTTAATTTTCGTGCAAAAACAGATAATCCTATGATAGCTATTCTCTTGTTTGTTTTCTTATTGGGACTCGGAGCTTGTGCGATCATATTCGGGATCCGACGTTTCTGGATTACGTTTAAGGGCAACACTAATAAAGCAGAAGGCTCGGATAAGATCTACGGTGAGACACCTGCTGTAAAGAGAGCTGGGAACAGGTTTCTGGTTACATTTTGTTGGAGTTTGCCGATTTATTTTTTAATCTTGTCGTTTGCTGTCACAAAAGAAACACTGTTCGATGGATTGATTGCCAGTTTATTAATGTCCCTGTTTTCTGGGATTGCCGCAATGTTAATTCCTGTTCGCCGAAAAATTGTGTTTGTTAGTATTGGCATATTGGCCATTTTGGCTCTGGTGTTAGTTATTCAGGGGGGACGATAGGGGATGGGCTGATGTATTGATTGAAAATCGAGGATTTTCGGTCTAATCCCCAATCCCCATTTATTGTTACACAGGGCATACAGCAATCAGCGTTGTCACACGAAGGCACCGTTCAAGTCCCTGCCGACGAAGTCGTGAACTGGGTCGGCGGCGCCCACACCCCCGAAGCGGCCATGAACCTGATGGCCCAGGGCGGCATTCCCGTCACCGGCATCACCCAAGGCGGGCAAATCACCCACATCCGTTTCGAACACGTGTGGGCCCGGGCCTGGGTCGATTACTTTCCCGGCCGGGGCATGACACACCAGAGCGGCGACAGCTGGATCCCCATGGACGCAAGCTTCAAGCTGAAGTTCGACAGTTGTCCTAAAAACGAACGCCCAAAATCAGCGTAAGGTCATGATTTTACACAACCAGGCCTGATTTCGACCTCCAAAAGGTAGTGCCACAGATTACCGATGGAACCATTGACAAATTTGATCACAAGCAAGTATTGAGGGAGTGTCCTTGGCTTTGGAGGCTCCCGGTGTTCGCACGCGTTA
>NZ_JALJRB010000071.1 GCF_022968795.1 Desulfatitalea alkaliphila
AATTAAGTATGGTGTCCCCCGAATTTGTGTCTCCCGAATTTGGTGAATTTGGTGTCCCCCGAATTCTCCCTCCCCGAATTCTCCCCGAAACCGCTTTATACATATTCGGCGAGAGAGCCCGTTGACGTACGTTGAGGCGATGGACCTCGGGAGGGACAATGCCGGGCCTCTCTTCCGAACTTTGGAATCTGGATAAGGAATGATGGGTCGATCCGCACGTTCGGATCAGACCGGATAAACGTAACGATCAGATCACAAGTTCGCCGAGGGAAGAGAACCGCCGATACTTCCAATATAAGTTGCACAATTGCGCACTTCAACAGGAGATGTTCTTATCTACTCGTAATAATAACGTTATTATTTTGGTTGACATAAGGGATATAGAATGTCCCCTTCACCCCTTTCCCAGCGCCACCAGTGTTTAAATGCACTGAGTCTTGGACTGTGATAGAGCAACAGTAGCAATCCAAAAACCCCAAATAGCATAATAGGCCACATTGCTCCAGACAACAAATAAATTGTAGTTCCATAATAGACTATGGCAGTGGAACTTGTCCAATTAATCATTCCTACAACTAGAAATCGAACTGGACCACTGTATGGGTTGTATGTCCCATTTCTTCCTGGCCTTATAAGAGCAAAGTACCTTAGACCGATTGTTATAAGACATTGAATTAAAGCGGCAACCACCAATAACACGATTAGCATATGTATAGTCGAAAAGTTAGTGCCTTCAATATCACCCTCTAAATTTATAAATGGGACAAAGAAATGCAGCAAAGCACAAAGCAGATAAGAACTCCAAATAAACCACGCAACATAGATGATTATCCGCGGATAGATGCGTCTGTCTTCCATAAATCTCCGTAGAACAATCCCAAATTTTTAGCTTTCGGGGTATTAATTCTCTCTACATCCCGGTAAACATTCTTCGTTTTTTTCAGATAGCCTTTCCACAAAACTTCTAGTATTAAAAATCACTTTAACAGATTCCGTGACAATAACCCATGGTTCTGATGTGACTGATTTTTGTATTTGATAGGCATCGATTACTGATGCTAAGTGGCCATAAATAACAACCCAGGCCGTACTTTCAAGAGCACAACAGAACCGACATATGGTATCTCTGCTTTGAGGGGAAAATTCGTAAGGTTCGGCTCCCAGGCCTTCCAAATACATCCTGTGCAGGGCATTGGAGTCTAACGTAATGAGCACTCCGCCATTTTTGCCACCTGCAATCATGTATGCGCCTGCTCCCGTCTCGAAATCAATGATAAGGTACCCCTCCCCGATCCACCCATGAAAGTTGATCCGCGCCTCGTGGGCGGTGACCACCTTG
>NZ_JALJRB010000072.1 GCF_022968795.1 Desulfatitalea alkaliphila
AGAGCGGACTCGTAACTTGATGGATTCGCAGCCAAGTTAAATGATGGATTGTCGAGGCAGGTAAAGGAGTGCGCTTCGCGCGTCTGATTGGATTGGGTTTTTCAAGGCATGGGCAGGAAGGCTTGAATAGGTTGGATAAAAGAGCGAGGGCAACAGCAAGCGTTTATTGCTGTTGCCCTCCGGGGCATCTTATTCAATGCCTCCTGCACCCGGCTATCCCTTGACAGGTTGCTCCCCAGCAGAGCCTGTCTCCGTTTCACCGGAAGCTTAAAATTTCTCCAGGGACTCAACGATCTTGTTCTCAGGGGCATCTCTGATAGTAATGACCTTGTCCGTCAATTTCTCCAAAACCGCCAGGATCGACTCCAAGACAAGTGCTTCGATTTGATGTTTGATTTTGTCGGCTATCCAAAAATTATCCATGTCGGCTCTCCTTTCGTTCTATTTGGGATGTTTGCGTTGGGCTTTGGCGACCGTAGGTGAGAACAACTCGAAGAACAGGTCGACGTCGATACGCGGCAGGTTCTTTTCGGCGGCGGCTGCGAGCAGCTCGGCGGCCATTTGGTTGAGCACGCGAAGATTATTGGCGGCATGAGCGGCCAGGGTGTGCATCAGTTCGGTGCTCATCAGTTGGCTGTTACCGGCCTGCTCGAGCGCATAGTTCAGATAGTCGAGCAACTGCTGCGGAGACAGGGTTGTGATCACAAGGCGAAGGGCGATACGGCTTCCCAGAGGCAGTAATTCGGCGGATCTGAACCGCTCGGGCAAACGGGTGTCGCCGCACAAGACGGTGAACAGCAGGCTTTGCGAGTCGAAGTGATGGCTTTGCAACAGGCGCAGTTCGGTCAAACAATCGGCCGATACCTGCTGGGCCTCGTCAATGAGCAGCACCGGTCGCAGCAATGTGGATTGGCAGTGGTTCTGCCAGCGGGTACGCAGAGACTTGAACCCGCCATAGCGATTGGCCGGCGACAAGCTGACCTGGAACAGCTCTCCGAGTTCCCGGTAAAAGTCGCTCACCGAACTCTGGGGCCGTTGCATCACCCCAACGCTCAAGTCCGGCACCTGGGCCAGACGGTGGGCGACTTGTTGCAATGTTTTGCTTTTGCCCACTCCCGGCTCACCGGTGATCAGGGCAAAACCGCCTTGGGCGGCCATGGTCTGAACCCGCTGGGCGAAGCGCTCGGTGCCGGGGATCGCATACAGCGCCTCGGGCGGCACATCGGGCAAAAAGGGGTTGTGTTTGAGCCCGTACAGGCTGCGGATTTCACTGTTGTTCATCAGTGTTTTCCTCCATGGGCAAATAGG
>NZ_JALJRB010000073.1 GCF_022968795.1 Desulfatitalea alkaliphila
AAATCATTAGTAAGGGTGATGTCACAAATATGGCTAAGGGTTTTCACAAATTCATCAGAGGTTTCCACGTCCCGTAACCGGGCCAAATCAAATTCCATTGCTGATTCTGGCGAACCAGTGAAACGACCGGTGACAGCAGACATAAAAAACCAGCGAGCAATCACACGCCGGAGATCGAACTCGGGCACATTGTACTCGGTGCGACCAATCAGGTAAAGAATGTAAGAAAACAACAGGTTGTTTTGCGAGCTGATCATTTTGCCGCTGCGAAATCCGGCTTGGCGAATACAATTCATGAAGTCATGCCAATATTGCAGGTTTAGTGCCCGTTGCTGTGCATCCTTGAGCAATTTAAATTGCTGCTCTCGGCGCTCATCACTAAACTTTTCAGTTTCCAAATCTTTGCCACGTAAAATCGAGTAGACGTATTTCAACCTGGCACGCTTAAATGCCAGGCCGACGCCAACTCTCAGCAACTGATCTGGAGACGGTTCAATAAAGTGATTAAACGGTGAGGCCTCGCTTTTTGATGGCTTGCGGGATTCGCGACAGAATTCCTCTAGTGCGGCGCGCCCCTCGTCCCAAAAAACCGACATTAAGGTTAGAATAAAGTCGGCTTGATTTAGCGGAGTTCCCTTGCTATTGATTCGCACAAAAACATCTGACACGGCCTCCTCATCAATATCCGATGCCAATTCGAGGGCAGTGAATGGAAAACTCAATAACCCCTGAAGTTTACTTATAGATTTCTTGATAGCCTTGCTCTCTTCAGTGGTGACTTCACGGGATGAACTTAGACCATCAAGATAGTTTTCAACCACCTCAAAAAGATCAGTTTTATCATTCCAGAGCAAGGAAATAGACGGGATAAAAGATTTGTCCCGACGAATAGCGGCATCCGCCACCTCAAATCTTTCTTCCAGTGGATTAAATGCAATATGTATTTGTTCGCTTTCGAAATTCTCACGCAACACGGGAATGTTCTTAACAACTGCATAAAGAGAGGTAAGGCGTTGCTGACCGTCCACGATAACAAGCCGTGGTGGTTTTTGTTTGCTATCGATACCTATAGTTCGAGCAGAGTCGGCTAAGGCGTTTTGCCAGAAAAGCAGATAACCTACGGGATAGCCTCTATACATGGAATCAAATAGATCCCTAACCTTTGCATTCTTCCAAACAAATGGCCGCTGGATATCCGGCAATCCTATCTCACCAAGACCAATATATTTGACTAACGAGCCAAGGTCATAATCGACTTTTGTGAATACGGTTTCGCTCATTCTTACTCCATTGGGC
>NZ_JALJRB010000074.1 GCF_022968795.1 Desulfatitalea alkaliphila
TCGCGATTTCCGCATTACAAATGGCCGCCTTGACCGCTCGCTGGAGCATCGCTTCCGAAACATGGTGACGCCGCTCGATGCCGGAGCGAGGATCGACCGACCGGCGCGATGCGGGAAACACATATTGCCAGGACCAGCTTCGGCCGGCATTGGCATATTTGCGTTCGAGCGCAAAAGGCAGATAAACCGATCCGAACCCCCCGCGCAAATCCGCCTCATGGAGCGCCTTTGTCCGCAGAAGATGCCGCTGCAGCGGATCGATGAGGATTTCCGGCAGCATCGTGACCCGGTCCTTGGCGCCTTTGCCATCCCTTACAACAATCTGCTTATAACCGAAATCGATATCCTTGACCCGCAACCGAACGCACTCCATTAATCGCAATCCAGCCCCATACAGCATATTACCCATGATCCATGCCGTGCCATCCAGTTGCACCAGAAGGGCCTTGACCTCCTCTCGGGTGAATACCACCGGCAATTTTTGGGGCCTTTTGGCGCGCACCACATTTTGGAATTCCCCTAAATCCTTTTTGACGACCTCCTTGTACAAAAAGACAAGCGCACACAATGCCTGATTCTGTGTCGAAGCGGCCACTTTGCGCCGAACCGCCAGGTCGGTCAAAAATGCACTGACATGCTCCTCGCCCAGTTCCGACGGATGCCGTTTGTGGTGGAAATAAATATAGCGACGAATCCAGTCGACATATACCTGCTCCGTGCGGATACTGTAATGCTTGCAACGGATGAGGTGCCGAACCTGGTCCAATAAGCGCGGCTGCTGGTCGTTTTTGGATTTTGATACGACTTGATTCAAACTTGAATTCGGTGGTCCATTGGTACCCATCCCCGGCATAAGCCCCCCTAATGTAATGATATTGAGGATATGCGCCTATTATTTAATTGACATAATCAGAAAAGCGGAATATGGGTTTTAAACCTCATGCACTCAGCTCAAGCAAGTCCAAGCTCATAGACGCGCGAACAATCGTTCGTATAAGGCTATTGGGATATTCCCTAAATGTCAAGGATCTAGATTGCAAATTCGCCAACAAGCCATGGAAATTGGGCGGAATATATGACAAAATTTAATTATAGCGCGATCTAGTAACCAGAACTGTCGTAATACAAGACGACATATAGGTCGCCTAGACT
>NZ_JALJRB010000075.1 GCF_022968795.1 Desulfatitalea alkaliphila
TTTGCAACCTTCTGTTATCATAGGACTTGTCGCCCAATTAACAGGATGTGCGTTACAAGATGACATCGTCATGGCCGTGCGCCGTATGCAACAATTCGGTGACGATATCCTTCATCCCCCCAACCGAGGAGGTTGCCATGACAGTCAAAAGTCCCATTTGCCCCGAGCGTATCCGTAAGGTGCCCGGACAGTTCAGCTGGCTCGACCAGCGGCTGGTCAGCGAGCACTACATTGACCGGTGCACCCACGGCGCAGCAGCGCTGTATCTGTTTTTGGTCACCGTCGCCGATGCCCGCGGCCTGAGCTACTATGCCGATCACACGTTGTGCCGGCGCCTGGCCATGGATGAGTGCGACCTTGTCCGGTACCGGCAACAGTTGATCGATCTGGGTCTGGTCGCCTACCGCAAGCCGCTTTGCCAGGTGTTGGCCATCGAGGCTGATGCACCGCGACAAACCGGGTCCTTGCAAAGTCTTGAGCAGGTCTTCAAACGCATCGGGGAGGGCCGCACATGATCGATTACCCCATGTATTGCAAGATGATGCATCTCAAACGCAACGAGGGGTTGAACGCCGCACAGATCGCCGATGCCCTGGCTGTCGATGTGCGCACGGTGCGAAAATGGCTGCGGCGCAATGCGTTCGCCCCCAGAACCGGTCTGCAACGTGCCGGCAAGCTCGATCCGATCAAGCGCGAGATCGGCCGGCTGCTCGAAGCGCACCCGTACTCTGCGATGCAGATCCATCAGCGCATCTGTCAGCAGGGCTTTACCGGCGGCTACACCATCGTCAAGGACTACGTGCGCAAGGTCCGCCCGCCGAAGGTGCGCGCCTTTTTGACCTTGGCCTTTGCCCCGGGCGAGTGCGCGCAGGTCGACTGGGGCTCGTTCGGCACCGTTGCCGTGGGCGCTGCGGTGCGCCGGCTGAGCTTTTTTGTCATGGTGCTGTGCTACAGCCGCATGATGTATGTGCAGTTCACCGTCTCGCAGACCATGGAGCATTTTTTGGACTGCCACCAAAACGCCTTCGAATACTTTGGCGCGGTGCCCAAAAGGATCATGGTCGACAACCTCAAAAGCGCGGTGCTAAAGCGCATCGTC
>NZ_JALJRB010000076.1 GCF_022968795.1 Desulfatitalea alkaliphila
AAGTGGTACGATGAAAATGGACACTCCGAAAAGCCTGGTATATAAACAACCAACTTTTTGGAGGTGAACGATGAGCCAGACCCGCAGGGGATTTACAAAGGAATTCAAGGTTGATGCCGTCAAATTGGTCACCGAGCAAGGGTACAAGGTTTCAGAGGCGGCCCGCAATCTTGGTATCAGCACCAGCGTTTTGAGGCGCTGGAGGGATCAGTTAGCAAAACAGGCCGACCAGGCCTTTCCCGGCAAAGGTTTCATGACCCCGGAAAAAGAGGAGCTGCATCGGCTTCGTAAAGAGGTCAAGCGCCTCGAGATGGAGCGTGACATATTAAAAAAGGCCACGGCCTTCTTTGCCAACCTGTCGAAGTGAGATTCGACTTTATCCGGCAGCAAAAGAAGGCCTTCCCCGTCACCTTATTGTGCAAGGTGATGCGGGTAAGCCGGAGCGGATTTTACCAGTATCTCAAGTATGGGTGCGTATACATCATGGACCCTGATTTTCTTTTGCTTACCAAGGTGCGGCGGATTCACGCCGACACGCGTGGCAGCTATGGTTCACGTCGTATGTCAAAGGAGTTGCGCGATGATGGCCATGATGTTGGCCGATACCGTGCACGCAGCCTGATGAAAAAGGCCGGGGTTGCGGTCAGGTCACGAAAAAGATTCAAGAAAACGACTGACAGCAAGCACAATCTGCCTGTTGCTCCCAACCTGTTGGATCGCAAGTTTTCCGTTGACCGTCCCAATGCCGCCTGGTGCGCCGACATCTCCTACCTGTGGACCATTCAGGGATGGCTTTACTTGGCAGTTGTTATCGATTTGTTTTCACGCAAAGTAGTGGGATGGGCCATGAGTTCGCGCATGAAAACAAAGTTGGTTACCGAGGCTCTTGCGATGGCCTATTTCCGGCGTAAACCGCCGAAGGGCCTGCTCCACCACTCGGATCGAGGCAGTCAGTATGCATCCTGCGATTATCAACAAATGCTTGAATCATACGGTATGAGATGCAGCATGAGCAGAAAGGGGGATTGCTGGGACAATGCTGTCGTTGAGAGCTTCTTTCACTTGCTGAAAACGGAATGGATAAAAGATACTG
>NZ_JALJRB010000077.1 GCF_022968795.1 Desulfatitalea alkaliphila
GCGTTGAACAAAGGGCGATATGCCAATTACCTGAAGCTCAAGAAGGAATCGGAACATTACGAAATGTCCTACGCGGACAAACGGAAAAAGGACCGCGCCTTCGGACGCCTGATCAAAACGGCGATGAAGCGGATGAAGGACTGAACCACCGGCACCGGCCCGCAAACACGCATGGCACGCCCCGGCGCCCTGAAATCCCCGCAAGTCCGCCTATCGCCACCCCCGCACCACTCCCACCAGCTTGCCCACGATCGTCACCCGCCGCCGCTCCCGGTTCCGGAACACCATATCCGCATGGGCCGGATTGGCCGCCGCCAGCCTCAGCGCCGTCCCATCGCGTCGCACGATCTTCAACGTCGCCTCGGTCAGCAGATCCGCCACCAGCACCGCCCCGATCTGCCCGCTCATCACCCGCACCCCCGGCCGGACCACCGCCAGGTCGCCGTCCAGAATGTGCGCCCCCACCATGGAATCGCCCCGCACCCGCAACCCGAAGCAGGCCTCGTCACCGAACAGCAGCGGCGAAACCGCCGCCATCTCCTCCACCTCGCCCAACGCCTCGATGGGCGCCCCCGCCGCGATTGCCCCCAGCACCGGCAGCCCCGGCCCGGCCAACGGACCGGCAAACCGCCAGGTGCGCTGCTTGTCCGGCTCCGACGCCAGATAGCCCCGCGCCTTCAAAAGATCCAGAATGCGGTGCACCCCCGCCGGCGAGCGCAACCCCACCCCCCGCCCGATCTCCCGCACCGAAGGCGCCACCCGGCGCCGCCGGTGATAATCGATCACAAACTGCAACACGCTCCGTTGCCTCGCCGTCAACTCATCTCCCATCCGCATCGCATCCCCCTTCATTGAAACAGCATATCCCCCGGACTTTGTACCCCCTTGCCGCCGCGATTGAGCACATGGGTATAAATCATGGTGGTGGACACATCCTTGTGCCCCAAGAGCTCCTGCACCGTGCGGATGTCATACCCCGCCTCCAGCAGATGGGTGGCAAAGCTGTGGCGCAGCGAATGGCAACTGCCGGGTT
>NZ_JALJRB010000078.1 GCF_022968795.1 Desulfatitalea alkaliphila
TGCCACAAGGACACGTTTCCAATGAAGTTCGAATTGACAGAATCAGGTAATCAATTTTCAAATTCAGAACTGACGCAGGATCTAATTCGTGTGGCTACGTTGCTTAACAAGAAATCAGTTACCTTGAAAGAATATCAGGAATACGGCAACTATTCGTATCAAACACAGAAAAAACGATTTGGATCATGGTTTAAGGCTTTGGAAACTGCTGGACTTGAAGAGTCAAAACGTCCTTGGGGTGGAGATTTATCTGAAATCAGAATCCCTGAAATACAACTTATTGAAGATATACAAAGAGTAGCGAAAAAGTTGGGTAAAAATGCAATAACAATTGCTGAATATGAAGATCACGGCAAATATGGTTCGTCTGCCATTTCAAAAAGATTTGGTGGGTGGAACAAGGCAAAGGTGGTGGCAGGGCTGGAAATTGGGAGATTATATAACTCAACCGATGAGGACTATTTTGAAAATATACTTCATGTTTGGCAAACTTTAGGGCGTCAACCAAAATATCAAGAGATGGTGGCTCCCTTATCGAGGCTTAATGTAAGTTCCTACGAAAGAAAGTTTGGCTCTTGGAGATCTGCTCTTGTGCGCTTTATTGAGTATGTTAACAAGAAAGATGATGAAGCAACAATTGAGCCTAATATCCTCAATGAAACTATAAAAATTCCATTTGTTCATGATATTCCATCAAAAAATTTAAAGCCTAAAAAGAGAACAAATAGGACAGCCAATTTGAGGCAAAGGTTCCGTGTTATGAAACGAGACGATTTTAGGTGTGTTTTGTGTGGCTCATCGCCTGCAAATAAGCCGGGCTGTGAACTTCACATTGATCATATTTTACCGTGGAGTCAGGGCGGCGAGACAGTTGAAGAAAATCTGCGGACATTGTGTTCTGATTGTAATTTAGGCCGATCAAACAAAGAATAAGCATAACAAATCGCTGCACTGGATTTTTACTCCGCTGCGCTCCGCAAAAACCAGTGAGCTCAAGC
>NZ_JALJRB010000079.1 GCF_022968795.1 Desulfatitalea alkaliphila
CGTTAAGTCCAAAATGAAAATAGAAACTGACACATACGAATCCATTGGCAAGAATTACGAGAATGCCATTTCTTGGATGAAAACTATAGGAGTGAAAATATCATCTGGGAGAACACAGCACTACCTCAAAGTCATGAACTACTGGAGAGATAATTACAGATCAGCATCAGATAGCGTCGCAAAAGGCATATTCCCTGATTTTGTGAGCACAGCATCGGAAATAGATTCGTTTATTAAAATATACAAGGCTTTCAAGGCTGAACCAATAGAGAAACTAACGTCTATCGAAGCGAAGTTGCAAAAGGGAGTAAACGGACCCCTTAACGCAGAAGATGAAAATCCAAACACTTCTGAAGCAAGAAATTACATTTTTGAAGCACTTGTTGCTGCAAAAATTTCATAATCCTGAAAAGGATATATCAACGATACTTAGCGCTTCAACAGATACAGCCGTAGAATTTAAAAAGAAAATAATTTGGATTGAATGTAAAAGAGTCACTTCAGAAAAGAATATTGAAAACAATATTAGAAAAGCCGCAAATCAATTAGATAAGCAACTAAACAAAAAAGTGGGAAAAAAAATTAAAACAGGTAACAAAGGCTTGGTTGCAATCGATTTTTCAAAAATGCTCCATTCTGGAGACCAACTATTGGTGAAAGCTAACGACGTTGATCTTCTTAATTCAGTCGGGAAAATTACTGAGACCTTTATCGCTCAGTTTTCAAATCAATGGAATAGAATATTTGAAACAAAAAATAATAGAATTATTGGCACTCTTGTTCATTTTTCCACCATGGCTACGTCGCAGGCAAGAAATTTACTTGTAACTGTCTCAGACTGGGGTGTTAATCCTAAAGTTAATACTTCTCATTTCAACAATAGTCTGTTAAGCGAAATTGCAACTATTATCAATAATATTAATACTTAACCATAGCTTCCAGCGGATCGCGGCCAAAAAGCGGCCGCTCCCGCTGAAGCTCA
>NZ_JALJRB010000008.1 GCF_022968795.1 Desulfatitalea alkaliphila
AATTCAATTCGGGCTTGTAATTCAACTCGGCCTTGGCGAGGGCGGCGGCGTTTTGGGTGACTTTCGGCTTAAGGAACATGTGCTTTTCAGGATAAGCCAAAAAGGGAAAGTAAGTCATGGTGGTCCACTTTGCCGCCACAACCTCCGTCAGACATTGGGCGAAGCCCTCAAACCGTTTCAAGTATTCGCTGCGGCCGTAAAGCAGATCAAACAAACGCCCGGAAAATAGTCGCATGTTGTCGGCCGTTTTCAGACCATCCTTGAGGTCCATCTTCTCATTGGGAAATATCAGGTTGGTCTTATTGACCACCTTAAGCGCCCGGCGCACGATTTCATCAAACTTTCCGCCTTCGAGCAGTTCCCGGTATGCCTTCTCGTTGAGTAATTCCAACAAAAGATCCCTGGCAGCGACCTTGTAATCGCGTTCCTCCCGGAGATAAACGGGATCCTCAAATCCTTCCGGAAAACTTTTAAGAAAGTCCGACCGGGCATCCGGCAGACTTCTGTGCCCTTTCTCGGCGACTCGCTCAAAAAAGGATGGACTGTCGAGAATCGGATGTTTGGCTTCTTCGCCCTCGATTTTTTCAAAAGCCACATGGCTCAATAGAAAGTATCTATCACCGGCATTAATAAAAAATATTCTCGCCTTTCCATCAGCAGTGATCTGCATGACCTTGCCGCTCCCCCAATCATGCTTCTCCGGATGTCGCACCTTATCCCCGGCCTTGATCTTCATCGCCATCAAATCCCTCCTCAAATCTCGCCCTTCAACCACAGTTGTTGGACTTCCGGAAAACGGATGACGGACACCTGACCACCGCGGGATATCGGATGCCGAAATATCCCGCGGTAAAGGTCACTTCTTGCCAACTGGGCAGTTCCATCACCTGTGCCTCCTATCAATTCCTCGCATCAACGGCCACTCCAGCCATGTCGGTCTTGTACCCTTGTCAACAACAACGCTTTCGTTTCAATCAACGCCCCTGTAAATTATTGCAGTGCGGCGCCTCCATGCAATGTTGTATCCTGGAGCATACCACCCCTCTTTGTCGGATGGGGTCAATTGTGCTGGTGTTTTCACCCTGCACCTTTTTCCTAAACGATGGCCGTCATCCCGATTCACCTGAACCCCGGCGCAATGAAGCGGTAATTCAATCTGTCATCGGCCGGAGCCTTGCAATCTTGAGTTTTCGATAGGGATACACAATCCATATGAAAGCCGCTGACAGCCGCAGCCATTTTGATAACGCGGACGCATCGCACTGCGGGCTGGAGTTTAGAATATTAAAAACGCAGCGTTGGTAAGTTGGGAAGGTGCCGCACACTGGATGCAAGAAGGGTGGCCCGGAGGTGGTGTTTCAAGATCCAGCCGAATGAAAAAACCAAAGCCATTGTTCCGGACAGGATCGATGAGGCCGTGAAAACCAAGGCCGATGTCGTGATCATCGATTCAAGGTCCTTGCCTGCGCGACGGTGCTTGTAACGGATCGTACTTTTTTCTTCTCCGCCACAATGTCACCCGGGATATGCCCAACTCCCCGGCGGCGGCGCCCAGGTTGCCGTCATGTTTGGCGATGGCCGCAGTGATGGCCCGGTACTCTTGCTCGCGCCGTTTTTTTTGCACGTCGAGGGTGGTGGCGAGGTCGGTTTCACAGGCATCGGCCGGCACAACTGTTTCCGGACTGGAAATTTGCAAGGGCAGGCAGTCCGGGGTGATTTCACTTTCGCGGCTCATGGCGAGGGCGTGCTCGATGGCGTTCTCGAGCTCGCGAATGTTGCCCGGCCAGTGGTAGCGCAGCAGGAGTTGTTGGGTGGACAGGCTGAAGGTTTTCAAATGCCGGCGCTCGTTTTTCTGATGCTTGTCGATGAAATGACCCGCAAGTCTCAGGATGTCTTCGGTTCTTTCCCGCAGTGGTGGGATGTGCAGGGGGATCACGGCCACCCGGTAGTATAAATCCATCCGGAATTTACCTTGCTGGATGCGGGCCGCAAGATTCTGATTGGTGGCGCAAAGGATGCGTACATCCACTGGATATAAGCGGTCCGAGCCGACAGGGCGCACCTTGCGTTCCTGCAGCACCCGGAGCAGCTTGACCTGCATGCTCATGTCCAGCTCTCCGATTTCATCCAGAAAAAGCGTGCCCTCCCGGGCTTCCCGGAAAAGGCCGGCCCGGTCCGAAATGGCGCCGGTGAAGGCGCCTTTGACATGACCGAACAGTTCCGACTCGAGCAGTGCTTCCGGTAGGGCGCCACAGTTGACGGCCACGAAGGGTTTGTTCTTGCGATGGCTCTGGCCGTGAATGGCCCGGGCGGCCACCTCCTTGCCCACCCCGGTTTCGCCGCTGATCAAAACGCTCGAATCGACTTCGGCGCAGCGCACGATGGTCTCGAAGACGCCCTGCATCTTGCGGTCGCCGCCGATCATGCCCGTCTGCAATGCGTTGCGGCGCTGCTGGCGTTTGAAGTGAAACAACTCCCGCTCCTTTTCGGCCAGGCGCAGGTTGTCGGTGATGTCGGTGAGGGTTTCGGCCTGGGCGAACAAACGGCCCCGGGCGTCGTAGATCGGGCGGATCTCGCCGATGAATTGGCGCAATCGGCCGTCCACGGTCAGGGTCAACTCCACCGGCCCCTTGACGCCCAAGGGCAGCAGCGGCGATTTGCGGCCGCAGTGCAGGGCCGCGCTCTCGGGGCTGCCGAACATGTAGCGCCCGTTTTCATCGAAGATCGAGACGCAATCCCGGATGCCGAAAAGGATGCTTTGGAGCATGCGCTTTTCCTTTTCCAGTTCGTCGCGCATGCGCTTTTGCTCGCTGATGTCCACCAAGATAACGTTGACGGTGGCCGGTCGTCCGTTTTCGTCGGTGTTGAGGGACTGGTGAAACAGGATCGGTATCTTCTCCCTGTTCTCCGGTCCGTAGATGTAGAGTTCATACTGGACCGACTGGTGGCCCTCCCGGAGCAGCCGGGCATAATGTTCCACCATTTGGATTTCTTCGACGCTGATCAGGGTGCGCATGTCCCGGCCGATCAGATTGGCGCGGTCGGCGCCGGCGAATTCGAGAAAGGTGTCGTTGACATCCAGCAGAATGAAGTTGAGATCGGTAAGCCAGAAGCTGACCTTCAGATCGTCCAGGATGCGCTTGAGATTGACGTTGGGGTGGACCGTCGGGCTTGGAGGCATGGGATGCCGCTCCTGATATCTCGAGGCTGTTTCACCTGTGATTCAGATGATTCACATGTTTCAGTGATGTTAAGCATAAAGTGAAACATGCCGAACTGTCAACCGGCTGCGCCGTCCGCCAATGTCTTTGATTTCAAAACAAAAGCAACTTCGGGCAGGTTGGCATCAACCTTGAATTACTTACTCTGATGGCTGGGCCGTCGTTCCTGGCGCCCTGACTACCGGCTGCGTTCATCCCGCCACAGGCTATCGCTTAAATGCAAGCGTTCAAAGGAGGCCGCGACACCATGCATGTGATCGAGTCCCGCATCGACACCCAATCGGATGCCTATCGAAAAAACTACGAGGCCATGGCGGCCCGGGTGGCCGAGTTGAACACGGAATTGGACCGGGCGTTGAACGATCGCCCGGACAAGGATTTGAAACGGCTGACGGCAGCGGGAAAGCTGCCGACCCCTAAAAAGCTCGAGCTGCTGCTGGACCCCAACACGCCCTTTCTCGAAATCGGGCCATTGGCCGCCAAAGGGATGTACGACGGCAAGGTGCACAAGGCCGGCATGATCATCGGGGTCGGCCTGGTCTCCGGCAAGGAGGTGCTCTTATCGGTCAACGACCCCAGCATCAAGGGGGGCGCCTCCTTTCCCATGAGCGTGAAAAAAACCCTGCGCAGCCAGGTCATTGCCATGGAGAACCGGCTGCCCATGGTGAATCTGCTGGATTCGGCGGGCGCCTTTTTGCCGTTGCAGTCCGAGATTTTCCCGGATGTGGATGACGGTGGTCGCGTCTTCTACCATCAGGCGCTCATCAGCAAGATGGGGATTGCCCAAATCACGGCCGTCATGGGTTTGTGCACGGCCGGCGGCGCCTATATACCGGCCATGAGCGACGAGGTGGTGCACGTGCAGGGCCACGGCGCGATCTTCCTGGGCGGCCCGCCGCTGGTCAAGGCCGCCACCGGCGAGGAGGTCACGGCGGACGAATTGGGCGGCGCGGAGGTGCACTGCGCCGAATCGGGCGTATCGGATTACTTCGCCGAAGACGACGCCCATGCCATCGAAATCGTGCGCCGACTGGTGGCCAACCTGCCGGACAGCCCCAAGGCCCTATCCCCCCTCCGGGAGCCCCGGCCGCCGATCTACGACCCCAAGGAGATCTACGGCATCGTTCCGGGGGATATCGCCGAACCCTACGACATCCGGGAAGTCATCGCCCGGATCGTCGACGGCAGCGAGTTCATCGAATTCAAGCAGATGTACGGGCCGACCTTGATTTGCGGTTTCGCCCACATCCACGGCTACCCGGTGGGCATTCTGGGCAACAACGGCATCCTTTTTTCGGAAAGCGCCTTGAAGGGCACCCATTTCATCCAGTTGTGCGACAAGCGCCAAATCCCCCTGGTCTTCCTGCAAAACATCACCGGCTTTATCATCGGACGGGATTACGAGCGCGGCGGGATCACCAAAAACGGCCACAAAATGGTCAACGCGGTGGCCACGGCCACCGTTCCCAAGTTCACCGTGATGGTGGGGGCTTCGTTCGGCGCCGGCAACTACGCCATGTGCGGCCGGGCCTACGGTCCCCGCTTCTTATGGACCTGGCCCAATCACCAGATCGGGGTGATGGGCGGCCGGCAGGCGGCCGATGTGCTCGTCACCCTGCAAAACGACCAGCGCGCGCGGGCCGGGCAGCCGCCGATGAGCGAAGCGGAAGCCGCCGCCATCCGCGAGCCGGTGGTGGCGGCCGCCCTCAAGGAGGGCAACGCCTATTACAGCACCGCCAATCTTTGGGATGACGGCATCATCGATCCGGCCAAGACCCGCGACGTGCTGGGGTTGAGTATCGGCGCGGCGCTCAATGCGCCGATTCGCAGCGATGTGCACGGCTACGGCATTTTCCGTATGTAACCCAACCCATGGGGAACCTGATGTTCAAGAAAATATTGATTGCCAACCGCGGCGAGATCGCGGTGCGGATCATGCGCACTTGCCGGGAGATGGGCATCGCCGCGGTCGCCGTCCATTCCGAGGCCGACCGGCATGCCCCGCACGCCCTTTCGGCCGACGAGGCCGTGCCCATCGGACCCGCCGAGCCGTCCCAAAGCTACCTGAACATGGACCGCATCATCGCGGCCGTGAGACAGACCGGCGCCGATGCCGTTCATCCGGGCTACGGTTTTCTGGCCGAAAATGCCGACTTCGCCGAACGCTGCGAGCGGGAAGGGATCGTCTTCATCGGCCCCCCGGCCCGGGTGATCCGGCAACTGGGCGACAAAATCACGGCCCGGCGCATCATGCACAAGGGCGGGGTACCCATTATCCCCGGCATGCTCGAGGCGGCGGATGACCCCGCCGCCTGGGCGGCCGCTGCCGCGCAGACCGGTTTTCCATTGTTGATCAAGGCTTCGGCCGGCGGGGGCGGCAAAGGCATGCGCATCGTCGAGCGCCCGGCGGACCTGGCGGAAGCCTGCCGGGCCGCCTCCCGGGAAGCCGCCGCCGCTTTCGGCAGCGGCACCATCTACTTGGAAAAATTTCTTCCCCGATCCCGTCATGTGGAGATCCAGATCTTGGCTGACGGCCGGGGCCACACCGTCCACCTCCTGGAACGGGAATGCTCCATCCAGCGCCGGCATCAGAAGATCATCGAAGAGACCCCCAGTTCGGCACTGTACCCGGTGCTGCGCGCCGCCATGGGGCAGGCGGCGGTGGCGGCCGCCCGCGCGGCAGGTTACGTGAACGCGGGCACGGTGGAGTTCATCCTGGACCCGGAAGGCCGCTTTTACTTCCTGGAAGTCAACACGCGCCTGCAGGTGGAGCACCCCATCACGGAGATGATCACCGGCTTGGATTTGGTGCGCCGGCAGATCGAAATCGCCGCCGGCCGGCCGCTCTCATTGACCCAGGAAGAAGTATGCGGCCGGGGGCATGCCATCGAATGCCGCATTTACGCCGAAGATCCCGAGCGGGATTTCATGCCCTCGCCGGGACGGATCGCCTATCTGCGGGAACCGGCCGGACCGGGTGTCCGCAACGACTGCGGCGTTTGTGCCGGCTTCGAGGTACCGGTGGAGTACGATCCCATCCTGTCCAAGCTTGTGGTCCACGCGGAAAGCCGCGATCTGGCCATCCGGCGCATGATCCGGGCGTTGCAATCGTATGTTGTTCTGGGGGTGAGGACACCCATCGACTTTTTGCTGGATGTGCTCGCCTCGGCACCGTTCCGGTCCGGAAAGACTTATACCGATTTCATCGCCACGCATATGGCCGAGTGGGCGCCGGACGGCCAAGCGCTGGAACTGGCCGCCCTGGCGCATGCGGCGGACGCCATGGCACCCAAGGCGCGCCCGGCCGGGCGCGTTGCGGCGGAAACCCGCCCCGGCCCCTGGCATACCTTGAAGCACTGGCGACTGTAACCAAAATCGACCTTTACCGGCAAGCGGAGGACCGTCTGCATGGATGTCCGACTGAGACACAAAGAGAATATCATCGCCTTTGCAGTGGAACCGGCGGGCGACGGCAAGTTCAGCGCCACCTTCGGCGATCGGCGGGTCGATGTGGCTTTCGAGCGCATTTCCGAACACCAGATACGCCTGAGCGTGGACGGCCGCCAGACCCTGGCCTTCGTGGCCGAGACCCCTGAGGGCAAATCGGTGATGGTGGACGGGCGCACCTTCCTGCTTGCGGACGAGCGCGCCGCGGGAACACGGCCCCGGGCAAGATCGACCGACGGCCCCAAGGCGGTTACACCGCCCATGCCGGCAGTGGTGACCCAAATCCTGGTGACCGAGGGCGGGGCGGTAGAAAAAGGGCAAGGGCTGCTGGTGGTCTCGGCCATGAAGATGGACACCCTTCTCACCGCGCCGTTCGCGGGCGTGGTCAGGCGCATCAACGTGGCAGAAGGGCAGAAGGTGGCGCCCGGGCAGGTGTTGGTGGATATCGATCCCCCGGCGGCCGATGGTGTGGCGGCGCCCGCCGCCGACGCGGCAGCGAACGATCAAGGAGACCGTTGATGACGGAAAAGGATTTGCTCTACCGCGTCGAACGGCATGTGGGCACCATCACCATCCATCGGGCCGCCACGCGCAACGCCATCACCCTTGAAGCGGTGACACTGTTCCATGCGGCCCTGGACCAGGCCCTGGCGGATGTCGATGTGCGCGCGGTCTGCATCACCGGCGCCGGCGACAAGGCCTTCTGCTCGGGGGCCGACCTGGGAAGCGGCATGCAGGACGACGCGGCAGGCCGACGCGACCGCTTCGACAGCTATGCCCGGCTCATCAGCCGCCTGGCGGAATTTCCCAAGCCCACCGTGGCGCGGGTCAACGGCCACTGTCTGGCCGGCGGCACCGGTTTCATGCTGGCCTGCGACATCGTGATCGCCAAAGCGTCGGCCCAATTCGGCACCCCCGAGGTCAACGTCGGGCTGTTTCCCATGATGATCGGGGCGCTGATTTTCCGCAATGTTCCGCGCAAAAAGGCCATGGAGATGATCTTGCTGGGCCGGCGCCTCACAGCCGACCAAGCCCTTTCGATGGGACTGGTCACCCGGGTCGTGCCGGATGCCGATTTGGACGCCGAGGTGGACCAGGTGCTCGCTGAACTTGCCGCCAAGAGCCCCATCGGCCTCAAGCTGGGCAAGACGGCCTTTGCCGCCGCCGAGCAGATGCCCCTGACCGAGGCGGTGCGTTACCTGGGCAGTCAACTGGCGGTGGTGGCCGCGACGCAGGATGCCCGGGAAGGCATCCGCGCTTTTGTGGAAAAACGCGCCCCGCAATTCAAAGGAGAATGATCGCCATGCTGTATCGTTTCGCAGGCCACACCCCGTCCATCGGCGAAGGGACTTTTGTCGGCGCGCCGGCCGGTGTTATCGGCAACGTCGTCATCGGCGACGGGGCCGTCATCGGGCACCGCAACCAAGGAGGGTGGCAGCATGCGCGATCCTGAAAAACTGATCATCGCCAATTGCAGCGGCTTTTACGGCGACCGCCTGTCGGCGGCCAGGGAAATGGTTCAAGGCGGCCCCATCGATGTGCTCACCGGGGATTACCTGGCTGAACTCACCATGGCGATCCTGCTGCAGAAGAAACGCAAATCGGCCGAGGGCGGTTACGTCCCCACCTTTCTCAAACAGATGGAAGAGGTCATGGGAAAATGCCTGGAAAAGGGCATACGCGTGGTCTCCAACGCCGGCGGGCTGAACCCGGCGGCCCTGGCCCGTGCGCTGGGAGCCGTCGCTGAGGCGCTCGGGCTTTCGCCCAAGATCGCCTATATCGAAGGGGACGATTTGATGCCGCGGCTGGCGGAGCTCCAGCAGGCGGGTGAACCTTTCACGCATATGGACAAGGGCATCCGCCTGGCCGATGCCGGGGCCGTTCCTATTTCGGCCAATGCCTACCTGGGCGCCTGGGGGATCGCCGCGGCCCTGGCGCAGGAAGCGGACATTGTGGTCTGCGGCCGCGTGGCCGATGCCGCCCTGGTGGCCGGCCCCTGCGCCTGGCGCTTCGGCTGGCGGCGCACCGACTGGGACCCGTTGGCCGGTGCTTATGCCGCCGGGCACATCATCGAGTGCGGCGCCCAGGCGACGGGCGGCAACTATTCCTTTATTCACGAAGTGCCTTCCTACCACGATGTGGGATTTCCCATCGCCGAGATGCATGCCGACGGCAGCTTTGTCATCACCAAGCACCCCGGTACCGGCGGACTGGTGTCGGTCGGCACGGTGACCGCCCAGTTGCTCTACGAAATCGACGCCCCCACCTACCTGACGCCCGACGTGGCAGTGCGCTTCGACACCCTTTCGCTGATCCAGGAGGGGCCTGACCGGGTGCGCGGCACGGGCACGCGGGGCGAACCGCCCCCTGCGACCACCAAGGTCTGCATCAACACCCTGGGCGGGTACAAGAATACCATGACGGTTGTCCTGACCGGTCTGGACATCGACCGCAAGGCCGAGATCGTCAGCCGAACCCTGCTCGACAGCCTGGGCGGCCGCGAGCGGTTCCAGACGGTGGACGTGCAGCTCGTGCATTCCGAAAAGAGCGACCCGCGCAGCAACGACGAGGCCTTCGCCTATCTGCGCATCACGGTGATGGACCCGGATGCGGACAAGGTCGGAAAAGGCTTTTCGGCCAAGGTGGTGGAGATGGCCCTGGCCGGCATTCCCGGCTTCACCTTGACTTCGCCGCCCACCAACGGGGCGCCGGCGGTGGTGCATTGGCCTGCGCTGGTTGCAAACCGCCACATCCATCAAACGGTCTGCATCGACGGCCGGCCGGCCGAGGTGATCGAGGCCGCCGTGGTCTGCGAACCCTTTACGGTGTCTCCCGGCGAACCCGAGATCATGGCGGTTCCGGGCGGCAAAACCGTCCGGGCGCCTCTGGGGAGGGCCTTTGCCACGCGCTCCGGCGACAAAGGCGGTAATGCCAACCTCGGCATCTGGGGCAAAACGCCGGAAGCCTACGCGTTCCTGCAAAGTTTTCTGACCACCGAACGCCTCAAGGCGCTGCTGCCCGATTGCGCTTCTTTTACCATCGACCGATATGCGCTGCCCAACCTGCTCGCGCTCAATTTCTACATCCGCGGGTTGCTGGGCGACGGCGTGGCGGCGTCGGTGCGCAGCGATCCCCAAGCCAAGACCCTGGGGGAATACCTAAGGGCGAAAATGGTGGAGATGCCCGCCTCGATCCTGGTGGCCTTTCCGGACAACAAGGAGCAATGATGAAATCGATATGCGCCGATCTGGCTGGGGAACAAAACCGCCTGGATGCCCTGGTGAGCGATCTTGCCCCCGCCGATTGGGAAACCCTGGCGCCCTGCGGCAACTGGACGGTCAAGGATGAGATTTGCCACCTGGCTTACTTCGACTATACAGGCCGCCTGTCCGCCACCGATCCCGCCGCATTCCAGCGACACCTGGCCGAGGACCTGGGACGCTTCAAGAACATGGACGAAGCCGTTGCATTCACCCTGGCCAAGGGGCGGGCCATGTCCACCAGCGAGCTGCTCGCCTGGTGGCGCCAGGAGCGCGGGCAACTGGTCGACGCCCTGTCGCGCCTGAGCCCCAAGGCGCGCCTGCCGTGGTACGGACCGACCATGAGCGCACGCTCGTTCGCCGGCGCCCGGCTCATGGAGACCTGGGCCCACGGTCAGGATATCCATGATGTCCTGGGGGTCCAACGCACCGCCGGCCCGGGGTTGCGCCATATCGCCCATCTGGGCGTCGTCACCTTCGGCTGGAGCTTCAGCAACCGGGGTCTGCAAATTCCCGAAACCCCGGTGCGCGTGGAACTGACCGCGCCCTCGGGCGAAATCTGGACCTGGGGCGATGCGGCCGCGGCCCAACGCATCAGCGGCCCGGCCGTGGATTTTTGCTTGGTGGTCATCCAGCGGCGCCACGTGGACGATACCGCCCTGGTGGTCATCGGCGATGTGGCCCGCAAATGGATGGCGGTGGCCCAGTGCTTCGCCGGACCGCCCACGCCGGGCCCGGCCCCGGGGACCCGGCTCACGCGGCAGCAAAAGGGAGACACAGCATGAGTCAAAATTTGTATTTCAGCAAAGAACACGAGCAGGTGCGCGCGGCGGTGCGTGATTTCGTGAACAAGCGCATCAACCCTTTCATCGATGAATGGGAGGAAAAGGGGGCCGCGCCGCTGCACGCGCTGTTCAAGGAGATGGGCGAACTCGGCTTCCTGGGCATCCGCTACGACGAAAAATACGGCGGAGAAGGCCTGGACTACTGGTACGAGACGGTGATGCTCGAGGAGATCGCCCGCGCGCGCTGCGGCGGCGTGCCCATGGCCATCGCCGTCCAGACCAACATGGCGACCCCGGCGATTGCGGAGTTCGGCAGCGAGTATCAGAAGCAGACATATCTGCGCCCGGCCATCCGCGGGGAAATGGTGGGCGCCATCGCCGTCACGGAACCCGATGCCGGCTCGGATGTGGCGGCGATCAAGACGTTCGCCAAACGGGACGGCGACAGTTACGTGCTCAACGGGTCGAAGACCTATATCACCAACGGCACCCAGGCCGACTTTCTGACGCTCCTGGCCCGCACCAGCGATGCGCCGGGGTATCACTCCTTCAGCCTCTTCGTGGTGCCCACCGATCTTCCCGGATTCAAGATCAGCAAGAAGCTCGACAAGCTGGGCATGCGCAGCAGCGATACGGCCGAGATCTACTTCGACGACCTGCGGATTCCGGCCGAAAACCTCATCGGCCGGGAAGGCGAAGGGTTCATTTACCAAATGAAGCAGTTTCAGCATGAGCGCTTTTCGGCCCTGCCCATCTGCTACATCGGCGCCGAAGAGATGATCAACGAAACCGTGACCTATATCAAAGGGCGCCTCGTTTTCGGCAAGCCTCTGATCACGAAGCAGGTCCTGCGCCATCGCCTGGTGGACTGGCTCAGCGAGATCGAGTGTCTGCGGCAGCTCACCTATCACATCGTGCGCCTGAAGATGGCCGGCCGGGACGCCACCCGTGAGATTTCCATGGGCAAATTGATGGGCGGGCGGGTCCTGAACCAGGTGGCCGACGGCTGTCTGCAAATGCACGGCGGCATGGGGTTCATGAACGAAATGCGGGTGTCGCGGTTTTTCCGGGATGCCCGGCTGATCTCCATCGGGGCCGGCGCCAGTGAAGTCATGAGCGATATCATCGCCAAACTCGAAGGGTTTTGACACAGGAGACATCGGAAGTGCCATAAGCGTACGTAGGGTCCAGAACGATTCAACCATTTTCAGAAGGAGCTGGGATCATGAAAATCAACATCGGTTATCTGCTCTACAAGCGGGCTATGCTGAGTCCCAAGCTGGAGGCCCTGGTGGTGGGTGATGTGCGGCGTTCCTATCGGGAGTTGAACGATCGCGCCAACCGGGTTGCCAACGCCATGCGCGCCATGGGGGTCGATCGGGGCGATCGCGTGGCGGTGCTGGCCTTGAACGATCCGGAATATCTGGAACTCTACTTCGGACTGGCAAAAATCGGTGTGGTCATGGTGCCCATGAATTATCGTCTGGCGCCTCCCGAGGTGGCCTACATCGCCAATGACTGCGGGACACAGCTTCTCATCTTCGGCAAGGAGTTCGTCCCGGTGGCCGAAGCCATCCGCACCCAGATCCCGGCCAAGCGCTTCATCGGCATCATGGAGGACCCCCCGGCCTGGGCCCAATCCTACCAAACGCTCATGGAAGCCGCCCCGACCGACGAACCCGAGCACATCGGCGGGGATGACGACACCTTGACGATCCTCTACACCTCCGGCACCACCGGCCGGCCCAAAGGGGCTGAATTGACCCACAACGGCTATTATCATACATCGGTGGACCTCAAGGCCACGCTTACCGATGTCGGCACCCGCATGCTGATGCCCCTGCCCCTGTTTCATATCGGCGCCCTGGCGCCGGTGCCCATGTGCGCCCACTTCGGTACGACAATGATATTTCAGCGCGCCTTCGAACCGGCCGAATTTCTCAATCTGATTCAGACCGAGCATGTTTCCTGGTTCGGCTCGGTGCCCCAGGTGCTGATGTTCCTGCGCTCGGTGCCCCAATTCGAAACCTTCGATTGGTCCACCATCAAACTGGCCCTGGTCTATGCGGCGCCCGTGCCGGTGCCCCTGATCGAGGCCTTTGCCGAAAAGGGAATGGAGGTGCGCCAACTCTACGGCTTGACCGAATGCACCGGCCCGGCATCGGTCATCGATGGGGAATGGGCGATCCGCAAAGCCGGCTCCTGCGGCCCCCCGTTCTTCCACACCGACATCCGGGTGGTGGACCTGGACGGCAAGCAGGTCGCCCCCGACGCGCCCGGCGAGTTGCTCATGCGCACCACCCACCTCATGAAGGGTTACTACAACAACCCGACGGCGACGGCGCAGACCATCATCGACGGGTGGCTCCACACCGGTGATATCGCCAGGATGGACGCCGACGGGTTTTTGTACATCCTGGACCGCAAAAAGGACATGATCATCTCCGGCGGCGAGAACATCTATCCGGCCGAAGTGGAGGGGTGCCTGCTCGGCCACCCGAGCATCGCCGACATCGGCGTGATCGGCATTCCGGACGCAAAGTGGGGTGAAGCCGTCAAGGCCGTCGTGGTGCTCAAAAAGGGGGAAAGCCTCACGCAGGAAGACCTCATCGACTGGTGCCGGGACAAACTGGCGAAGTACAAAACCCCGAAGCAGGTGGTCTTCACCGATCAAATCCCGCGCACACCCACGGGCAAAATTCTTAAACGGATACTGCGCGAACAGTTCGCATAGTCAAACCAATCGTTCAAGGTGACCCATGTGGGACGGGCGCCCCGAAGCGCGGGGCGCCACTCACCAGACGGGCAGTTGCCGTCCCCTATCATGAGTTCGCCATCGGCGATGCACTGGGATGGCCGACTGGGTTTTTAAAAAGGGTATAAAGGTTTTATGCGGATCCGCCGATACTATTTCCAGCCCGAAACTCCAAAAATAGGATCCTGGTCGATGTTGGAAATATTGGTGGGCCTGGCGACATTATGGATCTTGAAGCGGCGCTTCCCGAATGCCGGTGCCGCAGATGGAAAAGACGCTGAGATCGTCCCCTTCCCCTTCATTCATCACCAAGACCGGGGGGATGGCGCGCCTTTTTCGTTTGTGGATGACGATTTCGACAGCGACTGCGACACTGCTCTGATTGATGAAATCCTCGATGAAGGCGGCGATGATGAATTCATAGAATGACCCGCCCGGGGCGTCAATCCATCCAAAATGGACATGGCGATCCTGATGGGCGGTGATCGAAGGTATCTCTCCAATCCCTGAACAATGGCCTTCCCGACGGCTACCCGGCTTCACAGCTTTTTCCGGTTCAACAAACGACTACCTGGCGCACCTGGCGGTTCACTGTATTCAAGGTCGGTGAGCGTGCCATCGTCATCGGTGCTGATCACCGGTGCTCAAGTTAATATCCAACTGGCCGATATTGACCGCAGATATTTGTGCCGAAGGGTAAGGCACGCATGCGAGCGGATATGGCCCATGGAATTGCAATTGGATTTTCACTTTGGCACAAATCATTGAGCAGGAGCGACGAATGAAAAACCACTTTTCGAATCACAGCGGCGATGCCGTGCAGGGCAGCGGCTTATCGCGCCGTGACTTTATAAAAGCGACCGCCGGTGGTGTTGCATGTATTTCTTTCAGTACATGGATGCTTGGGTGCGGCGGCCACGGCAACCGGTCGGCCCAGGTCCCGAGTTATCCGATTGATACCGATGTTCAAACGACGCTTGAGAGGACCATCGAGCCCGGCATGACATCGGGCGCGATTGCGCCTGAAGATCTCCGCAGGATTTCAGACTATGACCAAAACGGCTATGGTTTCTGGAATTATGGCGCACCGCTGGTTGCCGAACAACGCGACGACATCATGGGGACGTCCTATGCTCCTCCGAGAAGCAATGATCCTGCGACCCTGCTGAGATTTTTTGCCATTTCCGACATCCATATCACGGATAAAGAATCGCCATCGCAGTTGATCTATTTGCAACCGCTGAATCAATATGGGTTCGAGGCCGGCGTCACATCGGTCTATTCGCCCGTCATGCTGTACACCACCCATGTGCTCGACGCGGCGATCCAAACGGTGAACGCCCTGCACAAAAGCAATCCCATCGACTTCGGCATCTCTCTGGGAGACACCTGCAACAGCACTCAGAACAACGAGCTGCGATGGTATATCGATGTGTTCGACGGCCGGATCATCCACCCCGCTTCCGGTGCGCAGGTGGGCGCCGACCGCATCGATTATCAGCGGCCTTTCAAGGCCGCGGGGCTCCATCCGTCGATTCCCTGGTATCAAACCATGGGAAATCACGATCATTTCTGGATGGGCTCGATCCCACCGGACGGCCGAGAGGGCAATGATTCGAGCCTGCGGGATTCCTGCACCAGCAACGAAGTGATTGCCATGTCGAATCTCCTCGTCAGGGGTAACGACATATACAGCTATAAACAACCCGGGGAGACCAGGTACTATATGGGCGTCCTTGATGGCGCCACCCCGAACGGGGAGATCATAAATTGCGGTCAAGTCGAAAACTTCAGCAGGCCGCCCAGGGTTGTCGCCGACCGGGACCGCTATTCATTGACCAAAAGGGAATGGGTTGAAGCCTTTTTCAACACCTCCACCGAGCCGGCCGGTCACGGCTTCGGTCTGGTCCCCGCCGGCAAGGATCCCGATTTTGCCTGTTACAGCTTCGTGCCGAAAGCAGATATCCCCATCAAGGTGATCGTCCTGGACAACACCCAACGGGAAGACGACCAATCCACCGCCATCCATGGGCATGGTTATCTGGACGAAGCCCGCTGGCAATGGCTCAAGGCGGAGCTTGCGGACGGTGATGCACGGCATCAACTCATGATCATCGCATCGCACGTGCCGATTTGCGTCCAGAAAACCGGTAGCTTTATGGAGTGGCTCGATAATTCCACCAATCCCGATGCACCGCAAAATGCGGCCACCCTCGTCGAACTGCTTGAAGAACTGCACAGCCATCCCAATTTACTGATGTGGATGGCCGGTCATCGTCATTTCAATACCGTCAAGGCATTTGAATCGCCTGATGAAAACTTTCCTGAGAATGGCTTCTGGCAGGTGGAAACCTCGTCGCTGCGTGATTTTCCGCAGCAGCTGCGCATGTTTGATATCAAGCTCAACAGCGACTATACCGTTTCCATCATGACGACCAATGTCGATCCGGCCGCCAAGGAGGGAACGCCCGCCTGGACCGCACGCAAGTATGCCGTCGCGGCGCAGCAGATTGTCAACACAGAGGGGATTTATCAAGCGGACAACACGACCAATTACCTTGTCGATCCCGTCACTCAAAACGAAACACGCTCGGACGGCGAGGTTCTTATGGACCCGAGCATTCGGCCGATGCCGACGGGTTCGTACAATGCCGAGCTGCGCATGCAATTGAGCCCGGCAATGAGGGCGCAAATGCAGTCGCTGTTCCCCGCACTGTAGGCGAACAGAGGTCAGCGATGAAACGCCGGTCGGCAAGCGGTGCTTTGGTATTGTGCGGCAAGCCGCAAAGACCTATGGGCTGGCCAGGAAGCAATTATGGATGAATGCTGTTCGCGTGGCAACCGTCACCAAGTGGTGGTTGCCACGCTCCAATACATGGTTTCAGTTGCGCTTTTGCAAGAAGATCGGCCCGGCGCAAAACGGTGCTGATCGACCGGATGCGCCGGGATTGGCAAGATGTCATCCTGATTGCTGCAGAGCCTGTTCCGCCGCGATGGTGATGGGTTCCATGCTCGGCTCGGAGGAGATGTCCGGGTTGCAGGCCGATGTGAAGGTGGTGAGATCGGCCATGGTTTTGCCGCCGAGAATGAACGCGCTGACGGCGTCGATTTCGCGGGCGGGCGCAACGTCGTGGCTGACGATCTGACCGCCGATCAGCTTTTTGGTTTCCCGGTCGAAAACCAGCTTGATCCGCCAGGGCTGCATGCCGGGGATCATGCCGTGCTTGCTGCGAGAATCCACGGCGGCACAGATCGTTTCGAACCCTTCCCGGGCGGCGGTCTCTTCGGTCAGACCGGTGGAGGCGACCACAAGGTCGAACATCCGACAGCCGCCGGCGTTGAGCACGCCGGGAAAGCCGATGTCGAATCCGGCGAGGCGCTTTGCCGCCAGGCGTCCCTGCATCACCGCCGGCCCCCTGAGGCATCCGGCGTCGATCTTGCCGGTGATGAAGTTGATCTTTTCGACACAATCGCCGCCCGCCAGGATGTCCGGGTCGGATGTTTCCTGGAACCGATTCACCTGTATCCCGAACCGGCCCATTTTCAGGCCTGCTTTTTCCGCCAGCGCGACGTTGGGTCTGACCCCCACATTGACAAAAACCATATCCGCGTCGATGATCTTTCCGGAATCGAGGGCCACGCCGCGGACATGGGTGTCTTGCCCCACAATTTGTTCCACCTTTGCGTCGGTCATCAGGCGAATCCCCTGCTTATCAAGATATTCCGCAACCGGACCGGCCATATCTTTATCCAGCATCAGGGGCAGGGGTCGATCGCACTGTTCCACCACGGTGATGTCATAGGCGCCGGGGTTCTGGGTGGCCAACAGCGACGCGATTTCCATGCTGATAAAGCCCGCGCCGATAAAGACCAGCTTGGCGGGCTTTGTTTCAGCCAGAAAAGCTTTGATCCGTTCGGCGTCGTCAAGGCCGCGAAGGGCGCACACCCCGTTGAGCTCCCGGCCGCCGAGTGGCGGGATGAATGCGCTCGATCCGGTGGCCAGAAACAGCTTGTCATAGGGAAATCGCCGGCCGTCGGCCGTCAACGCCTGCTTTTGGGCGGTATCCAGCTCCGTTACTTCACCTACGGTGACGTTGATGCCTGCTTCCTCGAGTTTTTTGTCCGGCACCACAATGGACTCCGGCGCGGCCAGACCGGCCACGACATGGGGAAGCGCTCATCGGACGATGAAATTGGGTTCCTTGCGGATCACCGTGACATCGACCTCGGGCATCAATTTCTTGGCCAGCATGGCGGCTGGACCGCCCGCGCCGCTGCAACCGACGACAACCAATTTTTCACCTTTTTTCATGGAAGCCTCCTTGCCGCGTGGAAATTCAAAGACACGCGGACCTTTTACCGCTTCAACCGTGCGGACGGGAAGCGGCCTGGACCGGCCCATATCGATGGATGTGGGCCGGCATGAATCATAAAGATCGACTTGGAAGTCGGATCTTCAGGGCCCGCGAAACCGCACCTAGTGATAGTCATGGGTGCCCAGAAAAACGGGTACGCCGGTTTTTTCGCCGATGATGGTGGCCATCTCCTCGGCGGATGTGTAGGGGCATGCTGGTTTGGCATTGGCCATGCAGGAACTCAGATAGATCGCGTCGGGCTTGACCTGGGACATTTTGATGGCCACGCCGGTGTTGGGCGCGACACTGCGGCCCGGACACTCGCATTTTACAAACGCCACCACCGCCACCGGCTCGTCAAACTTGCCCTCTCCCATGGCTGCCGCCTTAAGACAGCGCCATTCACCGGCGCATCCGTATCCACTGTCCATGTAGGCGCCGCATCCGATAATCGCAACTTTTTTCATTTGCTACTCCTTTCGTGTCTGGAAATATTATTGCTGACAAAGCGTCGCGGCTGCTGATGCAGCCGCAGCATACATCAGATTCACCCCCTTCCCTTTGCGGAAATGTATTGTTGCGGTGAATCAATCGTCATAGATATCAATATCGGGATAATATTCCTTGGCGCAATCCGGGCAAACACTATGGCTGAATTCAGCTTCCGAATGCTTATGGATATAGGTTTCAATTCGATTCCAATACCCCTTGTCATCGCGAACATTCTTGCAGTGGCTGCATATGGGCAGCAAACCGCTCAACTTTTTAACTTCAGCCAGGGCTTGCTTCAAATCGCCGATTGTTTTTTCACGCTGTTTTTCAGCCTGTATTCTATCATCCAGGTTTCTACTGTTCTGTAAAGCGATCGCTGCCAATTCGCCAAATCCGGTCGCCATTTTTGCATCGTTATCATTAAAGTCGCCATCCTTATTGGCAAGACCAATGATCCCGACCGTTTTCCCTTTCAGCACAAGGGGTGCAAACATCACATTTCTTAATATCATATGGCCTTTGGGCATTAAATGGACCCATTCGCTGTTCATAAAATGATTGTGATAAACCGCCTTATTGGTATGATAAGCTTCCGCTCGCAATCCTTGAATCGGCATTGGCAAATCTGGATCGACATTACAAGAATGCCCTCCTGCTTCCAGAAAGAGAACCTCATTTTCTTCCCCGGTTTCATTTAGCAGGGCAACATAACCGGAGGTAGCTCCAATCAAATCTTTACAGTGGTCGAAAATGGATCGTGCCGACTCTGCAAACCCTTTCTGGTCAAGTACTGCCTTCGATCCATTCATGATTGCACGCAATTCTTTTTCGCGAAGGGATGATTCTTGTATGACTTCGCACACTTGGTCCAATAGTCCATCTTCGATAAAGGATTTCGCCTTGAGCTTTTGTACTTTTTGGAGCAACTCCTCTTTTGCAATATCAGTACTCATAGACCACTCCTGATTGATTTTATTCGGCTATTTCTGGTCCAATGTTGCTCTCACCTGAAAGCTTAACTCCTTGATGGAAAAAGGCTTTTGAATGAAATTCACACCCTTTTCCAGCACGCCTCTCTGAGCGATCACATCGGCCGTGTAGCCTGACATGTACAAAGTCTTCAGGTTCGGATAGAGGGAATGCATTTGATGGGCCAGATCGCGACCGTTCATCTCGGGCATCACCACATCGGTCACCAGCAGATCGATGTCATCGGTGTGCGTTTTGGCCAACTGCAGCGCCTGGCTCGGCGAGCCGACAGCAAACACTCGGTAGCCCAACCGTTGTAGCAGCGCCTGGGTCATCTTCATGATGGCCGGCTCATCCTCTACCACTAGAACCGATTCGCCGTGACCCACCGGCGGCTGCAGCTCGGTTTCCATTTCGATGGGTGCCGGGTCGGCGGCGTGCCGCGGCAGGTGGATCTTGAAGGTGGTCCCTTGCCCCGGCGCGCTATGTACATTGATGAATCCCTCGTTTTGTTGGACAATACCGTAGATTGTGGCCAGACCGAGCCCGGTGCCCTCGGCGACGCCTTTGGTAGTGAAAAACGGCTCGAAGATCCGTCCCAAGGTCTCTTTATCCATCCCGCAACCGTCGTCGGACACGGTCAGGACCACAAACTCACCGGGTCGGCTGCCTGCATTGGCGTTACACCAGGCATCATCGCAGACCGCGTTGCCGGTCTCGATGGTCACCCTGCCCACCCCGTCGATGGCATCGCGGGCATTGACGCACAGATTGGCCAGGATCTGGTCCACCTGGGCCGGGTCCATTTCAACGGCCCACAGGTGCTTGCCGGGATACCAGACCAGCTCGACCTCCTCGCCGATCAGCCGCCGCAGCATCCGAAGCATGCTTTCCACCAGCTCATTGAGATCCACCACCTGCGGGTCGATGGTCTGCTTGCGGGCAAAGGCCAGCAATTGCCGGGTGATATCGATGGAGCGCTTGGCCGCCGCCTGGACCTCCTTCAAATCGGCGTGCAGTTCGCTGTCGGGAGCGGCCCTCTCCAGGGCCAGCTCAGTGTAACCTGCGATCACGCTGAGCATGTTGTTGTAATCGTGGGCCACGCCCCCGGCCAAACGGCCCACCGACTCCAACTTTTGCGCTTGGAGCAGTTGCCCCTGCATCCCTGCCCGCTCCTCCTCCGCCTTGATGCGTGCGGTGATGTCAATGATATTGCCCAGGACGCGAACCACCCGGCCCTCATGCATCTCGGGCCGTCCAATGGTGCGCACCCATTGGACGGCACGGTTTTCGGAGCACAAACGCAGTTCCAGATCATAGGGCTCGCCCTTCTCCACCGCACGCCTGAAGGCCTCAGAAATGATCTTTTGATCCTCGGGATGATACAGTTGGATGTTGCGGTCAGGATCGACGGGGTTGAATTCACCCTTGGCAAGACCATGAATGGCATAGGTGCCATCGGTCCATGATACTTTCTGAGTGGACAGCTCATATTCCCAGCCGCCGACCCTGGATATTTTTTCCATGGATTGCAGCAAGTACCGTTGCTTCTCGATCTCCTTTTGGGCAACCTTGCGATCGGTGACATCAAAGGCATAATGCAGATACAGGTCATCGGAGACCGGCACCCAGTGCGCCTCCCAGGCCGCCGACAACCCCTCGAACTCCAGGTGGTGGGCCTTGCCGTCGGCCCATGCGGCGGGAGCCAAGCACCAGGGACAGGGCTCCTTGAACTTGGGCCAAGTCTCGTAACAGGTATGGCTGTATTCGCAACCGGCCTCTTTGGCCGCTTTGTTCATTGCGACAATTTCCCTGGTTTCGGGGCGCAAAAGAATTGCGATACAAGGAATTGAGTCGAGCAGCAGCTGGTTCAGGTACTCCTGCCGATCATGCCGCTCTTGAGCGAGCTTGCGCTCCGAGATGTCCCTTACGATAATGCTGGCCCGTTCGTCGCCCGCCTTGGTGTTGAAAACAACCGATGTGATCTCCACCGGCACGATGGTGCCATCCTTGCGTTTGAAGTTGAGCTCCCCGGAAAAATATCTGTTTTCAGCCCTTTGCCGCAAGGCGGGCGCAAGTCTGGGATCATCCGGATCGACGATGGCCTCTCTGCCCAAGCGAAGCAGCTCTTCCAAGCGATATCCAAACATTGCGCAGGCAGCGGGGTTGGCCTCCAAAATCGCGCCATCCGGTTTTGTGATCAACAGCCCATCCAGATTGTTATCGAAAAAGGCGCGGAATTTATTGTCGCTATCGGACATTTGGAGAACTCTGCGGCGAAGCTCGGCACATTCATTTTCAAGGGATCGGATGCGTTGAATGAGCTCTTCGTGAGTCGGAGTTTGATTCATGTTTGCGATCTCCTACCCGTTTGAATAGATCCGCGCTGCTTGAGCACCTTGACATTAAACGCGCAAAGCCCCCGGATCTCGATCCGATCGCCCTGCATCGCGGCGATGTCCGTACATTCTTCAATTTGCCACTTCCCGGTTGTAAAATCAACGACCTCACCCACATTCGGTGAGCGTGCTTCTGAATTGACCGATTTTCATTTTTTCATCTGGGGGCATCACTATTTCCTCCATACTGATCCTTCTGCGGTATCTCAGAATCTGAACGTCCATATTTGTGCTTGACAAAGACCCTGTCATTGGTTTTATTGTTGGACAATATTGTCGGACAATTATTCAAGGATCAAAAAACACCCATGGAGAAAAATAGTCGACTGCCACTCAGGGAGAGAGTTTGCCGGGAACTTCGGCAGGCAATCGTTTTTGGCTCTCTGACGCCGAACGAACACCTCAAGGAAATTCCGCTGGCCAAACATTTCGGGTGCTCACGCGGATCCATCCGCGAAGCCCTCGGCCTTCTCGAACAACAAGGTTTTGTCACTCATGTGCCCAATCAGGGCGCAACCGTTAAGGAGCCGTCAGCAAAAGAGGTCGAGGATTATTACAATTTATTGGCTGTAATGGAGGGCAAGGCAGTCCAATGGGCCACGCCGAATTTATCGCAGGGCGATATCGATCGTCTCAAGTCGATCAACGATATGCTTAAACGCTCTCTGCAAAAAAGTGGCGCCTCGGTGGAGGCATGGATTCCCTTGAATATTGAATTCCACCGAATGTTCCGGGAAAAGTGTGGCAATGCCAAAATGAACTGGGTCGTGGAGGAAATCCGTACCAGAATCACACGATATCGTTACACCAGTTTGATGGTGACAGCTTTCGGCGATTACGCTGATGATCATGACGAAATTATTGCTTCGATTGCCGATAAAGATGCCCCGAAAGCCGGCAAGGCCATGGAGAATCACATCCAAAGGGCCAAACAGATTCTCGTCAAGTTTCTTGTCAACGACCCACCTGCAAACGCCATTTTTCCAATTGGTTAAGCTGCAGGCATACTTACAGAGGAAACAACCATGGAGGAAATTCATCTTCCTGACATGCGATTGAACGGCCAGGTTGCCATGGTGACAGGCGCATCGCGCGGCATCGGCAAGTGGATTGCTCTGGGGCTTGCCGATGCCGGCGCGCGTGTGGCCGTTGTTTCGCGAAGCCTGGAAGGCAGCCGGGCGACAGCCCAGGAAATTGGCGAGCGGGGAGGAAGCGCCGCATTACCCATCGAGGCAGATGTAAGCGATGTCGATGCAATTCAACGCATGGTGCAGGAAGTGGTGGAACACTTCGGTCGCATCGACTGTTTGATCAACAACGCCGGCATCAATGTGCACAAACCCATGCTGGAAATAACACCGGCCGATTTCGATGCTGTTAGCGGCGTCAATTTCAGGGGGGTCTATTTCACCAGCCAGGTCGTTGCCAAGGCAATGATCGCTCAAGGCGGCGGAAGGATCGTCAATATATCTTCATCGGCGGGGGTACTTCTGCGACCCGGTATTCCAAATTCGGTTTATGCCGGTACCAAGGCAGCCGTCATCATGCTCACCAAGGCGTTTGCAGAAGAACTGGCACAGCACAAGATCAATGTGAACGCAGTAGCACCAGGTTACTTTGCAACACCCATGACCACTGATCGGATCAGCGACCCGGAAATTCACCGCACCATCCTTGCTTTGACCCCAATTAAACAGATAGGCGGTCCTGCGGACATCATCGGACCGGTGCTTTTCCTGGCATCGGAGGCCGCAAGATTCATCACCGGCCAGACCATTTTCGTGGATGGAGGCAGAACGATCATTTAGCCGCCATGGCAGAGGGTAACATGGCTAAAGACCTTGCAACGTTTGTAAAAGATAAGGCCCAAAAGTACACCGACCGGGTTTTCTTGAAAGACTTTGGATCAGATCGCGAAATTAGTTACAAACAGCTGGAGGAGATCACCAACAGGCTTGCCTGGGGTTTCAGGGCGATAGGACTCAAAAAGAATGATCGTGTCGCCCTTTTGCATCCCAACCACTCAGATGTCATTCTCGCCTATATTGCCATCGCTAAAGCCGGCGGCGCCACCGTTCCGATCAACACCCTCTATTCTCCGGCCGAAATCGAATACATCATCAACGATGCCGGGGCTTCATTCCTTGTAACCACCGCAGATCACCACGATCAGTTGGCGCAAATCATTCCGAACCTGACCGAAATGAAACAGGTTCTGGTCAAAAGAGGCGCCCAAACGATTGAAGATGTCTTCGAAGGGCATATTGGACCATTAAAAACGGTAAAACAGGAACATTCCGACCCGGAGGCACCGGCAATCATATTCTATACCTCGGGGACCACGGGAAAACCTAAAGGGGTCAAGATCACCCATAAAAACCTTACTTTTTCGGGCCCCAATGTCGCCCAAAGCTATGGCTTGCGGGAAAACGACGTCACCATCGCCGCCCTTCCCTTGGTGCATGTGTTTGCAAACGCAAGCCCTGTCTTTGGAAGCCTGAGCTCTGGTGGCACTGTGGTGGTGATGGAGCGCTTCAAAAGCGAGGATGTGTTTGCAGCTGTAGTGAGGCACGGGGTCACTTGGTACCCGGGTGTCCCTACCATGTTCCATTACCTGCTATCAGCCCATTCAAAAGATCAATACGACTTGCGCTCGCTGCGAATGATGTTGTCCGGGGGTGCGTCTCTTTCGGTGGAGGCCCTAACCAAACTTGAAAAGCAATTCAACATAGATGTCCTTGAAGTATATGGCTTGACCGAATCTACCGGGTTGGTCACCGCCAACCCGGTCTATGGCGTTCGCAAGCAGGGATCTATCGGGATTGCGGTGTCCGGCGTGGAGGTCAAGGTCGTCGACACCGAAGGCAGGCACCTTGCACCCGGAGAGGTCGGCGAACTTGTTTTCCGTGGACCCAATGTCTGTCAAGGTTATTGGCATCTGCCACAACTGACCGAGAAGAAAATTTTTAACGGATGGATGCACACCGGCGATCATGCCTACAAGGATGAAGACGGGTATTATTTCATCGTGGGACGCGAAAACGATCTTATTATCACCATGGGCTACAACATTTATCCAAGAGAAATCGAAGAGATTTTCTATAAACACCCGGACGTACTTGAAGTGGCGGTCATCGGCCTGCCTCACCCTGAAAAAGGCGAGATTCCAAAGGCATATGTAGCGGTTCGATCAGGAACAAGCGTCAACGAAGCGGATCTTCAAGAATTTTGCAGGACACAATTGGCAGGTTACAAAGTCCCCGAAATCAGCTTTCTGGAAGATCTCCCCAAAAATCATACCGGAAAAATCATGAAAAACATGCTGCCCAAAACCTGAAATGTCCGATTTGCTGAAAGCATAGTTCGAAGATTATCAAAGGAGACACAATAATGAAGGATTATATAGAAACCTTGTTGAATAATAGCCGCGTTTTCGACTTGGGCCAACCCATCTACCCGGGCATGCCGCATCATCCCAATCAACCGCCCTTTGGTTACGTGCTTTTGAAAAAGCATGGTGATATCACAATGGGCGATCAAGAGATCAGCTTTTTGAATGATCTTTTCATGATGGGTGGCCACACAGGCACCCATCTGGATGCCGTGGGCCATGTTGCCTGCAACAACCGCGTCTATAACGACCTTGATATCTCCGATTTGCAAAGCTACCAAAACGGCCTGCAGCGCTGGAGCATCGAGGAAACCGCTCCCGTGGTGCGACGCGGCATATTGCTGGACATCCCTGATCTTCTCGACATGGAGGTTTTGCCAAACGATTTCGCCATTGGCCAAAAAGAACTGCAGGATGCGTGCAGCCGCAAGAAGGTGCGGATTCAGCGGGGGGATGTGGTGCTCATTCGCACCGGATGGATCCGATATTGGGAGGACCGCAAAAAATACCTGTCCATAAAGGAGGGCGTGCCGGGCGTCGTAGAATCAGGCGCACGTTTTTTGGCATCCTGCCAAGCAGGCTTTGTTGGCAGCGACACTACCGCATTCGAAAAGGTACCCCCACACCATCTTCCGTGTCATGTTATTCTCTTGAAGGAAAACGGCATCCAGATCATGGAAATGCTCAATTTAGAAGAACTTTCGTCCAATGGGATCATCGACTTTTTGTTCATCGCGCTTCCTTTGAAAATTCGGGGAGGCGCAGGCTCGCCCATAAGACCCATTGCAATTGTATGAAAACGGTTTTTTCAGTGTGTTGACCCGACAATCAAAGGAAAAATAGATCCGCATAATACTCTTGCATACCCTGAAACACCCGGCAACCATAAACCCAGGCGTTAGCAATCGGAAAGGAGCGTCACTCCATGAAAAAGAACGATAACAGCGGTCGGATTGAAGTGATTCGGAGGGAAGGTTTCAACAGGAGAGAATTTCTCAAACTCACAACCGCCGGCGTCGCCGCCGCAAGCCTGCTGCACTGCCTTCCCGGCAAGGTCTTGGCCCAACGGATCCAGCAATACACCTTCGGCTCTGCCAGCGCCTCCGGCGCTTGGTATCCACTTGCGGTAGCAATGTCAAAGGTGATCAACGACAATGTTCCAGGCTATCATGTCACCGGGGTGACCACAGCCGGCGCTTCCAGAGAAAACATCATGCGGATTCACCGGCGAGAAATGGAGTTGGGATGGACCACTGCGGATTTCCTGCGCAAGGGGTACAACGGAATGGATCCGTTTGAAGCAACACAAGACGTCCTGGGCTGGTTTGCCGCCTACCCGGGCATATTCACCATCGTTGCCCGCAGCGCCACCGGGGCCAAAAAGATCAGCGATCTCAAAGGGATGACCATCGCCACCAGCACACCCGGTTCAATGACCCAAATCAATAACGACGAAATCATTTTTCCGGCTCATGGCCTGCTCCCCGGCAGGGATTACCGTTCGGAGCAGATTCAATTCGACGATGCCATCCAGAAATTGATCGACGGTCATATCGATGCTTGCTCCTACTTCATGGGAGCAGGAGTCCCTGGCTTCACACGAATGGCCGAATCGACCCGCTTAAATTTCATCCCCATCGAAGAATCGGCCAAAGCCGCAATCCAATCCAAGGAAGGTGCACTCTATTTTGATTACCTCCCGGCCAACACCTACCGCGGACAAAAGGAGCCAGTGGAATATGCCATGCTGGCCTACACCATGTGCTGCGGGGCCTATTTGGAGGACGAGTTCATGTACAAGGCCACCAAGGCGATCATGGATAATCTTGGTTTCATAACAAGCGCCTCGGCGGTGTTCAAGGATACCAAACCACAAAAAGTTTATGACGGCATGCCCATCCCCGTGCATCCCGGTGCCGCCAAGTATTATGCTGAACACGGCGTTGCCATTTAACATCCGGGGCTACGCGACAGCCATATTCTTCAAGGGGGGGCGAATGGAAGTTCCTAAAAAAAAGGCAATCGATCATTTCTTGATGGTATGCGCGGTGATCCTTTCCGTAGTGTCGCTCTATACCGCTTTTTTCGGTACTTTCCCGACCATGATTCAAAGAACGTTTCATCTGACCATGGTCTTCATAATCGCGCTTTTCTTGTATCGATACCCGTTCGCCCAACGTTTCCCGAAAATCGATCTTACCATCAACATGTTGTTCGCCGGGCTGTTCATAGCCGCCAATCTCTACCTGGCCTTTAATTGGCAGGCGCTGTATGTTTCCCCGTTTCTTACCAACATGGAAATTTTTCTTGGGGTTGCGGCCATCGTCATCATCCTTGAGCTCACCAGAAGAACTGTAGGCATTTTCCTTTCCATCATAGTTCTCTTATTCATGGTGTATGCCTATTTCGGTGCCTACTTTCCAGGTTTTCTCGCCCACAGAGGTTATAGTCTGGAACGTATCGTCGTTCAGGTTTTCGCAGGGACCGAAGGTATTTATGGCATCCCTATCGGCGTCAGCGCCACATTGGTCATTGTCTTTGTCGTTTTCGGGGCTTTCATCGAAAAAGGCGGCGCATCGGATGTTTTTTTGAATATCGCCACCGCCTTGGCCGGGGGTCGAAGAGGAGGACCGGCCAAGGCCTCCATTTTTTCCAGCGGCTTTATGGGTATGCTCTCAGGCAGTTCTGCGGCCAATGTGGCCACCACCGGATCGGTTACCATTCCCATGATGAAAAAATCCGGTATGGAAAGCTACGTTGCCGGCGCTGTTGAAGCCGTGGCCTCTTCCGGCGGTTACAAAACACCGCCGATCATGGGCGCCGTGGCCTTCATCATGGCCCAAATGGCAGGCATGAGTTACTGGGATGTAGCGTTGGCAGCCACTTTACCGGCGTTTTTCCATTACTATGGTCTCTATCTGATGGTCGATCTGTATGCCGGCTACAAAGGGTTCAAGGGAATAGAGAAACAACTTATACCCCCATTTCTGCCGGCCGTCAAAAAAGGGCTTGTATTTATGGTCCCGGTTGTGATCCTGGTCGTGCTCATGGCCATGCGCTACTCGGCCATGTATGCCTGCGCCTATTCTTTGTTGTCGCTGTGGATCATTTCAATTTTCACCCGGTCATTGAATTTATCCAAAATTATCGGCGCCCTTTATGACGGCGCCGTGCGGATGATCTGGATCACCGTGCCCTGTGCCGCCGCCGGAATCATCCTTGGCATCCTGACAATGACCGGTGTGGGAATGAAGCTCAATGAGATCATCGCCTTCCTGGCGGGCCAGAGCCTGTTTTTCACATTGTTCTGGATCATGGTGATTTCAATCATTTTGGGGATGGGACTTCCGCCGGTTGTTTCATATTTGGTATTGGCGGCCCTCGAAGTGCCGGTGCTGGTCCAAATGGGTGTCACGCCTTTGGCAGCCCACATGTTTATTTTCTACTTTTGTGCCCTGTCTCTGATCACTCCACCCATTTGCACCACGGCTTTCACGGCGGCGGCCATCGCCGGTGCACCTCCAATGAAAACCGGGTTGGAAGCGGTCCGCTTCGGCATAGTACTTTACACGCTGCCGTACCTTTTTGTCTACAACCCTGCATTGCTGCTTCATGGCAATCTATTGCAAATTATCTTCGTATTCATAATCGCGGCCATCGGAATTTTCGCGCTGGCAATCGCCGCACAGGGATATTTCAAACGAAATGTTGGTTGGATCGTGCGCGTCCTGTTTTTTGCCAGCTCCATTCTCGTTTTTTCGCCTAGCCTGAGGGTGACAGCGGCGGGCATGGTGTTGTTAATTTTCCTGTTGGTTTTTGAGATGCGGGCCGCCAAGAAGCTCAATGCTCAGTCGATTACAGTGGCCAAATCACTTTAAGAGCGGCGATCAAAACCCCTTCGGTTGAATTCACGTAGGAGACGACTATGTTCACACTACTTCCTTTAGAAGATCAAGAGTTCAAAGAACGCTGTTTGCAATATGCCCGGTCCGTTTTGGCACCTTTGGCCAAGCAGCTTGGCGACGTCAACGACGTTCCTGAGGCACTGCGTGCTTCTCTGGCCGATTCAGACATCTACGGGCCACTATTTCCCAAAGCCTATGGCGGCACGGGTTTGAGTGCCGTTCGGATTTGCCTGGTCCGGGAAACCATCGCCGGAATCTATGCACCAGCGGATACCACGTTTGCTATGCAGGGACTCGGGGGATACCCAATTGTGCTGGCCGGCAGCGAATCACAGAAAGCGCGCTATTTACCAGAACTGGCGGCAGGCAGGCGACTTTCCACTTTTTGCCTTACCGAACCAGAAGCAGGCTCGGATGTGTCCGCTCTGCAAACCGAAGCACGAGATGCGGGGGACCACTATGTGATCAATGGGCGCAAGCGATTTATCTCAAACGGCTATTCGGCCGACATGGGCGTACTTTTTGCCCGGACACCCACCTCGGAAAACCCAATGGCGCTTTCAGCATTCATTGTCGAAAAAGACATGACTGGATGGAATGTCGATTGGCGAATCGAACTGATGGCCAGCCACGACATTGTAGAATTTGAAATCAAGGATTTGCACGTCCCAAAGGAAAACTTGTTAGGACCACCGGGTGCTGGGTTTAAGCTGGCCATGCAAACCCTGGACTTGATGCGCATGTCGGTGGGTGCTGCAGCGGTGGGCATGGCCCAAACCGCCCTGGACGAAAGCATGCGCTATGCCCGCAAACGCGTTCAGTTCGGAAGGCCCATCGTCGATTATCAATCCACTGGTTTCAAGTTGGCCGATATGGTCACAGAGATCCAGGCCGCTCGCAGCCTGGTATACTTGGCGGCGATCAAAAAAGACCGCGCCGATCCTAGCGCCACCTTGCATTCGTCTATCGCCAAAATGTATGCTACCGAAGCCGCCTTCCGCTGCATCGACCAGGCCGTCCAGATCCACGGCGGCATGGGTGTAGTTAAAGGTGCGACGGTAGAGCGCCTCTACCGCGAGATCCGCCCCCTGCGCGTTTACGAAGGCACTACCGAGATTCAGAAATTGATCATTGCCAACCAACTGCTCAAGGAGGCCAAAAAGAACGAGCCGCTGACACCCTGACCTGTAAGCTAAAAAAGATAGAATGCCGTGTTATCGACTGCCCTCGGTTCAACTGTTTTGCGGGGAACCGGATGACGTGCTCTTACCAAAGCTGATACGGCCGGAAGCACAAACCGTCCCCGGCCATTGACTGTCCTGGACAGCTGCATTGCAACCTGTGCGATCAGGTAAAGTACGACATCGCCGAAGCAGTATGACCGCAGAATCCATCCATCCCCGACCTGACCCTTAAGAAAGATCCGGTGGAGTTCACATCCCCGGGCGCCCCTTTTTTATTGCCTATTTCCAGAAAATACGGGCCGCTTTTCTCTCCGGCAGGCGGTAGTATTTGAATTTGGGATGCCCCAGCACCATGGCATAAAAGTGCGTATGGTTCTCGGGCAGACCCACCAATGCTTTGAGCGGTTCGGAAAATTTCAAAGCCCGGGTAATCAACCCGAGCCATAACGTCCCGAGTCCTTTGGCAGTGGCAATCAATTCAAAGTAAGACAAGGCAATGGACAGATCCACCATGCCATTGTCATAATAGCCAGGGGCGGAAGCCACAATCAGACAAGGCGCATCCCGGGTGATGGAATTGATACCGGCATCATAAGCTGCCACAATTCTGGCAAAATAAGGCGGCAGCTTCTTGGCGGTCTCCGATGTCAGCATCATTTTCATCCACTGCACCGTCAGATCCGATATTTCTTTTAATTCGGCCTTATCCGTATGAACCGTCCAGGCCAGCAGCTGCGAATTGCCACCGGTGGGGGCATAGCGCGCCGTGTCGATCAGGGCCTGTATCGTCTCGCGAGCCACCGGCTCATCCTTATACCTCCGGATCGATCGCCTGGTCCTTAGGAACTGGTTGGCCCGGGCGGTATCCAATACCAACTCTTTTTCAATTTCCGGGCTGTTCGCCAGGGGTACATTGTCATGATCCAGGGCGCCATGGGGACACACCGCTACACAATGCCCGCACCGCAGGCAGCTTTTATCCCCCTGAGAAATCATCACTGGCACACTCTCCTTGTCCGCCTGTTTGATAATGCCGGCCGGACAGTCCATGACGCATAACCCATCTTTCTTGCACTTGCTTTCATCAATTTTTATCAATGCCATCTATTACCTCTATAAACGAAACGGGTTGAAGTTGCCCGCCAATTATGTCCTTGATCTGAAAAATACGCAATCATGGATTTGCCGCCCCACCAAACAATCTGTTGTTTTTGCGTCTGATATTATTCTCAACGGATCGGTATTTGCGTGCTCCGGGATAAAATTTTGTAAAGGAAGCCCTGGTGGAAGGTTTGAAACGCGAAGCTGAAATAATCCCGTTTCCACTGAACGTACATATCGCAACCGGATAGGAGGTTGGGCCCCCTTTGCACCAACCTTTGCATCCAGCACCAAAACGAAAGGGGGTTGCATTATGCAACCCCCGATATAATTGGCGTCCCCAAGGGGATTTGAACCCCTGTCGCCGGCGTGAAAGGCCGGTGTCCTGGACCGGGCTAGACGATGGGGACGAAACTGCGTGTCCTTTTGTTTCGTCCTAGCAGTGAGCTGGTGGGCCGTGTTGGACTCGAACCAACGACTCTCTGCTTAAAAGGCAGATACTCTACCGACTGAGTTAACGGCCCCGTCGGACGAAAAATGGGTTTTTAACCCCTTCTCCCACCGTTGTCAACACAAAATAGTGCAAAATTTTGCAGCCTCGCGGCGCGCGCGCCTTGGTTGACTTTATCGCCCGGGAATCATATGGGGGAATCAGGTTGAGTGATGCCTGTGACAATGGATTCAGGTGGGTGGTGTGCAATGGCGATGTCTCCGAACGAGTTGCGTAAGTTGGCAAAATTTTTGGGGTACGCGCTGGGGCGCCGGCCGGATGCCTTCGGGCTGGTGCCGGATGCCGAGGGATTTGTCAAGATCAAGACGCTGCTGCAAGGATTGCAGGGTGATCCGGAATGGCGTCATGTGCGCCAGGGGGACCTGCAGATGGTGGTGCTGACCGAACAGCCGCCCCCCATCGAGATTCATGAGGCGCAGGTGCGCGCCACCGACCGTGCCCATTTGCCAAAAATGGCGATGGCACAAGATCTGCCCAAACTGCTGTACACGACGGTGCGGCGACGGGCCTATCCGGCGGTGCATGCCAACGGCATAGGCCCGATCGGCGGATCCCATGTCATGCTGACGACGGATGCCCGGCAGGCCGAGCGCATCGGCCGGCGCTGGGACAATGAACCGGTGGTGCTGACGGTGCAAGTTGCCGAGGCCCGGACTGCCGGCGTGGTGTTCCACTGTTATGGCGATGCATTGTTTCTCGCCGACGGGATCCCGGTGGGCGCCTTCACCGGGCCGCCCTTGCCCAAGGTGCCACCGGCCAAGGCGGCCGTGGAACCATCGCCACGACCGAAAACACCAGGCAGTTTTTTTCCGGACATATCCGCCCTGGCCGGCAAGGGCGATCCGGATCGCAACGAACGCACCCGGCGCGATGAAGCATCCTGGAAAAAAGACCGGCGCCGAGCGCGGCGGGAAAAGGAGCGGGAGCGATTCTGAGGTGTATCGTATTTGGATGGGGTCGGAAAACCGTTTGACAAGCGGTTGGTGATTTGGTACCAAGCCCCCGGTGTTTCACTGGGCCGTTAGCTCAATTAGGCAGAGCACCTGACTCTTAATCAGTAGGTTGATGGTTCGATTCCATCACGGCCCACCAAATTAGAGAAAAGAAGGGTTACAGGCGTCGCACTGTAACCCTTTTCTTTTTTTGTGGAACGCTTTATGGCACAATGTGTTCAATCGCTTCTTAGAAACCACCAACGTGCCTGATTGAAAATGAAAGTCCTGCAACTCATCATCGCCATCCTCATCGCCCAATGCGCCGGTCTGATCGGCTCCCTGTTCACGACACCGGCCATCCCGACCTGGTATGCCCAACTGGTCAAACCCGTCTTCACGCCGCCAGGGTGGCTTTTCGGGCCGGTTTGGCTGTCGCTCTACAGCCTCATGGGCATCGCATCCTTTTGGATCTGGCGGCGGCGGGGGCGCCATCCGTTGGCCGGTAAGGCGCTTGTGGTCTATGGGGTCCACCTGGCATTCAATGCCTTGTGGTCGGTTCTGTTCTTCGGGCTGAAAAACCCGGGGCTGGCCTTTGTGGAGATCGTCCTTTTGTGGGGTATGATCGGCGTCACGGGCATCCTGTTTTTCCAGGTCGACCGGCGCGCGGCTTACCTCCTGGTCCCTTACTGGCTTTGGGTGAGCTATGCCGCCGTCTTGAATTTTTCCATTTGGCAGTTGAATTGACCGTTGCCGGATGCCACTTCACACGCCCTGCTGTTGATGAAAGGGCGCGAACGGTTCGCCATCAATCCTGTCCGTGCTTGTTGAGTGCCTCATCCCTGAGCACCCGCCGGAGAATCTTGCCCGCGGTGGACTGGGGAAGCGCGTCCCGAAACTCAATCTGCCGCGGCACCTTGTAGGGGGCCATCTTCTCTTTGCAGAAAGCGATGATCTCCTCGGCCGAAATCGTTTGCCCTTCCTTGGGGACGATAAAGGCCTGGACCGTTTCGCCGCGATAGGCATCCGGTATGCCCACGGTGACGGCGTCTTTGACCTTGGGATGGCTGTAGAGCACCTCGTCCACCTCCCGCGGGTAGATGTTGAAACCGCCGGCGATGATCATGTCTTTTTTGCGATCCACGATGAAGAGAAAACCGTCCTCGTCCTGGACGACGATGTCACCCGTGTGGAGCCAGCCGTCCACCAGTTGACGCGCCGTTTCCTCGGGGTTGTTCCAATACCCCTTCATCACCGACGGCCCCTTGATGAGCAGTTCTCCCGGCTGTCCCCGGGGCACTTCGGTGGTGCCGTCGACAGTGTCCACGATGCGGATATCGTTATCCGGGGCGGGCACGCCGATGCTGCCGGGTTTCTTTTTGCCGAGGATGGGATTGAACGCCCCCATGCTCGCGGTTTCGGTCATGCCCCAGGCTTCCGTTATAAAAACACCCATGTCGCGCAGCCGCTCGAGCAGCTCCACCGGACAAGGGGCCGCACCGGAATTGACCACATGTATTTTGCGGCCCAAATCGATCTCGCCGATGCGCGGATGGTTGATCAGGGCGGTGAGCATGGTGGGTACGGCTGGAAAATAGGTCACCTCTTCCACTTCCAGAAGCAGGTCGATCACCTCATCGGGGTCGAAGCGGGGCACCAGGATCAGTGTCACGGCGTTGAACAGGGACCAGTTGGCGATCAGGTTGCCGTAGACATGGTAAAGGGGGATGATAATCAGCGCCGTCCGTCGCTCGGGTGGAATGAACTGCATGATGGGAAACATTCGCGGCGAGGTCTGCATCACGGCCGCGAGGATATTGGCGTGGGTCAGTACGGCCCCCTTGGGAATTCCGGTGGTGCCTCCGGTGAACTGGATGACGGCTGGGTCCTCGGTGTCGACTTCGATCCGCGGCCTGCGTTCATCGTCACCGCCTTCCAACAGGGATGCAAAGAGATGCCAATCCAGCCGGGCACTGTTGGTGGACACGGCCGCTTTGCGCTTGGCGAACTCATAGCGCCCGGTGAGGATGACATGGGGTATGGGTACCCGGCTGCACAAATCCCGGATGCGGGGGGCGGTTTCATCCAGGGTGAACAGGGTGCAGAGGCCCGTGTCGGAGGCGATTTTGGTGAGCTCCTCCAGAGCGTAGGCGGGGTTCAGGTTGACCACGACGGCGCCCAGGGAAAGGGCGGCGTAATATGCAATCAGAAACTGAGGGCAATTGGGCAGCTGGATGCCCACGCGGTCGCCCTTTTCCACACCCATGGCCGCCAGCGCATTGGCCATGCGCAATATGGTGCGACGATACGCCTGGAAAGTGATGGCGGCGCCCTCGTAGTTTATGGCCTGCTTGTCCGGAAGGGTGTTGGCCGGGATCTGTAACAACTCCGGCAAGGCGATCCGAGGGTAGCGGATGGTGGTTGGCACATTGTAATCGTAATGCGCTTGCCAAAAACGTTCGTTCATTTCGCCCTCTCATTTCTCTTTGCGGTTATGCAGAAAGCCCAAGTAAGATGAGAAGCGGGCAAAAGCAGCATCGAAATCGAAATCGGGATCGGGATCGATTCAGGTCCGTTTTGCGCCTCGTTTCGCTTCGATTTCGATAGCGATCCCGGTAGCGATTTCGATTTCCAACGGGGCAAGCCCCAACTTGGGTTTTGTGCATAACCGCGTTTCTCTTTGACGGAAATTTGTTATTGCGTCAAAATGATCTATGAGTCTACCAGTTCAGTCAACCGGGGACAAGTTCGCAGCATGAAGATCGCAAGACGATTGCCTCCCACGGCACCTTGGCAGGGTGTGTGTTTTCGCTTCATTGGATGGGGATTCGGGTTGTGAGATGTATGATGAAGGCGAACAGCAATTCTTTATAGCGAAGGCGAGCGACCGATGAAAAACAGTGCCCGTTAGGGTTTGGCCACCATGTGCGTCGGCCGCGGACAAGGCCGTGCCATGATCCGGGAAAACCTGATGCGCGGATGAAGGTCAAACAGCCGCTTCTCTCCGGCATCCCCGGCTTCGGCGCCGCCGGGGACGTCAAGGGCATCCCCGGCGCCACGCCCTCACGGTATAAAGGAGGCTCGATCATGCGTTCATCGCTCAAGGACAAATACGCCATCGTCGGCATAGGTTACACACCCCAGGGCCGGATTCCCGACAGGACATCGCTCAGCTTTCATTTGGAGGCATCGGCCAACGCCATCGCGGATGCCGGTTTGAACCCTGCCGATGTGGACGGGCTGATCAGCTACCGCCACTTTCCGGCGGCATCCAATGAGATCGACCTGACCCCTCAATTGATCGCGCAGCATCTGGGCATCACGCCGAACTACATGAGCCAGGATGCCAATTGATCGCGGAATCACCTACAGCACGCAGTTGGCGCGCTCGAATCCGGAATGTGTCATTATGTATTGATCTCTTACGGCCACAATGCCTCTTCCAGCGACAGCATGCAGCAGATGCTGTTCGATCTGGCCAGGGATGGTGCCCCCTTCGGCCATTTCGGGGCGGTCGGCGGTTACGCCCTGGCGGCCCGGCGGGCGATGGCGACGTTCGGCTCGGGGCCCGAAACCTGGCAAGAGATCGCCGTGGGTCAACGCAAGTGGGCCAATCTGAACCCGATTGCCAAAATGTACCGCAAAACCATGACGGCGGCGGATTATGACAATGCCGACTGGGTTGTCGAACCGTTCCGCCTGCCGGACATGTGCCTGATGAACGACGGCGGCCGCGCCCTGATCGTCACCTCCCTGGAGCGGGCGCGGGACTTGAAACAACCCCCGGCCGTGATCATGGGCATGGGCCAGCACAATCCCTCGACGGCCATTGAACAGTCCGATTGGATGGACGGACCCACCGGGGCCAAGAAGGCCGGTGCAGAGGCCCTCGCCATGGCCGGCATCACCCTCGATGCGGTGGATGCCTGCCAGATTTACGACTGCTTTACCTACACCGTGGAGATCACCCTGCAGGATTATGGGTTTTTCAAACCCGGCGAAGGGCGTGATTGGTTCCAGGGCGGGACGATCGCGCCCGGCGGCCGCATGCCGGTCAACACCTCGGGGGGGCAGCTCTCGGAAGCCTACTATATGGGCTTGACGCCCGTCAGCGAGGGGGCCATGCAGTTGATGGGACGCTGCGGCGAGCGGCAGCTGGGCCCCGCAACGGGGAACAAAACACCGCAAATCATCATGTGCAGCGATAACGGTGGGATCTTGCAAAGCCACGCGTGTATCCTGTTGAGGAGGGCGTAACCATGGCCTACGAAAAACCTTTGCCGAGGATCAATGGGGACAACAGCGGCTTCTGGGAGGGCTGCCGTGGGCACCTGCTCAAGTTCCAGCAGTGCCGCGACTGCGGGCATGTCCGATGGCCGCCGGCCGATCTCTGCCCTGCTTGCCTTTCCAAGGCGCATGACTTTTTGGCATCCAAAGGATTGGGACGGATCTACACCTTCGCCGTCTATCACCAGGCCTTCCACCCGGCATTTGCAGCCGATCTGCCCTATACGGTGGCCATCGTGGCCCTGGATGAAGGGCCCCACCTGCTGACCAACATCATCCAGTGCCCGCCTGAAGCGGTGCGCTGCGGCATGCGGGTCACGGTAGTGTGGGAGGCGGTGGACGACACGATTACGCTGCCCAAATTCAAGCCCGCGGCGTAGGGGCACGGCATGCCGTGCCCGGGGGTTGCGCATTGCGGTCGCGGTGGGCACGGCATGCCGTGCCCCTACGGGGGGGGTTGCTGCGTCCTGCCGGGCTATTTTTGATCCGGGCTTGATCCGGGCTTGACATTTAATCGGACATGGTGGTAGGGGTTGCTGTTTAAAAATTGATGATAGTGCCCATCCTTGCTCCGGCTGCGTGCCGGGGCTCAATTATCCATGAGGAGGCAACATGCGACGGTACGAAACTATTTTCATTGTCGATCCCGACCTTCCGGAAGAGGATCGCGTCTCCCTGCTCGACCGGTTCAAAGAGATCATCCCGCAACAAGAAGGTGTTCTGATCGAGGAAGATCTTTGGGGCGTCCGCAAGCTGGCTTATGATGTAAAGAAAAAGCCGCGCGGTTTTTATGCCCGCTTGGACTACTGCGGCACTGCCAAGGTGGTGGACGAGCTGGAGCGGTTTTCCCGCATCGATGACCGGGTGATGAAGTATCTGACGGTGCAGTTGGATGCCGATGCCGATGTGGAGAAGATCCAGGCCGACATCGCGGCGGCCAAGGCGGCTGTGGCGGAGCAGCAGGCACCGACCGCGGAGACCACAGCGGAAGCCACGACGGATGCCGCGACCACGGACACCGCGACGACCCCGGCCGAACAACCGGCTGAAACGGCAGCGGCGACCGACAGTGCCGCCCCCACCCCGGAAACCGAAGTCAAGGAAACCACCCCGGAGAGCTAAAAGGAGCAGTTCATGGCCACGACAAATACTCGCAGACCACCGGCAAGAAGAAAACGCAGGGTTTTTCATCGGCGCAAGGTGTGCCGTTTTTGCGCGGACAGCAAGATCATCATCGATTACAAGGACGCCCGCACCCTCAGGTATTTCATCACCGAACGGGGTAAGATCATTCCGCGGCGCATCACCGGCACGTGCGCGACCCATCAGCGCACCTTGACGTTGGCCATCAAACGCGCCCGCGCCATCGCGCTGCTGCCGTTTGTGGGCACCCTGGACTAGAATCCGCCTTTCCCGCCGACAGGGGGAAACTTACGGGCCTCGGCAGTACCGGCCGACGCCCCCCGGCGAGACCGGACCCGGCCGGAGACCTGCCGCCCGCGCGGCATTGGAGGTTGTGCATGAAAGTAATATTGAAAGAAACCATTGATTCCCTGGGTATCATCGGCACCGAAGTGAATGTGGCGCCCGGTTACGCCCGCAACTATCTGTTGCCCCAGGACAAGGCCGTTCCGGCCACGCCCCAGTATCGCAAGATCCTGGCGCAGGAGAAGGCCAAGTTCGATTTGCAGATCGCCAAGGAGAAGGAACTGGCCGAGCAGATGGCCGAGCGACTCAGCGGCGTGGAGTGCGAGGTGCCGGCCAAGGTCCATCAAGAGGATCGCCTCTACGGCTCGGTGACGGTGCGCGACATCGTCGATGCCTTGGCCAGGAAGGAGATCCAAGTGGAAAAACGGATGGTGCTGCTCAAGGAGCCCATCAAGACCATCGGTACCTTCCAGGTGCCCATCCGGGTATACAAGGAAGTGGAGCCGGAGATCACGGTGCACGTGGTGCCCGAGTAATTGCAGTTTCAATAGCCGGGGGCGCCGTGCGGCACAAACCGTGGCGCCCCCGGCGCTTCTCTTGCAAGCCGGCGTGAATATGGCACGGAATCCCGAAACCTTCCCCAAAGATCCCTCCCTGCAAAAGCTTCCGCCCCAGAGTGTCGAAGCGGAAGAGTCGATCCTGAGCACCGTACTGCTGGACAACAGCACCCTGGTGGATGTGGTCGAAATACTGCGAGCGGACGACTTCTACCGTACCGCCCACCAGAAGATTTTCAAGGCGGTGGAGGAGCTGTTCCGTAAAAGCGAGCCGGTGGACCTGATCACCATGGCCAACACCCTGCGTGATCGGGGGGAGTTGGAAGCCGTCGGCGGGGCGGCCTATCTGGCCCGGTTGGTGGATACGGTGCCGTCGGCGGTCAATGTTAGCCACTATGCGCGTATCGTGCGCGACAAGGCCTCCCTGCGCCGCCTGATCACCAAGGCGAACGAAATCACCCAGCACTGTTACGAGGATGCGGGCGATCTGGATCAGGTGCTCGATTTCGCCGAAGCGGCGGTTTTCGAGATCTCCGAAAACAAACACCGCGCCGCTTTTCATCCACTGAGCAAGATCATCGAGCTGAACATCGACGCCCTGGAGGAGCGCCAGGGCAACCGTGCCTTGGTGACCGGCATCCCCACGGGGTTCACTCGCCTGGACCACATGACGTCGGGTTTGCAGGGTTCCGACCTGATCATTCTGGCGGCCCGCCCCAGTATGGGCAAGACCGCCCTGGCATTGAACCTGGCCCGCAATGCGGCCCTGGACGGCAATGTGCCGGTGGCCGTTTTCTCATTGGAAATGTCCAAGGAGCAGCTCTCCATGCGCATGCTGTGCGCCGAGGCCCGGGTGGACGCGGGCCGGTTGCGCAGCGGTTTTCTCAATCCCGAGGATTGGAGCCGCATCACCGAGGCGGCCGGGGTGTTGTCCGAGGCGCCCATCTTCATCGACGACTCGCCGGACATCTCCGCCACCTCCATCCGCACCAAATCGCGCCGGCTCAAGATGGACAAGGATCTGGGATTGGTGATCGTCGACTATCTGCAGTTGATGCGCGGCGCGCCGGGAACCGAGCGGCGCGACCTGGAGATTTCCGAAATCTCCCGCGCCCTCAAGCTGTTGGCCAAGGAGTTGAATGTGCCGGTGCTGGCCCTCTCCCAGCTCAATCGCCGGCTGGAAGAACGCAGCGACAAGCGGCCGCAGCTGTCCGATTTGCGCGAATCCGGTGCCCTGGAGCAGGACGCCGATGTGGTGGCCTTCATCTACCGTGATGAAGTGTACAACAAAGAAGAAAACAACCCCAACCGCGGAACCGCCGAGATCATTTTGGCCAAGCAGCGCAACGGGCCCACCGGCGTGGTGCCCCTGACCTTCCTGGGCACTTACACCCGCTTCGAGAACCCGGCATGAAAAAGGTGTGGGGCAACACCAAGGGGCTCAAGGCCGCCCCCCTGCGCCGTCTGGAAAACCTCTACCGCCGCCGCATACCCCCCGCCCTGCTGGTCACTCCCGATATGGCCCGCGAGATGGCCGCCCTTTCTTATGATATTCAGCGCCAGATCGCCGTGCTGATCGACCGTGCCGGGCGCATCGCCTATGTGCTGGTGGGGGATGCACAACAAATTTTCATTCCCGAACTGGCCGAGTACCGCGCCTTTCCAGGGCGCTTGCGCGGGGTGCGTTGCGTGCACACCCACATCAAGGACGAACCGCTGGACCCGGACGATCTGACCGACCTGGCATTGTTGCGTCTGGACCTGATGGCGACCATCGCCATCGGCGCGGCCGGGCAACCCTTGTCCGTTCACTGGGCCCATATTCTTCCGGGCGCCGAGCCGCCCCAAATGCCCTACCAGGTTCGGGAGCGCCTACAGCCCCACGATCTGGACATCGGGTGCCAGGACCTGGTACTGGCCCTGGAGCGGGAGATGGGGCAATTGCAGGCGCGGTCCGCGGCAGCAGCCGGCAGCGAACGGGCGCTGCTGGTCAGCGTCACCACCGCACCCCGCAAAATCGCGTTGGACTCCCTGGCCGAGCTTACCGAACTGTGCCGCTCGGCGGACATCGAAGTGCAGGACACGGTGCTGCAGTTGCGCAAGCAGATCGACCCACGCACCCTCATGGGCAGCGGCAAGCTCAAGGAGCTCGCCATCCGGGCCCTGCAGTCGGGTGTCAGCCTGATCATCTTCGACCAGAACCTCAACCCCTCCCAGATCAAGACCATCACCGACCAGATCGAATTGAAGGTGATCGACCGCACCCAGTTGATTCTGGATATCTTCGCCCAAAGGGCCAGCAGCAAGGAGGGCAAGCTGCAAGTGGAGCTGGCCCAGCTTAAATATTTACTGCCGCGCCTGGTCACCAAGAACACGGCCATGTCGCGGCTCACCGGCGGCATCGGCGGCCGCGGGCCGGGCGAGACCAAGTTGGAGATCAATCGGCGGAGGGTGCGCGATCGCATCAACAACCTGGAAAAGGCCCTTTTGAATGTTCAGAAACACCGTCGCCAACAGCGGCGCCGACGGGAGCAGAAAGGGGTGCCGGTGATCTCCATCATCGGTTACACCAATGCCGGCAAATCGACCTTGCTCAACACCTTGACCCAAAGCCGGGTCCTGGCCGAAAGCCGCCTTTTCGCCACCCTGGACCCTTCCAGTCGGCGTTTGCGCTTTCCCCGCGACATGGAGGTGATCATCACCGACACGGTGGGCTTCATCCGCGACCTGCCCAAGGATCTGGTGGTGGCCTTTCGCGCCACCTTGGAAGCCTTGGAGGGGGCCGATCTTCTGTTGCATGTCATCGACCTGGCCAATCCCCGTCATGGGGAACAGATCCGCGCCGTGGAAAAGATCCTCGAAGAACTTTCGCTGAATCGCATTGCCCAGGTACGCGCCCTGAACAAGATGGATCTACTGCCGGCCGACAGCGTGGCGCAGCTGGCGCAAAAACTGGACGGCGTGCCCATCTGCGCCCGCGACCAGGCCTCGCTGACACCCTTGATCGAGCGGATGGCCCATATTATCGAAGCGTTGCCCCAGGACCCGATTGTACCTTGACAGATGGCCGCAAAGGCGGCTATTGTGACCCCCTTATGGATACGCAAACCCTGCAGCGCATCGGCATCCGGGCCGCCTACCGAGCCGGACGGATTCTCAACGACTATTTCGTCGGCGAATTCAAGATCAACAAGAAGGGCACCATCGATCTGGTGACAGAGGCCGATCTGGCTTCGGAAAAGATGATTGTCGAAACCCTCCGCGAAACCTTTCCCGATCATGGCGTTCTGGCCGAAGAGAGCGGCGCCTCCGGTGACAACCGCAGGGATCAGTGGATCATCGACCCGTTGGACGGCACCACCAATTTTGCCCACCGGCTGCCCATCTTCGCCGTTTCCATCGCCTATGCCCGCGATGATCAGGTCGAAGTGGGTATCGTTTTTCATCCGATCAGCGGCGAACTGTTCACCGCCATCCGGGGTGAAGGGGCCCGCTTGAACGACCAGCCCATCCGTGTATCCGAAACTGCACAGGTACGCGACAGTTTGCTGGTGACCGGTTTTCCCTACACCGTGGCCACCGGCGACACCATCCGCCCCATGGCCCGTTTCGCCCGTTGCCTCGCCGCGGCCCAGGGCGTGCGCCGCCTGGGGTCCGCGGCCCTGGATCTGTGCTATGTGGCCTGCGGTCGTTTCGATGGCTTCTGGGAAGAACATCTCAAGCCATGGGACACGGCGGCGGGCATGTTGATCGCCGCCGAAGCCGGCGCCCGGGTGTCCGATTTCAGCAATGGCCCGTATCATATTCGTCATCCCGAAATTTTGGCCGCCAATCCCCATCTTCATCCGGCGTTGGTGACCCTTTTGCATAATGAGGACAGTTGACCATGAAGCATCAACAAAGCACCATTTCCTTTCTGCTGGACCACCTGGATTGCTTCGGCGATTTCAGCAAGACCAATCCGCTTTGCGCCAAGCATTGCGTGCTGCGCTTGCGCTGCGCCATCGAGCAGGATTACGCCGTCCGCATGGAGGTGTTGGATGAGATGGCCACCGCGGAGCATGTGACTTTCACGATTCAGTAGTACTCGCGGTCGTCATTCACGGCGGATCACGCGGCGGCGCAAACACCTCCGGCCCATGCGCAAGTTCGGGATGCCGCCGTATCCGGGGCGGACATGGTGAATAAGATCAGCGGTTGCCGATGCGGCAACCGCTTTTGTTTGGCGAGAGGCATATTCTTGAAGGTGGATCAAACCGATTGGTCCGCCTTTTGCGTTTCTTCAGAGGGGCGATTGACCTTCTTCCGATGCGCAACGGATTAAAAGTCACCGCTTTCCAGTTTCTCCTGAAGGTAGTCCACCTGTCCTTTTATGGGGCTGCCTAAGCGAATGCCTTTTTCCACCGTGCCGATGGCATGCAGTGCGGTGGCGTGATAGCGATTGAAGCATTTGCCGATAGCTTGCAGGGGTTGGTCGGTGTAGTGCCGAGCCAGATACATGGCAACCTGGCGGGGCCGCACGATGCCCTGTTTGCGCGAGGGAGACACCAAATCCTTGGGGGTGATGTTGTAGTATTTGCAGACCAGCTGCTTGATGGCGTCGATGGTCACCTGGCGGGATTTTTGCACCATGTTTTCGATCACACCCGCCGCCAATTTAAGGTCGATGGCGCTGCCCAGCAAGGAAGCCCGGGTGGAAACCCCGACCAAACCGCTTTTGAGTTGGCGCACGTCGTTGGTCAGTTCGCAGGCCAGGTATTCGAGGACTTCAACGGGAATCCGCCAGCTGTTGGCCCTGGCGTATTGCTTCAAAATCCGCAATCGCACCCGATAGTCAGGCGGCTCGATGTTGGAGATCAAGCCGGATGTCAGCCGTGATCGCAGATTTTCGCTGATCTTGGGAATCTCCGTCGGAGAACAGCAACTGGAGAAGATAATGCGTTTGTTCTCGTTGAGCAGGGAATCGAGGGTGTGCGCCAACTCGATCTGGGTGCGCTCCTTACCGCTCAGGTAGTGAATATCCTCGAGCAGCAGCACATCGCATCCATTGTTGTACTTCTCTTTGAAAAGCGAAACCGAGTTGGTTTTATAAGAGGATACCATCTCGCTGGTAAAGTCTTCCGCGGTCATGTAGTACACCCGCTCGGTCGGAAAGGTGTTCATTATCTGATGACCGATGGCTTGGGAGAGATGGCTCTTGCCCATGCCGGTTTTGGATAGCAAAAAGAGGCTTTGCTGCTGATGGCTTTTGCGGGCGGCGACGGAAAGCGCGGCGGAGTAGGCGAATTCGTTGTTGCGGCCCACCACGAAATGATCGAAGGTGTAGTCCCGACGCAACATCCGGCCGCAATGGGGCTGTATGGTCATGTTGGGCAAGGGCAACTGCTCGGCCGCGGGCATCTCCCTTCGCTTGGCCGGCTTGCCGTTGCCGATCACCAACTCCAATTTCATTGATTGTCCGGCCAAACGCTGCAGCTCATTGAGAATCAGGTGGCTGAAATGCTCCTTGACCCGCTTTTGGAAAAACAGGTTGGGACATTGCAGGCGCATCACCGAATCATCGGCCGAACCGTTGTGCGGCGCATCGCTTTGGAGCGCTTCCAGCGGATCGATCCACATGCGAAAGGCATGCCCGGGAATTTGATCGCCCAACGAATTTTTAATGCCTTGCCAGAGTTGCTTCATATCACCATGCCCACAAATCATTGCGTAAAACCTATGCCGTTGCTGGTTGATTGAACAAAAGTCCTGGCCGCTGCCGAAAGCCAAGCAAATCGTAAGGGATTAAAAACTATTGATCGAAAATGCCGGATTAGCGGAAAAAAATATGATGAATGAAAAGCATGGGGGATTAATAGAGCAGGGCCCCCGGGGTGTCAAACCGGAATGCGCTAATTCTTCCAACACAATCCTAACATTTCCTGATAGAATCATAATGTATCGTTTTCACTAATTAAATTTTTATTTGACAAGCCAAGACCCGGAAAACAGATGCATTGTAACAGGATAAATTTCCATAAGTATTTTAAAGAGATCCGTAGTTATCAACAATGCGGGACGAAATCCCAAACTCCTATTTTCATCTATTTTCTTTCATTTTCGACGTTTTTCAAAACACCCGGTCATCATCGGCCGGACGTCAATAGGGCTGCTTTTTTCCTGATCGGAATAAAAATTTTAATTTGAAATTCCATTCATTTGTCTTCTCGATAGCGCCGACCTGTCAAATTTGCGCATGATTCCTGCAACAGGGCCGAGGTGCGGAAGGCCGATGGGTCGTTACCATTGGCGGTCGCCGTCGCCGTATGCAGCGTTTGTCGGGATTGGGATCGAAATCGATTCTGTTCACGCTTGCCTAATTTTTTCGTTCGATTTCGATAGCGATAGCGATTTCGATTGGTAATGGGGAAAGCCACAACCCGGGTTTTGTAGATAGCCGCAAACATATTTACATCCCTCGTTGCGAAAGATATGAAGGACGCTGTACATATCGCTCGTTACCGTGAACGTGCCCCACTCGGATGCGGCATCGAAATCGAAATCGGGATCGGGATCGGTTCAGTTCACGCCGGCCTAATTTTTTCGTTCGATTTCGATAGCGATACCGATTTCGATTACCGATGAGGCAAGCTGGAACATTCATATCTAAACCATGGTTATGCATATGATCCGTATTCGTGGCGCCCGGCAGCACAACCTGAAGAACATCGACCTGGACATTCCCCACCATCGGCTGGTGGTGATCACAGGCATTTCCGGTTCGGGCAAATCGACCCTGGCCTTCGACACCCTGTATGCCGAAGGCCAGCGGCGCTATGTGGAATCCCTTTCCACCTATGCGCGCCAATTCCTGGAGCGCATGGAGAAACCGGATCTGGATCTGATCGAGGGCTTGTCGCCGGCCATCGCCATCGAACAGCGCACCTCCGGACACAACCCCCGTTCCACCGTCGGCACGGTGACGGAAATTTACGATTATCTGCGTCTGCTTTACGCCCGCATCGGCACCCCCCACTGTCACCAGTGCGGTCAACCCATCATCGCCCAGAGCATCGACCAGATGGTCGATGCCGTGGTCTCCCGGCCGGTCGGAACGCGCCTGGTGCTTTTGTCGCCGGTGGTGAGCGCGCAAAAGGGGGATCACCAGAAGGTCCTTCAACGTCTGCGAAGGGACGGTTTCGCCCGGGTGCGCATCGACGGGAAGATCACCGAAATCGAGGCCGTCGGCCGGCTGGCGAAGAATCGGCCGCACACCGTTGAAGTGGTGGTGGACCGTCTGGTGGTCAAAGGGGACATGCACAACCGTTTGGCCGACTCTCTGGAGTTGGCCTTGTCGCTCTCCGGCGGCATCGCCCGGGTGGTTTTTCCCGATACACCCAAGGATCCCCCTGTGCCATCCGAAGGCCTGCTGTTCAGCGAAAAAGCCGCCTGCCACCGCTGCGGGATCCACTACCCGGAGTTCACGCCGGCCAGCTTTTCTTTCAATGCGCCGATGGGTGCCTGCCCGGCCTGCGACGGATTGGGCGCCAAGGCCGGATTGGACCCGGAAGCGATTGTGCCCAATCCGGCACTCTCCTTACGGGAAGGCGCTGTTCTGCCCTGGGCCAAACGGCAGTCGGTTTACTTCATCGAATTCCTGGAAGCCTTTGCCGGTCTTTATGGCACCGATATTTACACCCCTTTCAAAGCGCTTCCCGAGCCCTTTCGCAAAGCCTTGTTCCACGGTACCGGTGATCGCCCCATCCAGGTGGCGGCGGACCGGGAAAGCGGCCAACATCTCTACAACAAGCCCTTCGAGGGGTTGATGCCACAACTGGAACGGCGCTACCGGGAGTCCGATTCCCCCCAAATCCGGGAAGAGATCGAACGCTACATGCGTTTTCGCCCCTGCCCCGTTTGCAATGGAACACGATTGCGCCCCGAAAGCCGGGCGGTGAAAATAGGCGCCCACGGCATCGCCGATATCGTCGCCATGTCCATCCAGCAGTGCATCGCCCATTTTAGTGCCATGCAACTGGAAGGACAAAAAGCCTTGATCGCCGCCAAAATCGTCGCCGAGGTCATGGAGCGGCTCCACTTTTTGTCCGATGTGGGTCTGGGGTATCTGACCTTGGACCGCGCCGCACACACCCTGTCGGGGGGCGAGAGTCAGCGCATCCGGTTGGCGACGCAGATCGGCGCCAAACTCACCGGTGTGCTCTACGTGCTGGATGAACCCAGCATCGGCCTGCATCAACGCGACAACCGCAAGTTGCTGCAAACCTTGCGCAAGATGCGCGATCTGGGCAACACGGTTTTGGTGGTGGAACACGACCGGGAAACCATCGAAGCGGCGGACTTCGTCGTGGACATGGGCCCCGGCGCCGGATTGCAGGGCGGCGAGGTGGTGTTCGCCGGTCCGGTCCGGGATCTGACCGCCGCCCGCGGATCCCTGACGGCCAAATACTTCTCCGGGGAGCGTTATATTGCCATGTCTGCGCGCCGGCGGCGCATCGACCAAGGGGCCATCGCCATCGTCGGGGCCGAGCACAACAATCTGAAGGGGGTCACCGTCGCCTTTCCCCTGGGGTGCCTGATTTGTGTGACCGGCGTGTCGGGATCGGGAAAATCCAGTCTGGTGATCGAAACCCTCTATCAGGCTCTCCGCCAACAGCTGAACCTGACCCATCAGCGTGCCGGACATTATAAATCCATCCAAGGTCTGGCGCAGATCGACAAGGTGATCAACATCGACCAGGCGCCCATCGGTCGCACCCCGCGCTCCAACCCCGGCACCTATACCGGCTTGTTGACCTTTGTGCGGGGGCTTTTCGCCCAAACCCCGGAGGCCCGCATGCGAGGCTACAAACCGGGGCGCTTCAGTTTCAACGTCAAGGGCGGCCGTTGCGAAGCCTGCAGCGGCGACGGCATCGTCAAGATCGAGATGCATTTCCTGCCCGATGTGTATGTGCCCTGCGATGTGTGCCGGGGGCGGCGTTTCAACCGGGAAACCCTCGAGGTGCGCTACAAGGGCAAGAACATCGCCGAGGTGCTGGACTTGACCGTTGCGCAGGCATTGCACTTCTTCCAGTCCATCGGCCCCATTCGTGACCGCCTGCAAACACTGGTGGATGCAGGCCTCGGCTACATCCGCCTGGGCCAACCGGCCACCACCCTGTCCGGCGGTGAGGCCCAACGGGTAAAACTGTCCCGTGAGTTGAGCAAGCGGGCCACCGGCCGCACCCTCTACATTTTGGACGAACCCACCACGGGTCTGCACATGGAGGACATCAACACCTTGCTGCCGGTGCTCAATCGCCTGGTGGACAGCGGCAACACGGTGGTGGTGATCGAACACAATCTGGATGTGATCAAAACGGCCGACTACATCATCGACCTGGGGCCGGAAGGGGGGGACGCCGGCGGTCAGGTGGTCGCCGAAGGACCGCCCGAAGCGGTGGCGCTGGTAGAAGCATCGCATACGGGACGCTACTTGCGGCCCTACTTAGGGCTCGCAAAACAATAACTTCCCCTTTTTTGCATCCCTGCTTCAGGCCGTCTTGGCCCGATCATAGGATTCAAAATCCTCGGAATAGCTCGCTATGCCTCCGGTTTTGAATCCTATGATCAAACCCATCCGACCCAAATCCGGGCGCCTAAAATGCGAAGTTATTGTTTCGCGAGCCCTCGGCCGATCCGGGGTTGCAGGCGAACACGCGGGTATCAGGACGGCGGCCCGGGATGGCCGATGCATCCTGTCCCGGTTGCATTGAGAGGGGTCTGCAATGAAAAAAGCGGCTTCCGGATCTTGGATCCCGAAAGCCGCTTTTCTCGTCTTTATTGTTGCTGGTATAAACTAACCAAGCAACCGGGTGATGGGCTCCGCCGCGGGGTTCGCGTAGATCAGAATCAGCCCGATAACCAGGGTGTAAATACAAAGCGACTCGATCATGGCGAGACCGATCAGCATGGCCACGGTCACCTTACCGGAAGATTCGGGATTTCTGGCGATGCCTTCCACGGCGGCCTTCAGACCCATGGCTTGGGCCAGGCCACAACCCACGGCGGCGATGGCGATACCGAAACCGGCAGCGGCGACACTCCAAATAAAAAACTGTAATGCTTCAGGACCCATACGATACTACCTCCTTCTAAGAATGAAATGAAATTGAATTGGTTGGCTTCTTCCCAAGCCGGAACCGCTTCCCTACTCGACGAAAACAAATTCGAACTGCTTACGCGGCCGGCGCGGGCAACCAATGCCGGGCCGGCCGACGATACTTTGCGTGAATGCGCCCATCAATGGGCATCTTCCATGGCGCTGGCGAAATACATGATGGACAGCAGGAAAAACACCAGGGCCTGGACAAATTTGGCGAAGATGAACAGGATCATGATGGGAATGGGCGCCAAGTAGAGACCGGCCAGGGCGAAGAGGATCATCAGGGTCAACTCCTTGCCCAGCATGTTGCCGAAAAGACGGAAGGAGAGCGAGAGCACCCGGGCGAAATGGCCGACCAGCTCGATGGGCAGAATCAGGGGAATCATCCACCAAACGGGGCCGATGAAGTGTTTGTAATAGTGCATGCCATGGAACTTGAATCCGATGATGTGGGTCAGAAAGAAGGTGCACAGGGCCAGCGCGACGGTGGTGTTCAAGCTGGCGGTGGGTGCGAAGAAACCCGGTATCAAGCTGACCATGTTGCCGATAAAGATGAAGGTCAACAGGGTGAAGGCATAGGGGAAATAGGGACGCCCCTCCGGACCCGTGACCGTCAACATGAAGGTCTCCACCTCGTCGACGAGCCACTCGATCACGTTTTGCAGTTTCGAGGGAATCAGGTGGACGCTGCGTCCCGCCAGAACACCCACGATGATCATGAAGATCATGACGACCCACATGTAGACGATGTGTGGATAGTGGTGAGCGAAATCCCCCAATCCGACAAGCCCCAACAGTTCGACAAAGAATAGGTACGGGTGTTCCACCTTATGTTGCCTCCTTGAAAATGAGTTTGGTGATTTCGAGCAACGTGGCCAACATCATGCTGATCATCACGATGGACAAACCGATGATCAATCCCAGGGGATCGACGATGTGGTTGTAGATGAGCAGAAATATCAAAATGGCGCTGACGGTGAAGCGCACATAGTATTTGGCGATGATCGAGCTGATGGAGGCGGTGTGGGGCGGCGCGAAAGCCTTGCGCAGGGTGCGCGCCATGAGATGGAAATTGAGGGTCACGATGAAACCGCCGAACACGAGTCCCTTTAGAAAGGGGGGTGCCGTGAGCAGGTAACCGACAATGCAGGTCAGCGCGAACAGCACCCAATTGGTGCGCTTGATGAAGGTGATGAGGCGTTGTTGAATATCCACCGTTGACCCTGTCTTTTGGCGCCGATCACTGTTGCCGGTTCAGATGTCGCGACTCTTGCGAATGGCGTGGCCGATGTTGCGAAATCCGGCCAATATGCCCACCACAATGAACACCAGTGTAAAAACGGGACGGGTGTCGAACTTTCCGTCCAAGTACAGCCCCAATGCCAACCCGAGAAAAATCGCCACGGCGATGGAGACCCCCAGACTGCTGAAGTACGCCATTTGGCGGATGGGGCGCTGTTGCTTGTCGTCCTGCATGCAATGGAGCCGTTTCGGCTGTACTGATTGTCAAGTGATTCTGGTCGTTCTGTAAATCTGGGTTCAGCTATCACAGATGACCCGCGAAGTCAAATGTTTGATGGCCAAAAACAGGGGACGCCGCGGCTTGTCTTTCATGGCGATGCAAAAAGGAATGCTGGGATGGCGCGGGCCCTTACCACGCGATGCGCCGCACATCGAACACCGGCCCGTCGATGCAAACGTGACGATAGCCGGCCGCGGGATCGGCGTCGGGCACGGCGCATCCCAGGCAGGCGCCAATACCGCAGGCCATCATGGTTTCCATGGAAAGCTGGCACGGAATGTCGTGACGGATGGCGATACCGGCGACACATTGGAGCATGCCGTGGGGGCCGCAGCCGTAGAGCCGATCCGGCGGCTGATCCTGCACGGCCGCCTCCAGCGGATCGGTGATGAGGCATTGCCGTCCCTCGCTGCCGTCGTCGGTGGTGAGGGTCACCGCGATGCCCATATCCGCGAAGGCGTCGCGACACAACAGCTCTTCCCGGTTGCGCCCTCCCAAAAAGAGGTGCATGTCCACCGGCGGCACCCCTTGCCGGCACAGGTGAACTGCCAGGAAATAGATGGGCGCCACCCCCATGCCGCCGGCTGCCAGGTAGATCCGGCGGGGGTTGTCGGCCGTGGCGAATCCGCGCCCCAGGGGGCCCAGCAGGTCCACTGTATCGCCGGGCTGCAGGCGGGACATCCAGCGGGTGCCCTGCCCCAGAGCTTTGTAGAGCAGCTCGATGCCGGGTGGGTGGTTCGGGGAGGCGATGGGGGCGAAAATGGAGAAGGGGCGTCGCAACAGGGGCGTTAGGCCGCCGCCGATACGCACCATCACGAACTGGCCGGGCTGGGCGGATGCGTAGCCCTCGGGGCAGCTCAATCCCATCCGGTAACACGCCGGGCCCACTTGGTGTTGCCACACGACGGTGGCCGTCTGCTGGATCATGGTGCTGTCATGCCTTTCTCGCGCGGCGCAGCGGCGGCCGCGGGGTTTGCAGTTCAATCCGCCAGGCGTATCACTGCCGCAAAACGTCCGGTAGCGGCCCCTTCGCCGCGGTGGGAAAAGAACAGGCCGGGGTTGCAGCGGGTGCACAAGCCGCTGACGCTCACCTGTTCGGACGGCACCCCCGCGTCGGCCAGTTGATCCACCGTGATGCGCCAGAAGTCGAAGTGGTCGCCGGGCAGCCGGTAGGGCCAATAGGCTGCGGGGATCTCGCGCCGATAGTGGATGAATTCGGCGCAACAAGGTCCCAGCGAGGGTCCCACCCCGGCAATCAAGTGTTCGGGGTCACAGCCGAAGCGCTGCACCATGGTCTGGACGGTGCGTCCCACGATGTTGCGGATGCTGCCCCGCCAGCCGGAATGCACATTGGCCACCACCCGTCGCGCGGGGTCGGCCAGCAGCACGCTCTGGCAATCGGCGGTCTGGATCAGCAGGGCGGCGCCGGTCACGGCGGTGATCAAGGCATCGCCGCCCAAGGCGGTCCAGTGCTCCGGCGCAGGTGGTGCGGCGTGCGCCGCGGGGTCCCATACCGCCACCTCGGTGCCGTGCACCTGGCGGGCGAAAACGGCGGTATGCCCGCCGGCCGCCGCCAACATGCGCCGCCGATTGGCGGTGATAACGCCCCACGGGTCGCCGTTGTTCATCCCTATGTTCAACGGCAGGCGACGCCCGTCACCGTCATGGGCCCAGCGGGTACAGATGCCGTGCCACACTCCCGGCACCGCGGCCAGAGCGGGGAACTGTAAGAATCTCACCCCTCGGTGTGCGACCCAGCGCATGGTCCATCTCCATCCTTCAATCTCAATCCATCCCGTTGCCGTTCTTACACCGCCCGCGCCACCGTCAGCAAGCGCACTTCCGCGGCACCCCGATCCAACAGCACCCCGGCGCAAGCATCTGCGGTGGCGCCGGTGGTGAGCACATCGTCCACTACGAGGATGCGGCGACCGGCAATGGCGGCCGCCGGATGCACGCCGAAGGCCTGCTGCAGATTGGCGGCGCGTTCCTTGCGGGTCAACCCCGTTTGAGGCCGGGTGGGCCGTCGTCGCACCAGCCATCGGGGGGCCACCCAATCGTCGGCCGCCGCCACACCTTCCGACCGCGCCAACCGGGGCCAGCCCTGGATCAAGGCAAGGGACTGATTGAAGCCGCGCTGCCGCAGCCGTCTTGGGTGCAAGGGCACGGGCAACACATGGTCGATGACGGCCGGATCCCATTCACGGCGCAGCACCTCCCACAACAGCCGCCCCAGCAAACTGCCCAGGTGTTCCCGGCCGCCATATTTGTGCTGGTGAATCAGTGTCCGCAGCGGCCCTTCGTAACGCCCGGCGGCCCTGGCGGCGGCGAAGCGGGGCGGTTGCGCACGGCAAACGCCGCAAAGATGATCCAGTCCGTGGGGTGAGGCAAAGGGCTCACCGCAACAGGGGCACCGAGGGGATCCGACCGCCGCGAAGCGTTGTGCACATCCGGAGCACAAGTGTTGACGCAGCAAGAATCGAAACCAGTGCGCCAGGGGCGCCCGGGCCTCCGGCGCCATTGGCTCGGCAGGCATCCGAAACAGGCGGCCGCAATCGCAACAGACCGGCGGCAGGATGGCCGCCGACAACGACCGCACGAGCCGCACCAACGGGTTGCCGTCCATCCATCGGCCGCTAGCCAAGGCGCTCCACGATGGCCTCGGCAAAGGCCGAACACTTCACTTCCTTGGCGCCCGGCATCTGGCGCGCCAGATCGTAGGTGACCAGCCCGTCCTTGATGGTCGCCTGCAAAGCTTTGCGCAAGGCGGTGGCGGCTTCGTGCCATCCCATGTGTTCCAGCATCATGGCGCCCGATAAGATCAAGGAGCCGGGATTGACCTTGTCCTGGCCGGCATATTTGGGCGCGGTGCCGTGGGTGGCTTCGAAAACCGCGCACCCATCGCCGATGTTGGCGCCGGGGGCCATGCCGAGACCGCCCACCTGGGCCGCCAGGGCATCGGAGATGTAATCCCCGTTGAGGTTGGGGGTGGCGATCACGTCGAACTCATCGGGCCGCAGCAGCACCTGCTGAAACAACATGTCGGCGATACGGTCCTTGATGATCACCTTGCCTTCGGGGCGTCGGCCGTCGTAGCGGTCCCACAATTCGGCCTCGGTGATGGTGCGATCAGCGAACCGTTCCGCGGCCACCGCGTACCCCCAGCGCGCGAAGGCCCCTTCGGTGTACTTCATGATGTTGCCCTTGTGCATCAAAGTGACCGAGGCGCGGTCGTGCTCGATGGCATAGGCGATGGCCATGGCCACCAGCCGTTTGGTGTTGACGGCGCTGATGGGCTTGATGCCGATGCCGGTTTCGGGTCCCAGGGCGGTGCCCATGCGGGTGTTGAGAAAATCGATCACCTGGTCCGCTTCGGCACTGCCGGCCTGCCACTCGATGCCCGCGTACAGGTCCTCGGTGTTTTCACGGAAAACCACCATGTCGATCTTTTCGGGTGTTTTGAGCGGGCTGGGGACCGGGTCGATGTAAGCCACCGGCCGCACGCAGGCGTAAAGGTCCAGCTTCTGCCGAATGGCCACGTTCAAGCTGCGAATGCCGCTGCCCACGGGAGTGGTCATGGGGCCTTTGATAGCCACCACGTGGGTGCGAATGGTTTCCAGGGCTTCGTCGGACAGCCATTGTCCGGTTTCGTGAAACCCCTTCTCGCCCACCAACAATTCGCGCCACTCGATGCGGCGCTCAGCGCCGTAGGCCGCCTGTACCGACTGATCGATGACCAGCCGGGTGGCCGGCCAGATATCTTGTCCGATGCCGTCTCCTTCAATGAAGGGAATGATGGGTACATCGGGCACCTGCAGGGTGCCCTGGTCTGATACGGTGATTTTGCTCGGTTGCTTCGCTGCTTGCATTGTATCGCTCCTCTCCTATTACGCGGCCTCCTTTTGGAAGAACGCCTTTTCCTCGCGAATAAAAAAGCACAACTGCTTGTGTGCACCTTGCACACCGAATCGCGCCCGCTGCGGCACCCGTAAGCCGCCATGTCAATCCCGGTCAATGGCATCGCGGAAAGCCGCTGCAGCGGCCATCGGCTTATTTGAGGGCGTTGCGCTGCCGAAAGGCTTCGTAAATCACCACGGCGGCGGCCGCCGAGGCGTTCAACGATCCGATCGGCCCGGTTTGGGGAATGGACAATAGAAAGTCGCACTCCCGTTTGACCAGGGGGCGCAACCCTTTCTCCTCGCCGCCGATCACCAGGGCCAGGGGACCGCGCAGGTCCGCATCGAACAGGCGCCGCTCACCGTCGCGGTCGGCACCGGCAATCCAGAACCCCCGGGCTTTCATGGCCTGCATGGCCGCCACCAGGTTGGTCACGTAGGCCACCGGCATGTGTTCCAAGGCGCCGGCCGAGGCCTTGCTGGCGGCCGCCGAGGGGGGCGCCGACCGATCCTTGGGCGCCACGATGCCCTGCACGCCGGCGCAATGGGCGGTGCGTACGATGGCGCCGAAGTTCTGAGGGTCCACCAGTTGGTCCAGCAGCAGCACCCAGCGGCTGTCGGCCGGCCTGTCCAGCGCGAGGATGGCTTCAAGGGAGCAGACCGGATAATCGCCCACCGCCGCGGCCACATCCTGGTGACGGTCGTGGCCCACCAGTGATCGCATCTTCTCAGGTGTCACCCAGTGCACCGCGATGCCTTGCGCCTGGCACACGGCGGCAATGGCCTCTCGCCGAGCGGCCCCCTGCCCTTCGGCCAGATAGACGGCTTGAATCCGGCGCCGCCGGGCCCGCAGTGCCTCGTTGACGGGATGGTACCCCCACAGCAGGGGCCGGGTCCGATGCCGGTCGCCCTTGGCATCATGGTCATTGCGCTTCTTTTTGTCCATACCCTTCGCCTGGCGTGTCATCGGGAGGCTTCTCCGGCGTTTTGTATCAGGGCCGCCAACGCCTGTTCGGCCCGGGCCAAATCGTCATTGACCACCACGTGGCGGTATTGCCGGGCCTGGGCCATCTCTTCGCGCGCGTTGGCCAGGCGGGTGGCGATGGCCGCCTCATCGTCCGTGCCCCGCTGCCGCAGACGTTGCGCCAGCACCGCAAGGGAGGGCGGCTGGATGAAGATGGTGATGGCGTCGGGAAACTTTTGCAAAATCTGGCGTGTCCCCTGCACGTCGATGTCCATCAGAATGTCCCGTCCGGCGGCCAGGGTGTCGGCGATCCAGCGGGCCGAGGTGCCGTAAAGGTTGCCGTGCACCCGCGCCCATTCGGCCCATTGCCCTTCGGCGATGCCCTTCTCGAAGGCTTCGCGGCTGATGAAGTAATAGTCCTGGCCGTGCTGTTCGCCCGGTCGCGCTTTGCGGGTTGTGTAGGAGACGGAGTAGGCCAGTTGGGGATAGCGCCGCCGCACGGCACTGCACAGGGTGCTCTTGCCCGCGCCCGAAGGGGCCGAAACGATGAACAGACGGCCCGGGCGTTGCGCCGCGGCGCCCTGCCCCGCGGCGGTGTCGGCGGCGGTGGTCATTTGCCCTCCTTGCTTGCGTCCATCAGGGTTTCGTACCGCTGGGCGATGGTTTCGGGCTGAATGGCGGAAAGGACGATGTGGTTGCTGTCCATGACGATCAGGGCGCGGGTGCGGCGGCCTTGGGTGGCGTCGATGAGGTGCTTGTCCTCCCGGGCCTCGTCCTTGAGCCGTTTCATGGGAGCGGAGTTGGGCGACACGATGGCCACCACCCGTTCGGCCACCACTGTGTTGCCGAAACCGATATTGAGCAGTGTTTTCTCCATGGGGGCATCCTTCATTAATTAGGCGGCTTATTCAGCGAGCTATTCGATGTTTTGGACCTGCTCACGCAGTTTTTCGATTTCCGCTTTGACCGCCACGATGATATGGGCCAGGGCCGCCTGCCCCACTTTGGCGCCCATGGTGTTGAACTCCCGGTTGAATTCCTGCAACAGGAAGTTGAGCTTGCGGCCGGAGGGCTGGTCATCCTGCACTGTGTCGCGGAACTGCACCACGTGGCTGCGGGCGCGCACGATCTCTTCGGAAATATCGCTGCGGTCGGCCAGCAGGGCCGCCTCCTGGGCAATGCGCATGGGGTCCAGCTCGACCACGCCCCGGGTCATGGCTTCGATACGGCTTTGCAATTTTTCGCGATAGGACGCCAACAAACCGCCGGTGGCCTGTTCGATGGCGTCCAGCTGTTCTTCGATCCAGGCCAGCCGTTGCAGGAAATCGCGGCCCAGGTGTTCCCCTTCCTGAAGCCGCATGCGGTCCAGGGTCTCCAGGGCCTGGTCCAGGCCGCGGGCCATGAGGGGCCAGTGGCTGTCCGCCAGTTGGGGATTGTCCACCGGCTGGATCAAGCCGGGCAGGTTCAAAAGATGCTCCAGGGTCGGCTCGCCGGTCAGTCCCAAGGCGTGCTTCAACTCCCGCGCGGCATTGAAATAGGCTTTGGCCCTGGCCAGGTCGGCCTCATAGGCGGCGGCGCCTTCGGACATGTCGCGCACCTTGATACGCACCTCCACCCGGCCACGGGCCACCCGGGCCGCGATGGCGGCCTTGATCTTCTCTTCCAGACCGGCATAGCCGTTGGACAGGCGCAACACCGTGTCCAGATTGCGGCTGTTGTAGGTGCGTATCTCCACGGCCACGGTCACATCGTTTTCGGTCAACTCCGCGCCGGCATAGGCGGTCATGCTTTTGAGCATGGGAAAGGTCTCCTTACGAGGCGTTGCCGGACAACCGCAACCCCGCGCTTTTCAGGGCCGCCATCTCGGCGGCGTAATGGTGCCGGACCACGGACAAAAAAGCACGCATCTCATCGGCGGCATAGTCCGGGTAGGTCCACGGCAGCGGCTGGAAATCCCCCTTGCGGTAAACCAAGGTCAGATCGGCATAGATCCCGCTGTCCAGATAGATGCGGTGCGCGAAGTTCTTGCCGGTGGCCAAGACGAACCGCTCGTGGAGCAGATAGCCCGGATCCAGATTGACCCGCCGCCGCCCGTTGCGGGTAAAACGCTGCTCCAGGGCATTGGTTTGGCGTTTGATGCCGGCCAGCGCCGCCTGGTCGACGAAACCCTGAAACACCAGCATGCGCCGATAGAGCGGGGCCCCCATTTCGGCGCTGTAGTAGTCGGTATAGGGGAAGTCCAACCATAAGCCGGCCAGCTCCAGGGCACCGAAACGTTCCTGAAGCGCCTGGGACACTTCCGGCAGCAACCGTTTATCGTTGAGCAACATGCCGATCACCAGCTTGGCAGGCTGGGGCGGTTTGGGACAACTCATAATATCAAACCATGCCGCGCATCGCGGCCGTTGGGTGTTCCTCTGTCGGCGGAACTGCGTTTAAGCGCCGATATCTGCCCATCGGCTTATCACCCCTCGTCCGCCAGCGGCTTGGCCTCTTCGACCAGCATAATGGGAATATCGTCCTCGATGGCATACACCAGTCGGCACGCTTCGCAAATCAGTCCGTCCCGGTTGGGGTTGAGGTGAATATTGCCCTTGCACTGGGGGCACACCAGCAGATCCAGCAATTCCTGATCAATGGCCATGACCGTCTCCTTGGATAGGTTTTTGCCACCGTTCATTCCCATAATCCGTGAAAAAGTGCAATGGACTTCAAAACCGGATTGGGCTAAAAGGACGGTCAAACAGGACAACGGACAAGGAGGTTCGGCAATGCACCTGTACAAACGCATCATGGTCACCGGCGGTTGCGGCTTTCTGGGATCCCACTTGTGCGACCGCCTGGTGGCCGCCGGCCACGACGTGTTGTGCGTGGACAATTGCTTCACCGGCACCAAGCGCAACGTGCGCCACTTGCTGGACCATGCCAACTTCGAATTCGTGCGCCACGACATCACCTTTCCCCTCTACCTGGAGGTGGACGAAATTTACAACATGGCCTGTCCGGCCTCGCCCATCCACTATCAGTTCGACCCGGTGCAAACCACCAAGACCAGCGTCCACGGTGCCATCAACATGTTGGGACTGGCCAAAAGGGTCAAGGCCAAGATCCTGCAAGCCTCCACCAGCGAGGTGTACGGCGATCCGGAAATCCATCCCCAAACCGAAGGCTACTGGGGGCGCGTCAACCCCATCGGCCCCCGCTCCTGCTACGACGAAGGCAAGCGCTGTGCCGAGACCCTCTTCTTCGATTACCATCGACAGAACCGATTGCGGATCAAAGTGGCCCGGATTTTCAACACCTACGGCCCGCGCATGCACCCCAACGACGGGCGGGTGATTTCCAACTTCATCGTCCAAGCCCTCAAGGGAGAGCCGATCACCATTTACGGCGACGGCAGCCAGACCCGCTCCTTTTGTTACGTGGACGATCTGGTGGAGGGCCTGCTGCGCCTGATGGACACCCCGGACACCGTCACCGGCCCCATCAACCTGGGCAACCCGGTGGAGTTCACCATCCTGGAGCTGGCCCAACGGGTGATCGACATGACCGGCGCCAAATCCCGACTGATTCACCAACCCCTGCCCGCGGACGATCCGCGCCAACGCAAACCGGACATCGGACTGGCCCGTGAAACCCTCCAGTGGGAACCCGGCGTGCCCTTGGAACAAGGCCTCCAACAAACCATCGCCTATTTCGAGAAGCTGCTGTCGGAAACACCCCGTTGATACCAATGACGGAAAAGAACAAGGAGTCAAAAGAGCGTTTGATACGGATTCCCGAATTCAGATTGAAACCGCGCCACCGGCGCATCCTGACGATGATCAAGGAAAACAAGGGACGGCTCATCGCCGCCGGTGTGTGCAGCCTGATGATCGCCGCCGCCACGACGGCCATGGGGTATCTGATCAAGCCGGTGATCGACGACATCTTCGTCAACAAGGACACCACCGGCTTGATGCTGTTTCCCCTGCTGGTCATCGCGGTGTTCCTGGTCAAGGGCCTCGGGCGCTACGGCCAGGAATATTTCATGAACTACGTGGGCGAGGATATCATCCGCCGCCTGCGCAACCAGCTCTACGACCGCATCCAGGATCTCTCCCTGGCCTTTTTCCAAAAGGCCCAGACCGGTGTGTTGATGTCCCGCATCACCAACGACGTCAACATCCTCAAGGCCATGGTCTCCACGGCGGTCACCTCCACCCTGCGGGACGCCTCCTCCATTCTGGGTTTGACGGCGGTGATCTTCTATTTGAATTGGCGCATGGCCATTTTGGCCTTCATCGTGCTGCCGGTGGCCTTTTTCCCGGTGTTCGCGCTGGGCCGTCGGGTGCGCCGGGTAAGCACCGGCTGCCAGGAGGCCATGGGCGAATTGAGCGCCTTTTTGCATGAAACCTTGTCCGGCAACAAAATCGTCAAAGCCTTCGGCATGGAGAGCCACGAAAAGGCGCGGTTCTTCGCCAAGACCCGGCAATTGTTCCAACTGGAGATCAAGGGGGTGATCGTGCGGGCCCTGTCGTCGCCCATCATGGAATTTTTCGGCGGCTTGGGCATCGCTTTCGTGATCTGGTACGGCGGCTGGGAGGTGATCCACGAACGCACCACCCCCGGCACTTTCATCAGCTTTCTGACCTGCGTGATGCTGCTCTACGATCCGGTCAAAAAGTTGAGCCAGTTGAACAATGCGGTGCAACAGGGACTGGCCGCCGCGGACCGGGTCTATGACGTGATCGAAACCCCCACCGAAATCCGGGAGCCGACCCATCCGGTCCCCATGGGCCACGCGCCCCACACGGTGGCCTTCGAGCAGGTCTGTTTCAGCTATGACCAGGAGCCGGTGCTCCAGGACATCGACTTGACGGTGCATCACGGTCAAGTGCTGGCCCTGGTGGGCATGAGCGGTGGCGGCAAGACCACCCTGGTCAACCTGCTGCCCCGTTTTTTCGATGTCACGGCGGGCCGGGTGACCATCGACGGCGTGGACATCCGCGACTACCGCCTGGCCGACTTGCGCGGCCGCATCGCCGTGGTCACCCAGGAGCCGATCCTGTTCAACGAGAGCGTGCGCTACAACATCGCCTACGGCAACCCCGGCGCCTCGGACGAAGCCATCGTCGCGGCCGCCGTGGCGGCTTACGCCCACGACTTCATCCAGCGCTTTCCCAACGGCTACGACACCCCCATCGGCGAGTTGGGCGGCCGTTTGTCGGGAGGGGAAAAACAGCGCATCTGCATCGCCCGGGCGCTGCTCAAGGATGCCCCCATCCTGGTGCTGGACGAGGCCACGTCATCCCTGGACACCGAGGCCGAAGCCGTGGTGCAGAAAGCGCTGGACAACCTGATGGCCGGCCGCACCACTTTCGTCATCGCTCATCGGCTCTCGACGGTGGCCAAGGCGGACCGGATCGTGGTGCTGGTGGGCGGTCGCATCGTGGAACAGGGCACCCACGAAACCCTATTGGCCCGGAAGGGGGAATACGCCAAATTGTACCAGATGCAATATGTCGCCAACGAGCCGGAGGCCCAGCCATGAGGACCATCGATGACCGTCCGGAACGGCTTTTCCTGTTGTTCGTCCTGGTGCACACTTTCTGCTGGACGGTGGTGCCCGCACTGGTCAACCCCAACCTGCCCTACGACGTGATCGAGGGCCTGGCCTGGGGACACGAATGGCAATGGGGCTACTACAAGCACCCGCCCATCAAGCCGTGGTTCCTGGAAGCCATGGCGGTGGTCTCGGGGCGGGCCGACTGGGCCATGTACCTGTTGAGCCAGCTGTGCGTGGTGGGGGCCTTCTGGGCGGTCTGGCGCCTGGCCAGGGAGTTTTTCAGCCCGGCCATGGCCCTGGTGGCCGTGCTGCTGCTTGAAGGCGTCTATTACCACAACTTCACCAGCCCCGAATTCAATGTCAACGTGGCCCAGCTGCCCTTCTGGGCGTTGACCATCCTGTTCACCTGGTGGGGGCTGACGCGACGCACGACGCTGCCCTGGGTGCTGGCCGGGGCGTGCATCGGCCTGGGGTTCCTGTCCAAGTATGTCTTCCTGTTTTTGGTGATGGCCATCGTGGTGATGCTGTTTGCCGTGCGCGAATTTCGGCCGGTGCTCAAGTCGCCGGGCCCCTGGATCGGCGCCCTGGTCTCCCTGGCGGTAGCCGCCCCCCACCTGTACTGGTTCGTGGCCAACGATTTCCCCACCATCGCCTACGCCGTGGAGATGGCCGACCCGGGCAAGCCGAGCCTGTTCAACCACATCTTCTACCCGCTGCGTTTGCTGGTGGGCCAGTCGCTGATCCTGATCCCGGTGCTGCTCATGCTCCTGACCCTGCGGCGCAAGGAGGGTGAACTGCCGGAGCCGGTGCAAACCAGCACCGCCGCCGGGCCTTTTCTGCTGTTCACCGCGCTGGGGCCGCCGCTGCTGATGGCCCTGATGTCGGCGCTGTTCGGCTGGAAGATCCGCTCCATGTGGGCCACCCCTCTGTTTCTGACCGCCAGTGTCACCTTGATCTACTTTTTACGGGAGCGGCTCACCACCGTGCGCCTGCGCGGCTTCACCATCGCCTTGGGCCTGTTGTTCAGCCTCTCCCTGCTCGCCTATGCCGGTCACGCCTTCATCGGTCCCGCTTTTACCGAACGGCCCAAGCGGGTGCACTTCCCCGGACTGGCCCTGGCGGATGAGGTGACCCGGCGCTGGCACGACCATTTCGAGAAACCGCCGGAAATCATCATCGGCTCGTACTGGGTGGCCGGCAACGTGGCCTATTACGCACCGCACCGGGCGACGGTCTTCATCGACGCCGATCCCGGCAAAGCCCCATGGGTCACGCCGGAGCAGATGCGCCGCCACGGTGCGGTCATCATCGGTTTCAGCCGCCGCGAGGCGCTCCAGATGGTGCCCTTCGATCCGGAGCGGGTGATCGATACCGGCCCCGTCACGCTGGCGCCCGAGTATTGGAAAGATCTGAAACCATTTGAATTTTGGATGCTCATTCTGCCGCCCTCAGATAAAGCCGGCGCAGATTTAGGGCGCATTGCAGTGGATGGCGCAACCGACAGGGCCGCAATGGCCGAGGATGCCGTGACCAGCGCATTGCAGAGGTGGTGATGGATCGCGTGTGTATTTTGATGCCGTTGTTCAACGATTGGGCCTCGGCGCAGATTTTAATTCCCCGCATTGATAAGGCGGTGACGGCCTGGCAGAGCCGGATCACCCTGGTGATGGTGGACGATGGTTCAAAGGATCCCATGCCCGAAGCGGACCAGCTGATCGGCGACAGCACGCATATCGCCGAAGTGCGGGTCATCCATCTGACCCGCAACCGGGGGCACCAGCGCGCCATCGCCGTGGGCCTGGCCTACGCCCACGGCCGGGGCGACTTTTCGGCGGTCTATGTGATGGACAGCGACGGGGAGGATCCCCCGGAAGAGCTGGAGGACCTGCGGCGCGCCGGTTTGCAGCACCCGGAGGCCATCGTCACCGCGGACCGCGCCAGCCGCTCCGAAGGGCCCCTGTTTCGGCTCGGCTATCGCTGCTACCGGCTGCTGTTTCGGCTGCTGACCGGCGTCGCCATCCGCTTCGGCAATTTCTGCCGCATCCCGGCCGTGCAGCTGGAACGCCTGGTGCACTATGCCGATCTGTGGAACAGCCTGTCGGGCTGCATTAAAAAGTCGCACCTGCCCACCACGGGCATTCCTTCCCATCGGGCGGTGCGCTACATCGGGCCGTCCAAAATGAATTTGATGGCCCTGGTGCTCCACGGTCTGAATGCCGTGGCGGTGTTTCATGAAACGGCCCTGGTGCGGATGTTGCTGATCATCGCCCTGGCGGCGGGGGTTGCCGCCGCGGGCTGGCTGGCGAGTCTTTTCGGGTCGGCCGCGGCCGGCGTCGCCGCCTGGGGGCTGTTGCTGGCCATGGTCCTGCTGACCGGCATGGTCCTGCTGGCCGTTACTTTGGCCCAATTGCAGGGGCGCAGCCGTTTCAAGGAAGGCCCCGCCGCCTTTTGGCAAAGCCAGGTGCGGCAAATCGCGGCGTTGCGCGAACCGCGATCCGAATCATGATCAAGGAAGAAAAGAGGTTTTTTACCCATGCCGACCCGCAATCTCTCCTACCGCCTGATTAAAGGCGTCATCACCCTGCTGGCGCGAGTGCCCCGACCGCTGATGGCCCGCTTGGCAGTGCCGGTGGGCCGGCTCTGGTATTCGCTGGATCGCCGCCACCGCACCATTGCCGCCGACAACATGGCCCGCGCCATGGGCGACACTTTCTCCGAACGACAACGGGAGCGGCTGCTACGCGCCAACTTCATCCAGCTGGCCACCACGGCGCTGGAGATGCCCTCCCTGCTGCATTTGAGCCGCGATAATCTGGATCAATATGCACTTTTCGAGGGTGTCGAACACGTTATCCGTGCAAGGGACCAAGGCAAGGGGGTGCTGCTGCTCACTGGCCATTTCGGTAACTGGGAACTGTTCAACCTGGTGACCGCCCTGAAATTCGGTCCGGGATACGCCCTGGCGCGGCCGCTGGACTACGCCCCCATGGACCGCGTACTCAACGAAATCCGCACCCGCACCGGCAACACCATGGTGGACAAGCAGGACAGCGCCAACCGGGTGCGCCAATTGTTGCGCGACAAGCAGATGGTGGGAATTCTGCTGGACCAGAACGCCTCCTGGTATGAAGGAGTCTACGTGCGCTTTTTCGGACAGCCGGCATGCACCAACAAGGGGATGGCCATGTTTGCCCTGCGATACGGCACTCCGGTAGTGCCGGCCTACAACATCCGCGGCCGGGACGGCCGCTACAATATCATTTTCGAGCCGCCGTTGCCCATGATCAAGACCGGCGACACCCGCCGTGATATCCTGGACAACACGCTCCAGTACAACCGGGCCATCGAAAACTTCATCCGGAAGGCCCCCGACCACTGGTTCTGGGTCCACCGGCGCTGGCGCATTATCGGCGTGCCGGAAAAGGCTAGGGACAAGATAGTCGTCGACGATGGAATTGAATTGGACCTGAGCCAATGACCGAACGAGCCGGCACGCAGAAGACGAAACAACGCCTGACTGTCTTACAGATGCTACCTGAACTCAAGGAGGGTGGCGTAGAGTGCGAAACCGTTGAAATGGCGGCACATCTGGTCCAAAGGGGTCACAACTCCATAGTCGCCACTCAGGGCGGACGCATGGTAGCCACCTTAGAGGCCGAGGGGAGCACCCATATTCTTTACCGTCATTTGGGTGAAAAGAGTCCACGATGTTTAGGACATATCCCAGCACTGCGCAGGCTGTTGCTCGAAAGGCGGGTGAACGTGCTTCACCTGCGTTCGCGCGTGCCTGCCTGGGTGGGCTATCTCACCTGGCTCAGCCTTCCCAAACCCTTGCGTCCCTGCATAGTGACAACCTTCCACGGCTTCTATTCGGTTAACGCCTTCAGCGCAATAATGACCAAGGGACAAAAAACGATTGCCGTATCCGAAACTATAAAAGATCACATCCTCGAGAACTACCAAATTCCTGAAAGACGCGTCGAGGTGATCTACAGCGGATTTGATGACCATCTGTTCAATCCGGATTTGGTAAGTACAGAGCGAATCGAGGCCATCCTGTCCGGATGGCAGTTGCCCCTCCCGGACGTTCCGATCATTTTTTTTCCGGGGCGCATCACGCGTCTTAAAGGACATATTCTTTTTATCCGGAGCCTGGCGATGATCAAAGACCATGGTTGGATAGCGGTATGTGCTGGCGATGTGAATGAAAATCCGAACCTTGCCGCCGAACTCAAGGAGATGATAACAACTTTTGGCCTTGGCGATCGCATTCTCTTTCCGGGCTACTGCACGGACATGCCGGCCGCCCTGATGACAGCGCACCTTGTGGTGGTGCCCTCCATCAAACCGGAATCGTTCGGCCGCACGGCAGTGGAAGCACAGGCCATGGGCAAGCCGGTGATTGCCTCAGCGCATGGCGGCAGCCTGGAAACGGTAGTGGACCGAAGAACCGGACTGCTGGTGAAACCCAACGATGCGAACGAAATGGCGAAAGCTTTAAAATTGCTGCTTTCAGATCCGAAGCTTGCCGTCCGGTTGGGCCAAGCCGGCCAACTGCGTGTGCGAGAGAAATTTGTTGCCAGGCAGATGTTCGATAAAACGCTTCGGCTTTACACCGATCTGAAAGCAGAAACACATCCATATTTACTCAGGGAAACGAGGCACTCATGAAGCGAATAGCTGGAATCCCACCGCTCTGTTTTGCCGTCTTTATCGCTCTGGCGCTGGTGTTCATCCTCCTGCCCCAAATCGATCTTTGGATGTCGGGCCTTTTCTGGGATCCGGAGCACCGTTTTTTCCGATACCATACGCCTGCCGTGCTCTTGGTCTATCACAGCGTCGAAGTGCTCAGCATCGCCCTTGTGATAGGGTTGCTCATCCTGATCGCCATTATTATGAAAAAAGGTCGCGCCGTCTGGGGAGTGACCCGAAAAGAGTGCTTCTATCTACTGGTGGTACTGGCCCTTGGTCCCGGATTGGTTGTGAATGTGATCAGCAAAAATATCTCTGGCCGAGCACGACCCAACTATGTCGAGCCGTTCGGTGGCGAACAGCAATTTACGCCCGCCTTTGTATTGTCCGATCAATGCAGCAGGAATTGCTCGTTTGTGAGCGGTCATGCCTCAATTGGCTTCTATTTCGTAGCATTGGCACTGGTTTTGCGGCAGCACCGCAAAAAGACCTTTGTCGCTGCGATTGCGTATGGTACACTTGTAGGATTTGGTCGAATTGCTCAAGGCGGTCACTATCTGAGTGATGTGGTTTTTGCATTCTTTTTTGTCTACTTCACCGCCCGTGCAACCTATTACATCATGTTCGAACGGTCCGCCGAACGCTCCCCGTAAACACCGTTAAATAGACAAACAAAGCATGGTACCAATTGGCATAAATACTCCAACCGGTCAGACCAATGACCAGAAAGATCGGCGGCCAAAGTACCAGACCATACCTGAAAGTTTCCTCGGATTGACAATAAACGACCTTCGCGATCCGGAAGGACAGCCAGCAGAACAGCACCAGGCCGACAATACCGGTGCAGGAGAGTACCATTAGCGGCAAGTTGTGGGCATGCATCATCTCAGCCGCGAGCCACTTTTTACCGTCCGGGGCTATAAAGGGCGCCACTTTACCTGAAGCCGCCATCTCCCTGGTGGCATCTTGAAATGAAGAGATCCCCACCCCGAAAATGGGATTTTCCTGGAACACGGCCCAGGCAATTTTATAAAAACCAAACCTGTCGTACACGCTATCCAGCGGTTGATTGAGCACATACATGGTCCCAACCCCGCCGACCAAAAGTACTATGGGAATTATGACGAGCAGGGATTTAACCGCCAAGCGCCGATATAAAAGGTAGATTACCCAAAAACTGAGACCGGTCCCGGTTGCCAGGATGGCGGTTCGCACGCGCATATCGACCACAACTACCAATGCAGCCACTCCCAAGGCCAGCAGTACACATTTAATTTTTCCAGAAACAGGTGCAAGGGAGAAGGCCCAGGCGATAAACATGGGGCCAAGGTATGCAAAAAGCCCTGCGATTCGGGAAGCCTCCTTTAATTTGCTGGTATAGCGGGCCAGGGGCTTTCCCATGAGATCCCATCCGAAGGCGTTCGCCGATAGGATATTGGCTATCGCCAGCAGTATGCCGCCGGCCATGCCTATGAGAAAATATCGCACCACAGGCAACCGCCGGGATACATCCAGCATGGCTGCCAAAAAGAGCAGATGGCGAAAAAAAACAATGTCGTGGGCAGCCCCTTTACTTCCCGGCCCATTGACCGCCAGACTGATCAGGATGGATGCAAACATCAACAGCCAAGGAACAACAATTGGGTGCTTGAACAGGATCGGCAAGGGATTTTCCCGCACAAGGAACAACCGAACGATCCAGCTGAGCCCCACGATCGACAGGATCGACTCATAACCGGCATTGCCGATCACAATACCCATGGGCAGAAATCCCCCGGCGACTGCGCAAAGACGATCCAGGCGATCCGCCCATGCTGGGTGTCGGGTTGCTTCCGTCCTGCTTTCTCCAAAAATTTTTCTCATCATGAATCCAAACGCCGGATACCGCTGACCCGGGAAAAAAACAGGTTCGCCCGTTCCAGGGCTTGAGGTGTCGCTGTTTTTCGAATCTTGGAAATCAGATAGTCCGTGAAATAAGTTGTGAAATAGGGGTGTCGATACACTATCCGCGCCGACTTCCATGTCACTGAGACCATCTTCATCATCAGCCGATTCTTGATCGATTTCGGCATCGGCCTGATTTCATCTACGGCATGACGGTAGGCCAAAAAGCCGTCATGGTGCAATTGTACTTCGTTGGCAGAGGCTTTACCCTCTCCTTGAGCAATCCAATAAAGCACTATCCCCGAGTAATCTATCAACATATTTGCTTTTGCGCATAACCGGATGGGCAGGGATTCGTCCTGGATAAAAATACGTTCATCGCACCCGCCCGACGCCGCATAAAGGGATTTGGTAGTCATCAGGCCCATCCGCACAAAGCCCCCCTTTAGAATGTACTCAAGGGGCCGGTCCGACACCGTGTACGGCGGGTCGTCCTGGATGGTTGCACCTAAGAGGTGCTCTCCTCTTCCGTGGCACTTTTTGCATTGTCCGTATATAATATCGGCCCGTTCTTTTTTAAGCAGGGCCAGCATCTTTTCAGCGGCATTGGTAGGAATGATATCGTCTGCATCGAGCAAGTAGAGATAGTCGCCCCGGGCGTGGCGCGCCCCCTGATTCAATCGTACCGACGGCCCCATATTATCCGTATTGCGGATTATCGTCACATTGGCCATCCCCTGAGTCTGTTTTTCGATGACGGTAATGGAGTCATCCGTGGAGCAATCGTCTACAAACAAATACTCCCGGGTGAAATCACCCCTCTGATCTCGAAGTGAGGCGATCGTGTCCGCCAAATAGGCCTGCTTGTTATATACGGTCAATACAAAGCTCAGATCAACTGGCATTATCGATTCCCTGTCGTTCCTGTCACCACCGCCCAAATCCGCGCGGCCTTCTTGTGTTTGCTGGCGCAGGGCACCGCCGATTGCCCAAAAATCACAATCCTGTTTCCGGTGTCGCCTCAAGTGTTCAGATTTTAATCCCTACTGATTCTTGAAATCACAGTATCAGGGTCAAGCCGATTCGGCCACCAATGACGCAGGATCTCCTCCGCGCAACGGTGGGCCTCATCCAGTTGCGGTCCGGTACCCGGGCGCCGGCCCCGGCGCCACATATCGAAGGTCACCACCCCCTGGTGCCGGATCAGGTATTCGATGCCGGTCTGGAACTTGTTTTGCGGCCGTTTCCAGCGCACCGGCAGCACCCCCACGCGGCAGCCGGCGGTGAGGGCTTCATAGACCATGGAGACGCTGTCGGCGGTGACCCAGACGGTCCGGTGGGCATCGTAGGCCGCTTCGATCCACCCCGGCGGCGTCTCACGGGCGTCAAAAAAGGCGGTGCGCTCATCGCCGGCGGCAAAGGCGGCCAATTGGGTCACCATCTCAGCCGGGGTGCGGGGCGATGAAGAGATGGTCCAGCGCAGACCGGTTTCCCCTCCCACCAGGGCCGCCACCTGTTCCATGAGGGCCGCCGAATCCCAGACATGGCTTTTGGGATCCACCCCGCCGATGAGCAACAACCCCCGGCCGGGATCGTGGGCGCGCCGGTTGCAGCCGGTGCCCGGCGGGCCGATGGTCCGCAACACATTGGCGGCGGGCCGCACCTTGTCGTGCATGGGCACCAAGCAAAGATCGATCCAGGGACGGCGCAACGGATCGGGCGCCATACAGGTGATGACCCGACCGCCGTGGCGCCGTTTGTAAGCCAACATGGGCAAATGGGTGCGCGCTCCGGTGCCGATGATCAGGTCCGTGCCATGGCGCTGTTGCGCCGCGGGTCGCAGCAGTCGCAGCAGGGCGGCGCCGTCGGCGGCCAAGGCGCGCAGGCCGTCAGCGGGCGGCTGCGACAGGCGCAGCTCCTTGACCGACACGGGCGTCAAGCGTTCCAGGACCTGGATGATGCCCCGGGTTTGTTTCTCGTGTCCCAAGCGGCCGTCCAAAAAAGCCGCGATGGATAGCGGGTTCATTGAGATCCGCCTTTCTGCGTGCGATCCGCGCGGGCGGCAAGGCGTTGTTGCAGGAAATTGTCGAAGGCGCCGCCGCCGTCCGGGAAGGCCATCCGCACCCCGACCACCACCAGGTCCAGAGGCCATTCGTGCCGCCGGACGAGCCGCGCGTAATCCTTTTCGGTGGTGACCAGCAGCTCCGCCCCCTTTGCCGCCGCCCGGTCAAAGATCAGCGCCAGTTCCGCTTCGGTGTAAGGGTGGTGGTCGGGATAGTCGAGATGCCCCACGACCTTGCAGCCGGCGGATTGCACTCCTTGGCGAAAGTCATCGTTGCGAGCGATACCGGAGAAGGCGAAGGCCCGTCGGCCACGGATCAGCCCCAAGCCATCCGAACCGAGGCCCACCGGGGCCGGGGGCAGCACGCCCCTTCGGCCGCCGACCACCCGGCAGATGAAAGGAGCGTGGCGGGTGGCGAACAGGGGTTTGTCCGCGGGCACGCCCACCGGCCGCTTGACCGACCCGCCCGCCATATCGTCCCGGCAGCGCGTCAACACCAGGGCATGGGCCCGCGCCAGGGCGGAGGGCGGTTCGCGCAGCATGCCCCGGGGCAGCAACCACCCGTTGCCGAAGGGGCGGTCCTGGTCCAGCAGCACCAGATCGATGTCCCGCACCAAGCGCAGATGCTGGAAAGCGTCGTCACAGACGATCACATCGGGCCGGAAACGCTCTATGGCCAGCCGGCCGGCGGCCAGGCGATCCCCGCCCACCAGCACCGGCACCCCCGGCAACCGCAACGCCATCATGACCGGTTCGTCTCCCGCCGCGGCGGCATCGCACAACACTTGCCGACCGTCGCCGACCACGGCGGCGCTGCCGGACAGCGTCCCTTTGTAACCGCGGCTGATGACCGCGACACCATATCCCCAACCGCGCACCCGTTGCGCCACGTGGATGGTCATGGGGCTCTTGCCGGTGCCGCCGGCGGTCAGGTTGCCGACGGCGATGACCGTGCAGGGCAATCGGCCCCGGCTCAGCCGATTGCCTGCGTAAAGCCGGGCGCGGATCGCCATGATGCGGCCGTAACCCAATGCCAAAGGGGTCAGCAATGCCCGCGTTGCGGGCCAGCGACCGTTGTCGCGCCCTTCGATGATGGCCCGCAGCCGTGTTTCGACCGATCGGCGCATGCGCGTCATGACTTCCGTTCCTCCCCTGGCGGTAGTGCCTGTTGGACCATCGCAAGGGTGCGTTGCACCGCTCCTTTATTGCTCTGAAACACCTGCAAGGCGCGATGCCCCATCTCTTTGCGAACCGATGGCTGGGCGATCAAACGATGGCAAGCGGTATACCATTGTTCTCCGTCGGCCACCCGCCATGCACCGCCGGCTGCCATCAACTGCGCGGCGATGGCCGCAAAATCGCTCATGTCCGGTCCGAATAGAATCGGCGTGCCGCAAGCAGCCGGTTCCAGTGGATTGTGCCCGCCTTCGGCCACCAGGCTGCCCCCTACGAAGGCGATGTCGGCCAGGGCGTAAAGCGGCTGCAACAGCCCTAGGGCAGCGACCACCAGGACCGTTGCCGCGCCGGCGGACAAGGTTTGATCGATGCGCGTCACGGTCATTGTGGCCAAACCGCGGCCCCTGGCTTGGCGGACGACGACTTCGGCCCGGTTGGGATCGCGCGGTGCGACAATCAGCAGCGGTGCATGCCCGGCGGCCCGCAAACGTTCCAGCAAGGCGAACCCTGTGGTCTCCTCGCCCTCGTGGGTGCTGCCCAGCAGGATCACCACCTGTGCTGGATCGATGCCCCAGTGAAGACGCAACGCCCTGCCCGTCGCTTCCGGATCCAAGGGAGCGGTACGGTCGAACTTGATGTTGCCGGTCACCTCTATTTGCTCGACGCCCCCCAGCAGGTCGGCGAACCGCCGGGCGTCGCGTTGTGATTGGGCCCCGATGTGGCTGAAACCGGACAGCACGCGGCGGGCAAAACGGCCCAGCAGGCGGTAGCCCCGATATGTTTGCCGGGAAAGCCGGGCGTTGACCAACAGCACCGGCACATGGCGGCGCCGCAAGGCAGAGATGAAATTGGGCCAGATGTCGGTCTCCACCAACAGCACCAGCGCCGGATCGACCCGCCGCACGATGCGCAGCACCGCGAACAGCACGTCGTAGGGACTGTAGAACAGACCGTCCACTTTGTCTGCAAACAGCTTGCGGGCGGTCTGCATGCCCGTGAGCGTGGCGGTTGAGAAGACCAGGGGGTGCCCCGGCAAGGCGCGCCGCAAACCGTCCACCAGGGGTTCGGCCGAAGCCACCTCGCCCACCGACAAGGCGTGGATCCAAATAGGCCGGCGACCCTTGGGTTGCGGTGCGTCGCTGCGCAGGGTCAGCCGGTGCGCCGCCGTGGCCCGCCGTTTGGGCCGGATCAGGGAGAAGAGGAAAACGGGCAGGCCGATCCAGCCGACGGTGACCCACAGCAGATTGTATCCCAAAGGCATGTGCGCCATTTCCGCCCTTCCAATCTATTCCGCGTTGAGGAGCATAAAACCCACCACGCAGGCGGAGATGAAATTGACCCCCCAGGCGGCGATCAGGGGCGGCAGCATGGCCGCATAGCCCAGGGAGATGCAGAAGCTGAAGACAATCCAATAGACAAATATGATGCCGAGCCCGTAAGTCACACTAATGGCCAGCCCGTCCCGAATGTTGCCCCTTGCGGCCAGGGCCGCGCCCATCAGGGTCATGATCAGACAGACGAAGGGAAAGGCGATTTTGGCGTGCATATCCACCTCGTAATGGGTGGCATCATACCCTTCGGCCGTCACCCGCTGCACATAGCGGCGCAGTTGGGCGAAGCTCATCTCTTCGGTGCGTGGCGCACTCCGGGCCAGGTCATCGGGAGTGAAATCGAAGACCACCCACCGTTCGTCGAAGGGTTCGGCGGCGATGGGCGTGCCTTGCGGGCCGGCCACCTGCTCCATGCCGTTTTGCAACCGCCAGCGCCCTTGTTGCGCATCGAAGCGCCCGACGCGGGCATCAATGCGCCGAGCCAACCGGAAGGAGCGATCAAACCAATGGACCGTGATCCCGCGGGCCACCTGCCTGTCGGGTTGGTAATATTTGAGGTGCACAATGGATTGCTCGCCCTTGAGCCAGATGTCCTGCTGCCGGGTGGTGGTGATCTGTTCACCGCGCACCTCCTGCCACCAGATGCGGTTGGCTTGCGACAGGGTCAAGGGCGCCACCCCCTCGGCCATGAGCAAGACCAGCGCCGTGGCGGCCAAGCCGCAACGGGCGATGGGGCCCACCAGACGCAGCAGGCTAACGCCGCCGCTGCGCAGGGCCACCAGTTCGTTGTGCTTGGACATGATGCCGAAGGTGATCAGCACCGCCAGCAGGGTCGCCACCGGCGTGATCTGATAAATCACCAGGGGCAGCTTGTAGACGAAGTACAGCAGGGTCCGCTGCATCGAGAGGCCGGCATCCATGAACTCGTCCACCTTTTCGATGAAATCCACGGCCAGATAGATCCCGATGACGGCGATAAGGATCACGGCGAAGCTTTTACCGATTTCGCGGGTCAGATAGTTGGCAATGATTCTCATTTAACGCTCAACCCCATCCTGTCATCATCATTGCCTGCGCCGAAAAAGCCGCTTCAACCAGGCAGGCGCCGGTGGCAGCGCCAGCGGGGTTTCGTTGACCGCCCGCACCAGCAGAATCCATCCGATGCCGGCACTGACGATATTAGGCACCCACATACCGATGGCCGGTGGATAGACCCCCTCTTCACCCAAAGCCCAGCCCAGGGAAAGCAAGATGTAATACAGCAGAAAGAAGGCCAGGCCCAAACCGATGCCGTAAGCCCGCTTGGAAGAGCGCGCCCGAACGCCCAAGGCCATGCCCAAAAGGGCCAGGGCCGGACAGGCCGCCGGGAGGGAGAATTTCTTGTGCCACTCCAGCAGCGCCTTGTAGTAGCGCCCGTCCTTCTGCTCGGCCCCGGTGATGATATGACGTAGCTCGGCCATGGTCATCTCCTCCACATGCTGCGGTCGTCGGGACACACCGTCCATGCTGCGATCCATGTCCAGGCGGATGTCGTAAGTTTCGAAACGCACTTCATTGACCCGCCCCTCTTCCAGCCCCACCTGGTGAATGGTGCCATCAAACAGCCGCAAATTGGCCACCATGTTCTCCGAATCGACGGATAGCCGGCCGCGGGGCGCCACCACCGTGCTGCTCATATCGGCCGAGCGGCGGTCTTCGATAAAGATGTCGCGCAAGGTGCGGCCGGCCGTGTCCACCTCGTGGATGTAGAGCACCACGTCTTTATAGGTGTCGATGAAACGGCGGGGCGTCAGCCCGATATCCACATGGGCCACGGCCACATCGTAAAGTAACTGCTTGGCGGCCTTGCGCCCCATGGGCAGACCGTGAACGGCCATACCGGCGTTGATCACGGCGCCGATCAACCCGAACACCAACACCGGCGGCAAGAGCCGGTAGATGTTCACACCACCGGCCTTCAGGGCCACGATTTCCATGTCGCCGGACATGCGCAGAAAGGTGAGCAGCACCGCGATCATCACCGCCATGGGCAGAATGAATTGTAAAAAAAAGGGCAGGGAATAAAGCAGCATCAGGCCCAAGGATGTGAGGCCGATGCGGTAGTTGACCACGTAGTTGGTCATCTGGGGCAGCTGGGTCATGATGAACACGAAGGAAAAAAACGCGATGCTGACACCGAAAGGCGCCAACATTTCCTTGAATATGTAGCGTTGAACGATCTTGTTCATCCCATCCGCCCGCGCATCTCGCGCCAGTGATCAGCGGTTTACGAAAGGGCCATCCTATGGGCCTTGCCGGTCAAAGTCAACTTGGAACCCGCCGCGTCGCACCCAAACCGTATACGCCCGAAAACGACACCTTGCGATCCATATCTGCGTTCCGGGTCATTTGCACGCCTCGAGGTCGCCGCAAGGGCACGGCATGCCGTGCCCCTACGGGGGTGCGCCGAGCTGTCCGGGTACGGCGTGTCGTGACCCGACGGGGTGATCGGTGCTACCCGGGTACCGTGCGTCGTGACCCGGCGGGGTGATCGGTGCTGCCCGGGCACGGCATGCCGTGCCCCCAAGGGTTGGTGGCAGGACCCATCTGCTCGATCGCCCCCAACCCCCTATAATCGATAGCATTCCTCAACTTAAAACTTAAAACTTAAAACTTAAAACTGGCCCGCCAGGGCCTATCCCTTGACACAACCGTCGCATTTAGGTTACCAATTCCCGCTGTTTCAGGCAGTTGCCAAGTTTCGCGTTTACGGAACAACGGGTGCGATGTTCTGCGGAGAGCATCAAGAAACCCGTTTTCTACATATAGAGGCGCCGTGATGACAACCGAAAAATCGACCGATTTGATTGCTCAGCGAAAACAGAAGATCGAGACCTTGCGCGCCGAAGGGGTGAACCCCTTCCCCAGCGGATTCCAGGTGGACCACACGGTGGCCCACATTCGCCAGCGCATCGAGACCCAAGGCGGGGAAGCGCTGGAGGGCACCCGGTTCACCGTTGCCGGACGCATGATGGCGGTCAATCGCTTCGGCAAGTCCGCCTTTGTCCGCTTTCGCGACCGCTCCGGCCAGATGCAGGCGTATGTGCGCAAGGACAAGGTGGGCGATGCCGCATATGACGTGTTCAAGCGCCTGGACATCGGCGACATCGTCGCCTTGACCGGCGGCGTGTTTCAGACCAAAACCGGGGAGTGGACGCTGCTGGCCGAGCAGTTGGTGTTGCTCTGCAAGAGCACACGGCCCCTGCCGGAAAAATTCCACGGCCTGAAGGATCCCGAAAAACGGTACCGCCGGCGCTATGTGGACCTGATGATGAACAGCGACGTGCGCGGGTTGTTCATCGCCCGCAGCCGCACCATCCAGGCCATTCGCCACTTTTTCCTGCAGCGGGACTATCTGGAGGTGGAAACCCCCATGATGCAACCGGTGGCCGGCGGCGCCGAGGCCACCCCTTTTGTCACCCACCATAATGCCCTGGATATGGATCTCTATTTGCGCATCGCGCCGGAGCTTTACCTGAAACGGCTGGTGGTGGGCGGTTTCGAGCGGGTGTTCGAAATCAACCGCAATTTCCGCAACGAAGGGGTGTCCACCCAACACAACCCTGAGTTCACCATGTTGGAGTTCTATCAGGCCTATGCCACCTACCGGGATCTGATGGATTTGACCGAGACCCTTTTCGCCGAAACGGCCCGGGCGGTGTTGGGCACCAGCGAAATCGTCTACCAGGGCCATACCATCCAACTGGCCGGACCCTGGCGCCGGCTGGGATTGGCCGAGTCCCTGGAAACCATGGGCGGATTGCCGCCCGCGCTGCTCACCGATCGGCAGGGGTTGTTGGATTTCGCGGCGGCCAAGAATGTGCCGCTGACCAAAACCGGTTCCATCGGCAAAATCATCACCAAGCTGTTCGACGCCTTGGTGGAGCCGCAGTTGATTCAACCCACCTTCATCACCGGCTATCCCGTTGAGGTTTCGCCACTCTCCCGGCGCAGCGAAAGTGATCCGGCCGTGACCGAACGTTTCGAACTGTTCATCGCCGGATTTGAAATCGCCAACGGTTTTTCGGAACTCAACGACCCCGAGGACCAACGGGGCCGCTTCCTGCAACAGGTCCGCGAACGTCAGGAGGGGGATGCGGAAGCCCATGCCATGGATGAGGACTATATCGAAGCATTGGAATATGGTCTGCCGCCGACGGCCGGCGAAGGCATCGGCATCGACCGTTTGGCCATGTTGCTGACCGACGCCCCATCTATCCGGGAAGTGATTCTCTTTCCCCACATGAAGCCCAAAAGCGCATAACGGTTTGGCGACGCCGCCTGTCCCGACCATTGCGCGTGGGCCGTGGCGGCACGCCGTGCGGGAGTTCGATGAGATTCGAATTGTTCATAAGCCGACGCTACTTCAAATCCCGGCCCCGGCGCACCATCTTGTCGCTGATCACCATCCTTTCCATGGCCGGGGTGACCATCGGGGTTACGGCCTTGATCGTGGTCATCGGCGTGATGTCGGGCTTTGAAACGGATCTGAAGAGCCGCATCATGGGCATCGAACCCCATTTGGTGATCGATCGCCACCATCAGCCCATCGCCGACGCTGACCGCATCGTGGCACAAGCACGGCGCACGGCCGGTGTGCGCGGCGCATGGCCGGTCCAGGAACTGCAAGTCATGCTGCGGTCCGAAGCGCGCATGGCCGGTGCCATGCTCAAGGGCGTCGAACCGTCGGCGGCCGGGGCCGGACTTGACCTTCCGCCCCTGCACACCCTGGCCGCGGCATCTTCCCACCGCCCCCCTTCTCCGGCGCCATTGATCATGGGCCGGGACCTGGCGCGCGCCATGGGGCTGATCCGGGGCGACACCCTGTACGTGATTTCGCCCCGCGGCAATCTGGCACCGACGGGATTTATTCCTTACATGAAACAGTTTCAGGTAATCGATTTCTTTCATACCGGCATGTATGAATATGACGGTGGTCTGGTGTTCACGCGGCTCGAGGACGCCCAGGCCCTTTCCCGCGACCGTACGACGATCAATGCGGTGGAGGTGCGCGTGGACCGGGTTTTTCAATCGGCCGGCATCGGCGAACAAATTGTCGCCGCCCTGGGTGAAGGCTTCCGCGCCCGGGACTGGATGCAACTCAATCAGAACCTGTTCGCGGCCCTCAAGTTGGAAAAGGCGGCCATGTTCATCACCCTGACCCTGATCACCCTGGTGGCCACCTTCAGCATCACCAGCTCGCTGGTGATGCTGGTCATGGAAAAAATAAAGGATATCGCCATCCTAAAGGCCATCGGAGCCACCAACACCGCAATCCGACGCATCTTCGTCGCCCAGGGCTTGTTCATCGGCCTGATCGGCACCGGATCGGGAGTCGTGCTGGGCACCGGTTTGTGCTATTTGCAGAAGACACGGGAACTGATCCGCTTGCCGGGCGATGTCTACTACATCACCGCGTTGCCGGTGAATCTGAGCGCCATGGATGTGGCCGTGGTGGCCCTTTCCGCCATGGTGATCTGTTTTCTGGCCACCCTGTACCCGGCCCGCCAGGCCGCACGCTTCAATCCACTGGAAGCCATTCGCTATGGTTGATCGACCCCACACCGCAACAACGTCGCCGGAGACGACGCACCACGCACCGGACGTGCTGCTGCAAGCCCGCAATCTGCACAAACGTTTTCGCAGCAGCGATGCGGCCATCGTGGTGCTCGACGGACTCGACCTGACCTTGCGGCCCGGTGAAACCTTGGCTGTCGTGGGGGCATCGGGCATCGGCAAGTCCACCTTGCTGCACATCCTGGGCACCCTGGATCAACCGGACAGCGGCGAACTGATGTTTCAGGGAGAGGACGTGTTGCAATTCGGCGAGCAGCGTCTGGCCCGTTTTCGCAACCGCAGTCTGGGCTTCGTGTTCCAATTCCACCATTTGCTGCCGGAATTCTCGGCCCTGGAAAACACCTTCATGCCGGCCCTGATCCAAGGTCTGGAAAAAGGCAAGGCCGTTGCGCTGGCCATCGCCATTTTGGATCGGGTGGGCCTTTCGGCGCGGATACACCACAAGGCGGCGGATCTTTCCGGTGGCGAACAGCAGCGGGTGGCCCTGGCACGGGCCCTGGTGCTCAAACCACCTTTGCTGCTGGCGGACGAACCCACGGGCAACCTGGACCAACACAACAGCGACCAAGTGCACCGGCTGCTGCTGGAACTCAATCAGGAACTGGGCATGGCCTTGGTGGTGGTAACCCACAATACAGCCCTGGCCGCCTGCATGGAACGGCAGGCCACCATCGTTGACGGCCGCCTCGAATACCTGCCCCTGGACCGACTCAAACGGAATGGATGACGTTATGTTGCATTGGTCAAGCAAATCGGCCTCACAAGGTCGCCTCGCACGGTTCAACCTGCTCGTCTGGACGGCCCTGGCCCTGCTCTGCATCGTGGCGACCACCGGATCGGCGGCACCGGTGCAACGCGTGGTGGTGTTGCCCTTCGAGGTCAATGCCCTGGAAGGCTTGGATCAACTGCGCCACCAGATCCCCGAAATATTCGTCCAGCGTCTGCGCGAGGAAGGGGCTGAAACGCTCACCATTCCTGAACAGGAACGGGAGGCTGTTTTGGAACGACTGGGCGCGGAAGGTTCGGATGGGGCCCGGCGCTTGGCGGATCAATACGGCGCGCAGCATGCCGTATGGGGCAGCTTCACCCTCATCGACCGTTCTTTCAGTCTCGACACCCAAATGCTGGCGGCAATACCGGATGCCCAACCGCGGCGCTTCTTCACCCAGGGCCGCGAACTGGAAAACCTGATCCCTGTTGCCACCGAGCAGGCGGAACAGATCGCCCTGGTCCTGTTTGAGCGTCAACGGGTGGCCGATATCACCATCCGGGGCAACCAGCGCATCGAAGCCGACGCCATTTTGCGGGTGATGGAAACCCGGGTCGGCGGTGTCTACAAGCCGGAGGCCCTGACCCGGGATTTGCGCGCCGTTTACAACATGGGTTTCTTCGACGACATCCGGGTGGAATCCACCGCCACCCCGGAAGGGCGCACCGTGGTTTTCCATGTCAAGGAGAAACCCACCATCCGTCGCATCAATGTTCGCGGCAATTCCTATATCAAAGAGGAGGATATCCGGGACAACCTGACCATCAGCACCGGGGCGATCCTGAATATTTTTCAGATTTACAGCAACATCGAACAGATTGAAACGGTATACAAGAACAAGAACTATCACCAGGTCAAGGTGGACTATGCGATTCGGGACTTGGACCACAACCAGGCCGACCTGGATTTCGTGATCGAGGAAGGGCCCAAGATTTATGTGACCGATATCGTTTTCGAGGGCAACCGGGATTTCAGCGACAAGGCATTGAAAAAGGTGGTCAAGGTATCGGAAAAGGGTTTTTTCTATTGGCTCACCTCCTCCGGCGACCTGGACCGGGCGCAACTGGACCAGGATGTGGGGCGTTTGAACGCTTTTTACAGCAATCAGGGATATATCAATGTACGCATCGGGGAACCACGGGTCGAAATCGAACCCGACGGGATTCGCATCACGTTTCAGGTCAACGAGGGGGAACAATTCAAAGTCGGCCGCGTGACACTGACCGGCGAGTTGATCAAGCCCGCCGAGGAGTTGTCGGCCCTGTTGCGCTCCCCCGAGGAGGCCTTCTTCAACCGGGATCTGGTGCGCAACGACGTGCTGTTGCTTACCGACATATACGCCGATGAAGGTTACGCCTATGCGGACATCATGCCGCGCATCGACCAGGATGCCGAAAACCGGGTCGTGGACATCACCTTCGATATCCGCAAACGGGAGCAGATCTACATCGAGCGGATCGTCATCGAAGGCAACACCCGCACCCGCGACAAAGTCATCCGGCGCGAACTGCACCTGACCGAGCAGGGCCTTTTCCGGGGCAGCGCATTGAAACGGAGCATGCGCAACCTCTATCGACTGGACTATTTCGAGGACATCAAGGTGGACACCCTGCGGGGCAGCGCCGACGACAAGATGGTGCTGGCCCTGGATGTCACCGAAAAACCCACCGGCACCTTCAGCTTCGGTGCGGGTTACAGTTCGGAAGAGAGCGTTTTTTTCACCGGCTCCATCAACCAGCGCAACCTGTTCGGGCGCGGCCAAACCCTCGAGTTCGGTGGTCAAATCGGCGCCCGCACCAGCCTCTTTTCGTTCAGCTTCACCGAGCCTTACCTGTTCGATACCAAATTCAGCGGCAGCCTCAGCGCCTACAATCAGCTCAGGGACTATGACAGTTACGAACGGCGCAGCTACGGCGGCGGGCTCTCCTTCGGTTATCCGGTGGCCGACTTCACCCGCTTTTACTGGGGCTACAACATCGATCAAAGCACGGTCAAAATATTGAGTGGCTTCGAAACCCGGGTGCCCGACACCATCAAGGAACTGGACGGCACCAACCTGACCAGCAGCGTCAACGTGCGCCTGGCCTACGATTCGCGCGACCACACCTTCACGCCCACCGAGGGTTCGCGCCACAGCATCTACCTGGAGTATGCCGGTCTGGGGGGCAACATCGGTTATAATAAGGTGATTCTCCAAACCACCTGGTATCAGCGCATTTACCGCTCCCTGATCGGTTCGGTCAACGCCCGCTACGGCCTGGTGAAAAAAAACGACGACAACAAACTGCTGCCCGATTACGAAAAATTTTATCTGGGCGGCATCAACTCCATGCGCGGCTTCGGTTGGCGCGGCATCCATCTGACCGAAGTGAACCAGGACGGCAACACGGTGAAGGTGGGCGGCGAACAGATGATCCAGTTCAATGCGGAATTGATGTTCCCCATGTTGGCCCAGGCCGGCGTTTTCGGAGTCGTGTTTTACGACACCGGCAACATTTTCGACGGCAACATCAATTTCGGCAACTTGCGCCAGAGTGCGGGCGCCGGCATCCGCTGGCTTTCGCCCATCGCCCCCATCCGGGTGGAATACGGCTACATCCTCGACCGCAAAGAGGGCGAATCCGCCGGCCAGGTGGAGTTCACTTTAGGGGGCTCGTTCTGACGTCGGCGGCCGCGGCTTGCTTAAACAACTTGCAATGTGCGCTGTTTTGAGACAAAAACGGTGCAAACAATCCAATGGGAGGTGACATGCAAGTGCGTAACACAACGATGATCGCAACATTAACCCTGCTCTTGATGGTTGTCGGCATTCCTTACGCTTTCGGTGCGGATGCCCCTAAAATCGGTACGGTCAATTTCCAAAAGATTTTCGAAAACTCCGCGGGCGGCATAGCGGTCAAGGACCAGGTCAATGCCGAAGGCCAACGCATGGAGCAGGATCTGCAACGGCGGGCCGACGAGATCAAAGCCATGGAGGAGCGTCTTTCCAAAGATACCGGCGTGATGAGCAAAGAGGCGCGGGACGAACAACGATGGGAAATGGAACGCAAGGCCGACGAGCTGAACACCCTCAAGCGCAATTACGAGCGGCGCATCCAGGACCTGCAGATGCGCTTGGTCAACGAGGTGCGCCAGGCCGTCCTGAACGTGGTGCAAGCCCATGCGCGCAAAGAGAACTTTACTTTGATCGTCGAGGACATCGGCGTGGTCTATGCCGCACCCCATCTGGACATCACCGACACCATCCTCAATCAGTACAACGAATCCTACGCCAAACAGGGCAGCGGCAGCCAGGGCCCCGGAAGGTGATCCCATGACCATCCCCCTGCATCAAATCGCGCAGTTGGTGGCCGGACGCCTCAGCGGCCAAGCCGACTGCCGGATTCACAGCGCGGCCCCCATCGACAGCGCCATGGAGGGCCAGATCACCTTTGCCGAAAAAGGCCCCGGCCTCAAGCGGTTGGCGGCGACGCGCGCTTCGGCGGTCCTGGTGCCCGAAGGCACCACCGACCCGGAGCGCAATCTGATCGAAACGGCCAATCCGCGCCTGGCCTTCGCCAAGGTGGTGGCCTTGTTGCATCCCGTCCGACAACCGGCCCCGGGCATCCATTCCGCCGCCGTAATAGGCAAGGATTGCCGATTGGGCCGGGATGTGGCCGTCGGCGCCGGGGTGGTGCTGGGCGACCGGGTGACCCTGGGCGACAATGTGGTGCTCCATCCGCTGGTGGTGGTGGGCGACGATGCGGTTATCGGCGACGACACCATCGTCTATCCCCACGTGTCCATTCTTGAAAGATGCGTGGTGGGCCGCCGCGTGATCATCCACGCCGGCACGGTCATCGGCAGCGACGGCTACGGTTTCGTGCAGGATGGCGGCAGGCATCACAAAATCAACCAGATCGGCATCGTGCGCATCGACGACGATGTGGAGATCGGCGCCAACAACACCATTGATCGGGCCGCCTTCGGCGAAACCTGGATCCAAACCGGTGTCAAGACCGACAACCTGATCCAGATCGGTCACAATGTGGTGGTGGGTGCCCACACGCTGATCGTGGCACAGGTGGGCATCTCCGGCAGCACCACCGTCGGCCGGCACGTCATTCTGGCCGGCCAGGCCGGCCTCAGCGGCCATTTGACCATCGGCGACGGGGCCATTGTGGGACCTCAAACCGGTGTGGGCAAATCGGTGCCCGACAACGAGGTGGTTTCGGGCGGCATTTCGGCCATGCCCCATCGCACCTGGTTGCGGGTGCAGCCGGTGCTGCCCCAGTTGCCGGAATTGAACAAACGGGTCAAAACCCTGGAAAAACGGTTGGCCGCGCTGGAAGGCCGTATGGCAACGGACCGGTAAGTCGCCCCCGTGTCGCGGACGAGCGGCCGCGCTTGCATTGGATGACCCTGCAAGTCTCACCCGCTTGCCGCAGTGGGAATGCCCTCGCATCCCAACCGCAAAAAGGAGTGCCCATATGGATTTTCCGCTGGATATCCAAACCATCATGAAACACCTTCCCCATCGTTATCCCTTTTTGCTCATCGACCGCGTCGTGGCGATGACGCCGGACACCAAAATCAGCGCCTTGAAAAACGTGACCATCAACGAACCCTTTTTCCAAGGCCACTTTCCCACCGCCCCGATCATGCCGGGGGTGTTGATCGTGGAAGCCATGGCCCAGGCTGGTGGGGTGCTGGCGGTGGCTTCCATGCAGGAAGCCAAGGAAGGGACACTGATGTTTTTCATGGGACTGGACCAGGTGCGCTTCCGCAAGCCGGTGGTGCCCGGTGACCAGTTGCTGCTGGATGTGGAAATCACCAAAAAACGCGCTAAAGTCATCAAGCTGGCCGGCACGGCCAAGGTGGACGGAAAATTGGTCGCCGAGGCCCAGTTGATGGCCACCTTCGAGGGCTGAACAAGGATATGCAACCCATGATACACCCAACCGCGATTGTCAGCGACAAGGCCAATATCGCCGACGGCGTTACCATCGGAGCCTACAGCATCATCGGCGACCACGTCACTATTGCTGCCGGCACCCGCATCAATGCCCATGTAATGATCGACCCTTATGTGGAAATCGGCGCCGATTGCAACATCTATCAATACGCCGCCATCGGCGCGCCACCCCAATCCTTGAAGTTCAGGGGTGAAACCAGCTGGGTGAAAATCGGCGACGGCTGCACCATCCGCGAGTTCGTGACCATCCACCGGGGCACCGAATTCGGCGGCGGGTTGACGCAAATCGGCGACCACTGCTTTCTGATGGCCTACACCCACATCGCCCACGACTGCCTCGTCGGCCGCCAAGTGGTGATGGCCAACAACGCCACCCTGGCCGGTCACATCACCATCGGCGACCACGCCACCATTGGTGGGCTGGTGGCCATTCACCAGTTCGTGCGGGTGGGCGAATACGCCTTCGTGGGCGGCAAATCGGCGGTGGTCAAGGACATCCCGCCCTATGTGATCGCCGCCGGCGACCGTGCCGTACTGCACGGGTTGAACCAGGTGGGGCTCAAGCGGCACGGCTTTTCCAGCGCCAGCGTGTCCCAACTGAAAAAAACCTACCGACTCATCTTCCGTTTTGGCCTGACGCTCAACGAAGCCATCGAACGGGTCAAGGCGGAGGTGGAGCCCGTCCCGGAAGTGGAACGCTTCATCGCCTTTATCAAGGCTTCGCAACGGGGCATCACCCGGTGATACAAGCCCAACCGGAAACATCGGCGGACCGCACCATCGGTTTGATCGCCGGCAACGGTCAATTCCCCCTCTTGTTCGCCCGAACCGCGCGCGCCAAGGGCTGGCAGGTCCACGCGGTGGCCTATCGCGAGGAGACCGATCCGCGCCTGGCCGATCATGTGGAATCGCTGGAGTGGCTCTATTTGGGCCAGCTCAAACGCATGCTCAAATTTTTCCACCAGCGGCGGGTTTCGCAGGCGGTGATGCTCGGCGGGATCACCAAGACCCGGTTTCTGTCCAAATTTCGCCCGGACATGAAAACCATCGCCCTGCTGGCCGGCATGCGGCACACCCATGACGACGCGGTGTTGCGCGCTTTTGCCGAATTTCTGGAAAAGGAAGGAATCGCCATTCGCCCCTCCACCTTCCTGTTGCCCGATCTGTTGGCGCCGCCCGGCATATGGACGATCCGCAAACCGTCGTCAACGGAGATGAACGACATCCGGGTGGGTTGGAAAATGGCCAAAGCCATCGGCGCCCTGGATATCGGCCAGTGCGTTCTGGTGGCCGGCGGCACGGCGGTCGCCGTGGAGGCGGTGGACGGGACGGATGCCACGATCCTGCGCGGCGGCGCGTTGAGCAAAGGGCAGGCAGTGGTGGTCAAGGTGTGCAAACCGATCCAGGACACCCGTTTCGACGTGCCGGCGATCGGTTTGGAAACCATCGAAACCATGCAACGTGCCAATGTCAAGGCATTGGCCATCGAGGCCGGCAAGGCGGTGGTCTTCGATCGGGAGGCCATGATCCGCCAAGCCGACCGCTACGGAATGACGATTACCGCCATGACGGATGATACCCTATGAGTGCACAAACAAAACAAGACAGCAAAGATACCGCCGCCCTGCGGGTCGGTGTGGTGGGCGTGGGCTATCTGGGCAAGTTCCACGCCGAAAAATATGCACGCATGCCCGATGTGACACTGGTGGGCGTCGTGGACGCCGACCGCCGGCAGGCCGATGCGGTGGCGCAGCAGTTGGGCACCCGGGCCCTTTACGACCACAAAGAGCTGTTGGGTCAGGTGGATGCCGTCAGCATCGTGGTGCCCACCCATCACCATTTTGCCATCAGCCGGGATTTTCTGAACCACGATGTGGATGTGCTGATCGAAAAGCCCATGACCGAGAAGCTGTCCGAAGCCGATGAATTGATCCGCCTCGCCGAACGGCACGGTTGCCTGATCCAGGTGGGGCATTTGGAACGGTTCAACCCGGCCGTCGTGGCCTTGGACGGGGTCGTCCAACAACCGATGTTCATCGAGTCCCACCGCCTCAGCCAGTTCAAGGAGCGGGGCCTGGATGTGAGCGTGGTGCTGGACCTGATGATCCACGACATCGATATCATCCTCAATTTCGTGCAATCACCGGTCAAGTCCATCCATGCCGCCGGCATCTCGGTGATCTCGGGCCAGGTGGACATCGCCAATGCGCGCCTCGAATTTCAGTGCGGTTGCGTGGCCAATGTCACCGCCAGCCGCATCTCGATGAAAAACGAGCGCAAGATCCGCCTGTTTCAGCGGGACGCTTACATTTCCGTGGATTTTGCCAACAACGAAATCACCATGGTGCGGCCCGACGGCAACGGCACCGTTGCCGACGGCGTCATTCCGGGAATGCGCATCGACCAGCGATGCTTCACCAAGGCCGATGCCCTGGATGACGAATTGAAATCCTTCGTCAAGGCGGTGCGGCTGCGGCAGCCTCCGGAGGTGACCGGTGTCATGGGACGGGACGCCCTGAAGATCGCCTTGAGCATCATGGATCAGATTCAACGCACCAGCCAGCGGCTGGTCAAATAGCCGCTCGAGCCGGATGCCGAATCGAACCATCGCCATTGTCGCCGGAGAAGCATCGGCGGATCTGCATGCCGCCCACCTGATCCGCGCCCTGCGCGCGTTGCTGCCGGAGTGCCGGGTTTGGGGCATGGGCGGCCGCGAGATGCGCGCGGCGGGAGCGGAGATCATCGTGGATGCGGACCGCTTGTCGGTGGTGGGCATCACCGAGGTGGTGGCCAAGGTACCGCTGCTGCTCAAGGCCATGTCCCGGCTCAAACAGCAATTGTCCGCGACCCCACCGGACCTTTTGGTGCTGCTCGATTTCCCCGATTTCAATCTGCACCTGGCCAAATTCGCCAAGCAGGCGGGCATTCGGGTGCTCTATTACATCAGCCCTCAAATCTGGGCTTGGCGCTCGGGACGGGTCAAGAAAATCAAGGCGCGGGTGGACCACATGGCGGTGATCCTGCCCTTCGAGGAGACCTTCTACCGCGAACACGGCGTGCCCGCCACCTTCGTAGGCCATCCGCTGATGGACGGCATGCCGCCGGGCGACGCGGCACCGTCTGCCCGCCCGCCCCTTCCGGCATCCCCTCTTGTGCTGGGCCTGCTGCCGGGATCGCGGGATCGCGAGGTGTGCGGGCTGCTGCCGTTGATGCTGCAAGCCGGACAGATGCTGGTGGAAAAGCACGGTCCCATTGTGTTCCAGGTCTCCTGCGCGCCATCCATCGATCCGGCCATGATCACCGATATTGTGGCGCGGTATCCCTCGTTGGACGCAAAGGTCACCGACGCACCGGTCTCCGCGCTGATGCCCCGGTGCCATCTGGCCGTGGTCGCCTCGGGCACCGTCACCTTGGAAGGCGCACTGTACACCACGCCCATGGTGATTACCTATGTGGTGTCGCCGCTGAGCTACCGGTTGGGCCGCGCGTTGATCCATGTGGACCATATCGGCTTGGTGAACCTGATCGCCGGACGCCGCATCGTGCCCGAACTGGTGCAGCACGAAGTCACACCCGGCGCCCTGACCGATGCGGTGCACGCCATAGTGGCCGATCCGCAGATCCATGATCGAATGTGCCGCGAACTGGCGGAAGTGCGGAAACGGTTGGGGCAATCGGGCGCCTCCGGCAAAGTGGCCCGCTTGGCATGCGCCCTGATGGGAGAAGGGGATGCTCTTTAAGAAGGAAGATCCGGGCAAGGAACTGAAATGGCGCTTGATCGGCCGCGGGGGCAAGTTGCTCGTGGATGGGCTGTTCGCCGCGTCCCGCATCGAAGTGCGCCGTTGCCCCGCAGTGACCGAACTGTTGGCCTCACGCCGGTTCATTCTGGCCTTCTGGCATGATCGTATCTTGTTGGTCAGCTACGCCCTGAAAAACTGGCAGGGTGCCATCATGGTCAGCGATTCGGCCGATGGGGAAATCATCGCGCAGATCCTGCAGCGCCAGGGACACTTGACGGTGCGCGGCTCCACCGGCAAGGGGGGCATGCGGGCCATGGGTCGGATGATCCGTACCATGCAGGCCGAAGGGCGTCCCGGGTGCGTCGTGCCCGACGGTCCCCAGGGTCCGCGCCACAAGGTGCAGCCCGGGGTGATCTACCTGGCCCGCAAGACCGGCTACCCCATCGTGCCGGTGACCTACAGCGCCAAACAGCGCTGGGTGTTCAACAGCTGGGATCGGTTCATCCTCCCCCGCCCCGCCACCCGTTGTCTGCTGCTATTCGGCCGGCCGGTGCATGTGCCGCCCGACCAAGGGGAGGCCCAAATCACGCGCAGCAGCCATGAACTGGAAAAGGAGCTGCTGCGCATCACCCTGGCGGCCGACCACCATTTCGGCCATCGCCCGTATGGATCGGGCGTTTGATCTTCACCCGAATCGCAACGCAATCTGTTTTGCCCTGATGCCCACACACCATGGGGCATTGTTGCCGAGAGTAAACAATGTTGCAATCCATTGAACATTTCGACCACTGGCTTTTCTATCTGATCAACCGCGACGGGAAGAACGTGGTCTTCGACCACCTGATGCCGTTCATCAGTAACGAAGCCAATTTTTTCATTCCCATCGCCATCGCCTGGCTCTATCTGGTCATCAGGAATGACGCCACGCACCGGACCGTGGCGATCGCCGTCATCGCCTTGATCGGCGTGTCGGAGCTGCTGTGCAGCGATGTGTTCAAACCGCTTTTCGGCCGCTATCGGCCCTTTGAAAGCATCTCCGACTTCTATCTTTTCCGCGGCGCCGGGGATGTATGGCGCTGGACCGGCACCCTCGAGGAACGTGGCGGCAACTCGCTGGCCATGCCGTCCGCCCACGCCACCAACATCTTCGCCGCGGCGGTGTTTTTGAGCTACTATTTTCGCCGCTTTTGGCCCCTGTTCCTGGTCATCGCCGTGGCCGTGGCCTATTCCCGGGTCTACACCGGCAACCACTTTCCCATGGATGTGATCGTCGGCGCCGCCCTGGGCACGGCCTGCGCCGCGGGATTCATCCGGCTCACCAACCGGGTGTTGGCAAAATGGCACGCTTTCAGCGCGTCAAAACGCACCGCACCCTCGAAGGATACAACGGAAGGCAGCAGTGAAAACGAACATTGATCTCTCCATCATCATTCCGGCCTACAATGAACAGGACCGCATCGTTCCAGCCCTGACCCACACCATGGCATTTCTGAAACGCTGGTCGGGCGCCGCCGAAGTGATCGTGGTCAGCGACGGCAGCAAGGACCGGACGGTGGATACGGCCCGTGGATTCGAAGGCCAGGGCGCTGCCGCTTTACGCGTGCTGCACTACGAACCCAACCGGGGCAAAGGGTATGCCGTGCGTTACGGCATGCAACAGGGACGGGGGGCGGTGGTGATGTTCATGGACGCCGATTATGCGGTGCCCATCGAATATTGCGAAACCGGCTTGGGGCTGATCGCCGCCGGCAACGATATCGCCATCGCCTCGCGGGCGGTGGCGGGCGCCAAAATCACGCAACAGCAGAACCTGCCGCGCAGAATTTCAGCCAAAGTCTACACCTGGGTGCAAAACCGCTATCTGGGCATCGATTACCCCGACACCCAGTGCGGTTTCAAACTGTTCACCCAGACGGCGGCCCGAACCCTTTTCGCCCGCCAGCGGCTGGACAGTGTCATCTTCGACCCGGAAATTCTCTTTTTGGCACGCCGCAAGGGCTACAAGGTGGCGCAGTTTCCCGTGCACTGGACCCATATGCCCGATTCGCGCATCCAATACGACAGCCTGCGCAAGTCCCTCTTCGTGTTCAAAGAGCTGTGGCGCATACGGCGCCTGCATCCGTGATGACCGAATGCCGAACGAATTTCGGAAACCGAACATCGATGATACAAAGAGCGGCGGGGCATCGACACCCGCCGCTCTTTTGCTTGCGACATGGGGCCTCGAACAGCCCCGGCGCTCAGACCTTTATTGGCGCCTCCAAAGGAGGATACCCGACAGCAGGGCAATCAAACCGGCAACCCTGGTGGCACCGTGCAACCCCACTCCTGAATAATGATCGCCCTCTTGAACCGAAGCGATGAAACATCCGCCACCGCCGCCGGCCGCCGCCGCGGAATCGCCGCCGGTACCGTCGATGGCCCGGGTGCTGTAGCCCAAACCGCTCGGATCGATGATAACGCCGTTGGCCACCCCATCCATGTCGCCCGTGCCCCCATCCTCGAGTTCCAACACCACCGAACGGCGATCCGCACTGAAGGTGGCGTAGGGATAGACCGTCCACCCCTGGTCGGGATCGAATTTATACCAACGGGCATCGGCAGGCGCCGCTTGGGAGAAATGGACCTTGACCAGGGCCGTGTCGCCCACCTCGTCCAGGTGGATGCGGAAACTGACAACGCCGGTCAAGTGTTCGGGGCAATTGTCCGTCAAGGGCAACTCCCCTTCCGTCAAGGACCGCATGCCGGAAAGCGTGCCGTTGTCGCCCAGGATTTGCACGGCCACCTGCGGGTTGAACGGATCCGGGGTGTCCACACCTTGCAGACGGGCGGTGTGGATCTCATCGAGCACCGCCGGATCGTCGATCACCGTCCATTGTTCGATGACCTGGTCATAGGGGATGCCTTCGTCGGTGACGCCGGCGGTTGCCGAGTCGATGGTGGTGAAAGCGGACCACTCGGACCAGGCGGAGATTGCGCCGCGGCTGTCGATGAAGCGGGCGCGCCAGTAGTAGATGCTGTCCGGATCGAGCACGCTTTCCGGCACCTGCAACCAGCTCAAGGAGCGGCTCAGGGATCTTTGAAACACAACGTACATGGAAAATTCGGCGTGGTCCGGATCGTCCATGAGGCTGATTTGATACTCCGTAGCCACATGGGCATCGTTGTCGGCGTCCAAGTAAGCACCGACCGCCAACACCGGCGTAAGCTCGGTCAACCCATCGCCGTCAACGGTCACCGGCACTAAAGTCGGTTGATCGGGGGGAAGGTTTACAGTCGAAGATGCAGGGGGATGGTCGTCGTCAGCGTCGTTGTCGTCGTCCTCACCTGAACCGTCCGCTGCATCATCGCCTGTATTCTCCGCCGGTGGCGGATCATCCGCTTGTCCTCCCTCTTCGGAAGGATTTTCGGTCATCTCGTCACCATTGTCGTTGGTCGCATCATCTCCACCTTCATTCCCGGGTGGAGTCGCAGGTGGATGGTTGTCTGCGTCATTACCGCCTTCACCACCCGTTTCTTCCTCAGCATCATCTTCGGCGTCGCTGGTCGGCGGTGGATCCACTGAATCCTTCTCTTCAGAGGGGTCGTCGGACTGCTCGTCACCATTGTCGTTGGTAGCATCATCTCCACCTTCATTCCCGGGTGAAGTCGCAGGTGGATGGTTGTCTGCGTCATTACCGCCTTCATCAATGGGCGCTGCGGGCACCGTGTAGGTGACCTCGTTGGAGTTGCCGCTCTCCAGATCCGTTTGATAGGCGCGCACCACAAAACGATAGGTCGCGCCTTCGGCCAACCCCGTCACTGTATAGGATGTGGTGTCACCGTCCCACACCGGAGAACTGAAATCATAGGTCCCATCGCCCTCGCACCGGAACAGCCGGTAGCCATCGGGCGCGGGATCGTTGGCGTCCCACTGCAATGTGACCTGGGCAGCCCAAGTCGCCGTGATGGGAAGCAGCAGCAGGCCGATGCCGACCACCGTCAGAAGCAATAAAAATGAACCACTCGATTTGTTTTGCATGACATCCCCCGATCGATTCGTCACCGCGCGTACGGCGCGTCCATCGTGAGATGTCGCCTCCGCCCGGCAACCCTGCCGCCGTATCCGATACCTTTCGGACTTAGGCCAGTGGCTTTGCGCCTCACCCTTTCGGGTGGTTTGCCTTTTTCGAGCTGGAAATCAAAGAACGAGATCTTTTCCGACAAGCTGAATTGCATCAAGAATGCCAATCCGCAGTGAGGAATGTCACAGGCCGATCGGGCCGCCGCCATGCGCCCTTCCGGCGGCGGCCGGCAAACGGGTCCCGCGACAGCGGCATCCGTGTCTACCAGGCGTATCTTTTTTCAGACATCCGCCTGTATACGTCATCAGACAAAGGAGTTTGAAAAAATGGTTTGCGGTAGGTTCAGGGCTATTTCCCTATCGCCTCTGATTTTCATTGGCGAGGATTATGGGATGCGGTTATGCACAAAACCCAAGAAAAATGAGAAGCGGGCGAAAGCAGCATCGGGATCGAAATCGATTCAAATAATAGGATGCGCTGACGAAGGAAGCGCATCGCTTCAATTCCAATGACACCGCACCAAATCAACAAGAGCGGATAAGAAAACGGCAGGCCCAAGTTTTACGAGCCCTAATCGGAGGTCACCGCGCGCACATCCCCCTGGCGGGGCAGCCAGCGCAACCCCCCTTTAAAGCCGTAGCAACGATAAATATAAAATGTTTGCAGCGGGGGGTCGTTCGAATTATCGAGGCCCTGATCAGTGGGATGGATCGGAAAAGCTTCCGGGGGCGCCACTTCCACAAACACCTCCAGTAGTTGTTTGCGACCCCGGCCGTGAGGAATTACGCCCACCGCGTCTTTGCCCAAAAGATCCGCGTCCTGCCACCAATAATCGTAGACATTGGGTCTGTCCCATCGGTTGATGGCGACCGTATAGGGTTGCCCAGGCACATAGAAGGCCAGTTCGCTGGCGATTTGGTAACGCAATCCAAAAAGAAAAGTGTCGTCCGGATCGGGCATTTCGGCCTGCACCTGCGCCACCCGCTGCCCCAACCGGTCCCAGCCCACGGTTTCCTGGGCGGCGCGATCTAGGTGGGGGGGGACCGGCAGAATCGACCACAGGACGTGGGCCAGCACCAAGCCCGTCAACACATAGGCGCTGCCGACGGACCACCACCAGAGCTTGCGCGGCGGCGCATTTTCGTCGACTCGATCGGAGGAATCTTGCCGGATCCGCGGCAAGCACCAGAGTGCTGTGGCCAGCAATAATGCGGTGACGTACCCGGCACCGGGCCAATTGCCGTACACCCGCGTATGCAGGCTGAGCAGGCCGAATGCGGCGAAAACCGGAAAGGAAGTAAAAAAGAGATAGGGATAGATCCACTCCCCTCGCGGATAGCGTCCCCGGATCACCACCCACCAACCGGCCAGTATCAGCAGAAATACAAGGGGGGTCAAAAGGGCGGCCTGGCTGCCGAGGTAGTCCCCGAAGTATTTGAGATGGATGGCGAACCGTTCGCCGGCCCCGCCGATATAGGCCACATGGCGCGCCGAATTCCAGTCATGGGCCACATTCCACGCAATGACCGGCGAAAAGAGCAGCAGCCCCAAAACAGCGGCCGCATAAGGTTTGAGCTGCGCCATCCGGTTGCGGTGAACGGGCGACAACAGCGCATAGGCCATCACACACGGCAGAAAGAGCACCATTGTGTATTTGCTCAACAAACCGAAACCGAACCAGAACCCGCCCAAAAGCCAATCACGCCACCGATTCTCTTCCAGACCACGGGCGGCGTAATACACGGACCCTGCCCAACCGGCGGCCTGCAAACCGTCGGCGGTGGCCAACAGCGCGCCCACGTTGAAAAGCAGCACCGCTTGACTGAGCAGGGCGGCATGCCAGGCGATGCGGGCGCCGAACCAGTGCCGGGCCATGCGCACCAGGAAAACGCTGGCCACCGCCATGGCCAGGATGGACGGCAGACGGACGCCCAACTCGGTATGCCCGAAAACCAGTGTGGAAAGGAAGATGGTCCAGCCGATCATGGGCGCCTGGTCGTGGTAGCTCCAATCCAGGTGGCGCGCCCACTGCCAGTAATTGGTTTCGTCGGGCACCAGCAAAAATCCCTGGGCATAAAAGATGCGCAGCAACGTCGCCAGGCCGATGAGCAGCCAGGTCAATGCCATATAGCGGGCCGCCATCGACCCCCATTTTCGCTTATCCATGAATCTTCCAGTTGTGCGTGCGTTTCGCCGGAGATGCCGACGCTGTTGCACCGTTGGTTTTCAATGCAGGGGGCGTGCGATGCAATTCGAACGACACCGTTGTGCCGCCCCACTCCGCCGTGCGAACATCGAGGTGGCTGCCATAGCTTTCCAGAATGCGATGCACAATGGACAGGCCCAACCCCGTACCTTCCGACTTGGTGGTGAAAAATGGATCGAAGATGGACTGCAGCACCTCGGCGGGAATACCGCAGCCGTTGTCCGTTATCGCAACCCTCACCGCATTGGGCCGGCCGGTCGTGGTGCGGATCCGGATCGAACCACCGTCGGGAATGGCCTCGGCCGCATTGAGCAGCAGGTTCCATAGCACCTGGCGGAAATGGGTGGGGTCCATGGACACCCACACGTCGCCCACCAGATCGGTTTGAATCTCGCACCGCAGCGCATGATGGGCATCCTTTTCAAACAGGCGGATGACCTCTTCGACAGCCTCTTTCAAGTGCATCACCTCCACCTTACCCGCCGGCGGCCGTGCGAAGAAAAGAAAATCGTTGACCAGGCTGCTCAGCCGGTCGGTTTCCCGCAAAACGATCTCCATCAGCCGCCGATGATCGGCATCGTAACGCAGCTCCTCTTTGAGCAGTTGAATCGAACCCACCAGGGAGGCCAAGGGGTTTTTGATTTCATGGGCCAAGCCGGCGGCCATTTCACCCATGTAGGCCATCTTTTCAACCTGTTTGACATGAGACTCCATGATCCGCAGCTTTTTCTGGGCTTTGCGGTTCTGTTCGGTCAACAAGCCGCACAAGACGGCCACGGCCAGGCAAGCGGCGGTGGTGATGCCGATTTTATAAGTGATCTCGAACCCTGTGGGCTGAAAGGCCAGTGCACCGGGAACCAGTGTGAAATGTTCGGCGGCAAAGGTGGAAAATTGAAACAACACCAGCAGCGCGAACAGCACGCTGCTCCAAATGGCGATGATGAGCCCGCCGCGCATGAACAGGATCATGCTGGCGTAGATGATCACCACCAAATAGAGAAAAGAGAAGATGCTGAAATAGCCGCCGGTGATGAATACGATGATGGAAACGATCAAGCCGTCCATGCCGATCTGGACATAGGCGAACAGCCCGTGGCGGCGGATGCGATGGAACACGGCGGCATACAGCAGAGACAGGAAAAAGATCGCCGCGATGATCAAATAGAGGACGGTGACCAGCGCGTTGAAAACCGGTCCCTGCTGGCGATATTGTAAATAGAGGGTGGCCATCAGCAACAAGGAGGTGATGACCACGCGGGCGAACATCAACCAGCGCAACTTGGGGTTGATGGCGCCTGATGATGGGTTGCGGTTTTCCATCTCGGCTGCGGATGCGTCTCCGTGAGGGGTTAGGGGTCGTCGTTCCGGTTCAACGGCTGCCCGTGCATCCTGCAGGGCATCCCGAAAGTAGTCACGGGCCCCCGTGCAAACGGGCGGCCCGTGGAATAAATGGCAAACGGATTAATTAATGGCGCCGGCCATCTGGAAGATCGGCAGGTACATGGAGACGATGAGGCCGCCGACCACAACGCCCAGAAAGATGATCATGGCCGGTTCGATCATGGCCGTCAGGTTCTCGACCGCCTGATCCACCTCTTCATCATAAAAATCGGCGATCTTCTCCAGCATGGCATCCAGGGCGCCGGTGGATTCGCCCACGGCGATCATCTGGCACACCATGGGCGGGAACACACCGCTGGCTTGCAATGGATCGGCCATGGTGCGTCCCTCGGCGATGCCCGAGCGCACGGAATAGATGGCCTTCTCAACGATCCGATTGCCGGACGTCTTGGCCACTATGTCAAGGGCTTCCAGGATGGCCACGCCACTGGCCAGCATGGTGCCCATGGTCCGTGTGAACTTGGCCACCGCCACTTTGCGCAACAACATGCCGAAGACCGGCAATTTCAGAACCATGGCATCCACCGTCAACCGCCCCTTGTCGGTCTTGTAATATTTGCGGAAAGCAAAAAAGAAGATGATCAAGGCGCCGATGATCAGGTGCAGATTGTCCTTGACGAATTCACTCATGGCGATGACGATCAGTGTCGGTCCCGGCAGCGTACTGCCGAAATCGGCGAACATCTCTTGGAAGACGGGAATGACGAAAACGAGAATTATGGCCACCACGACCACTGCCACGAAAATGGTGATGGCCGGATAGACCATGGCGCCCTTGACTTTTCGCTTGAGCCGGGCCGCTTTTTCCATGTACCCGGCCAAACGCTTCAAAATGACGTCCAGGATGCCGCCCGCCTCACCGGCAGCCACCATGTTGATGAACAGGTTGTCGAAATGCTTGGGGTACTTCTTCAGCGCATCGGCCAGGGTGGAACCGCTCTCGACCTGGTCCTTGATGGACTTGAGCATCTTTTTGAAGGTGGCGTTCTCCTGCTGGGACTGCAGGATATCCATGCATTGAATGATGGGCAAACCGGCGTCGATCATGGTGGAGAACTGGCGGGCGAACACCATGATATCTTTTTCTTTGACTTTGGGCTGGAGAAAAGAGACGTTTTCGAGCAGATCCTTGGGTTTTTTCTTGATCTTGGTGGGAGCTATGCGGAGACGATTCAACTGGGCCCGCACCGCCTCTTCGCTGATCGACTCCATTTGCCCTTTTTGGATCTGATTGTTGCGATTTTTACCTTCCCACAGATAAACCGGCATACCCTTCTCCCGAGATTTTGGTATCAGTCCAAACGCACAACAAACCTACCTACGGCAGGCCGGCGGCGTAACATCTGTTCATCATGCCTTCTGCTCCCGGTCGCTGCCGGACCTGTCAAGTCCCGTCGTCGTTCTCCACCTTATCGCTCAAATCCCGATATTGTTGGATATTTTGGTAACACAAAGTCATTCAAACGACAAGGAATTTATTTTATTGCAATAAATGGCCTTCAGCGATTCAGGTATAACCCGAAATATCCGGAATCAAGAGTGCAATTCGTGTGCCAGAATATAAATAGTTTTAAGTTTAAAGTTTAAACTCTTTCAGAATCGCCGAGCCATTCTTCGACACCTTGCCAAACAGCGGTCTATATGCGAAATTAAGTCTGCCGGAAACTACTTAAAAACATGAGGAATCGATGCCCGCCACACCTTCGCCGTCCCCGGATGCCGGATTGACCATCATCACCACCCATGTCAATGCGGATTTCGATGCCATGGCGTCCATGCTCGCGGCCCAAAAGCTATACCCGGGTGCGATGGTGGTGTTTCCCGGCTCTCAGGAGAAGAACCTGCGCAACTTTTTCATCCAATCCATGGTATACATGTACAACCTTGCGGAAATCAAGGATATCGACTTGCAGCAGGTCAAACGTCTCGTGCTGGTGGACACGCGTAAGGCGGAACGCATCGGCGTCCTTGCGGGGGTGTTGCACAACCCCGAACTGGAAATACACGTCTACGATCACCACCCGATCAAGGAGGGGGATATCACCGGCGTGGTGGATGTGCACCGCGTCACCGGCGCCACCGCCACCCTGATGACCGAGATCCTGCGCCAACGCAAAATGCCCCTCAACGCTGAAGAGGCCACCATCATCTGCCTGGGCATTTATGAAGACACCGGCGCCTTCACCTTCTCCTCGACCACCGCCGAAGACCTACGAGCCGCGGCATATCTGGTCTCCCAAGGCGCCAATATCAATGTGATCGCCAATCTGATCGCCCGGGAAATCAGCCCGACCCAGATCGGCTACCTCAACGATTTGATCCAGGCCGCCACCCGATACATGATCAATGGCATCGAAATCGTTGTGAGCACCGTCACCTATGACCATTACCTGCCCGATTTCGCCTTTTTAGTGCACAAGATGGTCAAGATGGAGGAGCTGAACGCCATTTTCGCCATCGCCCAGATGGAAAGCAAGGTTTACATCGTCGCCCGCAGCCGCACCGAAAGCGTGGATGTGGGCGAGATTCTCACGGCTCTGGGCGGCGGCGGCCATCCATCGGCGGCGGCCGCCACCATCCGCGGGCAGACCTTGGCCCAGGTGGAGCAGGCCCTGTTCCGGGAGCTGCACCGTCAAATTGTCGGCATGCGTCAAGCGCGGCACTTGATGTCTTCACCTCCCATCACGGCCGATGCCGCCGTGACCTGCGTCGAGGCCAACAACCTGCTCACCCGCTACAACATCAACGCCTTGTTGGTAACCATTCAAAAGCAGCGGCGCTCAGAGCTGGTGGGCTACATCACGCGGCAGGTGATCGAGAAGATCATCTATCACCACCTGGGCGACGTGCCCATCGGCGACTACATGAGCACCGAATGGGTAACGGTCGATCCGGATGCGGACTTGAGCGAGGTCCAGGAGAAAATCATCGGCCACAAGCAACGCATCTTGCCGGTCATGCGCGGTAAGGAGATCCTCGGCGTGATCTCCCGCACCGATCTGCTGACCATGCTGGTGCAATCCCAGACCCGGGACAAGGACGCCGGCGACGCCTTCCGCCGTTCGGCGTCGCGGCGCACGCGCAACATCACCCACTTCATGCAGGAACGGCTCTCCACCCGGGTGTTGGACATTCTGCGCGACATGGGCCGGGTGGCGGAATCCTTGGGCTACGGCGCATATGTGGTGGGCGGCTTCGTCAGGGACCTGTTTCTCTATCGCCCCAACGAAGATATCGATATCGTCATCGAAGGTGACGGCATCGCCTTCGCCAAAGCCTATGCCTTGGAGTTCGGCACGCGCATCCACACCCACAAGGCCTTCGGCACCGCCGTGGTCATCTATCCGGATGGTTTCAAGATCGATGTGGCGACCGCCCGGTTGGAGTACTACCGTTCTCCGGCGGCATTGCCCGATGTGGAGATGAGTTCGATCAAACTGGACCTCTTCCGACGCGACTTCACGATCAACACGCTGGCCATTCAATTGATACCGGACAAGTTCGGCCGCTTGCTCGACTTTTTTTCCGCCCAGAAGGATATCAAGGACAAGGCCATCCGTGTCCTGCACAACTTGAGTTTCGTCGAGGATCCCACCCGGGTGTTCAGGGCCTTGCGCTTTGAACAGCGTTTCGGATTCACCATCGGCAAGCTGACTGCTGCATTGATCGACAATGCCGTCAAGATGGACTTTTTCAAGCGGCTCAGCGGGCGACGTGTGTTCACTGAAATCCGCCTGATTCTCGAAGAGGATAATCCCGTGCCGGCCATCGTGCGCATGGGCGATTTCGACTTGCTCAAGGTGATCCACCCCACCATCGTCATCAACAAGGCGCTGATTGCGCTGTTGGAGGAGGTCAGGGGAGTGATCGCCTGGCACGATCTGCTTTTCGTGGAAACCCCTTGCATGCGATGGACCGTCTATTTGATGGGCCTGATTCATGCCAATGACATGGCCACCTGCCATGAAATCTGCCGCCGATTGGAATTGGCCACCCGCTATGAAGCCCTTTTCTGTCAGGAAAGGGCTGCCGCCGATCACTGCTTGCAGCAGATGGAGCATCGCTTGCCGGCCAGCGCCGGCGCGCTTTACCATCGTCTGCACCCATTCCGCGCGGAACTGATCCTCTACATGATGGCCGCCACCCGGGTCAAGGCGGTGAAAAAGGCGATCTCAAAATATTACACGGAACTGCGCAAGATCGAGCCCCTGATCGGCGGCAATGAGCTGATCGCCTTGGGCCTGACCCCCGGCCCGCTGTTCCGCCAAATCCTGGATGCCATCCTGGACGCCAAACTCAATGGCGCCCTGGCAACGCGTGAAGATGAGATCCAATTCGCCCGCCGTTGGGCGGCGGATGCCGCCGCAACCGCCAGTCAGAATACCGACGACAAACAAATGTCTTGATTCCCCGACCGCAAATCGGTAAATTTTCAGATTCCAGTGATGAAGGGAGATGGTTCACTATGGTTGACAAGAAACGGATCCTAAGCGGTATGCGCCCCACCGGAGCGCTGCATTTGGGTAATTATTTGGGTGCCTTGGCCAACTGGGTAGAGATGCAGGAGACCTATGACTGTTTTTTCTTTGTGGCGGATTGGCATGCGCTGACCAGCGACTACGAAAACCCCGCCGACATGGGGCAATATGTGCGCGAAATCCTGCTCGACTGGCTCAGCGCCGGCCTTGACCCGGAAAAATGCACCCTGTTCGTTCAATCTAAAATCCCCGAGCATGCCGAGCTGTTCTTGATTCTTTCCATGATCACGCCGGTGCCCTGGCTGGAACGCAACCCCACCTACAAGGACCAGATCGTGCAACTGCAAAACAAGGATCTGTCCACCTTCGGCTTTTTGGGCTACCCGGTGCTGCAGGCGGCCGATATCATCATGTACAAAGCCCAAGGGGTGCCGGTGGGCGTCGATCAGGTCCCCCACGTGGAGATCACCCGCGAAATCGCCCGGCGTTTCAACCATCTTTACGGCCCGGTGTTCCCGGAACCGGACGCGATCCTGACCCGCACGCCCAAAATACTGGGGTTGGATCGCCGCAAGATGAGCAAAAGCTACGGCAACGCCATCTATCTGTCCGACAGCCCCGAAGCGATCCGGACTAAAGTGATGCAGATGGTGACCGATCCCCAGCGCATGCGCCGCAGTGATCCGGGCAACCCGGACGTTTGCAACGTCTTCGAGTTTCACAAGCTGTACACCGACCCGGCCGCCACGGCCACCATCCACAAACAGTGCCGCGGCGCCGAAATCGGCTGCGTGGAGTGCAAAAAGATCATGGCCGAAAACCTGATCAAGGGTCTGGCCCCCATCCACGAGCGGCGCCGCTACTATCTGGAGCGTCCCGACCTGGTGGACCAAATCGTGGCCGAGGGCAACACCAAGGCGCGCCGGGTGGCGCAGCAGACCATGCAGGAAGTGCGCGCCGCCATCAAGATCGACTACTGAACCCAACCCACCAGCCGGGCCGGATCGCACCCCGCCATGAATGAAATCAACGCCGAATACAAAGTCAAACTGGACAACGTTTTTGAAGGGCCCATGGATTTACTGGTGCACCTGATCAAAAAAAACGAGGTGGATATTTACGACATCCCGGTGGGATTGATCACTGAGCAGTATTTGGCTTATCTGGATTGGATGAAACTGTTGAACATCGACATCGTGGGGGATTTCCTGGTGATGGCCTCCACCCTGGCGCAAATCAAATCCCGCATGCTGCTGCCGTTTCACGGCGACGAAGATGAGGAAGAGGATCCACGCCTGGAAATCGCCCGCCCCCTTGCCGAGTACCTGCAGATCAAATCGGCCGCCGAAGAACTGGCCAACCGCAACATGTTGGGCGACAAGATGTTCACCCGGCCCGCTGTCAACAAGGCCGCTTTCGAAGGCGACCAAGAGCTGATCCAGGTTGGTTTGTTCGAGCTGATCGACGCTTTCCAACGCATTCTGGAAAAGGCCTCCAAGGATCATGTCGTGGACCTTTCCGCCGACAAGGTCTCGGTCAAGGACCGCATGAACGTCATCATCGCCATCCTCGAAGAGAAAGGCTCGGTCGCCTTCGTGGAGCTGTTTCCGGCGCAACCCCGGAAAACGGATATCATCGCCACTTTTCTGGCACTGCTGGAATTGATGCGACTGAACCTGGTGCGGGCCGTTCAGGCCCCCGCCGGCAACACCATTCGCCTTTTCTACCAATAGGGCGCACCCATGCAAGAGGAGTTGAAGCACATCGTCGAAAGTCTGTTGTTCGTGGCCGATGAGCCGCTGACGGTGGACAAGCTGCGCACCCTCATCGACACCGCCGACGGCAAACAGATTCGCGCCGCGCTCCAGGCCCTGGTCGAAGAATACGAGCAAAGGGGCGGCGGCTTCATGCTGCGGGAGGTGGCCGGCGGCTGGCAGATGCGTTCGCGACCTGAATACCACGAATGGATCAAGCGCCTGCTGCAACCGGCCCCCCAGCGCCTCAGCCGCGCCGCTTTGGAGACCCTGGCCCTGATCGCTTACAAACAGCCGATCATCCGGGCCGATATCGAACACGTCCGAGGTGTTGATTGCGGCGGCGTGCTGCGCCAATTGATGGAACGCAAGCTGATTCGCGTCCTGGGGCGCAAGGAGATCGCCGGCAGACCCTTGATCTACGCCACCACCAAGCTGTTTTTGGAGATGTTCGATCTGAAGGATTTGAGTGAGTTGCCCAGCCCCATGGAAATCAGCGAATTCTCCGGCAGGCTGGACCAAAGCCAACAGGACAAAATCGGCCCATCGACGCCGTATCAGGCCGACGAGGACGCCATCGACACCGCAACCGCCACGGCACCGGATACAGACGCAGATGCGGATGTCGCAGCCGACCCCGATGTCCATGCCGATGCCGATATCGATGCCGTCGCTGATGCCGACATTGCTGCCGAACCCCAAGCGGTAACCGATGGCCACCGGACGGTCGACGAAGATGCGCCGCGGGAGACGGATGCGGACGGCGGATCGGAGGAAGATATCGATAGCCCTTCACCAAAAAACACTTGACTTGCGGCGGGTGCAACCACTATATACGGCCTGACTGCAGCGGCCGGTGCCGACAAGCCCGACACCGCAGCACAACGCATGGGCGGTTAACTCAGCGGGAGAGTGCCACCTTCACACGGTGGAAGTCACTGGTTCAAATCCAGTACCGCCTACCAGATTGCAACAGGGCCGATAAGCGACCGCGCTTGTTGGCTCTTTCTTTTTCGGGAGATAAGAGGCCATGCATCCGACCACCCTTGTCATCGGCGGTTGCCGCAGCGGCAAAAGCCGCCACGCATTAGAGATGGCGCACGCCGCCCCAGCCCGTCGCAAACTCTTCGTGGCCACCTGCGAGCCCGCCGACGGCGAAATGGACGAAAGGGTGCGGCGCCATCAACAAGAACGCGGCCCCTCCTGGCACACCGTGGAGGCCCCCCTGGAATTAGCTGCCGCTATCCTTCAAGCGGCAACAGCCCATGACGTGGCGGTGGTGGACTGCCTGACCTTGTGGCTCAGCAATCTACTGCTGGCCCACCCGAAAGATCCCGCGGCCATCGACAGCCGGGTCGAAGCGCTTTGCGATGTGCTGGCCGCGCCCCCCTGCCCGCTGCTGCTGGTCACCAATGAAGTGGGCAGCGGCATTGTTCCTGAAAATGCATTGGCCCGCCGCTATCGGGACCTGGTGGGACAAACCAACCAACGGGTCGCAGCCGCCTGCCGCCAAGTGGTATGGATGGTGGCGGGCATTGCGGTACCCATTAAAACAGCACCACTGGGGTGAGCCTGCCATGTGGCGCAACCTGCAATCGGCCATTCAATTTCTGACCATCCTCCCCTGCGGCGCCGGCGACCGCTTCGATCCACGGGGCACCATGGCGCTCTTCCCGATAGGTGGTTTGTTGATCGGCGCCCTGCTGGTGGTGGTGGATCTGGTCGCCCGCATGTTCCTGGCACCGCCCGCCGTGGCCGTTGTGGATGTGGTCGCCCTGGTACTGATCACCGGCGCCCTGCACCTGGACGGTTTGGCCGATACAGCCGACGGTCTTTACGGCCGGCGCCCGGCGGAAAAGGCCCTGGCCATTATGAAAGACAGCCGCATCGGCAGCATCGGCATGGTGGCGGTGGTCTGTTGCCTGGCCGTCAAGTGGGCCGGATTGTCCGGCAGCACGCACCCACCGATTGCATGGCTGCTGCTGATCCCCGCCTTTGCCAGATCCACCGTTTTGTTCGGCATCCGCCGGCTGCCCTACGGCCGTCCCGACGGCGGTACGGGGCACGCTTTTTTCCAGCAGCGGTTGCGGTTGGGGGACCACTGGGCGGTGGCACTGCCCCTGGCCCTGGCTCTGGTATTGCTGGGTTGGAGCGCGTTGTGGCTCGTTGCGGGCTGGATCGCGCTGACGGCGGTAACGTTGCTCTACTATCGCTATAAAATCAACTGCATCACCGGCGACATGCTGGGGGCCATGATCGAATTTTCCGAAGCAGGACTCTTTCTGATGATGGCCGCCGTCGCCTGAACAGAGGTGATCGATGACCTACCCGCGTTTGCCCCTGGCATACAAGGATCGTTTCAGCTTCCGCCTCAGCGCCCCATCCTTCATCTATCCGGCGGACTATGCCACCAATGCCCGGCGCCTCGCGCCTTTTATCGATGAGATCGAGCTGCTGCTGTTCGAAAGCGACCCCAACGCCCTTCCAAGCGCGGCCGAAATCGAGCAGCTGGCGGCCATCGGCAACGAAACGGGTGTGACCTACAACGTCCACCTGCCCATCGATGCGGATATGACCGTGACCGACGCCGTCACCCGCCGCACAGCAGGTGACCGTCTGGCCACGGTGATCGAGCGGGTGCGGCCCCTGAGGCCCACCACCCACACCGTCCACTTGAACCGGCATCCCCTGGACAATCGACGGCCCCAAGACCCCCTGGCCGTCTGGCAAGCGGATGTGACGGCCCTGATGAAGGGCTTGATGGAGCGCACCGGACTTGCGCCGCGTGCGCTGTCGGTTGAGACGCTGGACTATCCGCCGGAGTGGTTCGCCCCTGTTTGCGAGGCGTTGGATCTGGCGGTGTGCATTGATTTGGGACATCTGCTGCGCTATGGCTTCGACCCGCAAACGGTGTGGCGGCGGTTCGACGGCCGCATCACCATTGTTCACCTGCACGGCGTACACGACGGCCGAGACCATCTCGGGCTGGATGCCTTGCCCGCACCACAACTGATGGAACTGGCGCGCTTGCTGCGCCGATTCGAAGGCACCGTCTCCCTGGAGGTGTTCGCTTTTGAGCGATTGAAGGTTTCCCTGGAGCTGTTGACCGAAACGATGGACAGGATCAACGCCGCCGGATGCGTTCGACGATGAAATCCACGTTGGACTCGATGCTGCCGGTTTTCTGGTTGACCTGAACCACCCCGGCATCGGTGCTGAGAACGACGCTTTCCACTGAATCCAGTGTGGAGGCCAGCCTGTCATTCGTTGCCTGCATCCGAACCAATTGTCCGCTGACGCGCACCAGCAACACGGTTAGAATGAGCAGCCAGACAGTCAAAAGGATCGTTTTCCACTCCTTTTTCACCAATTGCATCCTGTTCGCTCCCGAGTTTTTGTTTGTAGGGGTCCTTGGCTTGTTTGGGCACGGCTTGATAATGCGTCCTGCGCCTGAAGGCCACCCATATCGAGTTGATGACCTTTTGACAAGCTTTTTTCAACGACCGGGTTGATATCCCCCTGAATATATGGTACTTAACCGGCAAACTTGTAAATGCGACACCCAATGGCTTCACGATGCACCATCACTGCACAGATCATCTGCATGCGACGCGGGGTTTCACATCATCATGGGAAGGGTCTTGTGAGGCCAATCATCTTCCAATGGACGATCAGCGGGGGACGCCATGGATATCAATCAGACGCAAGAGAACCGACCTGAACGCAGATCCGAAAACCGCTCCATCGACCAACGCTACTACAGTGTCCAATTCACCACCAAAGGCCTGGACAACCAATACCAGTTCAAGTTGTGGAACATTTCCCTCAAAGGTCTATGCATTCTCGTCAAAGAAGGATCGGCGGTACTGGAGCACCTTTCCGTGGGGGACACCATCGAAATGACCTATTTCCCCTCGGATGCAGCGGGGCCGGGCGAACGGTTGCAAACCGAAATCATCCACATTACCCAAAATGCCAACGGCCGCTTTCGCGGCCACTGTCTGGTAGGCCTTTCCGTTGTGTAACCCGCTTCCTCAACGACCTGTGCAACAGCCCTGATCACGAATAGACCCAGCCAAAAGGCAGGGGCGGATATTTGACCACCCCCGGCTTGGGCAGAATGTGTTCCTGCCCCACTGCGAGCCAGTTGTAATCCGGATTGATCTCTCTGAGTTTGCCGTCGTCCGGGGGACGTGCATGGTTGGTATACGCATAGCTGACCCTGAACAGACAGATCGCTTTGCGACCCTCTCTGGCCACCACATAATGTTTTCTGAAAGTGGCCGCGGAAATACTGTTGGCGGTTGTCACCTGCTGCACCTCGGTTTCCGACAAAGGCACCAGGACCGATTTGGCCACGCCCCTTTCGGAAATGCGAAGCAAGGCGCGGGACTCGCTGCTGCCCACGTAGACCGTTGAAATGCAAGGAATCCGCTTGAGATATTGAGCCGCGACGATGGCGGCGGTGCGGCGCCCCCCCACCATTACCGGAACACCGTAGTATTCGAAAAATTTACGCTGCACGACCTCCGCATACTGATCGCCCTTTTCATAAAGGTCCTTGGAGATGTAACGCAGGCTCTGGGCCATATCCTCGGCCGCCTCGGCAATCGGCCAGTCGATGCGCACATGAAAATGGGAGAGCATGTACCGGTTTTTCAAATGGCTGCCCGGATCCCGCTGGATCAACAAAGCATAATCGACCGGCAGGAGCACTTTGAGAAAATTGTAGAAATGGGCCGAATCGATATACTTCTGATTGCGATCGAAGTTGTCGGGCATCGGCAGGGTTTTGTTGTGCAGCAGGTTGCTCTTGGTGGTCTTGTTCAGATCGAAGAAACGGATGTACTTCTTGTACCGGGCCGGGATGGTGTCCTCGACAAAGATCACCAGGAAAGCATTCTGGGATTCGTGCTCGATGCTGGGAATACGGGCGCGGGGCTTGAGTTCCCGCTTTTCCACAAAAGGATAGGGCTTGCCTTCCTTGAGGAAACCGGCATAGGACATCATCAGGCCATGGTCGAGCATAAACTGGTCAAGATCGTCGCGCAGCAATTCGTAGTAAGATCGACGCAGCCGATTGAGCTGGCTCAACTCCTCCCGTACACTCCAGTATGCCAAAGGTCGCTCCCGCTGTTGTTATGATTGTGTCCGACGGATCGTGAAGAGAATGATAATATGTATGATTTTTAACATCATTCAGCGGTGGCGTCAATTGGGTCGGCATTCACGCAGCGACTCTGATGGCACACGCAGCACCGTTCAAAGACCACATCCTTCATATCGAAATCCAAATCGAAATCGGGATCGGTATCGAAATCGAACCGCAAGGATGACGCCGCGGTCTCATGATCCAACGGTGGGGATAAAGCAGTGTGAAGGGTTCGCGCAAAACCGGTCTTCACATCGGGTGTCCGGATGTTACGCGCAGCGCACCGACCGGGAAGCAAAACGCCCGTCGGTCGGTGCGCTTCAATGGGCCTACTTGTCGTTCAAAGCGGCTACGCCCGGCAAGACTTTCCCTTCCAGGAATTCAAGGGATGCACCGCCCCCGGTGGAGATGTGGCTGATCCGGTCGGCCACGCCGGCTTTCTCGGCCGCCGCCGCCGAGTCGCCGCCGCCGATGACGGTAGTGGCGCCCTTGTCCGTCATTTGTGCCAGGAGCCGGGCGATCTCGAAGGTGCCTTCGGCTGTGGCGGGAATTTCGAATACGCCCATGGGGCCGTTCCAGACCACCGTTCGGGCGCCTTCCAAGGCCTGCTGGAAGGCGGTGAGGGTGGCGGGTCCGATATCCAGCCCGGCCGCGTCCGAAGGCATTTCGTGCACGGAAACGGTTTGCAGGTTATCGGCCTTGCCGGCACCGATGTCGAAAGCGGCGCTCACACGGCAATCCTCCGGCAAAACCATCTTGCCCCCGGCTTCGTCGATCAGCCCTCGGGCCATCTCGACACGATCCTTTTCCAGCAGACTCTTGCCCACTTGCCGTCCCATGGCGTGCAAAAAGGTGAAGGCCATGCCGCCGCCGATCAACAAACGGTCCACCTTGGGCAGCAGGTTTTGAATCACGTCGATCTTGCCGGAAATTTTAGCTCCGCCGAGAATGGCGACAAAGGGATGGGACGGTGCCCGGACCACCTTTTCGAGATAGTCGAGCTCCTTGGTCATCAAAAAGCCCGCTACACACGGCTTCAGAAACCGGGTCACCCCCTCGGTGGAAGCATGGGCGCGATGGGCCGTGCCGAAGGCATCGTTGACATAAACGTCGCCCCATTGGGCCAATTGTTCGGCAAAGGAAGGATCGTTTTGCTCCTCGCCTTTGTGAAACCGCAGGTTCTCCAACAACAGCACCTGCCCCGGTGCCAGTTCCTCGACGGCCCGGCGCGCCGCCTGCCCCACACAATCCGCGGCGAAAGCCACCGGTTGCCCCAGGTGCGCGCCGAGATTGTCGGCGCAAGGCGCCAGGGAGCATTCGGTCTTCGCCTCCCCCTTGGGCCGTCCCAGATGGGACATCAGCACCAGCCGGGCGCCCTTGCCCAGAATATAGCGAATGGAAGGCAGCGCGGCGCGAATGCGGTTGTCGTTGGCCACCTGCCCTTGTTTGAGGGGCACGTTAAAATCGACCCGCATCAAAACCCTTAGGCCGTCCAACGCCACATCTTCGATGGTCTTCTTCGCCATGGGGCACCTCCTTCAAGATGTCTCTTCTTTTTGGCGTTGCTGGTCGATGATTTTCTTCCGGGACCAGCGTTGAAAAAACCCGATGATTCCGCCACGGTAGGCACGATCGACCATTTCCGCACGCACCCGCCACCCCCGCCGGCCTTCCATGGCCGAACGCAAACAGGCCGTCTTATGCAGGCACCGCATGCATTCCTCGGGCGTCGCACGCAGTCCGTCCGCCGCCAAGGGGAAAACGGTTTCGATGTCACCATAACATGCGGGTTTTTCATCTCGGGGGCTCTCGGCCATGGGGCTCCTCTGTTCGGCGTGACGGCATGCACCGCTGCCGTCAATCCTCATCCAGTTCGTTCTTCAGGTCGCGGGTCATCAACTGGTAAACCGCCTCTTTGGGGGCCAATTGCTCATACAGAATGCGATATACCGCGTGGGAGATAGGCATCTCAACGCCCAGGCGCAGGGAGAGATTGTACACCGATCGGGCGGTCTTGACCCCCTCGGCCACCATGCGCATCTCCTGCAACAGGTCGGCGAGCTGCATGCCCTGACCGATCTTCTTGCCGATGGTGTGATTGCGGCTGACGTCGCCGGTGCAGGTCAACACCAGGTCCCCCACCCCCGCCGATCCCGTGAAGGTCCGCGGGTTGGCCCCCATGGCCCGCCCCAGCCGCCGGATCTCGGTCAACCCCCGGGTGATCAACGCAGCGCGGGTGTTGAGACCCAGGCCGAGGCCGTCCACCATGCCGGCGGCGATGGCGATGACGTTTTTCACCGCCCCGCCCAGTTCCACCCCTACCAGGTCATCGTTGGTATAGACGCGAAAGGCCGGGGTGGCGAAAACAGCCTGCACCTTTTGGGCGCAGTCGGGCTCCCGCGCCGCCACGCTGACGACGGTGGGCATACCCAGGGCCACCTCCCGCGCGAAACTGGGCCCGGACAACACCGCCAAACGATCTTCATCAAGGTTCGGCAAACAGTCGCGGATCACGCCGGACATGGTCAACAAAGTGCTGTTCTCGATGCCCTTGCTGGCCGATACGATGATGGTGCCGTTTTGCAGATGGGGCGCCATCTCACTGGTGACCGTTCGCATCACGTGAGAGGGGACCACTACAAGCACAAGGTCTTTGCCGGCCACCGCCTTCTGCAATTCATTGGTGGGCATGAGGCGCTGCGACAAGACCACGCCCGGCAAGAACAAGTCGTTTTCCCGAGTCTCGCGAATGCGCTGCGCCAAATCCGGTTCGTAAATCCACCAGTCGACGGTGTATCCCTTGTCGGCCAGCAGGTGGGCCAGGGCCGTTCCCCAACTCCCGCCGCCCACCACGCCGATGCGCATATCCAAAAACGGCTGAACCATGGCTATTCCTCCAGGGAGTCCTCTCCGTTGCCGTTTTCATCCTCTTTTTCGGCCAGGCTGGCGGCGCTGACCACCCGCTCGCCGGTCTCCAGTCCGATCAAGCGAACGCCCTGGGTGTTGCGACTTATGACGGAAATGGTGCTCACCGGCATACGGATGATCTTGCCCCGATCCGACACCAACATCACGTCGTCGTCGTCCTGGACCCCCATGATGCTCACCACGGCGCCGTTGCGCTCGTTGGTCTTGATGGTGATCACCCCCATGCCGCCCCTTTTGTGCACGGGATACTCGTCGATGGAGGTGCGTTTGCCGTAACCGTTTTCGGTGATTGCCAGCAGGGTTTGCCCGAAACGGACAACCTCCATGCCCACGATGCGATCCCCGGGCCCCAGACGCATGCCGCGCACGCCACGGGCAATACGGCTGCTGGAACGGATGTCCGATTCGTGGAAACGAATGGATTTACCCATGGCCGATCCCAGGAATACATTACCGGTGCCGTCCGTGATGCGCACGGCGATCAGCTCATCGCTCGGGGCCAGGCCCAAGGCGATGATGCCCCCGGCCCGCGGCCGGGAGAAGGCCATCATGTCGGTCTTTTTCACGATCCCGGCTTTGGTGGCCATGAGCACATAGTGTCCAGGCGCGAAATCCGGCACGGCCAACACCGTGGTCATTCGCTCCCCCTCTTCGAAATTGAGCAGGTTGACGATGGCCTTGCCGCGACTGGTGAGTCCGGCTTGGGGGATGTCGTACACCTTGCACCAATACACCTTACCCCGGTTGGTGAAGAAGAGAAAGTTGTGGTGGGTGGAAGCGACAAACAGATGTGCGACGAAATCGGCCTCTTTCATCCGTATACCGGTTCGGCCTTTTCCGCCCCGGCGCTGGGATTGATAAAGGGTGATGGGATTGCGTTTGATGTAACCCGAATTGGAGATGGTCACCACCATGTCCTCCTCGGCGATCATATCCTCCATGGTCAACTCGCGGGTGGTGGCCACGATCTCCGAGCGCCGGGCATCGCCGAACTCCTCTTTGAGTTCCAACAGCTCCGTTTGAATCAACGCCAGCACCTTCTGCTCGCTGCCCAGGATCTCCTTGAACCGCTCAATGTCCTTGAGAATGGCCTGGTACTCTTCGACGATTTTATCCCGCTCCAGCCCTGTGAGCCGTTGCAAACGCATGTCGAGTATGGCCTGCGCCTGAATCACCGACAGCTGGAAGACCGCCATGAGACGCTCCTTGGCTTCCGGCGGCGTTTTGGACTGCCGGATCATCTGCACCACGGCATCCAGATTGTCCAGGGCGATCTTAAGCCCTTCCAGAACATGGGCCCGCTCTTCGGCCTTGTTCAGGTCGTATCGGGTGCGCCGGACAATCACCTCTTTGCGGTGATCCACGAAGTGTCCCAGCATCTGCTTGAGGGTCAACACTTGGGGCCGCTGCCGGACAACCGCCAGGAAGATGATACCGAAGCTATTCTCCATCTGGGTGTGCTTGAACAGCTGATTGATCACGACACCGGCCACGCTGCCTTTTTTCAACCCCATGGCGATGCGCATGCCCTGCCGATCCGACTCGTCGCGCACGTAACTGATGCCCTCGATGTGCTTCTCCTTCATCAGCTCCGCGATCTTCTCTATCAACCTGGCCTTGTTGACCTGGTAGGGAATCTCATTGACCACGATGGTTTCCCTGCCGGCGCGATCCTGTTCGACGTCGACCCGCGCACGGATGCGGATGATGCCACGACCGGTGCGATAGGCCTCCTTGATGCCGGAGGTACCGTAAATGATCCCGCCGGTGGGGAAGTCGGGCCCGGGCAGGTATTGCATCAATCCCTCGCAGGAGATCTCCGGGTCATCGATCAAGGCGCAGACGGCATCCACCACTTCGTTGAGGTTGTGGGGGGGCACATTGGTGGCCATGCCCACCGCAATACCGGCCGATCCGTTGACCATCAAGGCGGGTACTTTGGCCGGCAGCACCGCGGGCTCGGTGAGGGATTCATCATAGTTGGCGATGAAATCGACGGTCTCCTTGTCCAAATCATCCAGCATCCGCTGCGCCACACGGGTCATGCGCACCTCGGTGTAACGCATGGCCGCGGCCGGATCGCCGTCGACGGAGCCGAAGTTGCCCTGACCGTCCACCAAGGTGTAGCGCATGGCAAAATGCTGGGCCATGCGCACGATGGTGTCGTACACCGCCGAATCGCCGTGGGGATGGTACTTACCGATGACATCACCGACGATGCGCGCCGACTTCTTATAGGGCTTGTTGTAATCGTTCTTCAATTCGCGCATAGCGAACAACACCCGACGGTGCACCGGTTTGAGTCCGTCACGCACATCGGGCAGGGCCCGCCCGATGATAACGCTCATGGCGTAGTCGAGATAGGATTTTTTCATCTCCTTCTCGATGCTCACCATGGGCTGGTTCTCATTTGGTATCATTGCTCCGCTTTCCATCCGATCTCCATCCACAATAGACTATTGTTTGCCGGGCTCGACCAGACGCTGGTAGTTTGCCCGGTAGATTTCCGCCATGGTTAGAAATGCCGTGACCACCAGCGGTCCGTAAATGATCCCCAGAATGCCGAACAACCTGAGGCCGCCGATGATCGAGAAAAAGACCAACAGGGTGTGCATCTGCACGCGATGCCCCACCAGTTTGGGCTTGAGGAAATAATCGACCCCCGCCGACAGGATCACATAGACGACAAAGCAAACGATCCCCAGAAGCATCTGTCCTTTGATGAACAGGTAGATCGCTGCCGGAACAAACACCATGCCGATCCCCACGATGGGAATGACGGCCAACAAGGCCATGATGACACCCCATAAAAAGGCGCTCGGAAAACCGATGGCCCAGAAGAGGAGACCACCCCCGATCCCCTGAATCAACCCTGAAAACCCGTTGACGATCAAAACGGCCCATGACATCTGCTTGAACTTATCGATGAGCATGCGATCGTGTTCAGTCGGCAGTGGTGAAAGCTCGCTGATGTAATTGATCAACCGTTCGCCGTCCATCAACAAAAAGAACACCACCAATAGCATCAGAAAAAAGTAGAACACGAAGTTGAGGATGTTGGAGGCGATGGCACGGGCCTGTTCGTACAGAAACAGCCCGACGATGCGTGCTGTTTCGTTGAGGACGCTTTTGATCTCCTCTCCCGTGAGGGTGTAATTAAAGGTGCCCAGAAAGGTGTTGATCCTATCCAGTATGCGCGTGTCACGCATCAACGCGTTGATCTGTTCGTTGATGGCAGCCCCCCGGGCCATTTCATAGAGCCCGAAGGCCTGTTGGGCCAGGCTGCCGACAAAAAAAACAATGGGCACCAACAGCAGCACCAGAATCAGGCCGCAGATCACCATCGCCGCCACAACGGCCGGCAACTGCAGCCGCTGTTGCAGATACCGGTGGAAAGGATAGGCGATGCCGCTGACCACCGCACCCAACACCAGCACCGACAGAAACGGAAACAGGAGCCATCCGAGCAGCAGAAAGGATCCGATGAAGCAGACCAGAAAAAACCATAATATGGCGTTTTGGGTACTCACATCGAGCCACTTTTCCGTTGCTGGTCATCTGGACCGGAGGCCACCAAAGGTGAACCGCCAACGCCGAAAGGACCGCCCCTTGGCCGGCCGCACCCTCGCAAGGCCGCCGCCGGCGAAGGATCGCCGGGTCGAAATGATTTGTAAGCCATCTTGTGGCGTATGCGAAATTCCATACCGCCGAAGGAGGGATGTCCGGCGGATTCAGACAGCGGCACTCAACGGCTGATCAAGGCACCGGCGGTGATAAAAAGGAGAATCTCGTAAATCCACATGGCGGTCATACTGCCGAACGCCCCGTAAACAATGCCGCCGCCTACTATGGCCGGCACACCGAAAAAGATCAAGATCGCCAATCGTCTGCTGATATCCATCGATAGAACCCCGTTTTTATTGATCGAGCGATAAAGCGCACCCTTGTTACCAGGCGCTCCCAACCCATTGCACAGCGGGCTCTTTTGTATCAATAACTGTCTTAAATGTAAAGCCAAAAAGGGAAAACGGGCAAACACGCCGAGATGGATACCGCCGGATCGCCATGGCGGTATCCGGCGCTGATGACCGACGGTATCCGATCATGCGGGTGGTCGCCCGTTCAACAGAACATAAGGGTTGCAGCAGGGACGGGATATCCGTCACCGCGTTTACCGCTCCACCACCATGGCCATGCCCATGCCGCCGCCGATGCACATGGTGATCAAGCCGGTGGCGTAGCCCTTGCGCTGCATCTGGTACATACCGCTGACCATCTGCCGCCCTCCGGTGGCCCCGATGGGATGGCCCAGGGAGATACCGGAGCCCAGTTCGTTGGGCTTTTCATAGGCAATGTCCAGCTCCTTCATACAGCCGATGGCCTGGGATGCAAAGGCCTCGTTGAGCTCGATCATTTCGATATCCTGCAACGTCATGCCGGCAAGATCCAACGCCTTGCGCACGGCCGGTACCGGACCCAGCCCCATATACGCCGGATCGAGACCGCCGGAGGCGAAAGAACGGATGGAAACGATGGGCGTCAACCCCAGGGCTTTGGCCTTATCTTCGCTCATCAGCACCACGGCCGCCGCACCGTCGTTGATCCCCGAGGCGTTGCCGGCCGTCACCGTGCCGTCCTTTTTGAAGGCCGGCCGCAGCTTGGCCATCTTGGCCATGTCGGTTTCCATGGGCCGTTCGTCGGTGTCCACCACCGTATCGCCCTTGCGCCCCTTGATGGTCACCGGTACGATTTCCTGGGCGAACAGGCCGGATTTGATGGCCGCCATGGCCCGTTGGTGGCTCAAAACACCCAACTCGTCCTGCTCCTGGCGGCTGATGTTGTAAAGGGCCGCGATGTTTTCGGCGGTCATGCCCATATGATAACCGTAAAAGATTTCATACAGGCCGTCGAACACCATCAGGTCCTGAATTTCGCCCACGCCGGTCAACTCCATGCGGTGCCCCCAGCGTGCCTTGGGCAATGCCATGGGTGCCCGGCTCATGTTTTCCTGGCCGCCGGCCACCACTACGTCGGCCTGGCCGGTCATGATGGACTGCGCCCCCAGGGCGATGGCCTTCAACCCCGAACCGCACACTTTGTTGACCGTCATGGCGGGGGTCTCCTTGGACAATCCCGCCGAGATCATGGCTTGACGGGCCGGGTTCTGACCCAGGCCGGCCTGCAGCACTTGGCCCATGATCACTTCATCCACCGCCACCGGCTGTGCATTATCATCCCAATGGCCTGCGGCCGTCTCCAGGGGAATCACCCCCTGGTCCTTCAACTTATCGGCCGCGGCGGCCAGCATCCGCTCATCGGCCACCGGTCTGAGACCGGCCTTCTGCAGGGCGCCACGCATCACCAAGGCCCCCAACGTCACCGCCGAAACATCCTTCAACCCACCGCCGAAGGTACCCACCGCCGTCCGCACACCACTGACAATCACGACTTTGCGCATATGCCACTCCTTCCTTGACTTGAAATCACGGAACGCACCACCACATCCACCAACCGATCATTGAAGAATGAGGCCATGCGCCCGAATGAAAAGATTGCTTCACCCCGATCTGTGCTTTAATATCTTTTCATGATGAAAAAAAAAATGCATATACCACAGCCGTTCATTGGTGTCCATTGCACATTTTGAATCGTACTGTGATGAATAAACACTATTCAGCTGATGTTTGGCCGAGCGCAACCCACGCTTTAAATGGTTTTCATCAGGCAATGGTGGTTTGCGTTACCGATCACTTATATAGGAAAACCCTTGAGGCGAACACGGCAGGCATCAGCGACTTTGAAACCATTGGCGTAGGGGCACGGCATGCCGTGCCCCCGAGGTTTCTCCCATGTGCCTGATCCTGATCGCATACCAATGTCACCCACGCTATCCACTGGTGCTTTTGGCCAACCGGGACGAGTTTCACCAGCGGCCGACGGCACCACTCGATTGGTGGCCGGAACATCCCCGGCTGCTGGCCGGACGCGACTTGGCCCAAGGAGGCACCTGGATGGGCGTCACCCGAACCGGCCGCCTGGCGGCCATCACCAACTACCGGGATCCCGCCGCCGTGCGCCCGGAAGCCCCTTCCAGAGGCGCGTTGGTAACCGATTACCTTCTGGGAACCATGTCTCCCGCCGACTATCTGCATCGGATCCGATCACGGGCAAACGGTTATAACGGCTTCAACTTGATCGTCGGCGACACAGAGACCCTCTGGTGGTACTCCAACCGTGCACCGGATGCCATGCGCCCCTTGCAACCCGGTGTCAGCGGATTGAGCAACCATTTGTTGGACACCCCCTGGCCCAAGGTGGCCCAGGGCAAAGCGGCACTGGTCGATCTTCTGAACCGTTGCACAGAGGTGTCCGAAGAAGCGTGTTTCGAGCTATTGCAGCGGCGGGAAATCGCACCGGATGCACAATTGCCCCGAACCGGTGTGGACCCGTCATGGGAGCGTCTGCTGAGCCCGATCTTCATCGCCACCGAGACCTACGGCACCCGTTCTTCCACAGTGCTGCTGATCGATGCGCATCATCGCATTACCTGCACCGAGCGCACTTGGCAATTGGGCCAATCCGTGCCGGCCGCCGCCGAAACACGGCAGTATGCTTTTCAGATCGAACCGGCCAGCCGATGAGGTGTGAAGAAGAAACAATCACCCGAAAGGAGGTGTTTTGAATTCGGCCATGACCATCACGGATGCCCTCATTGACCGCCTGAAACGGGATGCCGAGCTGGTGTTCAGGGCTGCCCTGGCCGCGGTGGATCCCGCCCAAGCCATCGCCCGCTGCTGCCGCCGGCAAGGCGATCAACTGCACATCCAGGACCGCGACTTCGATTTGAGCCGCATCCGGCGCGTACTGTTGGTGGGTGCCGGCAAAGCCACCGCCGCCATGGCCCGGGCGGTGGAATGCCTGTTAGGAGATCGCATCGATCAAGGCTTGATCAGCGTCAAATACGGCCACACCCTGCACCTGGCCCACATCGACACAATGGAAGCCGGCCACCCACTGCCGGATGCTAACGGGATGCAGGCCGCCCAACGGATCTTGGCCATGGTACAGCAAGCCCGGTCCGACGATCTGGTGATCGTCCTGATTTCCGGCGGCGGTTCGGCTTTGCTGCCGCTGCCGGTCCAGACCGTCACCCTGGCGCAAAAGGTGGCCGCCACCGATCAATTGCTGCGCTGCGGCGCCACGATTCATGAAATCAACGCCTTGCGCAAGCATCTGTCGGCCATCAAGGGCGGTCGGCTGGCCCAGGCGGCCGCACCGGCTTCGATCATCACCCTGATGCTGTCGGACGTCGTCGGGGATCAGCCCGATGTGATCGCTTCGGGCCCGACGGCACCGGATGGTTCCACCTATGGCGATTGTCTGGATATCGTGCGCCGGTATGATTTGGGCGCCCGTCTGCCGAGCAGCGTCCGGGAGCACCTCGCCGCCGGTGCCGCCGGCCGACGGGAGGAAACGCCCAAGGTGAACACCCATGCCTGGGACCACGTATACAACCGAATCGTGGCCGGCAACGGTATGGCCCTCCAAGCGGCCGCGCAAACAGCCCGAGGATTGGGTTACCGGCCATTGGTGCTCACCAGCCGCCTGGAAGGCGAGACGCGCACCGTTGCCCGGGTGCATGCGGCCATTGCCCGGCAGGTGACGGATACGGGTGAACCGGCCCCGCCGCCGGTGTGTATTTTATCGGGTGGCGAAACAACAGTGGTGGTCAAAGGAGAAGGCCGTGGCGGGCGTAACCAGGAATTCGCCCTGGCCGCGGCCTTGGCGATGACCGACGCGCCGGCCATGGTATTGTTGGCCGCCGGCACCGACGGCAGCGACGGCCCCACCGATGCAGCCGGGGCCTTTGCCGACCCCACCACGGTGCGCCGTGCCGCCCAAGCCGGCATGGATGCCCGTCGGCACCTGATGGACAGCGACGCCTACCCCCTTTTCGACCGCCTGGGCGATCTGCTGCGCACCGGTCCCACAGGAACCAATGTGATGGACCTGAACATTTTTTTGTGCCCGGCCGCACACGGTGGTTCGCGGCGTTGATCGCGGCCGCTGCGGTCTCAGGACTACGGAAGCGGCACGGCTGGACACATGATTGCAAAAGAACGAAAACATGGGTATGAACCCCGCGCAACCGAACAGGGGGTCGATCCCCTCTCAGCGAATCAGCGAAAGGATGATCATGGCGTTGCATTTCGAGCCCATCGATTTGAAAAGACAGGAAGCATACCGCAAGATGTTGGCCCGCTGCGAGCAGATTGCATCGGACTACAGCTATATCAACCTCTGGGGCTGGGGACCGGAGTATGGATTGACATGGGCCTGGCAGGCGGATCTGGTCTGGTTGCACCAAAAACATCCGGCGCCGGTCCTCTGGGCGCCGGTGGGTGACTGGCAGGCGGTGGATTGGCAGGTCGCCATGGCAGCGGCCCGTGCGACGTCCGACCGGATGATCCGCATTCCACAGGCCCTGGCCCGAAGATTGGGCGATGCGTTGGGCGATGCCGTCAGGATTGAAGAAACCCGTGAACACTGGGACTATCTTTATGACGTCGCCGATCTAGTGGCATTAAAAGGCAATCGCTACCACAAGAAAAAAAACCTGCTGAACCAATTCGTCAACAACAACGCTTATCACTATGCCGGTCTGGACAGCGCCATGATCGACCAGGCAATGGGCATGCAAGAGGATTGGTGCACCTGGCGTGATTGCGAAGACAACGACACCCTGGCGGCCGAAAACAACGCCATCGCCCGGGTCTTGAACGACTGGCGCTCCCTGACCGACCTGGAAGGCGGAGCGCTGGTGGTCGATGAGATCATCGTGGCCTACACCATCGCCGAAAGCCTACCCGACAGCAGCCTGCTGATTCATTTCGAAAAGGCCTGCCCCGATTACAAGGGCAGCTACCAGGCCATCAACCAGCAGTTTCTGGCCCACGCAGGTCAAGGGCACACCCTCGTCAACCGCGAACAAGACCTGGGCGACGAAGGCCTGCGCAAGGCCAAGGAATCCTACCATCCTTTGGATTATGTGCGAAAATACGAGCTCGTTTGGCGGGCAACGGGATAATGCAGGCCGCCGATCACTCAGACGATGACCGGGATGTACACGGAAAAGGTCGTCCCCTTGTCCACCGTGCTGTCGACTTCGATACGGCCGTTGTGGGCCTCCACGATGCTCTTGACGATGGGCAGACCCAGGCCGGTACCCACGATCAGACGGGTTTTGTCATTTTTGACCCGGTAGAACCGTTTGAAGATGTGGGGCAAATCGTCGGCCGGAATGCCGAATCCGGAGTCGGCCACCTGAATGCAGACAAAGTCGTCGACGGCGCGGGCCTTGACCTCGACCCGGCCTTTGGCCGGTGTGTATTGAATGGCATTGCCGATCAAATTGGACAACACCTCTTCCATGTTCATGCGGTTGGCCAATACCGGCGGCAGATCGGGCAACGGCGCAAGCACCAGTTCAATCTCCTTGGATTCCGCCCGCGGTCGATGAAAAACCGCCTGGTCTTCGATCAAGGGCGCCAGGGAGAGCTTTTCCTTTTCCATATGGATCAGGCCCGATTCCATCTTGGCCAGGTCCAGCAATTCCGAAGAGAGGGTCACCAGGGCCTTGATCTTCTCCGAAGCACGGGTCAAAATTTCCGTCTGCTTCTGTGACACATCACCGGCCAAACCGTCCAGAATCACCTTCAGCTGCATCAGCACGGAGTTGAGCGGGCCGCGGATTTCATGGGACACCATGGAGACGAAATCGGACTTCATCTGCTCCACCTGCTTGACGGTGGTGATGTCATGCATCACGGTGATGGTACCCAAAGTGCGCTCCAGGCGATCTCGGAAGGGCACGCAACGCACCCCGAAGATACGCGCTTCGTCATGCCCGTGGGGTGCCGAATGGACCTCGGCGGTGATTTCGGCAAACTGTTCGGGAGTCATGGCCAGGGCCTGATCGATCATCTCCAGAATGCGACCGTCGCTGACCAACTGATCCACCGGCTTGCCGATGGGGGGCGCAGACCCCTTGAATCCCACCATCTGTAAGAAGGCATGGTTGGCAAGGGCCACCTGTTTGGTAGTGTCGGTGGCCATCACCCCGCCGGCCAGATGGTTGATCATGGTGCGCATGCGGGACTTTTCGTTGGCGATGTCCTGCAGGGTGCGAATATGTTCGATGGCCTTGGTGACCACGATCCGCAAGTCTTGGGGCGAGAAGGGTTTGGAGATGAAATCGAAGGCCCCGTTTTTCATGGCCTCCACGGCATGATCCAACGTGGCGTAGCCGGTGATCACAATCACCACCGTATCGGGGTGCCGCGCTCGTATGTGGACCAATGCCTCCAGGCCGGACATGCCCGGCATCAAAAGGTCCAACAAGATGATGTCGAAATGGCGTTGGTCGATCTGTTCCAGGCCCACCTCGGCGTTTTCGGCCTGGGCCACGTCGAAACCCTCCTGGCGCAGCATCTGGTTGCACACCTGCCGGACCCGCTTTTCGTCATCCACGATCAAGACGCTGGGTTTTTTGAAATCGACGGGGCCGGCCCCATTTTCGGCCCCGGGACAATCGGATGGTGCCACGGCTACATTTCCTCTTCGGCTTCGGCGGTCGGGTCCTGAACCGCCTGGTACAGTTCGAATTCCAATACAAAGGTGGTGCCTTCGGCACTGGTGCGGCTGACCCGGATGTTGCCCTTGTTCTCTTTGATCAAGCCGTAGGCGGTGCTCAGCCCCAGTCCGGTACCTTCGCCCGGCGCCTTGGTGGTGTAAAACGGGTCGAAAATTTTGGAAAGGTGCTCCGCTGCGATACCGCAGCCGGTATCGGACACTTCCAGATAGGCCTTGCCCCGGACCTTGTCCCGATAGGTCCGCAAGGTCAATGTGCCGGCACCGGCCATGGCGCTGACGGCGTTGATCACCAGGTTGATGATCACCTGGCTGATCTGATTCTTGTCCACGTGCACCAGCATCATCTCATCGGAAAAATCCCTTTCGATCTTCACGTTACGAAACATTTTGGGGTCCCGTACCAGCGTCAGGCTTTGATTCACGATGGCGTTGAGCTGGATGATGTCTTTCATCGGGCTGGACTGGCGACTGTAAGCCAACAAATTCTGCACGATGTCACGGCAGCGCTTCACATCTTCGACCACCGCCTCCACATCTTCCCTTTCGGGATCCTCCGGCACCATTTTTTCCAGTTTCAGGTTGGCGTAGAACAAGATACCGGTCAGCGGGTTGTTGATTTCGTGGGCCACGCCGGCGGCCAGTTGCCCCAGGGAGGCCATCTTCTCGGACTGGGCCAGTTGGGCCTGGGCATCCTTGAGTTTGCGCTCCACGGCCAACTTTTCCCGCAGGTCGGTATAAATGCCCACGGTGGCCACCTCTTCTTCGTCTTCATAGATGATGGAGGCCGTCAAATCCACCGGGATCTCTTCTCCCTGCGCATTGACGATGGTGGTGCGCACGCTGGGCAGCTTGCCGCGGCTTTGCTTGAGCTGCCGCATGATGCTGCTGGCGGTACCCGACGGATAAAGCTGGTGGGCCGTCACATGGCGGATGGCGAAGGTGTTGGTGTAGCCGAACAACTCTTCGGCCGCCGGGTTCATCAGAAGAATATGACCATATCGATCGGCGGCGACGATGGCGATGGGCGACCCCAGGATCACCTTTTCCAGAAAATCCTCGGTCTCCTTGAGCGCCAGCTCCAGATGCTTCTGGCGGGTGACATCCCGCACGCTCTCCATGATGTAGGCCACTTCGCCGTTGTCGTCGAGGATGGGAGAGAAAACCCGATCCTCGTAAAGCCGCTTGCCTGTCCGGGTGGTGAAACGGCGCATGGCCGAAGTGCCGCTCTTATCGCTGATCACCTTTTCGAAAGGGCACACCTTGTTGGGGCAGGTTTCCGCACCGTAGAACACTTGGTGGCATCGCTTGCCTATCACCTGGTCCATTTCCACGGCGTACTTTTGCAGAAAGATCTGGTTGGCGGAAACAATGCTCCGGTCGGGTTTGAGAATCAGCGTGGGAAACGAGAGGGAGTCGAAAACCCGCAGGCGCCAATCCAGCTCTTTATAGAGATGCTCGTTCATGGGGATCCATCATCCTTGTACCGGCGATGCACCTTGCCGGGGGCCGTTAACCGCCGTCGGGATTTCAAACGCCCCGGCCAGCAACATCCGGGTGGCGGCGCCCTGCCCGGCCGGCAGCACCAGGTAGATGCTGGCAACAGAGCAGATGGCGGCCAACAAGGGAACTTGGCCGCGGTGCAAGACCTGGTAGGTGAAGTCCATGATACCGTAACGATCCCCGAAATGGGGGCCGTGGAACCAGACCAAATCCACCATGGTCTCGGGCGCCGCGCCGCCGCCATCGCAAGCAGTGTTGCCGATCCAAATCGGCCGAATGCGGTTCCAGTGCACCGGCTCACATACCAGGGACATCGTCATGGACGCCTCTGGGTCCAAACGCGCCCAAGTCAATTGGAATGTCGCCGCCGGATCTGCCAAGCCCTGCAAACCCCGGGACCAATCATCCACACGATCCAAGGGCAGACGCAGGGCATGCCACACCAACCCTTCACGGAACTGAAATCCGTAAGTGCGGATGATGGGCTCCCAATAGACTGCGATGGTTTCCATATTGGATCCATTCCAAGGTATTGCAAGTCATCGGCCGCTCGCCGTCAGTGTGCCCGCTTCTGCTGACGAACCGTGAAGGTCGGCTTCAGGGGCGATACATTGCGCGGCAGGTCAAAGCGATCGACGATCCTTGAAGCGGCTTCCTCCAACCGCTCGTAATCGGTTGCCAAGGTGAGCGCGGCAATGGATGATGCCAACCCATGCAACGGAATACCGGCCTCATGCAGGGTCTGCACCACACGACCGAGCAACGGGATGCTGCCACGATGGGGATAAAGCGTCAGCAGTCCCATGGTATTGCCGAAAGTGACCGATGCATGCAGTTGGGGATCGTGGGCGATCAACCGGACCACCTCGTTGCGTTGCTCCGGATCGATGCAACAAAGGGTTCGGGCCCTGGAGCCGGCGCCGGCGGCGGTCATGAAAGCGATGTTGACCCTGGCCGCGGTCAACAAACGGCACAACCGGGGCGTCCAATCGCGGGTCGCTGGATCGGATCGAAGCTGCAGGGCCAGGACGGGAGGGCTGATTTTGATACCACTGATGGCCATGGCGTCTGTCATGGGAATCCGTCGACCGCGCCGTTACAGCTTCAGCGGGTTTGGATGACAAACAGGACGGCCCGGATGCACGGGACCCGGATCTTGGTTGGCGGACCGTGGCCCCGGTGGCGGGCAAAAGATCTCTTGCCGACCGCCGGGCGCCGGGGGTGTGTTGGCCGGGCCACCTGTTTGCAATCGTTTGCATGGATGTCAGACATCCAGGCTATTACAAATTATCGGCCACGATCTCCATCAGCTTGTCCAGATCGATGGGCTTGGGGATGAAATCATCGGCCAAGGTGTTCTTGCCATCGACATGGGTGTAGCTGGTATCGGGAACGGCATCGGCCACGGCCGTGAGCAGCACCACGGTAATGTCTTTGTACTGGGGATCGTTTTTGATCTCGTTACACAGCACATAGCCGTTTTTTCGAGGCATCATCACATCCAGGATTACCAGGGCGGGACGTTCGGCCTTGATTTTGTCCCAGGCTTCCACCCCGTCGTAGGCCTTGGCCACGCGGTAATTTTTGCTCTCCAATTTCATGCTCACCGACTCGACCAGGTCGGGATCGTCGTCCACCACCAATATCAACGGCTTGTCGCTCATGATGCTTATCCTCCTTGATACATTGAAGAAACCGTCCAACAACGGCGCCGCTCCATGGAAGGTTCGGCGCCGTCGCACATGCTAAAGCTGAGGCCGCGGATAGAGTCCGGAACGCTCCACGATTTCCGGTACCGCCGACTCCCATTCGATGGCCATGATATGTATACCAGCTACGCCCTCGATGGACAACAGCCGTTGAATGGTTTCGACACAAATATCGATTCCCTCTTGGGGCTGTTTCTCTTTAGGGGTTTTGGCCATGCGCTCCACCAGGTGATCGGGCACATCCATGCCGGGTACTTTGTTTTTCATATAGCGGGCCGCCCCAACCGACTTCATGGGGGTCACGCCGGCCATGATGTAGACCTCCTTGTGCAGTTCCCGCTCCCGCACACCCTTCATCCACTGCTCGAACTTATCCATGTTGTAGATGCACTGGGTCTGGATGAATTCCACCCCTGCCCTGACCTTCTTGGCCAACCGGGCCACCCGCAGCTCGAACGGGTCGGCGAAGGGATTGGCCGCCGCACCGACAAACATCTTGGGAGCACCCTTGATGTCGGCGCCGCCCTGAAACTTACCCTCGTCGCGCATTTTGCGCACGGTCTGGATCAATTGGATCGAATCCAGGTCGAAGACGCCGGCGGCCATGGGATGGTCGCCGAAATGGGGATGATCGCCGGACAGGCACAGCAAGGTGTTGATGCCGTGGGAATAGGCGCCGATGATATCCGCCTGCATGGCCAGTCGGTTACGATCGCGACACACCATCTGCATCACCGGCGGCAAATCCATCTGCTGCAGAATAAGACTGGCGGCGAAACTGGACATGCGCACCATGGCGGTCTGATTGTCCGTCACGTTCACGGCATCCACATAGCCGCGCAGCTTTTCGGCTTTTTCCTTGACCACATCGGGCATGGCGCCCCGGGGAGGGCCGCATTCACCGGTCACCGCAATATGTCCGGCCTTAAACACTTTTTCCAATACGCTGTCAGTATTCATTGTGCCAAATCCTCTCTCACGATCTTACGAGGCCCACCGCCCCTTTCCGTACGCCAGTCTTTTGCCAGGATAATCTCTTCGTACCGGTCCTCGATACCCAGCTCCTTGAGCCGGTCCCAGATCAACTGCCACACGCAATCGATTTCCGGGCTGACCTCGCACTTGCCTTTGCTCGATCCGCCGCAGGGGCCGTTCATCAACCGTTTGGAGCAACGGGCGATGGGACAGATGCCGCCGGTCAATCCCAACAGGCAGTTGCCGCAGCCGTGACAGCGCTCGGCCCACACGCCCGGGCGCTCGGCGGCGCCCATGAACTGGGTGTTCACGGCGGGATAGACCCGTTTGTCACGGAAGCGCCGAACTACTTCCTGCACGCCGCAGCCGCAGGCCATGGAGACCACCGCGTCCACCTGGTCGATGAACGGTGCCAGCTCTTCCACGTACTCCGGCTCGCACTGGCGCTCCAGGGTCATTTCGCGGATGTCCACGGTCTTGCCCCGCTTCATGAAATCCATTTGCATGGCCGAGGCCAGCATGGCCACCTCTTTGCGGCCGCCGGCCGCGCACACGGTCACACACTCATTGCACCCCACCAGAAGAATTCGTCGGCAGTTATCGATGTAGTCGATGATCTCCGCCAGGGGTTTCCGTTCAGCTGTTATCATGATTGTCTCTTCTCCTTTAATTGACCTGGGCGACCGGTTCCGCGGCGGCTTGCCCCTTGCGGACGGCGGCGACGGGATTGGGACCCAGCTTGCGGATCTGTTCCGTGAATTCATTGGCAATGGAAGCGAATCGGGTACCCATGCCGGCGGACATGGTCACCATGGCCAACCGCTCCGGCTCGATACCGATCTCTTCCAGTTGTTGCTGCACGTAGGCGACACGTCGGGCGGCGCGCACATTGCCGGTTTTGAAGTGGCAATCGCCTTCCAGGCATCCGGCCACCAGCACGCCGTCGGCACCCAGCTCCAACGCCTTCATCATATGTATGGGATCGACCTTGCCGCTGCACGGCACCCGCACGATCTTCACATTGGCCGGATAGTCCAGGCGCATCGTGCCGGCCATGTCGGCCGCGGTGTAGGCGCAATAGTGGCAGCAGAAGGCGACAATCACGGGTTCGAATCTTTCCATCAGGCGATCCTTTCCAGCAATCCTTCCAACTTGGCCATGATGGGCGCATCCTCGAAGCAAGATAGCTGGATGGCCTTGGCCGGGCACTCGGCGGCGCATGTACCGCAGCCGTGGCACTTGGCAGGATCGATTTCCGAATAACGGTCTTCGTTGATAAAGGGCACATTGTAGGGACAGGCGCGCACGCACACCAGGCAGGTGGCGCATTTGTCACGGTCAACCCGGGCCACTACGGCCCCCAGATTGATCACGTCCTGGGACAGCAAGCCTTGAATCCGGCCCGCCACCCCCTGGGCCTGGGCGATGCTTTCGGCAATGGAACGGGGCGAATGGGCGGTGCCGGCGACAAAGAAGCCCGGTACGGACATGTCCAGCGGCTTGAGTTTGACGTGGTCTTCGAGAAAATGGCCGTCTTCCGTCCGGTTGAGGTGGAAAATGGCCGCCAGGTCCTCCGTGGTTTCGTCATCGGCGATCAGGCCGGTGCTCAGCCCCAGGCAATCGGCACTGACTTCCATGGGCCGTCCCAGAATGGGATCGTCGAATTGAACCGTCACCCGATCACCGTCCGCCGTCACTTGCGGGGTTTTCTCCGCTTCGTAGCGCACGAAAATCACGCCCCGGCGCCGGGCTTCGATATATGCGTCTTCACTGAACCCGTAGGTCCGCATGTCGCGATAAAGCACGAACACCCGCATCTCGGGGTTGAGATCGGTCAAACGCAGGGCGTTCTTGATGGCGGTCTGGCAGCAGATGCGGGAACAATTGGGGTTCTCCGCGGTCCGCGACCCGACGCATTGAATCATCACCATGCACTCCCAATCCTTGATCCGATCCGGTTGCGCCTCGATCAGGTCGTCCAGGTCGAGTTGGGTCATCACCGCCTTGTGGCGGCCGAGCAGGTATTGGTTCGGGCGATGCGCCAGGGCGCCGGTGGCCAGCACGGTGGCGCCGTGTTCGATTTGGCGGTAATACATCCGCGGACCGATTTGGAAGCCGGTCTGGAACTTGCCCGGCATGCCGGAATGATCCACCACGATGGCGTTGGTGATCACCTCGATGTTGTCGTGGGCTTGCACCCGCTCCACTAGCTGGGCCACATAGACCCGCACATCGTCGCCTTCCAGGTTGCGCCGGATGACGGCCGCCAGGCCGCCCAAACGACCCGTGCGCTCGGCCAGAAACACCTTGTACCCCTGGTCGCCCAGGGACAGGGCGCTGTTCATGCCCGCAACGCCGCCACCGAGCACCAACACATCCTTGTTCATCGGCAGTGTGTGCTCCCGCAGCGGTCCGGCCTGGGCGACGGCGCCGACGGCCATGCGGATCAACTTTTTACCCTTGGCGGTGGCCAGCTCCCTAGCACCGCCGTGCACCCAGGCATTCTGATCCCGGATATTGGCGATTTCCAACAAATATTTGTTCAAGCCGGCCTTGCGCAGGTTCTCCTGAAACAGCCCTTCGTGGGTCCGCGGCGAGCACGCCCCGACCACCACGCGGTTGAGTTTCTTCTCTTCGATCATTCGCCGCATGCGCGCCAGGGCCTCCTGGCCGCAACCATGTCCGGCCATCTCGGCATGCACCACATGGGGATACTTGGCGGATTCCTGGACCAGGGCCTCCACGTCCATGGCCCCGCCGATGTTCTGCCCGCAGTCGCAGACAAACACACCGATGCGCGGCGCCTCGCCGAACACATCCCGTTCGGGGGGATATTCGTCATTTTCTTCCACATCATGCAACGCCTTGTCCGTATGGCGGGCGGCCATGCAGGCGGCGGCGCTGGCTTGCACCATGGTTTCGGGAATGTCCTTGGGTCCTTCGCTCACACCGCAAACGTAGATTCCCGGACGGCTGGTCACCACCGGCTCGAAGTGGTTGCTCTGCACGAACTGATGGGTATTGAGCGCGATACCGAGGGTCTCGGCCAGTTGCACGGTGTGCGCGGCGGGCCGGAAGCCGGTGGAGAGCACCACCATGTCGAAGTTCTCGGTGGTCATGCCCGACACTTCGTCCGTGGCATAGGAGATGCGCATCTCCTGACCGCCCGGATCGGGCACGATGCTGTGGGGCCGGCAACGCACCATGCGGATGTTGTACTGCTCCTTGGCCCTTTGGTAGTAGGCCTCGTAATCCTTGCCGAAGGTGCGCATGTCCATGAAGAAGATGGTGGTTTCGATATCGTCCTGGAACCGCTCCTTGGTAACGATGGCCTCTTTGAGGGCGTACATGCAGCAGACGCTCGAGCAGTAGGAGACATCCTCACGGTTGATGCCGCGGGAGCCGGCGCACTGGATCCAGGCCACCCGCTTCGGTGCCTGACCGTCCGAGGGGCGCACCAGGTTGCCCAGCGTGGGGCCCGAGGCCGACATGATCCGCTCGTATTCCAGGCCGGTGACCACATTGGGATAACGGCCGTGGCCGAAGTGGTCCAGCTTGCCCGGATCGAACAGCTCGGCGCCTACTGCCAGTATGATGCTGGACACCCGGCGGGTAACCTCCTTTTCCTGGTCGTCGACCACGATGGCGCCGGCGGGACAGACTTTGACCAGGGCATCCACGTCCTTGCAGGCCGCCATGTCGATGGAGAAGGCCTGGGGCGTGGCTTGTGGATAGCGCATACATGTGGGGGCGCGGTGGTCCAACCCCGGATAGAAGCGGACACACTCGGGATATTGCTTATGGCACTCACCGCAGGCGGTGCACTTGTCCAGGTCGATGTAGCGCGGCGCGCTGGTGAGGGTCACCGTAAAATCACCGGCATCGCCGGCCAGCGCGGTCACCTCGGTCAGCGGCATCAGTTCGATGTGTTGTTCGCGGGCACCGGCCGACAGGTGGGGCGAGATGGTGCACAGGTCACAGTTGTTGGTGGGAAAGGTGCGGTCCAGTTGGGTCATCAAACCGCCGATGGCCGCGGCCTTGTCGACCAGCAACACATCCTTGCGGGCCTCCGACAAGTCCATGGCGGCCTTGATGCCGCCGACACCGCCACCGATGACAAGAACAGTCGATTGGGCGTCATTTGTATGATCAGTCATGGATACCTTGCTCATGGTTGAATGTTGATCCTGCATAGGAACGTCGCCACAACCGCAGCGGTCGGCGACGTGCCGCGCGAAGGTCTGTTACAGCCCCGCATAATCCAGAATGGATGCCAGGCGATGTTCCCAGCCGTGGGTCTCTATTTTCACGCCGGCCACCTTGTCCTTCAAGGCGCCGATGGTCTCGCCGGCGATCTTGAGGCACTCGGTCTCACGATCCGGCGCCTTGCGGATGCGGCGAATCATCTCTTCGCTGATGTGGGCGCCCGGCTCGTTCAGTGCCATGTAGCGGGCGATGCCCACCGATTTGATCAGAAAGATGGTGGCGATGATCGGCACGCCCAAATCGGCGGCGGCATTCAAAAAGGGCATGCAGCGGTCCACGTCAAAGACGGGGGGGGTGACAATGTACTGGGCGCCCGCGGCCACCTTGCGCCGGGTCAATTCCAACTCCGCCGCCATCTGTTGGTCATCGGCGAAGGCGCCGACGGTGCAACCGGTGGTGAAGGTGGGGGTTCCCTCCAGCTCGAATCCGGCCAGGTCCTTACCCTGCTGCAGCGAGCGGATTGCCTCGAGCAGCGAAACTTCATCCAGATCGTCCACCGCCTTGGCTTCCCGATGGTCGCTGTTGGCCATGCTTTCGCTGTTGACCACCACCAGGTTCTGAATGCCCAGCACGTGGGCGGCCAGGATATCGCCCTGCAGCGCCATGCGGTTGCGATCGCGGCAGTAGAGGTGAATGATCGCCTCGAGACCCTGCTGCTGCATCAGAACGCCGCCGGCCATGGCGCTCATGCGCATGACGCCATTGTCCATATCGGGCACAACGGCGGCATCCACCCGCCCCTTGATCCTGCGGGCATTGGTCATCAGCTGAGAAATGTCCACGCCCTTGGGGGTGTTCATCTCCGCCAAAACCACAAATTCGCCAGATGTCAGTCGTTTTTGAAAACTCATGGCTCCCCTTTTTCCTCTTGTCATGTTTTACGTAAATAAACCCGAATGGATGCCTGGTCGTGCTCATCGATGGCGATCAGTTCATAGGCCACGGCAGGCAACAACCGGAACAGGTCGGACCGGGTGTCCGCATCCAGTCCAAGCACCTCCAAGGTCTGGTTCGTTTTCATCTCCCTGAAGACCCGCGTCAGTTTGAGCAGGGCCAGGGAGGTAATGGCGCCTCTGAAATCGAGGCAATAGTCCGGGCGATCACTCAAGAGTGCATTGCTCCTTCCAAAGTAGTGGGGCGCAATTAATGCAATCCCGATGCCACGAAACCCATTGCCGCGCCGCGCCGCGGACACACCCCCTCTTTCATATATTTCGGGAAATGTCCAACCTTTCCTCGCATCCCCCATTGCCTCCAAGGTGTTAAAGTGTTAAGGTTTTTGCCCTTGACGCGTGTTAAAGTTGAACAGGTGTATAAACATGAACGCCCATGAAGTGGACCGCTACTGGAAAACCGTCGTCAACACCATTCGCGACGGTCTGATGATCGTTGACGAACGCGGGGTGATCGTCGCCATCAACGACGCCCTGGAACGCATCACCGGATACAGTCGCGCCGAGTTGATCGGTAACGACTGCTCGGTGCTCCATTGCGATATCTGCGAAAACATCCGCTGTAACGATGGTCCCCAATGGTGCACCCTTTTTAAGGGGAAGCCGGTCAAGGCACGCCAGTGTATCTTCGTACGCAAAGACGGTTCACTGGTCCACGCCTTGAAGAATGCCTGCTTGCTGCGGGACGATCAAGGGGAGGTGATGGGCGCCGTGGAAACCATCACCGATATCACGGAGCTGATCGAAAAGGAGAACCAGTTGGCGGCCTACGCGCAGCAGCTGCGCTCCGATGATGGTTTCCACGGCATCATCGGGTCCACGCCGGCCATGCGCCGGGTGTTCGAACTGATCGCCAACGCGGCCCGATCGGACGCCCCGGTGATCATCCTCGGCGAAAGCGGCACCGGCAAAGAGCTGGCCGCCCGGGCCATCCATCAAAGCGGCGACCGCAGCGACAAACCGTTCGTGAAAGTCAATTGTGCCGCATTCACCGAATCATTGCTGGAAAGTGAGCTGTTCGGGCACGTGAAAGGGGCTTACACCGGCGCCTACCGGGATCGGATGGGCCGTTTCGAGAGTGCCGACGGCGGCGACATCTTCCTGGACGAAATCGGCGACTTGCCGTTGGCCACACAAATCAAGCTGTTGCGGGTGCTGGAGGAAAAGATCATCGAACGGGTGGGCGACGCCACCCCCATTCCGGTGAACGTGCGCGTCATTACGGCCACCAATCGCAACTTGACCGAGTTGATTGCCAGAGGGACCTTCCGCGAGGACCTCTTCTTCCGCATCAACGTCATTCCCATCCACCTGCCGCCCCTGCGGGCACACAAAGAGGACATCCCGCTGCTGGCGGATGCTTTTTTCCACCGGATCGGCCTCAAAAACCGCAAACCGATCCACGGCATCAGCAACGATGCCATGGCGGCCTTGATGGCCTATCATTGGCCCGGCAACGTGCGCGAGCTGAAAAGCGCCTTTGAATATGCCTTCGTGACCTGCCAGGAGGCCATGATCCAACCCCATCACCTGCCGCCGGACATCCATGCGAACGCCGGCGCGCCGACGACGCCGCAACCGAAACCGGAACCCGTGCGCAAGCCTTTCGACCGCCAGGAAATCCAACGCCTCGAATTGCTTGAAGCCCTGGAGGCGTCCGACGGTAATCAGTCCAAGGCGGCAGAGCGCCTCGGTGTCACCCGTGTCACCGTGTGGAACCGCATGCGCCGTTTCGGCGTGCAGTACAAGCGAACGATAGCGCAGGTCGACGGAGGGGAAGAACGGGTATCGGCGTTCGATCGTCGCGGGACCCGGTAGGGCATCACCGCCGACGTATATGCTGGATCGGCTTTAGGGCGCCATCTTCAGAAGGTTTTCCCACAGCCACTTTCCCAGGACAACGCTGACCTGTTCAAGGTTGGCAAGCAAAGTTTTGCGCTCCATCGGACCCGCTGCGTCGCTGACGCCTTTGATGAGGGTGCAGGGTACCTGGTTGAGCGCGGCCACGCGGGCGATGGCGGCGCCTTCCATGTCCACCACCTCTCCCAGGCGGCTGCATGCGTTGCGGCGTTGCAGGTCGAACACCGGACGATCACAAGTGACCAGTCGCGCCGTGGGAAGCGCCTGGCCCGGGTGGGTATCGCAAGCCGCAGGTGGGGGCCGCTTGCCCAGCACGTCGTGATCCCCCTCCCGGGCGGTGGTGATGCGGACCAGTTGGCCGACCGCCCAGCCGCTGTCGTCCACCAGCAGACCGCAAGTGCCGGCGTTGACGATCCGCTTTGCCTTGTGGGTTGCGATCATCTCCTGGCAGGCGGCGGCGGCCGCCACTTTGCCGATGCGACTGATCACGATTTGCAACCTTGGCATCAAGGGGGAACGATAGTGCTCGAAGGGTGTTTCCGCGCACCGATCAGCCCGGCTCAAGGCCAAAAACGGTCGGGCCTCCTTCCGGGTGGCGAAAATCAGGGCGATCATGCCTTATAAAATGCGCCGATACGCTCCACCACCGCAGCCAACTGCGCCTCGCTCAATTCGGGATAGATGGGCAGCGCCAAGCTCTGGGTGGCGGCTTGCTCGGAGAGGGGAAAATCGCCGTCCCCGTGCCCCAAGTAGTTGAAACATTCCTGTTGATGCAGCGGCACGGGATAGTACACCTCCGTGCCGATGCCCTGTTCCCCCAGCCAGGCACGCAGGGCATCCCGATCGTGCGTCACCCGGATGACGAACTGGTTGTAGATGTGCCGATTCTGCACCTCCACGGGCAGTTGCACCTGTTGCACCAGACCGGCTTCCTGAAACAGACGGCGGTAGGCGGCGGCATTGGCCTGGCGGCCGCTGGTCCAACCGTCCAGATAATCCAACTTGAGGGCCACAACGGCGGCCTGCAAAGCGTCAAGACGGAAATTGCCGCCGATCATTCGGTGGTAGTATTTGGGTTCCATGCCGTGCATGCGCAGCATGCGCAGTCGCTGGTCCATCTCGGCGGAGGTGGTGGTCACGACACCGCCGTCGCCGAAGGCGCCCAGGTTCTTGGATGGAAAAAAGGAGAAGCAGCCGAAATCGCCCATGCTGCCCGCGCGGCGGCCTTTGTACTCGGCGCCGATGGCCTGGGCCGCATCTTCGATCACCACCCAGTTGTGCCGTCGGGCCATATCGAGGATGGGATCCATGTCGGCGCACTGGCCGTACAGATGCACCGGTAGGATGGCCTTGACGGCGGCACGGGTTCCATTGTCCATTGCCGCCACGGTGTTTTCAAGCGCACCCGGATCGAGGTTGTAGCTGACCGGGTCGATGTCCACGAACAGAGGGCGGGCCCCCACCCGCGCCACGGCGCCGGCGGTGGCGAAAAAGGTGTAGGGCGTGGTGATCACCGCATCGCCGGCGCCGATGCCGGCCGCCATGAGGGCGATGATCAGGGCATCGGAACCCGAAGAGACGCCCACGGCGTGGGGGGTTTGGCAATAGGCGGCGATCTTGGCCTCCATGGCTTCCACATGGGGGCCGAGAATGAAGTATTGGCTGTCGCAAATCTCGTCGACAACCTTCCGGATCTCTTCCCGGATGGTCTGATACTGGGCCTTCAGATCGAGCAGGGGTACATTCATGACGTGTTCCGTTCTTGAAAGTTAATGGGCCGCCCGGCCGTTGGGACGCCGGCGACCATTGCCATTACCGTTACCGTTGACCGTCGCCTGGATGGGAGCGCAGCGGGTCTCCATGGCCGGGTAGCCGAACAGGGCGGCCACTTCCCTCCGCAGGGCATCGCCGGGTTGAAATCGCCACCCTTCGTCCATGGCAATGACAGTTTCCACATTGTCATCCATGCGTAAATGAAGAAAACCGCGGCAATCGCCCGGGAAGCGGCGGACCACCTCCCGCAACCGGTGCAGCGCCTCTTTGTCGCTGAGGTTCACATCGACGGTGAAGTGCACCTCGGCTGTCCAGAGCGATTCGGCGTCCTCCATGGCGATGATGGTGTCGGCCAGAATTTTCGCGCCCTTTTCATCTTTCTGCGCCTTGCCCTGCACCAGCAGCGGACGGTCGTCGGTGAGCAGATGACGGCATTCGCCAAAGACCGAAGGGAAAACCACCACCTCCACGCTGCCTTCCAAATCTTCCAATTGGACAAAGGCCATGGGTTCGTCCTTCTTGGTCCGAATCAGCTTGCTGCCGGCGACCATCCCGCCCATGCGCACCATCTGCCCGTTTTCCACTTCGTCCAAAGTAGCCGTGGTGACCCCGGCAAACTTGGCCATGGTGTTTTGATGGGGGGCCAGGGGGTGCCCGGAAATGAAGAAACCGAGGGACTCCTTTTCCCGGGCCAGTCGCTCCCGATCAGGCCACTCGGGAATCTTGGGCAAGGTGGGCGGCGTAATGGAAAGGCCGCAGCTCGGCCCCTCGTCAAAGAGTCCCAGCTGGGGGTCGCAACGCTCTTTCTGCACCTTTTGGCCATACTCCAAGGCCTCTTCGAGCACGGCCATCATCTGTGAACGGGCGGCGCCGGTGGCAGCAAAGGCCCCGCAGGCGATCAGGGCCTCCACCACCCGCTTGTTGACCTTGCGCAAATCGACCCGTTCGCAAAAATCGAACAGCGACTTGTAGGGGCCATTGGCCTCCCGTTCCGCCACAATGGCCTCCACCGCCCCTTCTCCCACATTCTTCACGGCCACCAGACCGAACAGAATCTTACCGTCGGCCACCGTGAAAACCGTATCGCCGCGGTTGACATCCGGCGGCAGCACTTCTATCTGGTGGGTGCGGCATTCGTTGATGTATTTGACCACGCCGTCGATGGAGTGCATTTCGCTGGTCAGCAGCGCAGCGATAAACTCCAGGGGAAAGTGGGCTTTGAGAAAGGCCGTCTGGTAGGCGATCAGGGCGTAGGCCGCGCTGTGGGATTTGTTGAAACCGTAACCGCCGAATTTCTCCATCAAGTCGAAGAGTGCCAGGGCCTTCTTCTCGTCGTGCCCGTTGGCCACCGCGCCCTTGACGAACCGTTCGCGGTGTTCGGCCATCATGGCGACGTTTTTCTTGCCCATGGCTTTGCGCAGGCCGTCGGCTTCGGCCATGGTGTAACTGGCCAGGGCCGAGGCGATCTTCATCACCTGTTCCTGGTAGACGATGACGCCGTAAGTCTCCTCCAGTATCGGCGCCAGCTCCGGCAGCATATACTCCACAGTTTTGCGGCCGTGCTTGCGCTCGACAAAATCGTCCACCATGCCGCTGTCCAGGGGGCCGGGCCGATAGAGAGCCACCAGAGCGGTGACATCGGCGAAGCATTCGGGTTTCATGCGGACCAACAGGTCCTTCATGCCCGAGCTTTCCAGTTGGAACACACCGGTGGTATCACCGACCGACAGCAAGGCATAGGTGGCGGCATCGTCAAAATCCAACTTGGACAAATCGGGCGGTTCCTTGTCCTGTTGGCGAATCAATTTCAGTGCCTGATCGATCACCGTCAAATTGCGCAAGCCGAGGAAGTCGAATTTCACCAGGCCGATGTTCTCCACCAGCTTCATGTCGAACTGGGTGACGACTTCCCCTTTTTTACCTTTATACAAGGGCAGGTAATGCACCAGGGGCTTGTCGCCGATCACCACCCCGGCGGCATGGGTGGAAGCGTGGCGCGGCAATCCCTCCAGCACCCGGCAAATGTCGATCAGCTCGGCCACCTCGGGCCGGGTCGACTGCAGCTCGCGCAACTGGGGCTCCTGCTTGAGGGCGTCGTCCAGGGAGATGTTGAGCACATCGGGCACCAGTTTGGCGATGGCATCCACCTCGGACAGGGGAATGGCCAGTGCCCGGCCCACATCGCGGATCACCGCCCGGGTTTTGAGCTTGCCGAAGGTGATGATCTGGGCCACATAGTCCCAGCCGCCGTAGCGCTCCACCACATATTTGAACACCGTGTCCCGGCCGTTGATACAGAAATCGACATCGATATCCGGCATGCTGATGCGGTCCGGATTGAGAAAACGTTCGAAGATCAGACCGTGTTCCAACGGATCAAGGTCGGTGATGCCGAGCGCGTAAGCCACCAGGCTGCCGGCGGCCGAGCCGCGGCCCGGGCCCACGGGGATATTGTTGCCCTTGGCGTAGTTGATGAAATCGGCCACGATCAGAAAATAGCCGGGAAACCCCATGCGATTGATGACGCCCATCTCGTAGGCCAGGCGTTCACGGTAGGTCGCCGGATCGGCATCGGGGTTTTTGGATTGGATGATCCGCCAGACACGCTCGAAACCCTCTTCGGTTTTTCGTACGAACAGCTTTTCGGCATCCAGTCCCGAATCGTCCGTGAACTGGGGAAAATGGTAGTTCTCCAGATCGAAGGCGATGTCGCATCGCCCGGCGATGGCCACGCTGTTTTCGATGGCGCCGGGAAAATCCCGGAAGTAATCGATCATCTCCTCTTTGGATTTGAAGTAAAGTTGATCGGTGCGGAAGCGAAAGCGCTCGGCGTCGTCGACCGTCTTGCCGGTCTGCACGCAAAGCAATACGTCGTGAGCGCGCACATCGTCCTTGTCCAGGTAGTGACAGTCATTGCTGGCGACCAGGGGAATGCCCAGCCGTGCGCTCATCTCCCGCAATGCCCCATTGACCGTGTCTTGCTTGTCGATGCCGTTGTTCTGAACCTCGAGAAAGAAGTTGCCCTCCCCGAACAGTGTCTGAAAGGCCAGTGCCGCCTGATCGGCTTCCGCCATGCGCCCCTGGAGGATGAGTTGGGGAATTTCGCCGTGCAGGCAGGCGGAAAGGGCGATCAGCCCGGCATGATGGGCCTGCAACGCCGCCTTGTCGATACGCGGTTTATAGTAAAACCCTTCGGTCTGGGCCATGGTGGCCAATCGACAAAGATTGCGGTACCCTTCCTGGTTTTCGGCCAGCAGCACCAGGTGGGTCAGGGCCTTGGCGTCCATGGGGGTTTTATCGGCCATGGTGCGCGGTGCCACGTAGCACTCGCAACCAATGATGGGTTTGATGCCGGCCTTGACCGCTTTCTGATAAAACTCCAGCACATTGAACATGGTGCCGTGGTCGGTGATGGCCACGCTGTGCATGCCGAATTGCTTGGCGCGATCGAACAGCCTGTCCAGTCGAATGGCCCCATCCAGCAAGCTGTACATGGTGTGGACGTGCAGGTGGACAAAGTCGGTGGGGGGTGTCGCCATTGCCGGAAAAATCCCTTTGATGGTTCGGACGTGGAAAAAGGCCGCCGGCCCCGCGGCAGGCGGCCCTGGAAGTATTGCAACGCGCAAATCGGCGTCAGGCCATGCCTACTCCAAGCGGTAGTTGGGTGCCTCCTTGGTGATGATCACGTCATGCACATGGCTTTCCCGCAACCCGGCGGCCGTGATGCGCAGGAAGCGCGCCTTCTCCCGCAGCTCCTCGATGCTGCGGCACCCCACATAACCCATGCCGGCCTTCAGACCGCCGATCAGTTGGTGAATGTTGGCCGCCAGGGAGCCCCGGTAAGGCACCCGGCCCACGATCCCTTCAGGCACCAGCTTGTCATCCGCTTCCTGCTCGGTCTGGTAATAGCGGTCCTTGCTGCCCTGCTTCATGGCTTCCAAGGATCCCATGCCGCGATACACTTTGTAGCTGCGGCCCTGGAAAAGAATGGTTTCGCCGGGACTTTCGTCGGTGCCGGCGAACAGACCGCCGATCATCACGGTGTGGGCGCCGGCGCCGATGGCCTTGGCCACATCGCCGGAAAATTTGATCCCGCCGTCGGCGATCAGCGGAATACCGGTCTTGTTGGCCACCGGCTTGCAATTCATGATGGCGGACACCTGGGGCACGCCGACGCCGGCCACGATCCGTGTGGTGCAGATGGATCCCGGCCCGATGCCGATTTTGACTGCATCCACACCTGCCTCCACCAACGCTTCGGCACCTTTGGCCGTGGCCACATTGCCGGCGATCACCTCGATGCCGCTGAAGGTTTGCTTCAGTTCCTGCACCGTTTCGATCACGTTCAAGGAGTGCCCATGGGAGGTGTCGATGAGAATCACGTCCGCCCCGGCATTGACCAGCGCCTGGGTGCGCTCCAGGCGATCCGGCCCCACCCCGATGGCGGCACCCACCCGCAAACGCCCCATCTGATCCTTGCAGGCATACGGATATTTTTTGATCTTTTCGATGTCCTTGATGGTGATCATGCCCTTGAGCCGCCCCCCGGCATCCACCACCAGCAACTTTTCGATGCGATGCTCGTGCAACAACCGCTTGGAAGCCTGCAGATCAATGCCCTCCGGCACGGTGACCAGGTTTTCTTTGGTCATCACATCCGCGACCGACTTCTCCATGTCGCTCTCGAAACGCAGATCCCGGTTGGTCACGATCCCCACCAACTGTTCACCATTGACCACCGGCACACCGGATATGCGGTATTTGGCCATCAGGTGCAGCACCTCGTGCACCTTCTGATCGGGATGGATGGTCACCGGGTCCACGATCATTCCGCTTTCCGATTTTTTGACCTGATCCACCTCCATGGCCTGGTGCTCGACACTCATGTTGCGATGGATGAAGCCGACCCCTCCCTCGCGTGCCATGCTGATGGCCGCCTGGGCCTCGGTGACCGTATCCATGGCGGCACTGACGATGGGGGTGTTCAATTTCAAATTGCGGGTCAAATAGGTGCTGACATCCACTTCCTTGGGCAGCACATCCGAGTAGTTGGGCAACAACAACACATCGTCAAAGGAAAAACCTTCCTCGGGGGGAATCATGTTCATCTGAACCTCCAGGCCGCGGGCATGCCGACCGCGTGTAGGGAATCTATTAAAATTTCAACATCATACTATCTGTTGGGTAGTCGAATAGGAAACATTACCATATGTTGTATTGAACGATCAAGCCAACAAACTCAACAAACCCAAGGAACTCAGCCACCCATACCGCTATTGTTTATACACGCACTTTTGTTATAATAGGGCCGTCTTTGTATCGAACAACGGAACCACCCGAAACTTTGATCCGCCGGCAGCGGCGAGCACTCAGGAACCATCGTGATACTCGAAATCAATCCCATCAATCCCCCCCATCGCAAAATTCGCCAGGTGGTGGAGGTGTTGCAACGGGGCGGGGTCATCGCCTACCCCACCGACACCATCTACGGCATCGGTTGCGATATCATGAACAAGAAGGCCATCGAGCGGATCTACCAGATCAAGCAGCGGCCCAAACAACAGCCCTTCAGCTTCATCTGTGCCGATTTGAAAAGCATCAGCCATTACGCCAAGGTGACCAACTACGCCTACAAAAACCTGCGGCGGTTGCTGCCGGGGCCCTACACCTTCATCCTGGAGGGCTCCAACCAGGTGCCCAAGATGATGCTCACCAAACGCAAAACCGCCGGTATCCGCCTGCCGGATCATCCCATTTGCATGGCCTTGATCACCGCTCTGGGCAACCCGATTCTCTCAACCAGTGCCGCCGGACCCGATGACGAATTGCTGTCGGAAGCCTGGCGCATCGAAGCATTTTTCGGTAAACAGCTCGATCTCATCATCGATGGCGGACCGGTGCCGGGCTCCCCGTCCAGCGTCATCTCCCTGATCGGCGATGAACCGGAAGTACTGCGCCGTGGCTTGGGCGATGTGTCGCTGTTCGAATAATCCATCGCTCAATGCATCGCCCTCTCCAGCGCGGGTTGCAACCGTGCCTCCGGCATCAGGCGGGCGTGCAGTCCGCCCTGATCCCATAGTCGCACCGCGATGTCCATCAGGTACCGCAACAGCGGCATGCGCTCCTTTTCCGGGTAGACCGTTTCCACGGCCCCTTCGATGCCGCCCAGCTCTCCGGCCCACGCCAGGGCGTCCTCGAAGTTGCCCATCCGGTCCACCAATCCCAGTTCGAGAGCCGTTTCGCCGGTAAAAAGGCGGCCGTCCGCCAGGTCGGCCACTGCCGCCATATCCATTTTGCGACCTTCGGCAATGGCCGTTACGAACTGCCCATGGATATTGCCGATCAGGTCTTGCAGCAGCGCCTCCTCCGCTTCGGTCATGGGCCGCATGGGCGACCCCACATCCTTGTAAGCACCGCTTTTGATCACCACCGGCGTCAGGCCGATCTTGCGCAGCAGTTCTTCGAAATTGGTGTAGCCCATGATCACCCCGATACTGCCGGTGATGGTGCCGGGATTGGCAACGATGCCGTCACAGGCGGCGGCCACATAATATCCCCCCGAGGCCGCCACCGCCCCCATGGAGGCGACCACGTGCTTTTCGGCCACGGTGCGCTGAATTTCGCGATAGATCTCCTGTGAAGCGCCCACGCCGCCGCCGGGTGAATCGATGCGCAGCACGATCGCCTTGACCGCCTCCGTCTCGCGAAACCGCTTGAGCTGATCGAGAACGGTCTTGCTGTCGGCAATCGCGCCGACGATCTCGATGACGCCGACTTTCTCGCCCCGCAAGCCGTCATCCTTACGAGCAATGGTTGTCACCATGATGGATAATAAAAACATACCGACAGTAAACAACGCCGCCAGGATCAAAAGGAAAAAAAGATAGGGGTGTCTGCGGGAAAACATGCCGTCTTCTCCTGTAATAACGATAAAGAAACGGCCGGCGAAGGATTACTTCTTCGCCGGCCGATGGATTGCATGCAGTATGTCGGAATGCGCGGGTTAATCCTCGTTGAGCTTCTCCTGCAGGTTTTCGCGCAGCAGTTCACCGAAGCTGGAGGTGGCCGGCCCCATATTGCTGACGTAGTCGCTGAGGTACTCCTGATCGCTCTCCATCTCCAGGCGTTTGATGGAAAGCCCGATGCGCCGTTCGTCGCTGTTGATGTTCATCACACGGGCGCGCAATTCGTCACCCACGTTGAACATGCCCACCGGCGTCTTGATCTTCTCCCGGCTGATCTCGGAGACGTGCACCAAGCCTTCGATGCCCTCTTCCAACTCCACGAAGACACCGAAATCGGTCACGTTGGTCACGTTGCCGGCGATTTCTTTACCGACCTCGTAGCGCTCGGCCACCGTATCCCAAGGATCGGCCTGCAGCTGCTTGACGCCCAGGGAGAAACGCTCGTTGTCCTTGTCGATCTCCAACACGATGGCCTGAACCGTGTCCCCTTTTTTGTAAAGCTCGGAAGGGTGCTTGATGCGCTTGGTCCAGGAGAGGTCGGAAATGTGCACCAGGCCGTCGATGCCTTCGTCGATACCGATGAACAGCCCGAAATCCGTGATGTTCTTGATCTTACCCTCGATGGTGGTGCCCACGGGGTATTTGTCGCTGATCACATCCCACGGATTGGGCACGGCCTGCTTCATGCCCAGCGAGATCCGGCGATTGTCCGGTTTGATGTCCAGCACGACGGCATCCACTTCTTCGCCCACCGATACGATTTTGTTGGGATGACGCACCTTGCGGGTCCATGACATTTCCGACACGTGAATCAAGCCTTCGATTCCCTCTTCCAGCTCGACAAAGGCGCCGTAGTCGGTCAAACTCACCACGCGGCCGGTCACCTTGGAGCCCACAGGATATCGCTCGGCGGCGGAAGTCCAGGGATCGGGGGCCAACTGCTTCATGCCCAGCGAAACCCGTTCGCGATCCAGATCCAGATTGAGGATCTTGACGGTGATTTCGTCGCCCACGGAGAAGAGTTCGGAGGGGTGTTTGACACGTCCCCAGGAAATATCGGTGATGTGCAGCAGGCCGTCCACGCCGCCCAGATCGACGAACACCCCGTATTCGGTAATGTTCTTGACGACACCGTCGACCACCTTGCCTTCGCTGATGGAGGCGAGGGTCGCGGCGCGTTTGGATTCACGCTCGGCTTCCAGGATGACCCTGCGGGACAGCACGATGTTGCTGCGCTTGCGGTTGAACTTGAGGACTTTGAAATGATAGGTCTTGCCCACCATCTCATCCAGATTGCGCACCGGGCGCAAGTCGGCTTGGGAGCCTGGCAGAAAGGCGTTGACCCCGATATCGACGGAAAAACCGCCCTTGACGCGGCTGGCGATGACACCCTCGATGGCTTCATCCGCTTCGTATGCCCGCTTGATCTCCTCCCACACCTTGACCTTTTCGGCCTTCTCCTTGGACAGGACAACCACTTCGTTTTCATCGTCCCACCACTCCACCATCACTTCGACTTTGTCTCCGGTCTGGGCGCTGATTTCGCCATGCTCGTCCACAAATTCGTGAATGCGGATCTGGCCTTCGGATTTGTAGCCGATGTCGACGATCACGTAATCCTTGTCGACGGAGATGATGCGGCCCGTGACCACTTCGCCTTCGGCAAAGCGCTTGAAGCTCTCCTCGTAAAGATCCATCAACTCTTCCATGGATCCTTCTTCCGGCATGGCGTCATCTTGGGTCTCTTCCAAGATCTCTTCCGATGCGGCCGTCGCGGCGTTCATGTCGAGGTCCGAAGTATCGTCCGTAACTTCGTTGGTGGGTTGGGTTGTGGTTTCTTTGATTTCGTTGTCTGCATTGGTATTCATGTTTCTGAGAATTCCCCCTAAGCCGAATTTCGCGCCACCGATAACGGCAACGTAATTCGGGTACTATACCCAACGCCGCCAGGGAATGCAATGAAAAATTGCCATTCGGGCGCCACCACCGATGTTTTTCCCCGATCCACGGGCATCCATGGATCGGGCGACGGCAAACTGCGACCGTGGGGACGCCCGATGCGGTTTGGAAGTCCGGCGTCGCAACAGCCGGCCGAGCGTCGGTTCGGTGAACCGGGCAAGGGTCGCAACCGGCGTCGCCTATCGTTTGCTCTCGATGTGGGTCATCATGCGGGCGATCACCTGCTCGGGGGTCAGGTGGGTGGCATCGATGCGCAAGGAATCGACGGCAGGCTTCAAGGGGGCCACACTGCGGGTGGTGTCATTGCGATCGCGTTGCACCATCTGTTCTTCCACGCTATCCAGGGAGGGGCCGTCTCCCCCGGCTTGCAACTCTTCGTACCGGCGACAGGCCCGCACATGGGGGTCGGCATCCAAAAAGAATTTGGCTTCGGCTTCGGGAAAGACAACGGTTCCCATGTCGCGCCCTTCAGCCACCAAACCCTTTTGCGCACCGATGCTTCTTTGGGTGGTCAGCAGAAACCGGCGCACCACCGGCCGCGCCGATATGGTGGATGCCAGCAATGAAATCGCGGGTGCCCGCAACCGGCCGGTAATATCCTCACCGTTGAGCAACACCCGCAGACCGTCGCCGCCCTCCTGCAAGTCGAGGTCGATTCCTTGGCAAAGCTGCGCCAAGGCGGCACCATCCGCCGGATCCACCCCGCCTTGTTGCGCCGCAACGGCCACGGCGCGGTAAAGGGCGCCGGTGTCCAGATAGCGATATCCCAAGCGGTGGGCCAGCATTTTGCTGACCGTGGTTTTTCCCGATCCGGCGGGGCCGTCGATGGTCACCACCAGGCGGGAAGGGCGCTGATTGGTCGAATCCATGCTTGCACTCATTTTCCTTCGGCCAGCACCTTGTCCAGGGCATTCAAAAAACGTTGATTCTCCTCGGGCAGCCCCACGCTGACGCGAATGTACGTGGGAAAGCCGTAGGCGCGCATGGAGCGGACGATCACGCCCTGGTGCAGCAGCGCCTCGAACACCGTGTCGGCCGGTCGGCCGACGTCGATCAAAAAGAAATTGGCCTGGCTGGGGAAATAGGGAATCCCACGCCGGGTCAGCTCCCGGTAAAAGAAATCGAGCCCGCCGTGGACCACATCCAGGGTGCGTGCCAGAAATGCCGTATCCGACAACGCCGCAACGGCCCCCGACTGGGCCAGGCTGTTGACGTTGAAAGGCATGCGCACCCGCTGCAGCCATTGGACCAGTTGCGCCGGCATGACGCCGTAGCCGACCCGCAATCCGGCCAGGCCGTAAGCTTTGCTGAAGGTGCGCAGCGTCACCACCGACGGTGTGGCATCCAGATAATGCAGGCCGCAGGCGCAATCGGTGTCACGCACGAACTCGAAATAGGCTTCGTCCACCACCACCACCACCTGCTCGGGCAGGGCGGACAAAAAATTTTCGAAAGCCGCCCGTCCCACGACGGTAGCGGTGGGGTTGTTGGGCTGACAGATGAAGACCATGCGGGTCCGCGGTCCCACGCAGGACAACATGGCCGGCAGATCCATGGCCAGATCCTTCAACGGCACATTGACCGTCACCGCACCGGCGCTCTGGGCCACGATGGTGTACATCAAAAAGGAGGGATCGGGGATCACCACCTCGTCGCCGGGTTGCAGCAGCACCCGGGCCAGCATGCCCAACAGGTCGTCGGAACCGTTGCCGGGCAGGATCTGTTCAGGAAGCACATTCAAGTGCTCGGCCAGGGCGTGCACCAAGGTGTGTCCGGCGCCGTCCGGATAGCGGTGCAGTTTATCGACGTCCCGGGCGATGGCCGCCAATGCCTTCGGGGAGGGCCCCAAGGGATTCTCGTTGGAAGCCAGCTTGATGGAATCGGTGATGCCGTATTCGCGCTCCAGCGTCTCGATAGGCTTGCCGGGCACGTACGGGGCGATCTTTTGGATGTAGGCCGGAACCGGCGGCCTGCCAGCGGTCATGGGTTCACCTATGGTCTTGGTCACAAGGCCGCTTTCACACCCTCTTCCATGGCCTTGATGTTCAACGGGATAAGCTTCGGTTTCGCGGCGAACTCCACCTCGATACAGTGTTTGAGGCTGTCGATGGAAACCAGTTTGGAGCGGGCCACGAAGGCCGCCAGGGCGACGATATTGGCCGCCTTGCCGTTGCCCACACTGGCGGCGATGTCCTGGGTGGGCACTTTGAGTTCATCCAGGTCGCTGCGGCCGGAATCCACCGGAATCAGGGAAAGATTGATCAACACCACGCCGCCCGGCTTGATCACCGGCGCGAACTTTTCCAGCGAGGGGCGATTCATGGCCACCAAGTGGGAGGGGTTCTTGATGATGGGCGAACCGATGGGCTGGTCGCCGATCACCACGGTGCAGTACGCCGTGCCGCCGCGCATTTCCGGGCCGTAGGAGGGAATCCAGGCCACCTCGTACCCCTCTTCCATGGCCGCATGGGCCAACAGCTTCCCGATGAGCAATATGCCTTGACCGCCGAATCCGGCGAACATCACTTCGTTTTGCATGGCGCCTCCTTCACATCGGCGTCAGGGGTTTTGACATCCCCCAGGGGATAGTAGGGCAGCAGCACATCCTCGGCCCATTGAATCGCTTCCGGCGGTGTCATGCCCCAGTTGGTGGGACAGGTACTGACCAACTCCACCAGGGAAAAACAACGCTTCTCCATCTGGTAGGTGAATGCCTTGAGGATCGCCTTTTTGGCCTTCTGTATGTATTTGGGTCGAATCACCGTCTGGCGGGTGACGTACGCCGGCGTCACCAGCGCCGACAGCAGCTCGGCCACCCGGATGGGCATGCCGGCCTCCTCGGTTTTGCGGCCGAAGGGGCTGGTGCTGGTGCGCTGGTTGGGCATTGTGGTGGGCGCCATCTGGCCGCCGGTCATGCCGTATATGGCGTTGTTGACGAAAATGGTGGTGAACTTTTCGCCCCGGTTGGCGGCGTGAATGATCTCCCCCATGCCGATGCTGGCCAGGTCGCCATCGCCCTGGTAGGTGAACACCATCAGGTCGGGGCGCACCCGCTTGATGCCGGTGGCCATGGCCGGCGCCCGGCCGTGGGCGGCTTCCTGGAAATCGCAATCGATGTAGTTGTAGGCCAGCACGGCACAACCCACCGGGGCGATGCCCACGGTTCTTCCCCGAATGCCCAGCTCATCGATGGTTTCGGCCACCAGGCGGTGGATCACGCCGTGGGTGCAGCCCGGGCAGTAATGGGTCGGCTGGTCGAACAACGCTTGGGGTCTTTGGAATGTTTTTGCCATTGCTTGTACTCCTTATCAGGCGCGCTGGGGATCAGCGACGGGAAAGATCCGATGCCAGGGTGGTCTTGACCACCTCGATGATCTCTTCGGGCGTGGGCACTTCGCCGCCGCACTTGCCGTACCATTGCACCGGCCGGGCACCCCGCACGCTGCGCTCCACATCCTCCACCATCTGCCCCATGCTCATTTCGACGCTCAGCACGGCACGGCAGCTCACCTTGGCGGCCGCCTCGCCGATGGCCGCTTCGGGGAAGGGGAAAAGGGTCCGGGGACGGATCAAACCCACTTCGATGCCCTGCTCCTTGAGCATGTTGACGGCGGTTTTGCACACCCGGCTCATGGTGCCGTAGGAGACGATCAAAGCCTGGTAATCCCCTTCGGTGTTGAAGTTTTCGTACTGCACTTCCTCGGCCTTCATCCGCTCGTACTTGGCGCGCAGGTCCATGTTGTGGCGGTTGAGCTGCTCCGGATCCAGAAAAAGGGAACGCACCAGGTTGCGCGTTTTGCTCTTGCGGTGGTCCATGCCGCTGGAGGCCCAACCGTCCTTGTTGCTCGGCTCGCTGCGCAGGTGGTCCGGAAATTCGACCGGCTCCATCATCTGGCCGATGAGCCCGTCGCCCAGGATCATCACCGGGTTGCGGTACTTTTCGGCCAGGGGGAAGGCCTGCATCACCATCTCGGCTGCTTCCTGAACACTGGCGGGCGCCATCACCAGCAGGCGACAATCGCCATGGCCGATCCCTTTGGTGGCCTGCAGATAGTCGGCCTGGGAGGGCAGAATGCCGCCCAGCCCCGGCCCGCCGCGCATGATGTTGACAAACACCGCCGGCAGTTCGGCACCGCACAAATAACTGATGCCTTCGCTCATCAAGCTGATCCCGGGGCTCGAGGAGGTGGTAAAGACGCGCACGCCGGCACCCGCCGCACCGAAAATCATATAGGCCACGGCCACTTCGCTTTCCCCCTGTAAAAAAACGCCGTTGACCTCCGGCAAACGCCAGCAGAGATACTCGGCCACTTCGGACTGGGGGGTGATGGGATAGGCGAAGTAGTTGAGGCAGCCCGCCCGAATAGCCGCCTCGGCAATGGCTTCGTTGCCTTTCATCAATACCTTGGGCATGTTTTCACTCCCTGGATGTCTTTGGACACGCCGGCAGCCGTTTCTCGTCGGCGGTTGTCCCGCTCTTGATTATGAATAATGGATGCAAGTGCCTCCGGTCCCCTTCAGCGGGGCGGACATGGGGCATCGTCCGTCGTTTCAGTGATGCGGATCGCCACGTCCGGACACATGGTGCAGCATATGGCGCACAGGATGCAGTCCTCCGGTCGCGCCTGGTAGGCCGGAAAATAGCCCATGGTGTTGACCTGATCCGAGAGTTCCAAAACCTTCTTGGGGCAGACCATCACGCACAACCCGCACCCCTTACAACGGTTCGCTTCAATATGGTAGCAATATGCCATGCACGTTCTCCTTTACCCGTTCGATTTCTCCGGTTGCAAAGGCACCGGTTTCTGCCAAGGCGGCACCAACTGCCGGCGGACGGCCAACATCGGGCAGTCCACGTCCAGGGCACCGATTGCGGGCATCAGCGCCGCCGCCGCCGTCATGCATACCAAGGGCAGTCCACTGTCGGCCACTAGGGCTTGCATCAGTGCATACCCCCGGGCGATGTGTTCCACCGTGGTCTCGTCGAGCATATGGGCGTTGCCGATCCAACCGGTCACTTGCCTGTGCGAGGCGCTTTCGATGGCCTTGCGCATGGCCTGGCACCCCTCCACGCTATCGGTGTTGGGCCGAAAGGGATTGACCACCTGGAGCATCCGCACGGGCGCCTCGGATTTGGCGAAGGCCTCGGCGAGGGCCGCCAGCACGGTGGCCCCCACATCATCGCCGCCGGCATCCAGAATGGCCAGGTCGCCTGGATCGCGGATCAACCCCGCGACTTGCGGCACCAGAATGGGCAGATCGGCCTGCAACAACCCCTCGGGCGGCAGCACCATTTCGATCCCCAAGGCCTCCAGGGGGCGGCGCGCCTCCCGCGTTCGAAAATAGGGATTGACCAGATCCAGGTCGGCCACACGTACCCGCTGCCCGGCGGCTTGGCGATCAACGGCCAGGTTGATCGCCACTTCCGTTTTGCCGCTGCCGTAATTACCGACAATAATGACAATGCCGTTGATTGCGATTTGCGCGGGCATGCCGGGCACAAGCTCCTTTGACGATGGGTCGCATGGGGTTTATCAGCGGGTGATGCGGCACCACCCGAAAGGTGGTGAAGGGACGGCCGACCAACTGAACACCATTCATGACAATCGGCCAATTTATTGGGTTAATTCGCTCGTGTCAAGGATTTTAAGGAGACGGCAACAATTCCGACGGAGCAGGGCGCAGCGATGATGTATTGTATCCGCCAAACCCAAATCCAAATCGAAATCGGGATCGAAATTGAAATGGCGGCGGTTGCAATACGCTGCGCGGTTGGATATGGGTGCAAACGAAACATGCGAGAATCGGAGGAGATGAGCTCATGGCAACGGTAATCCCGGGGTTGGAAAAGCTGGTGGCGGCGCCCCCCGCCGATTTGCAAAAGGCGCGGTTGGGATTGCTTTGCAACAGCGCTTCAGTGGACCACCGACTGGTGCACGCGGCCCGTTTGGTGCAGGCCTGTTTCGGTACTCGGCTCGTACAGCTCTTTTCCCCGCAGCACGGCCTTTTCGCCGAACGGCAGGACAACATGATCGAATCCGATCACCGTCGGGACCCCTGGTTGCACCTGCCGGTCCACAGCCTTTACAGCGAGACCCGCCGGCCCACCGCGGCCATGATGACCCCCATCGATGTGCTGCTGGTGGATTTGCAGGATGTGGGCACCCGGGTCTACACCTTCATCTACACCCTTTCCTACTGCATGGAGGCGGCCAAACGATTCGGCAAGAAGGTGGTGGTGCTGGACCGGCCCAACCCCATCGGCGGGCAACTGGTGGAGGGCAACTGCCTGGTGTCGGAGTGGGCCTCTTTCGTGGGCCGCTACCCCATCCCCATGCGTCACGGCATGACCATCGGCGAGTTGGCCCTGATGTTCAACGACGCCTTCGGCATCGGCTGCGACCTGGAGGTCATACCCCTGGAGGGGTGGCAAAGGCGGATGCTGTTCGAGCAAACCGGTCTGCCCTGGGTGGCCCCGTCGCCCAACCTGCCGACCCCCGCTTCGGCCCTGGTCTATCCGGGGCAGGTGATCTGGGAGGGCACCAACGTCTCCGAAGGGCGCGGCACCACTCAGCCCTTCGAAATATTCGGGGCGCCCTACCTGTCGCCGGAAAAAATCATGGCCCACCTGAAGGATACGTCCTTGCCGGGGGTGGTACTGCGGCCCATGGAGTTTTTACCCACCGCCAACAAATGGCAGGGAGAGGTGTGCCGCGGTTTTCAGCTGCATGTGACCGATCCGGCCCGCTTTCATCCCTTTCGCACCGGCCTGGCCCTGCTCCAGGCGATCCTGTACCACCACGCCGACGCGTTTCGCTGGAAACAACCGCCCTACGAATATGAGTACGAACGGCTGCCCATGGACCTGATTCTCGGCGATCAAACGATTCGCACCCGGCTGGCGGGCATGACGCCCGTCATGGCGCTTGAAGCGACGTGGCAAGCGCCGCTGGCCCAATTTCGGGCGTTGCGCGAGCGCTATTTGTTGTATTGATGCATAGAAGGATATCAGAGGAGTCGTATTGGCGATAACAAAGGACCACCCCCATTGGCAACGGATGCAATTCAAGAACAACAAGGTGTGGATGGCCACCGATGCACATCACCGGCCTTTGCTGGAAAAGGGCAAGGTGCTGATCAAATACCAATTGGACCAACCCCATGAATATCGGGTCCCGCAGGCCAGGGTGACCGCCTTGGCCCCCGACGGCGGGATCGTCCCCTCGGTGGACGCCCCTGCGCGCCCAAAGCGCGCCCCCAAGGCGAAACCCAACCCAGCGGCCCAACCGGCGGTCAGTGCGGAAACATGCGCCCGGTCCATCTGCATCTACACCGACGGTGCCTGCTCGGGCAATCCCGGCCCGGCCGGCATCGGTGCTGTGTTGCGTTATAAGGGCAAGGAGAAGGAGATCTCACGCTACATCGGCACGGCCACCAACAACATCGCGGAACTCGAGGCGATCCGCACGGCGCTGGAAGCGGTCAAGAACAGGGATCTTCCGGTGATCGTGTTTTCCGACAGCAGCTACGCCTTGGGGTTGTTGACCCGGGGCTGGAAAGCCAAGGAAAACCAGGCTCTGGTACAAAAACTGCGGGACTTGGCGGCCACCTTTCGCGACCTTCGTTTTGTCAAAGTCAAGGGGCACTCCGGGCATCCGGACAATGAGCGGGCGGATCGACTGGCGGTGCAATCCTTGAATGGAAAACAGTAAAAACAGAAAACCCCGTTCACCCGTAAACGCACCGGCGCGACGCCATTGGCGGCATCGGCGCTGGCGGCGGTCTACGAACGAAGGGGTTCTGCAGGATCTCGAATCAGCGCGACAATCCTGAATGGTTATTTATCGGTTTTAAGGGTCTCGATCTCCTTTTTCAGGTCATCGATCTCTTTTTTGTATTTTGCGGCATCATCTTCGGCTTCGGGCGCTTCGGCCTCGTCCTTCTTCCAGGTGTCTTTAAGTTCGTCAAAGCCCAGGTAAATGGCCAATCCGCCGCCCAGCAAGAGCATGATGGGAATCGCACCCGCCAGGAGTTGCAGGAAAGCCGGAAACCAGATCGTCAGACCGATGAGACCGATCACTGCCGCAATTGCGCCGCCGATTAACGTTTTCATAAAATACCCACCTCCTTGTAATTAAAAAATGTCTTTATCGACACCCTCGATGAAACTGATTTGCCTTGGAAAAGCAGCTTTTCACTGAAGAAGGGCCTGATCCCTCGACACCCGTTGGAATGCATGCCCCCCTGACCGATGCTCACTGTTTTGTGTAGGTACAGACGCTTACCATATGCCCAAGGTCTGCGCAAGCCAATTTTTCGCGATCCTGATCAACCTCTTCCTTATATATCCACAATTGCAAATGGCGGTCAACTCTGATAGTTTTCGGTGTCTGAATCGAAAGGTCAAGCAGCCAACCGCAAAGAGATAGGTCCCCCCATGCCTGAAACCAATATACAACCTGCTGCCCCGTGGCGGCAAAAATTGCACCGCTTTTTCATGGGTCTGCTCAAAGGCACCCATCAGTACTATCTATTCCACCTGCCCCCGCGCAACGGCTTGCTGCCATTGATGTTCAAATGGTTTTTCCGCGGCATTACCATCGACCAGCAACATTTGAACATTCTCAAATCATTGCCGCCGGACGCCGTAGTGGTCTACACCATCAAATACCGCAGCTATTTCGAATATCTCTTCTACCATACCCGCTACCGGGAAGAAAAAGTGCCGGTTCCCGAGCTGGGATTCGGGCTGCGCCCCTGGCTGGTGCAACCGGTATCCCGGGTCCTGCGCTGTTTCCTGGCGCATCTGCACTGGCTCGCCACCCGGCGTCAGTGGTTGGATCCGTACACCAGCGGCTATTGGCGTCAAATGCTGCTGGACGGCCGGGCCGCCATTCTACCCCTGGTGGAAAAACACGGCTTTTATCGCCGCTTTGTCAAGGCCCAAGCCGATCCTTTGCGTTTTCTGATCGAATTGCAGCGCACCATCGATCGCCCGATCCATATCGTGCCCCACCTGATGTTTTTCAGCAAGCTCCCCGAATCGGCCACACCCCGCCTGCGGGATGTGATTTTCGGCACCGAGCAGCGTCCGGGCATGCTGCGGCGCACATTGACCCTCTTCCGCCAGCCGGGCAAGGTGTTCGCGGAAATCAGTCAACCCCTTGATCTGCGCCTTTTCCTGAACTCCTCGGCCGGCAGCGAAGAGAGCCCCGAATATCAGGCATTGCTGCTGCGCCGCCGGCTGTTGCAACAGCACAACCGTCATCGCCAGAGCATCACCGGGCCGGTCGTCAAATCCCATGAGGAGTTCAAAGAGAGCATCCTGTCGGGGCAGCGGCTCAGGGAGTTCATGACCCAATACAGCGATGGCCGCAACCAACCCCTGCGGGAGGTGCGCAAGCAGGCCGACAGCTACCTGGACGAAATCGCCGCCAAGTACAACCCCACCTTCATCAATTTCGCCTGCATACCGGTCAATTGGCTGCTGAACACCATGTATGACGGTATTGTTTTGGACAAGGAGGGACTGCAGCGGGCCAAGACCATGTCGCGCAAGGGGCCGCTGATCCTCATCCCGTGCCACAAGAGTCACATGGACTACATCATCCTCTCCTATATGCTCTATCGCAACAACATGCCGGCGCCGCACATCGCCGCCGGCAAGAACCTCTCCTTTTGGCCCATGGGTCCCATTTTCCGTGCCGGCGGCGCCTTTTTCATCCGTCGCACATTCAGCGGCGCAGCGGTCTATTCCCGGATTTTCGCCGAATACATCCACAAATTGCTCGAAGACGGCTTCAATATCGAATTGTTCATCGAAGGCGGCCGCAGCCGCACCGGCAAGCTTTTGATGCCCAAACTGGGTTTTCTGACCTTGTTGCTCAACGCCTTCAAGGCCGGCGCCTCTGAGGACATGATCTTCGTGCCGATTTTCATCGGCTACGACCAGGTCGTGGAGGAGTCGGCTTACCTGCAGGAGCTCACCGGCGGCAGCAAGGAGCCCGAAAGCCTATCCAAGGTGCTGCAGGCGCGCCGCTTTCTCAAGCGGCGTTACGGCAAGATCTACATCAATTTCCACGAGCCCATCTCATTGCGGGAGCTGCTGGAGACCAACGACCTGGAACTGCCGACGATGAACAGCAAGGATCAAAACGCCCTCTGCCGCAATCTGGGTTGGCGGGTGATCAATGCCATCGACAAGGTCAGCGTGGTCACGCCCCACGCCTTGGTGGCGTCGGCGGCCTTGAACTGCGCCACCCCCCGCTTCAGCGCCGATGAACTGATGCAAATCGTGGCGCTTTACACGGACATCCTGTTCGCCCAGAAGGTCAAGCTGACCGATACTCTGATGCTGGATCCGCCCCGCGCTTGCGCCCAGGCATTGGAAAACTATGTACAGCGCAAAATCATCGAGGCGGCACCCGTCGACAAGGCCGCACCGCCCGAAACCACCCAATACATCCTTCCGCCGCACAAACGGTTGCAGCTAGAATACTACAAGAACAACTGCATCGCCCATTTCGTGCCGGCGGCTTTCACGGCCGCTGCCATTCTGGAAAAAGACGCCTTTCAGTTTTCCGCCGCCGACCTGCAGGAGCGCTACCGGTTCCTGCAAAATTTTTTCAAGTACGAATTCGCCTTCGACCTGGATGTGAGTGAAGATCGGTTCATGCGTAAAACCATCAAGGCGTTCATCGACGAAGCCATGCTGATCCCCCATCAGACCCTGCCGGACACCTACCAGATCACCGCCGCCGGCTTTCGCAAGCTCAAAAGCTTCGCCCGCTTCCTGCTCACCTATTTCGAATCCTACTGGGTGGTGCTCACCTTTTTCAAACAGACACCGCGCGGTGACAGCAACGGCAAGGATCGGATGAAAAAAATCCAGGCCTTGGGCAAATCGATGCTGCGCAACCATGAGTTGGTGCTGAGCGAATCGTTGTCCGCCATCAACTACGACAACGCCATCAGCTTCTTCACCACCAACGGCGTGCGCGGCGCGGAAAACAGCGACAAAATCGAATCCTTTGAGCAGACCATTCGCAGATTCCTGTATTTGATCAAACAATGAAGGCCATGGTTCTCGCCGCCGGCCGGGGCACGCGCCTGCTGCCGTACACCCGGCACACCCCCAAGCCGCTGTTCACCCTGGGCGGCCGGCCCCTGCTCGCCCTGATTCTCGAGCGCCTGCAGCAGGCCGGTTGCCGAGAGGTGATGATCAACACCCATCACCTGCACGAACAGATCGAAGCCCTGGTCAATGAAGGCGACTACCGTATGGCATTGCACACGGTCCACGAACCGCAAATCCTGGGCACCGGCGGCGCCTTGCGCAATGTGGCCGACTACTGGTCCCAAGGTCCTTTGTTGGTGGTCAACGCCGACATCGTCAGCGACATCGACCTGACGGCCCTCTGGGCGTGCCATTGCACGGAGGGCCATGCGGTCACCATGGCCATGCACCATCACCCCGACTTCAACAACGTGGCCGTGGATGACGACGAATTCGTGACGGGCTTCGATGCCGCGACCGCCACCGCTCCCACGACGCATCCCATGGCGTTCACCGGCATTCATGTGCTCTCGCCCCGGGTGCTCGACTTTCTGCCCCCATCGGGTCCGGCCCACATCATCGACGCCTATGCCCGCATGCTGCAAGCCGGCCTGCGCATCAAAGCCCACGTGGTCCGGGACCATTACTGGCGGGATATCGGCGCCCCCGAGGCCTACCGGGAGGCCGCATGCGATGCCATGGTCCCCGCCGCCTTCGCCGACGCCTTTGCGCGACCCCCCGAAGGGCCGGTCCGCTGCCGGCCCCTGCAGGGAGATGGATCGGACCGCCGCTGGTTCCGTCTCCAATCCGGCCGGCACAGCCTGGTCATGGTGGATCATGGCATTCGCACCCAACGGGACGCGTGTCTCGAAGTCGATGCCTTCGTGGCCATCGGCCGGCACCTGCACGCCCGGGGCGTGGCCGTTCCCCGAATCCACGGTTACGACACCTTCGCCGGCTTGGTGTTCCTGGAAGACCTGGGTGACCGCCATCTGCAGACAGTCGTCCAAAACGCGGCGGTCGGCGAGATCGGCGACCGCTATCGGGAAGTGATCGACCGGTGGCGGACCATGGCCCTGGCGGGTGCCGAAGGCTTCGATACCGCATGGACTTATCAAAGCGCCTTTTATGACCGCCGGTTGATCCTCCAGCGGGAGTGCCGCTATTTCCTGGAAGCTTTTGTCCAAGGATACCTCGGCCTGCAGGTGCCCTATGACCATCTGGCGGCGGAGTTCGATGCCCTGGCCGATTACACCCTGGCCGCCGCCTGGAACGGCTTCATGCACCGGGATCTGCAATCGCGCAACATTATGCTGGGGCCGAGGGGGGTGTGCTTCATCGATTTTCAGGGAGGCCGCGTCGGTCCGCTGCAATACGACCTGGCTTCGCTGCTCATCGATCCCTACGTGAACCTGCCGCACCGCTTGCAGGCGGATCTGCTGGATTACGCCCTCCGGCGATTGCAGCGACGTTGCGACGTGCCGCCGGACCTTTTCCGCAAGGGGTACGCCGCTTGCACCGTCACCCGCGGCCTGCAAATGCTGGGCGCCTTCGCCTTCCTGAGCCGGGTCAAGGGCAAAATGCACTTCGCGGCCCACATCCCCACAGCCCTGGCTACGTTGCGCCACCGCCTGGAACGCCTGGCGCCTGTCTTGCCGCTGCCCGATCTGACGGCCCTGGTGGCGCGCATCAGCGCTTCACAACGTATCACAAACAAACAAGGAGGCTTGCCATGAACCCCATCCCCGTCATGATCAACGGCCTGCCCGGCAACGTGGCCCGTGTGATCGCCACCCACATCATGGCCGATGCGGCAATGCAATTGTTGCCCTTCAGCCTGACCGGACCGGAAATCGATATCGCTCATTGTCATCTGGCGGAAACGCCCATCGCGCTGATCCGACCGGAAGCACGGGAAGAACGCATCGCCGCGATCAAGACCGCGCATCCGGGCCTCATCAGCGTCGATTTCACCCATCCCACGGCGGTCAACGCCAATGCCGAATTCTACTGCCGTTTCGGGCTGCCCTTCGTGATGGGCACCACCGGCGGTGATCGCGATGCGCTGCTGCGCACCGTTGTCGACAACGGCGGCCTGGCCGTCATCGCCCCCAACATGGCCAAACAGATTGTCGGGTTCCAGGCCATGATGGCCCACGCGGCCGACACCTTTCCCAATCTGTTCCAGAACTATCAACTGACCATCCGGGAGAGTCACCAGGCCGGCAAGGCCGACACCAGCGGCACGGCCAAGGCCATGGTTACATACTTCAACCGCATGGGGGTCGCCTTCAACACGGACCAGATCCAGAAGGAGCGCGATCCCGAACGCCAAGCCAACCAGTGGGGCGTGCCCCCCGAACACCTGGGCGGCCACGCCTGGCACACCTACACCCTCACCTCTCCCGACGGCACGGCCCGTTTCGAGTTCAGCCACAACGTCAACGGGCGCGACATCTACGGAGAAGGCACACGGGATGCGATACGGTTTCTGGCGCGCAAAGTCGCCGACGGGGAAAAGGGCCGGGTCTATTCCATGGTCGATGTATTGAAGGCGGGTGGCATCGGCTGAACGGCGGAAGAGGTGACAGTCAAAGCACGGAAATGCGGCGAAGATCCTTGAAGGCCGTTCATGCGCCGTCGCTGACAAGCGGTGGCAAGGGCACATGCAGCAAGCCGCAGACGGTTCGCAGCAGTTCGCCCTCGGCCACGGTGATTCGGCCGTCGTGCATCATGGTGGCCACCAACGCCTTGATCAACTCCTCTTTAGCGGACAGGGACAGACCATCCAAGCGCTGCAGGGCGCCGTCCAAGGCCGCGATCCAGTTCCGGGGCGGATTGTAATCCGGTGCATTGCGCGCGCCGTAGAGAACGGCCAGTCCGGTATGAAACGCCTGCCGGGCCGCGGTTTCATCCCCGTGGCCGAGGGCGGCGATGACGGAGAACAGATCGGCCACCGCGGGGCCGCACTGTTTCAACAGGGTGCGGCCGGCGGTCCGCGCACGACCGGGCGCCAGAACATCGTTCACATGGCGGGCCAACAATCGGCCCAGGGCATACTCGAACACCGTGACCCGGCCGTCCGCCTGTACCAATTCATCTACCAGCGGCAACAGCGCCTTGAGCGATTCCGGCGTGCGGCGGCGCAGGGTCGGCATCGAAAGCGCCAGCAGAGGCAACCGATGGCGCGGATCCAGATCCCGGGTCAGCGGCGCCAAAGCCGACACCCGGGTCATGCCGGCCACACTGATCCGTCCTTGCAAAAGGGATAGCTGACGACCGCGGAGATCCGATTGATCCCCCAGCAACAGGGACAACAACAGGGGCACCACCGCCTCGCTGTCATGAGCGGCCGCATACAACGCAGGGGGCAGTTTGCGGCGCAACCTCGCCGCCAGGGCCTGGCGCCCCGGGTCGGGTTGGTCCACGTCGGCCAGCAGGGTGCCCATCACCACCGCTTGGGGAATCGCCCCCCCGCCCATGCCGGGTATTTTCGCAGCCTGCAACGGATCTTTGCGCCGCTCCGGAACAGGCTGCTCCGGACCGGCTGCCACGCTGCCCCGGCCAAGCTGTTTGCGCAGCGTCTCGATCTCCTCCGCCTGGAAGCCGGGCTCGATAGCCCGAATACGCTTTTCCAGCGGGGGATGGGTGGCCCAAAGCCCGATCAGCGAACGCACGCCGTCGGCAAAAAGCATGTGGCTCACCTCTTCGGTGTCGGGCGCCTGCAGGCGCGACCCGCCCTCCAGGGCGGCAATCTTCTTCAAAGCTCCGGCAATTGCGGTCGGCTGGCGGGTGAATTGCACCGCCGCGGCATCGGCCAGAAACTCCCTTTGCCGGGACACCGACGCTTTGATCAAACGGCCGAAAAAGACCCCGATACCCCCCAGCAGATAGAGGGCCAAACCCAACAACACAATGCCGCCGGCATTGCGGTTGTTGCCCCGAATGCGACCGAAGCGGCCGCCCCTTAAAAGAATACGGCCGATGATACCGATCACCAGGATCCCGAACAGCACCCCCATCAAACGGATATTGAGCCGCATATCGCCGTTGACGATGTGGCTGAATTCGTGGGCCACCACCCCTTGCAACTCTTCCCGATTCAAGTGGTTCAGGGTGCCGCGGGTCACCGCCACCACGGCATCCGCCGGGCCATAGCCGGCGGCAAAGGCGTTGATGCCCGCCTCCTTTTCCATCACATAAATGGCGGGAACCGATACGCCGGCGGCCAACGCGGTCTCCTCCACCACATTGCGCAACCGGCGCGTTTGCAGGTCGCTGGTTTCGGGGGGCACCGGTGTCGCTCCGAGTGCATCGGCCACGGCACTGCCGCCGCTGCCCAGACGGGCCACGCGGTAGGCCGTGGCGCCGCCGACCAGGGCCAGGGTACCCAAGGTGATGAGGGTCAACACCCCCTTGTGGCCGGCCAGCCCTTGCCAGCCGTTGTCCATCAACCCCATGGCCAGGGCCATGGCGAAATTGACACCCGCCACAATGGCCAGCACCGCCAGGACGAACAGCAAAATCAACAACCCGGTCCGGCGGCGGGCGCGCGCTTGATGTTCGAAGAAGTTCATTTAAAGGAGACGCGGGGCACCTCGCGCTTGGCCGGATCGTCGATCTCCAGCAGCGCGGCCGCTTTGAAGTTGAACAGGCCGGCAATCAGGTTGCCGGGAAACTGTTCACGCACAATGTTGTAGGCCATCACCGCATCGTTGAAGCCCTGCCGGGAAAAAGCCACCCGGTTTTCGGTGCTGGTCAACTCCTCGGAGAGCTGCATCATGTTCTGGTTGGCTTTCAGATCCGGGTAGGCCTCGGACAGGGCGAACAGCCGCCCCAAGGCGCCGGACAGCCCCTGCTCGGCCCGGGAAAGGCGAGCGATGGCATCCGGATCGTCGGGATGGGCAGCAGCCTGTTGCAGGTTGTTCACCGCCGCATTGCGCGCCTGGATCACCGCCTCCAGGGTTTCCCGCTCGTGCTGCATGTATCCCTTGGCCACCTCCACCAAGTTGGGGATCAGATCATGGCGCCGGGTCAACTGCACATCGATCTGGGCGAAGGCGTTCTTATATCGGTTGCGCAGCGCCACCAATCGGTTGTAGAGCACCACCACCAGACCGACGATGGCCACCAAAAGACCAAAAATCCATAGCATGGCGTTTCTCTCCGTTTCTTTCGGTGAATAATGTTATGAAAATAAGCTAAAGGGTTGTGCAGGGCGCAGCGCCGCTGGTATGAGGAATTGAGTTGTGCACCCATGAACGGTCGTGGATATCGCATATGATGCCGGATGCTGTCAAACGTTGGGTCATTTTTCTGATGGCCACCCTGCTGTTCGTTCTGTCCCAGTTCTACCGCTCCAGCATCGCCGTCATCACCCCGGACTTAATGCGGGACCTGGCCGTCACTCCCCGCGGATTGAGCCTCATTTCCGCCGCCTTTTTCTATGCTTTCGCCCTGACCCAAATCCCCATCACTATCTACCTGGATAAAATCGGCCCGCGGATCGCCATGACCGCCCTCTCCTTGGTGGCCGCCGGCGGCGCGCTGGTCTTCGCCGCCGGCCACACGGTAAATGTCTTGACCGCCGGCCGGATCCTGATGGGCATCGGCATGGCGTGCAATCTGATGGGAACGCTCAAACTGATCACCCTCTGGTTCACGCCCCTGCGTTTCGCCACCCTGTCCGCCATCGTCTTTTCCCTGGGCACCTTGGGCAATCTGGTGGCGGCCACCCCCCTGGTGCTGCTGACACAGGCACTGGGCTGGCGCCGGGCGTTCCTGGTCATCGCAGGATTCAATCTTTTGCTGACGCTGCTCTTTTATCTCATCGCCCGCGACGGACCGGCAACGTCACCCACCACGGCCCGAACGAAGGCGGCCGCCGGTCCGTCCCGCGCCATCTTCCACGACATGGGCCGTCTGTTCGGCCGCAAGGACTATTGGATCATCTCCCTGGGTACCTTTTGCCGTTACGGCATCTTCGCCGCCGTACAGGCACTGTGGGCCGGTCCTTTCCTGATCCAGGCAATGGGAATCGCACCGGTACAGGCCGGCAATCTACTGGTTTTATTGAGTATTGGTTTGTTGGCGGGAAGTCCCTTGTGGGGTTGGCTCTCCGATGCGGTCCTGAAAAAACGCAAAGCCATCGTCATCGCGGGCCTTTTCAGCATGGGCCTGCTGCTTCTATTGCTCACCCGGCTCACACCCGAAACCGCCCTACCCGTTTTCGGCGTGCTCTTCTTCGCCTTCGGTTTTTGCAGCAGCGCGGGCAATATCATGTACGCCCACATCAAGGAACGCATGCCCCCGGAAAATGCCGGCGCGGCCATGACCGGCATCAACTTCTTCACCATGACCGGGGTGGCCTTCTTCATGCAGGGGTTGGGCTACCTGCTGGCCTTGCGCCATCCTCAAACCGCATTGAGCGCCACGGCCTTCAACGAAATGTTTCTCCTGTGCGCCGTTTGCCTTTGGGTCACTGCCTCCGTCTATCTGGCAACGCGCGAAACATCGCCCGGGCGTTAAGGGCTCGCGAAAGAAATACCCTCAAGCATCACGCAGTCGCACGATCTCGGCCATGGGGGCCACGCCCACGCCGGCATCCAGCAATGTTTGTCGGATGGTGCCGGTCAGATTCACGGCGGCGGGATTGTCGCCATGCACGCAGAGGGTGTCCACCGTCAGTTCCAGCACCGAGCCGTCTTCTGCAACCACTTTGCCTTCGGCAGCCATCATCAGGGCCCTTTGGGCCACGGTTTGGGGATCCTCGATCACCGCCCCCGGCTTGCGACGAGACACCAGCGTGCCGCGGGCGGTGTAGGCCCGGTCGGGAAAGGCTTCGAAGCAGACCTGCAGGCCGACTTCCGCCGCCATGGCGCGCACCCGCGCGGCGTTTGCACCGGCCAGGGCCACCAGCAAAAGCCCCCTGTCCACGGCGGCCACCGCTTCGGCGATGGTGCGCGCCAGAGCCTCATCCTCCACCGCCATGTTGTACAGCCCGCCGTGGGGCTTGACGTGCTGCAGGGCAACGCCGTGAACACGGCAAAAGGCCTGCACGGCGCCGACCTGGTAAATCAAGTAGTTGCGCACCTCGGCGTTGCTGCAATGCATGTTGCGCCGGCCGAACCCCATCAAATCCGGGTATCCGGGATGGGCGCCGACACCGACCCCTTTGGCGGCAGCCATGGCCACGGTCCGATCCAGGACCATGGGATCACCGGCATGGAAACCGCAGGCGATATTGGCCGAACTGATGTGGCCCAGCACTGCCTCGTCCATGCCGATGGTATAAGCACCGAAGCTCTCCCCCATATCACAGTTGATATCCACAAGTTTTTGCATGTCACCTCATCAGATCGGGCAGATAGAGCACCACCTGCGGGAAAAGGGTAACGATGACCGTGGCGGCGCAGAGCAGCAGAAAGAACGGCAGGGCCGCCCTGGCGATGGTCATGATGTCCTCGTTGGTCAGTCCGCTGATCACGAACAGGTTGAAGCCCACCGGCGGCGTGATCTGGGCCAACTCGATCATCAACACGAGATAGATGCCGAACCAAATCGGATCGAAGCCCACCACCTGCACCATGGGCAGCACGATGGGGGTGGTCATGACGATCATGGAGAAGCCGTCCAACAAACAACCCAGGATCAGATAAAGAACCGTCAGTATGAGAATCAACATATAAGGCGACAACCCCATCTCACTCACCAGCAGGGTCAACTCGCGGGTGATGCCCAAATAGCCGACCGCAACGGAAAGGTACCCGGCACCCATCACGATCAGCATGATCATGCAGCTGGTTTTGATCGCCCCCTGGAGACTGTCCAGGAACACCTGCCAATTGAGGCTGCGGGTCAACAAAGCAAAGAAGAAAGCACCCACCACGCCCACGACCCCCGCTTCAGTGGGGGTGGCCCAGCCGCGGTAAAGGCTGCCGAGCACCACCAGGATCAGAACGGCCACCGGGGCGATTTCCTTGAGCCCGATCAACCGTCTTTTCCAGGTGTAGCGATCGGCCCCGGCCGGGGCCAGACTGGGATTGATGAGGCTGCGTACCAGAATGTAGCCGCTGAACAGAAGGGCGATCAGGGCACCGGGCACGATCCCGGCGATGAAAAGCTTGCCGATGCTCACATCGCCGATGATGCCGTACACCAGCATCATCATGCTGGGCGGTATGAGAAACCCAAGGGTGCCGGCCCCGGCCAGGGAGCCGAAGGAGAGCCGGGGGTGGTATCCCCGCCCTTGCAGCTCGGGCACCGTTATCTTGCCCACCGTGGCCGTCGTGGCCGCCGAAGAGCCACTGACCGCGGCGAAGAAAGTGCAGGCGATGATGTTGACATGCAGCAACCGTCCGGGAATGGCGTCCATCCAGGGGGCCAACCCGTTGAACAGGTTTTGCGAGATGCGGCTGCGGAAAAGAATCTCGCCCATCCAGATGAACATGGGCAGGGCCAGCATTGCCGATCCGTTGGTGTTGTTCCAGACGACGTTGCTCAGCACGAGGCCGAAGGGCACTTCGGTAAAGAAGATCAAACCGCCGAAGCCGATCAAGAAGAGGGAGATGCCGATCCAAACGCTGCCGCCGAGAAAAATGACCAACAAAATGAAAAGGGTAATGGAAACGGTCGTCAAATCCACAAGAAAACTCCTATCGTTGCATTGGCGGCGGCATCACCGCCCTTGATCGGTGGCTTCGGCCACGATCCGGATACCCTCCGTATCACCCTTGATCACCAGAAAACTCTTCAGCATCTCACTGAAAAACTGCAGTGCAAAAAGCAGTGCGCCAAATGGCAGAAAGGCTTGCGGGATGGCCAGATAGGTCTTTGATATCTGCATGGAACGGGACCCGGTGACCACCGAATCCCAAAAGAAAATAAACGTGAAGTAAATCAGGACCAAACAGAAGCAGAAACCGATCGTCAGACAGGCCAGATCCAGATAGGCCCGTCCGCGCCCCACCACCACCTTGTGCAGAAAGGTCATCCGGATGTGCCCCCGTTCCCGCAGGGTGTAGGCCAGGGCACAGAAGGTGAGCATGGCCATCAGGTAGCCGGCGTACTCTTCGGCCACATAGAGGGTTTGGTTGAAAAATGTCCTGAAAACAATTTCGCCCATGATCAACCCGACCCCCAGGCACATCATCACGCCGGTCAAGAAGCCGCCGACGCCCGATATCCAATCGATGGCATTGATGATCCATTTTAACAAACGACGCATGATTCGCTCCGCGCACGACCCGTCCGGGACCGTGGTTCAGTTGCATTGACAACCGTTGCTGCAGAGGCGCCGTCATCCGGCGGCCGCAGTGCAGCGGATTGTGGCAACGCGGGTGGCACTTTGAATGCAAGGCCCGCCCCTCTCCTGTGGGGGGAGGCGGCGGGCCGCTCCAGCGTTTCCAATAAGGCCGGCAAACCGATCCAGGTGTTAGCGTCCGACCTTCTCCAGGAATTCGGCGACGATGGCCTTGGCCTCTTGCGGGGCACCCTCCAGGTAGTCGTTACGAATGCCCATGGTCACCTCGGTGAGGGCATCCATCAACTCACCGGAAACCTTGACGGTTTCGATCCCGTTCTTATTGGAAATGCTTTCCTTCTCCTTGTCCAGCACGGCGATGTTGTCCCAAAGCTCCTGCTCCAGTTCAGCGGCGGCCTTGAGGACCTTTTCCTGTGTCGCGGCATCCAGACGATTGAAAGCGCGCAGGTTCACATTGACCATGTTGGTCGCAATGGTGATGTTCAGCGGCTGATAGTATTTGAGCACTTCCCAGAACTTTGCGTCCACGGCGGTGGGGGTGGAGGTGATGACCGAATCGATCAAACCCGTGGCCAGGGAGGAGTATACTTCGCTGAACGGCAGCGCGTAGGGAGTGCCGCCGGTGGCTTCCACCACCAGGGCGCCGTTCTTGTCGTAGGTGCGTGTTTTGAGCCCCTGCATATCCTCCACGCTGGTCACCTTCTTGGTGGTCCACAAACCGGCACCCGGCCAGGGAGAAATATAGAGGATCTTCTGATTCCATTTAGCGGCTTGCTCATCGAAGTAGGGCCGCGCGATGTCGATCAGCATCTTCAATTCCTCGAAATCGCGGCAAAGGAAGGGTACCGTCACCACCTGGAAGATGGGCGCATCACCGGCCACGCCGCTGATCAACATATCGGATACGGGCACCAGGCCGTCCCGCACCACCTTCAACAACTCGGGCCCCTTGTATCCCAGGGCGCCGCCGCTGCTGACGTTGATCTCCAATTCACCGCCGGTCGCCTCCTTGACCTTGGCCGCGAACTTCTCCAGGGCGATGGTCTGCAAATTGTTGGGCGGCCAGACCGAATTGGCGATCCAACTGGTTTTGGCGTGCACCGGCAATACGGAAAAGCTCAACAGCAGCGCAATGACCAAATAGAAAACAAGATTCCTTTTCATGACAGTGCTCCTTTGATTGAATTGAAATGATGAATAGGCGATGCTTTCACAAAAATTGAGCAGCAGGCCACCCTCGTGCCGACTCCTTCATCGCCGCCGCACCGCCGGCACGCGGCCAACGGTGCAAGGAGATAGGCGGGGTGTCCCGACGAACCGACTGGGGCAAAATACCCTTTTATGGACCCGAGGTAAAGGATTTTACTGAACTGAATTCATCAACGCGTCGGTTTGGATGGCAGGATCCGATCGACCACGGCCTCCGGCAGGCGCAGGGCGGCCCGCTGTCCTTCGGCGCTGTTCAGCAGCTGCCGCTGCAGCAGCATGCGCATGGAACGCGCCTTCTTGGCGGCCGATGCACGCGACAGATGGTCCACATCCTCGGCCGGCATCGCCGCAGTTTCCAGATAGCCGGCGCCTACCGCATCGGCCACCAAGGCGTCGCCCGCTTCGGTGCGCACGATCAGTGTGTTCCAACGGGAGCGGGCTTCATACATGCCCACCGACACATCGGCCAGCTCGGCCGTCATATCCAGACAGATGAAGCAGGTATGGGGAATCAAGGGTTTGATTTCGGAAAGGGAGATGGTTTCCGTGCCCTGGTCCGTTTCCAGGACCATCACGTTGGCCGGCGGCGGCGGAATGTCCATGGCGCGGATGGTGTTCACATTCAAGCGGGCGGCCAGCAGATCGATCAGTTGACGGGTGTCCAGGGCCCAATTGCAAAACAGACCGATGGCCAGACCCACCGGCACGTTGTGCTCCGGCTTGCCCAATGGATTGCGGCGCATCTGGGCCAGCGCCATCATCTGGCAGGGGGTGCCCACCACGCCGATGCGCCGGTACCCTTGGCGCACCGCCTGGTTGACACCGGCCAGGGTGGGTGCGGCCATGAATTTGGCGCCACCATGGCGCGCCACTTCACGGGCATCGGTGACCAGACAGGCGTGCGGCACAAGTCCTTCGCGATCGGTCAGGGCCGCCACATCCACAAGGCCGCTCTCCAGCGCGAATGCCATCAGGGCCGAAACGGTGCCGCCCCCCTGGAAAGGGCCTTCGGTCATGCGTCGGCCGGCCCGGGCCGCCACCACCGAACGATGCACGCCCATGGGCAACGCCTCGTAATCACATTGGAAGCGATCTTGAAACAGATCGTTCAAATCCACCTCCGCCTTGGGGCAGTAGGCGTAACAACGGCCTTGGGTCAAGGTGCAAGCAAACAGCCGGGAAGTCTTGCCCCGGTAGTTTTTAAAGTAGGGGCACAAATCCACACATGCCCCGCATCCGATGCACAACTCCCTTTGGTGCACATCCTCGAAAAGTTCGTTGGAACCATAAACCTGTGCCATGGACACCTCCATCCCCCTTGGCCCTGTAGATCGCCCGCCCGGCGGATCGCCTCGGCGCAGCGCAACAGCCGATCCGGTTGTTGCCTTCAAAAATAGACCGACACAGCGACAAATGCAATCCCTTAAAACCGGGTTCGGGAATGCTGAACGCGGCGTAACGCCCTGTTGTCTCCGGTTTTCAAAGGTGTTAAAGGGAGCTATCCAGACCCATTGCATGACAACCTTGCGCACAGGAGACCATATGCCACTGCACACCATCGACGACCATGCCGTGTATTACGCGTCGACCGGATCCGGGCATCCGTTGCTGCTCATCGCCGGTCTCGGCTCGAACCGCTCTTTCTGGTGGAAGCAAATCCCCGCCTTATCCGCCCGCCACCAGGTCATCACCCTGGACAACCGCGGCATCGGCGACAGCCCACCGGTGGCCGAACCATTCACCGTCGCGGACATGGCCGACGATGCCGCCGCTTTGATCCGCGCCCTCGGCCTGGGCCCGACGCACATCGTGGGCGTTTCCATGGGGGGCTTCATTTCCGTCACCCTCGCCCTGCGTCACCCGGAACTGGTGGACAAGTTGGTCCTTTGCGCCACCTCGGCCGGTGGCGCCGCCCACGTGCCGCCACCGCCCGAAATGCTCGACCTGTTGGTCCAACCCGATTTTCCCGACATTGCCGCCCGCACCCGGGCGGTCTACGGTGCCATCGCCGCACCGGGATACATGGCGGCCCACCCCGAGGACATGGACTTTCTGATTCGCGATGCCGAAGAAAAGCCCCCCACCATGGAAACCTATTTCCATCAATTGGGAGCCGTTCACAATTACACCAGTCAAGCAGGGGCGGACAAAGACCTGGATCGCATCACGGCCCCGACCCTGGTGATCCACGGCGACATCGATCCGCTGGTCGACTATGAAAACGGCCGCTTTCTGGCTACTCATATCAAGGACGCCCGCTTCGAGACGTACACCGGGGTCGGTCACCTGGTCCCCATCGAGGCGAGCGACCGTTTCAATGCCGATGTTCTGGACTTTCTGCAACCGGAAGGATAAAATCGCACACTGAAGACGGGAGCCCATGATGCAGATGGACAACATGCTGTTCGCATTCGGCTTGACCCTTTTCGCGGGCCTTGCCACAGGCATCGGCGGCGCCATCGCCTTTTTCGCCAAAACCACCAACACCCGATTCCTGTCCGCCTCCCTGGGGTTTTCCGCCGGCGTCATGCTTTATGTCTCCTTCGTCGAAATCTTCGACAAAGCCCGGATCTCCCTGGCCAAACAGCATGGCGAACAGACCGGGGATCTGATTGCCGTGCTGGCCTTTTTCGGCGGCCTCTTCTTCATCGCCCTGATCGACAAGTTGGTGCCCGAATATCAAAACCCCCACGAAATGCGACGGGTCGAGGACATGGACGCCAAGCACCCGCCCAAAGGTGCCTTGATGCGCATGGGGCTCTTTTCCGCGGGGGCCATCGCCATTCACAATTTCCCGGAAGGTCTGGCCACCTTTGTGGCGGCCATGGCCGACCCCCAACTGGGCATCGCCATCGCCATCGCCATCGCCATCCACAACATCCCGGAAGGGATCGCCATTTCGGTGCCCATCTACTATGCCACCAACAGTCGCGCCAAGGCCTTCACCCACTCGTTTCTGTCGGGCCTGGCCGAACCCCTGGGCGCGCTGGCCGGGATTCTGCTGCTGCAATATTTCTTCAGCGACGACATCTTCGGTATTCTCTTCGCGGCCGTGGCCGGCATCATGGTGTTCATTTCCCTGGACGAACTGCTGCCGGCGGCCCAGCGCTACGGGGAACACCACACCTCCATTTACGGCCTCATCGCCGGCATGGTGATCATGGCCGCCAGTCTGCTGCTGCTGGGTTAGTTGGATTAGAACGAAGAGACGGACCGCAACTTGCCGTTTCCACATGGACACAAGTTGGGGAAACCCCCCTCGAAAACACGGGGGTTTCCCCAACTGCTATTATAAGCTTCCAATTTTGCCTTGATTCATAAGCCGCAATCAGGTACAAGTGCGCCCATTGTGCCGGCCGACCGAGGCTTCCCCTTCACCGCCGGCATCCAACCCATCCGACTTGCAGGGAGTGACAGATGGAGTTCTGGCGCGTGCCGTTGGACACCAATACCATCGAGATTGCCCACGGCGAAGTCCACATCATCGAAGATCGTTGCAAAGGGTGCGGCTACTGTATCGAGTTCTGCCCCCGGAGCATCCTGGCCTTTGCCGAACGTTTCAACGCCAAAGGCTACCATCCACCTGAAGTGCTGCGACCCGAAGGTTGTGTCAACTGCCACTATTGCGAAATCATATGCCCGGAGTTCGCCATTTTTTCGGTGGCGGCGCCCCCGCCGGCACCGACGGCATGAGCGGCCGTCGAGGCACGGCCGGCCATGTTCGCGGCGTATGAAAACGCTTGGAACGCCGCTCGTTATTTGGCACGAGGGTTCAATACCAACACCTTTCAGCATCGTGAGACAGCAATGAAACCAGCCGTTCTGACCGGAGAACACTACATGACAGGCGATGAAGCCTGTGCCGAAGGTGCATTGGCGGCGGGGTGCCGATTTTTCGGGGGGTATCCCATCACGCCGGCCACCGAAATCGCGGAACACATGTCCAAGCGCTTGCCCGAGGTGGGTGGCACCTTCATCCAGATGGAGGACGAGATCGCCGCCATCGCCTCGGTGCTTGGTGGGGCCTGGTCGGGCCAAAAGAGCATGACCGCCACGTCGGGCCCCGGGTTCAGCCTGATGATGGAAAACGTCGGGCTGGGGGTGTGCACCGAAACCCCCTGCGTGGTGGTCAATGTGCAGCGGGTGGGCCCCTCCACCGGTCTGCCCACCATGGGCGCCCAGGCCGACATGATGCAGGCCCGCTGGGGTTCCCACGGCGATTACCGCATCATCGCCCTGGCACCCATGTCGGCCCAGGAGATTTTCTACCAGACGATCACCGCCTTCAACCTCAGCGAACGCTACCGGACCCCTGTTTTTGTCATGACCGACGAGATCGTCGGCCACATGAGTGAAAAGGTGGTCATCCCGCCCGCCGACCAGATTGTCTGCGAATGGCGTCCCAAACCCAAAGGCCGCAAAGACCGCTTTCTGCTCTACAAACCCGGCAAAAACGGCGTGGCCCCCATGCCGGCGGCCGGTGAAGGCTACAACGTGCATGTGACCGGCCTGACCCATGACGAGAAGGGCTATCCGGTCATGAGCGTGGAGGCTCAGCAGCAGATGATGGACCGGTTGTGTCATAAGATCGACGACAACCTGGACGATATCGTGATGACCGAAGCCCACGGCCTGGAGGACGCCGAGGTGGTGCTGGTCTCCTACGGAATTTCGGCCCGCACCAGCCTGGCGGCCATGCATCAAGCCCGGGCCGCGGGCATGAAGGTCGGTTTTCTGCGCCTGATCACCGTATGGCCCTTTCCCCAAGAGCGGATCGCGGCCCTGGCCGAGCGGGTCAAGGCCCTGGTGACGGTGGAAATCAACCTAGGCCAGATCCATCTGGAGGTGATGCGCGCCGCGGCCGGTCGAACCGCCTGCCACCTGGTGGGCCACGCCGGCGGCACCATCATTTCGCCCGACCAAGTGATCGCCACCCTCAAGGAGGTGTTGTAATGCCTGCCACGGCCCGTAAAACGATGCCCAAAACCCCGGACCATCCCCTCGAGGCGCTGATCCGCTCCGATCGCATCCCTCACATCTGGTGCCCGGGATGCGGTATCGGCACCGCCTTCGCGGCCGCCTTGACCGCCATGGCGACCAGCGGCCTGGACCTGCAAAAGACCTGCATGGTTTCGGGCATCGGCTGTTCCGGCCGTGCCGCCGGCTACGTGAACCTGGACTCTTTTCACACGACCCACGGCCGGGCGATCCCCTTCGCCACCGGTTTGAAGCTGGGCAATCCGGCCCTCAACGTGGTGGTGTTCAGCGGCGACGGCGATCTGTTCGCCATCGGCGGCAATCACTTCATTCACGCCGCACGGCGCAACATGGACCTGACCGTCATCTGTCTCAACAACCTGAACTACGGCATGACCGGCGGCCAAGTGGCGGCCACCACACCCTTCCATGCCCGCACCACCACCACCCCCATGGGCAACCCCGAAGCGCCCTTCAATCTGCCCTTGCTGGCCTGGGCGTCGGGCGCCACCTACGTGGCCCGCTGGACCATCTTGCACACCCGTGAACTGACGGAATGCATTCAGAAGGCCATTCGCAAAAGCGGCTTTTCCTTCATCGAGGTGTTGGGCCCCTGCCCGGTCAATTACGGTCGGCGCAACAAGGAGAAATCCTTGCAAACGCTGAAGATGTACCAGGAACGGACCATCATTCGCAACGACCCCCGGATGGACGATCTGGAGGTGGATTTCACCCGGCAGGTGGTCCTGGGCGAATTCGTGGACAAAGACCGGCCGACCTGCATCGAAAATTACGATAAAACGTGCAGGATACTCGAATAGTTTATGACGCTGAACCCTTGGGGCGGTGTCATTGAATTCAATACTTGCGTTTCTTACGGCCATGCCGGCCGGCCGGAAGCGGTTTTCAGGGGGGAACGTTATGGTCAAACAGTTGATGATCACCGGATTCGGCGGGCAGGGCGTCGTGCTGGCCGGGCGCATCGTGGGCCAGGCGGCGGCCATCGGCGATGCGCTGGAGAGCACCTTCGTTCAGTCCTACGGCCCCGAATCCCGCGGCGGGGCGTGCAGTGCCCAGGTCACCATCGCCGACGGCCCGATTTACTTTCCATACATCAAGCACCCCGACATTCTGGTCTGCATGTCCCAATCGGGCTACGACAAATATCGTGCCCTGCTCAAACCGGACGGCACCTTGATTCTGGAACAGGACCTGGTCAAACCGGTCGGCGGTCAAGACCATTTCGCCATTCCCTGCACGCGCTTCGCCGAGGAGTTGGGCAATAAAATGATGGCCAACATCATCATGATCGGTTTTCTGGCCGCCATCACCGAAGCCGTTTCCCTGGATGCGGTGCGCGCAACCGTATTGTCCTCGGTGCCCAAGGGCACCGAGGAGAAGAACCTCAAGGCGTTCGAGCGGGGCTGGGACTATGCCCTGGCCACCCTCAAAGGACGCCGCAACAAGGCGGCCGGCCGGATAGGAGTCGTGGCATGACGCAAACCAAAAACAGGCTGCACAGTGTTTTGATCATCGGCGCCGGGCCGGCGGGCGTGGCGGCCGCCAACAAACTGGGGGAGCTGGGCGTGCCCGTCACCCTGGTGGACGGCGAGGCGGATCTGGATCGCAAGCTGGGCGCCGAAGCCTACCGCCTGCCATCGGGCACCCCATTCAATTTCGCCCACCGTCCCGGTCTGATCCGCATACTGCGCAACCGCAACCTCAACTGCGCCCTTCCGGCCACCATCGGCGCAATCAAACACAGCCAACAAGGCTTCCGTGTGCAGCTGACCTTGCCCGCCACCTATGTCGACAGCGAGCGCTGCACCCTCTGCGGTCAATGCGTGGCCGCCTGCCCGCTGGAAGGGACCGACCACCCCCCCATCCAGTTCACCGGCCGCATGGCCCTCCCGGGCCGCGCCGCCATCGACAAGCGCAACCAACCGTTGTGCCAGGCCGACTGCCCGCTGGGCGTCAATGTACAAGGCTACATGGCCCTGGTGCGTGCCGGTCGTTTCGATGAGGCCCTGGCATTGATTCGCAATGAGAACGTGTTGCCCGCCATTTGCGGCCGGATCTGCACCCACCCCTGCGAGGCGGCCTGCCGCCGGGCCGGACAGGACGGCCCCCTGGCGATTCGGGATATCAAACGCTTCATCACCGACCAATGCGCCGATTTGCAGGCCTGTGAATCGACACCAACACGCACAGCCACACCGGCGGCGCCCTTGCCCGACAGTATTGCGGTGGTGGGCTGCGGCCCGTCCGGCCTGGCGGCCGCCGCCGACCTGGTGCGCCGCGGATTCGCCGTCACCATTTACGAGAAGGAGCAACACCCCGGCGGCCTGCTGCGCTACGGTGTCGGCCCCCACCGCCTGCCGCGCGACATTCTGGCAACGGAAGTCGCCGAGGTGCTCGACCACGACCGAGTGGCCCTGATCAGCGGCCGTGCCGTATCCCTCCCCGAAGAACTCATCACCCTGCGCCAAAGCCATCGGGCGGTGATTCTGGCCACCGGTTCCTGGGCCGATCGCTCCCTGGGGGTGCCGGGTGAAACGCTGGACGGGGTCCAGGGGTGCCTGGCCTTTCTCAATGGCTATTACCGCGGCGATGCAACACCGCCCCGAGGGCGCGTGGCGGTCATCGGCGACGGCAACGCGGCCTTCGACCTCGCCCGGGTGCTGCATCGGGCCGGTGCCGACGTCACCCTGCTCTCCTGGTTCGGCAGGGATGAAATTCCGGCCGATGTGGACGAAGTGGAAGCCGCCCTGCAAGAGGGCATCACCATCCGGGACCGGTGCCAAGTGGTGGGTTTCGACGGCGCCGGGGGACGATTGCAATCGGTGCGCACCCGTGCCACGCGATCGGGGCCCCTGGATGCCCAAGGCATCGCCTGGCCGGTGATCGTCGCAGAGCGCGTGGAAGTCCCGCTGGCCTTCGACCACGCCTTCGTGGCCATCGGCCAGGCCGGAGCTTACGGCCGACTGCGAAACCGGGACGACTTGGCCGTCGACGGACGTGGATTGGTTACGGTGGACAGCCGCGGACGCACTTCCCTGGAAGGCATCTACGCCGCCGGCGATGCCGCCACCGGCGCCACCTCCGTTGTGCATGCCATGGCCGACGGCCGCAAAATTGCGGCGACCGTGACCGCCGACCTGAACGGATCGTCGCCCCATGCCGGTGCCCCTGCCCGGGATGCGGTGCGCCCCGCCGATCGGGATTTCGATCCCGTTCCCGCCGACCTGCCTGTCCGGCAGCGCGCGGCCATGCCGACGCTGCCTCCGGAAAAGCGGCGGCAAAATTTCGCGGAAGTGGCCCTGGGCCTCAGCCCGGACCAGGCCATGGCCGAAGCCGGCCGTTGCCTGCAGTGCGGCGTGTGCGCCGAATGTCTGGCCTGCCTGCCGGCCTGCGAGGCCAACAACGCCATCCGCCATGATCAACAGCCCAGCTCCTTCACCGAAAACGCCGGGGTGTTGATCATCGCCGATCCCGCCATGGCGCCGGGCATCAAAGGCGAAGACGTCCTGCGCGCCTATGGACCACCCAGTGCCAAGAACGATGTGCACGCCATGATGCTGCGCGGTTTTGCCGCCGCGGCCCATGCCATGATGCTGTTGCAGCGCAACGGCATGCGCATGAAGGGACAAGGGTTGGCCTTCGTGCCGCCCGACCCGGGCCTGCAAAGGGAAGTCCGCATGGGGGTGTTCGCCTGCCGCTGCAACGATGCCATGGGCTGGCTGCCCGAGATGGATGCCTTCATGGCGGACCTCAACAGCCAACCCGACATCGTTCACGCCGAAGTGTTGACTTCGGCCTGTATTCCCGAAGGCATTCAACGGATCACCGATGCGGTGCGAGACAAGGGGCTGACCCGGCTGGTGGTGGCCGCCTGCGTCTGCTGCCCGCTCAACTTCGTCTGCAGCGCCTGCACCGATCAGCGCAGCCGCCTCAAGCGCGGCCTGTTCGACGGCACCGGCATCAGCCGCTCCATGGTGCAAACCTGCAACCTGAGGGGCGAGGCGCTGCGTATGACCGCCAAGGATGCGCCGGCCGCCATGGCCGCCTTCGAGGGGTTGATCAAGCGCAGTATCGGCCGGGCCCGCAAGTTGCTGCCCTTTCCGGCACCGGCCCGGGCCTACAATTTCACCACGGCCGTCATCGGGCACACCGAAGCGGCCCTGACCACCGCCCGCACCTTGGCCGAGGCGGGTTTCGATGTGCTCCAGTTCGGCGGTACCGGACGCCCCTTGACCCAAGCGGCCCAACACCCCAATGTGCACGCCTTCGAAGGCTCCACCGTGCAGGCCGTCAGCGGCACCCTGGGCAATTTCCAGGTGCACACCCAATGCGAAGGCGAACAGCGCATCTTCTCGGTGGGCGGCGTGGTGCTGGGCGAAAAATCACGGCGCATCGCCATCTACCGCCAGCACGCACTGCTGCCGGAAATGAAGGTGCTGGCCGGCGCGCAAAAGGCCGACCTGCCGGGCATGCCGTTCATGTACCCGGGCACCACCTCCATCTCCGGACTCTTCCTGGCCGACCCGCCCAACATCCAAATTTCCAAGCGCACCAAGGGTGAGGCCGTGGCCGTGCTGGCGGCGGCGGCCATGCCCAGGGGACCGCGTCAGAACCGCGGCTTCTCCGTGGTGGTGAACGAATCTCTGTGTCGCGGCTGCGGCCGTTGCCTCGCCGCCTGTGTCTATCAAGCCGTCAGCCTCAAACCACGCCCCAACGGCAGCTGGACCGCCACGGTGGACGATGCCCTTTGCAAGGGATGCGGCAACTGCATCTCGGTCTGCCCGTCCAACGCAGCGGACAGCCCCTACCGTGACCAGGCCTGCCTCGAACAGATGGTCGAGGAGCTGTTGCTGGCCGACAGCAGGAGTTGAATCATGCCCGAACCGTTGAAGATCGTCCTTTTTTTGTGCAACTGGGGCCCCCATGCGGCCTATCAGGCCCTGCAGGACCGCAGCGCCGACATTCCGTCCGAAATCAAGATGATCCGCATTCCGTGCAGCGGCCGCATCAGCAAAGCCTTGCTCTTCAAGCCATTTGAAATGGGCGCCGACGGCGTCTTGCTGCTCGGTTGCCGCTCGGGCACCTGCCGCTACGGCACCGGCACATCGGCCGCGGAAGAGAACACCGCCGACACCCGCCGCATCATGGCCTTGATCGGTCTGGGCGGCGAACGGCTGGAACTGGCCACTTTTCTGCCCGATGAACCCGAGGCCCTGCTGACCTTCCTGCAATCCTTCGCCGATCGTATCCGGCAAATGGGCCAAAGCCCAATCACGCGCCGGACACGGCCGATCGCCGAGGATACGGCGGCAGGCGACCTGCCGACGACACCCGAAGCCATCGTGGCCGCCCACGATGTATTCGCCTGTCAGGATTGCGGCAAATGCACCTCGGCCTGCTCCCTTGCCCTGGCCGGCAAATCCTACTCGCCGCGCTTCATGGCCGCCGAGATCATCGCCGGCCGTGCCGACGCAGCCGCGGTGCGCAACGCCGTCAACAGCTGCCTGACCTGCGGCATTTGCTACGAGCGGTGTCCCTCGGCGGTCAACTTCCCCGAGTTCATCAAGTCCATGCGCATCTACTACCACGACCGGGAAGTGGCCGCCGCCCCGGCCCACGGCGGTTTCTTTCAGAGCATGATGCGCGCCATGACTTCGCCGACCCTGGCACCCCAGCGCTGGCGGCAGTTGCCCGACACCATCCGCACCCGCTCCCGCGGCCCGGTGCTTTTCTTCGGCGGGTGCGCACCGTACTTCGACATCTTCTTCAACAAATTCCTCGGCGTGCGCACCCACCACATCCTAGAGGACAGCCTGCGCCTGCTCAATTTCTTCGATGTGGAACCGGCCCTTCTGGAAAACGAACGCTGTTGCGGCCACGACCTGCTCTGGTCCGGCGACCGCGACAACTTTCTGCGCCTGGCCCGCCTTAACGCGGAAGCCATTGCCGCCAGCGGCGCCGAAGAGCTGATCACCGCCTGCCCCGAATGCTGCCACACCCTGGAAGTCGAATACGCCCGTCACGGTGTGACGCTGCCGCTGAAGATCACCCACATGCACGCCTTTCTGGAACGGGAGATCGACAAGGGCGCGGTGGCCTTCAAACCGTTGGAAGGCTGCGCCACCTTCCAGGACGCCTGCCGTCAGAGCCGTTTCAGCGGCCAAGCGGCGCTGCCCCGCAAACTGCTCGCGCCGCTTTACGGCAACACGCCCGGCGGCCTGGTGGACGCCGAAGCACCCAGCATCTGTTGCGGAAACAGCGCCTGGATCGGGTGCGACGCCGACAGCAAGGCCATGCAGGTGCAGCGGCTGGAAAAAGCACGCCGCAGCGGCAGCACCACCATGATCACCGCCTGTCCCAAGTGCCAAATCCACCTGCGCTGCGCCATGGAAGATGTGGTGCGCGCGAAGCAGTTGAAAATGGAACTGGTGGATCTGACCAGCTTGATTGCGAAGACCATCCATTGGGAATAAGAAAGTCGGTTCAAGGCTTGAAGGGCGACAATTTGAAGCCCGGACTGCAATCCTTAAACTTCAACGCACAGGACGTTTCATGACCAAATCTGCTTCAACCATGGCAATCCAATCCGAAAGCACTCCGAAAATCGGCGTTTACGTCTGCCATTGCGGTTTGAACATCGCCCAAACCGTGGACTGCGACGGTGTGGCCGCCGCCATGGCCGAGTTGCCCGATGTGGTGGTGGCCAAAGGCATCGGCTACGCCTGCAGCGAGCCGGGCCAACGGGAGATCCGCGATGACATCGCCAACCTCGGACTCAACCGCGTGGTGGTGGGTTCTTGTTCACCCCGCCTGCACGAGCCCACTTTTCGCCAGATGCTGACGGCGGCCGGTCTCAATCCTTTCCTTTTGGAAATGGCCAATCTGCGCGAGCAGTGCAGTTGGGTGCACATGCAGACGCCGGCGGCGGCCACCGCCAAGGCCCACGACCTGATGTGCATGGCCGTGGCCCGGGCACGGCGACTGGCGCCCCTGGAAGCCCCCAGCATGCCCATGACCCAGCGGGCCATGGTGCTCGGCGGCGGCGTGGCCGGCATTCAGGCGGCCCTGGACATGGCCGACAACGGCTATGAGGTGGTGATGGTGGAAAAGGCGCCCTCCATCGGTGGCGTCATGGCCCAGTTGGACAAAACCTTCCCCACCATGGACTGTTCCATCTGAATCCTCGGTCCGAAGATGACGGATGCCGGTCGGCATCCCCGGATCACGATTCACACCTTGAGCGAAGTGACGGACATCAAGGGCCATGTGGGCAACTTCGAGGTCAAGGTCGTCAAGAAGGCCCGCTACGTGGACGAAGCGGCCTGCACGGCCTGCGGCGAGTGCGCCAAAGTTTGCCCCGTGGTGCGCCCCGACGAATTCAACATCGGCCTTTCCTCGCGCCGCGCGATTTACTCCCCCTTTCCCCAGGCCGTGCCCTCGGCCTATGTGCTCAATCCCCAGGAGTGTCTGGGCAACAACCCCGTGGTGTGCAGCAAGTGCTTGGAAGCGTGCGAGAAGAAGTGCATCGACTTTCACATGTCCGACCAGACCCTGGACCTGCGGGTGGGCACCATCGTGGTGGCCACGGGCCTCACGCCCCACGACCCGCGCCCCCTGGATGAATACGGCTACACCCGTTACCAGAACGTGCTCACCAGCCTGGAGTTCGAGCGGTTGGTCAATGCCGGCGGCCCCACCCAGGGCCGGCTGATGCGCCCCACCGATCGCCGCACCCCGCGCTCGGTGGGTTTCATCCAGTGTGTCGGCTCCCGTTCCGCCAAACGCGGCAAGTCCTACTGCTCCAACATCTGCTGCATGAACACCGTGAAAAGCACCTTGGTGCTCAAGGAGCACTACCCGGACATGGCCGTCAAGGTGTTCTACATCGACATCCGCGCCTTCGGCAAAGGGTTCGAAGCGCTCTACACCCGCAGCCGCCGTCTGGGGGTGCATTATGTGCGCGGCCTGCCGGGCAACGTGGAAGAGCTGCCCGACGGCCGCTTGCGGGTTGCCGTGGAGAACACCGCCGGCGGCACCCTGGAACAGTACGAGCTGGACATGCTGGTGCTGGCCACGGGCATCGAACCGCCCGCCGGCACCCAAAAGTTGCAGGAAATGCTGGGGCTGCAGCTGTCCAGCGACGGCTTCTTCCTGGAAGCCCATCCCAAACTGCAACCGGTGGATGCGGCCACCCGCGGTATCTTCTACGCCGGTTGCGCCGAAGGGCCCAAGGACATCCGCGAAAGCGTCACTCAGGCCTCGGCCGCCGCGGTGCGCGCCATCCGCCTGATGCAGGCCGACCGGATCAGCGGCGAGGCCATCACCTCGGAAATCGATCCCGACCTGTGCAAGTCCTGCGGCAAGTGCGCCGAAGTGTGTCCGTACAACGCCATCACCGTGGACACCAAGCAGAAGACTCCGGCCCAGGTCGCCACGGCGGCCTGCAGCGGCTGCGGCACCTGTGCCGCGGAGTGCCCCTTCGGCGCCATCACCATGCACCACTTCACCGACCCGCAGATCGGCGGCCAGATCGATGCCCTGCTGGAGCGCGAACCGGCCACCAAAATTCTTGCCTTCGCCTGTAACTGGTGCTCCTATGCGGGTGCCGATTACGCCGGCGTATCCCGGCTGCAATACCCGCCCAACGTGCGCCTGATCCGCACCATGTGCTCGGGCCGGGTGGACGAAGACTTCATCTGGCAAGGTTTCCGCAACGGCGCGCCGGTGATCCTGGTCAGCGGTTGCCACATCGGCGACTGCCACTACATCGATGCCAACCACTGGACCGTCAAGCGCATCGAAAAGGTGCGCAAGAAGATGGAAAAGCGGAGCATCCGCCCCGAACGGTTGCAACTGGAATGGATCAGCGCCGCCGAGGGCATACGTTTCGCCGAAGTCATGGCCCGCATGGAAGCGCTGCGGCAATCGGTGACCGCGCAGGAGATCGCCGACACCGTGGCCGTGCTCAGCAAAAAAGGGTAGACGACCCGTTGGCCGATTCACCACCCCTGCGGCCCCTGGGCCCCATGGAACAGCTGTTTGTGATGCTGGACCAGGCCGCAACCATCCATTTCAGCATGTGGGCCCGGCTCCAGGGGCGACTGACAACGGATCTGGTGTCCGCCGCCCTGGCCGCCCTTCAAAGCCGCCACCCCCTGCTGCGGGCGGCCATCGAGGCCAAAGGCACCGGCGCGCTCTGGTTCGTTGCCACCGCGCGGCCAATCCCCCTGACGGTCGTTGCCGCATCTTCTCCGGCCAAGGGGCTCGTCCCGCACCTCGAAGCCGAACAACGCCATCCTTTCAATACGGCCGCCGGACCCCTGATACGCGCCCGGCTGGTGCAAGCCGGCCCCGAAGACCAAACCCTGCTGCTCACCTTCCATCACGCCATCGCCGACGGCATCAGCGCCGCCACTCTTTTCGGCCATCTATTTGAAACCCTGGACCGCCTGCAAACCGGTCAGAATCCCGACACAACGCCGATGGCCGACGACGGGCCCCTGGAGCACCATATCCCCTCGACCCATCGCGGCCTGCATGCCATGGCCCGCGCCGCCGCCCATGCAGGCATGCAAAACCTGCAACGTCTGATCCGACCACCAACCCACCTCCCCATCACTACCCGGCAACCGCCCGAAGCAGGACGCAACCGGTTCATCCTCAACACCCTGACGACGGATCAGACCCGGCGCTTGATCCACCAGGCGCAGCGGCACGGCTGCACCGTCCAGGCGGCCCTGTGCGCCGCCCAGTCGCACGCCCTGCTGTCCCTATGGCCCGACCGTGCAAAACTGCACACCTGGCTGCTTTCCCTGGTGGACCTGCGCCGGCGCACGTCCCCCCCCCTGGCCGCAAAAATCGCCGGTCTGAACATCTCCATGGTGGAGGCCTGTCACCGGGTCCGCCGCGACACGCCCTTCTGGGAACTGGCCCGTCAAATCCAAACCGCCCTGCAAAACAACATCAACACGGGCTTTCATTGGTGGTACCTGCCCACCCAGGCACGCTGGGGCGGATGGACCCGACCCTTGCGCCCCACCGGGCCCAACGCCGCCCGCGCCCTGGTCGGCCACGCCCGCCGCATCCGACCGTCGGCCCTGACGGTCACCAACATCGGTCAACCGGCCATCCACCCCATACGCCCCAACTACCGCATCCGGGCCATGTCCTTCGTTGCCCCCCTCTCCTTCGTCGGCCGCATGGGCGCGGCCATCAACACCTTCGACGGCCGATTGCACTGGAACTTCATCTACAATGCGCCAGCTGTTAGTCCGGAAGCCGCGGCTGAATTTGTTGATCGAAGCAAGGCAATGCTTATCGTAAGTATTTGAAAAAACAGTTTTAAGTTTTAAGTGTTAAGTTTTAAGTTAAGGAATGCTGTCGATTATAGGGGGGTTGGGATGGACGAGCAGGTGTGCCGGAGACAAAACGGTCGGGCATCCCACCCGTACCAGGCATCCACCCGTATCGGGTACCCCGTCGGGCACGGCATGCCGTGCCCCTACACCACGAAATGCAGCGTTATCTTTCGGATCGGCTGCAGGGGTCACAATCATTCCCGGATGGATGCATGTTTGGCATCCGCTGATACAATCCATCGGACAACGCGGTTGGATGCTCCGAACACAAATCAGTCGGGCATCCCCTCCTTATCGGGCACCTCGACCGCACCGGGCACCCCCCCGTAGGGGCACGGCATGCCGTGCCCTTGCCCGAGGTTCACCGCCCCGTTCGATTCAAATGACACCGCACTGGACATTTGCCGCCGGCATCGGTATCGTAGTCATGTCGATTGAACGCCATTCAGGAAACATCGCCAACCGCCGCAGCGCCATGCAAATGAAGGCAGGCCGTCATGCCCCACATCGCCCGTATCGCCCGGCTCCAGAAAACCATTCAGGAACGCGGTTTGGCCGGCGCCCTGATTTTCTACTCACGGGACATTCTCTACTACACCGGCACCGCCCAGCCCGCCTATTTGGTGGTGCGGCCGACGGATTACATGCTCTTCGTGCGCCGCGGGTATGCTTTTGCCCAGGCCGATTGCAAGCTGCCGCAGGATCGCATGGTCGCTGAAAGCCGCCTGGCCACCGTGGCCCAGCGCATGTTTGCCGATCAGGAGCGCCGGCAACCGGTCGGCACCGAACTGGATCTGCTGACCGTGAACCACTACCGCCATTTTCAGCAGGCCCTGGACCACCGCCCCCTGGTGGACATCTCGGATGCCATCCTCGATCAGCGCTCCGTCAAAGCGCCCCAGGAGATCGAAAGTGTACGCAAGGCCTGCGCCGCCGTGAATGCCGGCCACCTGCGCATCCTGGAACGCCTGCGGCCGGGCATCAGCGAACTGGAGCTGGCCGCCGAGATCGAACACGCCCAGCGCATCGCCGGTCACGAAGGGGTCTTTTTCATGCGCATGCCCGACTTCGTCATGAGCCGCGGCCCCTTGGCTTCCGGCCCCAATTTGCGGCGCACCAGCGGCAACATTTACACCATCACCGGCACCGGCTTGAGCAGCGCGGTGCCCGCCGGACCGTCGCGCCGCATCATCGCCCACGGCGATCTGCTCATGGTGGACATCCCCACCTGCATCGAAGGCTACCACGCCGACCAGAGCCGCACCTACGCCGTGGGCCGGGCTCCGGAAGGCGCCCTCGACCGTTTCGCCCTCTTGCGCGAGGTGGCCGATCACCTGATCGATCGTCTGAAGCCCGGCATGACCGCCGGAGAGGCCTATGCCATCGCCAAAAACCGCGCCGACCACCTTGGCCTGTCCGACGCTTTTCTGGCCTTCGACACCCAACCGCCGGCCCATTTCATCGGCCACGGCGTCGGCCTGGAGGTCAACGAGCCGCCCCTGCTGGCCGCCAACGGCAAGGCCCTGCTGGCCGACCACATGGTGCTGGCCATCGAAATGCACCTCATGGCGCCCGACGGTCCGACCCTCAAACTGGAAGACACCGTGTATCTCACTCCCGACGGGGTGGAGATCCTAACCCTCTCGCCACGGGAGTTGACGGTGGTCCCATGCGATTGACAGGCCGCCGGCAGCGATCGGTCCGCCCCGGCCGGTCCCTTATCCTGTTGGGCACCCTTTGCGGGCTGTTTATCCTACTGCCTGCCTGCCGGACACTGCACCCCGCAGAAGCCGACTCCGTTCCGTTCCTGACACCCGAAATCATCGCCGTTCTGCCCCACGATCCGACCGCCTACACCCAGGGCCTGCTCTACCATGCCGGCCACCTATACGAGAGCACCGGCCGCTACGGCCGCTCCGAACTGCGCCGTGTGGACCCGGCCACCGGCAAGGTGCTGCAGCGCGTGCGCCTCGAAGACCGTTTCTTCGGTGAAGGGCTGGCCCGGGTGGACGACCGGCTCATCCAGTTGACCTGGGGGGAAAAGACAGCCCTGGTGTACGATTCGACCACCTTCGCGCCTTTGGGCCGGTTCAGCTACGAAGGCGAAGGATGGGGCCTCTGCTATGACGGCCGCCATCTCTATCGCAGTGACGGGGGGAGCCGCCTGATGCTGCACGCCCCCGACACCTTCGCCGTGGTCGGCGCCCTGCCGGTCACCCGGGGGGGGCGCCCCGTGACCCACCTCAACGAACTGGCTTGCGTCGGCAGCCATATCTACGCCAATGTGTTTCTCAGCGACCACATCGTACAGATCGACAAACAGAGCGGACAGGTCAGCGCCGTGATCGACGGCAGCCGGTTGCTTGCGCCGCGGGAACGGGACGCCCTGCCCGCCGACGCGGTGCTCAACGGCATCGCCTGGGATCCCCGGGAAGCGGTCTTTTACCTGACCGGCAAATTGTGGCCCAAGATGTTCAAGGTGCGGCTGGAATAACTGGTTGTCGCCGATGGGCACCGGCCGTGCCGCCATTCCCGGTGGACTTTACAACCCGCCCGATCATTGATAACCATAATGCCCAGGCCATCACCCCGATCCTCCCCAACCAACAGATTCGAACCTTTTTATGACGGAAATGCGCAACAAGGCCCGAGCCGCGCTGCAAACAACCTTCGGCTTTCCCGATTTCATCTCCATTCAGGCGGAGGTCATCGATCACGTGCTGGCCGGACGGGACGCCTTGTGCGTCATGCCCACCGGCGGTGGCAAATCGATCTGCTACCAGGTGCCGGCCCTGCTGTTGGAGGGCCTCACGGTGGTGGTGTCGCCCCTGATTTCGCTGATGAACGACCAGATGCAGCAGCTGCGCCAGAACGGCGTGGCCGCGGTGGTGCTCAACAGCACCCTGGACAGCGACACCTACCGCCGCCACATGGCGCGCATCCGCGCCGGCGAGGTCAAATTGCTCTATGTGGCGCCGGAAACTTTGCTCAAACCGGGCCTGCTCGAATTCCTGGACCAAGCCACGGTGCGCTGCCTGGCCGTCGACGAGGCCCACTGCATCTCCGAGTGGGGCCACGATTTCCGGCCCGAATACCGCCGCCTGGCCGAAGTGCGCGCCCGCTGGCCCCGGGCGGTATGCATGGCCTTGACCGCCACCGCCACGGAGCAGGTGCGCCGGGACATCCGCGCCTGCCTGGGCTTTGGCGAAGAGTGCCAATTCATCGCCGGTTTCGACCGTCCCAATCTCTTCCTGCAGGTCAGCCCCAAGGCGCACCCTTATCGCCAAACCCTAACCATGATCCGACGCCACGAGGGGCGGCCCGGGATCGTCTACTGCGCCACCCGCCGCCAGGTGGACCTGCTCAGCGAACGGCTGGCCGCCGACGGCATCGCCGCCCTGCCCTACCACGCCGGGCTGCCCGATGACGTCCGCCACAAACACCAGGAGCGCTTCTCGCGGGACGATGTGCAAGTGATGGTGGCCACCGTGGCCTTCGGCATGGGCATCGACAAAAGCAATATTCGCTTCGTGGTGCACCACGACCTGCCCAAGAACATCGAGAGCTACTACCAGGAGATCGGCCGCGCCGGACGCGACGGCGCCCCCGCCGATTGCCTGCTGCTTTACTCCTACGGCGATATTTACAAAATCCGCTACATGATCGATCAAATGGCCGACCACCGGCGGCGCACGGCCAACCTGCTGCTGACCACGCTGCTGCGGTATGTGGAGACCGAGGCCTGCCGCCGGATCGTGCTGCTGGAGTACTTCGGTGAAACCTACGCGCAAGCATCCTGCGGCATGTGCGACAACTGCACCACGGAGAAACGGCCCGCCGTCGATTTGACCGTGCCCGCCCAGAAACTGCTCTCCTGCGTGAAACGCACCGGCGAAAGCTTCGGCGTGGCCCATGTGATCGATGTGCTGCGGGGCTCCAAGGCCAAAAAGGTGTTGCAGCGGGGCCACGACCGGCTCTCCACCTACGGTATCGGCGCGGAATACAGCGCCATCCAGTGGCGCCACCTGGCACGCCAGCTGCTGCACCAGGGTTTCATCGTCCAGGACATGGACCACGGCGCCCTGCGGCTGACGCCCAAGTCATGGGCCCTGTTTCGGGGTGAATGCACTTTTCAAGGCAGTGTCCCCGAGGCCGCGATCGCCGCCGCTCCGGCCGCTGCCGCAACGGCACCAAAGGCGGCGGCAACGACCAAAGCCGGCCCTGCACCGCCGCCCCATGACACCGACCTGTTCGACCGCTTGCGCGCCGTGCGCAAGGAACTGGCCGACGCCGCGGGCGTACCTCCCTTCGTCATCTTTTCCGACAAAACATTGATGGAGATGGCCGCCTGGTATCCCCAATCCGCCGCGGCACTGCTGCAAATCAACGGTGTGGGGCAAGTCAAGGCGCAACAGTACGGCGAGCGCTTTCTGGCCGCAATTCGCGATTACTGCAGTGAAAGGGGCATTGCCGAGGTGCCCCGCCCGCAGACCGCCGCGGTGGCAGCCGCCGACCCCACCCGCACCGCAACGGGCGAAAAACGGCGCTTCGTGACCATGGGCGAGGCGTTCAACGCCGGCGCCACCATCGCCGAACTTTCGGCGGTCCACAATATCAAGCACACCACCATCGTTGCCCACCTGGAACGTTACGGGCAGGCAGGCCACGCTTTGAATGCCGAAGGGTTGCGGAAGGAAATCGAATTGGACCCATCCGCCCGCGCCGAGGCCCTGGCGGCCTTCGAGCGGCTGGGCGGCCAGGCCCTGCGGCCGGTGCACGAAGCCCTCAATGGATCGATCGACTACGACACCCTTCGCCTGCTGCGCCTGTATCTGCACAGTCGCGATCAGGCATCATTGAATGGGAAAGCGGAAAACGTTTCGGGAAATGAATAACCGTCACGCCCCGGTCGTCAGCCGGTCGGCGAATTTGAAGCCGATCATTTTGTAGATCAGCTTGGCCACGGCAAAAGGGGAATTGGGATCGGTGGGTCGGTGGGACAGCTCCACCACGTCGCATCCCACCACATCCTTGGCGGCAAAGACGGCCTGCAGCAACTCCAGGGTCTCGTCCCACAGCAGGCCGCCCGGTTCAGGGGTGCCGGTACTGGCGATGACGCTCCAATCGAAGGCATCCACATCCACCGTAATGAACAGCTTTTCGGGCAGGGCATCGAGGGCGGCCTGAAGATCGAAGGCGCCCCGGCGCCATTGGCGCATGGTGCACATGGCCAGGTTCTCTTGCTTGACCTGTTGCGCCTCCTCCACCGCCATGCTGCGGATGCCGATCTGCAGCGTGTGGGGCGTCAGCTCCCGAATGCGGGCCATCACGCTGGCATGGCTCAAGGGGTTGTCTTCGTAGCGGTCGCGCAGATCGGCGTGGGCGTCGAGCTGGATGACCCCGAAGCGGGGATGGTGTTTGGCCACGCTGCGCGCGAAGCCGCTGCTGATGGAGTGGTCGCCGCCCACCACCACCGGAAAGCGCCCTTGGGCCAAAAGTTGGTCGGTGATATCGGCCAGCAGATCGATCATGGCCGGGGCATCACCGGGGATGGGCGGCGTGGCGAGGGTGGCGATGCCGATGCGGTAGGGTTCGGCGTCGATCCAGTCGTCGTAGAACTCCACCTGCTGGGAAGCCTCCAGCACCGCCTGCGGGCCGTCGGCCGTGCCCAGACCGTAGGAGACGTTGCCCTCGTAACCGAAGGGCACCACCACCACCCGTGCAACGGCCGGATCGTCGTACCCGTCCGGCGGCGCCAGAAATGGGGTGCCGTGGGCTTTCACGCCGCCGTCTCCAGTTGCTGAACCCGCTCGGCCATGCGGCTGCAGATATCCTTGGGCGCACGGGGCGCGCAGCGATCCATCACATAAGCCGCCAGCAGCGGAAAAATGATGCTGTACTCCCCCCACACCTGCACCAGGTTGGTCTCCCCGGCATGCTGATACTTGCCCCAGGTAACCGCCTCGCCGAAGGTGCAACTGGAAAGACTGCCCTCCCGCTCCACGGCGGTGCCGATCTGAATGCCGCGGTCGGCGCCTTCGAAATCGACCCCCAGGATCTGGCTGATGGTGGGCCCGGTCTGCTGGATGAAGTTCTTCGGCCCACCGCCGCCCAACTCCACGAAACCGGTCTGTTCCGAAGTGAAGGCGATGGCCGACGAGTGCAGAATGTCCTTCTGGGCCGAAAGCCGCACCGGAAATCCCATCCGGTCGGTGCGCACCAGGTTCATGGCAATGGAGTGATTGGACAAGGAGTCCCAGAACAGGGGCACGCCCAGACGGGCCGCCGCGATGGTGAAGCTGCGTTCCGGATGGGGCGCGTTGCGCGCGGCCCAAAGGCCCAGCAGGCGGTTGAACTCCCAACTGGCCAGTTCGTGTTTGCCCAGCGCCGCGTGCTCCTCCTCGACGAAACGCCGAATGATGGCGTCCTGGGCCTCCAGGGTCTCCTCCTCCCGAATGCCGATATCGTAAATCCGGGTGTCGCCGTGGCGCCGCAGCTCGTTGTCGTCATGATGGGGCTGGATCGCCTTGACCGGCAGGCCGAAGGCAAAGTGCAGATCGTGGTAAACTTGGGCGCCGGTGGAACAGATCACATCCACCACGCCGGCCTCCAGCAAGGAGATCACCATGCCCCCCATGCCGCCGGCGATACCCGCCCCGGCGATGCCCAGCCAGATGGTATCGCCCTCATCGGTCATGCGGGCAAAGAGCCGGGCCGCGCGATGCACGTTGCGCGCCTCGAAACAGGTCCGGCCCATCAGTTCCAAAAGGTCGGAAACGCCCATCCCCTTGACCAGCCGCTCGGGCACGATGTCAGGGGCGTTGCTGAATAACGACTTCATAACATCCTTTTTGGTCGGCGGGCTAATCGACCACCATCACGGCGCATGCCAGCACCGTGGTCCAGAGCCCGTCTTTGTGTCCGTGGGCCGCCTTGGCCACGCTGCGGCTGACGAAGAGCCGATCCTTGCCGGCCACGTAATGCTGCTTGCGCTCGTCCCAGGCCTTGTCCGGGTCCAACTCGATGCCCAGGGTCGACGCCAGCATGGTGGCCGCCAAATCCTCGGCAAAATCCCCGGACTGGCGTGCATTCTGGCCGAATCCATGATGCTCCGAGATGTAACCGTATTGGTTCTTGTCCTTGGGCTGGGCCAATCCCACGGCGGCCGTCACCAGGCGACTCGGCTCGTTGGTGCTTTCCCGCGCCAGAACGACGAACAGAATCTGGCCCGGCGCCAGCAGCTTGAGCCCCTCGGCCTTTGAAATGATCTTGCAATCCGGCGGAAAGATACTCGAAATGGTAACCAGGTTGCACTTTTCGATGCCCGCATCCCGCAATGCCAACTCAAAGCTCTGCAGTTTGTTGCGGTGATGCCCCACCCCTTTGGTAAAAAACATCTGCTTGGGTACGATTTTAAACAATTCCTTCATCCTTTCTGCATCGAAGTGTCGACCGATGAACGGTTCGGGGCGGACTATAGGCGATACGGTTCAAATATTCAAGGTGCAAGATGGCGCCGGGGCAATGCGGATTCGTCCATGCGCGCTGCGGCCGTCCGGCCGTTGATCAGCCCGAGTTCAGCGATCAGCGCCGCATCCAAAACCATCTGCTCGGCACTGGTCATGCGCTCCGGCGCCACCCACCATCCGTTGGCGCCCGCGAAAAAGACCCAGGAACGAAAATCGCCCAGAATCCGCTCCCACCCGTCGGCAACAACGATATCCCCCTGCGGATAAACGAAACGGAACAGGCCGATGCAGGCCAACGCCGCCATCGGCGATATTGCCGCCTGCTGCCCGAGTTGCGCACCATCGGACGGTGCACCAAATCGGATCGTTATCGCGGCGGGATCCAACGCGCGCAAGGCAAGGGCCAAGTCCACCCGCTGCGCCCAAGTGTCTCCCGCACCCAACAGACCGGCGCAACACAGTTCCAGTCCAGCGGCCCGCGCAACTTCTAAGTCCACCAGGCCATCGCCGTTACCCCGCACCGCACCGTTCGCGCTGTCACATTGGGTTGCCGCGTGGCGCTGTAAATGATACCGGTCGATCCCCGCCGCCTTCAATCGGCGGGCCGTATCCTCACCCAATCGCTCCGCTGAAACACAAAGCACCAATTTGGTTCGCCGACGCAACGCCCGCGCTGCACGACAGATCGTTTCGACCCCGGCCGCGGACGAAAGGCCGCCGCTGACCACCATGGCGAAGTGGGTGCCCCCGCTCGCCGCCACCGCCGCACCCGCCTGAATCAACTCATCCGCACACCGCAAGTCGGCACTACCACCGACCTTTCCTTGCAACGAAGTACAACCTGCGCCACAACCCTCCAAAGACATATCCCTTGCCACAGCGACGCTCTCGCACTTGTTCACCCGCCGCAACCTATACCGCTGCCGGATCTTGTTGGCGAAACCCAACAGGTCCATCGCCTCCTCCACATCGTCGGGCATCAGCGCCAAAGATTGCTCCCGCGAGATGCGCCAATCCTCGTAGGTGTTGATTTTCTGGGCAATACTGAGCATCGTTGCATTGAACATTCGCTCCTCCTTGTTGGTAATGGGTCTGCATCAGTGCATTGCTCGAGGTGGTCATGCACAAAGTCCAAGTAAGCTAAGAGGCGGGGAAAACCAGCAACGGAATCGAAATCTGGATCGAAATCGATTCAATTCCGATTCAACAAATCTTCGCTCACCTGATTGACAAGGCGACCTTCACAGGATCATACTCGTTGGTTCAAGATCAGGATCAATAGCCACAAGATAGGCAGTTGGATAGAATAGAGTCGAGCGCTTTTACCAGCGGCGCTTCAAGGCAGGATCGACTTCAATAGTGTGCAGTGTGATTCAGTTATATAGAATACCACGACTTCCCGACTGGGCCAAGCTCAAACAGCAAATGGATTCCGATACAAGCTCAAAAAACAGGAGCAAATCGATGCGGCCTGCGCTGCCATCTTAAAGAAAAACAACACTGCATAATTTTTCACCTGCACAGTGGTCGACCAACCGGTGACCACCAATAAAAATAGCAAGAGCGGAAGAACCGGGTATGCTTCTATGGTCTCAATAAAGGTTGCCCGATCAATAAGCAGACAACTTGCCGATCACCGCCCCCCCCCTGACACGACCCCCTTCGGAGTTGGCCTGCTCCGCCCATACCGCAATTTTACAGATAAATTACGATATCGGCACTATATTCTAACCTGAGCGAACTATCCGCGCTCGGTAGCGTTCGCCAAAATCGATTGGAGCAAGTGCGGCCCCATTCTCAATAATTTTTGCATTATGCGAACATATGCTTTATGAATGTCACTAACAATTAAGGTGCGCAAACGGAGGGGCCCTCCTAAGCCCAACGCCCAGCCCTTAGGGGTTCCGGGACGCTACCAATGGGCTGCATCCCTATTAGGGAATGAGAAATTGTGGCTTTCCAGGGCAACCGACCTCTTTCCCTTTTGACTATTGTCATGGCGGATGGGAAAGTCATGGCCAATGGAATTACGAACTATGCACTGGCGACATATCCTATTGCTGTTATGTTGTTTTGTATTGCTGCCGATAGCGGGCTGCGGCGATCAGCCGGCGCCGTTGAAGGTGGATCTGTCCGAGCGGGAAAAGGTGAGCCCCGGATCGCATCAACCGGTGATCACCTACGCCTACCTGCCGCAGTTTTCCCACACGGTCTCTTTCGAGCGCCACCAGCGGCTGGTCCGCTACCTTTCAGAGGCGACCGGGCTGAACATCCAGCAGGTGTTTCCGGAGACCTTTCATGAACACATGCTCATGCTTGACCAGGGTAAGATCGACATCTCCTACGCCAACCCTTTTGTCTACAGTATGACGGCCGAGCAATCCGGTGCCCGGGTGTTCGCCAAAATCATCGAGGTGACCGGCGAGGCGGCCTTCGGCGGGTTGATCATCACGCGCAGGGACAATCCGGACATCCAGACCATCGCGGACTGCCGCGGCAAGCGATGGATTGCCGTTGACCGTTTTTCGGCGGGGGGCTATCTTTTCGGGCTGGGGACCTTTCTGGATCACGGTCTCCGGCCCGAGGACTTTTCCCAGATCGTCTTCGCGCCCGGCCCCGGCGGCAAGCAGGAGAGCGTGATTCTCGGGATCTATGCCGGGCGTTACGATGTGGGTACGGTCCGGGAGGGAGCCCTCGAGTTGCTGGCGGACAGGATCGACCTTGCCCAGATCCGCATCCTGGCGCGCACGCCGCGCTATCCCGGCTGGAATTACGCCGCCCGTCCGGGCCTGGCCAAGGAGGTGGTCGATGCCGTCAGAGCGGCCATGTTCGCTTTGGATTATGAAAATCCGGCACACCGGGAAATCCTTGAAAAGGCGGCCCTGCGCGGGATCATCGCGGCCAAACCCGAAGATTTCGACGCCGTACGCGACTTGATACGCCGGGCCGGTTTGCATTAGGTAACGGGAACGCGCAGGTGATCTCTTCATGAAAGCGATGTTTCAATTTCTATCCCAGCTTTCCTTTCGGAGCAAAATCAACCTGGGCTTGGCCCTGATCATCATCTGCTTCGGTCTACTCCTGGGAATCTTGGGCCATGCCGTTCTTTCCCGCACCGTGCTCAACGAAACCTTCAAGCGCGGGCAAACTTTGGTGATGAATCTTTCGGCCCGTTCGGTGGAGTCCATTCTGTCCCAGAATTTCTTGCGCCTGACGGTGTTGGTGACGGAAATCGACCAAATCCGGGACCAGGGCGACATCGCCTATGCCTTTATTCTGGACCGTCACGGCCAGGTGCTGGCCCACAGCTTCCGGGAAGGATTCCCCGCGGCACTGCGCCTGGTCAACCCGGTCGCCGACCATCAGCCCTACGCGCTCCAACTGCTGGATACGGGGACGGAGCGCATCTATGATTTCGCCGCGCCGGTGGTGCTCGACAATGTGCGCCTGGGCACCGTCCGCGTGGCCTTGTCCGACAGCACCATCATGGCCTCCAACGCGCGATTGCTTCGGCTGGTCACCGGCGTGACCGCGGCGGCCACCCTGCTTGCGCTCATCGGCGGCAGCTTTTTCGCGCGCACCGTAACCAAGCGCATCAATGCCCTGCGCACCTCGACCGAAGCGGTGATCAAGGGCGAGCTCGGGGTCCAGGCCAGTGACGCACTCGGCCGCAACTGCTGGGAGCTCAGAGATTGCCGGGAGGCGCATTGCCCGGCCTACGGGGATCGACAGCGCCGCTGCTGGTTCATTACCGGCACCATTTGCCCGGAGTGCGACACAGGCGGTTTTCCGGAGAAAGTGGCGCGTTGCCTGAACTGCCCGGTCTACCAGCAGAACGTGGGGGACGAAATCCAGAGCCTGGCCGAATCCTTCGATTTCATGGCCTGGTCTTTGAAAAACCACATCGACGAACTCAATGATTCCCGCAAGAACCTGGCGCGGCAGAAACAGCTTCTGAAGACTATCCTCGACGTCACCCCGGACCTGGTGGCCCTGCAGGACGAAAAGCTGGCCTACCTGGCCGTGAACAAGGCGTTTTGCAGGCATATCGGCCTTCAGGAGCAAGAGATCGTCGGCCGCACCGATTACGATATCCTCGGCGCGGAACAGGCCGACCGCAACTTCCATGAGGACAAGCAAATCCTGCTGACCCGGCAGCCGTTGTCCAAAGAGCTGATGACCATGGGCGGCGAGGGCAGGAAATGGCACCACGTGGTCAAGGTGCCGGTGATCGAACAAGACCGCATCATCGGCCTGTTGTCGACGGCCAGGGACATCACGGTGGTCAAGCAGTACCAGGAAAAGCTGATCCAATCGCAAAAGATGGAGGATCTGGGGCGATTGGCCGGCGGGGTGGCCCACGAGATCAACACCCCCTTGAGCATCATCCTGGGCTATGCACAACTGCTGCGCAAGGAGATCCCGGCCGACAACCCCGTGGGTCAGGATCTGGCCATCATTGAAAAGCAAGCCCAGACCTGCCGCAAAATCGTCGCCGACCTGCTCAGTTTCTCCCGCAGCGCGGAAAAGAGTGAATCGCGGATCGACATCAATGCCTCCATCCGGGAGGTGACGGACCTGGTGGCGCAAATTTTCCAGCAGAACCGTATCACGATCACCCATCGCCTGGACGACCAGATACCGCCGGTCTCCGGCGACAAGGAGCGGCTCAAGCAGGTCTGGATCAACCTGCTCAACAATGCCGCGGACGCCATCGGCACGGACGGGTGCATCCTGGTCAAGACCAAGCTTTGCGCCCACCGCCGGCGTCTGGTGGTCTCGATAACGGACACAGGCGGCGGGATCGACGATCAGCATCTGGACAAGATCTTCGAACCCTTCTTCACCACCAAGAGCGTGGACCAGGGCACGGGCCTCGGCCTGTCGGTGACCTTCGGCATCATCAAGGACCACGGTGGCCGCATCAGTGCCCTGAGCCCCGTGCCCGCCGATTATATGGACAACTATCCGCCCTGCGAGGGCGAACCCGGCCCCGGCACGGTACTTTTCGTGGAGCTGCCCTTGGAAGGCAAGGTGCTGCCCGACGACGAGTGCATCGAAATCCCAGGCAAGGCGTGAGGCGCAGCGCGGTGCGACAGCGGGAAGGCGTGATGCGGGGTTTTTGCGACAAGGAGATGCAACGCTTATGGCGGAAATCATGGTACTGGACGACGTGGCCGACGTGGGGGTGATGATTCGACGCATCCTGGGCCGCCAGGGGCACCGGGTGCATATTTTCAGCGACGAGGCGCCCGCCTTCGAGCACGCGCGAAAATCCCCGCCACACTTGGCCATCCTGGATATGAAGCTCAAAAAAATGAGCGGCGTGGAGGTGCTCCGGGAGCTGAAGAAGATCAATGCCGGCATCCGCGTGATGATGCTGACGGGCTATCCGACCCTGGAAACCGCCGAACAGTGCCTGCAGCTCGGCGCCGATGCCTATTGCGTCAAACCCATCGAAATCGACGAGCTGGAGGCCAAGACGGCCCGAATCCTGGCCAAGGCGGTCGGATGCGACGATCCGGGTGCCGGCGGACAGCCCCATGCGGATTGATGCGCAGCGGCTGCACATTGGCGGCATCACGGTGGAGCTCCGGCGCAAGCCGATCAAACACCTCCGCCTGGGCGTCTGCCCGCCCGACGGGCGTGTGCGCGTATCGGCCCCCCTGCGGCTGGACGAAAAGGCGATCCGGCAAGCCATCATCGACCGGTTGGACTGGATCCGGCACCACCAGGAGCGACTGCGGCGCCGGGCGCGTCAATCGCCGCGCGAATTGGTCAGCGGAGAGACCCACTACTTCCAGGGACATCCCTATCGGCTGGAGATTTTCGCGCAGCGCGGCCCGGCCTCCCTGCAACTGGTGCACGACACCATGGTCCTGCGGGTTCCGCCGGAAACCGGGGAGACCCGAAGCGCGGCGGTGATCGAAAAATGGTATCGCAGCCGGCTTCAGGAGCAACTGCCGGCCCTGCTGGCCAGGTGGCAACCCATCGTGGGGGTGCGGGCCGCGGAGGTTCGGCTGAAACGGATGCGCACCCGCTGGGGCAGCTGCAACATCGCGGCGCGGCGCATCTGGCTGAGTCTGGAGCTGGCCAAAACACCGACAGCGTGCCTGGAATATGTGCTGGTGCACGAACTGGTCCACCTTCACGAACGCTACCACAATGCCCACTTCAAAGGGCTCATGGACCTTTTTCTGCCCTCCTGGCGCACCCACAAGGCGGCACTGGAGCAGGGAACCTGGATGCAGGAGGAAAAAATAGGTGGACGACAACACCATGAAAGAGATTGAGATAACGGCAGCGCCGCTGGCCCTGCATCAACTCCTGAAGTTCGAAAACCTTGTGGGCAGCGGCGGCGAGGCAAAGCACGTCATTGCCGCCGGCCTGGTCGCAGTCAATGGAGCGGTGGAGACCCGCAAAAACAAGAAGATCCATGCCGGCGACGTAATCGAATTCGGCGGACAACAGTACCGGGTACGCATCCAGGGCGACAAACCGAACGGTACCTGAACCGGGGCACCGCCCGCGCCTGCCGGCAGATGCGGCTACAAGCGCTGATTGGCCTACTAGCGTGCCTTGACACGGGAAGAGCACACAATGAAACTTCATGCCGACATACGGATCGGGGGTAAGCAATATGCCAAGGGCGACACCGTGCCGTGGTATTTCATCTACCCATTCTTCATGGTCCACATGCTCGCCTTCGGTGCCTCCGGATTCTACATGGCCTATGCCGACAAGGGACCGGATCTTTCATTCCTCTACATGCACGGCGGCATCGCCATTTTTGTGTACACCATCTTCTACATCGTCATTTTCGGCCGGGACGAAGTCAAGTGGATGTTCATCAATTCCGCATTGGGGCTGTTCGGCATCTGGGTCCAGATCGATTGGCTCCTGGCGGTGTTCGGCAAGAACGTTGCCGACTATCCGATGGAGCGGCACGTCATCCCGTTTTTCTATTTCGTCCTGTACACCTTTTTGCTCCGCAATGCGACCCTGGATCTGACCGACGCCCGCGAAGACCCCCGCAAGAAAAAATTCGTGGAAAACGCCTATGTCATCATCTCCGTGACCGTCTACGTGGCTTCCTATTTTTTAACCGGCCGGTGAGCCTTGCGGCAAGGCGATGGATACCGTGGGCCCCTGCCGGCCGGCAATGGCATGCACCGACCGGTGCCGCCCCCTTGCCAATAGCCGGCGGCATTGTGTATATGGCGTCAGGTACCGAAGAATGGGTCGGTATCAACGGACGCATCCATTACGGGAGCAACCAAATGCAGCAGTGGGTTTTTCTTGCGATGGCCATCCTCTCGGAGGTCATCGGCACATCGGCACTGAAAGCGGCCGCGGGTTTCACGCGTTTGTGGCCGTCGCTAATCGTCGTGGTGGGCTATGCCTCGGCCTTTTACTTCCTGTCCCTCACCCTGAAAACCATTCCCGTGGGGGTGGCCTATGCCATCTGGGCCGGCGCGGGTGTCGCCTTGATCGCGCTGATCGCCTGGGTCTTCATGGGGCAGGCCCTGGACATTGCGGGCATCGTCGGCCTTGCGTTGATCGTGGCCGGCGTTGTCGTCCTCAACCTGTTTTCCAAAACGGTGAGCCATCCATAACACATGGACCAACCGTTTGAATTGAGAGGACATCGCCAACATGCAATGGAGCCCGGAGGCGGAGGAAGCCATCCAGAAAGTCCCCTTCTTCGTACGCAAGCGCGTCAGGGCGCGTTTGGAGAAGGAGGCCCGCAAGGCCGGGGTCCCGCAGATCACCCTGGCGGAGGTCAAGGCCACCCAGCAGCGCTATCTCAGCGGCATGGCCGCCGAGGTCAAAGGCTACCGGCTCGAAACCTGTTTCGGCCCTTCCGGCTGCCCCAATCGCATCGATGCCGGTGACCATTTGGCCGGACGGCTGGAAACCCTTTTGGAGAAGGCCGACCTGCTGTCCCTGCTGCGCCGACGGGTGGGCCCGGACCTCAAATTTCACCACGAGATCCGTGTGGCCCTGGCCGATTGCCCCAATGCCTGCTCCCAGCCCCAGATCAAGGACATCGGCATCATCGCTGCCTGCCTGCCCCAAATCACCGCAGCGGAATGTTCGGGATGCGAGGCCTGCGTCCAATCATGTCAAGAGGATGCGGTGCGCGTCGATACGGACGGCCCGCGACCGCTGATCGATCCGGCGCGTTGCTGCGCCTGCGGACAGTGCGTGCAGGCCTGCCCCACGGGCACCCTGGCCGAAGGCGCCAAAGGCTACCGCGTGCAACTGGGCGGCAAACTGGGTCGGCACCCCCGGTTGGCGCGGGAGTTGCCCGGCATCTACGACGCCGAAACGGTGCTGGCGATCATCCAGGCGTGCCTGGAGATCTATCGCCGGCGCAGCCGCCATGGCGAACGTCTTGGCGCTTTGCTCACGCCGACCGATTTCGAAGACTTTGCACGCCGGTTCGCGCCTCTGGACCACACCGTATAGACCCCTCCGGCGCGCCGGAAGGTGAATGCGGGCACGCGCCCGCCCCGGTCAACGTTGCAGGTGGCGCCCCGCTGGATGCTCAAACTGATGGGTGTCTTCATCCTGGTGCTGCGGGAAAACGAAGAGATGATGTACCAGTTCGAATTCGATTATCGCTTCGACAGCACGAAGATCCGGTCCGCTTTCGGCCTGCAGGCGACACCCTACAGTGAAGGCATCGACGCATCGCTGCGGTGCGAGGCATAGCGGCTCGCCTACCGCGGTGGAGGACCGTCAGGCATTCCACCGTGTTCCCCGATCGCATCGCATCGGCGGGGTAAAGAATGCCTATCGCAGCGTCTCCTCCAAAAACCGGCTGAAACGCTGCCACGATTTGCGGTCCGCATCCTCCCGGTAGCGCTCCTCGCCGAAGACTGTGAACGCATGGGGCGCACCGCCGTAGCTGATCATTTCGTGGGCAACGCCCTGTTCCTCCAACTCCCGCGCCAGCTGAGCGAAATCGGCCATGGTGATGGCCGTGTCGGCGGTGCCGTGGAGCACCAGTACCGGACCTTTGGTCTGCTTGTAATCCTGCCCCTCGGGCGTACCCAATCCGCCGTGGAACGAAACAAAGCCCTTCAAGTCGGCGCCCGAGCGCGCCAATTCCAGAACGGCCGCCCCGCCGAAGCAATAACCCATGGCGACCGCATTGCCAATATCGGCCCCTTGCGCCTTGGCGGTAGCCAAGGCGCCGTTCATCAGGCGGCGCATCTTTGCCCGATCCTGATAAAGTTCACCGGTGTGCTGCCGCCGATCCTCCACTTTGGTCGGTCGCACACCGGCCCCGAAGAGGTCGGCCGCGAACACGGCATACCCCAGCTCCGCCAACATCCCGGCCCGCTTGACTTCATAATCGGTCAGGCCGTCCCAGTCATGCACCAGCAACACCAACGGTGCATCGGGCGCAGGGCTGATATAATAGCCTTCATATGCAAGACCATCCACCTGGTAGGTAACCGATCGGCCATCGGCGCCGGCGGTGGCCGCCATCGCAAAAACAACAAACAATATCAACAACGATTTCATCGTGGACCTCCTTTGCGTATTATTTAACGGAAAGAGCTCGTGAAAGACGAACGCAAACTATGTACGGTTCTTGGAAATGCAAAATGGTTGGGTTGGAAGAGCGTTTGTTGGGTTGTTTGAGTTTGGGATAGAGATGGAGACAGAGATAGTTAAAAATGTAAAGTTTAAAGTTTTATGCAAGGAATGCTGTCGATTGTAGGGGGCTGTGGTGGGCGAGCAGGGGGTGGTGGCGCCGAACACGGAACTATTTTGTTATCAGCCGTGCATGTGGCCAAGTTTGTTCTCGCACGGAGACGGGTGTCGCGGGGCAGCGTTTGGTCCTGCGCAGATAGAGCCTTCCACGCATCGCGCAATACCCCCCTCGATAGGGGCACGGCATGCCGTGACCGGGAAG
>NZ_JALJRB010000080.1 GCF_022968795.1 Desulfatitalea alkaliphila
CAGCAGCCAAAGAAATGGTCGTCCTCGAGGGAGCCGGACATTGGCCGATAGAGGAGCCGGGGGCGACACAAATGTTCGAGGCGGTGAGAGGTTTCTTGGAGCAAGTTCAGAGGGAATATCGGTAGGGCGTGGTTAAGTATACGAAATCTGCGGCATGCATGGCGGCCAACAACCGGCTGTTGGCTGACGCCGGGAGCAATGCTTGATCATTAGCCGGGGCTTATGCTCGCCGGCGCCGCAAAGCCGGCAACGTTCGGATTTCCAATGTTTTATACTCAATTTAAAATATTTAGGGAAGACGCTGAGGTTCTCGAATTCAGCTATAATAAGCTTGATGAAAAGTACGTTGGCGGCATTCCGGAGCCAATGCCAGGGGTTGCCCATAAACGTGGCAAAGGCACCGCCAAACAGTGAGTATTGATCGCTGTTGAGCGCCATGGCCCCGTGCGGGCCGTTTCCATTGAAAATGAAAAGGCTACCACACTGCAACCGATCATTGACCGCCATATCGATACAGGTGCCCATTTGATGAGTGATAGCCATCGGTCCTATCTTAAAATCGGTCGTCAATTTCCTGCGCACTCCCATGTGAACCATTCAAAGCGCGAGTACAGTCGGGGCCAGATCCATTGCAATACGGCCGAATCGTTTTCCTCCCTGTTTGAGCGGGCACGTATGGGCGTTTTCCATTATCTGAGCCCAAGCATCTATCGCGGTACTTGAACGAATTTGGTTTTCGCTGGGAACCACGCGTTGCAGTTGAAAAGGTTGCCAAATCCGGTGTTAAAAAGATCCGAATGATACCAATACCTGTAGTCGATATGCTGCTTTTGCTGATCATGCGATGCTCGGGTGCCCATCTGCGTAGAACGAAACAATGGGGCATCCAGGACGTCGCATTTACGTAACCTTTCTTTGGTAGATAGGACCATATTTTTAATAT
>NZ_JALJRB010000081.1 GCF_022968795.1 Desulfatitalea alkaliphila
CGTTAGCCCAAAAAATCCTTGCATTTTGCCACACCATTGATACATATTGGTATGTATATTTAACGCATATTTTAATAAGGAGCTCGCATATGCGAACAACGTTAAACATAGAAGATGCCCTTATCGAAAAGGCATCAAAACTAACCGGAATTAATGAAAAAACGGCCTTGGTTCGTAAGGGACTTGAGACCCTGATCAGTTTGGAGAGCAGCCGGCGTTTGGCTGAACTCGGTGGAAGCGAAAAAAACATTGATATGCCAAAACGCCGAAGATCAGAGTGTTAAAATGATTCTTGTAGACACAAGTGTTTGGATCCACCATTTCAGAAAAATGGATCAGGAGCTTGTTGATCATTTAAACACTGGATCGGTCGCATGCCATCCTTTTATTATTGGAGAATTGGCATGCGGCAATCTTGCCAACCGTTCGGAAATTTTAATGTTGCTACAAGCGTTGCCCTCTACACCAATTCTTGAGCCAAATGAAATTCTTTATTTTATTGAAAAGAACTTGCTTATGGGGCGAGGCCTTGGCTATGTAGATATTCATTTATTGGCTTCCGCAATTCTTGGTAATGTTGTTTTGTGGACTGCTGATCGTCGTCTTTGTGAAACTGCAACAGAACTTGGGCTCTCGTATTTGAATGGCTAGCAAGCGGCTGTTGCCGGACTCGCTTCGCTCGCCGCAAAGCCGCAACGTTGGGCGCTTCGGGAAGCGCTTTGTCGTGACTGAATGGGAGATAGAAATAGGTGGATGTCAGCACGTCATGCATGAGAGAGCGAATAATGCAAAGAAGTGTGAATGCACGGAGCTACAACGAGGTTACAAATTGGCGCGAATACGAGAAGGAGCTTCCAGCAACCTTCAAACTGTCGAAAATTCGCCCGGAGGAAGAGTGGTTCAACTGGCGGGATATCGC
>NZ_JALJRB010000082.1 GCF_022968795.1 Desulfatitalea alkaliphila
GTAACTTCTCAATAAATTCTGGTAGCACACAAAAATCGCTGGACAATTCGATGGGGTCATAGTATGCCTATTGAGTATGAAACCTCACATTTTGATGCCACAAATTCCAGAAGAGCAGCAGACCCCGATTGTGCGGCAGCTGTTGGACATCATCGATCAGCAAGCCCGGATCATCGATCAGATGGCTACCCAAATCCAACTGCTCAAGGACGAAATCGCCCGGTTGCAAAATCGGCCACCCCGGCCCAAAATTCAGCCCAGCCGTCTTGAAGCAAAGCGTTCCAAGAAAAAGAAGGGATCAAAGGGAAAAAGAGCCGGATCTGCCAAAAGGCCTAAAACCGCACAACTTGAGATCCGCGACACCAAGCCCATAGAGCCCGAGTGCATACCACCCGGTTCGACCTTCAGATACTATAATACTTGGGTGGTGCAAGATCTGAAACTGCAACCGTACAATATCCGCTATAGACTCAAGGTGTATGAAACACCTGATGGCGCTTACGTATCGGGCAAGTTGCCGGCGAATTTGAACAACAGCCATTTCGGCCCTGAATTGATCCGTTTTGTGTTGTACCAATACTATCATTGCCATGTCACCCAACCACTGCTGCTTGAGCAACTGCATGAAATAGGCATTGATATTTCCGCTGGTCATCTCAACAGGCTTCTGATTGAAGAAAAGGATCGTTTCCACTTGGAAAAGGATCAGATTCTTGCCACCGGCCTTGAGGTGTCCAGCTACATCAATGTCGATGACACCGGCGCGCGTCATATGGGCCGCAACGGTTACTGCACGCATATCGGCAATGAACAGTTTTCCTATTTTGAAAGCACGCAAAGCAAAAGCCGCATCAATTTTTTAAAACTG
>NZ_JALJRB010000083.1 GCF_022968795.1 Desulfatitalea alkaliphila
GTGTACTTTTTTTCTTGACCACATCAAAACAGACCTTGAAACCAAAACTCGTGCGCTGGCCACCTGCGCACCGCAAACAGGAACAACCAAGATCAAACCATGGCGACATCGAGCAGACCTGATGGATTTTCTACGCAGTCTGTAGGTGAAATGTTATGTGGCCTCCAACCAAATCACGATATTATTTTTGCTCGCTTATTGGGTTAACGGCCACATATTTTTGGAGGCCACATAATGGTACTTATGTGATCAACCACATAAGTACCAGAACGGGAAGCAGGAGACCTTCTGGGGCCGGCTGGAAAGTCGTTTGATGGAACTTTTGCGCGGGTTGCCGGATCTGACGCTTGCCTTTGTCAACCAGGCCGCTCAGGCTTGGGTGGAACAAGACTATCATCGCAGGGTGCACAGGGAGATCGGCACCAGCCCCTTGCAGCGCATGCTCAGCGGCCCGGATGTGTCCCGGCCGACTCCTGAGAGCGACTTTTTGCGCGGCGCCTTCACCCGCCGGATCACAAGAACCCCCCGGCGCAGTGATGCCACCGTGGTCGTCGACGGCATCCGCTACGAACTGCCGGTGCGTTTTGCCCATATGCGCCGGGTGATCCTGCGTGCCGCCGGCTGGGACAAAAGCCGCATGACGTTGGTCGATACCGACACCGAAGCGCCCCTTGCCCGGCTGCTGCCTTTGGACAAAACCAAGAATGCTTGCGGTATGCGAAAGCTGATCGCCCCCGAAAACCCGTGTGCTGCTGCGCAGTGCGCGAGCGAACCTGCGATGCCTGCGCTGCTGCGCAAATGGTTCGCCGACTATGCGGCCACGGATCTGCCGCCGGCCTAT
>NZ_JALJRB010000084.1 GCF_022968795.1 Desulfatitalea alkaliphila
GGCGTGGAAAAGGGCCGCTTGATATGCACGTTCCAGTCGCGGCCGACCAGCGCATCCACAAAACGCTCAAACTGCTTGGGATCGGCCAAATGCCGGTAGCCCTCGGGCAACACCAACCGGCCCTGATAATAGGCGTTTTTGAGCCGCTGGACGAACTTGCCCCGGTAGACTTGGGATACGGCCCGCACAGGAAACAGAAACCGGCCCTTGTATTTGGGTTCGACCCAATGGCCGTTGGCATCGACGCCGCCGGCGGGCACGATGAAATGAACGTGAAGGTGGCTCCACATTTTGCTGCCCCAGCTGTGCAGGATACCGAAAAAGCCGATCTGTGCGCCCAGCCATTTGGGATCACGGCCGAATTGCAGCAGGGCTTGCGATGCGCTATCGAAGATCATCTCGTACAGCAGCGCTTTGTTGAACGGCACCAGCGGATTGATCACGTGTGGCAAGGTGAAGATGCTGTGATAGTAGGGCACGGGTAATAGATCGGCAAGGCGGGCGGCCACCCATTTTCTTCTTGCTATGCCCTGGCATTTGGGGCAGTTTCGATTGCGGCACGAATTGTGGGAGCGCTCCGTCCAGTCGCACGCGTCGCATGCGTCAACGTGGTAACCAAAATAACTGGTTCGGCAATGCTCGATGTCAAACATGGCTGCGTGCTGCTTGGGCGTCAGGTTGTGGTCAGATCGATATTGTGCGCCGTACCGTCGAAAGATATCTGCTACTTCAAGACCGCAGCGTCCATTTGAGCGCTCGGTACATGCTCGCTTGGGCACTGGTGACTTCAACAACCAATCCTTGTTTCTCTATTTGATCGAGTACCTCATATCTTCTGTA
>NZ_JALJRB010000085.1 GCF_022968795.1 Desulfatitalea alkaliphila
CACCGAAATTTCAACACCATCTTCGCTGAGCAGCTCCACAATCTGTCCCGCGGAAAGCATCTGTTTTCGCCAGTCGACAATCTTTGTCCGAACTTGAGCCGAAACGCGGCGACGCTGGACAGCCCCTTGCGCGACAGGCTCTGCAAGGTCGATTTTGCCGTGAACGAATTGATGCCGCAAAAGACGCGTGTACCCGGGCGTGTACCCGAATTTATCCGCGACGACCTTGTGGGGCAGCCGATCCACGAACATTGCCCTCAGCGCCTCGTACCGGCATTGCCACTCGAATCGGGGATGAAGAAAAAATTTGGCATCACGCATGCTTTGTGTTATATGGTATGACGTTTTCAAAGTCAACTATAAAATACATAAAACATGATAACTTTTTTGCCTGTTTTCTTCCAAGTAAATGGCCGTCCATAGTTTTGCATTTGTTATTATTGCATTTTATATGTATTTTCGAATTCTTTCAACGACCCTCATGCATCCAAACTACATGTTTTAACTATTCCATAAAATCAATACAGCGTCATTGCGTATAACATTATTAACGTGCGGCCCCCTGCCAGACGATCCAGACGATAAAGTTTCAATGTCGCAGGCTTGAATGTGTGTTACGAAAATCGGTGTTCATCTTATAATTGCGGGGATAGCTTTTTCATGGCCTAAATTTTTTGTCAAGCTTGATCCAGAGGAATACTGGTAACGCCGGTGAGAAAGTGTACCAAAATCAGCGAAAAATCTCTGTGCCAGTACGGTCATAATGCGCACTTCGGCGTCTCCGGATAAGATTTTCATGCAGAGTTGTGCCTATCGATGAAGG
>NZ_JALJRB010000086.1 GCF_022968795.1 Desulfatitalea alkaliphila
ACATGAGCGCCGGTGTTTTTGCCGATGCTCTCAAACGTTTCGTCAAAGGAGTTCTTGGCGGCTTCTTCGGCAACCCGACGGCAAAGCTCAAGCGAGTATTTTTGTTCCGGCAGATTCAGCTCGGCATCCAGCGGGTGCAGGCTCGGGCCCTGCTCCTTGCTGTAGTACCCGGCACGCTCTACCGGGACAGTGCCAAAAATCGTCTCAAGCTCCCGTTTATGAAGCCGCACGCAAGGCCTGTCAACCGCGTCCGCGCCCGTTACAGGCAGATTGGTTTGTCCGGGACCGCGGGATTGCAGATGCTCTTCAAGCAGTTTGCGCAGCAGCTCGCGGCCCATCTGTTCAAGTTCGCGCTCAATTTCACTATGGGTCATTTGGCAAACCTCCCGGCTGCAAAGCCGTGCGACAATTTGCTCGAATTTTTCCCTGGACCGGTCATACAGTCGCTCCCGGGACGACAATACAGCCGTTGCATTCATCGCCCCTTACTCCCCCGCGCGTCCGGCTGTCAGTCTTTGTCGCGCATCCTTTACCAGCGGATGGACCATCACGGTTTTGACCTGCGCCCCATGACGCTGATGGTTGCGATCCATGCGACCCCGGCCGCTGGTCTGGCCAAGCACGATGAAGTTGGACGCCCGGTAACAGCCCCCGTGAAACCGCCGGCTGTCCACGAAAGTTTCCACCAGCCAGGGATCGACACCGTAGGCGTGTCGCCAGTCGGCGCGCAGACGCCGCAAGGCACGGCC
>NZ_JALJRB010000087.1 GCF_022968795.1 Desulfatitalea alkaliphila
CCGATCCTCAGGTGCCCGCGCAAAAGCCCCGGCGCAAGCTGACTGCTCAATACAAGCTGCGGATTCTTGCCGAGGCGGATCGGTGCACAACCTCCCGGCAAGTCAGCCAACTGCTGCGCAGAGAAGGCCTCTACTCATCGAGTTTGACCCGTTGGCGACGACTCCGCGAGCAAGGGCTGCTCGATGCCATGGCGCCCAAAACACGAGGCCGAAAGCCAATTGAGAAAAATCCCCTCGCTGGCGAACTGGCCAAGCTGCAAAAGGAAAACGATCAGCTGCGCAAAAAGCTGTGGCGGGCCGAGCGCATCATCGAGGTTCAAAAAAAAATTTCGCAGATCCTGGAGATCGACCACAGCCAGGAGGGCGGCAAATAATGGACGCTGCTGCTGAGCTGGCCGCCGATATCGGCGCGGTAGCCGCCTGCGATGCCTTGGACGTTGCACGCTCCAGCTTTTATCGCCACAAGCAACGCAACGATGGTGCGGCCTGCCCGTGTCCTTCGAACCGCCGATCCCCTCTGGCCCTGAGCACCGAGGAGAAAGAGCGCGTGATGGACCTGTTGTACAGCGAACCCTTTGTCGATATGGCACCGCATCAGATCCACGCCCGTCTTCTCGACCAGGGGCTGTATCTGTGCTCGGTGCGCACCATGTACCGGCTGCTTGCGGCCGAACACGGTCATGTCAAAGAGCGCCGGCGCCACGTTCAACGCCCGGCCTATGCCAAAC
>NZ_JALJRB010000088.1 GCF_022968795.1 Desulfatitalea alkaliphila
ATGGTTTCACCGGGCGCGACGATCTATCAGCGATCCGGTGAAAACCAAGGTTCTGTTTCCTATTATTGCTTCTGCGATAATGAGCCGTTTAAATACTTATGGATAATACTTGAAATAAGCGTCTGATAAGGAATACCTTCCTGAACTGCCTTTATCTGGATTTGGTGATAATCTTTTTGAGATAAGCGCAAATTAATGCGTTTTTCCTTTTTTAGTGTATTACGAGCGGCTTCAACAGCGTCCTTTTTATGTTGCTTGAGATCCTTAACAGGCTTCCACTCATCATTTTCGAGTGATTTCATCAAATCGCTTTCTTCCTTATCTAATGGCTCAAATGCCTTTTTGTTCAATTTTTTCATAATTCCCCCTTTAAACCAAAACGCTTTGTGTATTTTCGACTTGGAAAAGCTGTTTTGAGAAAAATTTCATTCTCACTTTCAACGAAAGGGACGATGTAAGCATAATTATCGATTTCCAAAATATATATTTTTTGATTAGGACGTCCTGGATTTTCCTCTATTCCAAGAATATTCCCAGCCTCAATCAACAATGCAATCTCCTCAAAGGAAATTTCCCTTTCTGCTTTTAGCAGCTCATTTTTTTCCAGGTTCCAAGTCAAATATTTCATGGTTGAAATATAAGCCAATGTGTGCCTTTTGTCAACGATGTTTTAGGAATCGGCGCACAGTGAGTAACTTGCAGAATTTGGGACAGAACG
>NZ_JALJRB010000089.1 GCF_022968795.1 Desulfatitalea alkaliphila
CCTCGGCTATATCGGATTTGCCGGCCCTGAGAGGCCCTTGCATGACCTCGGCAACAGAAAGTATCGAAAAAACGGCTGATGCGTTCCCACCTTCTATCATGGCAAAGAGTTCCCGCGACAGGTGGTGGTATGGCTCCGTCATTTCAGTCAAATAGATGATAATGTTACTGTCGACGAGTATTCTTCTGCCACGGACAGACTTTTTCAATGTTTTATCGTCAATCATCGGTTCTATCTTTCCGTTCCGAATCAATGAAGGCGTCAACTTTTTCCGGTGTATCCCCTATGGTGTGCTGCGTAAGGCCCTCTAGTTTATGCGTAAAAGATTCCACTGTTTCAAGTGTCAGTCGATCATTTTCTCTGTGGATGAGGACCCTGCTGCCGGGTTTGATATTCATCTCCCGGCGAATTTGGGCAGGCAGGACGATGTAGCCTCTTTTCGAAACAACGACACTTTCAGATTTCATGTTGCATATCTCCGTTATTGCAGTTATATAAACAATATGCAGCTATGCAATAATTGTCAACCAATCTGAAATTTTGCAGCGAAATACCAGCGGCGAGAAACCAAAAATAGACCCCAAACTGAATTTGTGAGGTACGCCCCCGACTTCGTGAACTACTTTCCCGTCCCCTACTTTCCTGCAATTTGTATCAAAATGGAGCACAATGGCAAAAGCTGAATTTCTGACGTACGTCCCCAACTTCCCTCC
>NZ_JALJRB010000009.1 GCF_022968795.1 Desulfatitalea alkaliphila
CCAACCTAAACAAAAGGGTTCCCCAGATAACAAGGCCCCCACCAAGCACAAAACCCTGCAGGAGCCCCGTTTTCCCAACTCCCTACTCCGCTGTTTTAGACCATCGCAGCAGCGCTGCACCGCCGCGGTATATGCCGTAGCCCACCCCAACAGAAACGGCCACCACGCCTGCGGCCACGGCGACGGCGACAACCCTTGCCGGCGGTCCTGTTGCATGGACCAGTACACTTCTCCCAGCCTCCACAACCACATCAACAATTTCGGCATCATGGTATGGCCATCTCAAGATGGGAGAACCCGTGATATCGGCTGCATCTGATCACGGGCCTTATTCCCTCGCTGGCAAGCTATGCACCATGCCGACTGTGAAGGACGAGATCACTCCTTTTTTTCTATGAAATCGGTCTTTTTATAAATGGTTTAACGACACGAACTTTTTTTGCTTTATTTTTTGCGGCTATTTTCTCGGAGGGGCTGCCCTGAAGCACATAGACAGGCTCCTTGCGCTCCTTCAGGGGTTTGAATATATCGTCCATGTAAAGCTTGCGGCTGCGTAGAAATTGGTCCGACACATCGCTGCCCGCAGGGCAAACAGCCATGCAGTAACCACATTTCCATTGAATTTTGAACGAAAGCGATTGCCACATGCTTGCCGTTTCGTCCTGCCTGAATCGATTGAGATATTCATCCATGCTGGTGGAGGAAATCATCGCATCGATCCAGTCTTGAAAGCCGATCATATTCTCTCTGTAGCAGTGCGTCATACAAGCCATTGGATCAAAAGGTTTATCAATGCTTATGGCACCGGTCGGACAAATTGCAGCGCAGAGTTTGCACTCGATGCAAGGGCCTTTTTCAAGCGGGTGGTCATAATCATCCACTTCGGCGTCGATCAGCAGCGAATTGAGCGAAATGCAAGATCCGTATTCAGGATGAAGAACCAAACGGTTCAAACCCATGTGCCCCAAACCCGCTTCAACTGCAATTGTCTTATGGCTGACATCCCACAGTTTGCCCGGCCATCGGTTCATATCCATGGGCCAGGATTCGTTGACATATGCGCCGCGGACGCCTGATCGATTCAATTGCCGAATGACACACCGCGAAATCTGCGTGACCTCATCGCCGGTGCGGTGAAGCTCGTCATTGGCCACGTACCGCGCCTCGCTTATAACGTTTTCCCGATTGGCAGCGCGCATAAAAGCAATGATACTTTTGGTCTTCGGGTACACGCGCTCAATGCCGGCCCGCTCCGTGGCGATTCCTTTGCGCTCGATATCAATTATACCGACGGCATCCGCACCGGCTTCAAGGCACATGTTCTTTACTTCAATGCTTGAGATGACCTTGTGACTCATTCGGGTCTCCTTTGATAAAAGATGTTTTTTATCGGCCGCCTATGAACGAGGTTTTCCCCAAGCCCCGAACAATACCGACAGGGCGGTAACAGAGCCGAACACGACCATTCCTGCGGCCGTGAGAAACAAAAGGGTCTTCAATCCCATGCCCAACACCAGCACCGCGACAAGTGCGCCGCCCACGGCGACAATTACTCGCAGGACCCCGGCAGCAACCGGCCAGAACACTGTGCCTGCGCCTTGGGATGCAAAATACAGGGAAAGGCCGACACCCTGGAACACATATACGCAACCGACGATCCTAAGATACAGTGAGCCGGATGCGAGCACCGCCGGATCTTCGGTATACAACCCCACCCACCATTCAGGCCGGACTGCCAGTACCAGACCGATGGTGCCTGCCAGCAGACCGGCAGCAGCCGCACCTGTCCAGCCGATGCGCAGTGCACGGTCCAGTTTTCCGGCGCCCATATTGACGCCGACCATGGCGGTCAGAGCAGCCCCGATTCCAAAAATGAGCGGAATCAATAAGAATTCCAAACGTGCGCCGATTCCGTAGCCGGCCAGGGCAGCCGGACCAAAACGGCCGACAAGGCCTGTTATGGCAACAATGGTCAGTACCGAAAGTACAGGGGAAACCGATGCCGGGAGACCGACCCGCAGGATATCCCTGAACAGATCCTTTTGCAGTCGAAGTGCTGAGATGTGTAGTTTAACAACTATATCCCTGAAAATTAGCGGCCAAAGCAGAAGAGCCGTCATGATTGCCGCAGAAGATACGGCCGATACCGCCGCGCCGGGAACCCCCAGGCGGGGAAAGGGACCCCACCCAAGGATCAGCGTACCGGACAGGGGAATCTGAATAAAGACGCCTAGTACCAGAACCATCGAGGGCAATTTCATGTCGCCGATGCCGCGGTAGATGCTGGCAAGGATGTTGGTGGTCCAAATCAGGACACAGCCTGAAAACAGCACGACGGCATAGGCTTGGGCTTCGGCCAGGATCTGTCCACGGCCTCCCAGCAGCTTCAATAGAGCATGCCCGCCCCAAAAATAGAGGGCACTGCAAATACCAGCCCCCGCCAAGGCGAGCACCAGGGCATGCCATACAAGAGCTTGACCCCGGTCAGTGCGTCCTGCGCCGATGGATCGCGCAACCGAGGATGCCACTGCTCCACCCAGCGCGCCACCGGATAACATCTGCATCAGCATCAACAACGGATACACAAGCGCCAAACCCGCCAGAGACAGGGTGCCCAGTTGCCCGACGTACCAGACTTCAGCAATACTGACCATTGACTGGATGAAAAAAGCCAGAACATTTGGGCTTGCCAGGCGGATCAACAAGGGTAGGATCGGCCCTTCCAGAAGATCGTCCGTCAAGTTTCTCTTTGGCCGAACTCGGATGGGAACCGGATCGATAGGCAACTTTGTTTCTACCGCGGATACATTTTCCCCCATCATCTCCCCCTTCTGGGTTAACCAATCAGGTTGGTGCTATCTTGAAAGTTCTTCAGCGCACCCGTATTTGCGTGTATATGCACACATATCAAGAAAATTTTTTACCCGACGACCTTGGCCGCGGCCTTCAAATCCACCAGCAACGATTTGATTCGATCTTTGCCCAGTTTGCCTGCCATCTCGTTCTGTGCCTTGTCCCACAAAGGAAGTGCTTGCTGGTATATCTGCTTGCCCTCAAGGGTCATCTCAACGATGCGGGTGCGCTGATCATCACCCGCAGAGATATCAACCAGACCCTGCTTTTGGAGGGGCCCCAGGTTGCGGGTAAGCGTGGTTCTATCCATCGCAAGCACCTCGGCCAGCTTCGAAATGGCCACAGGACCCATAATGATGATGGCCGTCATCAGATTGAACTGGGTTCCCCGCAACCCCGAAGGTTTCAAAGCTACGTCATAAACTTTGGCAACCGCCCGTGATACTCTGCGCAGGTTGCCCGCAACACATGTGCCAGCGACTTCCCAGCATTTCCGTTTAAGTTCCTTGTCCTTGTCTTTGAGTTCCATAAAAGGTGAATATACACGTATTAGGGGCCATGTCAACACATCGATCATTCGCCATGATAGATCGAAATGACAGGCGCCGGAAGCCGATTGTCTGCTGTTTGACACCACCAATTACTACACCTTCATGGCCAGTCATACCAACTCGGAGCTTGCCCGTCGGGGCAAGAACAAGGAAGGGCGCCATCACCTGCGCCAAATCGGTCTCGGGTTGTTGGTCGCGCGCAACTCGCGCCTGCCCTTGTACTATTGTGCCTACCCGGGCAACCTGCATGACAGCCGTCAGTTCGAGGCGGTCATGGACCGCATGTTCGCCGTGGCCTGCGGGCTGAACCGGACCAAAGAGCGTCTCACGGTGGTCATCGACAAGGGCATGAACTCGGAAGGCAACTTTGCGTGGATTGATGAGCATGCACGCATTCACTTTGTCACCAGCTATTCCACATACTTTGCCCAAGAGCTGGCCGCAATCGGCCTGGATCAGTTCGAGGTGGCCGAAACGGCCAAGAATCAAAAACTGGTGCAACAGGACAAGGCCCATGATCGCATTCTGGTGCATCGCACCAAGGGTGAGTACTGGGGCAAGCAGCGGGCGGTGGTGATCACCTACAACCCGGCCACGGCCCGCAAGCAAACCTACACCCTTGAATGCAAACTTGACACGATTCGCGAGCAGCTGCTTTCCATGCGGGCCAAGGTACGTGAAAACAAGCCCCACTGGCGAAATCCCGACGCCATAAAGGAATGCTACATCCGGTTGTGCGAACAACTGCACCTGCCGACCGATTTATACCATTTGCAGTTTTCGACCTCCGCCGATGGACTGTCCATGAGCTTTCGAAAGGATGCCGTGCGCGTGGAGCGCAAGATGGCTCTTTTTGGCAAGAACATCATCATCACCGACAACACGGACTGGACCACGGCCCAGATCGTGGAAGCCAGCCTGGATCGCTGGCAGGTCGAAGACCGTTTTCGTCTGAGCAAGGACAACGACCTTGTGGCCATGCAACCGATCCGGCACTGGACCGACAGCAAGATACGCTGCCACCTGTTTACCTGTATCGTGGCCATGACCTATCTGCGGATGATCGAACTCAAGCTGAACGCTGCCGGCATCAACCGGTCGGCGGAAGATGTGATGGATGATATGCGCCACCTGTATTCGGTGTTGCTGCTGCGTGCCGGTGCGAGAAATCCTGAGCGCCGAATGGAGATCCCGACGAAGACCCAAGCCGAAGCCCTATCGGCCTTCGGGCACTACGTGGATACCAGTGGGGCCTTACAGTCCCTGGCGACATAACTGCCTGTGATGATATCGGATATCGTCCAATGTGTTGGTTTAACCCCTAAACTCCTGGTGTAGGATTACCATCCTGGCAGATCAATCATGTCACAAATTCAAATCGGGTGCCTTTACTGTATAGACCCCCCCAATAACTGAATATTATCCTTGAGCTTTTCGAGGCGCGATTTTTCTTCATCCAACTTGATTTGAAGCGAGTTGACAACTCCTTGAATCACCGCTCCGACCTTCTCCGAGTCGGCACTTAGCTTATCTTTCAGTAGTCCAACCACACGTGGAATGACGGTGTTGTTGACATATTCTTCCCAATTGGCAATGTTGTCATTATATTTTTCGCAAGCGGCAATGATCACCATAAATTGACTTTCCAGCAGCCATTTGGCCTCACTAATCAAGTCCTTGTCCCTTGGATCTTCGCAGAAACCTGCCATTTCGTAGAGTGAATTCATCTTGCCTCTGTCTGTCTTTAACATGGAAGCATCGGACATAACCACCTCCCGATAAAGAATTGAATGATTTAGCGAATGATATTCAATTCCTTCGCCAAATAGCAACCCGCAAATGCGTTTGGCCCGGGTTATGTGGGGACGGCAATGCATACGATGGAATCCGCATCCCCGGAGACAAGGGGGGCCACCACCTTTACAAAGAATCAGATCGCCCGGAGGCAAGAATCTGTTTGGCCCGCTCGAAAACCGGCTTGTCGATGAACTTGCCGTCCATCTGAATCACACCGACGCCATTTTTGTGTGCTTCTTCGAACACCTCAACGATCTTCCGAGCCAGTTGAACCTCGGCAGCACTCGGGCTGAAAATGCGGTTGACGATCTCGATCTGGTTGGGATGAAGGCACAGTTTTCCGCCCAAGCCCAGCTGTTTGGCCCGCAAGGCGTCTTTTTCCAGCGCCTGCATATCTTTGAGGTTCTCCATGTAAGGGGTGTCCAGCGGCGCGGGCAATTCGGCAGCCCGGCTGGCGACCACAAGGCGAGACCGGGGATAGATCAGCTCCCGGCCATCTTCGCTGATGGATATCCCAAGATCATAGGTGTAGTCGGCCGCGCCGAAGGCAAACGAGAGTAGTCGCGCAGGGCTTGGACGAAAACAGGCTATCCGATGAATATTGACCACGGCCTTGGCCGATTCAACCATGATGATGACGGGTGTGGTTGGCATCGACCGTTGCAGTTCGATGGCACACATCTGTTCGTGCAGACGGGATATGGACGCTTCGTCATCCACCTTGGGAATAATCAACCCTTTGATGCCGGGCACCAGCACCGCCTCAAGATCGTCCTTGAAAAAGGGAGTGCCTATGCCATTGGTTCGAACAATCACCTTGTGAGCGCTGATGGATCCCGGCTTTTCGGCCACAATCTTTCGGGCCGCAGCTTTTTCCGATACCGGAACAGCATCTTCCAAGTCGATGATCACGACATCGGCTTTGGTTTTGATGGCCTTATCGATTCTGTCCGGGCGGTTGCCGGGAACGAACAGTGCCGATCGAATCCATCCGAGTGATGGCATGCAGAGGCTCCTTTTGCGGTTAATTGTGCGAACGGTTTGTTTGCCGGCACACGGTCGCAGGCGCAGGGGGCCGACGAGAACCTGTTTTCTATGTTCGCATGGTCAGGCAAGAGGCTGATTTTTAGCAATCTTAATAGGGGTGCTGCTCCTGACGCCGGCATTTCCGTTGGCAGGGGGCGCACACCTTGAAAAACGCGGAAAGTCGGCAAGCCAAACGGCGTGTTATTCCTTTCCGGTAAGAATCCGGCCGAAGCGCTTGAACAGTTCCATCTTGGCCCCATAAGCATCGACCGGCGGGGGGTCTGAGAGATCCATACGGTTGATGCCTATGAAGACAGTGACGTCGAGCCCTGGCACATAAGCCAGGATGGTTGTCGTCCCCGCCCCATCTCCGCCATGCCAGAAGATCGGCCCGCCGTAATCTTCAAGCATGGGATTGATGAACATGCCATAGCCGTACCATTGTGCCGCGACCGCATGCGCATGCTTGACAGTCATCAAATCCAGGATCCGGGGCGAGACAATTTCACCAACGAATAGTGCTCGTCCGAATTCCACCATATCCCTGGCGGAAGATACGCCTGACCCCGCGCACCAATCCCACGACCGATTCCACCCGGCGGCATCCTCGATCGTCGCTTGCTCAGGGTTGTAGTAATAGGCGCGCACATATGGCTCCTCCAAAGCACCGGATCTTTCCAGACGTGATCGCTGCAACCACAGCGGCTCCGCGATATATTCGTAAAAGAGCTCGTCAACGCTACGGCCTGTAGCGCGCTCAAGAATTGGGCCCAAGACATAATAATTGGAGTTGCTGTAGTGCCATTGTTCGCCCGGTTCCCGCGGTTCACCGCTGCGAATCCACTGATATATTTGGCTCTCACTCATCTCCTGCTGAAGGTCGGCGGACATGGCCTGAGCGAAGGCCTCGCTTTCATTGCAAAAGTCATAGAGACCGGCGGTATGCACGAGCAACATGTGCAGCGTGATGTCAGCGGCATGGGGAATACCGCTGTCTGGCAGAAGCGCTTGCAGCGTCTGGTCCAAACCGAGCGTTCCCAACTCAACCTGCTTCATCACCAATGTCGCTGCCCAAGTCTTGGTGATGCTTGCAATAAGCATCTGGTCGTCCGGCAGCAGCTCCCTTGCGGCGTCCACATCAGCGTACCCACTTGCGCCGAGCCAGACTTCGTCGCCAAAGTCTACGGCGGCGGTTACCCCGGGAATGCCGGTTGTGGCGACGCATTGGTCCAGTGCCTGCTGCAGTTTCTTGCTTTGGTGATCATCCGAAGCGCCGCCGCTGCCGCCGCAACCGAAAACCATTAGCAGCAACAGGGTGATGATCGATCGGTGCCGGCGGCTCATCATATTAATGAATCCCCTTCGCGCATGTGTGAAAGAAGTGCGTCTCGGAATATTTCGGAGGCAAGGTACGGTAAGGGCCGCTGTATTGTCAATCCCAATTACGGAAACGGTTCTAAAGCCGCGCGCCACAAGCACAAGTGTTATGCGTCATTACGCCTTCCCCTTGTCCATGAATGGAGAATGTGTATCAAAACGTGCCATCTCAACCTGGTCGTTTGATCAAAGGTAGCGGGCAGGGGTGACATTTGCGGCATGTTCGGGGCTGGGACCAAAGCCGGGTGTATATTGCATTTCAGATACAGGGCGCCAATTGAATCATACCAACGGGCTATCTCCCCTTAATCTGTTTCGTTGAAAATTCGACGATGGTTTCCAATCGGACCAATCTCCGATCGTGGTCCCGCAATTCCGCGACAAGCTCGGATAGGGTAGCGCCTGTTTGATCGACTTTTTCCGCCAGCACCAGTGCCGCTTTGACGGCCGACATCGCGTCCTTAAACATTCCCATCAGTCGACCTCCTTTTTCGCAGCTCTTCGAGAAACTCCGCGGCGTCCTTCAATCCTTTGTTCAGGGAGGCTTCGGCTTTGGTCACCGCGTTCTGTAGCTCTTTGACCATATCCGCCAGCACCTCTGCCTCCTCCCGGCCTTCCGCGGATTTACCCTCGCAGCGCTGCCGAACCAACTCGGACACACTGATGCCTTCCTTTTTCGCCTCCTGGAACAGGTACGCTTTGAAGTCCGAAGTCCCTAGAATGGTTATTCGCTCTGATTTCAAGGCAGCAGGCATGTTGGCCTCCGTTGGTTGATGGTTATTCATTACCATGATAATGAACATGGTAATGCCTGTCAACCTTAGGTTGAGGGCTTAGGGAGATCGGGTCGAGGTCCGTGGGATGTGCTCGTGAAATTTCAAGGCAACATGGTCGACTCGCAGAATCATGGAAACACTCCTCGATCCTTAATTAATTGCTGCCGGTCAACCCGCCGACGACTGCGTTCAAACGGGCGATGCTTTTCACCAGCATGAAGGTATATTTACGCGCCGACGACCGGAAGGCAAGCCCTACGTGGGGAAACCGTCGGAAAAGATTGATTTGGAAGCTGAGGCTCGGAATGACATCACCAATTCGACAAATGCGCCGGCGCATGCATCAAGTCGGCGAGGGGCATTATGGAACCCTGTATTCGAAGTCATGGCACAACAGGCAGAAGTTTTCCGACCATGTGTGCTGATGATGGCACAAGTCGCAAGCCAGGTAGGTTTTACCGTGGGGAGAACCGTGGGGATTGTGGGGTCGCGTGGTCGCCGTTCGGGCGATCACTTCTTCCAAACTGCCATGGCATGCCAGGCACTGCTCCGTGGTCAGCGGTCCCGCAAGCGTGCCTTGCGGATGACACTGGTTGCAAGTAATGCCGTGGAGTTGATGCAGGTGGCCCAGGGGTATTTTGGCGACCAAAGTCAACGGCGAACCCTTTGCGTGGCACGCGCGGCAATCCGCGGCATCCATCGATGCCGTGGGCACATGATTCTTGGGCAGTACATCGGCCCGGCCGTGACAAGCAACGCAATCCCCGGGCCGGGCTTGTTCGTCCCGGGATTGGGAATCAGCGACCATCGCACAGACCAGCAGAACGACCAGAAACAGAGTCAATGCCATAGTCCGCCTGCGCAATGCGTCAAACTTGCGCCGGCGGACCAATGAACACAGTTGCGGCATGCCTTGCTCTCCCATGCAGCGGATTAATACAGGGGTCGGGGAGCGGCCCTTCAGCGAACACCCCTCCCAGACCTTCCGATCGTTAACCCCAAGGCTTTTCGGCGGCGGCTTGGCGCCCGGCGATGCGGCCGAAGGTGAGGCAGTCCACAACCGCGCAGCTGCCGAGGCGCACCGCCCCGTGGACAGCGCCCGTCACCTCACCCGCGCAATAGAGCCCGGGGATGGGGGCATCGGTTTCGACATCCAGGGCCTGGGCATCGGTGTTGATGCGCACCCCGCCCATAGTGTGATGCACCTTGGGCATGAGCCGCGAAGCATAGTAGGGGGCGGTTTCCAGGGGAAATTGATCTTTCTGAAGATAGCGGCCCCACTCCTCGTCCTTGCCTGCGGCGACCGATGTATTAAAGCGTTGAATGGTTTCCTGCAGCGGAGCGAGCGGCATGTCGTAGGCCGCGGCCATCGCCTCCAGGGATTCATGGCGCTTGACCACCCCTCTGTCGATCAACCGGTTCATGATTTCCCCCAGGGCCTTTTGCCCGAGGGCGTAACCCTTGGCGTCCGTGAAGGCGATGCATTTGTTGCCGGCACGAATAATGGCATCCGCGCGAATCTTCCGGTCCGCCAGCTCATTGACGAAGCGCTTGCCGGTCAAGGTGTCGACCCAGAGACCATACATGGCGCAGCACAACTGGGCGAAAAAGGGGTTCAGGCCCATGCCCCGTTCGTCCGGACTGCCCCAGGGCCCCAACTGGATCCAGGAAAGCTGGACGGGCGTGCACCCGATCCGGAAAGCCTCGCGCAACGCCTCGGCCGTCGCGCCGGGTTGATTGGTGCTCTCGAGCTCCTGGGTCAGCCGGGGATCCTGCACGGAACGAAATGCCACATCGTTGCCGAAGCCGCCCGTGGCCAGCACCACGGCCTTGCGGGCCTTGATGAATTGCTGCCGGCCGCTTCCCTCTTTTGGAAAAAGGTACCCTTCGCGCACTTCGACCCCTTTGATGCGGCCGTCGTTGTCCCGCAGTATGCGTTTGAGCAATATCCCGGTCCGGGGCACGACCCCCAAGGCCGCCAGCTTCTCCAGCTGCTGCTCCACAATGGCCGAGCCGCTCTGGTTGTATGTGCTGTACATGCGCGGTACGGCGTGGCCGCCCTCCTGGGTCACCCCGTCCTTGTACTTGACCCCCAGCTCGTTGATGGTCCACTGCACCATGTTGTTGGATTCCTGGGCCACAATCCGGGCCAATGGCAAGTGATTGAGATGGAGACCGGCCGCCAGCATGTCCTGCAACAGGATCTCCGGCGAATCCTGGATGCCCGCTTTTGCCTGCAACGGCGAACCCGCCGCGGCCACCACCCCGCCGTTGATGATGGAGTTGCCGCCGGGGGTCCGCATCTTTTCCAGCACAACCACCGAGGCACCCGCCTTTTTCGCTTCATAGGCGGCGGCCAGCCCCGCGAAACCACTGCCGACGACGATCACATCGAAGGTCTCGTCCCACTTTTCCGGCATTTCGGCCGCAAACGCCTTTTTGCTGCCCAGGAGCAAACCGCCGCCGGCCATGCCGGCCGCGGCGGCCATCCCGCCCGTGGCCTTCATGAAATCGCGCCGACTGACTCCTTTGTTCTTTTGCTTTTGACTGCCCATTGCGTCCTCCTTCAACCCAGCGGTGTCCATCCGTAAGTGGCATTTTTTTGCCGGCCAATTGTCTTCGCCGATCAACCATCGGCAATAGAAGCATGAGATGTGCCACTGGAGGTCGATGAACGCCAACCCTTTCTTTTTACAGTCAAAACGGGAGTCGGAGAACCGGACGGACAAAAGGCGGAAAAAAGCTTCGGGCTTGGCCTCAGACAAGGTGGGGAAGAATGAAAACGGTTTGTTTACAACAAGTTGGATCAGGGCAGCAGGTCCATTGAGGACATTGGGGATCGGCAGGCGGCTGGGAGCCTGGATGTCAAGCGTCGTTTACAACTTGTAAAGCAACGGCCTCGGAACAGCGGCGCTTGGTTGCGTCCTTGCAGTCGATTCAGGATCGTTGGCCGCCATCGCTAATGATCGCACGCTGACATCGCCAATCCTCGTTCGGCTGCTGCATCCGGCTGAACCTGTTGTCATACAAAGGAAAAACTACCGTACACACACGATGTTGTTGGCGCCGCCAAAGCAATTGGCGCAGGACCGTTCGTTGAGCGGATCATTGCACCATTGGCCGTCCACCCAGATTTTGTACTCATAATCACCCGGTACCAGAACCAGGGATTTTTTCCAGACACCTCCCGGACTCCGCTTCATCGGATGTTTGCTCAGGGACCAATCGTTGAAGCTGCCCGCCAGGAATACCGACACGGCATCCGGAGCCTCAAATTCGAAGTCGATCCGTTTGCGCTTTGCTTTCCCTCTCGGTTTGATATCCATTGGGTACAATCCTTTTCCTGAACAGTCTATGCCAAAAACATGGCAACACGATGGCGATGGGCACCGCCTGTGTCGCCTGGTTCGATGCTTCTGTGTTCGGCACTTTGAATAGCAATATCGGTGCCACCGTTGAAAGGGGCTCCACAAAGCGTTAGCATAGGGTAAAAACGGTTGATCCGGACATACCGAAACAGCGATGCGGTCATGGGGGTGTCCAATGATTTTACACCCTGGCAACCCGATGATTGTATACGATGACGATCAGTAGTGAGGGCCGCGCCTGCAAGTCTGCGAAGGCGGCGCCTTTGAAGGGGCGCTCTTCATATTGGTAATTCACGTTCATTTCAGTCTTTCGTTCTTCTTATTCATGTTCCGCCCCGATTGGCCGCTTGAGCATTTTGCGATTGTGGAAGAAAAAAGAAGCGTCGTCCATCAATCGGTAGAACAACGGTACGAACAGCAAGGCCAGAGTGCTGGCCAGGACCATACCGCCCGCCCACCACGACGGTGCCGATGACCTGACGGCTGGCCGCACCCGCGCCGGAGGCAAAGACCAGGGGCAGGGGCAGGGTCCAGCGTTCGTATTGGGCCGCCAGGATCAGCAGCACCATCACCAGCCCCATGCCGAAGGCCAGGCCGCCGGCACCCGCGGCGGCATCCAGCTGGAAGGCTTCGCCGATCCAGCCGATGGCGCTGTCGCCGTCGGTGAGCACCCGTTCCGCCACCGCTTCCATGGCCGCTTTGGCCTGGCCTGTGGTGTAGCCCGGAGCGGGGTCCGCCAGGAAGCGGGCGGCGCTGTTGACGTTGTAGCGGTTGAGAATATCCGGGCCGGCCGTCCGCTCCAAGGTCACCAGGGTACTCAGGGGCAGCATATGACCCCCGGTCGAGCGCACGAACACCTTGTCCAGGTCTTCCGGTTTGCTCCGGAACGCCGCTTCCGATTGCAGGGTCACCTGCCAATTGCGCCCGAGCAGGGTGAAGTCGTTCACATAGAGGGAGCCGAAGGTGCTCTGCATGGTCTCGAACACCTGGTTCACGGGCACGCCCATGTCTCTGGCCTTTTCGCGGTCCAACACGGCCCGGTAACGGGGAATGCCGGTGTCCAGGGTGCTGCGGGCGTTGACCAGCTCCGGGCGCTGATTGGCCGCCGCCATCAGCTTGCCGGCGAGCGCCTCAATCTGCTCGGGGCCGGCGCTGCCCCGCATCTCCAGGTAGCCTTCCACGCCGCCGGTCAGGGAGAGGCCCTGGATCGGCGGCGGGGAGAAGGCGAACACATTGGCCTCGGGAATGCCGAGGCCCAACCCCATGATTTGGCCGGCCACGGAAAGAGCATCCTGACCGGGCCCGCCGCGTTGGCGCCAGTCGCTCAGGTCCAGAAATCCGATGCCGGCATTGGTGCGCATGGAACCGGCGAAAATGTCAAACCCGGCGATGGCGGTGAAGTTCTCGGTGGTCGGCAACCCCATCAACCCTTCACTCAGGGTGTCGCGCACCGCTTCCGTACGGGGCAGGGCGGCGGCCGGCGGCAATTGGTACACCACCATGGCCACCCCCTGGTCCTCCTGGGGCACCAACCCCGCAGGCAAGCGGGTCACCAGCCATCCCGTGCCGCCCACCAGCAGGGCAAACAGCAGCACGCCGATGACCGCGTGGCGCAGCAGTCGGTTCGCGCCCCAGGCCAAGGCGTCGGTCAATTTGTCGAAGGTGGCGTTGAACAAGGCGAAGGGTTTGCGCACCTTCCGGGGCTGCTGGTCCAGGAGCAGGGCGCACATGGCCGGGGTCAAAGTGAGGGCCACCACCCCTGAGACCACCACCGAGACCGCGATGGGCACGGCGAACTGGCGGTACAACTCTCCGGTCATGCCCCCCAAAAAGGCCACCGGGGCGAACACCGCCACCAGCACCAGGGTTAAAGAGACCACCGTGCCGGCCACCTGCTTCATTGTCTCGATGGCCGCGTGCCGGGCCTTCATGTTCTGCTCGCGTATGAGCCGGTCGACATTCTCCATGACGATGATGGCGTTGTCCACCACGATGCCGATGGCCAGGACCAAGCCGAACAGGATCAGCAGGTTGACGGAGAAGCCAAGAGCCAGCATGCCGGCGAAGGTGCCGATGAGGGACACGGGAATGGCCGCCACCGGAATCAGGGTGGCCCGGAACCGCTACAGGAAAAGATAGGTCACAAGGATCACCAGTCCCACGGCCACGATCAGGGTGATGAACACCTCCCGGACCGAAATTTCCACAAACTCGGTGGTGTCATAGGCGATGGTGTGGGCCACCCCTTCGGGAAATCCGGCCGCCAAACGGTCCAGTGCCTCATAAACCGATCGGGCCGTATTCAGCGCATTGGCGCCCGGTTGCAGATAGACGCCCAGGGGCACCGCCGGGCGGCCGTTGAAGGTGGCCGAAAAGGAGTAGCTTTGGGCGCCCAGCTCCGCCCGGGCCACATCCCCCAGCCGCAGGCTGCTGCCGTCCGCTGAACAAAGGATCCCTGCTGTTGTCCGGCGAATACAACACCGGCAGCATCAAGATATTGGTGGAACGGGACTCCACGCGCACGCACAGGTCGCGCACCGTTCGGGGTAAACGGGAGAGTCCGGCCTGTACCCGGTTGTTCACGTTGATGGTCGCCTGGTCCGGGTCGGTGCCGAAAGCAAAGGTGATCACGATCTGCAGATAGCCGTCGTCCATGGCCGTGGACTCCACATAGAGCATGTCGTCCACGCCGTTGATCTCCTGCTCCAGCGGCGCGGCCACCGCTTCGGCCATCACTTGTGCATTGGCCCCGGGATACACGGCGCTGACCACGACCTGGGGCGGTACCAGGTCGGGATACTGTTCAATGGGCAGGACACTCAGGGCCATCCCGCCGGCCAGGATGATCACGATGGAGATCACCGAGGCAAAAATGGGACTGTCAATGAAGAACCGGAACATTATTGCGCCTCCCCGGTTTGCTGCACATTGGTGACGGCCACGGGCATGCCGTCGCGCAGGGCCACGTGACCGACCGTCACCACCCGGTCACCAGGCACCAGACCTTCCAGGATCACCTGCCGGCCATCCACCACGGGTCCCGGTTGAACCGTGTGGCTGGCGGCCTTGTCGTCCGGCCCCACCACGAAGACCCGTGGGCCGTCCGGCCCTTGGCCGACAGCCGGCTCAGGGATCTGAATGACGTCCGTCAACCGCCGCAGGTGAACCCGGATGCGCACGAATTGGCCCGGCACCAGTTCATGATCGGGGTTGGCAAAGACGGCCCGCGCGCTGACGGTGCCGGTTCGCGGATCAATGGTGCTGGAGATGAAGTCGAGCACCCCCGGCTGGACGTAGGCAGCGCCATCGGCCGCCTGGAGGGTGGTCCGGTTGTCCGCGACGGTACCGTCCGCTTTCTCTATGAAATCGGCGAACTGCCCCTGCCGGCCCAGGTGCGGTTGCTCCGGGTCCTTCAGCACCACGAGGTCGAACGGGTGGGCGGCACTGAGCCGGTACCGGTGGATGTGCGGCTCATCAGCGCCACACATCGCAATCTGGAGGAGTTGGTTCGGGTCGGCAGCTTCCGAAAGGATCTATGGTTTCGCATCAACCTGTTTCCCATCCAGATTCCGCCGCTGCGTCAACGCACCGAAGACATCCCGGCGCTGGTGGCCCATTTTCTGGAGCGCAAGGGGAAAAAACTGATGATTCGCACCCCCCCCCGGCCCCGGGGGCTTTGGAACAGCTCCAGGCATACCACTGGCCGGGCAATGTGCGGGAGTTGGAAAACCTGGTGGAAAGGGCGCTGATCCTGAGCCTGTCGGGGGATAACGACGGCCTGCTGCGCTTCGACCACCTGCTGACCGACGCGACCACCCTCGGCCGCCACCGAGGCGGCTACGACCGTCGCACCGCTGGACCGGATGATCGCGGCCCACTTCCGCCTGGCCCTGGACCGGGCCGGAGGGCGGGTGGAAGGCGAGGGGGGCGCGACCCGGCTGCTGGGCATTCATCCAAGCACCCTGCGTGCGCGGATGCGCAAATTGGGCATTCCCTTCGGGCGCAAGAGACGGTAACTCGGTCGGCATGGCATGGCTTGCGGCGCACCGACGATGAAGGCCACATCCTCACCCCAAAATTTCTGCCGGCCGGCGGCAATCACAACAAACGCCACCATGGGGCGGTTCGGCTGCGATTATGCGCGCGGCGGCCGGCGTTTAATTCCCGTAGATCAAGGTGGGGATCCAAAGGGCGATTTGGGGGAAAAGCGACACCAGGATCAGCCCCACGATTTGCAGTAACACGAAGGGCACGATGGCCAGGTAGATGTCCTTGATGCCGATCCCCGCTGGCGCAATGCTTTTCAAGTAGAACAGGTTGTAGCCGAAGGGCGGCGATATGTAGGCCGCCTGCATGTTCATGATGAAAATGACGCCGAACCAGACCGGGTCATAGCCCATGGTGTCCACAACCGGCATGATGATCGGCGCCGTGATCATAACGATGGCCCCTGGATCCAGCACCATGCCCAGGCCGAAGAACATGATTTGGATGAGGATGAAAACCCCCCAGTAGCCAAAGGGCATGGCCTGCACCAGATCTCGGATGAAACCAGCAGCCCCCAGCGCCACGTAAATGGTGGCGAAACAGTAGGCGCCGATGATGATCCACATCACCATGCCCGTCAACTTGAGCGTCCCGATGGAAACGGCCTTGAACGATGCCCAGTTCAGGGTGCGGCTTTTGATCATCAGCACGAGACTGCCGGCGGCCCCCAGTGCCGAGCCTTCCGTCGCCGTGCAGATGCCGCTGAAGATGGAGCCCAGCACCATCAGGATCAACAGCAGTGGGCCGATCACCGTCCGGGTGGCCAGAAGTTTCTCTTTGAGGGTGGTGGTGTCGTCGGCGCCCACCCCCGGACCGTATTCCGGGCGGACCTTGCACAGCACAAGGATGTAGAGGACATACAGCAGGGCCAGCAGGACGCCCGGGCCGATGCCGGCGGCAAACAGCCGGCCCACCGACACCTGGCAGATCATCCCGTAAATGATCATGACGATGCTGGGCGGGATTAGAATGCCCAGGGCGCCGCCCGCCCCGATGCATCCCAGGGCCATGCGCTTGTTGTATCCCTTGGCGATCATCGCCGGCAGGGCGATGAGTCCCATGGTGATTGTGCCGGCGCCGCCGATACCGGTCATGGCGGCAAACAGGGTGCAGACGACGACGGCCGCCACGGCCAGGCCGCCGCCGATGCGGCCGCCCCATATATGGAAGGCGGAAAAGAGCTTGTCCGCCATGCCCGAATGTTGCAACACCGCGCCCATGAGAATGAACAGGGGAATGGCCAGCAATCCGAAGGACATCATCGCCTTACCGAAAATCAGGTTGGGGATGATCCCCATGGCGTGGGGTCCCCACAGAAAGAAGGTGAACACCACGCCGATGGCGCCCAATACAAATGAAATCGGAAGGCCCGACAGCAGGCCCAACACCATGCCGAGAAACAGCAACAGGGTGATGATGCTGATATCCATTATTCGGTCACCTCCCGCCCTGTGACGAGCTTGATGAGATCGGCCAAAAAGTTGGCGATCCCTTGCAACAGCAGCAAGATCGCCCCGAGGGGGATGGTGAGTTTGATCGGCCAGATGGGCGGTGCCCAGTCGCTCTGGGATATTTCGCCCATTTGAACGGAGCGCCAGGCAAACTCCCAGCCCAACCAGAGGATCACGCCGCAGAAGACCAAGAAGAAGGGAAATGTCAGCACATCCAACAATGCGCGTTTGCGGATGGACAGTTGCATGTACAAAAGGTCCATGTTGACGTGCGAGCGCGTGCGCAAAGTGTAGGCGCCGCTGAGGATGGTCAGGGCGGCAAACACCATGATGCTCAATTCATGGGCCCAGACGGTGGGATGGTTGAAAAGACTTCGAGCGATCACTTCCCAAACGATGATCACCATCAAAAACCAGGGTAACCACATGAGCAGAAATCCGGTGGCATCACTGATTTTCGAGATGATGCGAATAAGCATGCGCATGGTATATCCCCCGCATGAAAGAAGCCGTGAAGGTACCGTCTTGATGTGCGCCAAAGGCTTGCACACGAAGGGTGTCCATCACCTGTGCAAGCCACGCGGGGCGGCTGTCGAAGGGGCTTTGCGCCGATGCGGCAAGACGGACCGCAACGTCAGCGTCCTCCCTCCTGGAGAGGGGTTCATCCAACACCCCTCCCCGCCGATGTCGGGCTGCTATTCCATATATCCCATGGTGCGCATGTAGTCTTTCATCATGCCCACCAGTTCGGCTGCTTCGGGACTCTTTTGCGCCTCTTCCTCCCACAGGCCATAAGCCACTTCTTCGGCCTTTTTAAGATCCTCGCCGGTCAGGTGGTTAATGGTGACACCGGCTTTGGCCATCTGGCGCAAACCCCACTGCTCGCCGCTCCAGTTTTGGTGGGCCGTTATGTCCATACCGGCCCGCACCACCGCTTGCTCGAGGGCCACCTGCAGATCTTCGGGCAAAGCGTCCCAGGCCTTCTGGTTGACCAGGACAGTCAGGTGGTTGATGGGCATCAGGGAAGGGTAGAGATAATATTTGGCCACTTCATGGAACTTCATGCTGTGCATCCCCATGGCACCGCCCCAGGTGATGCCGTCGATGGCGCCGGTTTGCAAAGCGGAATAGGCCTCTTCGCCCGGAATGAACACCCCCTGGCCGCCCAAACGCTCGATCCAGGAAATCATCAGCCCGGAAGCACGCACCTTCTTGCCCTTGATGTCGCCGATGGAGTTGATGGGGCTTCGAAACATGAAGGCGGCCGGCCAGCAATCCACACCGCCGGCCAGATAGTGGACACCGTGCTTTGCATAAATCTTGCGGTAGACATCAATGGCACGCCAGCCGCCGAACATGTTGGGCATGTCCTTGCCATACATGAAGTTGTACATTTCATAGGGCGTGCGAATGCCGAACGGCAGACCGTATTCGATGCTGGCCTCCGGAATGACCCCTTTGAAGTAAATCGAAGGCATTCCGATCATTTCAACAATGCCGCTTTGCACGGCATCCAAGGCATCGGTGCTTTTGACCAGATCGCCGCCCCAGAACATCTGCACCTTGAGGCGCCCGTTGGTCATGGCGGGAAGGGTTTTCTCAAACATTTCTTTGTAATAGGCCATGCCCGGCTCGGCGGCGATCCGCATTTGCTGATATTTCCAGCGGAACACCTTTTCGGCGGCATGGGCGGGAGGGAAAACGAAAGCAAACACGACCAGGGTGATTACCGTCGCAGCAAGAATCCGCTTACACATAGGGGCCTCCTTCTCTTGATTAAAGACGGCACAACACCACGTTATGCCGGGGGTCTGCAGGTATTGCGACGCACTGCCGAAAATTTGCTAACAACCAAAATGCCAAATTGCAAAACAGCCTGTGAATGAAAAGCGGGACGCCTGATACTCGAAACACGCCGCCGCTGTGGTGTCATGACGCTGTGAACGGACAAAACGTGAACTACGGCAATGAGGCCGTTTAAGCTTGTGCAGGAGCTGCGTTCACATTAGGAAGGGGCTGATTTGTTTGTCAAGAAAAAAACGTATTCGGCATGATCGAACAAGCTGTGCTTCCTCGAAGAGGCACCTACAAGGTCCCTTTTCATTATTTCGATGGGTTGTCGGAGATGGCGGAAAGGGGGTTGCGACACATTGCCCATGCTGTCGCCTTGCTTCGACAATAGGGATATACGGTACGCGTGTCTTTCGGCATTGAAAAATCAACGCATCCCATTGATAATGGATGTGTTGCACCATTGTCGTCCACCACAACCCCGAACCCCATTCAAGCCAATGAAAGGGAGATGTCCATGGAAAAAAAGGAACACGCCCCTCAAGGTTTCAGCCGACGTGATTTCATGAAAACCGCCGCGGGCATGGTGGCGGCCGGCTTGGTGCTGCGCGCCAAGCCGGCAACGGCCAACAAGTCGGCGGTGCGCATCGTGGCCCCGGACAGCGCCGCCGCCGGCGAGGAGATCGTCATCGAGCTGCACGTGACCCACAGCGGTAACAGTTTCTTTCACTACACCAATTGGGTGGCCCTCGAAATCAATGGGGAGGAAGCGCAGCGCTGGGAATACAGCGGCCGCAACCGGCCTGAGGACGAAAATTTCACCGTCACCCTGCGCCACACCATGCGCGAAACCATCCATGTCAAGGCCGAGGCCAATTGCAATCTGCACGGCAGCGAAGGGCCCGCGGAGGCGACCGTGACGCTGTCCTAAAAAGCTTGACGTCATCTCCTTTTCTCAATAGACTGCGCTGATTTATGCGCCTTTTGGTTGGCGATGGACCCTCTATTGAAGGCACAGGAGAATAAAATCATGGCGGACTATCAAATCAATGTTTTTTTGGATGACGAAAAGCGGAAAGCGATCGAAGCGGCCGGCCTGGCCGACCGGATTGCCACTGTGGACGGCAAACCGGCGGTTCAGGTGCCCATGAGCGGCAAAGAGCAAAAAAAACTGGTCAAAGGGTTTCCCGATCTGGCTTTCGACGGCGACAACGGCTGCGTTTTGCCCGAGGAGGCGGAGGCCAAGCTGCTGGCCATCATCGGTGAGATGAAGACCCTGGATGTGATGAAATTCGCTATCATGAAGTTGTACAACCCGCTGGCCGGCAAGGCACCCCGGGCAGCCATGCGTTAAAACCGACGACGGTGTTCATCGGCGTTGCGGATGGTCACCATCCGGCGCTGTCACCGCCATCAACAACGGCGCACATGCACAGGGGCGTCCCCAACGGGGCGCCCCTTTCGCGTTTCCGCCGCGGCGGGCCCCCTATTGCGCTGCTACCGTATCACTGGAAGCGGCATCCAAAACTTCACGCACCAGTCGGGCCAGGGTCTCCATGTTCAGGGGTTTGAGGGTGAAGGCACGAATCCCCATGGCCGCTGTTTGTTCGGCGGAAATGTTCTCACCGAAACCGGTACACAGGATGATCGGCAGATCGGTACGCCGGTCCAACATGCGCCGGGCCATGGCATCGCCGCGCAGCTCGGGCATCATCAGATCCGTGATCACCAGATCGAAAGCGCCGGGGTCTTTATTGAAAAGGGCCAGGGCATCCTTGCCGCTGTTGCAAGCGGTCACCTTGTACCCCAGCAGACCCAGCATATGTTTGAGCATATCGGTCTGGAACGGTTCGTCATCCACCAGCAGAATGCGCTCGTTGCCCGCCGGCAAGGCACCGGCGGCCTGTTTCATGGGAACGGGGGCATGGGGCAGAACGGGCACGTGGATGTCGAACCGGGCCCCCTTGCCGGGCGTACTATCCACAGTGACCGTGCCCCCCAAGCGGGTAACGATGCCGTGCACCACCGACAAGCCCATGCCGGTGCCTTCTCCCTTGGGTTTGGTGGTGAAAAAGGGCTCGAAAATACGGCCCATATGTTCGGGGGAGATGCCGTGGCCCGTGTCGGCCACCGACAGTCGCACATGGGGTCCCGGCTTGATGATATCGGCATGGCGGCGGGCGAAGGCGGCATCCAGCACCACATCCTCCAGGGTCACGGTCAAGGTACCGCCGCTGTCGCGCATGGCATGGCCGGCATTGGCGCACAGGTTCATCATCACCTGGTGGATCTGCACCGGGTCGGCCATTACGGTAGCATCGCTGTGGATCCGCTTGTCCAAGGCAATGGTGGCCGGCAGGGTGGCCCGCACCAGTTGCAGCACCTCCTTGATGATGGGCCCCACTTGAACAGGCTGCGGTTCCGTGTCGCCTTTGCGGCTGAAGGTCAGGATCTGTTTGACCAGCACCACGGCCCGCTCGCCGGCCTCCAGCACCCGTTTCAGGTAGGGTTGGACCGGGGCCTCGGCGGGCAGGTCGGTCCGGGCGATCTGGGTGTAGCCGATCACCGATGCGAGGATGTTGTTGAAGTCGTGGGCAATGCCGCCGGCCAAGGTGCCCAGGGCCTCCATCTTTTGCGCTTGCTGCAACTGCCGCTCCAGTTGCCGCTGCCGCTGTTCCGTTTCCGTGTGTTCGGTGATATCGATGGCCACCGCGCCTAATGCGGTCAACGCCGATTCCTGAAAAATGGGAAAGCGGGTCACCAGCAGATGGCGCGGTTGACGGCCGGGAGGGGTGACCGTTTCCACGCCATTGACCGCTTGACGGCTTTGTCGCACCGCTTGGTCGCCGGCGCGCAATTGAGACGCGGTGGCGGCACCCCACACTTGCCCGTCGTCCATGCCGACGGCCGCGCCGTTGGCCATGCCGACGAATCGGGAAAAGGCATGGTTGACGAAAACATAGCGACCCTCCAGGTCTTTGATGACAGCCAGGCCCGGCAGATGGTGCATGAAGGCGTCGAAAAGCGCCTTGCTCTCCTCCAGGGCCTGTTCCATTTTCTTGCGCTCGGTGATGTCCAGCATCACCCCCACCAGCCCGGCCACCTTGCCGGCTTCCTCGCGGAAGGTGGCCTTGAACAGCATGTAATCCCGCAATTGCCCGTCGGCGCAGATCAGTTGCTCTTCATGCACTTGAATGCCCGGCGTCCGGATCAGCGCCAGGTCCTGGCGGTGGTAGTGTTCGGCCATGTCGCTGAAAGTGATGCCGGGCAGATCCACCAGGCGCCGGCCCATGATCTGCTCTTTGGACAGCCCCACGGTGTGGCAGTAGGCCGCATTGCACCCCATGAAGATCCCCTGGTCATCCTTGTAGAAAACCGGGTTGGGAATGGTTTCGAGCAGTTGTCGAAAAAGCGCCTCGCTGTCGCGCAAGGCCGCTTCCACAGCCCGGTGTTGACCGATCTCCAACTCCAAGGCCTCATTGGCCAAGCGCAGATCCCGGGTGCGCATGGCCACCCGTTGCTCCAGATCATCGTGGGCGCGTTGCAGGGCGAGATCCACCTCCTGGTGGGCCAAAATGGCCCGGCCGGCCCGGTAGAGGGCCGCCGCGACCACGCCCATCAGTGTCAGCGCCGCCAGCAACAACAGGGCATTGCCCAGGTGGTGGGCCGGCGCCAGGTAGGTCCAACTGAACAGCGGCAGAAAAATCGCCAGCAGGCCACAGGCGATCAATATGCGGCGCAAAAAGGAAACTTGCAGCACACAACGGGCGACGGTCGCCATGGAGGGGACCGGTGCGGCCGATTTGCCGGGACTTTGGGGTGAAGTTGCCATGAAACGACTCCCGCTTGTTGAAGGTGTCCACTGTGGCAAGTATTCACCATGGCGGCCGCAAATTCAAGGGCAGGGGCTTTGGGGCACTGGCCGGTCGCATGTAGAAATCAACCGGATTGTTTGTGTATCTGGAGTGAACGCTGTCCGCTTTGCCGGAAAAGAAGGGAGGGTGCTCAAGCCGGGGGCTGACGATCAAGCAGGTTGCGCACGCTGCGGGTGATCTGCTCGGCGGAAGCCGGTTTGGGCAGGTAGTCGTCGGCATCGGTATGGACGCGCTGGTGGTGGGAAAAGCGGGTGGCCAGCTGCGGTGCCGGCTCGGCCGTCAAGATGATGATGGGAATGTGGCCGAAGCGCTGGTCGGCCTTGAGGGTTTTGCACACCGTATAGCCGTCGGTTTCCGGCATAATCACATCGAGCAAGATGGCGTCTGGGGGTTGATCGCACACCTTTTGCAAGCATTCGCGACCGTCATAGGCCACATCCACCTCATACCCGGCCTTTTCCAGAATCCGGCGCACCAGGGCGCAATGATCCGGCTCGTCGTCCACCACCAAGATGCGTTTTTTGGGGCTCATGGGCACTTGTTCCCGCCGGGTGAAAAGGGTGTTCGACTCCGGCCGCGCCGCGCAGGGCGCGGCCGGATCGGCAATGATGCCTGTCGCTTCAGGTCGGCAGCAAAGGGTTACGCGGGGTCCATCACCGGCCGCGGCAACACACCGGCCCGCTCGGCGATTTCGGGCACTTTGTGCTCCCACTCGATGGCCATCAGATGGACGCCGGCCACGCCCGCCATCTGTTTGAACTCTTCGATCTGTTCAATGGCGAACTTGATGCCCTCTTCGGCCATCTTGCCTTTGCCGGCGCCTTCCAACCGCTTGATCAGCTCTGCGGGCACATCCATGCCGGGCACGAATTTGGCCATGTACTTGGCCATACCCGCGCTTTTCATGGGGGTGACGCCGGCAAGGATGTAGGCCCGCTCGGTCAGGCCCATGTCCACGGCGCGTTTCATGAACTCACGGAAGCGGGGCATGTTGTAGATGCACTGGGTCTGGATGAAATCGGCCCCGGCATCGATCTTGTTGGCCAGACGGTAGACGCGAAACTCGGTGGGGTCGGCGAAGGGGTTGGCCGCGGCGCCGATAAAGAGTTTCGGCGGCCCGTCGATCTCCTCGTCGTTGAGAAACTTGCCTTCATCCCGCATCTTCTTGGCCAGGGCGATCAATTGCATGCTGTCCAGGTCGTAGACGTTCTTGGCTTCCGGATGGTTGCCGAACTTCTGGTGGTCGCCGGACAGGCAGAGCATATTACGGATGCCCAGGGCGTGAATGCCCAGGATGTCGCTCTGCATGGCGATGCGGTTGCGGTCGCGGCACACCATCTGAAAATTGGGTTCCAGGCCGGCCTGCACCATCAAGGCACTGGCGGCTTTGCTGGACATGCGCACCACGGCGGTCTGGTTGTCGGTCACGTTAATGGCGTCCACCACGCCTTTCAGGGGCGCCATCTTCTCGTTGAGATGCTCTACGTTGGCCCCCTTGGGCGGTCCGCACTCACCGGTGAAGGCGAAATGACCCGCTTTGAGGACCCGTTCCAGGTTGCTTCCGGATTTGTAACCGTTGTCGCTCATTGCACCAGCTCCTCCCTTATACTCTTACGGGGTCCGCCGTCCCGGGCCGTGCGCCAATCCTTGGCGGCCCAATAGCGGCGCAGGTCCTCCAGCCGTCCCTGTTCCGTTTTCTTGCGCACGATCAGATCCCAGACACAGACCACGTCCTTGGCGATTTCGCACTTTCCCGCGGCGCTTCCGCCGCAGGGTCCGTGCTGCAGGCTTTTGGAACAGCGGGAGATGGGGCACATGCCGTCGAAGAAGTGGATAATGCAGGTGCCGCAACCGGCGCAGCGCTCTTCCCAGACGCCATGGCGCACGGCGCCGCCCATGAAGGTGGTGTTGACGGTGGGAAAAAAGCGCTGTTCGGGATAGGCCTCGGAGAGAAACTGGGGCCCGACGCCGCAGGCCATGGAGAGAACGGCGTCATACTGGTCATACACGTCGCGCAGTTGCTCTATATACTCCGGGTCGCACTGCCGCTCCAGCATCCGCTCTTCGATTTTGATGGGGCGACCCTCTTTTTTGCGGGCGATGCGCAAGGTGGAGGCCAGAATCTGCACCTCCTTGAGGCCGCCGACGTTGCAGACGGTCACACACCCCTTACAGCCGACCAACATAATGTTGTCGTACGGCTTTATCATCTCCTGGATCTCTTCCAGGGGTTTTCGGTCAGCAATAATCATGATTCACCTCGTTGCATGGTGTGCCGGCAGCAGTGCCGGACACACGGAAATGGGGTCCCAAGGGGCGCGCATCTTCAAGCCGGCGTCTCCTCGGTCGCTGTTACGCAGGGATTGAGCGGGCTGGGGCCCAGTTCCTTGGCCCGTTCGGTCATTTCGGTGGCGATCTCCGCGAACCGCGGTCCCTGGGCCGAAGACAGATTGTACATTTCCACCCGTTCACTCTTCATACCGATGGCTTTCAGGGTGCGCTTCACATATTCGACTTTGCGGCGGGTTTTGATATTTCCTTCCAGGAAATGGCATTCACCCTCCAGTCACCCGGCCACATAGACGGCGTCGGCACCGTCTTCTATGGCCCGCAACAGGTGCAGTATGTCCACGCGACCGGTGCAGGGCACCTGGATCACCTTGACGTTGGGCGGATAGTTCAGCCGCATGGAACCGGCCAGATCGCCCGCCGCGTATGCGCAGTACTTGCAGCAAAAGGCGACGATTTGGGGTTCGTAGGTTGCTGTCATGGCCTCTTCCTTTCTTGGATGGTGAAGTGTTTTTTGCTTTGGATAATTGTTTCGATCCCCCGCCCCGCGGTTGTCTTCTTCGGCAGGCGCAGGGGATCGTTCTGGCGCTTATTGGGTCAAGCACTCGGCGAACAAGGCATCGGTCTTGGCGATGAGCTGTTGATCGGTGAAGTGTTTCAGGGTGATGGCCTTGCCCGGGCATTCGGAGACGCAGCAGCCGCAGCCCTGGCACCCGGCCGGATCGATGACCGCGTAGCCCTCCGAACCGATATAGGGCACATGATAGGGGCAGGTGCGCACGCAGGTCAAGCAGACCGCGCACTTGTCCGGATCCACGATGGCCGTCACACCGCCCACCCAGATGGTCTCCTTGCTCAGAATGGTCGAAGCGCGGGAGACCGCCGCCTGGGCCTGGGCGATGGTTTCGTCGATGGACTTGGGATAATGGGCCAGGCCGGCCATGAAGATCCCCTCGGAGGAGAAATCCACCGGGCGCAGCTTGGCGTGGGCCTCGACCAGAAAGCCCTCGGCGTTGATGGGCACCTTGAACAGCTCGAACAGATCCTTGTTCTCGTTGGGCAGCACCGCTGTCGCCAGCACCAGCAGGTCGGGGTTGAGTTCGATGGGCCGTCCCAGGATGTGATCCTTGACCGTGACGCTGAGTTGATCGCCATCGGCAGCCACGTTGGGGGCCGAGGCCAGGTCGAAACGGATGAAGATCACACCCAGCTCCCGGGCCTTGCGGTAGAGGTCTTCCCGGAAACCGTAGGTGCGGATGTCGCGGTAAAGGATAAAGACGCTCATCTCCGGCTTGCGCTCCTTGAGTGCGATGGCCGACTTGACGCTGTGAGTGCAGCAGATGCGGCTGCACGAGGGGCGCTCCTCGGTGCGCGAGCCCACACACTGGATGAAAACGGCCGTGTCGGCCGCGGCGATGCGTTCGTCTTCGGCGGTCATGGCCTCGTCCATCTGCTGGTGGGTCAGAATGGCGGGGTGCTGACCGTACTGGTATTCGGTGGGCTGGTACTCCTTGCCGCCGGTGGCCAACACCGTTACGCCGTGCTCGATGGCGGTGGTCGTCATGGTGGTGCCGCCGGTGGCCACCGTGCTGGTGAAGTGGCCCAGAATGCCCGCGGTTTCAACCACCTCGCTGTTGAGATGCAGACGGATTTTAGGGTGGTTGCTCACCCGCTCGATGAGCTTTTCCACGTAGGGCCGCACTTTTTCTCCCTGCCAGGTGGCGCGCAGCCACAGGGCGTTGCCGCCCAGATGATCTTCCCGTTCCACCAGATCGGTTTGAAACCCCTGATCGGCCAGTCCTAAAGCAGCCTCCATGCCGGCCACGCCGCCGCCCACCACCAGGGCCGTCTGTTTGACCTCCAGGCTCACCTGGTGCAACGGCTCCACATAGGCCGCCTTGGCCACGGCCATGCGCACCAGGTCCTTGGCCTTTTCGGTGGCCTTGGCCGGATTGTTCATGTGCACCCAGGTGTTCTGATCGCGAATGTTGGCCATTTCGAAAAGATATTTGTTCAGGCCGGCCTCGCGGATGGTTTCCTGGAACAGGGGCTCGTGGGTGCGCGGCGAACAGGAGGCCACCACCACCCGGTTGATGCCCATTTCCTTGATCACCTCTTTCATCTTGTCCTGGGTGTCCTGGGAGCAGGTGAACAAGTTGTCTTCCACGTGCACCACGTGGGGCAGGTTCCTGGCATACTCACGCACCGCCGGCACATCGGCCACGCCGCCGATGTTGATGCCGCAGTTGCAGACAAAAACGCCCACCCGCGGCGCCTGGTCGGCCACATCCAGCTCGGGCGGCAACTGCTTGGCCCGGATCAGCGTACCCCGGGCGGCCGTCAGGTTCTTGGCCGAAGCGGCCGCGGCGGCGGACGCCTCCATCACCGATTGCGGAATGTCCTTGGGTCCCTGGAACACGCCGCAAACGTATATCCCTTCTTTGTTGGTGGCTACCGGCGCCAGATCGCTGGTCTGGGCGAACTGGTGGCCATTGAGATCGATGCCCACGGTATGGGCCAGTTTGATCGCCGCTTCGTTGGGCGCCAGCCCCACGGAGAGGACCACCATGTCGAAGAGCTCTTCGATCAGCTCGCCCTCTTCATTCACATAACGCAGTCGTAGATTGTCACCTTCCACCGGGTCGATGGTGTGTACCCGCGAACGGACGAAGCGCACCCCTTTTTCGTTCTCGCAGCGCATGTAGTAGCGTTCGAAATCCTTGCCGTAGGTGCGCATGTCCATGAAGAAGACGGCGGTGTCCAGATCTTTACTGCTATGCTCCTTGGCGATCACCGTCTGCTTGGCGGCGTACATGCAGCACACCGCCGAACAGTAGCTGTGGTCGCACTTATTGATATCCCGCGAGCCGATGCACTGCAGCCAGGCGATCTTCTCCGGCTCCTTGTGGTCCGAAGGCCGGATCAAGTGCCCCTGATATGGGCCGGACGCGGAAAGAATCCGTTCGAATTCCAGGGCGGTGACCACGTTGGGATGCTTGGCATAGGCGTAGTATTCGTGCTTGCTCGGATCGTAGGGCGAAAAGCCGGGGGCCAGGATCAAGGAGCCCACCTCCACCACCGTGCGCTTGGGCTGCATCTCGTGGTTAACCGCCTTGGCCAGGCACGCCTCCACGCACTGGTAGCATTCCGAGCAGATGCCGCACTTGAGACAGCGGTCGGCCTCCAGTTTGGCCTCTTCTTCGTTGTAACCGAAGGAGACTTCCAAAAAGTTGCACTCCCGCGCCTCGGGATCCAGGCAGCGCACGGTCACGCGCTTTTTCTTCTCTTCATAGGCCGTCTCCGGCTTGACGTATTCCCACTTTTTCTCGCGACCTTCCTTCAGATCCAGGCCGTTGACGAAACGGTGAATGCTTTCGGCGGCCTCCTTGCCGCAGGCCACGGCATCCACCACCGATTTGGGGCCGTAGAAGGCATCGCCACCGGCGAACACCCATTCGATGGGGGTTTGCAGGGTGACCGGATCGGCCTCCAGGCCGCCGGGGCGGGAGATGGCGATCTCCTGCTCCTTGATGCCCTCCAGGTTGGTGCTCTGGCCGATGGCGATAATTACCGTGTCGGCGAAAAAGGGCTGGCAAGCGTTGTCGTCGTACTGCGGACTGAACCGGCCGTCCTCGTCGAAGACCGTCGTGCAGGTCTTGAACTCGAGGCCCGACACCTTCTTGTTCTTGTCGATGAAGAAGGATTTCGGACCGAAACTGTTGACGATTTGGATGTCGCCCTCCAGGGCCTCTTCGATCTCGTGCTCCCAGGCCGGCATCTCTTCGCGCTTCTCCAGGCAGATCAGGGTGACATTCTTGGCCCCCTTGCGCTTGGCGGTCAAGGCTACGTCGATGGCCACATTGCCGCCGCCCACCACCAACACATCCTCGCCGATGACCACCTCCTTGCCCATGGCCGCGTCGCGCAGGAATTCGACCCCTTGCAGCACTCCTTCGGCATCCTCGTTTTCCACGCCCAGTCGCCGGCCGCCGTGCAAGCCGATGGCCAGGAAACAGGCCTTGTACCCCTCTTTTTGCAAGCTCTCCAGGGTGACCTCCTTGCCGAAGGTGACACCACAGCGGATCTCCACCCCCATCTGCCGGATCACATCGATCTCCTCGGCCAGAATGTCGCGCGGCAAGCGGTATTCGGGAATCCCTACGCGCATCATGCCGCCGGGTTCGGGCAGCTTTTCGAAGATGGTCACCCCGTACCCTTTGAGGGTCAGGTAGTAGGCCGCCGTCAGGCCGGCGGGGCCCGCGCCGATCACGGCGATCTTCTCATCCCGCTTATCCGCCTCAACGGCGGGAATGTAGGTGTCACCGCTCTGGCGCTCGTAGTCGGCCAAAAAGCGGTGCAGTTCGCGGATGGCCAGGGGCTGGTCCACCTCGTTGCGGGTACACTCCCCTTCACAAGGGTGGTGGCACACACGGCCGCACACGGCCGGGAAGGGATGGTCCTGCTTGAACAGCTTGAGGGCTTCCTTGTAACGGCCGTCGTTGATCAGGGCGATGTAGCCCTGAATGCTTACATGGGCCGGGCAAGTGGCCTTGCAGGGCGCCGTGCCGCGCTTTTCGATAGCGTAGGCACTGGGCATGCCCTGGGGATAGAGCTTGAAGGCCGCCTTGCGTTCGCGCAATCCCTCGTCGAAAGTGTTGGGCATCTCGATGGGACACACCTTGCTGCATTCGCCGCAGGCCGTGCACTTGTCCAGGTCCACATACCGGGGCCGTTCCAGCAGGGTGACCTTGAAGTTGCCGGCCTCGCCCTCCACCTTTTCCACCTCGGTCATGGTGTACAGATCGATGTTCAGGTGGCGCCCCGCCTCCACCAGTTTGGGGGAGATGACGCACATGGAACAGTCGTTGGTGGGAAAAGTCTTGTCCAGCTGGGCCATGACACCGCCGATGGCCGATTTTTCCTCCACCATTTTGACCAGGTATCCCGAATCGGCCAAATCCAGGGAGGCTTGAATGCCGGCGATGCCGCCGCCCACCACCATTACGGAACCGACCACGCTTTTTTTAGAATCCGAACTGTTTTCAGGTTGCATTGACTGTCCTCTGCTTCAATTTTGGGTCTGCCAGGATGGGCCGCGCCCATCGACCATCACCGTTGACGCGCCAGGGGTATCCCCTTGTCCAGCGACGCGATTGTATTTGGTTTTCGACACCGGGTACAAATTAGCAACAGCCGTGCCACTCTATCGGCACCGGCACAACACATTGAAATATTTCGGTATATTATTATGGCAAGGTTGAAAAGGCCTTATACGGCCACCTGAAATATACCGAAATGGTATGCCAGAATGGCCCATCAATATATAATACTTGTATGTTTTCAGATGGTTGTTTATATCTATGCCAAAATGGCGCGCATCCAATTTCGTGCCAAAATGGAACGATGGCAGTGGAAGGGAGTACAATTCATGAGCAGCCGCATCATACTTGTCGACGATGATCACGACTACTTGGAGTTGCTGGCCGGCAAGCTCCGGTCCCTCGGTTACACGCGGTTACGCTTGGAGGACAGCCCCTTGGCCGCGGCCGCGGCCTTTGATGCCGGCGAGAGCTTCGATGTGGCCCTGATCGACATGACCATGCCTGAAATGGACGGCATGGCCTTGCTGGAACGCATCAAGAACACCAGTCCCGGAACCGAATGCATCATGGTCACAGCCATCAACGAAGCCCGCACCGCGGTGGATTGCCTGCGCAAGGGCGCCTACGACTACCTAGTCAAGCCGGTGGCCAAGGATGTGCTGGCGCTGACCTTGCCGCGGGCCTTGGAGCGCAAGCGGCTGTTGGATATCCTGGATATCGAAAAACGGCAGGCCCACCCCGCGCTGTCCAACCCTGCCCCCTTCGAACCGATTCTGACCCAGAATGCGGCCATGCAACGCATTCTCAAAGAGGCCGAACTGCATGCCTCCAGCAACGTGCCCATTCTGATCACCGGCGAAAGCGGCACCGGCAAGGAGCTGCTGGCCCGCGCCATCCACAATGCCAGCTCCCGGTCGCAACATCCGTTCACGCCGATCAACATGGCCTCCATTTCACCCCAACTGTTCGAGGCCGAGTTCTTCGGTCACACCCGCGGCGCCTTCACCGGGGCCACCGCGCCAAGGGCCGGCTTCCTGGAGCACACTGATCGCGGGACCCTTTTTTTAGACGAAATCGGGGATTTGCCCTTGGAACTGCAGGGTAAGCTGCTGCGGGTGTTGCAGGAGGGGGAGTTTTCGCGAGTTGGCAGCAATGAAAGAATACAGGTGGACTTGCGGTTCATCGCCGCCACCAACGAGGATCTGGACCGCATGATCAGCCGCAAGGCTTTCCGCAAGGACCTGTTTTACCGCATCCGGGGCGGCTGGCTCCACCTGCCGCCGCTGCGGGAGCGGCAGGAAGACATAGAGCTGCTGACCAATGTCTTTTTAAGCAAATACGCAGAATATCCCCGCGGTGCCCAACACATTGCCGAGGCAGCCCGCCGGCGGCTGCTCGCCTACCACTGGCCCGGCAATGTCCGCGAACTCAAATCGGTGATCCAATCGGCCGTCAACCTGGCCGGGGGCGCCACGTTGGATGTCATCCATTTGCCGGAACACATGCGCCATTTGCCCCAACAGTCCCATGCCCCCGCCGTCCAACCCGCACCCGCCGAGATCCGTCCCCTGGCCGAGGTGGAGAAAGCGCACATTCTGGCGGCATACGAGCGGTGCAAGCGCAACAAATCCAAAACGGCCAAAGTGCTGGACATCGGGCTCAACACCCTGCGCCGCAAACTCGCATCCTACGGAGTGGCATAGCGCACTCTATTTTTGACCGATGCGCGCCAGCAGTGCCACCAGGAAACGCCACACCTTTTCCACCGAAGGAATATGCATGCGCTCGGTGGGGGAGTGGGGATTCTCGATGTCCGGGCCGAAGGAGATCATCTGCATTCCGGGACTGCGCTCACCGATGATGGCGCACTCCAATCCGGCATGGATCACCTGCAGCACGGGTTGCGCACCGAACAGCTCGGCATACACCGTACGGGCGGTGTTGAGCAGATCGGCGGCCATATCCGGTTGCCAGGGGGGATACTTGTTGCTGTCGCTGACTGTCGCGCCGGCCAGCGCGGCGATGGCGTGCACCTTGCCCGTCAGCGCGGCCAGGCGGGATGCAACAGCACTGCGCTGACTGATCAGAATGCACAGATTGTCCCCTTCAACAACCACGGTGGCCAGATTGCTGGAGGTTTCCACCAACCCTTCCAGGGTGGTGGACATGGTGGCGACGCCGTCGGGCAGGGCCAACAACAGGTTGATAATGCGCCCGGCAATATCGGCAACCCATACGGTATGCGGCGCCGTGGTCAACGGACGCACCTGGATGGACAACCCTTCATCCACGCCCTGCCATTCGGCACGCATGATCGCTTGTGCCTCGGCCGTGGCGGCCATCAGCGTTTGGACCGCCTCGGCCGGGCAGGCGATAACGGCCGTGGCATCCCGCGGGATGGCGTTGTGCCGGGTGCCGCCGCTCAAAGTTGCAATGGCCGGAGCAATGCGGCTGCCAAGGTGCGCCAAAGTGCGCGCCAGCACCTTGTTGGCGTTGCCCCTTTGTTTGTCGATATCGATTCCGGAATGGCCACCCCGCAAGCCGCCCACCAGCACCTCGTAGGGGACCCAGCCCTCAGGAAACGGCTCGCGCACCAGGGCCATGGTAAGGGTGGTATCCATGCCGCCAGCACACCCGATGGTAAAGACCCCCTCGTCCTCGGAATCGAGGTTGATGAGGATGCGCCCGCTGATCAGTTCGGGGGGCAGCTCCTTAACACCGTTGAGTCCGGTTTCTTCATCCACCGTGAAGAGCAGCTCCAGGGGGGGGTGGTCCACCGCCGGATCCTCGGCCAAGGCCAAGGCGTAAGCCAGAGCGATGCCGTTGTCCGCCCCCAAGGAGGTGCGGTCGGCCGTGAGCCAATCCCCCTCGCGATGGGAGCGAATGGGGTCGCGTGTAAAATCATGCGGGGAATCGGGTGTCTTTTCACACACCATATCCATGTGGCCTTGCAGGATCACCGTGGGTCGTTCCGCCATGCCGGAACTGGCCGGCACGCGCACCACCAGGTTGCCGGCCGCATCTTCATCAATGGCAAACCCCCGTGCTGTCGCCCAGTCGGCCAACCAGCGACCCAGACGGGCTTCGTTTTTCGAGCACCGCGGGATGGCGTTGATCTGCTCGAAATAGTCCAAAATCTTATTTAACGCAGCAGCGTTTTGATCCATCGCACACTCCTTTTGGAAAGCTTCGCCGACGGCCGCCCCACTCAATTGGGGAACAGCCCGAACCCTTGCTATACCTCTTTCAACGACAACAACGCAAGGCGCATCGAAGTATCAAATTCTCCTTGCGGCGACCCCCTCGATGTGGTCTAAAATAAGGCCGTTGCAAGCGGCCCGGTCACACCGCCGCGAATGGTGCCGATGGCAAACGACCAGAGGCCGCGCTTTTGAAACGGCTTACTTCAACACATCAAAGGATGCAATTTATGAAACAATGGAAATGCATGGTTTGCGGCTTTGTACACAAGGGGGAAACGCCCCCGGACAAATGCCCGGTCTGTGGGGCCGACAAAAGCCAATTCATTCTGCTGGACGAAACCGCAGACGATGAGCCGGCACAACCCGCTTCCGCGCAAGGAACAGGCGGTGCTTCGGGCCCGGCACGCAAATGGCGCTGCACCGTTTGCGGCTACATTCATGAAGGCCCCGAACCGCCCGACAAGTGCCCTGTATGCGGCGCCGACAAAAGCATGTTCGAGCCTGTGGAAGACAGTGATGCGAAAGAGGCTGGCGGCGGCGCCAGGACCGCAGCAGGCAGCGGCGCCACCGCCGAAGCGACAGCCGAAGCGGCTCCCGAAGGCCCGGCTTGGGCGCGACGGTTAAAACCGAGCGGCCGCTGGGAAGAGATGAGCCACCACCTCACGCGCCTGCACGGCCATCCCATCGCGGTGCACATCCCCAACGGGCTATTGCCCGTTTCGGTCTTCTTCACCTTGGTGGCCCTGCTGTTTGGCGCCGCCGGCTTTGCCACCGCCGCGAAGTACAACACCATCATCGTAGCGCTTGCCATGCCCTTGGTGGTCGCCACCGGCTGGGTGGATTGGATCAATCGTTTCGCTGGTCGCATGTCCCCCGTCTTTCGCATGAAAATGATTTGCGCCGCCGTGGTGACAGGGCTGTCCATCATTCTCGCCATCTGGTGGCTTGCCAAACCCGACCTCTACCAGGACGGTCTTTTCGGCAACTTCTTTTTTGTGGTGCTCAATCTGGGCAATTTGGCCGCCGCCGGTGTGGCGGGTTGGTACGGCGGCAAACTGGTTTTCACCAAATAGTGCCCAAACGGACATTTGCTCCCCGCAAACCCTTTGTCGACAAGGGTTTGCGGGGGCAAACCAACCAGACCCCCAAAATCGAGCGATCAACAACCCCCCAATACGATCGCATGGATAACCGCCAGCCGTCGAATTTGATCCTCTCAGGCTTTTTCTGTTCGAAACACCCTCTATTTGGCAAAAACCACCGCAAAACCCCCTATGACCCAACCGCCACCACCATGGCGCCCCAATCGAGGTGTTCCAATTGCCGCTCGCAGCCGCATCCGGCAGGCAGTACCGATTGCAAAGCCTCTCCTTCATCCGGTCGGAATCCCGAAAGCACCCAATGGCCTCCGGGTCGCGTAACCGTTTTCAGCGCCGGCATCAGGCAGTGCAGGGTAGGGGGCCGGAGGTTGGCCATCACCAAATCAAAGCAGCGGTTCGGCACGGCCGCCAGGGAACCGGCCGCCACAAGGATGCGGTTCTGCAGATCGTTGCACTTGACATTAATCGCCGCCTCATGACAGGCCAGGGGGTCCAGATCAAGGGCCAGCACCCGCGCCACCCCCAGCAACGCCACGGCCAGGGACAACATCCCGGTGCCCGTGCCGACATCCACCGCGGCCCGGGGAAACACACGACCCGCTCGGCGGATTTCCAGCAAAAGGTCATCCACGGCCGTCAGACAGAGCCGGGTAGTGGGATGATCGCCGCCACCGAAGGCACCGCCGACCTGCATCCGCAGCGGCATGACGGCCGCTGGTGTGTTCACTTGTGCGTTCCCGGTGACCAACGCGAGGCGAGGCGAAATCAGGTGGGAAATTGAATGGTTCCACTCCAAGTGGGAAATGGCGAACGGATGGGTGTAAAGCAGCTCACCGGCATCGACCATTTGCTGAATCAAGCGACGGAAACGCCTGGGCGCCTCCGCAGGAAACCGGCGGTGCAACTCACGGATCAGCTCAGATGGTGTAACGCGCTGACGGCGATGTGAAAAATATTTCCGGAGCCACTCCTTCACGGCATTTTCCACCATGGCGCCTCCAATACCGGGACAGCGGCGATGGCCCCGGGATCCTGTGATCGCCGCAGGAAAACAAAGGTGCCGTCAAGCAGCCTTTCGGCAACCGATCATGGTATTCAGGACCGACCCTTCATCCTTTCCACCTCGGCCCGATGCCACAGCGCAAACTCATACATGCCCACAAAGCGATCATCATTGTTTATGATCCCCAAAGCCATTTCCAGCACCCCGCGGCCATATGCTTTGCTGTAGTCCTCCTGGCCGCACGCCTGCAGGAATTGGCCGACCAATTGCTGCGTGGTGCGGCGGGTGGCATCCCGTCGAATATCGATGGGGTCCTTGGGCTCTTCGAAAGGGTCCCAGTTCTCGAAACCCTTTTTGAGAATCTGCTTCTGCCGGCGGGCTGTCATGTTGTCAAAAATCGCCTGCTTGCGGGCAGCGGCATCATCGTTCTGGTTCGCCATGGCCAATCACTCCTTCTGTGGGTCGGCGGCTGCTTCCGGGTTTTCCTCACCCACACCGAGATACGCTTGTGTATACTCGGTCAGCAAGGCCATGGAAAGGGGCACCAAAAGCTCCGCCAGCTTGGGATAGCGAGAGCGAATGCCGACGGCCAGTTCACTTGAGATGTCGTACAAACGCTGGTACACGGCGTCCAATTTGAGTGTGGGATATGTTTGTCCCGGCGCGAAACCGCTTACGCCGCAAGTGTGGGCCTTGCCACCAATAACGGTGGGAATGCCGTAAATGCGGCAGGTGATAGGGCGCGCGTCGTATATCAAACAACGCTCCTGGTCATCCAGACAGGGGCAGCGCACCCGTTGCAGCGCCATCTCCTCGAGAATCGCTTGCTCGGACCGGCCCCCCTCATGATCCTTGTACGCTTGGCGTTTGAGCCGATGCACCGCGCGGTCGGCCTCATCGGCACGCTCCAGCAATGCCTCCCGGGCCGGACCGCTCATCATCTCATCGAAACGCTGCTTGATATACAGCGCCTCGACCAGGGTCAGGTCGAACAGGGCATGACAACAATCAGAACAGCCCTCCTTGCAAGTCACACATTCGGGATACTCCTGTTTTACCTTTTCAAAAGCGGCATCCACCTGTTGAACCAACTGCATATATTTTTCAAAATAGGGCTTTAAGTCCATCAATCAACTCCTCACTGTTTCACGTGAAACAACCACGGGTTATTTGCCGATACAAAACCGGCTGAAAATCGCATCCAACACCGCCTCGTCAGTCGACTCGCCGGTGATGCCTTGTAGGGCACGAACGGCGGCCTGCAAGTCAAGCGACACCATATCCTCCGAAAACGAATCCTGCAATGCGCTCAAGGCCCGTTGTGTGTGTTCAACCGCTTCTTCCAAACACCGTTTGTGTCGCAGATGACAAAGGGTTGCACCGAAATGCGCCTGACTGCCCAGGTCTTCGGCAATCTCTTGAACCGCCGTTTTCAAGGCCTCCAATCCGAGCCCCGTCCGCGCCGAAAGCTTGATGCTTTTTCCATTTGTCGCATCCACATCAAACGGATCCAAATGTGCCTCGCCGACCAGGTCCCATTTGTTCACCACCACCAAGGTGCGCTTGTCCCGATACTTGTGCAGCAGCTTTCGATCCGCCGCGGTACATCCTTCATCGGCGGCCAACACCAGCAATACCAGATCCGCAGTGTCCGCGCACGCTTGAGCCCTTTCAACACCAATTTGTTCGACAGGATCCTGACTCTCTCGGATACCGGCGCAATCACTGATAATGGTGGCCGCACCGCCGAAAAAACAATCCACCTCAATTACATCCCGCGTTGTCCCGGGTGTATCCGTAACGATCGCCCGCTCCTGTGCCACCAACCGGTTGAGCAAGCTGGACTTGCCCACATTGGGCCTTCCTACAATCGCAATTCGAATGCCATCGCGAACAACCCGACCCTGGGCATAGGTGGCCATCAGGTCATTCATCGGCGCCACAAGCTCCTGGGCGATGCGATGCAATAGCGCTTGGCGCTGGAAGTCGTCCACCATATCGGCGGTATCTTCCGGAAACTCGATAAACGCTTCGATTTGTGCTGTTACGACATTGAGAAGCGCCACCCACTGCCGAATGGTCTGCCCGACAACCCCATCGAGTTGCCGAGCGGCCAACAAGCCGGCGCTTCGGCTGCGGGCTTGAATCATATCTGCGACCGCTTCAGCTTGGCTTAGGTCAATACGACCATTGAGAAAGGCACGCCGGGTAAACTCACCCGGCTCGGCTGGGCGGACGCCGCAACTGAGCACGGCGTCCAAAATGGCGTTGAGCACCGCCGGGCCCCCGTGACATTGGAGCTCCACCACATCTTCGCGAGTGTAGGAATGGGGAGCTGCCATATAGAAGGCCAGCGCCTCATCAATCATGGCGTTGCTGCGCGGATCTATGATTTGTCCGTGATAGACGCGTCGGGGGTTGGGAAAAGCGCTGTCTTTCGAGGGTTTGCAATGCCCCTCGCTGCCTTTGCGGCGGAACAGGCGGCGCAACACGCGGACCGCCTGATCACCAGAGATCCGAACAATGCCGATACCGCCATGTCCTGCACCGGTGGCGATGGCGGCGATGGTGTCGAACGGGTTCAATTCTCGGCCTTGTTGCGCCGTCTCTTCTTGGGGAACACAACCAGTTTTCGATAGTAGCCGTCACCCATGCTCTGGGTGCGTACCCCTTGATTGTCCTTGAGGTGCAGGTGCACAATACGGCGGTCGTAGGCGTTCATTTGACCGATGGTAACCGGTTTGTTCAGTTTCCGGGCCTTGTCGGCCATTTTGCTGGCGATCCGCTTGAGGTTGCTCTTGCGGGTGTTCAAATACCCTTCGACATCCACCAGCACCCTGACCCGACTGTCATTTTGACGGTTGACGATCTTCTCAACCAGGTACTGAATGGCCTCTAAGGTCTGTCCCCGCTTTCCAATCAACAGACCGCTGTTGCCGCCTTCTATATTATAGAGAAGCCGCCCGTTTTTCTGTTCGATTGCGATTTGCGCTTCTTCGCAGATCGCGTCGACCATTTTACGAAGCGCCGTTTCCCCGACCGCGGCGGCTTCGCTCAGATCCTGTGGTTCCGCCGCTGGTTCTTGTTCATCCACCGCCGCGCGCGCCTTGGCCGGTTCTTTATCACCATTGTCTTGATCGTCGAACGTCGCCGCCACCAAATCGCGCGCGGTGTTTTGCACCGTATTGCGCGCATCCAGCGCTTCACCGTTACTTCCGACTTTAACGCGAATTTTCGCCTTGCGCACACCTACAAATCCGAAAATCCCGCTGGAGCCATAGGACACCACATCATATTGCAGTTCGGACACCGGTTTCCCCAACTCTTTGCTGGCGATTTCCAGAGCCTTATCGACATTTTTCCCTTCGTACTCGCTGAAATCGGTCATGCCTAAACCTCCAAGCGCTAGGCCAATTTTTTGAGGGTGTAGTATTGTTGCGCCATCGAAACCAAGTTGCTCACCAACCAATACAATACCAACCCCGATGGAAAATTAATGAAAATAAAGGTGAACACGATCGGCATCAACATCATCATTTTGGCTTGCAGGGGGTCACCGGGAGCGGGCGACATTTTCATTTGAAAAAACATCGAGGCGCCCATAATCAGAGTCAGGACGGGAATCCCGGACGGTTCCTGCATAAAGGGAATGGAAAAGCCGAAGTTGAAAAGCCGATCCGGTGCAGACAGGTCGCTGATCCAGCCGAAGAAGGGCGCATGCCGCAACTCGATGGCCTGGTAGAGCATGCGATAAAGAGCAAAAAAAACAGGTAGCTGGATCACCATGGGCAGGCAGCCGCCCAAAGGATTGATCTTGTAGGTGCGATAGAGCGCCATGGTTTCCTGGTTCATTCTGGCGCGATCATCTTTGTACTTTTCGCGAATCTCCTGCATCAGCGGCTGCAGTTTGCGCATTTCGTTCATGGACTTGTAGCTTTTTTGAGCCAGGGGCCAGAAAAGCAGTCGTGTGATGATGGTCAGAATGATGATGGCGATGCCGTAATTGGGAATGAATTTGTAGATGAAATTCATGAACCAAAGACATGGCTTGGCAATGAAATCCACCCATCCGAAATGAATCACGCGATCAAGGTCGTTGCCCACCGAGCGAAGCACCTTCAGGCTCTTGGGTCCCATGAAAAGACTGGTGCTGAAGCGCTCGCTGGTACCGGGTGCAAAGACCACTGTTGGAAAAACGTAGCTGTTTTCAACGATCTTGTCTCTGTGCTGCACCACCATCCGGGCGTCCACATCGTCCTTTTGAAGCACGCTTTCCATGAAATAGAGGGTTTCGATGGACACCCACCGAATACGGCCTTCCAACGGCGCCTGCTCGTCGATCTTTTTCAGTTTGACTTGTTCGCGTTTGTTGTTGACCAGACCGCTTGGCCCCTGGAAGCCGAATTGGGTTTTCAAGGCATCATCCGGGTGTCGCAATACCAAGGCCACATCCCCGACAAATTGGTGCGGGCTGTTGTTTTGAACCTCGACCGCCATATCCACCAGGTAGCTGTCAGGGTAAAAACGAAAGGTCCTTGCAATGCGCACCCCGTTGCCGGCGTCATGAACCAAACGCACATCCTGCTGGGATCCGGTAAGGACGATTCTGTCCGGGGTTTCGCCGGCATCAAACAGCAGCCCTTCGTCAACAATCGTCGTGGCCCCTTCAATTCGCAGCAGCGCAGTTCCCCCCTGGAGGTTGTCTTCCACCAGCTCCTTGAAATCACCATTGGATTCCATCGATTCCAGGTATTCCTTGAGCACCATGCTGACCACGCTGCCGCCCCTTTCCGATAAGGTCATGCGAAAAAGAGGCGTATCCACAACAATGTTACGCGCCTGCCGTGCAGCGGTTACAGCATCACCGGCCGCCGGCATGACATCGGCACCCACTTGCTCTGGGCCTGAAACGGTTGCTTCGGCCGGCGAAGCAGGAGATCTCGGGCTGCTTGACGTCGGCTGTTCGCTCACGGGCGCGGGAGGCGGCGGTGCAAAAAAAACGCTCCAAAGGAAAAAAACCAAAAAGGAAATGCCGATGGCCATAAGCAGCCGTGTTTGTTCCATGCGTTCAGTCTCCTTGCAATACGACGGGGGCAGTGGTGGTGAAGCACACCTTGAATGGATTGGCGCGGCGGGTCTTGGATCGGGCGGGAGTCATAGGTGGCGGCAAGGCGCGTTTCATGGTGTTGCGATGATTTCCACGCTAGGGAACCGGGTCGTACCCACTGCCGCCCCAGGGGTGGCAACGCAACAGTCGTCGCAAGGCAAGGCCTGACCCTTTAAGAAGTCCGTGGCGCGATAGCGCCTCCAGCGCATATTCGGAACAGGACGGCGCAAAACGACACGCCGGTCCCACCATGGGCGAGATCGCAATTTGGTAAACCCGAATGAAAGCCCGGGCGATGGTCACGCCCGGCCGTTCAATCATTTGAAGCACCCATTTTTCGAAATATTGTTTCAAGAGATGCAAACAGTTCCTGATTGGTACGTTCCGCCGCCCCTTGCTTGGCAATGATATGGATATCCCTTTGTCCGGGGATTCTCCGCCGGTTTTTTCGAAAATATTCCCTGGTGACCCGTTTGATGCGATTTCTGCTGACCGCCTTGCCGACCTTACGACTCACTGTAATGCCGAGCCGGGTTCGATCAGCGGTGCTCTCTTGGTTAACGGCGATGAACGGACCCGTGTGAACCTTCCGCCCTTGTGTTCGCAGCCTTTGGTATTCGCTTCGCTTCAGCAGCCGTTGGGCTTTGACAAATCTTTGGTTCAGATGTCTTTGCAAAACGCTCCCGCTGGTTTGGGTTGCCACCGGTATGCAAAATCGTCCATTCCGGACGGCCCGGCACCAACGAATGCCCGCCTACACCGCCAGGCGTTTCCGCCCCTTGGCGCGACGGCGATTGATCACCATCCGACCGGCCTTGGTGGACATTCGTTTGCGAAACCCGTGGGTACGAACCCTTTTGATCTTGCTTGGCTGATATGTGCGTTTCATTTTCCCGTTCCTTTATTGATGCGGTCCCTGATTGTTATCGGACCCGGTCAGTAAGCCCACTATCCTGTTCATAGGTGTATAACCCGTAAAAATAACCACATGCGGCCTTTCTTGTCAATTACAATTTGGCAACCGAAGGCAAAAGACACACCCTGCATCAAAGATGGGTTTCCAAGACGTCATACTCCTCAAAGTGAAAACGCGGTTCCGGGTAGATGGTGACCTGTCGGCCGAGACTTTTTTCCAGGGAACAGATGATATGGTTTTCCTCCCCGAGCATCTGTTCCGCTATTTGCGGATGGACCTTAAGGATCACCTCACCTTCCGCCATGTCCTGACAGTTGCGCAAAATCTCCCGGTGAATATTGTAACAGATGGTCTGCCCGGACAGCAGATGGCCTTCGCCTTCACAGTAAAAGCAGGGCGAACAAAGCTGACGCATCAACGGTTTGCGGATGCGCTTGCGCGTCATCTGGATCAACCCCATTTCGGACATGGGCAGAATGTGGTTTTTGCTGCGATCCTTGGAAAACCCTTCCGTCAAGGCATTAAACACCTTTTCCTGATTGCTCTTTTTCTCCATGTCGATGAAATCGATGATGATGATGCCACCGATGTCCCGCAGTCGAATTTGATAGGCGATCTCCTTGACCGCCTCCAAGTTGGTTTTCAGGATGGTCTCCTCGAGATTGTGCTTGCCCACATAACGCCCGGTGTTGACGTCGATGGCGGTCAGCGCCTCGGTGTGCTCGATAATGATGTAGCCACCCGACTTGAGCCATATTTTCCGTTTTAACGCCCGGAAAATATCCCCTTCCAGATTGAAATGATCAAAAATCGGTTCGCTGCCCTCGTACAACTCCACGGTCTCTTTCAGATTGGGTATGAAGGTGTCCAGAAAGGCACAGATCTCCTGGCAACCGCGTCGCGAGTCGATGATCAGCTTTTCGGCTTCGTGCACCAATAGATCGCGAACCGCCCGCAAGCTGACATCGAGCTCCTGATGGACCATGCTGGGTGCGGGTGCATCTTCGTATTTACGCTGGATGCCGTCCCATAATTTTTTCAGAAAAGCCATCTCCTGCAGAATCTTGTCGGGTCCGACCCCCTCGGCGGCGGTGCGCACGATATAGCCCAGGGAATCGGTGCGCAGTTCCAACACCATCTCGCGCAAACGGCTCCTTTCGTTTTCGTCCTCGATGCGTCGAGATACCCCGATGTGGTTCGAGGTGGGCATGAGCACCAAAAACCGGCCGGGCAAAGAGATGTAGTTGGTGATGCGCGCCCCTTTTGTACCCATGGGCGATTTGGATACTTGTGCCAGCAGTTCCTGGCCTTCGCTGATCAATTCGGCGATGCGCGGATGGCTTTTCTCCGGTGCCTTGGCAGCCGGCTTGGTTGCCGCCGTTGCGTTGTGATCGTCGGGATATTCGCTTTCACCATTGTCGGCGAAGCGCACCTCCATGGGTTCATGTCCATGGGGCACGATATCGTTCACATACAGGAAGGCGGCCTGGGCAAGGCCGATATCCACGAAGGCCGCTTGCATTCCAGGCAAAACCCTTTGCACCCGTCCTTTATATATATTGCCGGAGCTGTCTGAAGCGCCGCGCCGTTCGATGAACAGTTCCACGATATTGCCCTCTTCCATGAGTGCAACACGGGTTTCATGGGGCATGTCGTTGATGATGATCTTTTTGTTGGCCATATATCTTCGCTTTCCTTCGATAGCGATGGGAATGATTTACAAAGTCAATTACGTGCTTCTGCTGAAGGGCCCATCGACGGTGTTGCGCGCGCAGTCGCCTTGACGGTTCTCAACCGCCCCGCCGCTGCCGCATTCAATTGAAACACGCTCATCAGTACATCGGTGGGACGTATGGTCACCCCTCCGGCCGGTCCGATTTCCATCGTCAAGTGTAAGGGTTCCCTCCAATCCATGGAACGGATGCAAGCCTTCAAATCGACGCGGTGTTCTTTGCCTTTGTGGGTGCGCCGCAGGTAGGGCCATTGCGGGGCCTGGAAAAATTGCTCCAGACGATGCCGCAGTATATCGTTTTGCATCAGTTCCACGGTATATTTTTCAACAACCGGCGCGCTGTCGCGTTTACCGCCGGCGATGATCCGGCCGGCGACGATCCGCATGCCCTCCGGTAACTGGCTGCCCAACCGTTCCAAGATCCGGTTGCTGTCTTGACCCGAACGCACTTTGATCCACATCCGCTCCCCCTCGCTTTCCATTCCCAGGGGCAACGGATCGTCGAAGGAGATGCGCGGCATGGGATGAAATCCGCGCGAGTAGACAAGGTCTGTTCCGGCCCGCCGCAAGGCCCGGGCAAAGATGTGGGCCACCTCCAGATGGCTGAACAGCCTGGCCGGCCCCTTTTTGGTGTAAACCAACGCCAAGGTGATACCGTCATCGGCCGCATCCGGCTTCCCGTCGCTGACGGTCACCGTCGGACATTGGTCAAACAATCGGGGCGCCAGTTCATCGAAATCGCACACCCCGCAACCATGGCAGGTACCTTGGCGGCAATCGTCGATGGTGGTCGCCTGCCGGGCCGCATGCCACTGGTCGCGCAAGAAGGCATCATTCACCCGGCTTTCCATGTGCTCCCACGGTAAAGGCGCATCCAAATGCCTTTCCTTGTGGATGGAGCGGGCAATATCCGGTCCACACGCTTCCAATGCCTCGTACCATAAATCCATATTGAAGGCGTCGCTCCAGCCATCGAACAAGGCCCCTTTTTGCCAGGCCGCTTCGATCACGTCGGCCATGCGGCGATCACCGCGGGCCATCCAGCCTTCCAGCAAACTCATTTCCGGTTGTTGCCACTTGACCTGCACGCCGGGCATGCGGAGCCGATCTTTCAAATAGCCCAAGCGCTCCTTGGCTTGTTGCGCATCCAACTGGGCCGCCCATTGGAACGGTGTGTGGGCTTTGGGAATGAAGGTGGTGAGGCTGACATTGATCCTGCCCTGACGCCGGGCAGGTCCTTTGATCCGTTTCAGGGCCGTCACCAATTCAATGATCCCGTCCAGATCCGCCCGGGTTTCGGTGGGCAGCCCGATCATGAAATAGAGCTTGACCACGGACCACCCCAGGGCGAAAGCCTCCTGAACCGCAGCGACAACGTCCTCTTGTTGAATGTTTTTATTGATCACATTGCGCAGCCGTTGGGTGCCCGCCTCCGGCGCGATGGTGAAACCGGTTTTGCGCACACTGCGAATCTGGGTCATCAAGCCGGGGGTCAATTTGTCCGCCCGCATGGAGGGCAGGGAAACCGCCACCCGTTGTCTTTGACACCGTTGCATCAGGTTTTCCATCAAGGCCGCCAGACAAGTGTAATCCCCCGTGCTCAAGGAGAGCAAGGAAAGATCTTCATACCCGGTGGCGCGCAAAGACGCATCGGTAATGGCCAACAGCCGCTGCGGAGACCGTTCGCGTACCGGGCGATAGATCATGCCGGCTTGACAGAACCGGCAACCGCGACTGCAACCGCGGGATATCTCCAAACGCAATCGGTCGTGGATCGGTCGACCGAAAGGCACGATGGGCTTGTCGGGAAAAGGGGCCTTGTCCAGATCGCACACCACGGCCCGTTTGACCCGCTGATGATCGGAATGGCGGGCCTGCAACCGTTGCAACCCGTCCTCACCATAGCGCGCATCGAAAAAAGAGGGGATGTAGACACCCTCCAGGCGCGCCCATCGATGCAACAGGGTCTGCCGGTCGGCGCCTTCCGCTTGCCACGCCATCCAGACATCAGCCATCTGCGCAAGCACTTCTTCGCCGTCGCCGAAAACCATGGCATCGAAAAAGGGGGCCATGGGCTCCGGGTTGCTCACACAGGGCCCGCCGGCAATCACCAACGGATGCGTTTGGTCCCGCTGGGCGGCGCGCAGCGGGATGCGCGCCAGCGCCAGCATATTGAGTACATTGGTGTAATTGAGTTCGTACAGCAGGCTGAAACCGATGATGTGCAACTTGCCCAGAGGCGTTCGGCTTTCCAGGGTGCACAGCGGCTTGTGCGACTGCCGCAGCTGCTGATCCAGATCCCTGGCAGGCGCGAAAACCCTTTCGACGAAAATATCATTGCGCTGATTGAGCTGGTGATAGAGGATCTGCAGGCCGAAATGGGAAGTGCCGATTTCATATAGATCGGGAAAGGCCAACGCCATGTGCAGCCGCACGCTGCGCGGATCTTTGTAAACCCGATTGATTTCCGTGCCCAGATAACGGCTGGGCTTTTCCACCCGCGCCATGATATCTTGAACAGGCTCGGTTTGCGTGTTAGATTGTTTCGACATGGACCTTTAATCAACTCCAACCATTGGAAAAAATTAATAAAAAAGAACTATGACAGACTTTCCAGGACAAATCAAGGCCAAAACCGTCGCTTGCACGCTGCTGCTGCTCTTTCTGCTCTTTTTGCTGTTGCCGGCGGTTGCCATCGCGAACCGTGAAACCCCGGTGGTGCGTGCCGTGCGCAAAGTCGGACCGGCGGTGGTCAACATCAGTTCACAACAGGAAGCCGCCCGTCCGATGCACCCCTTCGGCGGCAATCCGTTTTTCGACAACTTTTTCCGCGACTTCTTCGAACCCCGCCCCCAACAGCGGGTCAGTCTCGGATCGGGCGTGGTCATCGACGGCCGCCGCGGTTTCATTCTCACCAATGCCCATGTAGTCGAGCGGGCCGCCGACATAAAGGTGGTGTTGCAGGACGAACGGCAGTTCGATGTGACCCTGGTAGGGGTGGATGCCGATTCCGACCTGGCGGTGCTGCGCATTCAATCGGACACCCCCTTGCCGTCGGTGGACCTGGGCAATTCGGACGATATCATGATCGGTGAAACCATCATCGCCATCGGCAACCCTTTCGGCTTCTCCCATACGGTCACCACCGGTGTGGTCAGCGCCGTCAATCGCAGCATCCGCACCGATCAACGGGTTTATCACAATTTCATTCAGACCGATGCCTCCATCAATCCGGGCAACAGCGGCGGGCCCCTGTTGAACATCGAGGGAGAGTTGATCGGCATCAACACCGCCATTTACGCCAAAGCCCAAGGCATCGGTTTCGCCATCCCCATCAACACCGCCCGCCGCATTGTCGCCGATTTGATTGCCCACGGCCACGTGATCCAGGCCTGGATCGGTGTGACGGTGCAGCCGCTGGACAACCGCATGGCCGACTATCTCGACGCCCCCGACCTGCAGGGGGTGGTGGTGGCCCGGGTGGAAGAGGGCAGCCCGGCGGCAGCGGCCGGCTTGGCAGCCGGTGACGTGATCTTGTCCGTCAATCGGCAAAGAACGGCCACCCCCGATGACTACACGGCGGCGGCGCGCGCGCTGCGCGTCGGGCAAACCGCCACGGTGTCCCGTTGGCGCGACGGCCGCACTCAAGAGGTTCGTATGCAAACGGCCGAATATCCCAGGGCCCGCGCGCCCGAACTGATTTGGCGCCGCCTGGGAATTCGGGTGAGCGACATTTCGCCACCACTTCAGCGCCGCTATCACCTGCGTGCCGACAAGGGGGCCGTCATCACCGAAGTGCGCGATGGCGCCTATCTGGCCCGGGTGGGCGCCGCTGCCGGTGACATCATCGTTCGCTTGGAAAACCAAGCAATTGAGACGGTCGAAGATTTCAACACCCTCATGATAAAGAGCCGCCTTAAATCGGCGGTGCTGGTGCAGCTCCTGAAGGACACCCAGATTTACTCCCTCACGGTGCCGCTCAATCCCTGAACAAAGATTTTAAAGGGCCGACCATGAACGATCCGTCCAAGCTTGAACGAAGCCGTATTGTCCACCTGTTGCAGGCCGACCAATCCCCCGGATCGGTGCTGGTCAAGGGATGGGTGCGCACCAAAAGAGATGCCAAAGGCTTCTCATTCATCGAAATCAACGATGGTTCCTGTTTGGCCAACATCCAGGTGGTGGCCGACGAAACCCTGTCCAATTACGCGACCATCCGCAAAATGACCACCGGCTCGGCCCTGAGCCTCAGCGGCCGAATGGTGCCGTCCCGGGGCCAGGGTCAACGCTGGGAAATCAAGGCCGAAAGCGTCACTTTGGTCGGACACGCACCGGAAGCCTACCCGCTGCAAAAGAAACGGCACAGCGATGAATTTTTGCGCACCATCGCCCATCTGCGACCCCGCACCAACAAGTATGGCGCGGCGTTTCGCATCCGTTCCCAACTGGCCTTGGCCATTCACCGTTTTTTCCAGGATCGCGGTTTCCATTACATCCACACCCCCATCCTCACTGCCTCGGACTGCGAAGGGGCCGGCGAAATGTTCCGCGTCACCACCCTGGCTCCCGGAGACGCTGCCGTGGCGAACGATTTTTTCGGGGTCAACGCCTACTTGACGGTTTCCGGTCAACTGGAAGCCGAAATGCTGGCCCTGGCCCTGGGCGATGTTTACACCTTCGGACCCACATTCCGGGCGGAAAACTCCAACACGCGGCGCCATGCCGCCGAATTCTGGATGGTGGAACCGGAAATGGCGTTCTGCGATTTAGCCCAGGACATGGTCCTTGCAGAAGCCCTGCTGCAACACCTGGCCGGCCATGTCATGGATCACTGTGCGGCGGATCTGTCCCTTTTCGCCCGTTTCGTGGACAAGGAATTGATGCACCGCCTCGCCGCTCTGGTGGAAAAACCCTTCTTTCGGGTGCCCTATGCCGATGCCATCGCCATTCTGGAACGCAGCGCCCGGCCCTTCGAGCACCCCGTCGCCCATGGTAATGATTTGCAGGCAGAACACGAACGCTATCTGGTGGAACACCATTTTAAGGGACCGGTCATCGTTTACGACTTTCCCAAGGAAATCAAGCCGTTCTACATGCGGATGAACGACGACGGGTGCACGGTGGCGTCCATGGATGTACTGGTGGCCGGCATCGGTGAGATCATCGGCGGCAGCCAGCGAGAAGAACGCTACGATATGTTACGGCGGCGGATCGAATCCATTCCCCTGGCGCCGGAAAATTACTGGTGGTACATGGAATCGCGGCAATACGGCTCGGTTCCCCACAGTGGTTTCGGCCTGGGGTTTGAACGTTTGGTGATGATGGTCACCGGCATCACCAATATCCGGGACGTTATTCCCTTTCCGCGCACCCCGAAAAACATCGCGTTTTAAACGCCTGGCGGCAAGGGTCGTCCCTGGATGAGCATAAGCTTCCCTTCACCGCCCACCGGATCGGTCAAGAGGCCCTCAGGCAGCGCAGCTTGGCCAAATCTTCGGCGTAACCGTACAGGTGCAGCCCCTTGCTCTCCACGACCATTTCCCCGTCTTTGACGCCGATGGCCTCGGCCATGTACTCTTTCAGGTTCTGAATCCCGGCCAGATTGGCCGGCAATCCGCCCCACAGATCCCAAGAGCGAAAATAGACGAAAAAGTGAAGGGTGTCGTCCTGAATGCGGGTGTCGATGGATCGCAGACAGGGGGGATCCACCAACGTCAGATCGGAAGGATGAGCAACTTGCAGGACCATCTGATTGTTCCGATGGCCGTGTTGCTTGTAGGTGTCGATGATCCATTCGATCTGATTGATGTAAAGTTGCCCCTGCTCTTCAAAGACCACCGTGCCGTCCGGCACACGCAGATCGACGATCTCCGTTTGGCCTTCCTGCCACCAGAGCCGTTTCTGACCATCCAACGGCACGCGGGTCAACCGCTCGCCGTAGGTGTACGATTCGCCCGGTTCCTTCTGCCCGGACATCAAATATTCGATGTAGGAGCGTTGGTAACCCGGTCCGCCGAAAATATAGTCTTCCTCCACCGGATTGGGAATGCCGCAAGCCGGTGGAATGTCAGGCAGCAAGGGGCGGGTGCCGGGAAAGCGCACATGGCCGATGAAATAGTCGTACTCCAGGCGTGTCTGCCCGGCATAAGAACCGCGGTCGATGGTGAATCGACGTCCTTTGTCCAAAATATCGTGAACGGCCTGAAACCAAAGATCAGGCAGATCACGAGCGACTACAGTATGAGGCTGCATGGTCAACGAACCTTATCCGTATCTGTTTGACAATGACAAACCAAATCGGCGACTTTTTCCTATTCCCCGGTTGACATTGAACAGCGTTCATGTCAAAAAAGCGGTGCGCTTGGCCTGTGTGTTCCTGCTGTGCTCCCGTTGCTCTCTTCATTCTGATCGGCGCGCCTTTTGAAGCGGTTTTTCCAAATGTGACCCAAAGCGCACTTTTTTCAAGACCCCCCGGTACATGGCCGCAGGTACCGGGGGGTTTCTTTTTTTCGATCACAACCCCTTTAATCCACCGGGCAGGGGGCCCTATATATCCAAACTGCTCACTTCCAGGGCGTTGTTCTGAATGAACTCCCGCCGCGGCTCCACCTGGTCGCCCATCAGTACTGTGAAAATCTCGTCCGACTCCACGGCATCATCCACCGTGACCTGCAGCAGAACCCGCTTTTCCGGGTGCATGGTGGTTTCCCACAACTGCTCGGGGTTCATCTCACCCAAACCTTTGTAGCGCTGCATGCTGATGCCTTTTTTACCTTCGTCCAGCAGATACCTGAGCAAGCTGCGCAGGTCCTGAATGTTGGCGCGGCTGTTTTCGTCCTCCAGGCCGAGCACGGTGAAGGGCGGATGGTTCATGGCCAAGATTTGACGGCCGGCGTTGAGGCACTTTTGAAAATCGACGGAGTAGATCAGTCCCCGTCCGACTTTGAATTGATGCTCCTTCATGCCGTCACTGGTCGCCTGCACGGACACTTCGAACACATCCCGCTCTTCGTTATAGTACGGACCATCGATGATATAGCCTTTTTCCTGCAACACACGACATAGGTTTTCCATTTGCCCGCGATCTTGCAAAAATTTCTTGTCTTCAACCCCTTGCTCGATCAAAGTTTCGATCAAGGGGAAAGGAATGCCTTGATTTTCCAAGCGATCGGCGGATTCGAAAAATTCATACAAATTGCAGGTGAACAGGTAAAGGTTGTGATCGGCCAACTCGCTGTTGTTTCCTTCACTGCGAATTTTGATCTTTTCACAGATCTTTTTGAGCAGAAAATCGTTGAAGGCCGATTCGTCCTTCAAATATTGTTCGTTTTTGCCCTTGCCAATGCGAAACAGGGGTGGTTGCGCGATGTAGAGATACCCTTTTTCAATTATTTCAGGCATCTGACGGTAGAAAAAGGTCAACAACAAGGTGCGGATGTGGGAGCCGTCCACGTCGGCGTCGGTCATGATGACCACCTTCTTGTACCGTATCTTTTCGACGTCATACTCTTCTTCACCGACGCCGGTGCCCAGGGCAGTGATGATGTTTTTGATCTCTTCGCTGCGCAGAATCTTATCGAAGCGCGCCTTTTCGACATTCAGGATCTTGCCCCGCAACGGCAGAATGGCTTGAAATTTGCGATCACGGGCTTGCTTGGCCGAACCGCCGGCCGAGTCCCCCTCCACGATGAAAATTTCTCTCAAGGCTGGATCCGAACTCTGACACTCAGCCAGTTTGCCCGGCAATGTGGCATCGATGAACGATCCTTTGTTGCGCGCCAAATCACGGGCCCGTTTGGCGGCATCCCGGGCGCGGGCGGCATCCACCGCCTTGGCGACGATCTTTTTGGCCACGCCGGGATTCTCTTCCAGGAAACTGCTCAGTTGCTCGTTGACCAAGGACTCCACCAGGCCTTTGATTTCGCTGTTGCCCAGCTTGGTCTTGGTCTGACCTTCGAATTGGGGCGATTTGAGCCGCACACTGATGATGGCGGTCAGTCCCTCGCGCACATCGTCACCGCTGATCTTGGCCATCATGTTTTTGGGCAGGTTGCCGTTGGTGCAATAGTGATTGAGGGTACGGGTCAGGGCCGCCTTGAAACCGATCAGGTGGAATCCGCCCTCCGCCGTGTTGATGTTGTTGGCAAAGGAGAACATGTTCTCCTTGAAGGTGTCGTTGTATTGAATGGCCACTTCGATCTGGGTGTCGTTGCGCTCCCCTTCGATGAAAATCGGTTCGTGCACCGTGGTGTGACGCCGGTTCAGGTATTCCACGAAGGAGACAATACCGCCTTCGTAGAAGAATTCCTCTTTTTTGTCCGCTCTTTCATCTTCCAAAGTGATGCGGATGCCTTTGTTCAGGAAAGCCAACTCCCGCAATCGCCGCGAAAGAATGTCATAGGTGAATTCGATGGTGTTGAAAATGGTGCGGTCCGGCAAGAAGTCGATTCGGGTGCCCCTTTTCTCAGTCTCACCGACCACCGTCAACTCAGTGATTTTGCGTCCCTGTTCGAAACGCTGTCGGTGGATTTTGCCGCCGGTGAAAATTTGCGCTTCCAGATAGGTGGAAAGGGCATTGACCACCGAAACCCCGACACCATGCAATCCGCCGGAGACTTTGTAATTGTCGTTATTGAATTTTCCGCCCGCGTGCAGCTTGGTCAAAACCACTTCAACGGCCGGCACATTCTCGGTCTTGTGAATCCCAACCGGAATGCCGCGGCCGTCGTCTTCCACGCTGACGCTGTTGTCGCCGTGCACCACCACATGAATATTGCGGCAATAGCCGGCCATGGCTTCGTCAATACTGTTGTCCACCACCTCGTACACCAAGTGGTGCAGTCCGGCCACATCCACATTGCCGATATACATCGAGGGCCGTAAGCGAACGGGCGCCAAACCCTCCAACACATCTATACTACTGGCATCATATATTTTTTCCATGGGTTATACTCTCATCGGCATGATTACGCCTAAATAGGATTTGTCCGTGACGCCTTCCAGCAGGCACGGCTTTTCGTCGTTGAGTATGTTGACGATCAATTTTTCGTCTTCCACACAGTTGAGCGCTTCGATGAAAAAACGGGGATTGAAGCCGGCCTCCATCTTGGGGCCGGTGTAGGCGATGGGCATATCTTCCTTGGATTCGCCGATGTCCGGATTGGTGGCGTTGATCACCAATTGATCGGCGTCGAAGGTGAAAAAGGCGGCCCGGTAACTGTCTGTGCACAAGATGGACATGCGCTTGAGCATGTTATGGAACTTATCTTTGTCCATTTCGATGGCATAGCCCTCCGAACGGAAAATGATGTCGCCGTATTTCGGAAACTGACCCTCGAGCAAACGAATGGCCAATGTTTCCGCCGGTGCCTTGACGATGAAATAGCTGCCCTCGATGGCGACCTGCACATTGCCGCCGGCGCCCAAAAATTTACTCACTTCATGCAGGCCTTTTTTGGGTACGATGACCGCCTCACCGGCCGGCAGCGCTTGATCATCGGCGAAGCGATAGTCGTATTTGGACAGACGACTGCCATCGGTGGAAACCATTCGAAGGCGCTTGGGCGTTTCTTCGGTCAACCTCTCAAACAAGACACCGTTGATGTGGGCCTTTTTGTCTTCCCCGATGCCGCTGATGACGATGGATTTTTCGATCATTTTTTTCAAATCAGCGGAAGGAATGTCGAACATCTCCCCGGCTTCGAAAAAGGGGGTGTTGGGAAAATCGTCCGGGTTCATGCCCATCAAATGGTAGTGCACCTTCTTGTCGCCGATATTGATCCATCGATTTTCGGCTTCCTGGATCATGATGTCGGCGGCGGGAAATTCCCTGACGATCTCGTAAAATTTGCGCGCAGCGATGGCGATGGTGCCGGAGTTTTCCACTTGAGCGGGAAAAGTGCCTTCATAACAGGTTTCCAGATCGGTGGCGGTAATCTGAACCCGATCCTCCGATCCCTGAATGCGAACGCACTCCGTGATGGCCAAGCTGCTGCGTCGTCCGGTTAACCCCTGGACCTTGCCCATCACATCCACAATATCTCTTTTGTTGATTGTAAACTTCATTGCTTCATCCCCAATTATTTATTTTTTAAAACTGTTGTTGTTATTAGGGGGTGTCCATATGTTGAAAAGAGACTGACCGAATTGAAATCGTTTGATAAAATGGTGGTCCTGGTTGTTGATAAGCGTGTCGACAACCGTTTGATAACCACCTGCTTTTCAACGTTTCCGGAAAACCTGTTCATAAAGTCGCTGGTTTTGAACAAGTTACCGACCGCTCGTCGGCTCGATTTCGTGGCGTTCCCGTTCCTCATTCAGCCACCTTTTCATGGCCGGTTGGGTCTGGTTCAACCAGGTGTCGGAAAGGCGCTGCCTGAGGAAAAAGGCGTAGACTTGATCAATGAGCTGAATCGGCTTTTCGTAAAGGTAAATCTTTTCCAGCACAGCTCCTTCCATATCGCTGTCCGCGGTGACCGGGGCGGTCTCGGGCAGCTTGATACCCAAAAACCCCAGGCTTTCCCCTTTGAGAACAAACACCCACTGAAGAGTGCCGCTTTTGTATATCAGCTGCATTTCGGTGATCAAAGCACCCTTGGTCAATGCCAGTACCGCCTCTTCCAGGCCGGCGGCATCCCCTTTGATGGTCAAGGTCTCCTTGCCGTTGCCCGAGCGGTTTTCCAAAACCATGCGATTGCCCACATTCAATTCGATCAATTCCGGATCGCATTTTCGCAGGGCCTCCGGATCGGTCTCCATGGCGAACCATAGCCAGGTCATAAATTCGTTACCTAAGAAACGGTAGCGATTGTACGCAACGGCGATATCCAGCATGGGATCCTTGACTTTCTTATGCCTGGTTTTCGTGGTAGGCCAATTTTTCCAAGATGTCGCGCTGGGCGTGGGACAAGGTGTCTCCCGCCATGGCCAGGGTGTAAGGCATCTGTCGTATCAGGTGCAAACCAAAGGATTTGAAAAAAAGGGTTTCCAACTGTTCGTTGGCCGATTTGAGGCTGGAAAAGAACCACAAATCGCCCGCTTCGTATTGCCACACCACATCATACACATTGGGGGTGGCCGGTATTTTGCGGGTGAGCCGTTGGAGCACCTGATCTTTAATGGCCTTTTTTTCCTCGTTGGACAGAAAATCCCTTTTCAATTCGAGCAACCGTTTGGCCGATTCGGCGGCGACATGTTTTTGCAGCATCTTGGTTGAAACCGTTTTTTTATCGATGCGCAGTCCGAACACCAGGTGAACGCCAAGTACGAAGCGTGCCCCCTCGAAATCGGGATTGAAAGGATTATCGAAAGAGGTCCATCCCACGGTTTGTTCAGATGGTTCGTCGTCGATTTCGGTGATGGCGAACCGTTTGAGTGCGGTGGTGACCGTTTCGATGACCGGCGGTTCCAGTTGACCGTTGACACGGTAACGGGCAAGGGATGTGGTGGCGGAAAGCAGGCCCATGGGTTTTTAAACTACTCCATCGTGTATAACATTAATTATCGAACACCCAAATATAGCGTTTTTTTTAAAAAAAAACAAGCTGTTTATAAGCATTCCCCGCTTGACAGCCAAGCGACTCTTTTATAATTTTATGCTTTGCCATTCCTCAAACAAACGGGTTTCTTATGACATCCCAACAAAACAGGCGTCGCTTGACCTCTATATTGTCTATTGCGCCGCACTTATTGGAAATATTCAAATCTCAAATCGATATTGAAGAAAAACGCACTCAAATTCGCAACTGGCTATACCACCAACTGGCGGACAGTTACGAGCCCAATCAGGACAGTCCCCCATTGGAATATATCCTGCGCCGGGATGCCATCGATGTTTTGCGCAAGATTTTGTCATTCCGAAACGAGCAATTGGCCGGTTACAGCATGCTGGCGTACATGGACGATCTCATCAACGACCAGACGGGCAAACAGACAGCCAAACCCTCAGCGGCCTTTTTTGCCGAACTGGAACATCTGCTCAAGGGAATCGTGGGTAAAAGCGGCGTTTACGACGATAAAACGCCGGCCTACACCAAATACGAGGGCGTAAGAGCCGCACGTCTGCGCTCCGTGGAGCTTTCCCGCATGGCGCGGGCGGCCGCCACCCATATGGAAAAATACACCTGCGGCCTCGACCCGGAGACCATTCGGCGCCGCAGCCGCAACAAATTAAGGATCTTGAAATATTTCAACGCTACGGAGTTGGAGTGGGACCAGTGGCAATGGCATCTGCGCCAAGCCGTCCAGAAAGCCGACACCCTGCGCTCCCTGGTCAAGCTCAGCGACCAAGAGTATGAAGCGCTGCAGCTGGCCAATCGCGAGCACATTCCAGTGGGCATCACGCCCTATTACCTCTCGTTGTTCGATCACGAAGTGGGTGGTTTGCGGGACCGTGCCGTGCGGGCCCAGGTGTTGCCCAGCCTACATTATGTGCGGCGCATGGCCGAGATGAAAGCCCGCGACAGCCAATCCATGGATTTCATGCTGGAAAGGGACACTTCCCCCATCGAGGGGATCACGCGCCGCTACCCCAATGTGGTGATTCTCAAACCGGTGCTCACCTGCCCCCAGATTTGTGTTTATTGCCAACGCAACTGGCAGATCGAGGAGGTCCACTCGCAACAGGCCGCCCTGGCCAAGGACAAATTGGACAAGGCCATTGCATGGATCGCCGACACCCCCGAGATCAACGAAGTGTTGATCACCGGCGGCGACCCGCTACTGCTATCCAACAGTCGCATCGAGTCCATCCTGTCCCGTCTGGCCGCCAATTCCCGGATCATCCGCATCCGTATCGGCACCCGCACGCCGGTGACGCTGCCCCAGCGGATCTCCGAAGCCTTCGTGCGCGGCGTGGCGCGCTACCACGTGCCGGGCAAACGGGAGATCATAGTGGTCACCCATTTCGAACACGTGTATGAGATCACCCCCCAAGCCATGGAAGCGGTGCAGAAATTCCGCCGTTACGGCATGGAGGTGTACAACCAACTGGTGTACACCTACTACAATTCGCGTCGTTTCGAGGCCGCCCTGCTGCGCCAGCAATTGCGCCTGATCGGCGTCACCCCCTACTACACCTTCAACACCAAGGGCAAAGAGGAGACCAAAGATTTTCGGGTGCCCATCACCCGGCTGTTGCAGGAGCAGAAGGAGGAAGCACGCCTGATGCCTGGAACGGTGCGCACCGATGAAATCGTTTTCAATGTACCCGGATTGGGAAAGAACTATTTGCGGGCTTCCCAGCACCGGGACATCATCTCCATCCTGCCCGACGGACGGCGGGTGTACGAATTCCATCCCTGGGAGAAAAAACTGGCCCTGGCCGGCACCTATGTCTATCAGGACGTGCCCATTTACGACTACCTGAAGCGGCTCAAGGCCGACGGCGAAGATCCGGCCGACTACCGCACCATCTGGTACTATTGAAGCAGGCGGTGTGGGTACCATGGACCTCATCGCCGACTTGCATGTGCACTCCAAGTATTCCCGTGCCACGGCCCGCAATCTCGACTTGGAAAACATCCACATCGCCGCCCAGATAAAAGGGATCGATGTGGTGGCCACGGGGGATTTCACCCATCCGGCCTGGTGGGCCGAAATCAACCAGAAACTGGTGCCGGCCGAGGAGGGACTTTTTGCCTTGGCGCCGGCGATCGCCCGCGCCTGCGAAGAGCGGGTACCGCCCGCCTGCCGACGCCCGGTGCGTTTCATGCTGGTGACCGAGATCAGCAATATCTACAAAAAAGCCGATCGCACCCACAAGAACCACAACCTGGTGTTCATGCCCGATCGACAATCGGCCGAACGGCTCAACCGACGCCTGGACGCCGTGGGCAACATCAGCGCCGACGGGCGCCCCATTCTGGGCCTGGATGCACGCCATCTGCTTGAAATGGTACTGGAAACCGATCAGCGGGGGTTCCTTGTGCCGGCCCACATCTGGACCCCCTGGTTCTCCTTGCTGGGCTCCAAATCGGGATTCGACGCCGTCGCCGACTGCTTCGCGGATTTGACACCCCACATCTTCGCCCTGGAGACCGGCCTCTCCTCCGACCCGCCCATGAACCGACGGGTTTCCAACCTGGATCGGTTCACGCTGATTTCCAACTCCGATGCCCACTCGCCGGCCAAATTGGGCCGCGAGGCCAATCGCTTCGCAACGGACCTGAGTTTCGGCGGCCTGCGCGCCGCCATGGATAAAACAGATCCCGCAGGGTTCAAAGGCACCATTGAGTTTTATCCCCAGGAAGGCAAATATCACGCCGATGGTCATCGCAACTGCCGCTTCCGCTGTCTGCCCGCCGAAACCCGTGCCTTGAACAACACCTGCCCGGTGTGCGGCGGCCCATTGGTCGTGGGGGTGCTCAACCGGATCGAACAATTGGCCGATCGTCCCGAAGGCGCCGCAACGGCAGCGGACCAATCCTTTCGCAGCTTGATACCGCTGCAGGAGGTGTTGGCCGAGGTGTTGCGTTGCGGGCCCGGCACCAAAACCGTCGGCAACGCCTATTGGAAGTTGATCGGGCGATACGGTGCCGAATTGGCGATTCTCGAAACCATCGACATGGCGCGGTTGGCAAGCAGCGGCGTGCCCCTGTTGGCCGAAGCCATCGAACGCATGCGCTCGGGGCGGGTCCATTTCGATCCCGGTTTCGACGGGGCCTACGGCGCGGTTCGGATATTTGAAGCCGCCGAATGGAAAGCCCTTTCGGGACAGCAATCCCTGTTTGCCTGCGGCGCCGACCTGCCGCCGGCTGTTGAAATACCGCCGTCGGCGAAAACCCAAACCGCGCCGACCGCGACGGCGAATCCCGTCGCGACGGCAAATTGCCGAACGGCGGCTTCGCAGCGACCGGTGCGATTGAATCGACAGCAACAAACGGCGGTGGACCATCCCCGCGGCCCGCTGTTGATCGTGGCCGGTCCGGGCACCGGCAAGACCCGCACCATAACCTGTCGTATGGCGGCCCTGTCCGTTAACGGCGGCCTGTCGGCCGATCAGATCCTGGCGGTCACCTTCACCCAAAAGGCGGCCCGCGAAATGGCGTCCCGCCTTGCGGCCATGCTGTCGGCGGATAAACCCCAGCCCACCGTGGGTACCTTTCACGCCCTTTGCCGGCAATGGCTTCAACAGCGGTCGCCGGCAAAACCGGTGGCCATCGTCGACGATGCCGGCCGCCAAGAAGTGATGGCGGATGCACGCCGTCTGGCAGCGGCCGAAGGCCCCCCGGTGACCCTTTCGCTGCAACGCTCCTTGGCGCTGGCGGCCCGCGCGAAACAAAAACTGCTCGGCCCGGAAGATGATCTGCACGTTCTGGTGGCCGCCGATGACAAGTGTGCCGAATTCAGGCGGATCTACCGTTATTACGAGCGTCTGCTCAAAGATCAGCAGCGGATCGATTTCGAGGGCCTTGTTCAACGCACCGTGGCGGCCCTGCGCCGGGATCCGGAGTGGTGCACGGCGCTGCAACGGCGCTTCACCCATATTTTCGTGGATGAGTTCCAGGATCTCAACGAAGGCCAATATGCCCTGATACGGCTTTTGGCCCCCGACCAGGGGGATGTTTGCGTCATCGGTGATCCGGACCAGGCCATCTATGGCTTTCGCGGTGCCGACGCGGGCTTGTTCGATCGATTCATGGCGGATTATCCAACGGCCCGTCGCATCGACCTGGCCTGGAACTACCGCTGTCCACAATCGATCTTGGATGCGGCGCAGCAGGTGATCGCGGCCCGGTCCCAAGAAGGGTCGGCTCGCCGTCGGCCGCCGATGAAGGCGGCAGTCGACGGCGGGCCGGTCATTGATTTTTTGGAGGCCGCCTCGCCGCGGGGCGAGGCGGTGGCCGTCGGCCGAGCCATCGAGCTGATGGTGGGGGGCACCGGGTTTCAGGCCATCGATTTCGGCGCCGTCAGTGGCTTTGACGGCAACGGCCACCATCGGAGCTTTGCCGACATCGCCGTTCTGATGCGCACCGCGCAACAGGTGCGTCTGATGACCGAGGTGTTGACCGCTGCCGGGATACCGTGCCAGACGGTCAACAAGGAAAACCTGTTGCAGCGGCCGGCGGTGGTCGAAATGATGGCATTGTTGCGGTTGATGGCCGATCAAGGCACCTATGGTGATTTGGACCATCTGACCGACCTGGTGGCGCCGGCTGTCGGCGTCAAAACCCTGGCCGCTTTCAAAGTGTGGGCCCAAGGGCACCGCATGGCGCTTGCCCAAGCGCTGCAAGCCGCCACCCGTTTACCGATTCCGACACTGAGCCGGGCGCGTCAACACCGCCTCGTGGCCCTGGTGCGTTTTATCAAAGCCCTGGCCGATGTCGTGCAAGGGCGGTCGGTGGCCGCGGCGATCCGTCATGTGGTGGCGCACACCCACTTGGTGCATCGCATCGACCCGGCGGATCTGCAAACCGTGCTGGCCCTGGTGGCGGATGCCGGACCGGACCTGCAGGGGCTTTGCTCCGCCCTGACGACTTGGAGCGATACCGATCTTTACCACCCCGAGGCCGAGAAGGTGGCCGTCATGACCCTGCATGCCGCCAAGGGCCTCGAATTTCCCGTCGTGTTCATCGCCGGTTGCGAGGAGGGGCTCTTGCCCTATCGCCATCCCCATGGCCAGTTCCAGCCGGTCGATGGGGCGGAGGAGCGGCGCCTGTTTTATGTGGCCATGACCCGGGCCCAAGAACGGCTCTGCTTGAGCCGGGCGTTGCACCGCAACCGCGGTGGCCGCAACCGCGCCACCCGACCAACCCCTTTCCTGGAGGATATTCCGTCCCGATTGCTGCACGGCTGCCGGGTGCCGGTCAAGCGGCCGCCTCAGCGTCAATTGACGCTGTTCTGAGGCGTGCAAATGTGGTATGCTGATTTGTTGATAATCGGAATAGCGGAATTGATTAACCGGATCCATTCCCGCAAAGAGGAGGCCGGGGTGCCATGACCAAAGTGAAGCTTGTGATCGCGCTGGTGGTTGTTGTTTTGATGACCATTGTGATTTATCAGAATCTGGAGCCCATGGAGGCCCGGTTGCTCTTCACCACCATTGCCATGCCCCGTGCCGCTTTGTTGGGTATCACCTTGCTGATCGGCATTGCCGCAGGGGTGGCGCTGACGCTGGTCATCTCTGCGCGACGGCGGCGCAGCGAACCCACCGAACCCACCGAACCGGAAGAAACCACCCAATCATGAGTGACCGCGTCATCGCCCTGGATGTCAAAGCGCGCGGCGTGGCCGCGGCGCGGCGCTATCTCATTGACATGGAACGCTTGTTGCGCGACGGCGAACGGGCCATCGAACGGCTGACCCAGGCCCTCGATGCCGCTGACGAAGAGCTGAAGTTGCGGATTGTGTTGATGCTGGGGGCCACCGCCGATCCGCAGGCCATTGCGCCGCTGTATGCCTTGATGCACGACGACGGTCAGAGCGATTCGCTGCGCCACGCCGCCGCGGTACAGTTGAGTCTGTTGGGCGAACAATGCCGCGGCGAGAAAAACTGGGTCGCACGGTTGTTGGCGGATCTTGCGCATGAGGATCCTTTTATGCGGGCCACGGCGGCTTTCGCTTTGGGGTGGGAAGGCAACCGACAGGCGGTGGCGCCTCTGGTGTCGCTGCTCGCGGATCCGGACATGGAGGTGCAACAAGCCGCCGTCAGTGCGCTGACCAACATTCGCAACGATGACTTGTTCGATGTGTTGATCGAACGGTTGATCAGCGGGTCCAAAGAGCAGCAGCGCTGCATCCTCTATCATTTGAGCTGCTTCGCCGCCCGCCGGGAGGAGGTGGTGGCCATTTGCGCCCGTTATCTGGATCATCCCGATGCCGATTTGCGCTATGACGCCCTTGTGGTGCTGGATGCCGTCAACCCCACCGATAAACCCCTGGCGTTGTACCTGCAATCGCTCACCGATCCCGATCCCCGCATTCGCGAAGTGGCTCTCGTTTACCTGGCCGGCGAGGAGAAGGGGCGGCTTGCGCGTTTGACGATAGAAGTGCGCGGCTTGATGGCGGATCCGGTGCCATCCATCCGGCAAGCCGCCACCCGTTTGCTGCACCACATTCAGAACGGTCCGGTGCTGATGACGCCTTAGTCGTTCGTAAACACGAATAGAGACGCCCCGCAAAAGCCTTCTTTTTCCGTCTTCGGCCGTCTGCGCCGGGGGAGGCAAGCATGCTCAAACCGGATTTGCCGCTGATAATGGATGCGGAGGGCGACGGTCCGCCGGCCGGCCTTCCCCCTGTGGTGGACGCCCATGTGCACATCTTTCCGCGCACCCTGTTTGCCGCCATCCACCAATGGTTCGATGCCCACGCCTGGCCCATTCGCTATCGCATGAACACCGATGCTGTGCTGGACTTCCTTTTTGACCGGGGCGTGGCCCACCTTGTGGCCCTGCAATATGCGCACAAACCCGGTATCGCCGTTTCGCTCAACCAGTACATGGCCGCCAAGTGCGCCCGCTTTGGCAAGCGCGTCATCGGCATGGCCACCATTTATCCGGGTGAGCGGAACGCACGGGCCATTCTGGAGGCGGCTTTCGATGCTGGATTGGCAGGGGTCAAACTGCATGCCCATGTGCAATGTTTCGATATGAACGATGCGCAGATGGCGCCTGTTTATGAAGTGTGCGCCGAGCGCGCCAAACCGATCATCATGCACGTGGGGCGTGAACCCAACAGCCCGCAGTATGCTTGTGATCCCCACCTGATCTGTCGGGCGGACAAACTGGAACGGGTCGTTCGCGAGCATCCCCGGTTGCGGGTTTGCGTTCCGCACTTGGGGATGGACGAGTTGACGGCCTACCGGCACTTGATCGAAAAGTACGACAACCTTTGGCTGGACACCACCATGGCGTTGTCCGAATACCTACCTTTGCAGGAGGGCATCGATTTGGCATCCTATCGTTGGCAACGGGTGATGTACGGTTCCGATTTTCCCAACATTCCTTATGCCTGGGACCGCGAACTCAAACATCTGGCCCGCATGAACCTTTCCGCCCAAGCGCTGGAATGGGTCCTCCATAGAAGCGCCGCTGATTTTTTCCAAACGGCTTTTCAGCCCAACTTGCCCAGTTCGTAGGCGGTGCGATAGGCCACATAGTAGATATAGACGTTGCTCACATATTGCACCGTCTCGCTGCCGATGCTTTGGCGCGCCACATGTTCCACGTTCAGAAACCAGCGGTTGGGGTCCAGGCCCTGTTCCGCCGCGCGCCGGCGCAGCCGGTTGATGCGCGCCGGCCCGGCGTTGTAGGCAGCGATGGCAAAGTCGGTGCGATGTTCGAGGGCGAGGTCGGGATCGTCGAAATAGGTGTCCCGCAGGTAGGCCAGATATTTTACGCCGGCATGGATGTTGTTTTCCAGGTCATGGATATCGGGAATGTCGATGGCCGGTCCGGCCGCCGTGCGCGGCAACACCTGCATGATGCCCACCGCACCGCGATGGCTCCGTGCATTGGGGTCCAAACCCGACTCCTGATAGGCCAGGGCGGCGATCTTCAGCCAGTCGAAATCATATTGATCGGCATATTGCCGGAACAGTCGCATGAGTTGCGCAAATCGCTGCCGCGATGGTTCGGAAAGCGGATTGCGGATCCAGTGGGTGTTCTCGTAGTAACGCGCCACCAAGAGATTGAAAGCCAGGGAGCCCTGGCGGTGGGTGGCCAGAAAGGCGTTCAAGTCGGCCAGCAGTTCCGGGTTGTCGGGGCGCACGGCCCAGGCGATTTCCCCGCCCTGGTGGATGGCGATATCCCCCCACACCCGGATGTCGGGCAACACCTCGGACCAGATCCGGGCAATGTGGTCGTCGGCCACCGTCATCTCGAAGATGCCGGCATTGACCATTTGTAAAATATCCTCTTCTTCCAGGCGTGGGTCCACCGGCACGATGTGGATGGTGGGTCGCAGCCGCCGCTTGCCCGACTGGTTGAGTAGCTGTAGGTGCGGGATGTAACTGCTGCCGTCCAGTACATGGAGGGTGCGGCCGTAGAGATCTTCCAACGATTCGATGGCGGGCAAGGCGTCATGGGTCACAAGCACTTCGCTGATCTCGGTGAAGTAGGGTCGGGTGAAGGCGACCTGTTTGCGCCGTTCATCGGTGACGGTCAGTCCGGCGGCGGCGATATCGCCCCGACCCTCCCGCAGGGCCGGCAACAGCTCTGCAAAGGGCAATACCGTGAAGACCACCTTGATTTTCAGACCATCGGCAGAAGGATGCCGACGGTTGAGAAACGCTTCGTAGGCTTTGAGCAGCTCGTATTCGATGCCGCGGGGCGTGCCCCGGTCGATGAAGAAATTGGTTTGGTTGTAGCTGACCAGCGCGCGGATGAAGCGCCGCTTTTCGATGGTTTCAACCAAGTCGCCGGTCCAGCGGGCCGCGATCCGGTCCATGGCGCTGGACGTCGCCGGAGCCGGGGGATGGGTGGGGAATTGGCGCTGGCTGAGCCACAGCAGGAGCAACAAAAAGAGGATTGCGCCGCAGGCCCACAAGCCGCCCTTTTTGATGCGGCGACTAACGGGCATCGGCGCTGGCCACTCGGTTGTGACCCCCTTGTTTGGCTTCCAGCAACGCATGTTCCGCGGCCGTAACCATCAGATCGGGCGTTTCCCGGGGTGTAGGGATCCATCCGGCCACTCCCAGGCTCACGCTCAACGGAATGCGCCTGCCGCGGTGAATGAAGTTGATCTGTTCCACGGCGTTGCGCGCCCGATCCGCTACCACCAGGGCATTTTGGGGCGCGGTGGCGGGCAGCAGAATGCCGAAGGCTTCGCCACTGTAACGGGCGATCAGGTCACTGGAGCGGCCCAACTGGCGGCTCAAGGTTTTGGCCACCATCCGCAGGCATTCATCCCCGATCAGATGGCCGTGTTGATCATTGACCTGTTTGAAACTATCGATGTCGGCCAATATGATCGACAAAGGGTGTTGGGTGCGGGAGGCCCTTTGAATCTCGCTGGCCAGGATCTGGTCGAAATAGCGACGGTTGAACAGCTTGGTCATCGGGTCGGCGAAGCTCATGCGGGACAGCTCTTTGTTGGCCGCCTCCAGATTGGTCAGCGCCCGCTCCAGCTCGTTGGTGCGATCCAGCACCCGCACCTCCAGGGCCTCGTTGGCTTGACGTTGCACCTCGAGCAGCTGCTCCTGAATCATCAGTTTCTCTTCCCGCGCCTTGCTGATATTTTCCGTTAATTGCAGCACCTCGTCCTGCGCCATGCGTTGCTGCTTGCGGGTCCGGTTGATGCGCTCGGCCAGCGCCACGGAGAGCAGCACCACCTCCATCACCATGCCGACCATTTGAATGTATTGGGTGAACGGGGTGCGCGGAATGGTGCGATTGAGCATCAGCACATGCAGCAGAGTGCCCACATTGAGAAAAGTCCAGGCGATGATGAAATATTTGGCGGAGGTGTTGCCCCTGGCCCACAGATAAATACCGGTGGCCATGGCCACCAGGCTGCCGACGGCGGCCATGGGCAAGACGGATTTAATCAGCAGGTAGTGGGGAAAAAACAGAAAGGCGAGGGTGGCATAGCCCCAGTACGCCACGAAAAAGGTGTTGAAATGGTAGACCCATCCCCCCTCGCTTTTGAGAGCAAGAAATACGCGGATGAAGAGGGCGGCCGCCAAGAAACTGGCGCTAGCGAACAGCGGATAGGCAATCCCCTTTAGCCAATCGACCTGGTGCCAAAGATACTGGTTGCCCAGGCCGGTTTCCGCCAGGGCGAAAAGGATGATGAAAAAGACATAAAAAACGTAAAACAGGTAGCTGCGGTCGCGGGTGAAAAAATAGAGGGACCAATTGTAAAGGAACATGACCGCCAAGGCGCCGAAGAACAGGCCCAGCAGCAGAATCTGGAATTGCTCGTTGAGCAGAAAGGCGTTTTGCTGCCAAAGGTCCATGTAGACCATGAGTTCGCCGTTGGTTGCCACCCGCACATAGACCGTGCTCTCCTCTCCGGGGGCCAGGCTGAGGGGTTGGATGAAGTGGCGGTGCTGCACCGCCCGGGTCTCCAGTGGCAGCAATTGTCCCGTTGGGGGGTTGAAGTGCCAGGCGCCGCGGTCGTGGCGATATACGTTCACGGAAACGTAATCCAGGGTGGGCGAGCCGATCTCCAGCCACCAACTCCGCTCCCAATCGGTTTGATTGATCAGGCCGAAACGGAGCCAGACCGGGGGGTGCAGGTTGCCGAAACTGAGTCCCTTGGCACTGCTTTCCACCCATTGGTCGGCGAAGGCCGGTCCCGCCGCTTGGATGGCGCTCAGGGGCCGGGGTTCGATCAGATACTCCAGCCGACCGTCGATGGCCACATGTTGGGTGTGGGCAAACAATGGGATGGAAGGGGTTGCGGGCAGGGTCGGGTCGGCGCCCCCCGCGGCTAAGCCGTTGCCGACCATCAGCCACAAGAAGAACAAGCCAAGGGTGGTGCGATAAAGCAGACGCATGGGACCAAGCTTTCCGGCAGAACCGCGTTCTTGCCTGACGGCCGGGGCGCTTGGCGCAATGCACCTCCCTGGCCGGCATTTAAGGGCTTGTGCAAAACGGTAATACGAAGCGCTATCCCTGTCAAATCAAAAGTTTTGGAAATCAGAGGGTTGAATGCCGGTCGGGTGGCGCCGGCGACGGCCCCGGGTTGGATGCGGCGGCCTCGATGGACGCCACCGGACAGGTGTGCAAAAATGGGTACCCAACGCCGCCGGCATGCAATAAAAGCGTATCCGCAGAAGGGTTCCCGGCGGCTGCCGTAGGTGGCAACCTTTGCCTTTCGTCCTTGCGGCCGCCACATCCATCGGTGTGTGCCCAGGCGGGCGCCTTTGAGGCATCTATCTTGCATTATTTCAAAAGCTTTGGTTTAATGACCAGTAGCACCTTCGCTGGACGCGATTTCGCCCACATCTTCGCAATAAAATCGGACTGTCACGATGATCGCCGTTGACGGGTATCAGATTATTGAGCAACTCGCTCCCGATTCGCATTGCGCGCTATACGCCGCGACCGATTTGGAGCGGGATCGCCCCACCATGATATTCTGCCGTCCCGCCGATGGTTTGACCGTTTCAGATTTGGCCGTCCTTCGGGAAGGGTACGCGCGCATCAAGGCCATCCACTCCGAAAACCTGTTGCACATTTACGATTTTCGGATCGTCGCCAACGAGCAAAGGGATGATTTCGTTGTTTTCATTTGCGAAAACCAGAACCTGCAGCCCCTGACGGCGGCCCATCCCACCCCTTGGACCGACTTGGATCACTTTTTCGCCGTGGCCATCGGCTTGGCCAAGGGAACCAACCTGTTGCATCAAAACGGTATTCTGCTCAAGGAGATCAACCCCTCCACCCTGATGTTCAGGACCGACTCCCACCAGCTGGTGATCAACGTACCGCTGGTTCTCTTGTCGCGCAGCAATCCCATTGCACAACGCGATGTGCGCGGACTTTACGACAAGCAATTTCTGGAACAGGTGTTGCCCTACATATCCCCGGAGCAAACCGGTCGCGTGAGCCGGCCGGTGGATCACCGATCCGACTTTTACGCCTTCGGGGTCCTGTTCTATGAGTGGCTTACCGGTCGCACCCCTTTTGCTTCCAGCGATCCGCTGGAGTTGATCCATGCCCATCTGGCCCGGCCGCCCCTTACGCCCACCAAGATTCGCACCGACATTCCTGAGATGTTGGCCCGATTAACCCTCAAGTTGCTGGCCAAAATGCCGGAGGAGCGTTATCAAAGCGCTTTCGGGTTGTTGTCGGACCTCGAGCGATGCCGGGATCAATCTGTCGCCATGGGCACCATTTCCTCTTTTGCTTTGGGCAATCGGGATGCACCGGAAAAATTGAATTTATCCACGCGGCTTTTCGGCCGCGAGGCACCCCTGGCCAAACTGCTGACCATCTACGAGAAGGTTAAGGGCGGCGCTTTCGAAATTTTGGATGTTGTCGGGGCCGCCGGCATCGGCAAAACGCGATTGGTGGAGGAGTTGCGTTATCCGGTCAATGCCGATGGCGGGTTGTTCGGCGCCGGCAAATACACGCCGTTTCATCAGAATATCCCTTACAGCGGCATCATTAACGCCTTTCGGGAAATTCTGCAAAAAATTCTGCAGAGCAGCGACGAGGCCATCGCCGCATGGCGCAAGGATATCCGCGCCGCCCTCGGACCCCATGCGGCCTTGATCACCGGCTTTTTGCCGGAGTTGGACCATATTATAGGCCCCACGACCGCCGTCGACCCGATGCAACCCGACGTCAAGGAAAGGTTGTTTGCGCGCATCTGTGTCGCCTTCCTGCGGGTGTTCGCCAACAAAGACCATCCGCTGGTGATCTTTCTGGACGATTTGCAGTGGATCGATTCGGCCAGCCTGGCATTGATCCAACAGGTGCTTTCCGGGCCGCCCATTCCCTATTGCCTGGTCATCGGCGCCTACCGGGACGGGGACTTAACCCCAGACCACCCATTGTACCAAAGCGATCAATTGATGCGATCCAAGGGCATTCCCATGGGAATGATGAGCCTTGGACCCATCGGCCAGGACAATGTGCGCCAGATGATTCTGGACACCCTCTCCAAGAACGTGGCCGACATCGAGGCGTTGACCCGCTTGGTGCATGCCAAAACCCACGGCAATCCTTTTTTTGTGGGCCAGTTCATCCAATCGCTCCACTTGCGCGACCTGCTGTTCTTCGATTACCAGACCGGGGTTTGGCGCTGGCACGAAAGCGGTATCAAATCCCAAGCCTATACGGACAACGTTATCGAGCTGATGAGCAGCGAGATACGCAAGCTGACCTCGGAGGCCAGGGAGGTGCTGAAAATGGCCGCCTGTGTGGGCAACCGCTTCGATTTTCCAATCCTGGCCGCTGTGTCGCGGGTACCTGCGCAGCGCATCGCCCAAGGATTGTTGCAAGCGGTGGAGGCCGGCTTCGTGATTCCCAAGGCGGATGGCCTTGCGTTGCTCAATGACGTGGCAACGGGCAAACAGCCGGCGGCCAACGGCGTCCCGGTCGGTCAAGACGCGTTGCTGCAAGACGGTGCTTTTGCCTTTATGCATGATCGGGTGCATCAGGCGGTTTACGATTTGGTGCCCGAGCACAACCGCAAAACCCTGCATTATAAAATCGGCCGGCTATTGCTTCAGCGGGTGGATCAGAAGGGGTTGTGGGAGAACATCTTCACCATCGTCAATCACCTGAGCCACGGGGTGACCTTTCTGGCCATGGCAGAGGAACGTTCCGGCCACGCCCACCTTTACCTGTGGGCCGGATGCAAGGCCAAGGAGGGCACCGCTTATCAATTGGCCGTTAAATATTTCAACATCGGGATTGCCCTGCTTGCCAATGATTGTTGGGACGATCACTACGATCTGGCCTTTGCACTTTATCGCGAAAAGATGGAGTGCGCCTTTCTCAATCGCGATCACGACGCAGCCGAGCATCTTTTCCAGTTCATCTTTTCCCGCGCCCGTTCGGAGATGGACAAGGCCACCCTGCTCTATTTTAAAATGGTGATGCATGCCGGGTTGGGGCAACACGAAGATGCGGTGCGTATCGGTATGGATGGTTTGGCCATCCTTGGCTTGCACCTTCGCCAGGGCCGCAAAAAATACAACGAACTGTTGGAACTGATTCGTTTGCGACTCAAGCACGCCAAGGTGCGCGCGGCCATTCTGGCCCGACGACCGCCGGTCGAGGATGCGCGCCAGCAACTGATTCTGAAAATGCTCTTGGATCTGGCCTTTTCCGTGTACATGTGCAACCCCCACCGGATGCTGGCCATCGCCGCCAAGATCGTGGAGTTGACATTTCGTCATGGTCCTTCGCCGGCGGCGGGCGTTGGTTTCATCATTGTCAGCGCGGCCCTTTGCGCCGGTTTGGGCGACTATCGCCGGGGGGTCGCACTGGGCACCCTGGCCCTGGAGCACAGTGATCGGAACGGCAAGGGCCCCGCCACCAAAATGCTGTTTTATTATGCCGTGGCGGTGAGTCACTGGCAACGCCATCTGCAGGTGGGCATCGACTTGTGCCGGCAGGGACTGCACGAAGCCATCGAAAACGGCGACCTCAATTTCGCCGGGTATCACATCCAGTGCATCCTGATCTTTTTGTTCGCCAGCGGCGCGCCCCTGGACAAGGTGGAGGCCGAGTGCGCCAAACACGCCGATTTCATTGTTAGTTCCAAGGATGGCAGTGCGTACAACTATGTTTGTTCGCTGCGACAAACCATCAAGTGCCTGCAGGGGCAGACCTCCGGTCCGAACAGTCTGGATGATCGCGATTTTCGTGAAGCCGTTCATATTCAGCGCATGATCAACCAGAACGTGCAAAGCGTTTTGTTGCGCCACTATCTGTTGAAGATGCAACTACTCTATATGATGGGGGATATTCGGGGGGCAGCGGAAGTGGCCCACTTTTGTGCCCGCCGCATCGATTACCACATCGGCACCATCATCGTTCCCGAGTTCTATTTTTACCAGGCCATGACGCTGCTGGCCGGCCTGCCGCAGCAGCCGCCCGGTCGACGGGTGGGGATCAAGAACCGACTGCGACTGAGCCTGCTCGGCTTCCACCGAATGGCCCGTCACTGTCCGGAGAACTTCGAGCACAAGCTGCTTTTGATCAAAGGCGAACTGGCGCGGGTGCAGGGCCGGTTCGAAAAGGCGTTGACCCGATTCCAGAATGCCATCACTTCGGCGCGCAAGCACGGTTTCCTGCACATGGAAGCCCTGGCAGCCGAATTGGCGGCCCGCATGGCATTTCAGCGGGGACTCTTCACCGTGGCACGTGCCTACATGCAGGAAGCCCACACCGGTTACCGGAAGTTCGGCGCCACGGCCAAGTGCGATATGCTGCGGCGCACCTATCCGCAGCTTTTGGCCCGAACCCTGTCCATGAACGATCCGTCGCCGGTGTTGCCCATCGATTATGCCACAGTGGCCAATGCCTTGCAGACAGTATCCACCGAAATCGTTCTGGATCGGCTGCTGGAAAAACTGATGAAAATCGTCATCGAAAACGCGGGCGCCCAGCGGGTACTGTTCGTACTGCCCAAGGAGGAGGGGTTTGAGATCAAAGCCCGCAGCAGCATCGGCGGCACTATCCGGATCACCAGCCAATCGCCGGTGGCCGTCGTCCTGGAGGATGAGCTGTTGCTGCCGGCGGTTCGTTTTGTACAACACACCCATGAACCGTTGGTGGTGGAGGATCTTCAGCTGAATCCGGAATTTCGCACCGATTCCTATGTGATCCGCAATAAGCCCAAGTCCCTGCTTTGTCTGCCGGTACTGCGGCAGTCCGATCTGGTGGCGATTTTATACATGGAAAACAACATCACCTCAGCTGCCTTCACCCCTGATCGGGTGGAAACCGTGCAGTTGATCGCCTCACAGGCGGCCATCTCCATTGAAAATGCCCGGCTTTACGAAGAGGTCAGCATGAAGGAGCGGGACCTCAAAGCATTGTCCGAAAACCTGCGCTCCCTCTCTTCCGAGTTGTTGTTGACCGAGGAGCGCGAACGCCGGCGCATCGCCGTGGAGTTGCATGATCGCATCGGCCACGCCTTGGCCAATGTTAAAATGCAGATCAGTATTCTGCAGGAAACCGACGCGGCCGAGGAGCGGGCCCAAATGCTCACCAATGTGGGAGAACTGATCGACCAGTCCATTCAAGACACCCAGTCCTTGACTTTCGAGTTGAGTCCGCCGGTGTTGTATGATCTGGGCTTGGAAGCCGCCATCGAGTGGTTGGTGGAACAGATGCAGGAGCAGTATCGGCTGCCGGTGACCCTGTTGGACGATCAAAAATCCAAACCCTTGGATGAAAGCATTCGGGTGTTGGCCTTTCAGGCCACCCGTGAACTGCTGTTCAATGTGGTCAAGCACGCGCACGCCCACCAGGCCTGGATTCGTTTGCAGCGCGAAGAACGCAACCTGCGGATCGAGATCGCCGACGACGGCATCGGCATCCAGCGATCCACGCAGGACAAACAGGACGTGCAAAAGGGGGGCTTCGGCCTGTTCTCCATTCGGGAGCGGCTCAAGCATTTCGGGGGTCGATTGGAAATGGACGCGTCGGCGGGCAAAGGAACGCGCATCGCCTTGATCGTGCCGATGCGTCCCATCGAGGAGGAGGAGATCTGATGTGTATTCGTATTTTGTTGGTGGATGATCACAGCATCATCCGTCAGGGGCTTCGGGTATTGCTGGAGAAAAAACCCAAATTCGAAGTGGTCGGCGAAGCGGAAAACGGGCGGGTGGCCTTGTCCATGGCACGCAAGTTGGAGCCCGATGTGATCGTCATGGACATCAACATGCCCGATCTCAACGGGGTGGATGCCGCTCGCCAGATTTTGGCCGAGCGTCCGGAATCGAGAATCATCGCCCTGTCCATGTATTCCGACCGCAGCTATGTCAAAGGCATGCTCAAGGCGGGTGTTGCCGGCTATTTGTTGAAGAATTGCGCTTTCGATGAGCTGACCAAAGCCATTCTGGCCGTGGCGGGGAACCAGACCTATTTGAGCCCCAAGGTGTCCGACATTGTGCGCAAGGAGTTTGTCAAGTTGATGGATGCCGGCGAACTGGGCGTTGCCGAGGCGCTCACGGATAAGGAACGCGAGGTGCTCCAAATGATCGCCGAAGGCAAAAAGACCAAGGATATTGCCGAACGGCTGCACATCAGCGTCAAAACCGTGGAAGCCCGTCGCGGCAAGATCATGGAGAAATTGCGAATCAACAGCGTGGCCGGCCTGACCAAGTTCGCCATCCGCGAAGGGCTTACTTCTGTGGAAATATGATTATAAAAGGGCGTTGATGAAACATCCGCCGCCTCCCCCGCCGCCGGAGGCGCCGCTGCCGTCAACGCGGCGATCACCGTCATCGACCCAATCCGCGGCGGGTAGGAACACCTCGTTGGAGTTGCCGCTCTCATTGCCTTTCTGGTCCACGGCACGGACGACGAAGAAATAGGACTCGTATCGATCCAGGCCCGCAATGGTGCACTGGGTGTCCGTGCCTTCCCACTCCCTATACACATAATCGGGTTCGCCGGACTCCCGCGCATAGAGGCGGTAGCCGGCCAGATTGGGCTCGGTGTTGGGATCCCAGGCCAAGGTGACGCTCATGGTGGCCATGACGGCTGCGGGAAAAAGGATTGTGAGTAGGGCAAGAAGGATGATCGGGGTCTGTTTTACAATTTTTATTAAATGCATAAGTTTCGTTCGGCGATTTACGGCTGTGTCCGCGTCAATGGACGTCCGGATGGACGTTGAGCCATCTGTGAAATACAAATATTTTTGCAAAAACCATGCCGACCGTGGGGGTTTGGGGCCGGCGTTTTTTGTGGAAAATCAACCAGTAGATATTACACTGTTTTGTTTTGCGGTTCATGTTGTGAGGTGATATGCGGTCTGTTTTGCGTACCAGCGGGGACCCGGTCGTTCTTGCCGATGTGGGTGCAATTATTGTCATCGATGACGATTTTTGCGTCTTATGAATCCGCAACCCAGGAAGCAGGCGTGCCATGTCGAACCAATACGGTGTCATCACTCTGATGGGCTCGGGAGAATTGACCGCGACCATGGTCGAGGTGCACAAAACATTGCTCGATCGTCAGGGCGCGGCCGTGCGGCCGGTTTTCATCGACACGCCGGCGGGATTTCAGTTGAATGTGGACCATCTGTCCCGGCGGGCCCTGGACTATTTTCAAAACCGCGTCGGACACACCTTGGCCATCGCCTCTTTGAAGTCGGCGGACACCGGAGATGGGGCGCAAAGAGAGGCCGCCTACCGGTTGCTGCACCAAGCGAACTACATCCTCATCGGTCCCGGAAGTCCCACCTACGCCCTGCGTCAGTGGCGCCAAATGCCGGTTGCATCGCTGATCGCAGGGCGCATTCGGCAGGGCGCTTGCCTGGTGGCGGCCAGTGCCGCAGCGTTGACCGTCGGGCGTTTCACCTTGCCGGTCTACGAAATTTACAAGGTGGGACAGGCCCCTTATTGGGAAGAGGGCTTGAATCTGCTGGGCCTTTTCGGATTGGATTGCGTCGTCCTGCCCCACTGGAACAATGCCGAGGGCGGCAATCACGATACGCGTTTCTGCTTCATGGGCGCGCCGCGGCTTGCGGTGCTGGAAGCGCTGCTGCCCCCATCGACCACCTTGCTGGGGCTGGACGAGCACACCGCCCTGGTGATCGACCTGGCCGGGTCCCGTGCCGCCATCCGGGGTATCGGGCAGGTGACCGTACGCCGTGACGGGGTGGAGCGGGTGTTCCGCAAGGGGGATGCCTTGCCCTTGGCGTTGTTGCGTGGCGCGCCTTTGTCCACCGAGGCCGGGCAGCGGTCAACTCCGGCTGTGGCGGACGGACCGGCACCGCCGTTGTCGGCGGATGACGTATGGGATCCATTGAACGCCTTGGCAGAAAAAATTCAGTCGCAACTGGAGCGGAACCAGGTCGAGACCGCCACCAAGGCCCTTTTGACCCTGGAGCGGCACATTTGGGAGCAGCAGGCAATTTTACAGGAACGCAGTGCCATGGGCGCCGCCCGGGAGGTGCTGCGCGACATGCTGGCTCTTATGGGCGCCCACCTCGGCGCACGGCAACCCGCGGATCGCCGCGCATTCCTGGCGCCGCTGGTCGAGCCGCTGCTCGAATGGCGCGCCGCGTTGCGGGCGCAACACCAATGGGAAACGGCCGACGCCTTGCGGGAGTGTCTGCAGCAAGGCGGTGTGACGGTGGTCGATACCCCCGACGGGGTTGCGTGGGAGGTAGTGGGTGGGTAATCGGTGCGAAAACGGATGCCTTGGGCGGCTCACCCGTTCCCGACGGGATAGAATTTGACGCCGGCTTTGGAGTGGTCTACTATCGGCCGCCGGCGAAAAGCAATGCGGTAAGGAGATGACAACGGCGTGGATGCGGAACAACTGGCCGTCAGGGAAATATCGTTCGACACATTTGCCGACCTTCGGCAGCGGACAGAGGGCATCTGGTCATGGGGGTGCCCTTTCGTGCTACCGTTCTGGTTGGAAACGGTGCAGCGCCACTTGGGATCACCGGGCCGGCCCTGTATTCTGGCCGTCCATGACCAACAGGAACCCGTGGGAATCCTGCCCCTGGCCCTCGACGGCGACACCGCCCGGTTCTTGGGGGATCCGGATGTTTGCGACTACCAGGACTTGATCGCCGCGCCGGGCGCGGAAGCGCCCGTATTGGCGGCCATTCTGGCCCATTTGGCGCATCGGGGCGTAGGGCGTATCGACTGGTGCACTCTGCGTCCGGATGCAGCGGTGGTGGCGGCCTTGCGCCAGGTCGGACCCGACATGCTGAAGGACATGGCCTTTGAAACGGTTGACGTCACCTACGAAATCGAGCTGCCCGCGAGCTGGGACGACTACTTGCAGCAGCTCAACGGCAAACAGCGTCACGAAGTGCGGCGCAAAATTCGCCGCTTGGAGAACGAGGCCCGTTTTGCCTATCACCGGGTGCCGGCCGAAGATGACCTGGAAAGCGCCGTCGCCACCTTCATTGACCTTTTCCGCCGCAACCGGACGGACAAGGCTGCCTTTATGACCGGTAGCATGCCCGATTTCTTCAAGGCTTTGATGCAACGGCTGGATCAAGAGGGGATGCTGCGCCTGCAAATGCTCGATGTGAACGACCACCCCGTGGCCGCGGTCCTCTGTTTCGATTATCAAGGGGTGCGCTACCTTTACAACAGCGGTTACGATGCTGAACATGACCACTTGAGCGTGGGCATCCTGAGCAAAGTGTTCGGTATCCGCAGTGCCATCGCCCTGGGGTGCCGGCGCTTCGATTTTTTACGGGGTGCTGAAATTTACAAGAAACGGACCGGCGGCAAGGAAATCGGCCTTCATCGTTGCCGGGGACAACTGTGAACCGTCAGGGGCGCACGGCCGGCCGCCGACGCCCGTGCCTAGACCCGAAGACCATCGATCGACATGACAACGGTGCTCCACACAGGTAATTCTTCGCCGCTGCGGATTGCCATGCTCAGCGTCCACTCCAGCCCCCAGGGTCCATTGGGTACCCGGGACACGGGCGGGATGAGCGTCTATATTCGTGAATTGAGTCGATGGTTGGGAGCCCTCGGGCATGTCGTGGACATCTTTACCTGCGCGGGCACTCCCCGGCCGGAGAGTCCCTTGGCCACCAACGTGCGTTTGATCCATTTACCGGTCGATCTGCAGGCCGGCAAGGCAAAGGGGGGGGCGGCAGCGGTGGTGCCCGATGTGTTCGCCGCCCTGGAGCGTTACCGGCAGCGCTACCAGCGGACGTATGATCTGATCCACAGCCACTACTGGCTTTCCGGAATGGTGGGCGCCATGGCCCAAACCCGCTGGCATCGTCCCCACATCACCATGTTCCATACGCTGGGTGCCGTTAAGAACCGCAGTTGCGGTGCGGAAAACGAACCCGCCCGGCGCATCGCCCACGAGCGGTGGATCGCCGCCACGGCCGATCACATCGTGGTGCCCGCCCGGCGCGAAATGGAAAATTTGCTCGCCGATTACCATGCCCGGCGGGAGACCATCAGCATCGTGCCCTGCGGGGTCGATCCGGATCTTTTTCGTCCCATGGACCGGGATCGGGCGCATCGCGAACTGGCCGTACCGGCCGATGCCGAGTTGGTTCTGTACGTGGGCCGCTTCGCCCCGTTGAAGGGGTTGGCGCGCTTGCTGGCGGCGGTTGCGTTGCTACGACAGCAACATCCGAGACTGCAACTGATGCTGGTGGGTGGCGACGGTCCGCAATCCGCCGGCCATCAGGCCCTGACCACCGAGGTCGACCGTTTGGGTTTACAGAAAACCGTGCGCTTCATGGGGCGGGTAACGCAACAGGCGCTGCCGTTGTTTTACAACGCGGCCGACTTGCTGGCCCTGCCCTCCTTTTACGAGAGTTTCGGGTTGGTTGTGCTGGAGGCCTTGGCTTGCGGCACCCCGGTGGTGGCCTCCCCCGTTGGCGCGGCCGAAACGCTGGTCAAGCCGGGGGTCAACGGTGCCCTTGTGCGCGGCGATCAGGCGGCCGATTTGGCCAGTGCCCTGGACGCTGTGCTGGCAGAGTCCCGGCGCACAAAAGGGACGGCCGACCGCATCCGGACCACGGTGGCGGGTTACCAATGGTCCCGGATCGCCGACGATATGGCAGCCCTTTACACCACCGTGGCGGCGCACCACGCAGCCGGCCGCCGCACCAAGGCGTTGCTTGCGCCCTGTGGTGCGATTTCCCATTGATCCAATCAAACCGTGGAGATGTTCAACATGCCTGAACCCACTGATGTACTGGTGATCACCGCCCATCCCGACGATGCCGAGTTCGGCGCTTCGGGCACGGTCGCCCGCTGGACGGCCGAGGGTCGCACGGTGGTGTATGTGCTGTGCACCAGCGGCGAAAAGGGAACGACGGATCGCCGCATGGATCCGGCAACCCTCGGCCGTATCCGCGAGGACGAACAGCGTGCGGCGGCCGCCGTATTGGGGGTGCGGGAAGTGGTCTTTCTGCGCCATGCGGATCAGAGTCTGGAAGACACGCCCGCCTTTCGCAAACAGATCGTGGAGATGATCCGCACCTACCGGCCCCACACGGTGGTCACCACCGATCCCTACCGGCGCTATGTGTGGCACCGCGATCACCGCATCATGGGCCAGGTGGTGCTGGATGCCGTTTTCCCCTTTGCCCGGGACCACATGGCGTATCCCGACCTGCTGGATCGGGGTCTGGAACCCCACAAGGTAAGCGAAGTGCTCTTCTTCGGCGCCGAAGATGTCAACCACTACAGCGACATCAGCGCCACCTTCGACAAGAAGGTGGCGGCGCTTCGATGCCACGACAGTCAGATTCGGGAGATGGGTGTAACCGATCTCGAGGGCTGGCTGCGCAAGCGTTACCGTCAATTGGCGGCCAAAAGCGAATACGAAGTGGCGGAGGCCTTTCACCGGATCAAGCTGCCGGATTAGAATCCGGGCGGCTTTACGGAAACCGCTCTTTTTGCTATGCAAGGAACATTGTCGGCGGACTTACAGCCCGGCGCGCATCTGATCGCGCGCCGGTCGCCCATGATGCATCCGACGCACAGGGCAAAGATCGGATCCATTTCCCATGCACGTCATCAAGCAGTGGCTCGAACGGCATTTCGGCAACCCGCAGGTGGTCATTCTGACCCTGATTCTGCTGGTGGGCTTCGGGGTGGTCTATTTTTTAGGCCGCATGTTGGTGCCCCTGTTCGCCAGCCTGGTCATCGCCTACCTGCTCGACGGACTGGTCAAACCCTTGGAGCGGCGGCATGTGCCCCGCATCGTGGCCGTGGTGGTGGTTTTTCTCTTGTTCATGCTGCTGCTGCTTTTCACCATCTTCTGGCTGGTCCCCCTGCTCATCCGCCAGGTGACCCAACTGGTCCAGCAGCTGCCCACCATGATCGGCACCGCCCAACAGTTGTTGCTGCAGCTTCCCGAAAACTATCCACGCTTCATTTCCGAAGAACAGGTCTATGAAGTGATCGCCGCCATCCGGCGCGAGGTGACCGGCATGGCCCAGCAACTGCTCTCCTACTCGGTGGCCTCGGTGATGGGCTTGATCACCCTGCTGGTTTACCTGTTCATCGTGCCCTTGCTGGTCTTTTTCTTTCTGAAGGACAAGCAGTCGTTGCTGATGTGGTTCGCTGCCTATCTGCCCAGAGATCGCTGGTTGGCGGTGAAGGTTTGGGAGGATGTCAATTCCCAGATTGCAAACTACATCCGGGGCAAGACCTGGGAGATCATCATTGTGTGGGCCGGCACCGCCCTGGTGTTCACCTTTCTGCAACTGCAGTACGCGGTATTGTTGGGATTCATGGTGGGCCTGTCGGTGCTGATTCCCTACATCGGCGCCGCGGTGGCAACCATTCCCATCGCCCTGGTGGCCTATTTCCAGTGGGGGTTCGCATCGGAGTTCGTCTGGGTGCTGGTGACCTACGCCATCGTCCAGACCATCGACGGCAACATTCTGGCGCCCCTGCTGCTGTCGGAGGTGGTCAACATCCACCCCGTGGGTGTCATTGCCGCCATTCTGGTGTTCGGCGGGTTGTGGGGCTTCTGGGGCATCTTTTTCGCCATCCCCCTGGCGACCTTGGTGCAGGCCATCCTGCGGGCCTGGCCCACCGTGCAGGAGGAACGGCTGGATAGCGCAGCCAGCTGAGATACGGCCGCAAAACCGTTATTCCCGAATGAAAAAAGTGTTTCCGCGGTGGGGACGGAAAAGGTGGAACGCCCTAAGCATAGCCCAGGGCGTCCAGTTCGGCGTCGGAAAGGCCGAGGGCGTGGGCCAGCTCGTGCACCAGCGTGATTTCGATCTCTTCGATCAACATCTCGCGGTCGGCGCACATCTGTTCCAGGGGTTCCTGGAACAGATAGATGGTGTCGGGATACAAGGGCGGGTCGATGATGCTACGCTCGGTCATGGGGACCCCCCAATAGAGCCCGAACAGGGTTTCATCGGGCCCCAATCCGACTTCCGCCAGCATCTCGGCGGTGGGCCGTCGTTGCACCGTTATCAGCATGTTGTTCAGGTGTTGTCGGATCTCCACAGGAATGCGATCCATCGCCTGCTGTACTATGGCATCGAATTCCCGGTCGCTGAGCTTGGGTCGGGAGGCGGCCATTGGGTCGGGCTCCATGGGTGAGGGTCAACGGCATCCGGTCGGCTGAAGCCCATTTTACCCCCTGTCGACAGCGAATTGCAACCCGCCCTTGACGGTGCAGTCTGTTCCATCAAAACGGTCTTTTTCGTACACCCAAAGGGGATGATCTCCTTCAACATAAGGTTGCACCGAGTTCCGTTTAAATTGTTGCAACGGGAACGGCGGACCGGCAGGCCGATAACCCGATCCGCCGCCGCTTCGCGCGCCTGTCAGGTGGCGGCGCGGGTCCCCACGCTGACGGGCACCCCCTCGTAGGGGGTCCATTTGGTGCTCTTGATGGTTTTTGGGTCCCGCATCTCCTTGAGCACTTCAATGCTGTGCTTGTAACCCCTGAGCAGCCGGCACATATCGATTGACATTCCCGCGATCTGGGCCAGGGCCTGCAGCAGGTTCAAATCGTTCAAGGTGAATTCCCAGTGATCGGCGGTGTAAACCCGGAGCGTGCCGGTCATTCGGCCCTGCACCACGATGGGCACTGCCAGGATCGAAACGATCCCTTCCTTGCGGGCCGCTTCCGGATACTGGATCCGTGGATCGTCGCTCACATCGTACACGGCCACAGGGCCGTCTTCCGGCGCCTGGGAAATGGAGCGCAAGGCGCTGATCGGCCCCTTTTCAAGGTAGGCCTTGCTCAGGCCATAGGCCGCCGCGATTTCGAATTCGTTGGTTTTGTCGTTGAGCAAGAACAGGACGCACCCCTTGACCCCCAGGGCCGATGTGATGCCCTCCACGGTCATCAGGGCCACCTCCTCCGGATCTTTGCTCATGGAGATGGCGCGAAACAGGCGTTGCAGGGTTTCGTAATTCATCGTGTAGTGACTCATGGCGGACTCCTTTCTGCGCTCATGCGACGCGCACGCTGCGTTTTCCATCCGGATCGCCGCCACCCGGCATTCGGAACACCCGAACGGGATGCTGCGACCCACCTCCCCCTGATGAAGATCTCTGGACGAAAGGACCGGCCGTTCATAAAACAAATGTGCTGTTCCGGGGCGGCTGTTGTTGCTGCACCGGGGGCGGAAAGCCGTTTTCTTGCTCAAGCGCTGGAACGGCGCGCCCTGACAGATGAATCGGTGTATCGACTGGAACGGGGCAACAGGTCGAGAAGTCGCCTCAGCATGAGATGCGCAGTGTCGAAAGAGAGGCCCGGAAATGGAGAACCGAATTTGTCTTCAGCATAACCGCACAAGCGGTTGGATGTCAAAACAAAGTTCGTATGGTGCTGCGGAGCTCAACCGCGATCTTCCCGGGCCGCCTCTTCCGGGTGGATGCGCCAGGTGACCAGCGGCGAAAAGAGGTAGAGCACCATGAAAGCCAAACAGATGGGGCCCAACAGGGGCGTGAAGGCCACGGCGGTCAGGAGGATCACCGTCAGCCGCCCTATCCAGGGGTTGCGGCTCATGGCCCGGCCCATGTGAATGTAGCGGAGGGGATAGGCGTTCATCACAACGGCGCTCAGCAGCATGGTGCCGGTGATGAAAAAGACCCAGAACCCGACCCACCCGGACCCGGTTGGCAGCAGTTGGTCGAGAATCACCATAGGGGGCAGCACCAGCAGCGCTGCCGCCGGCGTGGGCAATCCCTTGAAAAATCCGGGAATGGGGGTTTTGTCCAGGGTGAAATAGATTAGGCGCGCGATGCCCGTTGCGGCATAGATCAGGGCAATCCAACCGACGGGCAGGCTGCCGGCAAGCTCCGGCGCCAGGCGGTTGAAGGTGATGTAGTAGATCCAGGCCGGTGCGATACAGAAGCTGATGGCGTCGGCAAAGTCATCCATCAGGTTGCCCAGGTTGACGGTGCGCCGGTCCTCTTCTTCAGGCAACGGTTCGGTCAATCCCAGGCGCCGGGCCAGGGCACCGTCCAGTTTGTCGAAGGTGGCGGCCCCCACCATCATCAGATAGGCCTCCCGCAGCCGCCCCTGGTAGGCGAAAAAGACGGCCATCAATCCCATCATGGCGTTCATGACCGTCAGGGCGTTGGGCAGCACCGCCAGGATCCGGCGTCGCAGCAGCTGATCGCCGAAACACAGCTCGTCTAGACAGGCGCTGCCGTATTTGCGACAGTAAGCGGCGATGGAGCCGAAGTTGATGATCAGGAAAAGGATCTCCACCATGAACAGGCTGCGCAAGGGCAACAACCCGATCCATGAGATGGTGAAATAGAGCCACGAGGAGGGCCCTTCCGGCACATAAAAGGCGTGGGCGTAGAGCAGGGCGCTGACCGGGGCCGCCACCACCGTGCGCAGGCGGTTGTATTCCACCGATTCGGGCTCCACGCCCTGCCGGATGGCGAAACCCCGCATGAAGGCCGCGAAGTTGTCCCGGATGAGGACGGTGACGCACAACAGCAGCACGAAGATGGCGTGCAGGAGCTGGGCGCGGGTGGGGTCCGGCGCGCCGACCAGGCGCCACATGGTACCCACGGCGACAACGGGGAAAATGATGGAGTAGACCAGCTTGTCCATCAGCCGGTCGGCCAGGGGCGCCAAGGTGGCCTCGGGCCGAAAGCGGGCGGCGAACCAGCCGTCGATCAGATCGAAGGTCATGGCGACCAGCAGCAGCGAGACCCCGAGGGTGTAAATGGCCGGGTCGCGGTGCCACATCACCACAATGGCGCAAACCATGCCGCCGAAGACCAGCAACGGTCGGCTGTAGACCAATACGGCGGCCAGTTTAGCGGGGAATCGGGTTGGAGCGGCCATGTGGGGCTTTCCCTTGGCGGATCACCACCAGCGCTCGGCGATGATGCCGGGTTTGACCCGTCCGCGCCGGACGGTTGTCTTGACGATTAAAGGTTCAACTCCACCATCGCGCGCACCGCCTGCAGGGCCGGCAAACGGATCGCCTCGGGCACCCGCACCTCACCCGTCATGGTTTCCAGGCAGCGGCGCACATCTTCCAGTTGGATTTTCTTCATGTTGGCGCAGATCATCTTGTCGGCGGCCGGGTAGAACCTTTTGTCCGGATTGGCCTTTTGCATGGGATGAAGCAATCCCTTTTCGGTGCCCACGATAAAGGCCGTTTCTTTGGCGGCCGTTACGTGGCGCAGCATGCCGGAGGTGCTGGCGATCACATCGGCCAGGGCCAGGACCTCCGGGCGGCATTCCGGATGGGCCAGGAAAACGGCGTCGGGATGGGCCGCGCGCGCCTGGTGCACATCGTCCGCCGTCAACCACTCATGGGTCGGGCAATAACCTTCCCAGATGTGGATTTTTTTGCCGGTGCGCGAGGCCGCGTACATGGCCAGGTTGCGATCCGGGGTCATCAGCAGCTCGTCGGCCGCCAGGCTGTTGACCACCTCAACAGCGTTGGCTGATGTGCAGCAGATGGTCGACAGGGCCTTCACATCGGCGGTGGAGTTGACGTAGGTGACCACCGGCATGGGCGGCAAATTGTCGATCCTTGCCTGCAATGCCTCGGCGGTGATCATGTCGGCCATCAGGCAACCGGCGTCGTCTCGCGGCAGCAGGACGGTCTTTTCAGGGCACAGGATGGAGGCGGTTTCCGCCATGAAATGGACGCCGCAAAAAACGATGATATCGGCGTCGGTTTGGGCCGCTTTGCGGCTCAGTTCCAGCGAGTCGCCGCACAGATCGGCCAAATCCTGAATGGCCGGCGGCTGGTAGTTATGGGCCAGGATCAGCGCGTTGCGCTTGCGGGCCAGGGCTTTGATTTCCGTTTGCAGGGTTGTGGTGGATTCGGCAGCCATGATGTCCTTGCTTTGCGGTGTGTCTTGGAAAGATGTTTAAAACTGATCCATCTGAATCACATCGGCATTTTCGGGAATGGCGAACTGGAAGAGGTTCTCTTCCGGCTCGATGTTGAACCGGTAGTCGCGCAGCACGATGCGGGTTTCGTCGCCGGCCGTATTATAGGTGACCACTTGGTCGATCTGAAATTGTTGTATGTCCACCGACAGGATGATCTCGGCCAGCTCGTCGGAGGGTTCATGGGGCACCAGGCGCAGGCGGTGGTGGTTGTCGCTTTCCGCCGGTTGCAGCGTAACGGTGAAGCTGTTGCGGATCTGACGGATGTCGGAAAGAAAACCCGCGCCTTTGCCTTCTCCGAAATAGGCGGGTGCCTTGCCCACCATCACCTGGTTGTCCAAGGGCCGGTGAATCCACATGGTGCGCCCGTCGGTGATGATGGTCTGGGGATCGGGGATGGTGTACTCCCAGCGCATTTTGCCCGGTCGCATGACTGTCAAGTGTCCTTCGGCCGTGTCGGTGATGCGCATGGCCTTCAGGATGGATTCCTGGAAAAAGGCGGCCGCGAACCCCTTGCCGGCATACCGTTGCTCGAGGCCCTGCAAGATGGTGTCGAGTTGAGCCCCGTCATTGCCACGGCATTCAGGCGCCGGCCAACCGACGCCCAGTCCGATGACCAACAGCCAAAGGCCGATGGTGGCGCTCCATTTGCTCATGGTGTATCGCTCCCCGATTGCGCGGTGAACCGCTTCGGTCGCCGCAGCCTGAGTGAAAGGTGCAAAATCATGTTGTAGGTTCACTTTTATTGAAATTCGAGCGGTTTGTAAATAGTGTCCTCCGGAAAGGGGTGCCGACCGTGCGGTTCGAACCCCTCCGACCCAAATCAGGGCGCCTAAAATGCGAGTTTATTTTTTCGCGAGCCCTAAGATTGGAAGCGGGCTGAACCAGCCTCGGGATCGAAATCGATTCGGTTCAATTTTGCACGCGCCCTAGCCCTGCGAAATAGCCTCGGTGTGGCCGAACAGGGCAATGGCGAGGCGGTCGATGCGTGCCATGCACCGGCGCCAGTGATCTACGGAACCATAAGAGGCCCGTGCGCCCTGCAGCATCAGGATTTCCATGTTGCCGGCGCTGTGCCGACGCTCGAAAGCCGCGGCTTTGCCCAGACACTGGAAATAGAACCGCTTTTGCGCCATCAAAAAGACGAAGGGATCCTCGTCCGGCGCCAATTGCGAGAGCAGGGACAGCAAGAAGGTGAAAAGGGTCTCGAAATCCTTCTCCGCGGGGTCGACGCCGGTCAACAGGCGGTCGAGCAGATTCACCTGCTTGGCATGCCATTGCAGGCGGGCGTGCCGGAGCCCTGCCCGGGTGGGCAGATGGGCCGGATCCCGTTTCAAGCGTTGCAGGACGTGCGCCAGGGCCACCGGCGGTTGCCAGTCGATGCGCAGGCGGCGCACGAACCCCTCCAGGGCATCGTGGGGCACTGTCAATCGCAGGGGGACCGCCCTGGTGTCGACCGCCACGACAGCCTCGATGGGCGTTTGTGTCAGCGCCGCGATTAACCCGTCCACCGTAGCCGGGGCGAACCGCTGGTCGCCCCATCGGTCTTCATAAGCGGTTTGGGTGCGCATGTCGGGGGAAAACAACAGGCAGAGGAAAGCAGCCGTTTCGCTGTCGTCCGCAGCGGCCTGGAGTTGTTGCACGTCACTGGTGCCGAAGGTGGTTTCCATCTGGGCCACCAGGGGGGCATCCAAACGTATGTGGTACTGCAACTGCCGGCGCAGCCAGCCCAGCAGCGATCGGCTTATGGAGGGGGCGGTGGTCAAACTAGGAATGGGGTAGCAGGGTTGCAAAAAGTCGCTTCAGGTCTTCGAAGACCCGCTGCGCGGCTGCGAACTGATCTTTGTCGGCATGCTGCTCGATGACATGGGACAAGGCGCTGATATCGGTCAAACCGAGGTTGCCCGATGCCCCCTTGAGGGTGTGGGCGCGGCGCATCACCTCTTGCGCGTCGCCGTCGGCCAGTGCGGCCTGCAAGCGATCCATGTCCGCTTGCCCGGTTTCGTTGAAGAGGGCCAAAAGTTCCAGAAACTCATCTTCCTCCAACCCCAGGCCGTCGGCCAACGCCTTGATGTTCATTGCCTGCTCCTGTCCATTACATATTTGGTGATCATCTCGAACACCCGCTCCCGCTTGATCGGTTTGGTGATATAATCGTTCATGCCGGCCGCCAGGCACGCCTCTTTGTCACCGCGCATGGCATGGGCCGTCATGGCCACGATGGGTACCTGCGAGAAGCCGCGCGCGCGCAATACACGGGCCGCCTCCATGCCATCCATCTCCGGCATTTGCACATCCATGAAAATCAAATCGTATTGATTCGGTGCCTTGCTGAAACGGTCAACGGCCGATTTGCCGTCGTCGGCGACATCCACTTGGTATCCCGCCTTGCCGAGCATCATGACCGCCAGTTTTTGATTCACCGGGTTGTCCTCGGCCAACAAAATGCGCACCGACTGCTTCATCGCCTCGCGCACTGAATATTGCGTGTGCATTCTGGTCCGGGTCGTGGCGCCAGGGTCGTTCACGGGTGCTTGGCCCAGCAAATGACCGACCATTTGCAGCAGCTTTTCGCGGCGTACCGGCTTGGCCTGGAACCCCTGAAATCCGGCGGCGGCGCACTTGTTGGCGTCCCGCTCCAAGGCCGACGAGAGGGCGATCAGGCACGGTGTTGTGGGCAGTGCGGCACGGATCTGTTCGGCCACCCGGTAGCCATCCATATCCGGCATTTGCAGGTCGATCAAGCAAAGATCCACCGGTCTGCCATCCGCCGCAGCCTTTCGCAAAAGCGCCGCCACATCGCGACCGCCGTCCTGCTCCTCGACGCGCATCCCGGCGCCGACCAGCATTTGATGCAGCGCCTGGCGCGTGCCGGCATGATCATCCACCACCAGGGCGCGCTTGCCGGCGACACTGGCCGGTAGAACACGGGCTTCCGGCGTGGGAGCGCTTTTTTGCATCCAGGCTTCGAAATGGAAGGTGCTGCCCTTGCCCGGTTCGCTCTCGACCCAGGTGCGGCCGTCCATCAAAGTGGCGATCTGTTTGCAGATGGACAAGCCCAATCCCGTGCCGCCGTATTTGCGCGAGGTGGAACCGTCCGCCTGTTGGAACGGCTCGAAGATGGCCTCCAGCTTGTCGGCCGGAATGCCGATGCCCGTATCCCGGATGGTGGTGTGCAGTTTGATCCGGTCGGCGCTCTCTTCCGCCACGTTCAGGGAGATGGCGATCTCTCCTTCGCGGGTGAACTTGGGGGCGTTGCCCAACAGATTGGTGATCACTTGGCGGAACCGCAGCGGATCGCCCTTGACCCGGGCCGGCACATTGTCGGCGATGTGGCATACCAGTTCAACGGGTCGATCACCGATTTTTGGGCGCACCAGTTCACAAACGTCATAGACCAGCAGCTCGGGATCGAAGTCAATGGCCTCCATCTCCAATTCGCCGGCCTCAATTTTGGAAAAGTCGAGGATGTCGTTGATCAACGACAACAGGGCCTCGCTGCTGCGCTTGATGGTCTGGGTGTAATCGGCTTGGACCGGATCCTGCGCGGTTTCCAGCAGCAGTTCGGTAAAGCCGATGATGCCGTTCATGGGGGTACGGATTTCATGGCTGATGTTGGCCAGGAATTGGCTTTTGGCCAGACTGGCCCGTTCCGCCGTCTCCTTGGCCAGCTGCAGCTCTTGTTCGGCCTGTTTGCGCTCGGTGATGTCCTCCACGGTGCCGGTGTAGCGGGCGCCTTTGTCTGAAAATACCGGCGATGCATGCACATGCACCCAGCGCGGACGCTGGTCGCCGGCGATGATGCGGCAATCGGCGGAAAAGGTTTTGAGCTGTTGAAAGGTGTTGCGCCACTGGGCGAGAATGGCGGCCTTGTCCGCGGGCACCACATGGTCATACCAGTGGGTGGTCAGGCTTTGCACCAGACTGAGGCCGAAAATTTGTTGATAGCGGGTATTGGTATAGGCGCAACTGCCTTGACCATCCAGGTCGAAGACCCCGAAGTGGATCGTTTCGGAGATCAGGCGAAACCGCTCTTCGCTTTCGCGAAGGGCTTTCTGGGTGCTGCGCGTCTTGGCCTGCTCGCTTTCCAGGGCCTGCACACGCTTGACCAGTTCGATGATGGTGGCTTTCTGCGACATTGGGCTCCGCTCGGGTGTTGCCGATTCAACTGTTTATCGGTTGATTGCGCGCCTCACTTTAGCCCAGGACGCGGCCGACAGGGGGCACGCGCAGCGACCGGCAACGCGGCTGCCATCAGGACGGGTCGCCATAGGTGTGGGGCGCCAGTTTCAGCAGCAGCTCATGTTTGGGAACGGCGCCGGGCAAATGGGCTTTGAGTTGTCCCGCGTCGAAGATCAAAAAGGCCGGCACGCTCAAGATATGGAACTTGTCCGCCAATGCCTGGTTGGCGTCGATGTTGATTTTACCGATCCGCACCTTGCCCTTGGTTTCCATGGCCAGTTGATCCACCATGGGGCCCGTGCCGCCGCACACACTGCACCAGGGAGCCCAGGCATACAGCAAAACCGGTAGGGGGGATCGGTGCACGGTCTGTTCGAAGTTGGCACCGGTGACCAACACAGGCCGGCCGTGAAACAGGTCGGTGTGGCGGATCGGGGCGCTGCAGCGGCCGCACTTGGCGCCGCCGGCGATCTTGTCCACCGGCAGGCGGTTTTTGGTATGGCATTTCCCGCATCGCAAGGTGATTTTTTGCGGCTGCTGCGCCGAGTCCTGAAGGGGGGCATGGCAGCGCCCGCACTTGGCGTTCGCAAGGGGTTTTTCAATGGGAATGCGGTTTTGGGCACCGCACTGTCGGCAGACAATCCTCTTTTCGGACATAGACGCCATCCCGTTGCTGTTAAGCGTTCCGCCTCATCTGACGACGGCACGATAATCCTTATATCGTTATTGTAAACACTTTGTTATACAAAACAAAACACCTGTGCCGATCCGGCATCGGGGTCGGCGGTATCAATATCGATTGCTTGCGGCCCGTCAAGGGAGATTTTGCCATGGTTGCCGATTTAGCGGCCCGCGCCTACTTTTTCGACCAGGGGCTTCGTTTTGCATGCCGGCGCTGCGGGGCCTGCTGCACCGGCGCGCCGGGCACCATCTATGTGGCGCCGGCGGAGCTTGCACCCATTGCGACCTGTCTGGGGGTCACGGTGCCAGACCTGATTCATACCTATTTGTATTCTTTCCAGGACAGCTACAGCATCCGCGAAGACAAACGCGGCCGCTGCCTCTTCTTCGAGGCCGGGTGCACCATCTATGAGGCGCGGCCACTACAGTGCCGGGCCTTTCCCTTCTGGTTCCGCAACCTGCGTTCCGAAGCCCGCTGGCGCGAAGTGCAACGCGAATGCCCCGGCATCGGCCAAGGACCCCGCCACTCCCGTGAAGCCATTCTGGCACTGGCCGGGGCCACCATGACGATTTAGGGCTCGCGACCCGAGGTGACCCTGATCCGGGCACCGGATGGCGCTGCCGGGATGAGCGCCGGCGCCTTTCGTTCGCCGGTCTGCAGAAAATCCTAAAGAATTTCGCGAAAAGGCCGTTAAACAGTATGGGTCACGGGGGTTGCCGCTTGGCCCCGCGGTGCATGACCACTCCCGGTCCGGCTCGTACTTGGCGCTTGAAGCGATTGAACCATTGCAGGAGGAACGGTATGGCCTACAAGATTTTGACAGTGGACGACAGCAAAACGATTCGCATGATCGTTAAAAAGGCGTTTTCGCCTTATAATTGTGAGCTTTTCGAAGGAGAAAACGGCGTTGAGGGGCTGGCCATCGCCAACAAGGAAAAACCGGATCTCATCATCCTGGACATCACCATGCCGGTGATGACCGGCATCGAGATGCTGTCCAAACTCAAGGCCGAGAAAGATCTCAAAGATATCCCGGTGATCATGCTGACCGCCGAATCGGGCAAAGAGAATGTCATGAAGATCGTCAAAATGGGCGTGCGCGACTATGTGGTCAAGCCGTTCAAAGGGGACCAGCTGCTCGACCGGGCCAAGGCCATCCTCAAGTTGAAACCCAAAGATTAAGCCGGCGCAGCCCGGTCGCCGCTTTCAGGATGACGGCTCCCGGTCGCCGATGGGTCCCTCCAGCAGCAGGGGCACCGGCGAGGGAGCCGTTGCTGCGTTCGCCTCCCCGTCCAGGGAGAGCAGCCCCTTGAACCCCAGGGGCCGGGCTTGATACAGGGCCACCGTCGGCAAAAGGCCCAAGCGCGCCACCACCCGAATGCCCTCCTGTAGGTAGCGGTATTGGGCATGCGCCGAGCGGTTTGCAAGGGACCGGGCCAATTCCCCATCCAGGGGCCTGGCCAGCAAGCGCTCGAAGATTTCAGGCATTAAACGGGCCACCAGCCCTCCCACCACGGCCTCTTCCACCGCCATCCATTCGTCCACCACCTGCTGCAGATCGTCCAGGGATTGGGGCGGTTGCAACGCCAGCCGTGTATCGATGGCTTGGGCGGTGGCCGGCCGCAACAAGATGTGCAACGTCTCTTCCACCGGCGCGACCAGCACATTGAGCGGGTCTTGGGCGTTGTTTTGCCATAGGGTGTAGGGCTCGTGCAGCCATTGGTAACGGCCGTCCTCGCCCAGGATGACGCGGGAGGTGTAAGAGCCGATTTTTCCGGAAAAGACCTGCCTGCGCAGGGTTATTTTGAGCGCGTCCCCGTCGATCTCCGGATTGAAAAAGTGAAACTCTTCCGAATACTCGTCGGCCAGTTTGTGCACCAGGTAGGCGGCAACACCGCCGGACGCGACGTTCTCCGACGCCAAGGCCACCGGCTGGTCCAGGGTGGTGATGGCGCGATAGGGATCGGGCAGCCGGGTGCGGGCCAAGGTGTGGTCCACGGCTTGGCGGCAATAGCGTTCGAACAATGCCGCCAAGGAAGGCCGTTGCTCGGGTACGGCCAGCAGGCGGCGGGAAGCGCCGGCCAATTTCCAGTGCAGATTGTCGCCCGGCAAACGGTCGCGAATCTGTTGCAGCAACGCCTGATTCTGGTTGAGGTGGCCGACGTTTTCCTGGTGTTGCCGGGGATCGAAGGCATCGGCCTGGTCGGCCAGCAGCAGCAGCGGCGCCTCCAAGCGCCGGCTGTCCAAATGTACCAACAGGTCGGCATAGGTTTCCGTATCGGCGGGTTGGTTGAGTGAAGCGCCCGCGGGTAGGACGTAACACCAACCGAGCATCAAGGCCCCAACGGCGCCTCGGGTAAACCGTGGAAACATGCGTTGCACCTCCTGGAAACGGCGATGTGGGCAGCCCTTACCAAACGGCGGCAACCCTACAGGTGCAACAGCAAGTTTTGCGCCATTTTGGCTTTGGGCCTGTGTGGGTTCATCATGAACGCTCGTCAAAGGCTTCGCCGGGTCCTGTGGGCGGGCGCGTCGTCAGCTGGAGGATGTCTTTGGGCGCATCGGTCCGTCGGCTTTTTGACACCGGTGGCCGCGATGATCGATTAATAGGCCGGGGAATAGGCCGGGGAATGGGGCAAGGCGGCGTGTTTGTTTTCGATCCCGGTCCCGATTTCGATTTGGATCCGGAGCGTACTGAATCATTAGTTGCGCGCCGGCAAACAAAGGGTTTACAACCCTGTTTTTAAAGGATAAGGTAACTGCTTTTTACCTTGAACCCCTTCTATCGGTTTGCATGGAAAGGCTCCCATGACCGAACCTTTTATCGATGCCAAACACCGTGTGTTGCGCCGCTCCGTGCGCGCTTTTTGTGAACAGGAGTTGCGGCCCATCGCCGCCGAGATCGATCAGGAGGCCCGCTTTCCCTGGGAGGTGGCCGAGCAGATGGGCCGGTTGGGCTATTTCGGCATTCAGGCGCCCCCGGAACTGGGGGGCGCCGGGCTGGACACCCTCAGCTACGCCATCATCATCGAGGAGGTGTCGCGGGTCAGTGCCGCCATCGGCCTCTGTTTGAGCGTGCACAACAGCGTGGCCCTCTTTCCCATCCTGGCCTTCGGTTCGGCCGAGCAGCACCGGCGCTGGGCGCCGCTTTTGGCGCGGGGCGAACGGATCGGCGCCTTTTGCCTCACCGAACCCAACGCCGGCTCGGACGCCGCCGGCATCACGGCCACCGCCTTGCCCGACGGGGATCACTGGGTGGTCAATGCCAACAAGGTGTTCGTGACCAACGGCGGCATCGCCGACATCTGCCTGATCTTCGCGCGTACCGATCCGGCCGCCGGTCGCAAGGGGATCAGCGTGATCGTGGCCGAGCGCGGCACCCCCGGATTCGTGGTGGGCGATCTGGAAGATCTGTGCGGCATGCGGGCCAACCCGGTCTCTTCCATCCGGCTTTATGACAGCCGCGTGCCCCGGGACCACCTGTTGGGCAAGGCCGGGCAGGGGTTGGCCATCGGTTTGGCGGCCTTGGACACCGGCCGCATCGGCATCGCCGCCCAGGCCCTGGGGATTGCCCAGGCCGCGCTGGAGGAAGGGGTGCTCTATGCCCGGCAGCGCCAACAGTTCGGCGTGCCCCTGGCACGCCACCAGGCCATCCAGATGATGATTGCCGACATGGCCACCCAGGTGGATGCCGCCCGCATGATGGTGTATCGCGCCGCCTGGACCAAGGACCAGGGCGCACCGGTCAGCCGGGCCGCGGCCCAGGCCAAGCTGTTCGCCGCCGAGGCCGCCGGCACGGTCACCGACCTGGCGGTGCAGATCCACGGCGGATACGGCTATTCCAAGGCGTACGCGGTGGAACGCTTTTATCGGGATGCCCGTGTGACGCGCATTTACGAAGGCACCTCGGAGGTCCATCGCACCGTGATCGCCCGGGAGGTGTTGGGTTGACAACGATTGAGACAGCAGGGATTGCCCATGTCCATTCATAGCATTGTGTGCATCAAATCGGTGGTGCGGGCCGCTGCCGACGGCGTCGGGCGCCGGACCCCGGACAACAGCGAGCTGAACCCTTTCGATCGCCCGGCCCTGGAGGCCGCCTTGCAGCTCAAGGCCGACCAGGGCGGCACCGTCACCGTGCTCACCATGGGACCGCCGGTGGGCGCCGAAGCCTTGGCCGAAGCCCTGGCCATGGGGGCCGATCGGGCGGTACTGATCAGCGACACGGCCTTGGCCGGATCCGACACCCTGGTCACCGCCCGGGTACTGGCGACAGCCATCGATGCCATCGGTCCCTGGGACCTGCTCTTTTTCGGCACCCGCAGTTCGGACAGCGACACGGGCCAGGTGGGACCCCAGACCGCCGCCGTTTTGCAACGTCCCTTTGTGGGTGGGGTGAACCGCATCGCGCGTGGGGAGCAGGGTTGGGAATTGCAGCGGCTGATGGACGATTGGGAAGAGGTCTGGCAGGCGCCTGCGCCGGTGGTGGTGACCATTCATCCCATGGCGTTCAAACCCCGCGCCATTTCCCTGCCGGGCATTGCCGAGGCCTATGCTTGCCCGGCCGTGGAACACTGGGGGCTGGACCGGCTGGCACTGACGGCGGACCAGGTGGGGTTGAACGGTTCGCCCACCCGGGTGGCACGCCTGCAGAAGGTGGTGCGCGACCGCACCTGCCGCATGCTGGAAGGCGAACCGCCGCAGCAGGTGGCGGCCTTGGTCGACCATCTGGAGCGCATGGGGGTGATGGGATCATGACAACGGGTGAGATCTGGGTTTACGGTGATCTGCGCACCGCGCGCCGTTGGGAGGACAGCCGCAAGGTGATGGGCAAGGCCCTGGCCTTGGCCCGGGAAGCCGATGCCGCGGTGGCCATGGTGCTGATCGGCGCCGGGGACGATCCGCCGGCCGCCGATGACCCTGCCATGGATCTGTCGGCTTGCGTGTCCGTTGCGGAAGCCGCCCGCCAGGCTGTCGCCGCCGGCGCGCGCACCGTTTACTGTTTGTCGGCGGGTGAGCTGGCGGTCCCCCGCAGCGATCTGTATGCCGAAGTGTTGGCCCGATGGGTCGCCGACCGCCGACCGTGGCTCATCTTGCTGCCCTTGAACGATTTCGGGCGCGAGTTGGCCGCCATCGGTGCCCAGCAGTGTCGTGCGGGCATGATCGCCGACTGCGCCGAACTGACCGTCCAAAACGAGGGGTTCGTGGGGCGTTGCCCGGCCTGGGGCGGACAAGTCGTGGCCGATATCGCCCTGGCCGAAGGATGGTCCACCGCTTTTGTCACCGTCCAGCCCCATGGCGCGGCGGCGCCGGCCGAACAAGCGGACCACCCGGGACATATCGAAACCATCGCCGTGCAACCGGTGACGGATGCCAGGGGATTGCGCCTGGTTCGCCGGGTCCTGGAGCCGGCGGCGGCACGCCGCCTGGAAGATGCCCACACCGTCGTGGTGGGGGGCGCCGGCCTGGGGGACATGCAAGGGTTCGGCCTGGTGCGCGAGCTGGCCGCGGCCCTGGGCGGCGAAGTGGGTGCCACGCGCCCGCCGGTACTCTACCATTGGGTGGCAGAGGAGCGGCTGATCGGCCAGACCGGCAAAAGCGTGCGGCCCAAATTGCTCATCTCCGCCGGGACCTCCGGCGCCATTCAGTACACCGCCGGCATCATGGCCGCCGAAACCATCGTGGCCATCAATCGGGATCCGTCCGCACCCATCTTTCAGGTGGCCGACATCGGTATCGTGGCCGATGCCAAGACCTTGCTGCCCCTGCTCAACCAGCGTGCCAAGCAGTCAACCATGCGCCGACTGGCGGACGCCGCCTGCGCCATCGAGGATGCAACCGGCGCGCAGGAACCGCCCGGCGGCTTCGGTGCCCTGGTGCGGCAACTGCGCGAGGCCCGCCAGTGGCCGGTGGAAGAGCTGGCCCGGTCCACGGCACAGACCCCGGAATTCATTCACAAGGTGGAAAACGACCAGCTCGCGCCGCCGGTGAGCTTCATCCTCGGCATGGCCCAGGCCATGGGCGTGGATCCGGGCACCTTTTTACGCAAGGAGACCCGCGCCGCCATCCGTGACCGCCGCGCCCAGGCCTACCATCAACGCACCCAGGCCTACAGCTACACCACGCTTACACCCGAGGCGGCCAGCAGCCACTTGCGCGCCTTCATGATCACCATCGAGGCGCAGCACGATCACAAACCGGTGGCCTATAAGCACGAGGGCGAAGAGTTCATCTTCGTGATGGAGGGGGATCTGCAGTTGACGTTGGGATCCAAGAGCCATAAACTCAAACCCGGTGAGTCGATCCATTTCAATTCCGACGTGCCCCACAAACTCAAAAGTCTTTCCAACGAACCGACCCGCTGTCTGGTGGTGCTCTATACGGTTTGACGCGCCGGCGGAAACCCTTCGGACGCTCGGCAAGGCGGCAAGCGATCGCTCATCGCCGCCGCAATCGCCTCAAGCGCCCATGCGTCAAAGCATCAAATTCAGGTTGGGCCTTTGCAACAGTTGCGGGGGTTCCTGAAAAAAAGCGGTCAAGACCCCATCGATCGCCTGCAGGTCCGGCGCATTGCGAATCCGGTTGTAAAGGGTATTGCCATAGGCGAAGTTGGCGGCCAGATAGGCGCTGTAGCGTTTGAAACGGCGCATGGCCGTGACCGGGTCGAAATAGTGGAAGCACAGGTCGAGCAGGCGTCGGGCGCAGTCCAGGTGAATCGTCGGCACCGGCGCCGGTCCGCCGCCCCAATGAGCGAACACCCACGGCCGGGCGATGGCGATGCGGCCCAGGGCAACGCCGTCGCAGTCGGTGGTGCGCAGCATGCGCAGGCAATCCGCAGCGTCGAACACATCCCCGTTGCCGAACACCGGAATGGCCACCGCCGCCTTGACACGGGCGATGTGCTCCCAGCGGGCCGGCCGGGTGCGCACATCGGGCGCCACCCGTGGATGAAAGGTGAGGGCGTCGGCACCGGCGTCTTCCAGGCGGCGGGCCAGATCCACGGGCACACGGGGATCGTCCGACCAGCCGGTGCGGAACTTGACCGTCAGCGGACAATCGACCGCCCGGCGCACCCGGGCCACCAGATCGGTGGCGGCCGCGGGATTGCGCAGCAGGGCCGCGCCCTGGTTGTATTTGCAAACGGCCTTGACGGCGCAGCCCAGGTTGATGTCCACGCCGAAGAGCCCCTCGGCGGCGATGCGGCGGGCGGCGGCCGCCATTTTGAGCGGGTCGCCGCCCAACAGTTGGATGCTTAAGCGGTCGGTTTCCGCATCCCGCCAGCGGAAGCAGGCAGATATGTGACGGTTCTCATGGGGCACCCTCGCCGCGCCGCACATCTCCGAAAACATCAGGCCGCAGCCCCCCAGTTCGTCGAGCAAGTGGCGAAAGGCGACATGGCCCAGCAAGGTCATGGGCGCCAGCACCAACCGGCCGGGGATGGTCCGGCGGCCGATGGCCAGGGGGCGATGGATCAATTGGGCGAGGGTCGGTTCCATTGCGGCGGCATCCGTGCTGCGGCGAACAGCCGGGAATCAATCCGCAAACCGCTCGGGATGGCAGTAAAAAAGCATCCCCTCGGGCTTGGCGGGACCGGCCAGGGTGATGTTCAAGCGGGCGGCCAGCTCCACCGCCAGCCGGGTCGGGCGGGAGAGGGCCAACACGATGGGGATGCGGGCGCGGGCCGATTTTTGCACCAACTCGTAGCTGATCCGCGAAGAGAGCACCACCACCTTGGCCTGGTCCAGCCGACCGTCCAGAAAGAGCCGACCCACCACCTTGTCCAGGGCGTTGTGCCGGCCCACGTCTTCGGCCACCGCCAGCGGTCGCAAGTCCGCGTCCAGCAGGGCGGCGGCGTGGGCGGCGCGGCTGGCGCGGCGCAAGGGCTGCAACTGGTCCAGGTGGTCCAGGTGCCAGCGGGCGTCGGCCGGCCGGATGGCAATGGGATCGTCCAGCGGCGTCAAGGCCTGGAACAGTTCGTCGATCAGGGTTTTGCCGCAAAGTCCGCAGCCGGTCTGGCTGATGTAGCCGCGCCGGTCCAGATGCGCGGCCACGCACCGTTGCCGCTCGGGCGTCAAGGTCACCGTCACCACATTGGTGTCCGGGCCGTCGCAGGCGGCCAGTTGGACGATGTCGCCGGGCTGGTCGACCAGCCCCTCGGCGAGGCAGAAGCCGGCGGTATGGGCCAGGTCGTCGCCCGGTGTGCGCAGGACCACGGCATAGGGTTTGCCTTGGATGCGGATCGACAAGGGCTCTTCGTTGATCAGGTCCAGGGTGGCGTCGCTGCGGTGGTGCGCTTTCCACCGGGTGATGGTATAAGACGTGGTGCTCATGCGGTTCGTCCGATGTGGGTCTATGTGCCGGCCGACGCCGCAGCGTCGGTACCGATGCAAGTGCCTGCTTATAGATCATAACCATAAAGTTTGTCCACATCGGACTTTTTTTGGCTTGACAAAATAAGGTAAAAAGTTAATAGTCTGCGATTTTCAAGGCAGGTCATTGATTTTCAGGGAGGTTGACAATGTACGCTGTGGTTGCGACAGGGGGCAAACAATATAGAGTGGAGGCGGGAGAGATCCTGCGGGTGGAGAAACTGGCCGGTGATGTCGGCGCCGAAGTAGCCTTCGACCAAGTGTTGATGCTGGGCGACGGCGATAATGTGCGCGTCGGCCAACCGCTGGTGGAAGGCGCCTCCGTCAAGGGCCGGATTGTCGAACAAGGCAAAGGCAAAAAGATCATCGTGTTCAAGTTCAAGCGCCGCAAGCGCTATCGCCGCAAGCAGGGTCATCGTCAACTGTTCACGGCGGTCCGGATCGACACCATCGAAGCATAGCCCGACGGGGCGTGAAGAATATAAGGAGAAGGTACCATGGCACACAAAAAAGCGGGCGGAAGCTCGAAAAACGGTCGCGACAGCCAGGGCCAGCGCCGGGGCACCAAGCGCTACGGCGGGGAAGCGGTCCGGGCCGGCAACATCATTGTCCGCCAATTGGGCACCCGGATCCATCCCGGCAACAACGTGGGCATGGGCAAGGATTACACCCTTTTTGCCAAGATCGACGGCGTGGTCACCTTTGAGCGCAAGGGCCGAACCGGCAAAAAGGTGAGTGTTTATGCCGCGTGAAATTCATTGATGAAGCCACCATCGTCGTGCAGTCCGGCGACGGCGGGCCGGGTTGCGTCAGCTTTCGCCGGGAGCGCTTCGTTCCCAAGGGCGGCCCGGATGGCGGCAGTGGCGGCAAGGGCGGCAGCGTTATTCTGAGGGCCGCCCCCAACAAGCGAACCCTGTACCACCTCCACTTTAAAAAAGAGTACAAAGCCGCCAACGGCGTACCGGGCCAAGGCCGCCAGAAGAGTGGCCGGGCCGGTGCCGATCTGGTGCTCGACCTTCCGGTGGGCACCATGGTGCGCGACGCCGAAACCGGCGAATTGCTGCACGATCTGGTGACAGCCGAACAGACGTCGGTGGTGGCGGCCGGCGGCCGCGGCGGGCAAGGCAACACCCACTTCAAATCATCCACCCACCGCACTCCCCGCTTCGCGCAACCGGGCGAGCCGGGACAGCGGCTCACCCTGCGTCTGGAACTCAAACTGATTGCCGACGTGGGCCTCATCGGGCTGCCCAACGCCGGCAAATCCACTTTGATCAGCGCCATCTCCTCGGCGCGCCCCAAAATCGCAGACTACCCTTTCACCACGTTGACGCCCAATTTGGGCGTGGTGGCCCTGGCCGGCGCAGAGCCCTATGTGGTGGCCGATATTCCCGGCCTCATCGAGGGCGCTCACACCGGTGCCGGTTTGGGCACCCGGTTCTTGCGCCACGTGGAACGCACCCGCTTTCTAGTGCACCTGATCGATGCCGGCGCCCTGGATGCCGGCAATCCCTTGCAGGCCTACACCACCGTCAACCGGGAGTTGGCCGGCTACAGTGCCGCTCTTGCGGCCAAACCCCAGTTGGTGGTATTGAACAAGCTCGATATCACCGAAGCCGAGGCGTCGGCCGATGCCTTTTGCAGAGCCTTGTCGGGGGTGGAAGTGGTGCGCATCAGTGCCGCCACCGGGCAGGGGGTGCAGCGGTTGACCCACCTATTGCGGCAGCGATTGGACCTGTTAGACGAAGCGGATGACCAACCTTGATCAAAGCCGCCGTGTGGGCCTTTTCGGCGGCACCTTCAACCCCATCCACCGGGGCCACTTGCAAGCGGCCGGGGATGTGTTGCGGCGTGCCGATCTGGAACGCATCTATTTCGTGCCCAGCGCGCAACCGCCCCATAAAAGCAACGGCAAGCTGGCACCGGCCGACGACCGGCTGGCCATGGTGCGTATGGCCCTCGCGGATCATCCACGGATGCGGGTGTGCGAGGCGGAGCTCAGGCGCACCGGCCCCTCCTACAGCATCGACACCATCCGGGCTTTCAAGGCAGCCCTGCCCGAAGGCGGACGGCTTTATTTTGTCGTCGGCATAGATGCCTTTCTGGAGATCGACACCTGGAAGGCGTGCGATCACCTGTTTGAGGAGACCGCATTCATCGTCATGTCCCGGCCGGGCACCGGCGACTGGACGCCGGCCTTGTGTCGGCAGATCGAAGGCTATGTCCAATCCCATATCGCAACGGACTACGCCCTCGCCGACGATGGGAAGCGGTTGGTGCACCCGGCCAAGCAATCGATCACCCTGGTGTCGGTGACGCCCGTGGATATCTCCTCGAGCCGCATCCGGACCATGATCCGGCAGGGCAAGGCCATCGACCAGTGGGTTCCGCCGGCGGTGGCCGACCATATTCAAACGCGAGGTTTATACCGATGAACTCAGATCCGGACAGCGTTCTGGACATCTACGTGCAGGCCGTAACGGCCCGCAAGGCGGAGGCTGTGGTGGCCCTTGATGTACGCGGCTTGACCAGCATCGCCGACGCCTTCATCATTTGCAGCGCGCGCTCCAATCGCCAGGTGAGCGCCATTGCCGAACATGTGCAGCGTTTTTTGCGCGATCATGCCATCAAGCCGCTGAGCGTGGAGGGGCAACGGGAAGGCCATTGGGTGTTGATGGACTACGGCAGCGTGATCATCCACGTGTTTTATGAGTCCACACGCCGTTTTTACGACCTGGAAGGGTTGTGGGCCGATGCCCGGCGCATTTATACCCCGAGCATGCAGCAGCAGGACAACGCCGGCGACAGTTCTTTTGACGGAGACGAAATTATCGTCGAATAGCACCAATCCCACCGATGGAGCGAAGGATGCAAACGCCCAAACCGGTCATGTTGATGATTCTGGACGGCTGGGGCATCGCCCCGCCAAGTGCCGGCAATGCCGTCCACTTGGCCCGCACCCCCCACCTGGATCGCCTGATGGCGGACTGTCCCCACAGCCGATTGCAGACCTGCGGCCCGGCGGTGGGATTGCCCGAAGGGGTGATGGGTAACTCCGAGGTGGGCCACCTGAACCTGGGGGCCGGACGCATCGTATTCCAGGATTTGTTGCGCATCGACAACGCCATCGCCGACGGCCGGTTTTTCGAGAATCCGGTGCTGCAGAAGGCCATGCAGCGCGCCGCGGCGGGGAACGGCGCCGTGCATCTGATCGGCCTGTTGTCCGACGGCGGTGTGCACAGTCAACTCACCCATCTGCAGGCCCTGCTGGAGATGGGCAAACGGCAGGGGTGCGACCGGCTGCTGGTGCACGCCGTTCTCGATGGCCGGGATACCGCCCCCGATGCCGGCATCGATCATGTGGTGCAGATCCGCAATTACATGCAGCGCATCGGCACGGGGGCCATTGCCACCGTCTGTGGTCGTTTTTACGCCATGGACCGCGACACCCGCTGGGAGCGAACCCAGCGGGCCTATCGCATGTTGACCGAGGGACAAGGATTGGCCGCCGACGATCCTGCGGCGGCGGTGCGGGAGGCCTATGCCCGGGGAGAGACCGACGAGTTCGTGGCGCCCGTGGTGCTCACCGGCGACGATGGCGGCCCCCGTGGCCTGATCCGGGACGGCGACGCCGTTATTTTCTTCAACTTTCGAGCCGACCGTGCCCGCCAACTCACCCGTGCGCTGACCGATCCGCTGTTCGATGCGTTTCCCCGCACAGTTCGGCCCAAGCTGGCCGATTACGTCTGCATGACCTTGTACGACGAGGCCTTCGATCTGCCCACCGCATTTGCGCCCGAACACTTGGAGCAGATCCTGGGCCAGGTGGTCAGCGCTCAGGGCCTGCATCAGCTGCGCATCGCCGAGACCGAGAAATATGCCCATGTGACCTATTTTTTCAACGGCGGCGAGGAGGCCCCCTTCGACAATGAGGATCGCTGCCTGATTCCCTCACCGCGTGAGGTGCGCACCTACGATCTCAAGCCCGAAATGAGTGCCGCGGCCGTGGCCGAGGAGGTGCGGGCCCGCATCGACACGGACCGCTACGACCTGATTGTGCTCAACTTCGCCAATATGGACATGGTGGGCCACACCGGCAGTATCGAAGCCGCGGTGCGGGCTTGCGAAACGGTGGACCGGTGTGTGGGCGCCGTGGTGGCAGCGGTGCGGGCCAAGGGCGGCGCCCTGTTGATCACCGCCGATCACGGCAACGCCGAAACCATGCGCAGCACGACGGGCAAACCCCATACGGCCCACACCACCAACCCCGTGCCCCTGATTCTGGTGGACGACCGACAGCCCAAGGCCCGCTTGCGGCAAGGGATTCTGGCTGATGTGGCGCCCACCTTGCTGGCGTTGATGGGTGTCGATCCGCCGGCCGCCATGACCGGCCGCTGCTTGATCGCAGATGACAACGCGAAGGATGGCACATGAACGGACCGAACGCGGCAGATCCGGAAACCATCGTGGATTATATTACCGGCAATGCGGTACCGAATATCGGCGCCGAAGCCAACCGCCAGGCGGTGGAGCGGCTGCTGGTGGAAACCAAGGGCTATGCCCGGCAAGAGATCGTGGTGGATGCCCCCATTGAATTGCAGATGGCCGACGGCCCGTACCGCTCCCGCCTGGACCTGGTGGTCCGCCTGCAAGGATATGGGTACATGGTGATCAAGTGCGCACCCGGCTCACTGGCCTCCAGGGAACGGGAAGTGATTGCGGCCGCCCGGTTGCTGGCGCCCTATCAGTTGCCCCTGGCCGTGGCTTCCGACGGAGCGACCGCCATCGTTTGGGACGCGGTAAGCGGCAAACGGCTCGGGCAGGGGTTGGCGGCCGTGCCCACGCGGCAGCAAGCCCTGGCTGCCTTTGATCCGTTGCGCTTGATGCCCCTGGCGGAATCGCGCCGATCACGTCAGCAATTGATCTTTCGCTCCTACGACAGCATGAACGTCCATCGGTCGGGGGACCCGGACGATGGCAGCAATTCGGATCAACGGTAGGACGGAAATGGGCGCCGGGTGCCGGCCGCTGCGTTGCTTTGAGGAGCAAGCACCCGGTGCGGTTGGGGGGAACGCAGTAGGGCGTTTTACTCTCCGGCCACTTCCTTGCCGCAGTTTTTGCAGATCTTGGCCCGCCTTTTAATGATTTCAGCGCAGAAGGGACACTCGCGGGTGAAGTGGCGTTCGTGGATCTGGTCCACGGCATGGTCGATGGCCTCCTGCAGCTTCTGGTTGGCCGCCTTCATGCAGCGCAGCGGTTCGATGGCCTCCACCTCGGCGATGTCGCCTAGCATCTCGGCCGCCTTGATCCGCACCCGCATCGGTTCGCAGGCATCGCTCAACAGGCTCATGGCGGTCACGCCGTCCTTGGTGGTGTAACATTCGGCCAGGATGGAGAACCCCTTTTTGGTCTGCTCCTTGAGCATCTCCTCCTGGGCCAGCACCTCGTTGTCGATGATCTGGCCCTTTGCCCCCATGGGACTGAAAACCGGCATGCATTCATACTGTTCGGTGCCCGGGTAGTTGAAGCAGCGCATGGATGCGCGATGGGCATAGTTCTCCTCTATCTCCTCCCAGCCCTGGGTGTAGAGGGGGCATTCGTCGTTAAAGCAGAGAAACAGATAGGGCGAACCCCAGCCCAGGCCGTCCGAAAAGGAAATGGGCGGGGATTCCCACAGCTGCATCTCCTGGTTGCAATGAGGGCACTTGGGCTTTTCCATGGCCAGCACGCGCTCCAAGTACTCTTGTTTGGTCTCTATCGCCATGCTTATACTCCTTTATAAGGTTTTTGAATTGCGAACCGATGCGCAACCGCTCTGTTTAACCCTTCACAGGTCCGGCTGTGCAAGTGCTAACTTAAGGGCTTCCCCGGCCGCTGTCAATTGGTGTAACTTGGGCGACAAGGATGGCTCATTAGGCCCATATACTTGCAACACCACTTGAATGAACCATGACCAAAGAGGCAGGTGAATCATGACTATTGATCGCATCGTAATGGCTTTTGCAGGTGCCATGGTGTTCATCACCGTGTTGTTGTCCTTGTTTCACAGCACGTATTGGCTGATCCTGACCGGATTTGTAGGCGCCAATCTTTTACAGGCGGCCTTCACCGGGTTTTGTCCCTTGGCTTGGATGCTCAAAAAGCTCGGCATCCGGCCCGGCGTGGCTTTTCCCTGAAGCGATGGGAGACCATTCCGCACCGTCGGTGGTGACGGCTTGCCGCAACACTGCCTTGCGTTTGCTCGGCCGCAGGGAACACAGCGTTGCGGAGCTGCGACGTAAATTGCAAGAGCGGGGTTTCGACACCGATACCATCGCTGACGTGCTGGCAGACTGCCGACGCCTGGGTTATTTGGACGATGACCGTTTCGCTCATCTGTACAGCGAACAGTTGCGCCGCAGGGGATACGGCCGGCTGCGCATCGAACAGATGCTCAAAAGCAAAGGCTTGTCAGCGGCATGCGTGGCGGTCTGTGTGACGGCCTGTTGCGCCGAGGCCGGCCAAATCGAAGATTGCCGCCGGGTGCTGCGGAAAAAGCTTCAAACCGTGTCCGGGGAAGCGACGGCGCCCCGCACGGCGGAGCGGTTGTACCGGTTTCTGATGCAACGCGGTTTTGCTGCTGCGTTAATTCGGCAGGTGTTGGACGAGTTGCGGTGGCCCACCGGCGGCCATTGACACGCCGCCCGGGCCGTCTAATGGTATGGTGCGTTGACCGTTTTGGTTAACTGAAAGGAGTCGCATCATGACCGAGGACCGACAAAAATTCATCATTGACCTGGAACGCCTCAACGCCCTGAATGCCGAAGGTTGTGCGGCCTGCGGCCGCAAGTTCGCACTGGGTGAACCGGTGGTGGTGGCCTGCGGCGCCTGGGAAGGCGGCACCAAGGTGGTCCATGAAAACGAGGCGGTGTTTGATCGCAACACCCAAAGCTACGTGGAAAGAAGATGTTACGCGGCCCGCAGTGCTTCCGCGGCCAGGGGATAGGCAGGGGTGTAAATAAGGCGGCTTCACACCGGGTGAAGCCGCCTTATCAATGACTGTGCGACAAAAAGGCTTAGATGGCGTCTTTGAGTTTTTTACCGGGCTTGAACTTGACGACGTTGGAGGCTTTGATCTTGATTACTTCGCCCGTCTGCGGATTTCTGCCCTTGCGTGCCTTGCGGCGTGCCTTCTGGAACGTTCCGAAACCTACCAGGGTGACCTTTCCGTCCTTTTTCTTCAGCGCTTTGGTGACGCCGTCGATGAACGATTCCAGGGCCGTTTGGGCCGCGGATTTGGTGATTCCGGCCTCGTTGGCCATTTTCTCTACGATTTCCGCTTTAGTCATCTGCAATCCTCCTTGTTAGAATAGGAAACCTTCAAGACCGCCTTTTGACCGGATTAACAGCCTTGAGCGGCCATTGTCAACACCAAAGTCGCCACTGCGCCCATGTATCTACCCATCCGATGCGGATTTCCGCCGAGCGGTCACGGTAAAGCGCGGTCGGTCAAAGGTTCTGGGCGGGAGATGGTTCAAACATTGGTGGCATTGCGGTCCAGGTTTCGATATTGGATTGCTTCTGCCATATGGCTTGCGCCGATGTCCGCAGCACCGGCCAGATCGGCAATGGTGCGGGCGAGTTTCAGCATCCGGTTCAGCCCCCGCGCCGAGAGTCCCAGTCTTTCCATTCCCAGATCCAGCATCTCGCGCGCCTCGGCGCCGAGGTGGCAATAGCGCCGAATGTGGCGCGTGCCCATTTGGGCATTGCAGTAAATCTTTGCGCGCCCGAACCGCTGTGCCTGGATCTGCCTGGCGGCCACCACGCGGCCGCGGATCTGCGCCGAGCCCTCGGCGGTGCTGTCCCCCAGCAGCTCTTTATAAGGCACGGCCGGCACTTCGATGTGCAAATCGATGCGATCCATCAGCGGTCCCGAAATCCGCGCGCGGTAATGATGGATCTGTCGGGGAGTGCAGGCACAACTGTGGCCAGGGTCGCCGTGGTAACCGCAAGGGCAGGGGTTCATGGCGGCCACAAGCATCAGGCGGGCGGGAAAGGTGAGGTTGGCATTGGCCCGCGAGATGGTGACCCGTCCATCTTCCAAGGGTTGGCGCAGTACTTCCAGCACCTGCTTCTTGTATTCGGGCAGTTCGTCCAGGAAGAGAACACCGTTGTGCGCCAGGCTCACCTCGCCCGGTCGCGGCACCACACCGCCGCCGATCAGTCCGGCGTCCGAAGTGGTGTGGTGCGGCGCGCGAAAGGTGCGTCGGGCAATCAGCGCTTGGTCGTTGGGCAATAGGCCCATCACGCTGTGAATTTTCGTTGTTTCGATGGCCTCTTCGAAGGTCAGTGGCGGGAGAATGGAGGGCAAGCGTCGCGCCAGCATGGTTTTGCCGGCCCCCGGAGGGCCTACCATCAGGATGTTGTGGCCGCCGGCCGCCGCGATCTCCAAGGCCCGTTTGGCGTGGGCCTGGCCCTTTACATCGGCGAAATCGGCTTCGCCGGCGTCAGTGCCGGATGGGGGTAAGGGCGTGGGGTCATCAGTTTGGGCGTCGATGGGGGTCTCGCCGCAAACAAAGGCCACGGCTCTGGCCAGATGGTCCACCGGGTAGACGGCGACGTCGGATACCACGGCGGCCTCGCGGCGATTGGCATGGGGTACGACGATGGCGGGAAAGCCGGCGGCGCGGGCGGCCAGTGCCATCGGCAGGGAGCCGATCACCCCCTTGACCCGACCGTCCAGGCTCAACTCCCCCAGAAACAGCATCTGTCGCAATCGTTCGGGGGTGATGACGCCCGTTGCCGCCAAAATACCCATGGCAATGGGTAAATCGAAGCCGGTGCCCACCTTCTTGATGTGGGCGGGGGCCAGATTAACGGTGACCCGATCATCCGGAAAGGCGAAGCCCGAATTCTTGATGGCGGAGCGGACCCGTTCCTTGCTTTCCTTGACAGCGGCTTCCGGAAGGCCCACCATTGCAAAGGAGGGCAACCCCCGGACGATATCCACCTCCACCTCCACCACATAGGCATCGACACCGATGACCGCGCTGCTGAGTACTTTGGCCAGCAAAACATCCTCCCTTTGCGATGGTTTCTCCCTGCGTCGTCGATTGACGAGAGGGCCGCGGGCCACCGATGGACCATGGGGCGCGGCTGTCGGCGGTCGACGGCGCCGGTGGGATACCCATAAATTTGTTGTCAAAAGGACGCATCATGGGATAATAAGTGTGTCACTTTTAACACACGTGCGCCACCCGACGGCTCGGCCCGTTGGCCGGGATCGCCCCGAAACGGTCTTATCATCAGGTGGTTTGCACCAAAGTGAGCAGGGCGCACGGCCAGGCATGGCCCTTGCTAAAATTCAGCCGAAGTTGTAGATCGGATCAAAACAGGTGGCGTGCAATGGCAAGCGGGTGCGGGTTTTTCGGCCGGCTGCTGCGACCGTGGGAAACGCGCCATGACCAATATGGCGTCTCTTGCAACGGCCGTTGCAGTGGCGCATTATATAACAACTCAGCCGCATTGCGGCAAGGATATATTTCTTATGACCAAAGAGCTGATGCAAAAAACCATCGGCCGGGAAGTGGCCTGCAGCGGTATCGGGGTCCACTCCGGCCGCCCGGTCCGTCTGTGCGTTAAACCGGCGCCGGAGAACCACGGCATCAAATTCGCCCGCACCGATTTGCCCGGTCAGCCGCCCATCCCCGCCCGTTTCAACCGCGTGGTGGACACCTCGCTGGCAACGGTGATCGGATCCGACGGCTTCATCGTTTCCACCATCGAGCATCTGATGGCGGCCCTTTCCGGTCTGGGGATCGACAACGCTTTGGTGGAAGTGGATGCCCATGAGTTGCCCATCATGGACGGCAGCGCCGGCCCCTTTGTGGCGTTGCTCCAGTCCGCCGGCGTGGTGGACCAGGACGCCCCGCGCTTCTACCTGATCATCGAACACCCCTTGGAACTGGAAGAGGAGAACAAATTTGTGGGGATCTATCCGGCGTCCCACTACCGGATCACTTGCACCATCGAATATGCCCACCCGCTGATCGGCAACCAAACCAAGGATGTGGTCATCACACCGGGACATTTCGCCAAACAGATCGCCGGTGCCCGCACCTTCGGGTTTTTACATGAGGTCGAATATATGCAAAAATACGGGTTGGCCCAGGGCGGCTCCCTGGACAACGCCGTGGTGATCGATGGGGATCGGGTGCTCAATGAAGGCGGCTTGCGCTATGCCGACGAATTTGTGCGCCACAAACTGCTGGATTGTGTCGGCGATTTTTCCTTGTTGGGATTGCCTCTGATCGGCCATGTGGTGACCAAGCGCTCCGGCCACGCCTTCAACCATTCTTTGCTGGAGAAAATATTCCTGGAAAAGGGTGCCTGGCGGACCAGCACCCTGGAGCAGTCCCCATCCCGGTCCGCGCCCTTGAAACAACTTGCCAACTGACCGCGCTTCCACTAAAAGATGTCGCCAAATGTCACCTTTTGCCAATAACGCCCTAAGAGAAGCCGGAAAACGTTGCCTGGCATGGATGATCGGCGGCCTGTTGCTGGTGATGCCGGTGGTGGTCCACGCCCAGGACGCCAAGTTGACCAACATCATCGTGACCAACACCCGTGACGATCTGCTGCTCTACCTCTCGGTAAAGGGGGCTTTTCCGCCGAAAATCGCAAAGACCATCGAGAGCGGCGTGCCTGCCACATTCTCGTTCTATATCAACCTCTATCGCAAACGGACCTTGTGGCCGGATGCCAAGATTGCCGAAACCACCCTCACCCACACGATCAAATATGACAATTTGCGGCAGGAGCATCAGGTGACCCGGTCCTGGGACCACAACAGCCCGCACACGATCAAGTCCTTCGCCGAGGCCCAAAAGTTGATGTCCGAAATCGACAGCCTGACCATCGCCTCCCTGGATCAACTGGAGAAGGGCGAGCGCTACCAGATTCGGGCCAAGGCCAAATTGGACCGCCTGACCCTGCCTTTCTATTTGCACTATGTGCTGTTCTTTATGTCGCTGTGGGATTTCGAAACCGATTGGTACACCGTCGATTTCATCTATTGATTGATGACCCCACGCAACCCATATCGCCACCCGGTCCGGCCACTGTCATGAAGGGAATACCGCAGACCCTCAAATCGATGCTCCCCAGTGACGAGAAGCGCCGGCGAAAAAGGGAGCTGGTACTGATCGCGGTCATCTTTCCCATCGTGATCCTGCTGGCTTTCGTGTTCAATCGCAGCCTCTCCTTCAGCGGCGACTTTCCGGTCTCCAGCCAGATCGTGATGTTCATTCTGATCAACATCAATCTGCTGTTGATTCTGCTGCTGATCTTTCTGGTGTTCCGCAACCTGGTCAAATTGCTCTACGACCGCAAGCGCAAGGTGATGGGCGCCAGACTGCGCACCCGCTTGGTGGTGGCCTTCGTGATCCTGACCCTGCTGCCGGCGTCGGTGCTTTTTTTCTTCTCCATCAGCTTCATCACCAGCAGCATCGATTTCTGGTTCAATGTGCCCATCGAACAGGCCCTGGAAAATTCGCTGCGGGTCGGCCACAGCCTCTATGACCGGGCGGAACAGGAGAGCCGCTTTTTGATCGAACGGGTGGCCTACCAGATCGAACGCAAAGGCATGTTGGAACAGGGACCCCAGGCGGGTCTGGCCAACTACATGCAGGTCGTGCAGCGGGAGTTCAATCTTGACGGCATCGAGGTGTACGGTGCCAATGCCGATCGTCTCAGCGCTTCCCTGGCACCGGTGTTGGAAGACGGCGCCTTTCCGGAAATCAGCGCCAGCCATTTGATGAAGAAGCCCGTGTCCCGGGGCGTGCACACCATCTCCACGGCCGTCGGCGAAGGGGAGCTGCTGCGCACCATCGGAACGGTACCTTTCGACGCGGCCCCGGAAGCGGCCAAAGGATTTGTGGCCATTACCTCCTACATTTCGCCCGAAGTGGCCGAGAACATGGCCTCCATCGTTCGCGGCTACGAGGAGTATCAGCAGGTCATTCTCCTCAAACGGCCCATTCAGACCTTCTATTTCGCCACCTTGTCGGTGGTGGCCCTGCTGGTGGTCTTCTGCGCGGTATGGCTCGGATTTTACGTGGCCAAGACCATCACCATCCCCATCTTGCGGCTGGCCGACGGCACGCGCCGGGTGGCCGAAGGGGATCTGAGCTTTGCCCTGGATGTTCAGGCCGACGACGAGATCGATTACCTGGTGTCGGCTTTCAACAAGATGACCCGGGACCTGCGCATCGGCCGGGAGCAGCTTGAGCTGTCGGCCCAGATGTTGCGTGAGCAGAACATCGAAATCGAATCCCGGCGGCGTTACATGGAGATTGTGCTCAAGAACGTTTCCGCCGGGGTCATCACCCTGGATGCCGAGGGCAACATCACCACCTTCAACACATCGGCCGAGCGCATGCTCAACCTGCGGGCCGGCGACATCTTGAAGAAAAACATCAAGACCCTGTTGACCGGTGACCGGCTGCAGTTGGCCGAAGAGATCATGGGCAAACTGACCAGCGGCCGGCAGGAGGCGCTGGAGGTGCCCCTGCGCCTGACCATCGACGGCCGCCCCCGCAGCTTTTTGGCTTATATCAACGTGCTCAAAGATGAGATGGGTCAACAGGTGGGGGTGGTGATGGTGATCGACGACCTGACCGAGTTGGAGAAAGCCCAGCGCATGGCCGCCTGGCGGGAAGTGGCCCGGCGCATCGCCCATGAGGTGAAAAATCCGCTGACCCCCATCAGCTTGTCGGCCCAGCGGCTGCAGCGAAAATTCGCCCAGCAGGTGGATGATCCCGTTTTCGAAGAGTGTACCCGGATGATCACCACCCAGGTGGAGTTGATCCGCAACCTGGTCAACGAGTTTTCCGCCTTTGCCCGCTTTCCCGCCGCCGAACCCAAACCGTGCGCCATGGGTCCGATTATCGCGGAGATCGTCGGGCTCTACAAGGAGGGCTACCCCGGCCTGGAATTCCAGGTGCAGATTCAGGATGCCCTGCCGCCCATGAGCCTGGACCGGCAGCAGATCAAGCAGGCCATGCTGAACCTGGTGGACAACGCCATCGCCGCTGTTCGCATGCGCGGCACCATCCGAATCCTTGTTTCTCATGATGCCATATTGAAGCGTGTGCGCATCGAGGTGGCCGATGACGGTGTCGGCATCTCCGACGAAGACAAGATCCGACTGTTCGAGCCCAACTTCTCGACCAAAAAAAGCGGCATGGGGTTGGGTCTGACCATCGTGCACAGCATCATCAGCGACCACGGGGGCACCATCAGCGTGCAAGACAACCATCCGCAAGGCGCCAAATTTGTCGTCGAGTTGCCGACATAGTCGCAAACCGAAAGGACCACTGAAATGTTTCCAACCATCATGATCGTGGATGATGAACCTTCCATCGTGCAATCCTTGAAAGGCTTGTTGACCGACGAAGGGTTTGAGGTATTGACCGCCGCCAACGGCTACGAAGCGCTGCAACTGTTGGAGACCGAAGCGCCCGACATGGTGTTGCTGGACATCTGGATGCCCGGCATCGACGGCATCGAAACCCTCAAGGAGATCAAAAAGGGCAGTCCTCACACCCAGGTGGTGATGATCACCGGCCACGGCACCATTGAAACCGCCGTGCAGGCCACAAAATTGGGCGCTTTCGATTTCATCGAAAAGCCATTGTCCATCGACAAGGTGATCGTGGCCATCAACAACGCCCTCAATTTTCGCCGTTTGGAAGAAGAAAACCAATATTTGCGCCGAAAGACCATCGCCAAGCACGCCATTACGGGCAACAGCGGGCCGGTGCAGCAGCTGCGGGAAGCCATCCTGCGCGTGGCCCCCACCGAAAGCTGGGTGTTGATCAAGGGCGAAAACGGGACCGGTAAGGAGCTCGTGGCGCGGAACATCCACCACATGAGCCGGCGCGCCGGCCGCCCCTTTATCGACGTCAACTGTGCCGCCATTCCCGAAGAGCTGATCGAAAGCGAGCTGTTCGGGCATGAAAAAGGAGCCTTCACCGGCGCCTCCGGCAAGAAGGTGGGCAAGTTCCAGATGGCGGACAAGGGCTCGCTCTTTCTGGACGAAATCGGCGACATGAGCCTGAAAACCCAAGCCAAAATTTTGCGCGTGCTGCAAGAGAAACAGTTTCAGCGCGTGGGTGGCGGCCGCACCTTGTATGTGGATGTGCGGGTCATCGCCGCCACCAATAAAAACCTGGAAGAAGAGATCGAAAAGGGTACCTTTCGCGAAGATCTCTACTACCGCCTCAATGTGGTGCCCATCGAAGTACCCTCTTTGCGGAACCGGGCCGAAGACCTTGCCATGTTGGTGGATGTGTTTTTCGAGGAAGCGGCCCAGAAAAACCGCGCTCCCCAAAAAAGCATGGCACCCGATGCCGTGGCGCTGCTGCTAAATTACGGCTGGCCCGGCAATGTGCGGGAGCTCAAGAACCTGATCGAGCGGCTGGCGATCATGGTGAGCGATACGGTGATCACCGCCGACCATCTGCCCAAACCGTACAACCCCAAAACGGCCGTTGCCGGCACCCAGGCCGTGGACACTTTTTTCAATCATCAAGAGCTCAAAGCGGCCAAGGAACATTTCGAACACCACTTCATTCAACGCAAATTGATGGAAAACGACTACAATATCACCCACACCGCCAAGGCCATCGGCGTGGAACGCAGTTATCTGCACCGGCGCATCAAAAAACTGGCCAAAAACAAATAACAAGGGCGGCGCGGTGCGTATCATCGGCGGCACACTCAGGGGTCGCAAACTGGCGACGGTGCGCGGTTCGGCCATCCGGCCCACCGCCGACCGGGTGCGCGAAGCGCTCTTCAACATTCTCGGCGTGCGCGCCGTGACGGCGAGCCATGTGCTGGATCTGTTCGCCGGCACCGGCGCCATGGGAATGGAAGCCCTCAGCCGCGGCGCCCGGCAAGCTGTTTTCGTTGATCGGTCAGCCGCGGCCATCGCCCTGCTGCGGCGCAACCTGGCCATTTGCCGGCTGGAAGCCTGCAGCCGCGTGATCCAATGGAACATCGCCCAAAACCTCAATCCGCTGCGGGCGTACCCCCGGACCTTCGATCTGGTGTTCATGGACCCCCCCTATGGGCAGGGCCTGATCGCCCCCTGCCTGGAGCGCCTGGCCGCCTGCGGCGCGTTGGCGACGGGCGCCGTGATCGTGGTCGAACACTCGCCGGACGAGGCCCTCGGCGCACCGCCGCCGGGGTTGACCCGCATTGATTTTCGCCGCTACGGCCGGACGGCCGTCACCCTGTTTTTAGTGCATGAGCCCTGACAGGCCGGTTTCAAATTTTGGGTGGTAAGTTTTAAGTTGAAGGAATTCTATCGATTAGAGATGGTTGGGGGTGCGGTTGTTTCGTGGGCGGCACCGGCAATTGGTTGCCATTGGCCGAAGGCCAAGCGGTTATTCACATAGGCGGCGCCAACGGTGGGCCGGTGTGGTGATGCCATTGCAAGCAGCGGATCTATATGCTAGATACACTGCGCCGAGACGCTGAACCCCAGTGGATCCCCATCGATCATCTTCAAAGCGAAACGGAAGGCGCCCATGGAAAGAATTGCGGTATATCCCGGCTCGTTCGATCCCGTGACCAACGGCCATGTGGACATCGTGCAACGGGCAAGGAAGCTGTTCGATCGAATTATCGTGGCCATCTTGCACAACCCCGCCAAGAAGACCTTGTTCACCATTGAGGAGCGGTTGGACATGCTGCGCGAAAGCATGCACCATATTCCAGGGCTTTCCTTTGATGTGTTCAACGGCCTGCTGGTGGAATATGTTCAGAACCAGGGTGCCCACGCGATTCTGCGGGGCATGCGGGCCGTTTCCGACTTCGAGTACGAGTTTCAGTTGGCGTTGATGAACCGCAAGCTCAACCGCGATATCGAGACCGTCTTTCTGATGACCGGCATGCGTTGGTTTTTCACCAGCTCTTCGATTATCAAGGAGGCAGCCTTGTTCGGCGGCGATATCGCCGACATGGTGCCGCCTTTGGTCTATGAGCGCCTGGCGAACAAGTTCGAGGCCTTGGGCCAGGCCAGGGGCATGACGGAGCAGACTTAGGGGTTGATAGGTTCTTTGCCGTAATCTTGGCGGGCCGGATGCGTTTGCACAAGGAGCCGGAAGGCTTATAATGGATTTGTGGCAATTGAAGATCTTCTGCAAAGTGGTGGAGCTGCAAAGCTTTTCCAAAGCCGGTGAGGCGGTTCACCTTTCCCAGCCCACCATCAGCAGCCACATCAAGGATCTGGAAGTCCACTTCGGCACCCGGTTGATCGATCGTTTGGCCCGGCAGGCCCAGCCCACCAAAGCCGGTGAACTGCTTTACGCCCATGCCTGCCGTTTGATGGCCCTGCGGGACGAAACCGAGTCGGCCATGGCGCAGTTTGTGGGCAAGGTCAGGGGCCGTTTGACCGTCGGCGGCAGCACCATTCCCGGAGCCTATGTGTTGCCACGGGTGATCGGGGATTTTGCGCGTTCCTATCCCGGGGTGCGGGTGGCGTTGCGGGTCGGCGACACGGCCGATGTGCTCGCAGGAATCGGTGACGGCCACATCGAACTGGGCATTGTGGGCGCGCACGCCGAAGAGAAACGATTCCAACAGGTGCCCATACTGGAAGACGAAATGTGCCTGGTGGTGCCGCCCCGGCATCGATGGACCGCGCATGATGCCGTCGCCATGCAAGCGTTGTCGGCCGAGCCGTTCATTCTCCGCGAAAGCGGATCGGGCACCCTGAAAGCGTTGGCCCGCATGCTGGAAGGCGAGGGGTATCGCCTGGCGGATTTGAATGTGGTGGCCGAGATGGGCAGCACGGAAGCGGTGCGCCAGGCCATTAAGAGCGGCGTCGGCGTATCGGTGTTGTCGGCCATGGCCGTGGCCGAAGATCTCGAAGCCGGTACGTTGAAACGGCTGACCGTCGGCAGCAAACCCTTCAAGCGCAACTTCTACCTGACCCGGCACCGGCAACGCACCATGTCCCCGCTTTGCAAGGCATTTGCCGTGTTTGTGGGGGATCGCTGGAAGGTGGCGGCCGTCAAGAATTGGGTGTAAGGGCCCTGGCGCCGCATCGGGAACATTGCCGGTGCGCGGGTTGGCGCTTTTCCGAAGGATGGAGCCATCTTTATCAAATAAAAGGAGACCGCATATGAGCAAGGAACGCTATTTCTTCACCTCGGAATCGGTGACCGAAGGCCATCCCGACAAGGTGGCGGACGCCATTTCCGATGCCGTTTTGGACGCCATCATGGCCCGGGACAAGCAGTGCCGGGTGGCATGCGAAACCTTGGTCACCACCGGGCTGGCTTTCATCGCCGGCGAGATCACCACTTCCTGTTACGTGGATATGCCGGAGATCGTGCGCAACACCATTCGCGAAATCGGCTACAGCTCTTCCCAAATGGGCTTCGACTGGCAAACCTGCTCGGTGATCACCAGTATCGGGCATCAGTCCCCCGACATCGCCCAAGGGGTCAATACGGGCGACGGGCTATACAAGGAACAGGGCGCCGGGGACCAGGGATTGATGTTCGGTTATGCCACGGACGAAACGCCGGAATTGATGCCCATGCCCATCATGTACGCCCACAAACTGACCCGGCGCCTGGCCCAAGTGCGCAAAAACGGCGCCCTCGATTTTCTGCGCCCCGATGGCAAGTCCCAGGTGACCATCGAATATGAGAACGGTACCCCCCTGCGGGTCGACACGGTGGTGATCTCTTCCCAGCACAAACCGGATGTCACCTATGACGACCTGCGGGAGGCGATCATCGAGGAGGTGATCAAAAAGGTGATCCCACGGGAGATGATCGATGGGGACACCCGCTATTTCATCAACCCTACCGGTCGCTTCGTCGTGGGCGGCCCCATGGGTGATTGCGGCCTGACCGGCCGTAAAATCATCGTCGACACCTACGGCGGGCAGGGCAGCCACGGCGGCGGCTGTTTTTCCGGCAAGGACCCCTCCAAGGTGGACCGCAGCGCCAGTTACATGGGACGCTATGTCGCCAAGAATCTGGTGGCCGCGGGGTTGGCCAAGAAATGCGAAGTGCAGGTGGCCTACGCCATCGGCGTTGCCGAACCGGTTTCGGTGATGGTCGATTTCTTCGGCACGGGCAACATCCGGGAAAGTGAGGCCCGCCGTATCCTTCTGGAAACCTTCGACCTTCGGCCGGCGGCCATCATCGAACAGCTGGACCTGCTGCGCCCCATTTATCGCAAAACCGCCGCCTACGGCCATTTCGGCCGCAACGAGCCGGAATTTTCATGGGAGCGGACCGATATGGCGGAAACCATCCGCGGCAAGGCCGGCTTGTAACACCGCCGTTGTGCAAGGACGGCCTTCAAGGGAGCTGTCCGTGACAAGGGCACCAAGATGCATTATTTTTCTCAGTAAAGCTATTTCAACAAAGGAGGACAGCATTCCATGCCGGTTGCAACAATCAAGAAACCGTCCCAATACCTCGAGGTCGATCCGGCCTTGCCCTACAAAGTCGCCGATATAGCGCTGGCGCCCCTGGGACACCAGGAGATGGCCCTTGCGGAAAACGAGATGCCCGGTTTGATGGCGGTGCGGGCCAAATACGGTCCCCAAAAGCCCCTCAAGGGGTTGAAAGTGATGGGCAGTTTGCACATGACCATCCAGACCGCCATGCTCATCGATACCTTGAAGCTGCTGGGTGCGGACATCCGCTGGGCGTCGTGCAACATCTTCAGCACCCAGGACCATGCGGCGGCCGCCATCGCCGAAAAGGGTTCGGCGGCGGTGTTCGCCTGGAAAGGGGAAACCCTGGCCGAATACTGGTGGTGCACCGAACAGGCCCTGATCTGGCCCGACGGCAGCGGCCCCGATCTGATCGTGGATGACGGCGGCGACGCCACCATGTACATCCACCAGGGCGTGGCGGTGGAAAAGGACCCCACCTTGTTCGATCAGACCTACGACAGCGAGGACATGCGACTGCTCATGGCGCGCCTCAAGGTGAGCTACGACCGCGATCCCGGATTCTGGACCCGCCTGGCTGCCAAGGTGCGCGGCGTGTCCGAAGAGACCACCACGGGGGTACACCGGCTTTACCAACTGCAAAAAAGCAACGAGCTGCTGTTTCCGGCCTTCAATGTCAACGATTCGGTCACCAAGTCCAAGTTCGACAATCTTTACGGCTGTCGGGAATCCCTGGCCGACGGGATCAAGCGGGCCACGGATGTCATGATGGCCGGTAAGGTGGTGGTGATCTGCGGTTACGGCGATGTCGGCAAAGGGTGCGCCCAATCCATGCGCGGTTACGGGGCGCGGGTGCTGATCACCGAAATCGATCCCATCTGTGCCTTGCAGGCGGCCATGGAGGGGTTTGAGGTGACCACCATGGAAGCCGCCGCGCCGGTGGGCGATATCTTCGTCAGCGCCACGGGATGCTGCGACGTGATTCGCGGAGAACACATGGAGATGATGAAAGACGAGGCCATCATCTGCAATATCGGTCACTTCGACAGCGAGATCGAGATGCACTACCTGGAAAGCAGCGATGGCTGCCGCAGGGAACCCATCAAACCCCAGGTGGATCGTTGGCGCTTGCAATCGGGCCGCTCCATCCTCGTGCTGGCCGAGGGGCGCCTGGTGAACCTGGGCTGCGCCACCGGACATCCCAGCTTTGTCATGAGCAACAGCTTCACCAACCAGTGCCTGGCCCAGATCGCCTTGGCCACCGAACCCCATGATAAAAAGGTTTACACCTTGCCCAAAACCCTGGACGAGGAGGTGGCGCGGCTGCACTTGGAACGGTTGGGGGTCAAGCTGACCCGTTTGACGGACAAGCAGGCCGCCTATTTGGGCGTGCCCCTGCAAGGCCCCTTCAAACCGGACCACTATCGGTATTGATCTGTCAATCGGGGCTCCGAACAGCAAGGGCGGCATCCGTTAACGGATGCCGCCCTTGCTGTTGCGTTTCGCGAGCCCTAAGCGTCGCTGCCCACCACGAAACGGTCCACCAGCTCGAAGAGGTCTTTCAGGGCGAAGGGCCTTGCCAGAAAGGCGTCGGCGCCTAGTTCCACGGCCGGTATTTCGTCGGCCGGGTTGGCCGACATGGCGACGAAGTAGGTGCGCGGCTGCTCCTTTTTCAGATAGCGCAGCAACTCAAAGCCGCTCTTGCCGGGCAGGTGGACCGCCGAGAGCACCATGTGCACCGGCTTGCCCGCTCCGAGGAAATCCTGCAGCCCGTCCGCGTTTTCGAAGACGAGAATGTCCCTGTTGACGCTGTACATCATAACATTGACGATGAACTCCCGCGTCAAGGCTTCGTGATCGACAACGGCGATTTGAACATTGGGTATGATACGGCGCCTCACCCGGTTTGAGCTACAACGCGAAGGGGTTTTGGGATCGATCAGCCGTTTGGCCCCCGCCACCAACGGCTGGGCCTTTTTATGCTGTTTCCCACCGGTCCGTCAAGGGCCTGTCGTTTAAAAGCGATAGGCCAAGCCGATCATCACCTCGTAAGCTTGGCGGGAAACTTCGTTGAGGCGCGTGGTATGGGTTGTGCCGTCTTTGAGGAAAAGGGTGTCGGTGCCGGCATCGGTGGACCAACGTGTGAATCGCATCTGCAGCGATCCACGCAGATACCGGGTGAGATGCAGCAGCCATTCGGCCTGAACGGTGAACCCATGGCCGTCGGCCGACTGTTCGAAGCTGCGCGGTTGCCTGAATTCGTCTCGCAGGTTCCATGTGGCCTCGGCGGAAAAGTCGGTACGAAAGTGGTACATCAGCATTAGCGTCCATTCCATGGGCGGCGGCCGATCACCTGTCGCCATCAGGGTGTAGTGCAGGTCGCAGCCCACCCAGGGCCCCCACCACAGGGCTTTGTAAGTGCTGTTCAATCCATCGAAGTTGCTGCCGCCACCTGCAATGAGTTGCCTGCCGTTGGTGATGCGAAAATTTTGTTTGTGAACGGAGAAGCCGAGCAAAGGGGCGACGAGCAGTCGTTCTTGCACGAAGTGGAAAGGATACCCGAGACCGGCCACCACATCCCAGAGCTGATCGTCATTGGTGGCGCTGATGGAGCGTGAGTACACATTGGTCCGAATCGGGCCCCGGTAGTCCGAATCCGTTACCATGCCGCTCTGGATGGCGGCATAGGCGAAATGGCCGCGACAATAGAGGTGGCGTCCGGCCCGGAGTCGGCCGCTGAGCTGGAGTTGATAACTGAAAACCTCGGTCCACTCCAGTTCGGAACGCACATTGACCGGTTCGCCGCCGTATGCACCGCTGATCGACCAGTCCAGGGAGTCGAAACGCAGACCGGCGGCCAAGCCGATGCTGCCCTGCAAATGGCCCAGAACGTTCTGCACATTGGTACGGGTTGCACCTGAGAGAACTTCCACCGATGTTTGGGCGGTACCGTCATCCCCTGCCTCAGCAAAAACGTCCGCTGCCGTTCCGTTGATGACCATGCCTGCCCAAACCGCCACTGCCAGCCAACCGCAAACGATCAACCGTCTCAACCAGATGGAACCCATTTGTCGTCTTCAGCCCTTGTTTCGCTATCGGTGCAAGATTGGTGTTTTTCGGTAAGCGCCCTTTGGTGGTGCGTCATCTTTCTCTGTACCCGCCTGCCATCATCCTCTCAGGATCCCCGCTCTTGTGACACATTCTAAACAAACAATCCAATTAATTTGAGTGGACTCGGTCGACATCGCCGCAGGCGCGGCAAGGCGGGCTTGCATAATTTGCTTTGCCGCTTACTGTTTCGGGATAATCTGTTGGTGCAACGGCCCAAGGGGAACGACAGGTTTCAACCGCATCTTGAGGGGTTGGCCTTAAATGCGTATAATCAAATACCATCGGCGGCGTTTTCACGCGCCGCGCCTTGCCCGGATAAGTGAAACGCCGTGGGTCATTGGGTGCAACCGAGACGAAGGGGCCCCCGCAATGAAGGCCTTGTTGAAAGTCATATGTCTGGTTTCATGGTTGATCTTGTCGGCCTGTTCCATCATGCCGGCAGATGTGGAGCAAACCGCACTGCCCCCCATGGATTTTCAGGAGCTGGTCCAAAACGCCCGCGCCCATCGGGGGCAGATGGTGATTGTAGGCGGCTATGTGGTCCAGGTGGAGAACCATACCGATCACACCCGTATCACCGCCTTGGAAGTCCCCCTGGGTTTTCGACGGGAGCCCGTTGAGCGGGACCGCTCCCGGGGGCGTCTGATTTTGATTTACGATGGGTTCATCGACCCCGAGGTGTACACCGAGGGCCGCAAATTCACCGCCGCTGGATACTTGCTGGGCAGCTCCGCGGTCGATCCGGAACCCGAGCCTTTTCCCTATCTGCGGATTGCCGTGGAGACGCTGCATCTGTGGTCGGAACAGCAGCCGGTGCGGTACGAACCCTATTATCGTGATCCGTGGATGTATCCCTATGGGCATCCGTGGTGGTGGCGCCATCCCTATTGGTGGTGGTAGGGCCGGCATGCGGTTGCTTGCATTACGGGTGTGTTCATGAAAGCCAACTGAGTGGAAAGGAAGATCCATGACGATGCGCAAAACGGTTCGGCAGTGTGGCCTGTGGGTGTCCTTGTTGCTGGTTCTGTCGGCTTGCGCGGCGGGAATGTCCAGTGAAGCCCGCTCCCGAATCACCCTGGAGACGCCCTTTGCCGAGTTGCAAGGGCAGCCGCAGCAGTACATGGGTGAAACGGTGATGCTGGGCGGCACCATCATCGCGTCCCAAGTGATGGACGGCACCACCGAAGTGACTGTGCTGCAGTCGGCGCTCGATCACAACGACCGGCCCTTGCAGGACGATCAATCCGCGGGGCGCTTTCTGGTGCGCACCGACCAGTTCCTCGATCCGGCCCTCTACCCCGAGGGAACGGCCATCACCGTGGTGGGCCGTTTGGTGGAGACCCAACAGCGCCTGATCGGCAGCATGCCCTATCAATATCCGGTGATCGTACCGCTGGAGATCAAAAAATGGCCCAAAGAGCAGCCGGACCGTGGACCCCGTTTCCACTTCGGGATCGGCGTGGGCACTCGTTTTTAGCGCGAGCCCTTAGCCGATCTTTCCGGATTGCTTGTCAACCGCCGGTGGCTGTAGTATGAGAATTGCATATGGAGGAGATGGCCAATGGAAATCAACGGTAAACTGCCACCTGTCTATACTCGGCAAACCGTCAACGCCGGCCTAAAACCGGCATCGACGGGAACCGCGCCGGTGGGCGGCGCGGCGCCGGAAGAGCGGGTCGCCCTCTCCGAGCGGGCGCGCGAGATGAATGCCGCCCACCAAGCCGTCAGCCGAATGCCCGAGGTGGATCTTGAGAAGGTTGCCCGCATCAAAGCACAGGTACAAGCGGGCACCTATCGGCCGGATGCTGAAGAGACGGCCGCCCGCATGCTGGCTGAATCGCTGCTGGCCACATCCTGAACGGATCGATGCGGTAACCACCCCGGGACAAGGGGCCGAACCTATGAGGGCCTGTGGTGACCCGCACCCACCGCTCACCGTTACGCCTTTCGTTCCATACCACCGATCCCCGTTGCGCTTTGAGGATCCGACATGCAAGAGATGGTCAAAACCCTCCAGCGGCAGGTGGCCGACCTCCATCTGCGTTTGGCCGAAATGGCGGCGCTGCAACAGCGGTGCGACGCGGCCGAGGCGGCCCTGGCGGAGCTGACGCACAGCACCCGCGTGCTGGGTGACAGTGCGCCCTTCGGGATATTCACCATCGATCCAACGGGCCGCATCACCGGCATCAACCGCCGGATGCGGAATCTCTTGTCTTGGCCGGGCGGCAAGGACCCCACGGGTGTCAACCTCCGGGAAATAGAGCCGATCACTGCGGCCGGCGTGGACAAGGATTTCCAGCGCTGCCTGGAGCGCAGGCATGCGGTTCTGCGGGATTGTGAGTGCCTGGACCACAACGGCAGTTGCCTCAAGCTCCGCTTTCATTTGAGCCCCATCTCCGATGATGGCGATGCGGTGCACGGCGTGATCGCCTTTGTGGAGAACCAGACCCATCTGCGGCAAGCCCAGGAGGCCGCCCAGGAGAGTGAGCAGCGTTACCGTTTGTTGTTCAAATCGTCGCCCATCGCCATGCTGGAAAGGGATGCCTCGGCGCTCAAACAAACACTGGAACAACTGCGCCTGTCGGGCATTGACGACCTGCAGGGCTATCTTCGGGACCGACCGGAAGCCGTGGTCCGCTTGATGGATCTGGTGACCACCACCGATTGTAATGATGCCTTCATTGCCCTGGTGGGCGTTCAGGACAAGACGGCGTTGATGGCCGCCCTGTCCCGGATGACCCAGGAGGGGGCCATGCAGGAGCTGGTGCGGGAAACGGTGGCGGCCGTTGCCGAGGGCCGCGTGCCGCCCGAAAGGGAGATCGCCCTCAAAACAGTACAGGGAGAAACCCGGCATGTGATCGCCCGGGCCATGGTGTTGGCCGGCCATGAAGACACCATGGCGCGGGTCGTGGTTTCCCTGGTGGACATCACTTCCCGCATGGCGGCCGAGGCGGCTTTGCGCGCCAGCGAGGAGCGACTGCGCAAACAGGCCTTGCGGGACAACCTCACCGGGCTTTTCAATCAGCGTCACCTGCACGCTTCCCTGCCCTTGCTGCTGCAATCGGCACGGGCACGCCAGGCGCCCCTTTCACTGCTGTTCATGGATTTGGACAACTTCAAATCGGTTGTCGACGCCCACGGCCATCTCAATGGCAGCCGGGCCATTCAGGAAGTGGCGGCCACCATCCAAAGCACCATCGCACCACCGGCCTACGCCGTGGCCTATGCGGGGGATGAATTCGTGGTGGTGCTGCCCGATTGTGAGCAAGGGACCGCCCTGGCCAAGGCCGGGGAGATCCAAGCCTTGATTCAAGAGACCTTCTACCTGACGCGCCAGGGCCTGGCCGTACATCTGCAAGCCAGTTGCGGCGTGGCCACCTTTCCGCATCACGCCGACACCCCGGAGTGCTTGTTGACCGCCGCCGACACGGCGCTGTTCAAGGTCAAAGGCACCGGCAAAGGCGCCGTGGCCCCCTACGCCGCCGACGCCCCGCCGGTCTGCGCCGGCCCCTGACGGCATCGGGAACGCAGATGATGAAATATCAGCTTTCCAGAATCTTGCGCGCCAATGCGTCGTTGGCATCGCCGCAGTGGGCGATACCGGTTTCCCGCGCCGTCTCCCGGTTGGCGGCGAACAGATCGTTGCGATGCAGCTGGTCGATGGTGAATTTGCGTGCACCGGCCATCAACTGCTGCAAGCCGCAGGAGAGTTTGTCGGCCAGCGTCCAGAAAGCCATGGCGCCATAGGGGATGTGTTTCATCTCGTCTTTGCCCACCTTCTTTTCGACGTCGTAGTAGCAGGCAAAAATTTCTTCGGCGGAACCGCCGATATCCCCCACGGTCCTGGGCAGTCGATCCCAGTTGCCGCTGACCGCCGCTTTGCGCTCGGGATTGAGCGCCCCTTCGATATTGGCCCCAAGGAATCCGGGGATCATCACCGCACGGCCCATGCATACCAATTTGGTGTAGGGCGCGCCCAGGGCCAGGGCTTTGAAGATGCTGTCCTCCAGCGCAAAACCGCCGGCAAAAGACAGGTCGACCACCTGCTCGCCCTTGGCCGCCAAATAAGCGGCGTATTGGTGGGCTTTGGCGTGCAGCAGGATCGACGGCACACCCCAGCTCTGCATCATGTTCCAGGGGCTCATGCCGGTGCCGCCGCCCGAGCCGTCGATGGTCAGCAGGTCCAGCTTGGCGTCGGTGGCGAACTTGATGGCCATGGCCAGTTCCTCCATGCCGTAGGAACCGGTTTTCAGGGAGATGCGTTTGAAACCCAGGCTGCGCAGGTAGGCCACGCTCTTCATGAAGTCCTCGCGCACCAAGTCGACGCGGCTGAGCTGGGTGCCCCCCAGGCGGCTGTGGCGGGCGAAGGAGCGGATGGCCCCCTTTTCAAAGGCTTGCTGTACCTCGGGCAACTCGGGATTGGGATCCACCACATAGCCGCGCTTTTTCAGGAATAGGGCGTAATCGATGCTGGTCACCTGGATCTCGCCGCCGATGTCCTTGGCGCCCTGGCCCCATTTGAGTTCGATGATGCACTTGTCGCCGTACTTCTCGGCCACATAAGCGGCCACGCCGTTGCGGGTGTCCTCCACGTTCATCTGCACGATGATGGCCCCGTAGCCGTCGAAATAGCGCAGGTAGGTATCGATGCGCCGATCCAGCTCGGGCGCCTTGGCGATCTTGCCGTTGCGGATTTCCGAGTCGCGGTCCACGCCCACCACGTTTTCACCGATGACGATGGGAATGCCCACCAGGGCGCCGCCGATGGCAAAAGCATCCCAATACTTGGCGGCCACGAAGGTCGACCCCAGGGCGCCGGTCATCAAGGGGATACGGGCCTTGGTTTTTACCTCCCGGCCGAACTCGGTGGTCAGGTCCACATTGGGAAAGATGCAGTCGTCCGGGTCGTTGGAGAGGCGGCCGTCGATGCCGTGGGCGCCGTAGGCGTACCCTTGAATGCGCAGGGCGTTGTAGGAGACCCCGACATGGGTGGTGTTGTTGGCACCGGCGGTGACGATGCCGAAGTCGCGGGGATAGAGCAATTTCCGGCCCACCAGGCTCGAGAGCCAGGTTTCACACTTGCCTTCGCAATCGGCCCGGCACAGGGTGCACAGCCCCGATTCGGCCGCGTTGCCGCGATTGACGGTGCCCAAGACATCGTTTCTTTTGTCAAAACGCATGGTTCTCACTCCTTTGAACGATGGTAACCCGGCAATATCCGGGTGGGTCCGCAGCCCCGATCATCGGAAGGAGAGGAGACAGGCGATTCGCGCCTCGGACGCAAAAAGGCGTCCGCTCCAACTGGATGGGAGCCGCAGACGCCTTTGTCTGAGTCTGTTTTTGGATTTTTCGTTCCGCACAGCCCTGTGCGGGAAGGATGCGCTTGAGCCGCTGTCGCCGTTGACATCGCGATGCGCACGAAACCTTAACTAAATAAAAAACCGGTCTGTTTTTGTCAACAAAAAATTGTTTTGTGCCGGCCGTACCGGCCTGCTCGCCGGTTTACACGCCTCTGCTTTGCAGCTCGGAGGAGAGCAGGACCGCTTCGGCCACCTGCCGCATGGAGCGCCGTGTGTCCATGCTCTGCTTTTGCAGCCAACGGTAGGCTTCCACGCCCTGCAGCCCCGTGCGTTGCATCACGATCTCCTTGGCCCGCTCGACCAGCTTGCGGGTTTCCAGTTCCTCCTGGATGACGCGCGTTTTGACCATCAATTCAGTGTTCAGGATGGCCACCGCCGCCTGGTTGGCAACGGCGGTGAGCAGGTTCACCTCGGTGTCCGAAAAAGCATAGGGCGCGCAGGTAAAGCAGTTGAGCACCCCGATCACCTTGTCGTCCTTGAGCAGCAAAGGAACGCCCACCATGGAGACCAGACCGAGATTGCGGGCCATCTCCTTTTCCTTGAAGCGGCGGTGGCGCAACACATTTTTGATGATCAGGGGCTTTTTAGTGGTGGCCACATGGCCGACCACCCCTTCGTTCAGCGCCAGGCTGCGGTCCTTCACATATTCGGGGGCGATGGACTGGGTCGCCTTGAGGCGGATGACCGGCGGGGACTGTCCTTCATCGATGAGCCATAGGGAGCAGATGGCCACGCCGGTCACTTTGGCCGTCACCATCACGATCAGTTTGAGCAGCTCCTCCAGATACAAATCGGAGGTGATGGCGTGGCTGATGTCGGTCAGCGCCTTGATGTAGTCGTCGTAGGTTCGGAATTCGGTCTTTTCCATTGCGCTCCGGGCGGTTTGATTTCTACGCAGGGTGTATTAGTTTGCGAATACGCCATATTACCCGGCTCGGGACCGAGTCGCAAGGGTTTTGACGAGCTGCAGCCAACGCCGAGAGGCCCTTGCGGCTTTACAGGACGGGCCGGATGGACGAAAATCGGGGTCGTCATTTTGATTCGTTGCAGGCCCCGAAACGGTGAGGGAGGGTTTTTTATGACTGACAATGCTTTGATCGTGGTGGATATGCTCAATGATTTCATCCGTCCAGACGGGGCGCTCTATTGCGGTCCGGGTGCCGAGGCCATTGTGCCCTTCGTGCAGCAACGGTTGGCAGCGCACCGCCGGGCGGGCGATGCGGTGATTTTTCTGCGGGATGCCCACGCCCCGGACGACAAGGAGTTCGCGCGCTTTCCACCCCACTGCGTGGCCGGCACGCCGGGCAGTCGCATCATCGACGAGCTGAAACCGAGAGACGACGAACCGGTCCTGGACAAAACCCGCTACAGCGGCTTTTACGGCACCGACCTGGCAAAGATTCTGGCGGATTACGCCCCCGCAACGGTGGAGGTGGTGGGCGTGTGCACCTCTATTTGCGTCATGGATACGGTGGGCGGATTGGCCAACAGGGATTACGCGGTGACCGTGCCCAGGGCCGGCGTGGCCGATTTCGACGAAGCGTTCCACCGGTTCGCCCTGCAGCGCATGGAGCGGCTCTATGGTGCGCGTATTGTGGACACCGCGCGATGATCGGTTGCATAACGAAATCGGCCCGCCAGCGGGAGACCCTACCTCCCTGCCGCGGGCCGGCAGTGGTTTGCGCGCCAGGGTGCGCGGCACCCCGGCGCCGGTTTACTGCACCGTAATCTTTCCGGCCTTGCGTTCTTCCGGTTTGGGCACTTCCACTTTCAACACACCGTCCTTGTAATCGGCCTTGACGGCCTCCGGATCCACATCGGCCGGAAGGGTGAAAGACCGTTCGAAGCGGCCTTGGAACCGCTCCTTGCGGTAGTAGCGCTCTTCCTGAACCTCGTTTTCCACTTTGCGCTCGCCCTTGATGGTCAGAACGCGGCCCTGTACGTCCACCGCGATATCCTCCTTGGCGACGCCGGGCAATTCGGCCTTGACCACGATGGCCTCGTCGTTTTCAAACACATCCACCGCCGGATTCCATTCCCACAGCGCCTCGCGGTCTTTGCCGGCAAGGGCCGGGAACCAGAGATCATCCAGCAGCGCGCCGAAACGGCGCTGTACATTGAACAGATCCCTTGTTGGACGCCATTTCATCAGTTCCATGGTATCTACCTCCTTTGGCAGCAAGCATTAAACTTGGCGACAACAGCCCCATTCGGGGGTGACGGCCACGCACCGGACAACCTGTCGCGGTCGCTTTTCCCGGGTGCATCTGTGGCAACCGGGGCCATCGCCTTTGATTTGAACAATGTGCATTGCCTTGTGACTGTCAATATTATTTCATTACTTTTTAACTAAGAACTAAACAATAATGTAACGGAGTTGCTTCCCCCCGGCTTCGATGATATGCGGCCATGGCGATCGTGAATTTGCGCATACCGATTCATGTGGGTACTACGAAAGGCCGTTTGAAGAATGGATTCCCTGGAGAGCATGAACATTTTCGACAGTCACTGCCACCTGGACGACAAGGGATATGAAGGGGATTTGGATGGCGTGGTGGCGCGGGCGCGTCAAGCCGGGGTGATCGCCATGATGGCGGTGGGCATCGATCTACCCACCTCGCAAAGGGCGGTGGCCCTTGCCGAGCGTTACGCGGGCATCCATGCATCGGTGGGTTTGCACCCCCACGATGCCCGAAACGGTTCGTCGGCCCTGATGGAAGACTTGAAAGCCTTGGCGGCCCACCCCAAGGTCCGGGCATGGGGTGAGACCGGCCTCGATTTCAACCGCATGCACTCCCCGCGCAAGGATCAGGAGCTTTGGTTCGAGCAGCAATTGATTTTGGGCGAAGCGCTCGGACTGCCCATGATCTTTCATGAACGGGACAGCGAGGGCCGCTTTCTCGAACTGCTGGCGGCCCACTGGACACCGGCGCGCCAGGGGGTGGTGCACTGTTTTTCGGGTACCGAGGCGGAGCTGGAGCGCTATCTGGCCATGGGGTTGCACATCGGGATCACGGGTATATTGACCATTCAGTCCAGGGGTCGGGAGTTGCGCCGCCTGGTGCGGCGCATACCGGCCGACCGGCTTCTGGTGGAGACCGATGCGCCCTATCTGACGCCGACGCCCGAACGCAACAAGTTTCGTCGCAACGAGCCGGCCTTCGTGCGCACGGTGCTGCTCAAGCTGGCGGAGGTGCGCCAGGAAACGCCGGAGACGTTGGCGCTGACGGTGTGGCGCAACACCTGCCGCTTGTACGGAGTGGCGGAGCACTGAACACGGGGGCGCCGCAGGAGGCCCATCAGATGGGCGCGCTCGACCGCCCGGGCTACGATTGGATCGACAGCGGCTTTGTGACCGGGGTCACGGTCAGGCCGGGGAGGGTCCCACAGGCCAAGACGAAAGCCTGTAAAAGCCATCTCGGGCTTGCGACCTGTTCAAGCCGGCCTTTCAGCGGCCAAGGCGCCGACGGTGGTTTGCAGCAAATCGTCGTCCCAATAGAGGGTCACGGGGGTGGCATCCGTTGCCAGCGCTTGGCAGGCGGCCTTTGTTTGCGGATCGCCCATGGCGCCGCCGGCCAGTACCGCGAGCGCGCGCAAGCGGTTGTCGGGGGATGATAGAAAGGGCCGCAGGAAGGCGGCCGCTTCCTGGACCAACGCCGGCCGGGTGTGCCCCAGCCGGGCGACGGCCCACAAAACACCGGCTTGCAATCCTTCGTGTTCCAGATGGTTGCCGTGGGGATTGAGATAGGAGATGAGAATCCGGGCGTATTCGCCGGCCAGGCGCTCGCTGCGGGCCATGATCTCGCCCATGGCTTCGGGTGCGCCCCAGCCGATGCCCCCCGACTCATCGTTGAGGTGCCACATCAACCGCCGCATGATCACCCGCGCCCCCTCCGTATCGTGATCGGCCAACCGCGCCGTGACCACACCCATGGCGGTCACGGCACGCCAGCGCACTTGCGGATCCCCGTGGTGCAGCAGGCCGAAAAGGGGGTTGATCACCCGCCGGGCCGGCAATGCCGCGATGGCGCGCATCGCCGCCTGCTGGTCCGCCTGCCCCATCAGATCGAGCACCTTTTGCTTCAGTTGCCGATAGCCCATGGCGGTTCAGAAGGTGATGATCTCGTAGCCCGCTTCCCGATAACGGGCCATGCCGGGGTGGCCGTTCATATCGTCCAGCAGGGCCAGCCCTTGGGCTTCGGCCGCTTGAAGTGTGCCCATCTTTTTGGAACAGGCCCGGCACACCCCTTCCACCAGACCGGCCGATTTCACCTTTTCCCACAAGGGGTGCAGGGGATGGTCCCCAGCGGCCAACGGTTCGATCAAGGCGGTGGCGGACCCTTCCACCACGATGCCGGCCCGACCGCCGCGGGCCTGGATGTCCAGGGCGTTGAGCAGTACGTGAATAAAACACATGGGATCACCGTTGAAAACGAACAGGGCTATGGATGGCATGGGGCTTGGTCTCCTTCCTCCCAAGAGATGGCATCCTCCGGGCAATATTTGATGGCTTCCGCCACCAGGTCAACGGGATAGTCCGCCAGATCGGCCACCTCGATGTAACCGGCGTCGTTGAGCGCAAACACCTCGGGGCAAACCGCCACACACCCCATGCAGAGGGTGCAGGCGGCCAGGTCCACCACCGGACGGGTCAATCCGCCACCTCATCGCAAATCCGGCGGCCGATGGCGCGGCCGAAGGCGTAGCTCTCCTCCAGGGCGGGGGTGTCGGGCACATACTGGTGTCGCACCGGGTCCATCACCTCGAACTGCATGGCCGCCAGCTCCTTGGCGACCAGCTTGGGCGCTTCCCCGCTCCAGCCGTAGGAGCCGAAGGCCGCGCCGATCTTGCCCTGGGGCTTGAGCCCTTTCATATAGGTCAGAAAATCGCTGACCGTGGGAAAGAGGCCATTGTTCAGCGTTGGCGAGCCCACCACCACCGCCTTGGCGTCCAGCACTTCGGTGAGTACGTCGCTGCGGTGCCACTTGCGCAGATACATGGGACGCACGGCCACCCCTTCAGCGTACAAGCCCGCCGCGACGGCATCGGCCATGCGCTCGGTACTGTGCCACATGGTGTCGTAGACCACCACCGCCTTGCGCTTGGGTTGCTGTTTGGACCAGCGCACGTAGGCCTCGATGATTTTGCCCGGTTCCGTGCGCCACAATATCCCATGATCGGGACAGATCATGCGCAGCGGGAGCCCCATTTGGGTCACCTTGTCCACCAGTTTGAGAATCAGGGGCGCATAGGGCAACAGGATGTTGGCGAAATATTTCTTGGCATGGGGCATGATGGCGTCGCCGACCACGTCATCGAACTTTTCGAAACCGGCATAGTGTTGGCCGAAGGCATCGCTGGACAGCAGGATCTCGTCTTCCTTGATGTAGGTGAACATGCTGTCCGGCCAATGGAGCATGCGGGTCTCCAGGAAGGCCAGGGTGCGGCGGCCCAGCTTCAGCTCCTGGCCGTCGCCGACCGGCTGGTAGTTCAGCGGTTGGGAAAAGTGCAGCGACAGATTCTTGTGCCCCATCTTGGAGCAGTAGACCGGCTTGTCGGCGCCGATGCGGTGCATCACCCGGGCCAGGCTGCCGGAGTGGTCCATTTCCGTATGGTTACTGATCATGTAGTCGATCTTTTGCGGATCGATCACCTGTTGGATGTTGGCGATCAACTGGTCGGTGAACGGTTTTTTCACCGTGTCCACCAGGGCCACCTTTTCATCCACGATCAAAAAGGCATTGTAGCTGGTTCCCAGGGGGGTGGAGTATCCGTGAAAATCCTGGATGTTCCAATCGTTGACCCCCACATCATAGATCCCCTTGGCGATTTCAACAGGTTTCATGGCGTTGTTTCCTTGGAATGAGGATGCCCTTTTCACCCGGGGCGAAAAGGGCATGCGGTGCAACGGATGGGCGACTACTCTTCTTTTTCGAACTCCGATTTGGCGGCGCCGCAGACCGGGCACTCCCAATCGTCGGGCAGGTCCTCGAATTTGGTGCCGGCCGCCACGCCGTTGTCCGGATCGCCCTGTTCGGGGTCGTACACATAGCCGCAGATGGTGCAAACATAACGGTCCATTACAGTTCTCCTGTTTGTTTGGGTGGTAAATCGGGATGCTGGTTCAGAAAGTCGATCACTTTTTCCTCGATGGTGTCGCGCACCTGTCGCACGAAATCGATCTCCTTGCCGGCCGGATCGGGCAGATCCCAATCCAGGCGCAGGGTGCCGGGCAGATGGGGGCAGGCCTCGCCGCAGCCCATGGTGACCAAGGCTGCCGGGGGGCTGCCGTCCAGGGCCCCGTCCAGAAGACGGGGCGTGCTGAATCCCATATCGATGCCTTTTTCCGCCATGGCCGCCACCATGACCGGGTTGACCGCGGCGGCCGGTGCGCTGCCGGCGCTGATGACATCCAGCCGATCTCCGGCGTGGATACGGGCAAAGGCCGCCGCCATGCGGCTGCGGCCGGCATTTTCGCGACAGGCGAAGATCACCTTGGGCCGTCCGGCAAGGCCGTCGGCCAGTTGGTCGGCCGCCGCCGCCACATCCTCGGCCAGGGAGGGCAGTTCCATGATTTGCCCCCGCTTTTCGATGTGCCGATAGGTCAGGCTGCCTGCATAGCGGGCCGCCACCGCATCGAAGAAATATTTGGCCGTCAGGTGAATACCGTCGAAAAGCTGTTTGCCGCCCGTGGCGCCAACGGAGAGCAGAAAGCCACGACGAAGGTTGTGGCGCGAATCGTTGAGCTTGAGCAGGTGTTTGCGCGCCCAAAGGGTCTGGCAGCGATCGATCAAGGCCTTGAGCTGGGCGCTGACGCCATAGAAGAAGACCGGCGAGGCCAGGATCACCAGGTCGGCATCCCGCAGCAGACCGTAGATCTCCTTGTGCATGTCGTCGTCGATGGGGCAGGTGCCTTTGGTTTCGCAAACCGTGAGCTCCTTGCACGGTTCGATGTGTCGGCGACAGACATCGATGGTTTGCGTTTCCATGCCCAGACCGGCCAGCCGGTCCATGAACAGCGACAGTAATTGATCGGTGTTGCCTTTTTTGCGCGGGCTGCCGAGAAGACCTATTGCGCGCATCGATAACGCCCTTTCCCTGTGCGAGGAGGGTCGGTCCCCGCCGTATGCCTTGTTGTCTCAGCCCCTTGCCGATTGCCACAACAGGTGGCGGCCCGGCCGGGGTCGCGATTCGGAGATTGACAGGGTGCGCCGACACGCCCCCGTCGCCGATGTTCGCTTACGCGGCGCCATCCAAGGTGCATTGTGTGAAATCGATGGGCTCGCCGCAACTGTCGCACTTGTGCGATTTGTCGAACTCATCCGAGAAGATCTCTTTTGCAGCGCCGCATTTAGGGCATTTGCACTCGAAGGATTTGAGGTTTTTAAACGATTCGAATCCGGGGCAATGTTGCGGGGTCGTCATCCGGGCCTCCTTTTTTGCGCTGCCATGCGCAGCTTCGGGATGGTTATTTGATGCGCTGGTCCTTGCCGTCGAATTGGCAGTCAGGGGTGTAACAGGTGTTGTCCAAAAATTCGCATGCCTCCTTGCAGGAGGGGCAGCGTTCCGGAGGCGTCTCGGCCTCCAGTTCATAACCACAGTTGCCGCATTTCCAGTTGGCCATGGGGTCCTCCTTGTACTCTGATGAAATGGGCGCCCGACCGGAAGGAAGCCTCGGGCTCCCTTCCGGTGCGCCACGCTCAAAAACCTGATGGATCGGGTCAGGGTCGGCCTAGTTGGCCTTCCACAGACCGTGCAGATTGCAATACTCCCGGGCGGTGATGTCGTTGGCAGTGACCATGAAGGTCGCCTCCGGAGTTTCGCCCGGTTTGAGGAACTGGCGGTAAGCCTTGCCGTCGGCAATGATTTCGATCCATTCGATGTAGTGTTTCTCTTCCATGGGGTGCGCCACGCTGCCGACCTTCACCTTGACGCCGCCGTCGATCTTTTCGATGACCGGTACATGCTTCTCCTTGGCCGCATCCACCGTGTTCTCTTTCATGCAGACCATGGGTTGACCACAGCAGACCAATTGTCCGGGACCGGCATGCAATACTTCCACGATGTTGCCGCAAACTTCACATTTATAAACTTCCAGCCGTTCGGTCATTTCAAAAACCTCCTTTGGTTGTTTGGGTATGTAATCCGGCTTGAATCGCCGGCGTCTATTGCGCGCAAGAGCGCGCATTGAATCGGTGGACTACCAATTCTCTCCCAGAAGCTCAAAATGGGCTTGGGGATGGGCGCAGGCCGGGCACATTTGAGGCGCTTCCAGTCCCTGATGCAGATAGCCGCAATTGCGGCAACGCCACACCACCGGTTCGCCCCGCTTGAAAACGCTTCCGGCGGCGATATTGGCGGCCAGGTCGAGATAGCGTTTTTCATGCTGCTTTTCGGCCACGGACACGGCATCCCAAACCATGGCGATGGCCTCGAATCCTTCTTCGCGGGCGATTTTGGCGAATCCGGGGTACATTTCGGTGTGTTCATGGTGCTCGCCGGCGGCGGCCATCTTGAGATTTTCCAGGGTGCCGGCGATGACGCCCGCCGGGAAAGCACCCACGATCTCCACTTCGCCGCCTTCGAGGAACTTGAAGAAGCGCTTGGCGTGCTCTTTTTCCTGGTTGGCGGTTTCTTCGAATATATCCGCAATCTGCACGTAACCATCCTTACGGGCCTGGCCGGCGAAATAGGTGTATCGGGTCCGGGCTTGAGACTCACCGGCAAACGACAGCAACAGGTTTTTTTCGGTTCGGGTGCCTTTCAATGATGACACTAGTCAACCTCCTTTTCGATGTCTGGGTTCGGGTTGGTTGGTTTTTCCTCAAGCTCCAGCCACCATCCTTTGGCCTGGTGGCGTCTCTTTTCTTCTTCGGCAATACGCAACAGTTTGTAGGCCGCATCGCGCAGCATCCCGTACAGCACCCCGCAGCCCACATCCTCCCGGTCGGCATCCCCCTGGTCGGCAAGCCGCATCATCTCCCGAGTGAGCCGAATGGTTTGCTGGATATTATAATCACAAGGTCGCGCCACGCAACGTTCTCCCACAAAGGGTGCTGAATCGGTTGAGGATCGTTGCGCATTGTCATATCAAAACCCGTGCCAAACGCCACCGCAACGCCCTTTTCGGCTGCGGTGGCGATGATGCGCGGACGAATCAGGGCTTTGTGAGGGCTGCCGGTGAGCGTTCGGGCGCCGTTTCATTGCGGCACTCAATGATACGCCATCCCCGTGGCAGCGCCATGGCACCGGTGTCCCTTATGCTTGCAAGGTCTTGAAACAATGAACAATAAAGAGTGTTTCGAAAATCCCGTTGCCGGTTTTGAGACACATCTGTCTCGCAATACAGTGGGGCCGGGGTGTGGCGGCGCAGAACGGTGGTAGAAGAAAAGTGGTTCATGAACGCACAAACGTATGTCCACCGTGCTGAGCATTGTTTGTCAAAGCTATCATAGAGATGCGGCAGTGGCAAGGAAGGCAACCGGATTTTCAGCCGATAAAGCATGGCACCCATGTTGCAGAATGCGTGGTCAGTGCCCATAATGAAGATGGTCATACCCAAACAGCGCGTATGCGGGGAGCGTTTCCCGCTGCAAGGAAGGCGGTTATATGAATACATTGGAACAAATTCGGCAGGATGGGGCGTTGATCGACGCCATTGATTGGGAGATGACGCCGGAAGAGGCGGTGCGGCTCTACCTGGAATGGGGCAACAATTGGGCCGGCGGCAACTACGTGATCCGCTCCAAAAGCGACGAGACCTGCTATTTTGCGGTCAGCACCTGGAAAGAGCCGCCGGTGATCTATTTAATCCGGCGCAATTCCGAAGAGGCCCGCGAACTGGCGCGCATCGAAATGCCGCCGCGGATCCACAAAGCGTTCATTCGCGAGCATGGCAATCTCAAGGGGGTCTATCCCGTGGAAGGCGTCATCAAACGATGGTTGCAGCAGGAACTTGGTTGGAGCTGAACATCCGGACCCATCGGCCGTCAGAGGGCAGCTTCGGCCGGCAGGGCCTGCTCGGCGAAGCGGCGGGCGGTTTCGTTAAGGGAGCACTCGGGACACAGGCCCAGAAATTCCAGGCGGTGGCCCATGATGGTATACACCGTGGCGCCGTACAGGTTGTCCTCGAGGCTATTTAGCGGTGCGATGGGGGCATCGTCCATGCGGCCGCAGTAGATACAGCGGATGTGGTAGTGTTTTTGGGGAATGCCGTCGTACCGTTTCTGACTGCCGCTGATCTCCAGGGTTTGGATTTCGCCCATGGCGGTCAAGAGCTCCAGGTTGCGGTATACGGTGCCCAAACTGATGTGTGGCAGTCGCTTACGCACCATTTCGTAGAGCATGTCGGCGGTGGGATGGATGTTCTCCTTGCGCAGCTCTTCCAAGATCACACGGCGCTGCCGGGTCATGCGAAACTTTGCGGGCTGTTTCGTTTCAGAGGTGGTGGGGTTCCGGTTCTGCATCACATTTCTCGGGTGCGGCGTCCGCAACCTAACGTCGCGGGCGCCGCGTGCTTGGGTGCACGGCAAGTGTATTGCTCAGCGCTGATCCATGGGAACGAAGCGGCACTCCTCGGGGCCGCAATACTCGCCGATGTACTTGGATTCCGGGCGGTAAAGCATGGGTTTGGGTGCAGCACCGGCAAACTGCTCCTCGATCACATGGGCGGTCCAGCCGGCCACACGGGAGATGGCGAACAGAGGCGAATAGAGATCCACCGGAATGCCCATGGAATAGTAAAGCGAGGCGCTGTAAAAGTCGACATTAACATAGATGTCCGTGCCTTTGCGCTCTTTGAAGGCTTTCTTGCCCTTTTCTTCGAGGATCTTTGAGATTTCATACCAGCGGGTGTCGCCGGCCAGCTCTCCGGCCCGTTTGGACATGGGCGCCAGGATGTGGGCGCGGGGGTCGTCGGTTTTGTACACCGCATGGCCCAGGCCCATGATCTTCTTGCCTTCGTCCAAAACGCGGTTCACGTACGCTTCGGCCTTGTCGGGGCTGCCGATGTCCAGCAACATGCGCATCACGCGAACATTGGCGCCGCCGTGCAGCTCGCCGGAAAGGGAGCCGATGGCCGCCGACACCGCGGCGTACATGTGCGCGCGGGTGGAGGCCACCTCACGGGCCGCGAAGGTGGATGCGTTGAAGGAGTGTTCGGCGTGCAGCACCAGGCCGGTGTCGAAAAAGCGCACCGTTTCGCTGTCCGCCGGCTTGCCGAACAGCATGTAAAGGAAATTGGCGGAATGGTCCAGCTCGGGATCCGGGCTCACCGGCGCCAGGCCTTTGCGAATGCGTTCCCAGGCGGCCAAAACGGTGGGCAGCTTGGCCACCAGGCGGATGGCCATGCGCAAGGCGGCCTCCTGGGAGGTGTCGGTGACGTCACTGTCGTGGTTGGCCAGCATGGGCACGGCCGCTTGCAGGATGTCCATGGGCAAGGCATCGGCCGGTCTTGTCTTTAGGGCTTCGATGAGGGCATCGGGAACGGCTCGCTCGGCCGTGAGCTTCTGTTTCAGCGCAGTCAACTCCTCGGCGGTGGGCAGCTTTTCGAACAGCAGCAAGTGAACGATCTCTTCGAAACAGGTGTTTTTCGCCAGGTCGGAAACCAGAAAGCCGCGGTAAATCAGCTTTCCCTGGTCGCCGATAACGTCACTGATCTTGGTGCTGGCCACGGTCACGCCCCGCAAACCGGTATTCACTGTGGGTGCGCACGCTTCGGTCATACAAGCCTCCCTTGAAACTGCCCCTCTGGAGGGGTCCGTTGGTCGCTTTTAAAACGGTTAAGGTCGTTATCTATCAGGAATAATTATCATGTATGAGTTGAAAATCAAACCCAAAAGTGGTAGCTTTCATACTGTCGCCGTTGCGGCTGCCGTGCCATTTCCCCTTGCGGGAATCCGTGCCGCTCCCGCCCCGTCCCTGCGCCGCCGGGCGGCGCAACCGCGCGGCGGATTCCCGCAACACTTCCAGACAACCTAACCTGCAACCATCAAGATGGACCGTAGAGTCGAGCGACGATGCAAAAGCTGACCATTAAGAAGGGCTACCGGCTGCGCATGACAGGCGTGCCCACCGACACAATCACCGACCTGCCCGATCCGGCCCGCGTGGCTCTGTTGCCCGAGCACATCCCCCACATCAAACCGCGACTGCGGGTGGCCGAAGGGGATCCGGTATCCATCGGTTCGATCCTTTTCGAGGACAAACGGGACGCGCGCTGGATATTCCGCTCTCCCGGCGGCGGCACGGTGTCGCGCATCCGATTCGGGCCGCGGCGAGTGATCCAATCCATCGTGATCGACCGCCCGGAATCGGGTGAAGAGCCCGCCGAGACCTTCACGGCTGTCGATGCGCAGGCCCTGGCGGACATGTCCCGCGAGGATTTGGTCGCGCACCTGCTCGAGGGCGGCATGTGGTGGGTGTTGCGTCAGTTGCCGTTTCGCGATTTGCCCGATCCTGAAACGCCCCCGCCAATGATCCTGGTCGGTCTCGACGACCGGGAGCCGTTCCAGCCCGATCCGGCGCTTTATCTGGACGGGCGCGCCGATGATTTGGCATTCGGCCTCGAGGTGCTGCAAAAACTGGCCGAAAAGGGCGAGGTGGTCGCCTTCACCGGCCATGATCGGCATACCGTGATCGACCGGTTCGGCCAACACCTGACCCATGTGGTGCAGGGGATCTACCCCAGCGAGGATCCGGCGACGGTGCTTTACCACCTGAAAACCGGTCCTGAACAAAACCGCGCCTGGTACATCGCGGGGCAGGACCTGCTGGCGTTGGCCGCCTTTTTGAGACAAGGCCGCTTTCCCATCCACCGCGTGGTGGCCGTGGGCGGCAGCGACGCGCCGCTGCGGCAGCACTTCCGGGCCCGCCTGGGTGCGCCGTTGGCGCAATTGGCGGACACGAAGCAACTCAACGGCGACAGTCGCTTGATCGTGGGCGGGGTGCTGCGGGGGTTCGGCGCGCCGCCGGACGGCTTCATGGGGCTTTATGAAACCTCCCTGAACATCCTGCCCGACGGCGGGCCCGCCGAATTTCTGGCCCTGTACGATCCGGGGTTCAAAAAGCCGAGCTATTCGCGGGTCTTTCTCTCCAAGATCAACCCGGCCCAGCTGGTTTACACCTGCCATGTGCAAGGCGGCGAGCGGGCCTGCATCTCCTGTATGCACTGCGCCGGGGTGTGCCCCGTGGATCTGTGGCCCCAGATGATCCACAAGGCGATCCACGCCGGGGAGGTGGAGGAGTATTTGGCCCTGGGACTGCTCGATTGCGTGGAGTGCGGCCTGTGCAGCTATGTGTGCCCCTCCAAGATCGAGCTGACCCGGGGATTTATCGAAGCCAAGGCGGCCTATGCCAAGGAGCTGGCGGCCAAATCCGAATGATTCATACACTTATCGGTAGGGCGGTGTGACGCGAACATGAATCCGATACGCAAATTTTTCGAGACCCAACGCCGACACTTCGAACCCGACGGCCGCCTGGCGCGCCTGGAACCCTTTTTCGAAGCCATGGAAAAGGTGTTTTTCGGTTCGGCCGATGTAACCCGCCAGGCCCCCCATCCCCGGGACAGCCTCACCGTGCAGCGCTACATGATGATGGTGATCGTGATGTTGCTGCCGTGCCTCTTTTTCGGCATGTACAACGTGGGGTTGCAGGCCTTCAAGGCGGCCGGTCTACCCCTGGAGTTCGGGCCCATGTTCTGGTTGGGGTTCAAAACCGTCATGCCCCTGGTGATCATTTCCTACCTTTTCGGCTTCGGCTGGGAGATCGTTTTCTCCACCATCCGGGGGCACCAGATCAGTGAAGGGGTCTTTGTCACCTGCATGCTGTTTCCCCTGATATTGCCGCCCACCACCCCCTGGTGGCAGGCGGCCCTGGGCATCTCCTTCGGCGTGGTCATCGGCAAGGAGGTGTTCGGCGGCACCGGGCGCAACTTTCTCAATCCGGCGCTGACCGGACGCGCCTTTCTCTTTTTCGCCTATCCGGCCGCCATGTCCGGAGACGCCGTTTGGACCGTGGCGGCCGGCAACGGGCAGCCGGCCGTGGATGCGGTCACGGCGGCCACGCCCCTGGTGGTGGCCGCGTCGGCGCCGGCCGACGGCACCGTGGTGTCTGCCCTGGGCAGTGCCGGTTACGACTGGTCCACCCTGTTTTTTGGTTTCTACCCCGACAGCATCGGCGCCTCCTCCACCTTCCTGTGCATCATCGGCGCCGCGGTGCTGATCCTGATCGGCGTGGCCAGCTACCGCATCATCCTGGGGGACATCCTGGGCATCCTGGCCATGGGCTACCTGCTCAACCTGCTGGCCGGGCCCGACAGCATGCCCTACCTTTCCATGAACCCGTTTCACCATCTGCTCATGGGCGGCGCCGCCTTCGGCATCGCCTACATGACCACCGACCCTGTGTCGGCGCCCAACACGAACGGCGCGCGCTGGTTGTACGGGTTCCTGATCGGTGTGCTGACGGTTCTGATCCGCGTCTTCAACCCCGCTTTTTTCGAGGGGATCATGCTGGCCATTCTGTTCATGAACGTTTTCGCGCCCCTGCTGGACCACATCGTGGTGCGCACGCGGGTGCGCCGGAGGATCCCCAATGTATAGCCCCGCGGATGGCCCCGGTTCCCGCCGCCGGGAAGAGGAGGTGTCATGTCCGGTTCGATGAAATCCATCCTTTTCGCCACCGTTTTGTGCGTGGTGTGCAGCCTCCTGCTCACCGCCGCCAGCACCGGCCTGCAAACCCGCCAGCAGATCAATGCCGAGGTGGATCGCCGCAAAAACATCCTGCTGGCGCTGGGGGCCGTGGAAGAAGGGCGTGTGGCCGCCGAGCGCGTGCAGGAACTGTACGACACCTACGTCCAAAGCCTCTGGGTGGATGGTTCCGGCCGTTGCGTGGATGCCGACGCCCGTCAACCCGAGGATCTGCCCGTGTTCATCTATGAACGGGACGGTGCGGTGCAGGCCTATGTGGTGCCCATCGACAGCAAGGGGCTGTGGGGGCGCATCAACGGTTATCTGGCCCTGGAAAACGACGGCAGCACCATCCGCGGCTTCACCGTTTACCAGCACCAGGAAACACCGGGGCTGGGCGGTGAGATCGAAAGCCGCTGGTTTCGCCAGAATTTCGAAGGCAAGCAGATCGTTGACGCGGACGGCAATTTCGTCTCCATCCAGATCGCCAAGGCCGGCATGGTGGACACCCTGCCGGCCGAACGGCGGGACAACTATGTGGACGGCATCAGCGGCGCCACCCTCACCGGCAAGTTTCTCAACGAGGGCATGCGCGAAACCCTGAAACGGTACGAGCCGGTGGCCATCCAGTTCCGGCAGGACAGAAGCGGCTGTCCGGGCGGTTCCTGATGCCCGCGACATCCGGCGAAAAATGCTTTACGGTTTCAACCATGGGGAGCTGAACACACAATGGGCCTCTTAGCCAAAAGCCAAACCTACCGGGCCATCTCCGAAGCGCTTTGGCAGAACAATCCCATCTCCAAGCAGATCCTGGGGATCTGTTCCGCCCTGGCGGTCACGGTGCAGCTGAACACCGCCATCGTCATGAGTCTGGCCCTGACCTTCGTGGTGGCCTTTTCCAACTTGACCATCTCCCTGTTGCGCCATCAGATTCCGCGCAATATCCGCATCATCGTGGAGGTGGCCGTCATCGCCACCCTGGTGATACTGGCCGACGAGTTTCTGCGGGCCTTCATGTTCGACATCAGCAAGCAGCTGTCGGTTTTTGTCGGGCTGATCATCACCAACTGCATCGTCATGGGCCGCGCCGAAACCTTCGCCATGGGCAACCCCCCCTGGCGCAGCTTCGTCGACGGCGTGGCCAACGGGGTGGGCTACGGCTCCATCCTCATCGGCGTGGCCTTTTTCCGGGAACTGTTCGGCTCCGGCAAGCTGTTGGGCTTTTCGGTGATCCCGGCCTCCTTTTACGAAGCCGGCTACCAGGACATGGGGTTGATGGTCCTGGCGCCGGGGGCCTTCATCATGATCGGCCTGTTCGTTTGGCTGGAGCATGCACTGCTGAAGGAAAAGAAATAGATGGAAGAGCTGATCAGCATATTCGTCGAATCGGTCTTCGTGGGCAACATCCTGCTGGCCTACTTTCTGGGGATGTGCTCCTATCTGTCGGTTTCCGGCAACCTGCAAACCTCCTTCGGCCTGGGCGTGGCGGTCACCTTCGTCACCACCATCACCGCGCCGGCCAACTGGGTTTTGTACCATTTCCTGCTGGCGCCGGGGGCCTTGGCCTGGGCCGGTCTGCCGGACATGAACCTGGGCTTTTTGCGGTTGGTGCTCTTCATCGCCACCATCGCCGGCATGGTGCAGGTGGTGGAGATGGTCATCGATCGCTACTCCCAGCGGCTCTACAGTGCCCTGGGGGTTTTTCTGCCGCTGATCACCGTCAACTGCGCCATTCTGGGCACATCCTTGTTCATGGTGGAACGGCGCTACACCTTCAGCGAGACAGTGGTGTTCGGCTTCGGCTCGGGCATCGGCTGGTTGCTGGCCATCGTCGCCATGGCCACCATCATGCAAAAGCTGCGCTACGCCGACGTTCCCGAAGGCTTGCAAGGCTTCGGCATTCGCATGATCGTCACCGGACTGATGGCCATGGCGTTCATGCTGTTCGCCGGCATTACACTGTAATCATGTAACACTTAAAACTCTCGCCGGCCCCGCCGGCGAGCAAGGCACTTACCATGATATATTTGATCAGCCTGGCCGTTTTTGTGGGGGTGATTCTGGTGCTGGTGGGGATTCTGCTTTTTGTGGAGTCCCGGCTGACCGCCACGGGGGAGCAGCGCATCGTCATCAACGAGGACGAGGAGAAGAGCATCACCACCAGCGGCGGCAAGACCCTGCTCAGCGCGCTGGTGGAAAAAAAGATCTACCTGCCCAGCGCCTGCGGCGGCAAAGGCACCTGCGGCACCTGCAAATGCCACGTGCTGGAGGGCGGCGGCGACATCCTGCCCACCGAACTGGCCCTGGTCAACCGGGTGGAGCGTGCCGCAAAGGTGCGCCTGGCGTGCCAGGTCAAGGTCAAGCAGGATATGTCCATTCGTATTCCCGACGAAATTTTCAATATCCGCAAATACAACGCCACCGTAATTTCCAATGAAAATGTGGCCACCTTCATCAAGGAGTTGGTGATCCAGCTGGACGAAGGGGAAACCATCACCTTCAAGGCCGGCGCCTACATTCAAATCGACATTCCCGAGTACGAAGCCGAGTTCAAAGATTTCAGCGTGGCTGAAAAGTACAAGGCGGCCTGGAAGCAGTTCAATCTCTTGACCCTCAAAGCCAAATCGGACGAACAGGTCAACCGGGCCTACTCTTTGGCCAATCCACCCATTGAAACCGACACCCTGGTGTTCACCATCCGCATCGCCACCCCCCCGCCGGGCAAAGAGGACAGCATACCGCCGGGGGTGGGCTCCTCCTACGTGTTCAATCTCAAAAAGGGCGATCGCATCACCTTCAGCGGCCCCTACGGCGAGTTTTTCGCACGGCCCACCGAGCGTGAAATGTGTTTTATCGGCGGCGGCGCGGGCATGGCGCCGCTGCGCAGCCACATCCGGCAGCAACTGTTGGGCGAGAACAGTCAGCGGCGCATCACCTTCTGGTACGGCGCCCGTTCGCGTCAGGAGATGTTCTACCACGAGGAGTTTTTAGAACTGGAGGAGCGGTTTCCCAACTTCACCTACACCGTGGCCTTGTCCGATCCCCAACCCGAAGACGAGTGGGACGGGCCTGTGGGGTTCATCCACCAGGTGGCCCAAGATCAATATCTGGGCGAGCACGAAGATCCCACGGAGATCGAGTACTACTTGTGCGGCCCGCCGCCCATGGTGGCGGCAGTGGAAAAAATGCTCTACGATTTGGGCGTCGAAGAGGAGATGATCTCCTACGACAAGTTCGGTTAGGAGAATAGGGGTGCTGCGTGTATCACCACCCCTTGATACACAACCGTCTCACGAAGCGACACAATCGAAACACTCCGTTGCGGTCCGAGCCCGACCCTGGGCCCTTGCAACACCTTGTATTCTCGGCATAGTCCGTTTCTGCGGCACCGTTCTTCCCATTGGCACGGTTATTGGTATTGATCCAAACCAGATGATCCATCGTTTCCTCAACGCCCGGCATCGGACCTGCTTTAGGGAGCCGGGCGCGAACCCATTGCACCTGAAAGGGGGCGTCATGCAAATCAAAGTCGATAAAAATGTTGTGGAGTTGGTACCGGAGAACACCCAGGAAACCACCGAGCTGGAAAAGCTGTGGAATGTGATGGTCGATTGCGTCAAATTCAACAAGAAGCTGGTGCCCATCGGTGAGTACGTTCCGCAAAAATCCAACCTGGCCCGTTTTGCCATCGAAGACAAATAGGGCGGTCCATCACACTACACACCAACCACCCGAAACACAATTCAACCATAAATTCAGGAGGCGTACATGCATAAAATTTTGGTGGCCTACATCAGCCGCACCGGTATGACCGAAAAGATGGCCGGCTTTATCGCCGAGGGTATCCGCATGGCCGGCCAGGAGGCCGACTTGCGCAAGGTGGCGGAAATCAAAAGCGAAGCCGATCTGGCCGGCTACGACGGCTATGTTTTCGGATGCCCCACCTACCATCGGGACATGACCAGCGGGATGAAAACGTTTCTGTTTTTGGCCCAGAAGGCCAATTTGACCGGCAAAATGGGAGGGGCTTTCTGCTCCTACACGCACAGCGGCGAGTCGGGAACGATGATTTTTGACACCATGCAGCATGTGTTCAAGATGGACATGGTGGATTTGGGCGCCCTCAATTTGAAGGAGCATATGATCGACAGCCCGGACGGTATCAAGGGGTGCCAGGATTACGGCAAGGCCCTGTCGGCCAAGTTCAAATCCTGAAATCAGGGGCGGCGGTCACTGTCGGGGTCGGGAAGGATTGTGCCGGGGGGCGGTCGGGACGGACGCCGACGCCCCCCTGTTCAATCTCGGCCACGCCCCTTAAAACACCATCTTCTCCGGTGGCCGCCGTTCAGGAACGTAGGGGTGGTCCATGGCGCCCTCGTTCCACTCTTTGGAGACGTAGAGATTGCAATAGCAGCTGCCATACTCCCGCACATCCGGCTCCCGGTAGACGCAGGGACAGATGACGTCCTTGTCCGCCTCACGGTCTCCTGAGGCCAGGCGGCAAGGGCAGGCCATGTACCCGTAGCGCGCCTTGTTTTGCAGCAAGGCCTCCATCAGATCCATCACGCGGTCGCGGTCCTTGTTGAAATAGTAGCCCTTGGCCTCCTGAATCCGCTTCAGATTATCGTAAAGTGTGCTTGCGTCCATCAAAGCCCCAGCGCCTCCTTGATTTGGTTCTCCTTGAAACCGACGATCACTTTTTCGCCGATGATGATGGTCGGAAAAGAGCATTTGGGATTGAATTTGCGCACATCCTCCAAAATGGCTTTACGCTCCTCGCCCTCGAGCAGGTCCACATCCACGAATTCGTATTGGATGGTGCATTCGTCGAGCAGTTTTTTGGTGGATTTGCAGTGGCTGCAAGTACTCAGGCTATAAACTTTGACAGGTTCGGTGGTCATCGGGATGCTTTCCTTTCGTCCACAAACGCCGCGGGCCGTTTGTTGGCGGTTTGTCGGTTCGCGATGTGCCGGATCTTCGGTCCGAGGGGCGGTGTGGCTTAGCGAGTGCCCCGACCGAGTACCTTCTTGACTGCATAATACAGGTTGGTTGCGAATGCAAACGGGACAAAGGGATTCCTTGGGGATGTGCCAAGCCCCGGGACGCGCAACTACCGGTCATCAACGCCCCAATCTTTTCGGGCCGGCGGATGGGTAGCGCATTCGATTGTGGTGCGCGGGAAATCCTGTTCGGTATATATCGATGAAATTTTCAAACGGTGTTGACAGGTATTAAATAGTTCTGCTAATAGGAATTATTACTAATAAGATGCATTGCACCGACGGAGCCGCCCAGACGCTCCCATCGCCGTGCAAACACGGGCTATCCAGCCCCCCGGCCTTTGAAAGCCGAACTCAGAAAGACAATCTTTCCACGAAGGGAGACAGACAGTATGGACATCAAGAAAAAGAGTGACAAAGACAAAGAGATCCCGGTCCAGGATTTCACCACTTGCGATGCCACTCAACAAATGATCACCAAGGGACGCCTCGACGGGGTGGACACCGCCTTCGACCGGGCGGCCAACATGAAGGCCTGTCCCATCGGCGCCGATTCGGCTTGCTGCAAACACTGTTTCATGGGGCCCTGCCGTTTGAACGCCAAGGATCCCTACGGCAAGGTGGGGGTCTGCGGTGCCACCATCGACACCATCATGGCCCGCAACTTCGCCCGCATGGTGGCCTCCGGTGCCGCCGCGCACACGGACCACGGCATGAGCATGCTCGATCTGTTCCGGGAAGTGGTCAACGGCAAAATCAAGGATTACAGCATCAAGGACACGCAGAAGCTGGAAGCCGTGGCCCAATCCATCGGTATCGAGACCGAAGGACGCAGTGCCAAGGAGATCGCCGTGGAGCTTTACGAGGCTCTGGAAAGCACCTACACTGCGGTGGAAGGCGAGATCCCCTTCGCCAAGCGGGTGCCGCCCAAGACCCTGGAGACCTGGCGCAAGCACGGCGTCGTGCCCCGCGGCGCCATGCGCGAAATCATGGAGATCATGCACCGCACCCACATGGGCGTGGACCAGGATTATACCAACATCACCAAGCAGTGCAGCCGTACGGCCCTGGCCGACGGCTGGGGCGGCTCCATGGTGGCCACGGAAATTTCCGACATCCTTTTCGGCACGCCTTCACCGGTGAGCATCGAGGTGAACATGGGGGTGCTCAAGGAGGACCAGGTCAACATCATCATCCACGGCCATGAGCCCAACCTGTTCGAATCGATGATCGAGTCGGTAAACGAGCCCACCTTCATCGAAGCGGCCAAGGCCGCCGGCGCCAAGGGGATCAACCTGGCCGGCATGTGCTGCTCCGGGGCCGAGGTGCTGGTGCGCCACGGCATTCCCCACGCGGGCAACTTCATGTCCACCGAAGCGGTCCTGATCACCGGCGCCGTGGATATCATGGCGGTGGACGTGCAGTGCATCAAGCAGGGTTTGGTCAAGGTGGCCGAATGCTATGGCACGCCGCTGATCACCACCAATCCCCGCTGCCGCATCGAAGGGGCCACCCACATCGAATTCAACGACCACGAGCCCAAGAAATCCACCGATGAGATCGTGATCAAGGCCATCTCCCGGTTCAAGAACCGCAAGGCCAAGGTGCAGATTCCGCAAAACGTCAATATCGGCGTGCACGGTTTCTCCCACGAATACATCAACTACATGCTCGGCGGTTCCTTCCGCGGCTCCTATCGGCCTTTGAACGACAACATCATCAACGGCCGCATCCGGGGCGTGGCCGGCGTAGTCGGCTGCACCAATCCGCGCGTCAAGCAGGACCATGTGCACATCGAGCTGGTCAAGGAGCTGATCAAAAACGACGTTTTGGTGCTCCAGACCGGTTGTTCCCAGATCGCCCTGGCCAAAGCGGGCCTGACCACGCCGGAAGCCGCCCACCTGGCCGGCCCCGGCCTCAGGGAGGTGTGTGAAACCGTCGGCATGCCGCCGGTGCTGGGCCTCGGCTCCTGCGTCGACAACAGCCGTATCCTGATTGCCGCCAGCGAGATGGTGCGTATTGGTGGCCTGGGCGACAGCATCGCCGATCTGCCGGTGGCCGGCTGCGCGCCGGAGTACATGAGTGAAAAGGCCATTAGCATCGGGCACTATTTTGTCGCCTCGGGGGTCTACACCGTGTTCGGCGTCACCTTCCCCATCGTGCAGGGGACCAGGTTCCACAAACATTTGTTCGAGGAGCTGGAAACCATGGGCTTCGGCAAGTGGGGTTTCGCCATTGAGCCCCAGGAGATCGCCCGCCTGATGATCAATCACATCGACAAGAAGCGCCAGGCCCTGGGTCTGGACAAGGGCCGCGAGCGGGTTCTGGTGGACATGCAGGACCGCCGGGCCATCGACGCCGCCTAGTCGCCGGCGGTTTCCGGCAACAACACGAAACGCCCCCCGCTTTGCGGGGGGCGTTTCGTGTTTATTGTGTTTGTTGGGTTATCGAAGCGGCGGCGGATCGCCGGCGAGCAGGTGCAGGCCGACGATGCCCACGACGATCAACGCCAGACAGCCGATGCGCAGCGCCGTTTTCGGTTCGCCGAGAAACAGCATGCCCGCTACGGCGACCCCCACGGCGCCGATGCCCGTCCAGACGGCATAGGCGGTGCCGATGGGGATCCATTGCATGGCCCGGGACAGCAGCCACAAGCTGATGGCCATGGCGGCGGCCGTCCACAGCGAGGGCCACAACCGTGTGAAACCTTGGGTGTATTTCAGACCCAAGGCCCAGCCGCACTCGAACATGCCGGCCACCACCAGGCACCACCAGGCACCTTGCATATCGTTGTCTCCCATTTTTGACTTGTCTTAAGATTGGACCATGGGTATGTTGACCCTTTGTCCGCCCGGAGCGGCATCCGGAGGACCCGCTGTAATCCATGCAAGGAGTCGAGGGGCCGTGACACCGAGATTGAGCAGTGCCGCCGAAGCGAACGCCATTTCCATCAACTTGCCCGCACTGGCGGGGCTTATCAGGGACACCCAACTGCCCCAAGGGGCCATTCCCTGGTTTCCGGGACACAAGACCGATCCATGGGATCACGTGGAATCGGCCATGGGGTTGACCATCGGCGGCCACATGGATCGCGCCCGCTTGGCCTACACCTGGCTCGCGGAGCAACAACTGGCCGACGGCAGCTGGTATGCCGCCTATGTGGACGGCCAACCCACCGATCGCACCCGTGAAACCAACCATGCCGGCTATATCGCCGTGGGCCTCTACCACTACTTTCTGGTCACCGGCGACATGGCCTTCGTAAAGCGGCTGTGGCCCACCGTGGAAAGGGCCGTTGCCTTCGTGCTGCACCACCAGTCACCGACGGGGGAAATCTTCTGGGCCGTCAGCCCCCGGGGCCGAGTGGACCGCATGGCCCTGATCACCGGTTGCAGCTCCATTCTTTTCAGCCTGAAGTGCGCCTTGGCCCTGGCGCGGCTACTGGGCCACGCGCAGCCTAAATGGCGGTCGGCCCTGGCAGAGCTGCACGCCTGTTTACTGCATAAACCCCACCGGTTCAATACCACCAAGGCTCGTTTTTCAATGGACTGGTTCTATCCCGTCTTGTGCGGCGCGCTCACCGGGGACGCCGCCCGGGCGCGGATCGATCAGCACTGGAAGAAGTTCGTCATCCAGGACAAGGGGGCCCGCTGCGTCTCCGACCGCCCCTGGGTGACCATCGCCGAAACCTGCGAGCTGATTCTCGCCCTGGCGGCCATGGGCAATCGGCAGCAGGCGGCCATCCTGTTTCGCTGGATCTGCGACCACACCTTCGAGGACGACACCTTGTGGTGCGGCTTCACCGTGCCCGACATGGTGGTTTGGCCCGAGGAGAAGCACACCTGGACCAATGCCGTGGCGCTGATGGCCGCCGATGCGCTGTTTCATCTGACACCCGGCGGCAACCTGTTCGCCCACGCCCATTGGCAGGCCATGGACATTTAGACCGCGTGCGCAAAGATTATCGGCCATACGCCATCAAAAAAGGGTGGCTCAAGTTCCAGAAGTTCTACACCCGTCATTTTCTCGCTCCCCAGCTTCAATCCCTGGGCAAGGGATTCCTCTTTCTGGGGCCCTGGCACGTGCAACTGTTCGGAGGCCCCATCACCATCGGCGATTATGCCACGGTGATCGCCACATCGGACAAGAAGGTGCGGCTCTCGGTCTGGCCGGAAACGCCGGGTCAGGGCGCCATCCGCATCGGCGACTACACCTTGGTTTGCCCCGGCGTGCGCATCAGCGCCGCCGAAAGCATCGTCATCGAAGACAATTGCATGCTGGCCAACGGCGTTTATGTGACCGACAGTGACTGGCACGGGATCTATGACCGCGTATCCATGGGCCGCGCCCAACCCGTCCACCTGGAAAAAAATGTCTGGGTGGGCGACAGCGCCATCATTTGCAAAGGGGTCACCATTGGCGAAAACAGCATCGTCGGCGCCGGCGCCATCGTGGTGGATGACATCCCGGCCAATTGCGTGGCCGTCGGCAATCCGGCCCGGGTGGTCAAGCAGCTCGATCCCAAGGAGACCTTCACCACCCGCGCCCATTGGTATGCCGATCCCCAGCGCCTGGCCCGGGAGTTCGTCCGCTGGGAGCAAGCCGTGCTCAAGGGCAACACTTTTTTCGGTTGGCTGCGCCACAGCCTGTTTCCCCGGCGAGACGGCTGATCGGGTCCGGCGCCGTCAATGGGTCGCCTCGTTCTGCTGCAACCGGGAATAGGCCGCGAACACGGCGCCGCCGACCAGGGCCACCGCCGCGCTGATGGCGAACAGTCCTTGCGCGCCGATGTACTCGTGCAGCGCGCCGCTGAGGAAGAATCCCGCCATAAGCCCCAATCCGTAAGTGACCGCATTGTTGGCCGCCTGGCCCACCGTTTTGGCTTCGGGCGGCGCCAGGGCGTCGATGTACAGGATGCTGGCCATGTGAAAGGTGCCGTAAGTGATGGCGTGGGTGGCCTGAAGGGCGATCAGGGCGGCGGCCGATTCGGCGCCCCAGAGCCCCGCCCAGCGCAGGACGGCCACGGCAAAGGAGACGATCAGCACCGATTCATAGCGAAAGCGCTGGAAAAGCCGCTCCGAGAACACCATGGCGCTGATTTCGGCGGCCACGGCCACGGCCCAGCAGATGCCGATGAAAAAGCTGTCGTAGCCCAGGGTGGCCAGGTGGATGGAAAAGAAGGTGTAGTAAGCACCATGGCTCAGCAGCATCAGGAAAGCGCAGAACAGAAAGAGGATCACCCGCGGTGTGAGCAAGGCCCGCCAACTGCCGGGGCTCCGCGTTTCGCGCCGGCCGCCGCGGGGAAATCCGAGGGCCACCGCCATTTGCAGCCAGGATCCCGCCAGAATCAGGCTCAGGATGATCCGCACGCCGTAGGCATCGATGGCCCGGCCCAGGGTCAGCACCACCAGGATGAAGGCCAGGGAGCCCCAGGCGCGCATGCGCCCGTAGCGTTTCTTGTCCCGGCCCAGGGCCGCCATGGCGAAGGCTTCCAAAAAGGCGATCAGCGGCGCGTAAAAGATGCCGTGGACAATGGTGATGGCCAGCATCCACCAAAAGTCGGCGGTCAACAGGAACAGGGCCCAGAGGGCCGCGGCCAAGAAGTTGCACAGCAGGTAGATGGAGCGCCGCGCCTGAAACCGGTCGGCCAGGAAACTCCAGAAGAGGGAGAACAGAACCAGCACCACCGATCGCGCAGCGGAGAGGGCGCCGATTTGCCAGCCGCTGAAACCGATCTCGTAGCAGTAGAGATTGAAAAAGGGCAGGTGCATGCCCATCACGCCGAAGTACAGAAAATACTGGGCGCCGAGAATGCCCCGATGGCGGGTGCCGGCGGTCATGGGCGCACCATAGGCAAAATCATCCCAAAGCGCAACCGGCAACCGGTTGCGCCCTGGTGCGAATTATCCGATCCGGGGCCGTCCATCGAACCGTATCAGTCGATGTTGACCGTTATTTTCCTGGGCTTCTCTTCTTCCGGATGAGGAATCAGCACGCTGAGCACGCCGTGCTTGAAAGTGGCCTTGATCGCTTCGGGGGCGATCGCGGTATGCAACGTGAAGGCGCGCTGAAAGGTGCCGCAGGTGCGTTCCCGACGATAGAAACGATCTTCGCGCACATCGCTCTGAACAGGCCGGGTGCCGTAGATGCTCAACAGGTTGTTTTTCACCTCGATGGCGACGTCCTCTTTGCTGACGCCCGGCAGATCCATCTGGATCACCATGCCTTCGTCGCTTTCGAAGATGTCCACCGCCGGTCGCCAGGCGCAGGCGGCAAGATCCTCGTCATCCAGGGCGGAACGGGGAAAGGCATCTTCGAACAGCCGGTTGATGCGGCCTTGCAGGGTCGCGATGTTTTTAAACGGGTCCCATTTGACCACCGACATGCTTGCACCTCCTTGAACGGCCGGATAAGGGTTTGATTCAAAGGCCGAAATTAATCACCCGTGCCCACCTGTCAACCCTTTACAAAGAGGGGGGGCGATGCTATTTTAGCCGCACTCTGGCGCAAGATACGCCTATTCAAGCCCCCGGGGCCGGTTGCCCCGCTCCAGCCTTGAACCACACCGGCTGTGCGGCGGGGGCGACACCCTTCAACGAGCAGGAGTCGCCCATGGACTATATCAAGATTCGATTTGGTGATGAATTCGATCGCTTCGGCACACGACTGGAGCGGACGTTGCAGGACATCTTTCGTCCCCGCCCGGTCAACCCCATGTTCGCCTGCAAGGATTGTGGATGGGTGCCGCAGATGGACATCTACGAAACCCAGAAAGAGGTGTTCATCTGGGCGGAGTTGGCCGGGGTCGAAAAAGAACACCTGGAGATCGAGGTCAACAGCAAGGCGATTCGCATCCACGGTGTGCGCAAGGAGTTGCCCAAGCCCGCCGAAGGGGCTTACCGCCTGGCCGAGATCCGCTACGGACGATTCGAGCGGGTGATCTATCTGCCCACGGCCATCGACCCTGAAGTGGTGTCCACCAACTTTGTCAACGGGTTTTTGTCCATCCGCATGGTCAAGGCGCCGCCTCAAAAGACCCACAAGGTCGCCATCGCCGACGGATGATCGGTGTCGACTCCGGGTTCGGCGCCGGCTGATCGGATCCCGGCGAGAGGAGCTGACCCTATGGAAGCACGCAAGCCCCCAAACGGCCGTAAGGAGGTCTTCATGTCCGAAGAAAACAAACCTTCGGTGGATTATAATACCGAAAATCTGCCCACCACCCTGCCCATTCTGCCGCTGTACGACGCAGCGCTGTTTCCCAAAATGGTATTGCCTCTGGTCGTGATGCAGGGGGATTCCATCAAATTGGTGGACGAGGCCATGGCCCGCAACCGGATCATCGGTCTGGCGGTTTCCCGCAAAGAGGACAAATCGCGGCCCGATCAGAAAAAGGATCTGGCCAAAATCGGTTGCAGCGCCCTGATCCTCAAGATGGCCAAAACCGAAGACAACCGGGCCCAGATGCTGGTTCAGGGGTTGAGCCGATTCGCCATCAAGTCCTATGCGGACGGCAAGCCCTACCTGCAGGCCGAAGTGGAACATTTCGAGGACGTCGAGCGCGAAGACGACGAGACCGCGGCCCTCAAGGCCAACCTGGTCAAACAGTTCGTTCGGGTGGTGGAGCTTTCCCCGGGGCTGCCGCCCGAGATCGCCCAGATGGCCGGCTCCATCAAAGAGCCGGGCACCCTGGCCGACATGGTGGCCTCCACCATCAACTCCAGCGTCGAGGAGAAACAGCAGGTGCTGGAGATCCAGGATGCCACCGAGCGGCTGAAAATGGTGACCAAGCTGCTCAATCACCAGCTCAACATCCTGGAGCTGGGCAACAAGATCCAGAGCCAGGTCAAGGGGGACATGGACAAGCGGCAGCGGGAGTACTATCTGCGCCAGCAACTCAAGGCCATCAAGGAGGAGTTGGGCGAAACCGACGAAGGCGGCGTGGAGGTCGAGGAGTACCGTACCAAGATCAAGGAGCGCGGCCTGCCCGAGGTGGCGGTCAAGGAAGCGGAGCGGGAATTGGATCGGCTGGCCAAAATGCACCCCTCATCCGCCGAGTACACGGTGGCCCTCACCTATCTCGATTGGTTGACCGAGCTGCCCTGGAGCGAGCGCACCGAAGACAACCTGGATATCGCCAAGGCGCGCAAGGTGCTCGACGACGATCACTTCGGCCTGGAAAAGCCCAAGCGGCGCATCATCGAATACCTGGCGGTGCGCAAGCTCAAGCCCGACTCCAAGGGGCCCATTCTGTGCCTCTTCGGCCCGCCGGGCACCGGCAAGACCTCGCTGGGGGCCTCCATCGCCCGCTCCCTGGGCCGCAAATTTCACCGCATCTCCCTCGGCGGCGTGCGCGACGAGGCCGAGATCCGTGGCCACCGGCGTACCTATGTCGGGGCGCTGCCCGGCCGCATCATTCAGGGATTGCGCCGGGCGGGATCCAACAATCCGGTGTTCATGCTGGACGAAATCGACAAGGTCGGCAGCGATTTTCGCGGCGATCCGTCGTCCGCCCTGCTGGAGGTGTTGGACCCGGAGCAGAACCACAGCTTTTCGGACCACTACCTGGATGTGCCCTTCGACCTGTCGCGGGTGATGTTCATCTGTACCGCCAACGTGCTGGACACCATCCCCTCGGCCCTGCGCGACCGCATGGAGGTGATTCAGCTGCTGGGCTACACCGAGGACGAAAAGGTCAAGATCGCCCAGAAATACCTAGTGCCCCGGCAGCGCAAGGAGAACGGGCTGAAGGCCAACGAAATCAGCTTCACCGTCGGCACCATCCGCAAGGTGATATCCGGCTATACCCGCGAGGCGGGGCTGCGTAACCTGGAGCGTGAAATCGCCACCATCTGCCGCGGCGTGGCCGCCAAGGTCGCCGAGGGCAAAATCAAAAAGGCCGCCATCAAGGTGGACGACATCGCCGAGTACCTGGGGCCGGTGCGTTTCACCGCCGAGGCCAAGAGCCGCCTGTCCACCCCCGGCGTGGCCACCGGCCTGGCCTGGACCCCCGTGGGCGGCGACCTGCTGTTCATCGAAGCCACGGCCATGAAGGGCAAGAAGGGCCTGACCCTGACCGGGCAGTTGGGGGACGTGATGAAGGAGTCGGCCACCGCCGCCTTGAGCTTCATCCGCTCCCATGCCAAGGAGTTGAAAATCCCTGAGGATTTTTTCGACACCCACGACATCCACATCCACGTGCCGGCCGGCGCCATTCCCAAGGACGGCCCCTCGGCCGGCGTGACCATGCTCACGGCCCTGACCTCGCTGCTCACCAACCGCAAGATCCGCAAGGATCTGGCCATGACCGGCGAAATCACCTTGCGCGGCCAGGTGCTGCCCGTGGGCGGCATCAAGGAGAAGGTGCTGGCGGCCCACCGGGCCGGCATCAAGACCATCGTAATGTGCAAGGAGAACGAGAAGGACCTGATGGACATCGCCGACAAGGTCAAGAAGGACATCACCTTCCACTTCGTGGACAAGATGATGGATGTGTTGAAGATTGCTATCGAATAGGGGCGGGATGAAAGCGTTCGACGGATTGAAGTGCGGACTGCTGCTGGTGCTGTTGGGATTCGTGGTGCAGGCCTGCTCGGTGCTGCCGCCGCCAGCCCCCGCACCCGTGCCCACCGAACCCGGCAAACCACGGCCCTATCGGGTGTTCGGGGTGTGGTACCACCCCATGGCCGATGCCCGCGGCTATGAAGAGGAGGGGGTGGCCTCCTGGTATGGCGAGGATTTTCACGGCCTCAAGACCTCCAGCGGTGAAATCTACGACATGCATGCCATGACCGCCGCCCACAAGACCCTGCCCCTGGGCACCTTCGTGCGGGTGCAAAACCTGACCAACAACCGCACCGTGGACCTGCGCATCAATGATCGCGGCCCCTTTGCCAAGGGGCGCATCATCGATCTTTCCTATGCCGCGGCCAAGGCCCTGGATGTGGTGCGGCCCGGCACGGCACCGGTGCGGGTGGTGGCCCTGGGGGTGCCGCTGGATGGGCAGCGCGTGGCACAAACCCAGGAGTACATGCCCCTGGACTACTACCACGGCAACTTCACTTTCCAGGTGGGGGCCTTCAGCGAGCGGGCCAATGCAGAGCGGTATGTGGCGACCCTCTCCCAAACCTACGACAATGTGCACATGAGCCCCTTCCACGACGGCGAACGCACCTTTTACCGGGTGCGCCTGGGGCTGAAAACCGATCTGGAGGAGGCCGAAGCCTTCGAGGCCCATCTGAAGGCCAACGGCTTTCCCGGAGCCATCATCGTGGCGGAATGAAACGCTGCGAAGCGATCTTCCTGGACCGGGACGGGGTGATCAACCACGACTCTCCCGACTACATTAAAAGCTGGGCCGAATTCCGATTCCTGCCCGGCAGCCTGGAGGCCATCGCCTTGCTGACCCGCGGCGGCTTTCCCTTGATCGTGATCACCAACCAATCCATCATCCAGCGCGGCATGGTGCCACTGGAAGTGCTGCTAGAGCTGCATCGCCGCATGCGCAACGCCGTGGCGGCCGCCGGCGGGCGCATCGTGGACATATTCTTTTGTCCCCACCGTCCGGATCAAGGGTGCGACTGCCGCAAACCGGCCCCGGGATTGATCCGGCAGGCCGCCCGCCGCCACGGCCTGGATCCGGGCCGCACGGTGATGATCGGCGACAGCGCCAAGGATATTCTCTGCGGCCGCAATGCCGGCTGCGGCAAGACGATTCTGGTGCGCACCGGCAACGGTCCGGCCGCGGAACGGGAGCTGGCGGATGCCGACATCCGGCCCGATGCCGTGGTCGACGACCTGTCGGCCGCCGCCCACCTGTTATTGGCCGAGTTCCGCCGGCCGGACACTGCATAGCCGAACCGCATGCCGCAGAACGCCACCACCCTGGAAGGCCGCATCGAGCGCATCACCTTCCGCAGCCCGGACAGCGCTTTTTTGATCGCCAAGTTTCGCCCGGCGGGGCAAACCGCCCTGGTCACCATCCTGGGCCACCTGCCGCCCAACATCGGTGAAACCTTGCGCATCAGCGGCGAGTGGCAGGCCCATGCCCGCTTCGGGCAGCAGTTCAAAGTCCACCGATTCGAATCGCTGCTGCCGGCCGGGGTGGAAGAGATCCGCCGGTTTCTCGCCCTGGGGCTGATCAAGGGCATCGGCCCCAAAACCGCCGACCGGCTGCTGGCCCGTTTCCAGGAAGACACCCTGACCGTCATCGAGCAGAGCCCCGAACGGTTGACGGAGGTGCGCGGCATCGGCCCCGAAACGGCCCGGCGCATCGGCGCGGCGTGGCGCGAGCATCACCGGGTGCGCACCTTGATGCGCTTTTTGCAGGCGCGGGACATCACCCCGGCCCATGCCATGCGGGTCTACAAGCAGTACGGCGACCAAGCGCTGGAGGTGGTGCAAAACGATCCCGAACGGCTGGTCGGCGATCTGCCCCGCATCGGCTTTTACATTTTCGACGCCCTGGCCCGCGGCGCCGATCCCCCCGTGGCGGACGCGCAGCGGGCGCGGGCCTGCATTCAACACCTGCTGGCCGAGGCCCGGGAAGAGGGGCACATGTGGCTGCCCCGGCAAGCGCTGGTAACACGCTGCGCCACGGCCTTCGAACTGGACTATCATGCCGTCGTCGAAAGTTTGGATGAACTGGCCGCGGAGGAGCGGATCGTCGTCTGCCCCGAAGCGCCCGAAACCCCCGTCTGCCTGCCGGAACTTAATGCCGCCGAGCGCACCATCGCCCGGCGGCTGCGGGCCATGTTGCTGGAAATTCCAATGACGGATGCCCCCGTGGACCATGGGCGGATCATGGACACCGTGGTGCGCCGCATGGCCATCCGGCTGTCCGACGCCCAGCAGGCGGCCTTGGACGGGGCGCTGGGCCGGCGGGTGGTGATCGTCACCGGCGGACCCGGTACCGGTAAAACCACCCTGATCAAAGCCGTGGCCGCCGTTTTCGAAACCCTGGGCATCGCCTGCCTCCTGGCGGCGCCCACGGGCCGGGCCGCCCGGCGCCTGGCCGAGGTGACCGGCCGCCCGGCGGCCACGGTGCACAAGCTGTTGGGGTTCAGTCCGACGGAGGGCGGTTTTCAGCGCGACCAGGATGACCCTTTGGACACCGAGGCCCTGGTGGTGGACGAACTCTCCATGGTGGACGCCGTGCTGATGGGTCACCTGCTCGACGCCCTCCATCCCACCACCCGCCTGGTCCTGGTGGGCGATGTTTGCCAATTGCCGTCGGTGGGACCCGGCAATGTGCTGGCCGATCTGATCGCCTCCGGCCGGGTGCCCACCCATGCCCTGGAAGAGGTGTTCCGCCAATCCGCTCAAAGCCCCATCATCGCCAATGCCCACAAGGTGCGCCACGGCGCGTTGCCCGATCTGCCGCCGACCGCCCCGGACGGCCCGCTGGCCCCCTTCACCTTCATTCCGGCGGACAATCCGGCCGCCGCGGCCCGCATCATCGTCGATCTGTGCACCCGCCACATCCCCCGGCAACTGGCCCTGGACCCGGTGCGCCAGGTGCAAGTGCTCAGCCCCATGCACAAAGGGGATGCGGGCACCCTGCGGCTCAACAGCCTGCTGCAGGCGGGCCTCAATCCGCGCAAACCGGCGGAGCAGCCGCTGGCCGGCCGCTTCTGCCGCGGCGACAAGGTGATGCACTTGCGCAACAACTACCAAAAGGAGGTGTTCAACGGCGAGATCGGCACCATCGATGCCCTGGACCGCGAGAAGGGATGGCTGCAGGTGGATTTCGACGGCCGCCGCGTCACCTACGATCTGTCCGAACTGGACGAGCTGGCCCTGGCCTATGCCATTTCAGTCCATAAATCCCAGGGTTCGGAGTACCCGGCCATCGTGTTGCCCATTGTGACCCAACACTATGTGATGTTGCAGCGCAACCTGCTGTACACGGCCCTGACCCGCGCGCGGCAGACCGTCATCCTGGTGGGCTCGGCCAAGGCGGTGCGCGTGGCCGTGCAAGCCGATCAGCCCGGTCGGCGCCGCACAATGTTGGGTTGGTGGATCACACAATCGATGTAAGGGTTCGCGAAAAGAATTTTTCGCGAACCTGAAGAAGGGATTTACTGCTCCGAATCGGGCGGGGAGGGCTTGTCCGGAGAGGGGTCGGGCAGGGGGACCTTGAAAAATTGCACCCCTTCCTCGCGCAGGGTTTCCTCTTCGCCGGGCGTGCTGGAGCCGCGGATGTTGCGCGGTTCGCTTACGCCGTAGTGGATCTTGAGGGCTTCCTTGGCAAAGTCCGGGCCGACATTGTCGAATTGGCTTTCCACATAATGCATCACCGCTCGTGCCATCACTTCTGCTTCGGCCGCTGTCGGCTTGCGGGGCGTTGGGGCGCCGCCTGTCTTGATGCCCTTGATGGCGAAGGTGGAGGGCACGCGCACCACTTCCGGCGAATCGCACACCGGGCAGACCAGCAGCCCCTCCCGGCGCTGTTGGTCATAGGCCTTCGCATCTTCGAACCAGCCTTCGAAGCGGTGACCTTCGGCACATTGCAAGTCATAGGCGATCATGATCCTTCACGAGCCCTTTCATCCTGAAATCAATAACAAAATAACACAGGGGGGGGTTATTTCAAACAAAATATTGACAGTGGGTTGCTTTTCATCAAAGAATACGCTTTGTTTCGATGCCGGAGGCGCCGACCGGCGTGTCCGGTGGTTCCTGAGCGGATGATGAAAGGTGCCGCACGCCGCGCCCTTCACAATCACCAATACCAAGGGAGAGTTTATCCAATGAAACGGTTATCGTTGACAGCGCTCATTTTCGGGCTGTGCCTGGTTTGCGGCCTCGGCAGCGCAACGGCTGCAACCCGATATATTTCCGAGTCCTTCGAAGTGCCTATGCGCTCCGGACAGAGCACCGAGCACCGGATCATCGCCCTGATCCCCACCGGTCGCGCCGTGGAACTGATCAGCGCCGGCGATGAGTGGTCCCAGGTGCGGCTGCCCGGCGGCCGGGAGGGCTGGGTGCTGTCCCGCTACCTGACGGATCAGCTGCCCAGCGCCCTGCAGTTGGAAAGGCTCGAGCGGCGGCATGCCGAAGTGGTGGAGCAGCGCGGCACACTGCAGGAAAGGGCCGACGCCCTGGCGGCGGAGAACCGAGAGTTGAGCGAAACCCTCAACCAGACCCGTCAACGATTGGAAAATCTCGAAGCCGCCCACGAGGCGCTGAAAACGGAATCGGCCGGATTTTTGGAGCTGCAGGCCGAGCACGAGCAGACGCAAAAGGCGCTGGCCGAAGCCCGCACCCGGGCCGACGAGTTTGAAAGCGCGCTCAACCAACTGACCAACAACCAGCTCTACCAGGGGTTGCTCTATGGCGGCGGACTGGTGATCGTCGGCTTCATCGCAGGCTTTATCCTCAAAAAGCCCAAGCGCCGCTCGCCCCTGATGTGATCTGCCGGCGGTACCGTAAAGTGTTGCGTTCCAAATCAAGGTATGGTGCCGATTCAAAGTTGTTGCGGCGCGAAGTGAGCGCTGTTTGTGGATGCCGCTTTTTACCGGCCAACGAGGTGATGCAGGGGGTGAAGCGCTTTGGGTGATGTGACGACGGATGTATTGGTGATCGGCAGTGGGGTGGCCGGGTTGATGTTCGCCTTGAAGGTGGCCGATCACGGTACCGTGGCCCTGGTGACCAAGAAAAAGGCGGTGGACAGCAACACCAACCTGGCCCAGGGCGGCATCGCTTCGGTCTTCGACCAGGGGGATAGTTTCGATCTGCACGTGCAGGACACTCTGGCCGCGGGCGACGGGCTGTGCAACGTGGATGTGGTGGAGCGGGTGGTCAAGGAGGGTCCGGCGCGCATCCGGGAGTTGATCGACCTTGGCGTGCGCTTCAACCGCCGCGGCGCAGCCGGTGACGGCTTGGACCTGGGGCGCGAAGGCGGCCACAGCCGCAACCGCATCGTCCACGCCCACGACATGACCGGCCGCGAGGTGGAGCAGGCCCTGCTGGACCAGGTGCGCCGCCATCCCAACATCCAACTGTTCGAAAACCACATCGCCGTCGACCTGATCACCCGATCCACGCGCATCAAGCGGGGTCAGGTGACCACCACCCATGAAGATTTCTGCTGCGGCGCCTATGTGATCGAGCGCCGCACCTTGCAGGTCGACACCTTTGCCGCGCCCATCACCCTGCTGGCCACCGGCGGCGCAGGCAAGGTGTACCTTTACACCAGCAATCCGGACATCGCCACCGGCGACGGCATCGCCATGGCCTACCGGGCCGGCGCCACCGTGGCCAATCTGGAGTTCGTCCAGTTCCACCCCACCTGTCTCTTTCATCCCAAGGCCAAGAATTTTCTCATTTCGGAAGCGGTGCGGGGCGAAGGCGCGGTGCTCATCGACGCCGAGGGGCGGCCCTTCATGGCCGACTATTCCTCCCAGAAGGATCTGGCCTGCCGCGATGTGGTTGCCCGGGCCATCGACACCGAATTGAAGAAAAGCGGCGCCGACGCCGTTTTCCTGGACATTTCCCACAAACCGGCTGAAATCATCCGCGAGCGTTTTCCCAACATCCACGCCAAGTGCCTGGAGTACGGCATCGACATCACCCGCGAGCCCATCCCGGTGGTGCCGGCGGCGCACTACATGTGCGGCGGGGTGGTCACCGACATCCAGGGGCGCACCGACATTCACAATTTGTATGCCGTCGGCGAAACCGCCTGCACCGGTTTGCACGGCGCCAACCGGCTGGCCAGCAACTCCCTGCTCGAAGCCCTGGTCTACGCCGATGCGGCGGCCCGCTCGGTGCTGGAACAGATGCAATCCAACGGCAAGCAGGCGGTGCAGCCGCTGCCGCCCTGGGATGATGTGGGCACCAGCGACAGCGACGAGATGATCATGGTGACCCACGGCTGGGACGAGATTCGTCGCCTGATGTGGAACTACGTGGGCATCGTGCGTTCGGACAAACGGCTGGAGCGCGCCCGCCGGCGCATCGAATTCATCCAGAACGAAATTCACGACTACTACTGGCACTTCAAGGTGGTGCCCGACCTGATCGAGCTGCGCAACATCGCCACCGTGGCCGAGCTGATCATTCAGTGCGCGGCGCACCGCAAAGAGAGTCGCGGGCTGCACTACAACCTGCAATATCCCCAACGGGACGACCGGCGCTGGCAAAAGGACACCGTCGTGCGGCGCAAGTTCGTGGGCTGAGCCTACTCGTAGCCGTACACCTTGTAGGCCGTGGGCGCCCCCAGTAGATCGTCGATCTCGGCCTGAATGGCCGCCCGGCGCGAATTGTTGCGCCATTTGCGCCACGCCTCCAATGACTTCCAGGTGCCGATCACCAGGTATTCGCTGGGATCCTCCACATTGTGCATGGTTTCGCCGGAGATGTAGCCGGGCTGTTCGCTGGCCATGCCGCGCAAATGGATCAGCAGTTCATTGAGCCGGGGCAGCACGGCCAGGTCCATGCCGCTGGTCAACTCGGGGATACGACGCGTCATCAATACCCGTATGGTCATCTCGTCCTCCTTTCAAATGGACCACGCCTCCAGGCGGTGGCCCTCCGGATCGTGGAAGTAAAAGACGCGGGCGCCCCATTTGGCTTGGAGGGGACCCACCGCAATGGCGCGGGCGGTCATGCGGCGATGCAACACCGCCACATCATCCACCTGCCACGAGAGGGTGATGCCTTGTCCGACGGCGCACCCCACCGTGGCCCGGGCCGCATCGGCGATGCTCAGAAAAGCGCTCCCCCCGAGGTGGAACTCCACGAACCAAGAGGTGGTGTGGTGCACCGCCAATCCCAGCACCTCCCGGTAAAAACGCACCGTTTGCGGCCAGTTGCGGCAGTACAGGATGGTGTTGGCGCGCTTGACATGGATCAGCGGCCGTTCGGCAGTGGGTCGGTCGGGCATTGCGGGCACCGTTGCTGGCACAGAGTGGATGTTACCTTCCATACTACACGCTCCGGCACGCGCTGCAAACCGAAAACCACGTTCCCCCCTTGCCCCCTTTGCCGAACGGTTATACAAATAACCCATGCCGACCTCGACCGATCAAAGCGACCAAAGCGACATCCGGATGACGGATCGCACCATCACCGTGCGCCAATACCAACTGGCCGCCCGGTGGCTCGTGCCGGCGGGCCAGCGCGATTTTGAAACCGCAGGCGTAGGGGCACGGCATGCCGTGCCCTTGCGGCGCCGGCCAGGATTACAAAAGAGCGCCAACGCCGAGATGGACCGCAAGATGCCGTTTCCGGAGGGCCACAATTCCAAGGCCGCAGGCCCCGTGCTGGTGTTTCTGCATGAAGGCCTGGGCAGCATCTCCGCCTGGGGCGACTTTCCCCTTCAATTGGTGGCGGCCTGCGGACTGCCCGGATTTCTGTACGACCGGCTGGGTCACGGCCGCAGTGACCCCCTGCCGTCGGCACAGACCGATCCGGACTACATCGAACAGGAGGCCTGGGGTTTTCTGCCGCGGGTGCTGGATCAGTGCGCCATCGGCGATGCCATCCTGATCGGCCACAGCGACGGCGGCACCATCGCCCTGATGTATGCGGCGCGCTATCCCGAGGCCGTGGCCGGCATCGTCACCGAGGCGGCCCACATCTATGTCGAGGAGATCACCCGGCGCGGCATCCGCGAGGTGGTCGACGCCTATCGCCGGGGCGAGCTGCGCGCGCGCCTGCAAAAGCACCACGATGCCGACCTGGATGGATTGTTCGAGCGCTGGTCCGCCACCTGGCTTTCCGATGCCTTCGCCGACTGGAACATTCAGGGGTTGCTCTCCCGCGTGCGCTGTCCGGTGCTGGCGATCCAGGGTGAAAAGGACGCCTTCGCCACTCCGCGCCACCTGGCGGACATCGCCGCCGGGGTGGGCGGACCGGCCCGCTCGCTGCTGGTGCCCGGCGCCGGGCACATCCCCCATCACCAGCGCCGGGCGGCGGTGATGGCCCCCATGCGCACTTTCATCCACGCGGTCGTTGCCGGCAATGGCGCAAGCGGTGCCGCTTCGCTTACCGATTGAACCCCTGACGCAAAGGACGGTTGCCATGGAAATCCACAGACCCTGGCTCGCGCAATACGCTGCCCACACCCCCCACACCATCGAAGTGCCCCAAGTGCCCGTTCACCAGTTCCTGCTGGACAACGCTGCCGATCATCCCGATGACATCGCCATCTGCTTCAACGACATCCGGATGACCTACGCCGAACTCAACCAGCGGGTCAATCGCTTCGCCCGCGCCTTGCAGGCCGCCGGCATCCAAAAGGGGGACCGGGTCGCCCTGATCCTGGTCAACTCCCCCACCTACGTGATCACCTATTTCGGCATTCTCAAAATCGGCGCCGTGGTGGTCAACATCAGCGTCGGCATCCAGGGCGAAGAGCTGGCCCGCTGCCTGAACGACGCCGGCGCCCGGGCCGTTGTCTCCCTGGACCTGTTCGCCCAGAACATCTATGCCGTCATCGCCGCGACGGGCGTGGAAACGGTGATTCTGCACTCTGTTTTCGGCCTGGAAAAAGAGCTGGCACTGGGCGATAACGCACCCCGGCCGCTGATTTTCGCTGATTTTATTGCCTCGGCCGACGGCGACGCCGAACCCGATGGGAGGGTGGCGCCGAGGGACGTGGCCGTGCTGCAGTACACCAGCGGCGCCACCGGTGCGCCCAAGGCCGCCACTTTGACCCACGCCAACGTGGTGGCCAGCGTGTACCAGGCCGACTGCTGGGTGGGCATCCAGGGCGCCGGCAACGCCGCCGTGATCTGCATGATCCCCTTTTTCCACGTCTTCGGCATGTCCGCCTGCCTGCTGATCAGCGTCCTCAAAGGATACCGCATGATCCTGATGCCGCGCATGGACGCCATGGACATGGTGTCCCTGACCCAAACCCTGGCCGATCACCGGCCCATCTCCTTTCCCGCCGTGCCCAGCATCTGGGGCGCCTTGCTCACGGTGGACGACGCAACCCTCCGCGACCACCTCTCCTCCATCCAGGTGGCCAGCAGCGGCGGCGCCCCCCTGCCCGTAGCCATCCACGAGCGTTTCGAGCAACTCACCGGACGGCGGATAATGGAAGCCTATGGTCTTTCCGAAGCCGGCTCCACCACCCACATCAACCCCTATCCCATGGGCGGCCCCAAAGGATCCGTCGGCCTGCCTGTGCCGGGTACCGATGCGCGCATCGTAGACATCGAAACCGGCGAGCGCGTTTGCGCGCCCAATGAAATCGGCGAGCTGACCGTGCGCGGCCCCCAGATCATGCAAGGCTACTGGCAAAACCCGGTGTTGACCGCCAGCGCCCTGCGCGACGGCTGGCTGTACACCGGCGACCTGGCCCGCATGGACGAGGACGGCTTCTTCTACCTGGTGGACCGCAAGGACGACCTGATCCTCTCCAGCGGCTTCAATATCTATCCCAGCCAGGTGGAAGCTGTGCTCAAAGCCCACCCGGCGGTCCGGGACGCCGCCGTGATCGGCATCCCCGACCGCATCAAGGGCCAGACGGTCATCGCCCTGGTGGTGCTCGCCGACGGAGCCACGGAAAACCGTAAAGCGCTGCTCGATCACTGCCGCGCCCAAATGCCCGACTACCGCGTGCCCAAAACCTTTCTGTTCCGCGACGACATCCCCCGGGACCCCGCCGGCAAGATGCTCAAGCGGGTGCTGCGCCAGGAACAGTCACCGACCGCCTGAACGACCAATCGACCGGAAATCGCGCTATGGACAAGATCCCTCTGCTGCTGATGTTTCTCGGCCACGTCGCCGTGGACGCCTCCCAAGGCATCCTGCCGGTGGTGGCCGCCCGCCTCAAGGAGCTGTTCGAGCTGAGCTACTTTCAGGTGGGCCTGATGATGCTGCTGCTCAACTTCTCCTCCTCCGTGATCCAGCCCCTGTTCGGCTACATCTCCGACCGGGTGCGCACCGGCTGGTTCGTTCCCGGCGGCATCCTCTGGACCGCCGTGGCCATGGGCCTGCTGGGGCTCTCCCCCAACTACGCCACCGCCGTGCTGCTGGTGGGCCTGGCCGGCCTGGGCACCGCCGCCTTCCACCCCCGGGCCATGATGGCCGTCTACCTGGCCAGCGGCCTGAAAAGAGGCCTGGGCGCCGCCATCTTCTCCACCGGCGGCAACCTGGGCTTCGCCCTGGGGCCGGTGATCGGCAGCCTGCTGGTGCTCGGCATCGGCCTGCACGGCACCGTGGGGTTGATCCCCGTCGGCCTGCTGCTCTTCCTGATCATCTCCTTCTACCCCAACGACTTTTTGCGCCGGGAAGCGGTGTCGCCCGCGGCCGCTGCAACCGCCGCCGTCGATTACCCGCCCGTACCCTGGCGCTCGGTCACCGCCGTCTGCCTGCTGGTCACCGTGCGCTCCTGGGTCTACATGAGCATGATCACCTACCTGCCGCTGTTCTTCCAGGCCCGCGGCATGCACCTGCAATCGGGCAGCCTGCTGCTGACCGTCTACCTCGCCTGCGGCGCGGTGGCCGGACTGTTCGGCGGTCACCTGTCCGACACCATCGGCCGCAAAAAAGTGATCGTGGGCAGCTTTTTGCTCTACCCCCTGCTGGCCGCCCTGCTGCTGTTGTCCCACGGCCCGTGGGTCTGGCTCCTGGCCGGCCTCTCCGGCGCCGCCCTGCTGGCCTCCTTTTCCGTCACCGTGGTCCTGGCCCAGGAACTGCTGCCTCGCTACCTCGGCCTGGCCTCGGGACTGATCCTGGGCCTCGGCTTCGGCACCGGAGGCCTGGGCACGGCCCTCTCCGGCTTTCTGGCCGACCACATCGGCCTGGAAACCACCTTCTGGATCCTGGCCGCCGTCCCCCTGTTCAGCCTGCCCCTGGTGCGGCTGATCCGAAAGCCTCCGGAAGCCGAGGCAGGTGCCACGGCATGAACCGTAACTTACAACTCAAAACTATCTTTTTCGTGCGGTGGTTGTGCTGCAAAAATCGTCAGCATCAGTTCGGCATCATCAAGAAGCCTGTACACAGGCCGCCTTCCCGACAGTCGCTCGCTTTCAGTGATGATGATCGGCACGCCCTCGCCGCGCTTGTCCATGATGAAGTTGCGCCGGCTACCGACGGCATCGACATTCATCGGGCAACGGGCCAACAAGGAACTGATCAATTCGTTTCGTGCCGATTGTCGTTCCGAAATGCTCTCAATCGTGATGGTGTTGGGGATCGTGCCGGGGGAGAACAGCTCCAGCCTGTCCGAAAACAGGTGCAGGCGAATTTTTGAACCATAAATAGAGTAATCCCGGTGGGCGACTGCGTTGACCACCGCCTCGAAAACCGCATTCATGGAAAACTGCGGGGTTTCGATTCGGTTGGGCGCTTTGATGGCAAAAACCCGCATGTTACGCTCCACAAACTTGCAACCATCACGGATCTGGCTATCGAGTGGGCCGGTGATGTCCTTGGCATCCAACTGGTAGGCGGCGTTGCGTTCGGTGCCTCGATAGCAAACGGCCTGAATGAAAGCGCTGGACATAAAAGACGTCGGCGAATCCGAGGCCATCAGGAGGCCGCTGACCGTTGCCCGCATTTCGCCGTCTTCGTCCTTGGCAATGAGTTTTAACTTTTCGAGAAACTCCCGATCCTCTTTTGGTGAAATGACCGTGCGAAGCCGGTTCCAAAGCTTGGGGTTCAAATCCTCCATGGTAGTGCCTGGAACCGTTTGTTCATCGAAGCGAATGAGTCGTGCTTGGCTGCGTTGTTGAAACAACCGGGCCAGAACATCCGGCTTCATTTCCCGCTTGGAACTGCCGATACGGCGGAAATAACCATTGGGACTTTTGTGGACAAACAGGCTGCGGGGCACATCGATGCGGAGAATGGCTTTCTCGATACCTTGCTGGTCGGGAAGAATGCGTTTGCGGATGACGCAATCCAGCGGGGGGTCAATGGCGTCGTTACAGATGGAACGAATCCAGTCTTCAACGAGGTCCAACTTCTCCCGCGGCACCCCTTGAATCTCCCTGGTTTTGTCGTCAACACCCAGCACAATGACGCCGGATGCCGTATTCGCCATGGCTGCCAGCTCGTCGGCCATACTATCTTTGCGCGGGCCGATGACTTTGTTACCACTGATTTCCACCGACTTTAGTTCAAGAACAGAGTCTTCGCCCAGTGCGATTTGTTTGAGCAGGTCGTTGATATTTTCGTACATTGCAGACCTCCGATTACTATAATCCAGCGGCCGCGGGGGGAATCGCAGCAAGAGTAGATCGGCAGCGCCGGAAAAATCTTCGATCAATGTGAATATTGGTGAACATTGCGATCCGTGTGAACACGGTTGATCTTATCAACTCGGTGTCCGCCCTGTCGATCATCTAAACCCTATCACCGGAGGATAATTGGGACAAGAAATGAAATCCTTCAATGATTATCCAAGCGCGCGGTCCCCTGGTCGTTGATTGCGGCAATCCCGATCTTGGCAAATCCGCCAGCCGTCGATTCGCAATCCGTTGAAACGGGTTCGGGGTGGTGAGATTTCCCGGCACGACGCAGATATTTATATCGCCTCAATCCACGCTCTCGTTCGGTACGCAGTGGGCAAACGTTGATGAAGCCGATCAATTGTGTGGTTCGGTAAACGCCCGTGGAATGGAGGTTTGATGGATGCCGGCGGCGGTTGGGAGCGTTGAACGACCGCCGGCGGGTGGGTCGGGGGGCCGGGTACTGCGCGTTTTGGCGCCAAA
>NZ_JALJRB010000090.1 GCF_022968795.1 Desulfatitalea alkaliphila
AGTGCATGTTGATCGGCTTGCAGCTCCGGAAGCACCGCTGAAGCTCGTGGTGGTCCATGGCATCGGCGGTTATGGCCGGATTGTTCTGGGGTTTGGTGCTCCTTTCCGGCCGGATTTATGCGAGGTCGTCTCACCAGACCTTCCAGGTTACGGTCTGACCAGCAACCCCAGGAATCGATTCATTTTCTCCGAATGGACAGAATGCCTGCAAGACATCGTTGAGGCTGAGTTGCTACGTGATCCCCGACCTATTGTTCTGTTTGGTTTGAGCCTCGGTGGAATGGTTGCCTATCATGTCGCTTGCAAAGCGAATGTATCAGGACTGATAGCAACAGCCTTCGTCGATATGACAGATGCGGAAGTGGCTGCAGGCATATCGCGTTTCGTGCGCTTGAGCCGTTTAACGCTCCATCTGGTACAACGAGCACCCGCTCTCATGACAGGTCTTCGGCTACCTGCACGACTCTTGTCCAAGCTCTATGCCATCTCCAATAACGCCGAACTCTCGCGAATAGTCGCAAAGGATCCCTTCGGAGGCGCAACCGGCATTCCACTATCTTTCCTTCAGTCGATCATGTCCACAACACCTGCCATTGCGCCGGAGCATTTCAAGCGTTGCCCTGTGTTATTGGTGCACCCAGGTGAGGACCAGATGACAGACATTGCCTTCAGCAGGCGGTTCTTCGACCGCCTGG
>NZ_JALJRB010000091.1 GCF_022968795.1 Desulfatitalea alkaliphila
AGAACCGTTGAGCGCGTCATTGCAGAGGAAGGCTTTCCCAGATTGCCGCGGCGCACGCGGGTCAAAACCGGCGTAACGGTCAAAGGGGCTCAAATCCCGGAACGTTCCGAGATCGTCTCTTTGGCGGATCTGGACGGGCAACGGCTCAACTCGGACAATGCCGGAGTGTTTTTGTTCGCGCCATTTTTGCGGCAGCTCGATATCGGCGCCATCGCACGGGCGGCAGGTCTGCCCGGAACCAAGATCATCCCGGCCACCAATTACCTGCTCTCTTTCCTTGCGCTCAAGTTGATCGGCAACGAGCGCTACGCCCATGTCGGCGACCATGCCTTCGATCCTGCCCTGGGGCTGTTCGCCGGGCTCAATGCATTGCCCAAATGCACGGCGATGTCCACTTACTCGTACTCATTGGATGAGATGCAGATCGTGAACTTGCAAAAGCAATTCATCCAAAATGCCTCCAAGCTCGGTTTGTATGATGGAACGCTGGTCAATCTCGACTTTCATACGGTGCCGCACTTCGGTGAGCAGTCCGTGCTGGAAAAACATTGGGCCGGGGCACGCGGAAAACGCATGAAAGGGGCTTTGACGCTGTTTTGCCAGGACAGTGAATCCAAGCTGATTCT
>NZ_JALJRB010000092.1 GCF_022968795.1 Desulfatitalea alkaliphila
CTGGCACGCAAGGCTCGAAGACGCAAAATGGCTTCGGCACCTTGAAGGCTCCAACGTGCGCCGGTGATTTCCATGCGGTCTTTGACCAGATGACGGCAGGCGCCTTCAATGACCCCCGTTGCAATGGGATATCCTTGATCAAGATAACGATTGTACTTCAGATAGGGGCTATAAGTGAGCAGGTAGTCCGCGCAGGTATCCACGGGTTTGCGATCATAGGCGGCAAGATTTCGCAAGGTGGCGCTGCGTCGCATGCCTCCGGCCACATATCCGGCATTACCGCGCAGAATCTCCAGAAGACGGACTCTGACCCAGCTTTCCTGCTCTTGGCCGGGTGTTGGATGAAAAACCCTTGCCGCATCCCACAGGTACTCGGTGACATGGATGATATCGACGATGAGGGTCAAATCGATGCCCTTTTCCTTGGCCATGCGGCGCAGGATGCGAATCTGGTGTTTATTGCCGTCCACCAGGGCAACCCATCTTTTTTGATGCAAAGGGTCCCGGCGGCCCGCCTCTTCGAACACCTCTTCGATCACCTCCTGCGGCGTCTTTTCAAGGCTCGCCCAAACGCG
>NZ_JALJRB010000093.1 GCF_022968795.1 Desulfatitalea alkaliphila
CCAGCTGCATTGGCCGAGATAGCAATTGCGATAAAGCATATGTCTGCCTTTTGTACGGGTACTCGGGAGGTTTTGAAAATCCCGATGAAAAAATTTTCCGGTTGCGATCATTTTTCGCTGAACATGACACCATTGTTGCGCTATGTGATGATAGCGAAAGGACAATGGCATGCATCCAGGAGAAAAGCCCTACAAATTTTGCGGCCGAGAGATTTCTGCTCAGGAGGTGGCGCTGATCCAAGAGGTTGTCAGCACCTGCGAAGGTATCAGTCGCAACGAATTGGCGCATACTATCTGCGAACTGCTCGACTGGAAAAGGCCCACCGGCCGGCTCAAGTGGCCCGAAGGCCTTCAATTCTTGGAACGGCTGGAAAGTCAGGGGATTTTGGCGCTTCCAGCCAAAAGAGCGTCGGGCACGCCACGACCGCGCAAGCGCGTATCGGCCCCGGAGCAAGCCGCCGCTTGCAGCGAGCTTGCCGGCAGTGTGAAACAGTTCACCCCGATCAAAGTGGAGATTGTGCAAAGCCGGGCCCAG
>NZ_JALJRB010000094.1 GCF_022968795.1 Desulfatitalea alkaliphila
GATGCAAACCCGATTAATGCTGAAGCGCTTCTTGAGCCGCTCGCCAACGGGCAAAAGCGTTGTGACATCGGTCGTATTGCCGGGCCACATCTCACAACAAATCGGCCGGCCCTTATCGTCGATCACCGCTCCGACCACCATCTGAACAAGATCGGGCCGATGGCCCTTGCTGAATCCTCTTTGACCGATGCTCTCTCCGCCACGGCCCTCGAAGTAAATCGAGGTGGTATCGAAAAAGACCAAATCCAGATTCGAAAACAGGTCGCGACGATAAGAAAACAAGAGCTCTTCAACCAGATCCTTGTTGCAGCGCGGCAAAATGACGGAGGGGTCGTCCGTCCCGCCGATCTGCTCCCCCAAAAAACCCATGGCGCGGTACAGATGATGAAGGTCCAGCCCTTCGATGCCGTCGATGATGTAATCGCGGCACCAGCGGCTGCAAAAACGGTCCGATCCGGAAACCATCAACCGGTGCAACACCGTGAGAAAAATGGCGCGTTCAACATCGAATTCATATTTT
>NZ_JALJRB010000095.1 GCF_022968795.1 Desulfatitalea alkaliphila
TGCCAGCGGCGGTGCCAAAATGCCCTAAAACCGGCGGTTTAAAAATGTACCCGACTTCAAGGGGTTTGAGTGTTGCCGGAGCCGGTACCTGGCTGCTCCGGCAATCGGTTTTCAACGGGTCTCAGATTTCGATTTTCTCTTTCATGCGGTAGCTTTTTCCCTGGATGACAACGGTTTCGGCGTGATGGAGCAATCGATCCAGGATCGCCGATGTCAGCGTGCTGTCGTTGTTGAAGATCTCCGGCCAGTCCTTGAAGGCCTTGTTGGAGGTAATCACCATCGCCCCTTGCTCGTAGCGCCGGCTGATGACCTGGAACAGCAGATCGGCCCCGGCCTTGTCGATGGGCAAAAAGCCCAGCTCGTCGAGGACCAAGAGGGCCGGCCGGGTGTACTTTTTAATCTCTTGTTTCATACGGCCCGCGCTCTGGGCGGCCGCCAGGGTGTTGATCACATCGACGGCCGTTGCAAACAGGGTCGTGTAACCTTCCAGACAGGCGGTATGGGCCAGGGCCGAGGCGG
>NZ_JALJRB010000096.1 GCF_022968795.1 Desulfatitalea alkaliphila
AATGCAAACGCGATTGATGTTGAAGCGTTGCTTGAGCCGCTCGACCACAGGCAAAAGCGTTGTGACATCGGTCGTATTGCCGGGCCACATCTCGCAACAAATCGGCCGGCCCTCATCGTCGATAACCGCCCCGACCACCATCTGGACAAGATCGTGCCGATGATCCTTGCTGAATTCTCTTTGACCGATGCTCTCTCCGCCACGGCCCTCGAAGTAAATCGAGGTGGTATCGAAAAAGACCAGATCCAGATTCGAAAACAGGTCGCGACGATAAGAAAACAAGAGCTCTTCAACCAAATCCTTGTTGCAGCGCGGCGAAATGCCGGAGCCGTCGTCCGTCCCGCCGATCTGCTCACCCAAAAAACCCATGGCGCGGTAAAGATGATGAAGGTCCAGTCCTTCGATGCCGTCGATGATGTAATCGCGGCACCAGCGGCTGCAAAAACGGTCCGATCCGGAAACCATCAACCGGTGCAAAACCGTGAGAAAAATGGCGCGTTCAACATCGAATTCATTTTA
>NZ_JALJRB010000097.1 GCF_022968795.1 Desulfatitalea alkaliphila
TTCGCCCACCTTGACTATACCGCGCTCCACGCGACCCGTGACCACCGTGCCGCGACCCGAGATGCTGAACACATCCTCGATGGGCATCAAAAACGGCTTGTCAATGTCACGCTCCGGCTCCGGAATGAACGAGTCGATCGCATCCATCAACTCGAATATGCACTTGGCCTCCGCGCTGTCCGGATCGTCCGACTCCAGCGCCTTGAGTGCGCTGCCGCGAACGATCGGTGTGTCGTCGCCCGGAAACTCGTACTTGCTCAAAAGCTCCCTCAACTCCAACTCCACCAGCTCGATCAGCTCCTCGTCGTCGACCATGTCGCACTTGTTCAGAAACACCACGATACGCGGCACACCCACCTGACGCGCCAGCAAAATGTGCTCCCGCGTCTGGGGCATCGGACCGTCATCGGCCGCCACCACCAAGATCGCTCCGTCCATCTGTGCCGCGCCGGTGATCATGTTCTTGATGTAGTCGGCATGGCCCGGACAGTCCACGTGCGCGTAATGACGC
>NZ_JALJRB010000098.1 GCF_022968795.1 Desulfatitalea alkaliphila
ACGTCATTACGCGCACGTGGACTGTCCTGGCCACGCCGACTACATCAAGAACATGATCACGGGTGCGGCGCAGATGGACGGTGCGATATTGGTGGTGGCGGCCGATGACGGTCCGATGCCCCAGACGCGGGAGCACATTTTGCTGGCGCGTCAGGTGGGTGTGCCGCGTATTGTGGTGTTTTTGAACAAGTGCGACATGGTCGACGACGAGGAGCTGATCGAGCTGGTGGAGTTGGAGTTGCGGGAGCTTTTGAGCAAGTACGAGTTTCCGGGCGACGACACGCCGATTGTTCGCGGCAGCGCGCTCAAGGCGCTGGAGTCGGATGATCCGGACAGCGCGGAGGCCAAGTGCATATTCGAGTTGATGGATGCGATCGACTCGTTCATTCCGGAGCCGGAGCGTGACATCGACAAGCCGTTTTTGATGCCCATCGAGGATGTGTTCAGTATCTCGGGTCGCGGCACGGTGGTCACGGGTCGTGTGGAGCGCGGTATTGTCAAGGTGGGCGAG